>NZ_SGOM01000001.1 GCF_022113815.1 Vibrio cincinnatiensis
GACGGATTCGAACCATCGAAGGCGGAGCCGGCAGATTTACAGTCTGCTCCCTTTAGCCACTCGGGAACCCCTCCAAGAGGTTTAACGAAGAATCAATGATGACTTCGTAAGTTAATCAATGTTTTCCCAACACATCAATTAGCTGCGGAGCGCATATTATCAAACTCGCTCTTACTGTAAACCCTTTTTTTGTTATTTTGATCTGAATGCTGGCTTTTTGGGCAGAAGTTGTCAGGTATTGTCGTATGATGCTGCTAAGCTACGGCGCTGAGTACGATTTTCTCTGTGATCTTTACGTTACTTGACGTTTATTGAGAAGATAACAGGTTACAATAGGCAGAGTTTCTTATCGTTTGACTTTAACTATGAAAAAAACACCATTTCTTGTTCGTTCTCTATGTGTATTCACGGCTGTGTGGGCTTTTTCTACTTTGGCTTCAAATGAGGTCAAAGCCGTCCCTGTTGTGATTGAAGCCGTACAAACTCACCAAGTATCACAAAGCTTATCTTTAGTTGGCAAACTTCAGGCTGAACAATCGGTCAATATTGCTTCTGAAGTGTCGGGAAAAGTAGAACTTATTGCCGTAAAAACGAACCAAACGGTTAAAAAAGGCCAGTTATTGGTCAAGTTAAATGACAATAAAGCGCAAGCGGCAGTGACAGAAGCTCAGGCTTATTTGGCCGATGAACAACGTAAGCTAGCAGAATTTGAACGCTTGGTTAAGCGTAATGCCATTACGCAAACGGAGTTGGATGCGCAAAAAGCCAGTGTTGATATTGCTCAAGCTCGATTCGATGCCGCCAAAGCACAATTGGCGGATTTACATCTTGTTGCACCTTTTGATGGCACTATTGGGTTTATTGATTTTAGCCAAGGCCAATTGGTTAATGTTGGTAGTGAATTGATGACCTTAGACAATTTATCGCTCATGCGCCTAGATTTGGCAATTCCTGAACGTTATTTGTCCAGTTTATCGCTGGGCATGACCGTATTTGGTCAAACCCCAGCTTGGCCTGAGCAAACCTTTAATGGCACTTTGGTTGCGATGAACTCACGAATCAATCAAGAAACACTGAACCTGCCTGTTCGAATTCATTTTGATAATAAAGATGGAAAACTAAAACCGGGAATGCTGCTTTCTGCCCGGATACATTTCCCTGCCATCAGTGCGCCAATTATTCCAGTGCAAGCCTTAGAGTATTCAGGCACGAAACGTTATGTTTACGTTCTTGGGGATGATCAAAGGGTAACCCGAACCGAAGTTTTTCTAGGGGCACGGATCGAAAATCAAGTGGTAATAGAAAAAGGTTTGTCGATTGGGCAGCGTATTGTTGTCCAAGGGATTGTTAATATGCGGGATGGGTTATCGGTGATGGAAGTCACCCCAGAGGGGTATCCTATCGTTAGAGGTGAGCAGTAATGTTGTTATCTGACCTTTCTGTTAAACGCCCTGTTGCCGCTGTTGTTTTGAGTCTACTGTTGTGTGTGTTTGGTTTTGTTTCTTTCTCTAAACTGGCCGTTCGAGAAATGCCGGATATTGAAAACCCAGTGGTTTCAATATCAACTCGATATTCGGGTGCTTCTGCAACCATTATTGAAAGCCAAATTACCTCGATACTGGAAGATCAACTGGCCGGAATTAGCGGTATTGATGAAATTAGCTCTGTGACGCGTAATGGGATGTCACGTATTACGGTAACTTTTGATTTAGGTTACGATTTAAATACTGGGGTCAGTGATATTCGTGATGCAGTTGCCAGAGCGCAACGCTCTTTGCCGGAAGAAGCGGATGATCCACTGGTGTTTAAAAATAATGGCTCAGGTCAAGCTTCAGTCTATATCAATTTAAGCTCTTCCTCGATGGATCGAACTCAGTTAACGGATTATATCGATCGAGTCTTGGTTGACCGTTTTAGTTTGATCAGTGGCGTTAGCTCGGTGGATGTTTCTGGAGGCTTGTATAAAGTGATGTATGTACGCCTTAAGCCCGAGCAAATGGCAGGACGAGGCATCACAACAACCGATATTTCCAGTGCATTACGGCGTGAAAATATAGAAAGCCCCGGTGGGGAGGTTCGGAATGATTCAACGGTGATGTCGGTTCGTACCGCGAGAAGTTATCAAACACCGGAAGATTTTCAATATTTAGTGATAAAGCAAGCCAGCGATCGTTCCCCCATTTATTTACAAGATGTTGCGGATGTCTTTATTGGTGCTGAAAACGAAAACTCCACCTTTAAAAGTGATGGCGTGGTGAACGTGAGTATGGGGATCGTACCGCAGTCAGATGCTAACCCGCTTGAAGTCGCTCAGCGCGTCCATCAAGAAGTTGATCGCATCCAGCAATTTTTACCGGATGGAACTCGGCTGGCGATTGACTATGACTCCACCGTTTTTATTGAACGCTCTATTGATGAAGTTTACAGCACCTTATTTATCACTGGTGGGTTAGTTGTATTGGTACTGTACATTTTTATTGGACAGGCTAGGGCAACCTTGATTCCCGCTGTTACCGTACCAGTATCTCTGATTTCATCCTTTATTGCTGCCTATTATTTTGGTTTTTCCATCAACCTTATCACTTTAATGGCGCTAATTTTGTCGATTGGTTTAGTGGTTGATGATGCAATCGTGGTGATGGAAAACATCTATCACCATATTGAGCAAGGTGAAAAACCGCTACTGGCGGCCTATAAAGGTACTCGAGAAGTGGGTTTTGCTGTGATTGCTACTACGTTAGTGTTGGTGATGGTCTTCTTGCCCATTTCATTTATGGATGGAATGGTGGGGCTATTGTTTACAGAGTTTTCCGTTTTGTTATCGATGGCGGTGATTTTTTCATCATTAATCGCATTAACACTCACCCCGGTATTAGGCAGTAAAATTTTAAAAAGTAATACTCAGCCCACTCGTTTTACTTCATTGGTGGATCGTTTATTTAATCGGTTAGAGTCTGGTTACCGTTTTGCTCTTAGAGGAGCGCTGCGTTGGAAGTGGATTGCACCTGTGGTGATCCTTGCCTGTATTGGAGGCAGTTATTCTTTAAATAGTCTTGTTCCCGCGCAGCTAACTCCTTCAGAGGACCGAGGCGTTATTCTGGCTTTTGTCCGCGGTGCGGATGCAACCAGTTATAACCGAATGGCAGCGAACATGGATTTGGTTGAGTCGCGTTTATTACCACTATTAGGGCAAGGGTTCTTGAAGTCATTCAGTATTCAATCTCCAGCCTTTGGTGGTAATGCAGGGGATCAAACTGGCTTTGTTATCATGATTCTAGATGATTGGAATGAGCGAGCGGTGACAGCGCAACAAGCTCTGGGGCAAGTGCGTCAAGCATTAGCTGGTATTCCTGATGTGCGCGTGTTTCCTTTTATGCCAGGATTTGGTGGTGGCTCTAACGAACCTGTTCAATTTGTATTGGGTGGGGCCGATTATGCTGAGTTGCAAACATGGAGCGAGATTTTGCAACAAGAGGCGATGAACTCAGCCATGATGACTGGTGTTGATACCAACTATTCAGAAAAAACGCCCGAATTGGTGGTGTCAGTTGATCGGCAGAGGGCTGCAGAATTGGGGATCAGTGTTCAAGAATTATCGGACACATTGGAAGTCATGTTGGGTGGGAAAAAAGTTACCACATTCGTTGAGCGGGGCGAAGAATATGATGTCTACTTACGTGGTGATGAAAATAGCTTTAATAATGTGGCCGATCTTAGCCAAATCTACATGAGAACTTCATCGGGAGAATTGGTCACACTCGATACGATCACGCATATTGAAGAAATTGCTTCCCCCATTCGCCTTTCTCACTACAACAAGCAAAAGTCGATCACCATCACTGCGAACTTAGTTGAAGGATACACTTTGGGGCAAGCGTTGGACTTTTTAGATCAAAAAGCAATAGAAATGTTACCTAGCGATATTACGGTGAGTTACTCTGGGGAGTCGAAAGACTTCAAAGAGAATCAGTCCAGTGTTGCGGTTGTTTTTGCATTGGCTCTTTTGGTGGCATATCTGGTTTTAGCTGCTCAGTTTGAAAGCTTTATCAACCCATTGGTGGTTATGTTTACTGTTCCAATGGGGGTATTTGGCGGTTTTCTCGGTCTGCTTGTGATGGATCAGGGCATGAATATCTATAGTCAGATCGGCATGATCATGCTGATAGGTATGGTGACCAAAAATGGCATTTTAATTGTTGAGTTCGCCAACCAATTGCGGGATCGTGGCTATGAGTTTGAACAGGCGATTGTTGATGCGTCCGCGCGCCGGTTAAGGCCCATTTTAATGACGGCATTTACGACCTTAGCTGGTTCTATTCCATTGATTCTTTCTACCGGTGCGGGCTATGAAAGCCGAGTGTCGGTAGGAACGGTCATTTTCTTTGGTATGGGGTTCGCTTCATTCGTCACCTTATTTGTGGTGCCGGCAATGTATCGCTTATTGTCTCAAGCAACTCGCTCCCCAGGTCATGTAGAAGCTGAGCTCAATAAAGCACTGAGCCATGACGTAAAAGGAAGAGTCAGCCATTAACAAATGGACGAAAAGAATGAAGCCCATAATTCATTGTGGGCTTCATTCTGTTTAGCTGTAAGGATTTTAAAGCTCAAGGTTGATAGGTTACTTTATAGCGAGTTGGTTTATGGTTCATAGTTAATACTATATTTAAGATAAATGCGCCAAAAACGGACAGTAGGATTGTGACAGGAGAAACCAGTAACAATGAGGCAACTAAGATGATGCCATCAATCGCCATTTGTGTTTTACCAACCGAAATGGCAAATCGATCTTGAATATACAGACAAAGCACATTAAACCCTCCCAAACTTGAACGATGACGAAATAGGATCAGCATTCCCAGCCCCATCAATAATCCACCAGCTAAAGCACAATAGAAGGAATTGACGGTATTAAGTGAGATAAACAGTGATAAGTGATCGGTAAAAATGGACACCAGCGCACCTGACATAATGCTATTAAAAGCAAAGCGGTGTCCAAAACGCTGCCAAGCCAACAGATAAAATGGACTATTAGCAATAAAGTAGAGCCAGCCGAATGACCAAGGTAAAAAATGGGTCAAAAGTAAAGCAAGCCCGGTAGTTCCCCCCGTAATCAGTTGGCCAGCTTGAAGAAAAAAAACGCCCTGAGCAACTAAAAAGGTGCCCGTGAGCATGGCGATAATATCTTCTTTATGAGTATGTTTTTCCATTGTTATTAATACACTACTTATCTTACTGACTTCATATAAATATCGCTGCTGGTTATGTCTACCCCCTTTTTTATGTGAGGGTTCATGCACTAGCTTGTGGCGACGTTGAGTCGTGTGGCGATACGCCAAAAAGGATGAATCAACAAATGCTGACTGGTGAAAATACGATAACCGCCTAAATGAATCAATTCAGGCAACTTATTGGGTATACTAATGAAAACTCATTATTTTCGGTAGCAAGCTTTACAAAATTAAGGTACACCTATGTCACTGGCGCTTTACAGAGTGTAAAGCGTAAAATTGACACATCGATAAGCGCTTTTCTTTTTCTAAGTTGTGAAGATGAAAAAACTTGCCAACCATTATGAAAAAACTGCATGATATTTTGTGTAATTTGGGCTTTATGCTAAAGAACAAATTAGGTAGAATGCGCGCCATTAGGGTGACGAAAACGTTTGCGTTGGGTCATTGTGTGGTTTTTAGCTAATTTCAGATAAATCTGAGTCAGGAGATACAGATGCTTAAGCGTGATATGAATATCGCTGATTACGATGCGGAGCTATTCGCAGCAATCCAAGAAGAAACACTTCGCCAAGAAGAACACATCGAGCTTATTGCTTCAGAAAACTACACTAGCCCACGGGTTATGGAAGCGCAAGGTTCTCAATTAACCAACAAATATGCAGAAGGTTACCCTGGTAAACGCTATTATGGTGGCTGTGAATACGTTGATAAAGCAGAAGCATTAGCGATAGACCGAGCTTGTCAGTTGTTTGGCTGTGAATATGCAAACGTACAACCGCACTCTGGATCTCAGGCAAACAGTGCCGTTTATATGGCACTACTAAACCCAGGCGACACGGTTCTGGGGATGAGCCTAGCACATGGTGGTCATTTAACGCACGGTTCTCCGGTTAACTTTTCTGGCAAGCTTTACAACATCATTCCTTATGGTATTGATGAGAGTGGCCAGATTAATTATGACGAAATGGAAGCTCTTGCGCTTGAGCATAAGCCTAAAATGATCATCGGTGGTTTTTCTGCATACTCACAAATCGTTGATTGGAAACGGATGCGTGAAATTGCTGATAAGATCGATGCGTATCTATTTGTTGATATGGCTCACGTTGCAGGTTTGGTTGCCGCTGGTGTTTATCCGACTCCAGTACCCCATGCACATGTAGTGACAACTACGACGCACAAAACTTTGGCCGGCCCTCGCGGTGGTTTGATTTTGTCAAACGCAGGTGAAGAGTTGTATAAAAAACTGAATTCAGCCGTGTTCCCTGGTGGTCAAGGTGGCCCTCTGATGCATGTTATCGCGGGCAAAGCGGTGGCATTCAAAGAAGCCATGGAACCTGAATTTAAAGCTTATCAAGCACGAGTCGTGCAGAATGCAAAAGCAATGGTGAGCCAGTTCCAAGCTCGTGGTTATAAAATTGTATCCAATGGTACTGAAAACCACCTATTTTTGGTCGATCTTATCGATAAAGATATTACCGGTAAAGATGCTGATGCTGCGCTAGGTGCTGCGAATATTACCGTCAATAAAAACTCGGTACCCAACGATCCTCGTAGCCCATTTGTTACGTCTGGTATCCGTGTTGGTAGCCCAGCGATTACTCGTCGTGGCTTTACGGAGCAAGATGCGAAAGATTTGGCTAACTGGATGTGTGATGTATTAGATAACATCAACGATCAAGCCGTCATTGAAGCGACGAAACAGAAAGTATTGGCAATTTGTAAACGCCTACCTGTTTACGCATAACCATTGATTGGATAATAAGGATAAGGCCCGCATTTTGCGGGCCTTATTTGCTTATCTGATTGACAGCTTACGGGTGTTATTTCGAAATGCTCAGCAAGGTTCCTGACTTACATTGGAAAAGATAGTATTTGTTGCTTTCACTAAATTTACCCAACCCTTCACCATCACAATAATCAATGTTGATATCTCGCATGGTGTTTAATGTTTGTTCACTTTGTAGAGCAAACTTGGAGCCATCGGCGCAGACAATGCGTACTCGACCATCGTCACTGACTGAATAGATGTTGACTTCGGTATTGCATAGCTCAAAAGAGGCTTCACGAAAATTATCTTGCTGGGTATTCGAACTACATCCAGCAGTCACTGCTACGGCTAATAAAGCAAGAAAGCCGACTTTATTCATTAGAATGATCCTTATTTTCTTGATAGCGATGTTCTGTCTATCCAAGTATAAGCATTTTTACCGATCTATTAACCTTGTTTAATAAAAAAAGCCGAAAAAATGCTGACTGTTTTCGGTTTGTGCATCATTGACCGCTTGATATCGTTATGCTGCCGTAATATCTCGTATCTATGTGATAAATTATAGGGAATTTTTACAATCTCTCTTACGGGATTCCCCACAAATACATGATATTGCCGAGTCGTTCTTGCTATACCACTAGTCACGAAACGTCGACTTAAGCGCTTCTCTTACATCTCGGTATAATCGGTTAAGCATTTTGGTGAAAATAGCTCGAATCGTAGCATAAGTGAGGTCTTTCACTATGGTGACGGCCGAACCAGCAAAAACCAGCATATGCCCTAATAATCCTTTGACTTGCGCCGCTGCCTTCTCTCCCGCTGCTGCAATTTTTTCAAGGGTTTGAGCGATAAGGTCATAAAAGGTTGCTCCCGCACATATTGCCCCTTGTAATGCAATGGCAGAGTAATATTTCGTATCTTTTAGTAGGGTAATCAAGGCCGCACTTAATTTTTGCATCCAGTAATCGCTGTAGCTGGCTTGATTGCGTTTATCGTAATCTAAGCGAACAGGGTGTAGGTATTCGCTGGCGGCTTGGCGCAAATCGCCCCATTGGCCTTTTTTTGCGCTTGCTAAATAACCGGGGATAGCCCCAGCAAATGGATCCATACCATGAGCGTATTGATTCATTCCTTGACTACTGTCTAACCGATATTCAATCCCTTTATAGGGGGAGTGCATAAAAGGCCATAAAGGAATTTTTGGCACTGGATCTGCGCCATGAGTGCAGCGGTAAATATGGTTAACTCTATGGGTATTGGCTAAAGCAAAACCCTGCAGCCCAACTCGAGGAGCACCGAAGGTATAAAGGTTAACTTGACTAGCAAGCTTGCCTCCTGCTATCCAATCGGCGGTTAACGTTGCTAATGCGCCACCTAGACTATGACCAACACAATGAACGGTTCCGCGTCCTTTTACACTTTTATGCCAATCGTTAAGAAATTTCTCTAACTGAGGGCGCAGGGAATGAAAAGTACGAATAAACCCTGCATGGGCTGTTTGACCGTTTACCGTTCCACGAAGGCCGATTTGAGCATTGGTAGACCAATCATGCCCAGATGTTGTGTTTGTTCCACGGATAGCAATCACAGCGTCTCCGGAGTAAACACCCTTACCAAGGCCTAATATGGCAAATCCTGTTTGCTTATTAAAAATATAGCCTCCCGTTTTACCAACTAATCGTTCTTGAAGCGATATATGTTTAGAAACACTACCATACTCGGCTCTTTTTATATTTCCGCTCTCCCTAATAGCATATACGCCAAAAGCTAATTCAGAAGCAAGTTTAGGGCTTAATGTTGCCATTATAACATTCCTTATTTATAGATAATCACCATAGTGTTCGGCTGGTTTGAGTTCATCATACAATTCAAGATCTTTCTGTTTTTGTTTTTCTATTTTTTCTCTCTCTGGCCAACGGCAAACGCTATAAACATTGAAAGATACAACGCCACTTGGAAATCCGGCATGAATAACTTGAAGCATGCTTTCTGAATTGGTTAACTCACAATTAAGTTGTGATAGCATTTCTTTGAAGTAATAAACATGTTTTATACCCCTTGAATTTGTATACCATAAATAAGAATCACTAAATTCCGGATAGTCACTGTCATCAATTACAATCGCTTGCCAGATTATAATAACACCGGCCAAATTGTATGTGGGCGCATTGTTCATTATTATTTCAGGAAAGGAAAAATAACCATCTTCATCCGTGGTAGTATAATCATCTTTGTCTTTTTTCATAACATCGATATAATTATATGAACGTTTTACCCTAACGTTTTTGAGGGGCTGATTATTATAAGTCAGTTGACCAGATACGGCTGGGAATACTTCTACAGTTCCCTTATTTTCCTTATTAAGTTTTTTAAAAAATCCAAACATACTGGCATCGCTCTCCTGAACAAAAAAAATCAATAACAGGATGGGCAGTACGTATTTCAGCTTAAAAATAGAAGAGATTGTCATAAACTTGTCCATCTGCTGTTTAGCTTTGAGCATTCATCCGCTAAGTATTCCAAACCGATGAAAGGTAGAAACGGAGGTATTCTCCACACAATAATTTGGTGTGTAAAATCTCAATAAGAAAGAAAAAGAGAATCTTTGAACAGAGATCACTGAAATTTACTCAATAACTCAATGATAGAATCGAGGCTTTGCCGAGTATGAACCTGTTGAAATATATCGTTTATAGCATCATGTCCAGTAAAGCAGCATGATGCTATAAACGATTTTTGAATAAAAGATTAGTGTTAATAAAAATAAAAAAGAGTGAAACTGAGCGTTCGTTTGAGTAATAAAGTCGCTCCTTCTTTGAAGCGACTTTATCTATTGACTGATTAGGTGATTTATTTAACTTCCATGCCTTTAGCTTGCAAATCAGCATGGTAGGAAGAGCGTACAAATGGCCCGCAAGCAGCATGGGTAAAGCCAAGCTCAAGGGCGATTTCTTTTAACTCATCAAACTCTTCGGGCGGTACGTAGCGTTCAACGGGTAAATGGTGGCGACTGGGTGCTAGATATTGGCCTAGCGTTAACATGGTGACACCGTGTGCGCGCAAGTCTTTGAGTACTTCAATGATCTCTTCTTTGGTTTCCCCAAGCCCCATCATTAAGCCTGATTTTGTGGGGACTTCAGGGTGCCTTTCTTTAAATTGTTTCAACAGTTCAAGTGACCACTTGTAGTTTGCTCCGGGGCGAGCTTTACGATACAAACGAGGTGCGGTTTCAAGGTTATGGTTAAAAACATCGGGTGGGTTATCATTGAGTTTATCCAAAGCGATATCCATGCGACCCCGAAAATCGGGCACTAATGTTTCTATTCGAATGCCGGGGTTGAGTGCTCTGATCTCCCGGTTACAATCGGCAAAATGTTGGGCTCCTCCATCACGTAAATCATCACGATCAACCGAGGTGATTACCACATATTTGAGTTTCATATCATGGATGGTTTGGGCCAGTTTTTGGGGTTCTTCGCTATCGGGTGCGATAGGGCGGCCATGGGCAACATCGCAGAAGGGGCAACGACGAGTACAAATCGCGCCAAGAATCATAAAGGTGGCTGTGCCGTGATTGAAGCATTCTGCGAGGTTTGGGCAAGAAGCTTCTTCACACACTGAGTGGAGATTATTTTTACGCATTGCAGCCTTTATATCTTGAATACGCTGACTGTCAGCGGGTAATTTTATCTTCATCCACGCGGGTTTACGTAAGACTTCTTGCTGTTCTGTTGGCATTGTCTTAACCGGAATTAAGGCCATTTTATCGGCGTCACGATATTTAACGCCTTTTTCCATTTGAATTGGTTTGCTCATGCTGTTTTACCTGTTAAAGGTGCTTCTGTGCTGAATTCGACTTGTTGATAACCGAATAAACGGACAAGCTCTTGGATCATCTTTTGTTCAACATCTTCAAGGCGATGAGGGCCTCCTAAGTCGGAAACTTGAGTCATTTCCATCCCTTGATAACCACAAGGATTAATGCGGAGGAAAGGGGAGAGGTCCATATTGACATTAAGGGCCAAACCATGAAATGAACAGCCTCGACGAATACGTAAACCGAGAGAACAGATTTTTTTCTCTGCTACATAAACTCCAGGTGCATCTGGTCGAGCAGTGGAGTGAATATGATAGGCCTTTAGTGTATCGATGATTAACTGTTCAATATGGCTGACCAGATCTCGCACGCCTAGATTTTTGCGTCTTAGATTGATAAGGATATATGCCACGAGTTGGCCGGGCCCATGATAGGTGACTTGGCCTCCGCGATCACTTTGTACAATAGGAATATCACCAGGATTGAGAAGGTGCTCAGGTTTTCCTGCTTGGCCTTGAGTAAACACGGGGTTATGTTCAACGAACCAAATTTCATCACTGGTCGTTTCGTCTCGTTGATTGGTGAAATGGTGCATCGCTTGCCAAACAGGTAAGTAATCTTGTCGACCTAATTGTCTGATAACAAGCTGAGTGTCCATAGTCATTGCCCATTCGTGATATATAAAGTTTTTCGATTATAAACGTCTTAGGCTATTTGAACTACTCATGCGCTGGGCTTTTTTAACCACAATTTTTATACATTTATTTTAACTTTCTGATAAATAAATAAAAAGCAGCCTACGGCTGCTTTAAAAAATAATTGATTTTATCTAAAAATAATTGATGGCGATCTTTTACAGTACCATACGCACGATCTCAATATCGCCTAACTCTTGATAGAGTGTCTCGACCTGCTCGATAGAGGTGGCGGTAATGGTGATAGAAACCGAATGATAATTTCCTTTGCCACTGGGTTTGATTCGAGGGCTGTAATCACCTGGAGCATGGCGTTGAATCACTTCCAAGACAAGCTCTGGTAGCTCAGGTTTCGCATGACCCATTACTTTATATGTAAAGGAGCAAGGGAACTCTAGCAGATCTTTCAGTTTTGCATCAGAGTTTATTGTCATCATAGTGGAGACTCCAAGTTTGGCATCAAATTAAGCGGTGGCGAATAGTAGCGTTAATCAAAAAAGAACTCAAGTTGCCCAAACAAGACGAATGGACGCCAGCTAACTCAAGCGCCGTCCATTCCTCATTCATGTCGAAACTAAAAGAGTCCTTTGAACAATAATACGATGTAGTCCCAAAGACGGCTAAACAAGCCTCCTTCTTTGACATCTTCTAATGCCATTAATGGGTATTGAGCGACATCATTACCTTGTAATTGGTAGTAAAGCGTACCTACGACATCACCTTTATTAATGGGGGCTTTTAGCTCTTTTTCAAGGACAAAGCTAGCGGTTAAATCTTTTGCTTGTCCACGAGGAAGGGTGACATACGTATCTTCGTTTACACCCAGTGATACCGTGGATTTGTCACCCATCCAGATGGTTTCGTTAACAAAAGTTTCACCTGCTTTATGTGGAGCAACGGTTTCAAAGAAACGGAAACCATAACTCAGTAACTTCTTACTTTCTGATTTACGAGCGTTGATGTCTTTAGTGCCCATAACAACAGCAATTAAACGCATTTTTCCTTCCGTTGCTGAGCTCACTAAGCTGTATCCTGCATTTGAAGTATGACCCGTTTTAATGCCATCAACATTCATGCTTTTATCCCACAACAAACCGTTGCGGTTGTACTGAGTTATGCCATTGTAGGTAAATTTCTGCTCGGAATAGAGCGCGTACTCATCAGGCACGTCTCGAATTAGGGCTTGGCCTAATAACGCCATATCATAAGGTGTTGAATAGAGGTTATCGTTATCTAATCCATGAACATTAGCAAAATGAGTGTTACCCATGCTCAGTGAGGTAGCCCAAGCATTCATTAAATCAACAAAGGCATCTTCTGAACCAGCAATGTGTTCGGCCATAGCGACACAAGCATCATTACCCGATTGGATAATAATCCCTTTGTTCAGATCACTAACCTTAACCGTTGTGCCAACTTCAATGAACATTTTGGATGAATCTGGATAGTTTTTTGCCCAAGCATTACGGCTAATCACAACATCATCATTCAGTGAAATATTGCCTCGCTTCAGCTCTTGTCCAATAACATAACTGGTCATCATTTTGGTTAAGCTTGCGGGAGATAACTTAGTATTCATCTCTTTTTCTGCCAGTACTTTTCCTGAATGGTAATCCATCAGAACATAGCCTTTAGCTGCAATTTGTGGAGCATCAGGAATAACGACCGGTGAGGCAAAAACGGAGGTTGCAGAAAGCGCAATGGAAGACGCTAAAATAATGTGTAAAGTATTTTTTTTCATAGTGAATGCAAAACTGATTGGTTAGTTGTTCAGTATCCTAACAGAAACCGCCATGCAAATCAGGCCTGAGTGGCCATGATCTGCGTGTTTTACGGTGACTATTTAGCGAGATTTTTTCGAATAAAGGCGGTTTGATAACCGAGCGATTTTACTCGTTCTAAGGTTTCTTGCGTCAAGGCATAGTCAGTAAACGGGCCTAAAAATATTCGGTAGTGTTGATTTTCACTCTCCACAAAACTTGGCACCGTCAAGCTTTGACCTATTTCTTCCGCTAAAGTTCGCACTCTTTGCTCATGTTGAGAAGCGGCAACTTGAATAATGTACTGAGTTTGCTGAGACTTTAGTGGTGCTAAAGTGGGTTTTTGCGTATTGACAACGGCAATTTCTACATTAGCGGTTCCGGTTTGTAACACTCCTAATTTATAGGCTGCTGCGTAGCTTAAATCAATGATACGCCCTTCATGGAAGGGGCCGCGGTCATTGACTCGAACGATGGTACTTTTGCCATTATCTAAGTTCGTGACTTTGACATAAGAAGGCAGTGGGAGTGTTTTATGCGCAGCACTCATGGAGTACATGTCATAAATTTCACCGTTGGAGGTTAAATGTCCATGAAATTTTTTACCATACCAAGAAGCTTGTCCTTTTTCGGTAAACCCTTGAGTGTCATGAATAATTTGATAATTGTTACCTCGTAATGTGTAATCACGATTCCCACCTAAACTGTAAGGTTCATATTGTGGTGTTGCATCTTCAATATGTTCTACCGAAAGTGGCGTATTCGGGGCGATATCATCATTGATGGAATAACGCCCGCTTGGTTGATTATTACTACAACCGGCAAGGAAGGCGAGTGTGCCTATAGTTAAAAAAAGAGTGAGTGACTTCATTAGAATTAATTTGCCTTCGAAAATGCTTTTCGGTGGGTATGGATAGACATCAAAATACCGAATCCGGCCATCAGTGTCACCATTGATGTACCGCCATAACTGATTAAAGGGAGAGGAACGCCAACCACAGGTAAGATCCCGCTGACCATGCCAATATTGACAAATACATAAACAAAGAAGCTCAGAACGATACTTCCTGCCATCATTCGCCCAAAAGCGGTTTGTGCGTTACTGGCAAGGTACAAGCCTCGGCCAATGATAAATAAATAGACAGAGAGCAGTGCCAAAATTCCGATCATTCCCCACTCTTCAGCAATTACGGCGAAAATAAAGTCGGTATGACGTTCAGGTAAGAATTCAAGGTTTGATTGAGTACCATGTAGCCAACCTTTGCCCGAAATCCCCCCAGAGCCAATTGCAATTTTACTTTGGATAATATGATAGCCAGCACCCAGTGGATCGGATTCAGGGTCAAATAACGTTCGGACTCGGGTTTTTTGGTATTCATGCATAAAGAAAAACCACAATACCGGAACAAATGCGCCAACCCCAACGGCGGCAGCGGCAATGATTTTCCAACTGATTCCGGCTAAGAAAATGACAAAAATGCCAGAGGCGGCAATTAAAATGGAGGTACCTAAGTCGGGTTGTTTAGCAATTAAAATGGTGGGGAAAAATACCATGAATAAGGAGGTAGTTAAGGTCCTCAAATCTGCAGGAATCGGACGGTTACCTATATAGCGAGCTACCATCAGTGGAACGGCTAATTTAAGCAGTTCAGAAGGCTGAAAGCGTACAAAACCAAAGTTTAGCCAACGTTGTGCCCCTTTGGAGGTTTCACCAAAAAATAGCACACCGAGTAGCAAGAGAGCTCCGCAGAAAAAAAGAAACGGAGCCAGCCGTTCATAGCTACGAGGAGAGAGCTGGGCAAGGCCAAACATTACCAATAGTGCCATCACCATACGCATGGCTTGGCGATCCATCATCTCTAGGCTTTGGCCACTAGCGCTGTACATGACGACAAGGCCAAATAACATCAAAACTAATAAGCCAAGCAAGAGCGGGAGATCGATATGCAAACGTTCAAAAAAAGCACGATTTCGTCCTGTGGCAGGATCCATCTTCATTTTGCGTTACCCTCGTGTTCGGCTAATATGACATGGTCAAAAATTCGTCTAACAGGTGGTGCACCATTGGTTGATCCACCTCCCGCATTTTCCAGCACAATAGTAACCACCAATTCTGGGTTATCGGTTGGAGCGAAGCCTGTAAATAATGCATGGTCGCGCAGATGTTCCGACAACTCCTCTGCATTGTATTCTTGTCCCTCTGCTAAACCAAAGACTTGAGCTGTCCCTGATTTTCCGGCACTTTTGTATTTTAACCCTTGGAAGGCTCGACGGGCGGTTCCGCGTTTTCCATGGTTAACTAAATACATCCCTTCGATCGCCATGTTCCAGTATTTTTCAGAGACTTCATTAATCGGTGGGTAAGTGACATACTCCGATTCTTGTTGAGTAGAAAATGGATCACCGTTATTGATGGTGGACCGCAGCAGATGAGGCGCAATCACTTTACCTTTATTGGCCAATACGGAAGTTGCTTTAGCGAGTTGCATCGGGGTTGCAGTCCAATAACCTTGTCCAATACCGACAGGAATGGTATCACCTTGATACCAAGGCGTTCTATGGCGAGCCATTTTCCACTCACGAGTTGGCATGTTGGCTTTGCTTTCTTCGTAAATATCAATTCCTGTGTAATCGCCAAAACCAAAGCGCATCATCCAGTGCGATAAACTATCAATCCCCATATCGTAGGCAATTTGATAGAAAAAGGTATCGACAGACTCTTCCAAGGCTTTGATGATATCCACTCGGCCATGGCCCCAACGTAACCAGTCTCGAAATGGCCGTGTATTGGAGTTGGGGATGCGCCAGTATCCTGGATCATTACGCGTGGTGTTTGGTGTAATAATTTTATCGTGTAAAGCAGCGACAGCAATAAAGGGTTTGACCGTTGAACCCGGGGGATAAATACCGATGGTTGCTCGGTTGACGAGTGGGCGATTAATGTCATTTAGCAAGCGGCTGTAATCTTGAGAGGAGATACCGTGTACAAAAGCATTGGGATCATAACTTGGGCTAGAGACCATTGCTAAGACACCGTTATCTTTAGGATCAAGCACGATAGCTGAGCCTCGTCGCCCATCTAACAGTTTATGTACGAATAGCTGTAATTTGATATCAAGGTTAAGAACAATGTCTTTGCCCGGCGTGGGGGGGACATATTTTAGTGTTCGGATTACTCGACCACGGCTATTCACCTCAACTTCTTGATAGCCAGCCATTCCATGCAGTAAATCTTCGTAATAACGTTCAATACCAAGCTTACCAATGTCTCGGGTCGCCTGATAATTGGCCGCTTTATCTTCCCGTTCCAACCTTTCTAAGTCTCGGTCATTGATGCGTGATACATAACCAATGACATGAGTGAGTACATCTCCGTATGGGTAGAAGCGCTTGAGGTTAGCGCTTACGGATACTCCGGGAAACTTATGCTGTTGAACGGAAAACTTAGCCACTTCTTCTTGCGTTAATTGGGTTAGAAGAGGAATGGCATTAAATCGGCGTGTGCGTTTGCGATCTTTTTCAAAAGCGGCGATCCGATCTTCCGGGATGGTAAGAATGTCTTGTAAGCGAGCCAGTGTATCCTCCATGTCTTTGACTTGTTCTGGAATTATTTCCAAGTTAAAAACAGGGCGGTTTTCTGCGAGTAAGTTACCATTGCGGTCATAAATCAAACCGCGGTTTGGGGCAATGGGTACCACTTTAATACGGTTATCATTAGAGCGTGTTTTATAGTCTTGATATTGCTTAACCTGAATGTTGTACAGGTTGGTGATCAAGATCCCGATGGCGATCATAATGCCGATAAAAGCGACGATCGCTCGATGACGGAATAATCGAGCTTCAGCTTGATAATCTCTAATGGGGCTGCGCTTACGTCTCATCAATCTTTACTCTCGGTGGTAAGGATGATTCGCGGTGATACTCCATGCCCGATAAAGGCTTTCGGCCATCACAACCCGAACTAGCGGATGAGGTAAGGTTAATGGGGAAAGTGACCAGCTTTGATCCGCTGCCGCTTTACAGGCGGGGGCTAAACCTTCGGGCCCGCCAATAAGAATGGAAACATCGCGCCCATCTAATTTCCAGCTTTCGAGTTGTTCGGCTAACTGTTCGGTATCCCAACGTTTACCGGGAATATCTAGGGTGATAATTCGGTTACCTTTAGGAACGGCGGCTAACATTGCTTCTCCTTCTTTTTGTAAGATACGAGCAATATCAGCATTTTTTCCTCGTTTACCCGCGGAAATTTCTATTAATTCTAGCGGCATATCATGAGGAAAACGACGGCGATATTCTTGAAATCCTTCCTCAACCCATTTGGGCATTTTTGTACCGACCGCAATTAATTGAAGTTTCACTATTAACCCCAAAGTTTTTCTAGTTGGTATAAAGCACGAGGTTCTTCTTGCATAACATGTAACATGGTTGAACCCATGTCAAGGACGACCCATTCACCTTCATTTTCTCCGTCCATACCCAGTGGTTCTACGCCGATTTTTTTGACTTCACTAGCCACGTGATCAGCAATTGAGGCGACGTGACGTTTTGAGGTTCCAGTACAAATAATCATGTAATCGGTAATGCTCGATTTACCTTGTACATCGAGAGTAATAATATCAACAGCCTTCATATCGTCAGCTTTATCAGCAAGAAAATGGGTTAATTCTTCGCGTAACAAGGGAGTATCCTCTGAATCTTGATCATTGGGTGATTAAAAAGCGCAGCAGTATACCACGGTTTTAGTTCGGTAAAGGTAAGTTTGCTTCGGGTAAACAGAATACTAAACTGAGTTGTTGCAATAATGGCCAAATAGGTTGGCTGTACTGAGTTTTTGCTCGTTGCTCTGTTTGTGCCAGTAATTGCAGCATATGCCGTAAGTGATGAATGGACAAACGTTGTAACGCTGCAGAATAGAGGGGGCGTTTATTTTGCCATACTCGATATTGTTCAAAAACTCGATTCATAGGCTGTGTGTTCATTGTTTGACGCATATGCAGCAATTGAAATAATTCTTTTTGAATGGTTCGAATTAAAATAATGGCTTCAACATCTTCGGATGCTAATTGGCGAAGAATTCGCTGAGCTCGATTTGCCTTCCCTTCTAATAAGGCATCAACCCAGTGGAAGGCGGTAAAATGATTATGTCGACTGAGCGATTCCTCTAAGCGAACTAAGGTTAAGCGACCATCAGGGTAGAGTAGCGTCAGCTTTTCTAAACTTTGTGCTAAGGCAAATAGGTTTCCTTCATGCCACTGTGCCAGCATCTGTATCGCTTCTGCATCCGGCTGTAATCCCAAAGTTTTACAGCGAGCCATCACAAACTGAGGTAAGCGAGATAAGTCAGGTGTTAGGCAGTTGACCCAACAACCTTGGCTACTAAGGGTTTTAAACCAACTGCTACTTTCTTGAGCTTTAGTCAGTTTATTGCCGACAATCACTAATAGCACATCTTGATTGAGGCTTTGTGCCAATGTGCTGAGTGTTTTTCCCATTGCAGCATTGATACCACTGTCAGGAATATCAATTTCAATCAATTGTCGGCTGGAGAAAAGGCTCATCGATTGGCAGCGATCGTAGACTTCATTCCAATCAAGGCTACTGTCTGCAGTAAATTGGTGTTTTTCTTCAAACCCTTGTTCCTTAGCTTTCTGTTCAATCGCTATCCGTGATTCTTGAAGAAGCAAGGGCTCATTACCGAGCACCAAGTAGAGTGGGGCTAGGTTACGGCTTAAGGTTTCGGGGAGTTTATCTGCGAACACTCTCATGCTAACACTCGATTATTGGGTCGTAATCGCACTTGAATTATCCAATTCTCTTACCGTTTCAGGGACTTCGGAAGAGGGGTGAATGTCAGTATCGTCAAGGTTGCCGCTTTGAATGGCAATTTTAAGTCGAGCCATTTGGCGGATAATTTGACTGGCGGCCAATTTGCGCATTTCATCAACAATCATTTCTCTTTCGACCGATTTAGCCAATGCAGTCAGTGGGTTGTCTAAATAACTGCGTGTTACGCTCGTTGAAAATGTTTTGACGCCTAGCTCAGGAATTGTGACTTGATACGAAGCTCGAAAGGTGAGCTCTTTTTCCGCTGCACGGGTGTTTTGGTAAAGCGACAAGGTCCGTTCACTGGTGCCTTCATTAAGCAAATGTAAATTAGGGATATCGGCCGAAGGTGTAACCAGTTCAATTTCATTCATACGCAGTTGGCCTTTAACAATGCGAGTAAAGGTGCTGTATTGATCATAACTGGTTAAAGACATGGTGTTGAGTGTGTCTGGAACATCATAATCCCCACGTAACTGAAAGCCACAGCCTGACAGGAGTACGGTGATTAAAAGAAGCAATGGTAAGGTTGATATTGACGAAAATTTAAAACGCATGGGTCGATGGTTCTCATGAGTGAGTTTACTTATCTTAACTTACCCTTAGGGATAGGCTGAGATAAGTAAACAGGGCAAGTATGCCCTGTTTACAGACCATAATTAAGTCAGTTAGTTCGCAACAATGTTCAGTAGTTTGCCTGGTACATAGATGACTTTGCGGATAGTTAAGCCGTCAGTAAACTTCTTAACGTTCTCATCTTGTAAGCCTAAGGCTTCCACTTGATCTTTGCTGGCATCGGCGGCTACGGTCAGTTTTCCACGGAGCTTACCGTTAACTTGTAAAACAATCAGCTTTTCATCTTCAACCAATGCGGCTTCATCGTAGGTTGGCCAAGCGGCATGGTCAATGTCTGTTTCACCCAATGCTTGCCACATTTCAAAGCAGATGTGTGGGGCGATAGGGTAAAGCATTACTGTGATCGCTTTAGTTGCTTCATCTAGAATCGCACGATCTTGTTCTGACTCTTGTGGGGCTTTTGTCAGTTTGTTCATCAACTCCATCACAGCGGCGATGGCTGTGTTGAAGGTTTGACGTCGAGCAATATCATCCGTTACTTTGGCGATGGTTTTATGAACATCACGACGTAGCGCTTTTTGGTCAGTATTTAAAGCAGTAGGGTTTACAGCAACCGCGGTCCCTTTAGCGGTATGCTCAGCAACTAGTTTCCAAACACGTCTTAGGAAGCGGTTCGCCCCTTCAACGCCAGATTCTTGCCACTCTAGTGTCATATCAGCAGGTGAGGCGAACATCATAAATAGACGTACTGTATCTGCGCCATATTTATCCACCATTTCTTGTGGGTCGATGCCGTTGTTTTTTGACTTCGACATTTTGATCATACCAGAGTGCTCAACTTGGTGGCCTTGGGTATCTATCGCTGAAACAATGCGCCCTTTCCCATCACGTTCCACTTTCACTTCGGTAGGGGCAACCCATTCTTTGGTGCCTTTCTCATTGGTGTAGTAGAAGGCATCAGCCAGTACCATACCTTGGCACAGTAGCTGTTTGAATGGTTCATCAGAAGTGACATAACCTGCATCACGTAGCAGTTTGTGGAAGAAGCGAGAGTATAGGAGATGCATACAAGCATGTTCAATCCCACCGATGTATTGATCAACTGGTAACCAATAGTTGGCTTTTTCTGGATCAAGAATATCATCAGCTTGTGGTGAACAGTAACGCGCATAGTACCAAGATGATTCCATAAAGGTATCAAAGGTATCTGTTTCACGCAGAGCAGGTTCACCGTTAAAGGTGGTTTCAGCCCAGGTTTTATCAGCTTTAATTGGGCTAGTCACACCATCCATCGTGACATCTTCAGGCAGAATCACTGGTAGTTGATCGGCTGGAACTGGGTGAACGTGACCGTCTTCGGTTGTTACCATTGGGATAGGTGCCCCCCAATAACGTTGGCGAGAAACGCCCCAGTCACGTAGACGGAAATTTACGGTTTTTGTTCCTTTACCTTCAGCGGCTAATTTAGCTGAAATGGCATCAAATGCAGCTTGAAAGTCCAGACCATCAAATTCACCGGAATCAAATAAAATGCCTTTTTCGGTATAGGCTTCTTGGCTAATATCGAGCTTGCTACCATCGGCAGGTTTAATAACAGGAACAATGTCTAAATCATATTTAGTTGCAAATTCATAATCGCGTTGGTCATGGGCAGGAACCGCCATGACGGCTCCGGTGCCGTAATGCATTAATACGAAGTTAGCCACATAGATAGGCACTTCACGGCCATTTAAAGGATGGATCGCGGTTAAACCCGTGGCCATGCCTTTTTTCTCCATTGTTGCCAATTCAGCTTCTGCAACTTTGGTATTTTTACATTCGTCGATAAATGCAGCCAGTTGTGGGTTGTTTGCCGCAGCTTGGACCGCTAGAGGGTGGCCAGCTGCGATGCCCACATAAGTAACACCCATTAAAGTATCAGGACGAGTGGTATACACTTCTAAGTCCTGCTCGTGATCTTTCACTTGGAATTTAAGTTCAACCCCTTCTGAGCGGCCGATCCAGTTACGCTGCATGGTTTTTACCATATCTGGCCAACCATCTAAGTTATCGAGGTCATCCAATAGCTCTTGCGCATACGCAGTAATCTTAATAAACCATTGTGGAATTTCTTTTTGCTCAACCGGTGTATCACAGCGCCAGCAGCATCCGTCTTCTACTTGTTCGTTAGCAAGAACGGTCTGATCATTAGGACACCAGTTAACGGAGGAGGTTTTCTTATACACTAAGCCTTTTTCATACAGCTTTGTGAAAAACTCTTGTTCCCAGCGGTAATATTCAGGTCGGCAGGTCGCAAATTCGCGGCTCCAGTCGTAACCAAAACCCAGTAATTTGAGTTGGTTTTTCATGTACTGGATATTTTCATACGTCCAAGGTGCTGGTGCGGTTTTATTTTTAACGGCCGCATTTTCTGCTGGTAGGCCAAACGCATCCCAACCGATCGGCTGCATGACGTTTTTACCTTGTAGACGTTGGAAGCGGGAGATCACATCACCGATAGTGTAGTTACGCACATGTCCCATGTGCAGTCGACCACTGGGATAAGGAAACATAGAAAGACAGTAGAATTTTTCTTTATTTGGGTCTTCACTTACAACAAAGGTTTTATTGTTGTCCCAGTGCTGTTGAACTTTCTGTTCAATATCTTGCGGGTTATATTGCTCTTGCATCGATGACATCCGGTTATCTTGGAATTTGTGAGTTCTGTTCGAACAGGTACTAATAGATCGACATAGAATACCTAAAGCAGCACAGCACAACAATAGCCAATCGGTTTTGATAGAGGTGACTTATGCGAAAAGAGAAAGCAGGCTATGAGGCGTTATTGGAAGAAGTGATAGAAACCCTCAAACAAAGTCCAGAGGAAGTAGACCATATTATAGAAACATCGGGTAAGGTTGTGGCCGCCGCCAATGATTTAACCAAAGATGAGTTAGCATTAATTTCAGCGTATGTTAAAGCCGACTTAAAAGCATTTTCAGAAGAGTACGAACAAAGTAAGAAAGGGCCGTTTTATTTGATGATTGCCAATACGCTGTGGCAAGGGTTATTGGAAATCACTGATAAAACCAAGGTAGAGTGGGTGGAATTATTTCAGGATTTAGAACATCAAGGCTTATACCGTGCAGGAGACATGATTGGCTTAGGTGTTTTAGTTTGTGAAAACTGTGCTCATAAGGTGGAATATAACCATCCAACAGAAATTGTACCTTGTACACATTGCGGGAATACCCTATTTAGTCGCCAACCTTTGCAGCCATAAGTCAACCCCTCGAGCAAATGGTTCGAGGGGGAGAATTTAGTCTAGTGTCGACGAGTTGCGACTAAACTTATTACTAAGCTTAGTCCACACCATACATAGAGTGGCCAGCTTCCCCACTGATGATACGGTGTTTGTCCTTGAGTTGGGGTGATTTCTGCTCTGAGAACACCCGTTTCAAACTGCGGAAGTTGATGAGTGATGTTGCCGTATTGATCAGTAATCGCTGTGATGCCATTGTTGGTTGAACGAATCAATGGTTTACCCAGTTCTAAGGCTCGCATTCGAGCAATTTCCATATGCTGCAGAGGCCCATTTGAACGTCCAAACCAAGCATCATTGGATAACGTGAGTAAGAAATCCGTTTGTTCAGTCACGTTTGCTCTCAGCTGTTCATTAAAAATAATTTCATAGCATAGCGCTGGTGCAAAGGCATGACCGGCTGCGAAGATATTTGGCTGAACATATCCTCCGCGGCTAAAAGATGACATGGGTAAGTTAAATAATGGGGCTAAGGGTCTGAGCCACTTTTCTAATGGTACAAACTCACCAAATGGCAATAAGTGGTGCTTATGGTAACGGTGCTCTACATCGTAGCGGTAGTCACCATATGGGGTATTGCCTAGCGCCAAAACACTATTAAAGTATTGTCCTTGCTCGTTGTAGTTCAAAATCCCCGTAATAACCGCGCTATTATTCATTCGAGCCGCTGAATCTAAATTGCTGAGATATGAACCTAGTTCTAACTCAAAAGCGGGAACCGCAGCTTCTGGCCAGATGATAATATCTGCATCCCAATTTTCTCGGCTAAGGTCGGTGTATTTCATAATGGTTGGCCAACGTTGGTTGGGGTGCCATTTGAGAGACTGCTGAATATTGCCTTGAATAATGGCAACCGTAGTGGTTCTTTCTGGTTCAGGAGTGACCCAAGTTTGTTCTTTGAGGGTAAGCGCACTGGAAAAGAGAGCGATAGGGATCAGCAAAAAACGCCATGCGCGCGTCAGGCATACATAGCTGAGTGCGCTTGCACACATAAGCACTATCAACGTGATAAGTTCGACACCGCCGATAGGAGCAAAAGAAGCCAATGGGCTATCTATTTGGCTATAGCCTAACCATAACCAAGGAAAACCCGTCATCACCCAGCCTCGGAGCCAATCACAGAATAACCAAAGTACGGGAGCTGCGAGCAAAAACTTGGGCCAATGAGAGCGAGGGAAGAAGCGATTGAGTGCCCAAGTGAAGAGGGCGCTATAGAAAGATAAATATCCCACCAAAAGCAGCATGAGTGAGAAACTGGCGATTTTCGGCAATCCGCCAAAGGTATCGATACTGACATGTACCCAACTGATTCCAAAGCCAAATTGCCCCACTCCCCAGCAATAACCGATCAGCGCTGCCTGTTTAGTTGAGCGGTGATTAATCAACAGTAACAATAAAAATGGGCTGAGAATGGCCAATGGCCATAGTTGATAAGGGGCAAAAGCTAGGGTGGTGGCTGCGCCTACACATAAGGCCAGAAGTGGCCGTATTAGGCGAGGAATAAAGTTTTTCATCAACGGTAACTTTCTAAAATAATGTGCTCAGCCAGAGGTTTGGCTGAGCAAGGTAGGCATTGATTTACTCTTCCTGAGTTTCTGGAAGTGTTTCAAAATCAGGAATCGTCACTTGTAACTGAACCACTCGTCGGCTATCTGCCGCGGTTACCTTAAAGCTGTAATGGCCAATTTCAATTACTTCACCACGAGAAGGCAAGTGGCCGAATGCGGTCATGACTAACCCCCCGACAGTATCGACTTCTTCATCGCTAAATTCAGTACCAAAGGTATCATTAAACGATTCAATGGTGGTGAGCGCTTTTACCGCATAAGTGTGTTTGCTCAACTTACGAATGTCGAGTTGCTCTTCATCATCAAATTCGTCTTCAATATCACCGACGATTTCTTCCAAAATATCTTCAATGGTGACGAGGCCTGAGACGCCTCCAAATTCATCGACGACAATCGCCATATGGTAACGTTCTTCGCGGAACTCTTTGAGTAAGCGATCAACGCGTTTACTTTCCGGAACCACCACCGCAGGTCGAATGACTTCTTCGATATCAAACGGGGCACTGTTTGAGCCTAAGTATTTGAGTAAGTCCTTTGCCAGTAGAATGCCTTCGACATGGTCTTTGTCTTCGCTAATCACAGGATAGCGAGAGTGCTGTGCATCCGTGATTAAAGCGACCAGAGAGTCGAGGTTATCGTTACGTTCAACGGTGACCATTTGTGAACGAGGGATCATAATATCCCGCACTCGCATCTCTGCTATCTCCATTACCCCTTCAAGCATATCTCGGGTGTCATGGTCGATAAGGTCATTCACTTCAGAGTCTCGGATCACATCCACTAACTCTTGGCGATCTTTGGGCTCACCCTGAAAGAGTTGACCTAGGCGTTCAAAGAAGGACTTTCTACTCGGACCTTCAGATTTTTCTTTTTTTCCTTCAGTAGAATGGGGCGAATTATCGTCGTTCATTGTGTCTCTTATTCATTATGCTATCAGATGTGTGATAGCTCACATAAAGTGAATCGGTAAAGGTATTTATTTCACCGAACACTTAGTTTTTCTCCGCTAAATAAGGGTCATCAAACCCCATTTTTTGCATGATTTCGGTTTCAAGCGCTTCCATTTCGTCAGCCTCTTGATCATCGATATGGTCATAACCTAGCAGATGAAGGCTGCCATGTACAACCATATGCGCCCAGTGAGCCATTAACGGTTTTTCTTGCTCAAGAGCTTCTTGTTCGACCACTTGTTGGCAAATGACCAGATCACCTAATAGATCCAGCTCCACTTCAGGCGGAGCTTCAAAAGGGAAAGAGAGTACATTGGTTGGCTTATCTTTACCGCGATAGTCTAAATTTAGCTGATGACTTTCACCTTGATCAACCACGCGAATCGTGACTTCCGCTTGGCTTTGAAATGGGGTAATGGCCGTGGTGAGCCAGTGTGAAAAATCATCAAAACTTGGCAAACCTTGCTCGTTTGTAACGGCAATTTGTAAATCCAGTTCAATACTCATGATTGATTTGATTCCTCAGGGGTTGATGGCGGAGCCGCAGGATTAGGCTCTTCTACCTTAGCTTCTCGTTCTTCACGTCGGCGTTGTTCATAAGCTTTACGGTCTTTTTGATCTTGCGCTTCCCATTTTTCATAGGCATTAACAATGCGGGCAACAACCGGATGGCGAACCACATCGTCTGACTGGAAAAAGTTAAAGCTAATTTCATCCACCTCGCTGAGTACTTCAATGGCATGACGTAGGCCAGAACGAGCACCTCGAGGTAAGTCAATTTGGGTCACATCGCCAGTGATGACTGCGCGAGAGTTAAAACCGATCCGAGTGAGGAACATCTTCATCTGTTCCACAGTCGTATTCTGGCTTTCATCAAGGATGATAAAGGCATCATTGAGTGTCCGTCCGCGCATGTAAGCTAAGGGCGCTACTTCAATTACATTTCTCTCAATGAGTTTTTCGACTCGTTCAAACCCTAACATTTCAAACAGAGCGTCATACAGCGGACGTAAGTAAGGATCAACCTTTTGGCTGAGATCCCCTGGTAAGAAACCTAATTTTTCCCCCGCTTCAACGGCAGGACGGGTGAGTAGAATGCGGCGGATTTCTTGTCGCTCCAGTGCATCTACTGCCGCGGCAACGGCTAAATACGTTTTACCGGTTCCGGCTGGGCCGATACCAAAGCTGATATCGTGGGTTACCATATTGACCAAATATTGTGCTTGATTCGGCGTGCGTGGCTTGATCACCCCCTTTTTCGTTTTGATAAAGACTTCTTTACCATGGGGCATGGCCGATTCTTGCGTTTGCTCTAAAACGCCTGCTTCTTTGATAGCAAGGTGCAACTGTTCTGGCTCAATATCAGGGATTTGGCCACGAACCGGTGCGGTATCCACATAAAGGGTTTTGAGAATATCTAAGGCCGCTGAGGCGGTATGCGCTTTGCCGACAATAGTAAATAGGTGGTTGCGGTGGTTAATTTCCACCCCTAATCGACGCTCTAAATGTTTGATGTTATCGTCGAATGGCCCGCATAAACTGGCGAGACGACGGTTATCAGAAGGTTCAAGATTAATTTCTAAGGTTACGACTTTATTGCTCAAATTGGCCTCTCAATCAGTCACTTGTGGGGCCCCGATTATGACCGGGCCCCCAATGACACTATGTCCTTGTTTGGTGGAAGAATCAGCGGTGCTGAATTCTATAACCAAGCGTGAGTATTCCTTTCTCCGAGCGCTATGCAGTACATAAACGTTTATGGGGTGAAAGTCGCCACGCCTAGCTCATCTTCGCGGCGAGTTTTCGCCATCATTTGTGAGGGCGAAATTAGGACGCGAAGGTTCATTTCTTGTTCAGTGCGTACGAGTTCTCCACGTAATGAGTTCGGGAAAACATCGACAATATTCACATCAACAAACTGACCGATAAGTTCGGCGGGGCCTTCGAAGTTAACCACTCGGTTATTCTCAGTACGGCCACGTAGTTCCATCAGGTTTTTCTTCGATGGGCCTTCCACCAAAATACGTTGCTCCGTTCCCATCATTAGGCGAGAGTAGCGCATGGCTTGGCTGTTGATCTGTTGCTGTAATTCGTAAAGGCGCGCTTTTTTGGTCTCTTCAGAAAGGTCGCACGGATAGTCAGCGGCCGGAGTCCCAGGTCGTGGAGAAAAAATAAAGCTAAAGCTCATATCAAAATCAACGTCACGAATCAGCTTCATGGTGTCTTGGAAATCTTTATCGGATTCTCCGGGGAAGCCCACAATAAAGTCTGAGCTGATTTGAATCTCAGGGCGTGCTTTACGTAATTTGCGAATGATCGATTTATATTCAATCGCAGTATGTGGGCGTTTCATCATGGTTAAGATGCGATCACTACCACTTTGTACGGGAAGATGCAGGAAGCTTACCAGTTCAGGGGTGTCTTCATACACGGCAATGATGTCGTCAGTAAACTCTAGTGGGTGGCTAGTCGTGAAACGAATACGGTCAATACCATCAATAGAGGCAACTAAACGAAGTAGCTCGGCAAATGAACAAATGGTTCCATCGTGCATTGGGCCACGATAGGCATTCACATTTTGCCCGAGCAGGTTAACTTCACGAACACCTTGTTCTGCTAACTGAGCAATTTCGTACAGGACGTCGTCCATTGGGCGGCTGACTTCTTCACCACGAGTATAAGGTACAACGCAGTAAGTACAGTATTTAGAACACCCTTCCATGATAGAAACAAAGGCCGTTGGTCCTTCTGCGCGAGGTTCTGGTAGGCTGTCAAATTTTTCAATCTCAGGGAAAGAAATGTCCATTACCGGAGCGTCGGTAGATTGAGATTGTCTGATCATTTCAGGCAAACGGTGCAGGGTTTGTGGGCCAAAAATAACATCCACGAATGGTGCACGTTCACGGATGTGATCCCCTTCTTGGGTAGCCACACAACCACCAACGCCGATCACTACACCAGGTTTTTTATCTTTTAATGTTTTCCAGCGTCCCAGTTGATGAAAGACTTTTTCTTGAGCTTTTTCACGGATTGAACAGGTATTCAATAGTAGGACGTCTGCTTCCTCTGGCTCTTCCGTCAGCTCATAGCCATTTGCTGCATTAAGCAGATCGGCCATTTTGGATGAATCGTATTCGTTCATCTGGCAGCCCCAGGTTTTTATTAGCAGTTTCTTACTCATCTCACTTTCGCTCGTTCAATAATTCGTTGAAATAGGAATCCGCCATCTCGGCGGTAGCGGCGTATTGTACTGCTTTCGTTTGTGACTGACTAGTGATAGACAAAAATCTCTGCCAACCATTGTTATTGCTTGGTTTTTCCTTACAGAGAACAAGGTTTTTTTGGTGAAATATATTCGCAAAAAAAGCCTCAATACGTACAATAGTTTGCAAGTGAAATTAACCTAAAGTGACGAAGATGAACCAGTTTGATGTGATTGTCATTGGTGGAGGAATGGTCGGAGCAGCCGCGGCATTAGGCCTTGCCAAACAGGGGCGGAGGGTGGCTCTTGTTGAAGGGGAGGCCCCAGCGGTTTTTTCACCAGATCAGGTTATGGATGTTCGAATTTCTGCCATTTCACAGACTTCGGTGACACTACTCGAAGAACTTGGGGCATGGGAAGGGGTGAAGCAGAAACGCGTTTGTCCTTATCGCCGATTAGAAACGTGGGAGCATCCTGAATGCCGTACCCGCTTTACTAGTGAAAGTTTAGGTTTAGCACAGTTGGGCTTTATGGTTGAAAATCGGCTGATCCAATTGGCCATTTGGGAGCAGTTTAGCCAATACCCAGAGTTAGTCCTTTTTTGCCCAGATAAACTGAGTACGATCCAATTTCAATCAACGGGAGCTCACCAAGTCACACTACAGTCTGGCACGACATTGGCTGGGGAATGGATTCTTGGTGCTGATGGTGCGAATTCTCAGGTGCGTTCACTTGCTCACATTGGTATTACTGCTTGGGATTATCGCCAACACTGTATGTTGATTAATGTTCAGACGGCAAAACCGCAGCAAGATATCACGTGGCAGCAGTTTTTCCCCTCTGGCCCTCGTTCGTTTTTACCACTGCAAGGTCAGCAAGCGTCATTGGTTTGGTATGATTCACCGAGGCGAATTAAGCAGTTAATGAACTTGAGCCCTGAACAGTTACGTGAAGAGATACTGAACCACTTTCCTCCAGAACTGGGGGATATTGATGTGATTCAGCGAGGATCATTCCCTTTGACCCGCCGTCATGCGCAGAGTTATGTTCAAAATGGTTGTGTGCTTATCGGAGATGCGGCACATACCATTAATCCATTAGCTGGGCAGGGCGTGAATTTAGGCTTTAAAGACGTAGCGATGTTATTAGCGGTGACGAAAGAGAGCAATGAATTAACGTTGAAACAGTTTCAGCATTATGAACGAAAACGTCGTCCTGATAATTTACTAATGCAAACCGGGATGGATGTTTTTTATAAAGCCTTCAGCAATGATTTGGTTCCCTTAAAGTGGATGCGTAATATGTTATTAAAAGGGGCGGAACATGCGGGGCCAATTAAAGCGCAGGTTTTACGTTATGCGCTTGGGCTTTAGTGTGTACAGGACAATAAAAAACGCTGCCGAGTGGGCAGCGTTTTAATGCGTAAAATAGTCTGAATTACTTCGTTACACGAAGAACAGGCGTTTCACCTACGGTTACAGAACCAGATAACTTGCTTAGCTCTTTAATTTCATCCATGTTAGAAATAACAACTGGAGTCAATGTAGATTTTGCTTTTTCTTCAAGTAGAGCAAGATCAAATTCAATAATCGTGTCACCCACTTTTACTGATTGACCTTCTTCAGCGATACGTTTGAAACCTTCGCCTTTTAGTTCAACAGTATCAATACCGAAGTGAACAAACAGCTCAACGCCATCATCAGATTCGATAGAAAATGCGTGGTTAGTTTCGAAGATTTTACCGATAGTACCATTAACAGGGGCAACCATTTTGTTACCCGCTGGTTTAATTGCAATACCATCACCAACGATTTTCTCGGCAAACACGACATCTGGCACATCTTCAATGTTTACAATTTCACCAGAGAGAGGTGCGATAATATCAATTGCACCCGCGTCAGCGCTGTCGTCAGAGACTAGCTTTTTAAGTTTGTCAAACAGACCCATTGTGTCATGCTCCTAACGTTTAGATTTATTTTGTTGAAGTATAGTATACCAATCCCAAACAATAGACGACTATTTTTATATCCTTCAAGGAGTTTGCTCATAGTCACCTATTGTAGGGGTATTATTCTTATTGGCACTTCTCGGCGATGAATTTTTCAACGCAAGCTTCAATTTCTGCCGCTGTTGGTAGAGATAACGCTTCTTGTGCCATTGCTTTCACTTCAGCAAAGTTTGAGTTACGAATGACTTTCTTCACTTTAGGAATAGAAATACCACTCATAGAGAACTCGTCTAAGCCCATACCTAACAATAACAGTGTTGCTCGTTCATCACCAGCAAGCTCACCGCACATACCGGTCCATTTACCTTCAGCATGAGAGGCATCAATTACTTGTTTGATAACCGTCAATACCGCTGGTGACAGTGGATTGTACAGGTGAGAAATCATTTCATTACCACGGTCAACCGCAAGGGTGTACTGGGTGAGATCGTTCGTACCGATAGAGAAGAAAGAGACTTCTTTTGCTAAGTGATGAGCAATCGCAGCAGCGGCTGGGGTTTCTACCATTACGCCAATTTCGATATTTTCATCAAAGGCGAGTCCTTCGCTACGAAGTTCTGCTTTGTATTCTTCAATCGCTTCTTTTAGGGCACGAATTTCTTCAACAGAAATGATCATTGGGAACATGATACGCAGTTTACCATGTGCAGATGCGCGTAAAACACCGCGTAATTGGTCACGTAAGATTTCACGACGATCTAAACTGATACGTACTGCACGCCAGCCTAAGAATGGGTTCATTTCTTTTGGCAGGTCCATGTAGGGGAGGTCTTTATCACCGCCAATGTCCATAGTACGGATAATAACAGACTGCCCATCCATCGCTTCTGCAACTTCTTTATAAGCTTGGTACTGTTCTTCTTCCGTAGGCAGAGCATCACGGTCCATAAATAGGAATTCGGTACGGTAAAGGCCGACACCTTCACCACCGTTACGGATAATACCGTCACAGTCTTTCACTGTGCCAATGTTACCGCATACTTCAACACGATGGCCATCAAGGGTTTCAGCTGGCAAATCTTTAAGTTTCGCCAGTTCTTCTTTTTCTGCTAAGAAAGCTTGTTGAACTTGTTTTGCTTGCTCAAGCTCGGCTTCCGTTGGGTTAACAAAAATTTGGTTGTTGATCGCATCCAAAACCAACATGTCGCCGTTCTTGACTTGTTTGGTAATATTGTTGGTACCCACAACGGCAGGTAATTCTAAAGAACGAGCCATGATAGAAGTATGAGAAGTACGACCGCCGATATCACAGGCAAAACCCAGTACATAGTCAAGGTTAATTTGTGCTGTTTCAGATGGTGTTAGGTCGTAAGCAACCAGAATGACTTCTTCATTAATATCACTGATAGAAACGATATGAATGCCAAGCGCATTTTTTACAAAGCGAGAACCGATATCGCGGATATCTGTTGCGCGTTCTTTTAGGTATTCGTCATCAAGAGATTCAAGCGCAGTCGCTTGTTCTTCAATGACGGTATAAATTGCATTATCAGCAGAAAGTTTGTCGTTTTTGATGAGCGCTAAAATTTCTTCTTCTAGTTCTTCATCTTCAAGCAACATGATGTGGCCTTCAAAGATGGCTTCTTTTTCTTCACCAAAAGTTTCCAGCGCTTTCTGTTTGATGACTTCAAGCTGAGCCGCAGATTTTTTGCGAGCGTCATAGAAACGTTGAATCTCTGAATCAACTTGAGCGTCTGAAATGGTGTTTGTGTTTAGGACTATTTCATCTTCTTGAAGTAGTAATGCTTTACCTATAGCAATACCAGGAGATGCTAGGATGCCTGAAATCATAGCCTTACCTTAAATTGGTCAACTGTAAACGGGAGAAAATGGACGTTAGTGCTAACGATAATATGTAGCCTATTCTCGGACATATTTCCAATAAAGCCATTTTGTTAGAAACAAAATGGCTTTGATTTTTTAAATAGGAAAGGCCTATTAGTGAAGTTGGTCCATTAGCGCAACTAGGTGGTCAACGGCTTCTTTAGCTTGAGGACCTTCTGCAGAAATAGAAACAACAGTGCCTTTTACTAGGCCTAGTGTTTGAAGTTTAAATAGGCTTTTTGCACTCGCGCTTTTACCGTTTGAAGTTACGGTGATGTCTGCATCAAAAGCTTTTGCTTCTTTTACAAATTGTGCTGCTGGACGAGTGTGAAGACCGTTTTCTGCAGTGATTTCTACTTGCTTCTCGTACATGTTTTATACCCCAATTAATTTAGTTTTTGTAAGTTGTTAACTTGCATAAGCTTAACCTTTACCGCCAATTTCTGCTAGCGCAGTAACGGCATTTTCGTGTCAGAGCTTATCCTCGTCTAAAACAATCAATCGCTTTTGTTGCTCAAAGCAGACAAAAACCATTGACTTTAATCTAGTTGGCTTCTTTATTTTGAAGCTAGAAATAAAACACCCCGATATTACCAAAGGTGGGGCAAGGATCAACAAAAAAGCCCCTGAACGGGGCTTTTTTAAACGAAAATTTGATTTCACCACATATTACTGTTGGTTTTCTTTTTCAGTAAAAATGCCTGAAAATAGAGCGGTGCTGAGATAACGCTCACCTGAACTAGGTAGCACAGTAACAATGGTTTTCCCTTCAAATTCAGGAAGTTCTGCAAGTCGATTGGCGGCAACTACCGCAGCCCCCGAAGAAATGCCCGCGAGGATGCCTTCTTCTTCCATCAGGCGACGAGCCATTTCAATTGCTTCATCGGATGTTACCGTTTCGACTCGGTCAATGAGATCTAAATCGAGGTTGCCAGGAATAAAACCGGCTCCGATACCTTGAATTTTGTGTGGTGCCGGTTTGATTTCTTCTCCGGCTAAAGCTTGGGTGATGACGGGAGATTCCGCTGGCTCGACAGCAACGGAGACAATAGCTTTGCCTTTTTCACCTTTAATATAGCGGCTAGTGCCGGTGAGAGTGCCGCCAGTACCGACTCCGGCAATAAATACATCGATTTGGCCATCTGTAGCATCCCAGATTTCAGGCCCAGTGGTTTTTTCATGAATCTCTGGGTTCGCTGGGTTATCGAACTGTTGAAGTAGCAGATATTTTTCTGGATTACTGGCCACAATTTCTTCGGCTTTAGCAATGGCTCCTTTCATTCCTTTAGCGGCTTCTGTCAGCTCAAGTTTTGCTCCCAATGCTTTGAGTAGTTTGCGGCGTTCAAGGCTCATGGATTCAGGCATGGTTAATGTCAATTTATAACCACGAGCAGCGGCAACAAAGGCGAGGGCAATCCCTGTATTACCACTGGTTGGTTCAACCAGTTCTATCCCTGCTTTTAGTTTACCTTGTTTTTCTGCTTCCCAAATCATGTTTGCACCAATTCGGCATTTCACACTAAAGCTTGGGTTACGGGCTTCAATTTTTGCTAATACCTTGCCTTTGCTTACTTTATTTAAACGAACAAGCGGTGTGTTACCAATAGTTAGGGAGTTGTCTTCGTAAATTTTGCTCATGGTGATATTCCTTCATTACGCAGATTTAGCATTGGATGCGTGGAGATAATTAGTCGATACCGTTCAAGAATAGGGTGTGGCTAAAGAAGGTAAAAGGACTAAAAAGTTATAACTTATTAAGGATTTAAATTTACCGAGTGATTACGGTCTATATTCATTTTTAAATTCATTTACCCACATTGAGGTCGCACCACAGACGGCAACAGGCATAATGAAGAGATTCAGCACAGGAATAGCGGTAAGAATTGAGATGATCATTCCAAATCCATACGCTTTGCTTTGTTTTTGTTTCAAACTGTGTCGCATCGCATTGAAGTCAACTTTGTGGTTGTCAAAGGGGTAGTCACAATATTGGATAGACAACATCCATGCCGTAAATATAAACCATAATATGGGCCCCACGGTTTGCCCTAATGCTGGGATCAGCAGTAACAGAAATAACCCAATGGCTTTTGGAATAATGTAGGCCATTTTTCGGCATTCTCTAAGTAAAATACGTGGGGTATCTTTGATTAGGCCCCAAATACTCTGTTCACTGACCGTTTGCCCCGTGATTTTTTGTTCAACTTTTTCGGCGAGTAATCCATTTAAAGGGGCGGCAATAAAATTGGCTAATGTGCTAAAAAAATAGGAAAACGTGCCTAAAATAGTCAACGTTAGTAGTGGCCAAAGTAGATAACTTAGCCAAGATAAAAAATCAGGAAGCGCGTCGATCCATTGATTTATCCAGCTGTCTAAGTGGGTAAATAAGTAATACATAGCCCCACCAACAAGCAGTAAGTTGGCAAATAGTGGCAATAGAACAAAGCGTCGAATACCCGGTGAAAATGCGAGTTTGATGCCTTCAATAAAATAGCCAAAACCCGAATGTTGTGATGTGATAGGCATAGTAGATCCCCAAATAAGCGAAAGATGATATTAACTCATCTCTCCATTGTAACGGAGTGTGATGCGAATAAAAATTTGCTCATAGACGTAACTTCTAACATTAAGTTGTTCTAAAACAGGGGTAAGTTTTGGTAAAGTAGCCGAATAAACCGATAATCTACCTTGGTAAACGTGCGTCATAGGCGTTAGAGCTCAGAACATCAACACCGAGAAACTGAGAGTTTAAAATGCAGGAATTGCGATTCGTACTCATTATTGTCGGCGCGCTAGCGATAGCCGCTTTACTATTTCATGGTCTTTGGACCAGTAAAAAGGAAGGAAAGTCTAAGTTTGGTGATAAGCCTCTTGGTCGTATAGCGGTTGAGCGCCATGACGATGCGTCGTCATCAGAGGCTTCGTTGGATGAGGTGGTTCGTAAAGAGCGTAAAGAACCCGATTTTGGGCTATCAAACCATGAGATCGATCCTTTGATTGCTGATTATGAACCCGACGTTTCGGTTACCCCCGTTCACCTTTCTGATGACGTTGATGTTCAGCCTTCCTCAGTGATGTCGATGAATACGGTGTCTGAGCCGTCAGAGGTGAACTCTTCAAATGATACGCCATCGGTAGGTGCTGTATCTGAACCTGAGTCAACAGAAGAAGCTTTGCAAGTGATGGTATTGAACGTGCATTGTGCTGGCACAGAGCCATTTATTGGGACTAAGCTTTTTGATAGCCTGCAACAAAATGGGCTGTTGTACGGAGAAATGGATATTTATCATCGTCATTCGGATTTATCCGGAACGGGGAAAGTGTTATTTAGTGTCGCCAATATGATGCAGCCAGGAACACTAAAACATGATGATCCTGCACTGTTTACGACAAAAGGCATTTCCTTTTTTATGACACTTCCTTGCTTTGGTGATCCAGAGCAAAACTTTAAGTTAATGCTAAAAACGGCTCAGCAAATAGCAGACGATCTTGGGGCGAATGTCTTGGATGATGCAAGAAACTTAATGACACCTGATCGCCTGTCTGCATACCGTAAACAGATCCAAGAGTTTAAAGCCAAACAAGCTTAACTGATTGATAGTTAATAAAGGCTCCAGCTCGGAGCCTTTTTTCATGATTCGAGAGAATAACGATGCAACACGTAGAGCAAAGATTACAAGAATTACGTCAAACCCTGCATGAGCATGCCATACGTTATTACGTAGAAGATGCCCCGACCATTCCGGATGCTGAGTACGATAGGCTCATGCGAGAGCTATTAGAGCTTGAAGCACTGAACCCCCAATGGATCACAGCCGATTCGCCTAGCCAACGTGTGGGTGGTGCGCCACTATCAGGTTTTGAGCCGGTGGTTCATGAGTTGCCTATGCTATCACTCGACAACGCATTTGAAGAGGATGAGCTAGACAGTTTTTACCGTCGTATGAGCGAACGTGTTGCTGCAGCAAAGCAAGCACAATTTTGCTGTGAACCGAAATTAGATGGGTTGGCGGTCAGTTTGCTCTATGTTGATGGTGTGCTTGTACAAGCCGCAACTCGTGGCGATGGTGCAACAGGCGAAAACATAACGGAAAATGTTCGGACCATTAAATCTATCCCTTTGAAATTGCGCGGCACTGGTTGGCCGACACGGATTGAGGTGCGTGGAGAAGTTTTTATGCCGAAGGCCGGTTTTGAGCAAATGAATGCACAAGCGCTGAAGAAAGGGGAAAAAGTTTTTGTTAACCCACGTAATGCGGCGGCAGGAAGCTTACGACAGTTGGATTCTCGCATTACCGCTAAGAGACCATTAGCCTTTTATGCATATAGTGTCGGGGTGGTAGAGGGTGGAACGTTAGCGGATAGCCATTATGAGCGTTTTTTACAATTAAAACAGTGGGGATTACCCATTAGTCCTGAGGCAAAACGGGTTGAAAATTTAGCGCAAGTAAAAGAATACTACCAAAATATCGTTGAGCGACGTGGTGCATTACCTTATGAAATTGATGGGGTGGTGATCAAAATCGATGATGTTCATTTGCAAGAACGGTTGGGTTTTGTGGCTCGAGCTCCTCGTTGGGCGATTGCCTATAAATTTCCTGCTCAAGAGGAAATGACTCGGCTCAATGATGTTGAGTTTCAAGTTGGGCGAACAGGGGCCATTACTCCAGTCGCTAAACTTGAACCGATATTTGTCGGAGGGGTTACTGTGAGTAATGCCACTTTGCATAATGCCGATGAAATTGAGCGATTAGGCGTCATGATCGGCGATACGGTGATTATTCGCCGTGCAGGGGACGTAATTCCACAAATCGTCGCGGTTGTGCCCGAGCTAAGAAGTGATGAAGCGAGATCAATATCTTTTCCCTCGCAGTGTCCGGTTTGTCACTCCGATATTGAACGTGTGATTGGTGAAGCCGTTGCTCGTTGTACTGGTGGGTTGGTGTGCCAAGCTCAGCGCAAAGAATCGCTCAAGCACTTTGTCTCGCGTAAAGCCATGGATGTTGATGGGCTCGGAGATAAAGTAATAGAACAATTGGTTGATCGTGAAATGGTATTGACTCCAGCTGATCTGTTTAAACTCAGAGCAGGCGAGTTGACCGTTCTGGAAAGAATGGGGCCTAAATCAGCGCAGAATATTACTCAAGCTTTAGAAAAATCGAAACAAACCACATTGCCCCGCTTTTTATATTCGCTCGGCATTCGTGAAGTGGGGGAAGCTACAGCAATGAATCTCGCTCAGCATTTTTGTACTTTAGATGCTGTCATGGAGGCATCTACCGAGCAACTCATTGAGGTGCAAGATGTTGGAATGGTGGTCGCTAGTCACATTCAAGCGTTTTTTAGTCAAGAGAGTAACCAACAGGTGGTTAAAGAGTTATTGGCTTTAGGAATTAGTTGGCCAGTCATCGAGCCAAAAAGTGATGAAGAACCACAGCCATTGGCTGGAAAAATAGTAGTACTGACAGGATCGTTATCACAACTTTCACGAAGTGAAGCGAAAACGGCACTACAGTCGTTGGGGGCCAAAGTGACTGGAAGCGTTTCTAAAAATACGGATATTTTGTTTGCTGGTGAAGCTGCAGGTTCAAAATTGGCCAAAGCTCAAGAGTTAGGGATTGAGATCTTAGGAGAACAAGATTTAATTAATTTGATCCGATAAAGAGTATTTCATCGTTATAAAAAACCTCAGTCTATAGGCTGAGGTTTTTTATTTGTTGAAAATAACTTGATTGGTTATAGGCGATTTATCTTCAATAAAAAGAAATGCTCGGATTTTTTTGTCACCTTATTTTGTATATCAATGCGAGTGACTTCAATTAAATGATTTTAATAACTTATAATTATTTGATTTTAAAGTACTTTATTTGTTTGTTAAGTGCTCATTTGAATAATTAGATCTTGATCACTTACTGGCCTAAAGTTTGCCTTGGGTCATATTTTTTTAGTTAAAAATTAAGTTCTGATTGATGTTTTATCCGTGATAGTTAGTCTTAAGGCATGGATACACAAGCGTGTAGACAGACAGCGATGAGGCTCTTAATGGGGTTCTCATACAAGGAAAAGTTTTCTCCCTTCGGCGGCCAACTTTGGGGAGAAAAACAAAACAGCTATCTCTATTTTTAGGAGTTTTCCATGGACAAAATGTTTAAACGTACTTTATTGGGTGCGACCGTTGCTACTCTGCTTTCTTCTGGTGCAGCATTTAGCGTTTCGGCAGCAGAATCCGCAAACTATGAAGTTTATGGAGTAATCGCACTGCAAGCGGCTTATCGTGATTATGATTCAGGTGATAAAGCAAAAGATGATGATTTAGGTGGTACTCAGTTTAACAACGAATCTCGCATTGGTTTCCGTGGCGAGAAAGATTTCAAAAATATTGAATCTACTTTTATTTGGCAAATCGAAGCGGGTTATGTTGACCCATCTTTCTCTGACCCAGGTTCTGAATGGGGGGCTCGTGATACCTTCGTTGGCTTTAAGCATGACAGCTACGGTATGGTTCGTCTAGGTCGCGTTCTGTCACCACTCTATGAATTGGTTGACTGGCCGGCTTCTAACCCAGGCTTGGGTGACGTGTTTGACTGGGGTGGTGCGATCGGTGGTACTAAACACCAAGACCGTGCTTCCAACACTATTCGCTGGGATACGCCAGCTTTTGCTGACAAACTATCTCTGAACTTAGCTTATGGCGTAGCTGGTAAAGATGGCGCACAAAAAGGTGACGGTAAAGATTACTGGATGGGCGCAGCGGCACACTACAAACTTTCAGTTTTCCAATTTGATTTAGCCTATGAAGGCAACCGTGACGTAGCCAAAGAAGAGACTGAGTGGGATAACGATGCTTACCTATTTGGCGTGCAAGGTTGGTTTGATAATGGCCTTTCTTTCTACGCTCAGTATAAGATGATGGAAGCGAAACCTTCTGCTGGCGATAAAGAGAAGCAAAATGCTTACTCTGCGGGTGTTGCTTATACAACGGGTGATTGGCAGTTCAAAGTCGGTTATGCGAAGAATGAAGAACTTAAAGTGGGTGGCGATAAGCTAAAAGGTTCGGATGACGATGTGTTATCTGTACAAGCGCTATACTTTGTTGACCCATCAGCGGTGCTGTATGCTCGTGCACGTACTTTAGATTTTGGTTCGGATTATGAAGGCGCACGCTGGAAATCAGCGGATTTTGATGAGTACTCAGTGGGTGTAGAGTATTACTTCTAAGCAAAGCGTGAATTTTTGTTATAGAGTATGGCGAGCTTAGGCTCGCCATTTTATTTTGAAGGATAGACTATGAAATTATTACCTATTAGCTTGCTGGCATCGTTACTGTCTATTTCGGTAGGCAGTTATGCCAATATTGACGTGACCTTTGATCGTGATATTCAATTGTTGGCTGTCAATGGTGAATCGGAAGGATTTACTTTTGGGCACCGTTCAGAGCTGACATTAGAGCCGGGAGAGCATCAGCTATTGGTTCGAGCGGAGCGAGTGATACCTATGTCAGGGAAAAAAAACAAATACAAATCACCTTTGATGGTTGTGAAAATTTCTGGTCATGAGGGTAAGTTAAACCTTGCTCCCACCATGATTATCCGCAATGAAGGCAATGCACTAGAGTTTGACCGCCATCCGGCTTTAGACATCGAATTAAGACAAGGGGCATTGGAGATAGAACAAGACTTTATTCCTGGCCGCTCCTTTGGTTTAATGGGGGACTATCGTAAAGAACTGACTCAATTTAACCGCACAGAAAGTAAAGCGGCTATTCATCGATCCGCATTGACTCGTCCTGTGGCCGCTTCTCGTGTTGAAAAGGGCGCTACAGGGGCTAGCCTTGAGATAGATAAACTTGAGATGATCCAACAGGTTTATCTTGAACTGGATGAAGCACAGCGTAAAGCTTTTCTATCTTGGGCGATAAGCCAGTAATAGGAATAATATGCAAATTCGTGATGTTGCAAAAGTAACAGGATTAAGTGCCAAATCGATCCGATTTTATGAATCCAAAGGGTTGATTGCTGCTCCTGAACGAGGCAGTAATGGTTACCGATATTATTCGGAACATCATTTGGCACCATTGCGTTTAATTGCTAGCGCTAGGCAGGTTGGATTTAGCTTAGAAGAGTGCGCCTCTTTATTACAACTTGCACAAAAAGAAGACCGAACCAGTGCAGAAATTAAGCAAAAAACTCAGCGTAAAGTACAAGATATTGAAAGCAAAATTGAGCAACTTGAACAGATAAAATCACAATTACAATCGTGGATTCGAGAGTGTCCTGGTGACAGTGGCTCCGAATGCCCTATTTTAGATAATCTGTACCATTATCCTTCCTCTCAAAAATCATGTTGTATGAAAAAAGTGGATGTAGATTCAAATTAACAATGGATAAGTAAGAAGAACAAGGGGGGCCGGTTCTTCTTACTTATTGCTTACTTGTGAAGCTATCACCGTATTGGTTGTCGCTCAATGAGGCTGAGATCTAGACTGGCCCATGGCGGTAAAGGTTAAGCTAATGTTCTGATTGAGCACTTCAGGTTATGTAGAGGGATCGAGGCTATTTCTCTACAGGTTGGTAGTGCTTAATTTTAAGAGTAATGCCATCAAGATCAATAACTTCGACGATACTACCAGCCCGAATATCTTCTTCACTTATTGCTGACCATGTACTATCTGCAAGATGTATTCGTGTGACGACATTGGCTTTTACATCATCGGTTATTTTTATTCGTTGACCAATAAGCTGTTTCTCTTTTTGATTTAAAGATCGCTGACTGTCGCCAATTTGGTCTGTTTTAAACTGACGACGCCACCATAACCAAGTGGTGAGTAACGTGAAACTCGCAAACGTCATCCACTGCAGCTGCCAACCGATGGGGATAAATAACATCAATATGCCTACCAATAAGCCGGATAGACCTAACCAAAGAAAGTAGCCTGCAGTGCCCAGTAGCTCCACAGCGAGTAATGCCAAACCTAAGGCCAACCAGTGCCAATGGTTGAATTGTGTTAACCAATCAATCAAGCTTGATTTCCTTTATCTGTTGAATGTTGAAACATCTCTGCAATACCAGCGATAGAACCCATTAATCCCGTGGCCTCCAGTGGCAACATGATGATTTTCCCGTTTTCTGCCTGACCAATCGATTTTAATGCTTCGGTATACCCTTGGGCAATAAAGTAGTTGACGGCTTGCATATCTCCCTGTGCGATGGCTTCCGATACCATAGCGGTTGCTTTAGCCTCCGCTTCTGCTGCTCGTTCACGGGCTTCAGCTTGTAGAATTGCCGCTTGTTTTTCACCCTCAGCCTTTAAAATTTCAGACTGTTTTTGTCCTTCTGCACGTAAGATTTGTGCTTGACGAACGCCTTCAGCTTCTAATACTTCTGCACGTTTATTTCGTTCTGCTTTCATTTGTGCATTCATTGCAGCAGTGAGGTCCGCTGGTGGTTGAACATCTTTTATCTCAATACGAGTGATCTTTATTCCCCATGGGTTTGTTGCTTGGTCAATGATGGATAATAATTTGGTATTAATCATATCTCGCTGACTTAGCATTTCATCCAGTTCCATTGAGCCAAGTACCGTTCGCATATTGGTCAGGGTCAAGTTGCGGATAGCATGCTCTAAATCAGTGACTTCATACGCGGCACGGGCAGCATCAATGACTTGCACAAAACAGACCGCATCAATAACAACACTTGCGTTATCTTTACTGATCACCTCTTGGGCGGGGATGTCGAGGACTCTTTCCATCATATTGATTTTTTGTCCGATTCGGTCAACAAATGGAATGATGATATTTAATCCGGGTTTTAATGTGTGGGTATAACGACCAAAGCGTTCTACTGTCCAATGTTTGCCTTGAGGGACGGTTTTAACCGCCGACATAATAAAACTGATAGCAACGGCGACAAACACGCCAATTGTAATAAGAGAGTCAATAGCCATGACGTATCCTTGTGGATTGATATGAATAATCAGAATAATGAGGTATGAATGGCACGATTGTGCAGTAGAGTAGGGAGGCAGGCAAGGTAACTTATTTAAAAGTGGAGGCTGTGGTATGAAATTAGGCTATCTCGTTAATGATTTTATCTATTAACTTGGCGCCATTTCTTTTGGCTTCAATCTATGGTGGCATGGATAACGCCGATTTACCCCATTCACATTCGTACTGATGCTCATGGGGTGGCACGATAAATTAAATGGCTATTAATAAAGTAAAGAATACAACTGACGACGGTAGCGGCTAGCAATAGGGTTACCTTGACCCAGAGCATTTAAAATATCCATAAACGTTTTTTTCATGTCACCCTCTAGTGTGTTGAGGTCACTTTGTAGAAAACGCCATAATAGCGCAAGGGCTTCTTCATCTCGCTGAACTTGGTGATATTGGCTGGCCAGTTCATTTGCCATTTGGGCATCAGATGGGTTTTCTATTAGAGCGCTTTCAAGTGCTTGGATTTCTGGGCTATCGGCGGCTTGCTCATACAATTCTATTTGGGCAATTAAGCGTTTGTAATAACCATCTTGATATTCCAGAGGGATGGCGGATAACATCTCTTTTGCTTCATCAAATCGTCGACTCGCCAGTAAACAGTCTGCTAAAGCCAGTTTAACGTCTCCCTTGTTTCTCCATTGCTCATCGAGCCCCATCAGTAGCGGTAAAGCTTGAGCATATTGTTGCTCACTGACCATTTGTAGTGCTTGTTGTACCGTACGTTCTTCTTGGCTCGGTAAGTGGCGGGTTAACATCTCTTTGATTGCCTCAATCGGTTGTGGCCCACCCAATCCATCAACGGGTTGCCCGTTGATAAATAAAGCGATGGTAGGGAGCGCTTGAATACCGAATTGGGCAGCAATTTGCTGCTCTTCTTGACAGTTTAAGGTGGCTAGCTGGAATGCGCCGTCATATTGCAGGGCCAGTTGCTGTAATTGAGGGATAAGTTGGGCACTTTCATCGCTCATTGGAGCCCAGAAATAAAATAAAATAGGCTGGTTCACCGAGTCTGCTAATACGTCACGAAAGTTGTGTTGATTAACATCGATACTATGAGGTGAGTGCATGGTTATTCCTTATTATCTATGAATATAGACAAAGAATGGGGGAGATAACGATAAATCTCAAGGTGTTGTTTAAGATAGTTGTTTATCGTTTTCAATTTGCGGTTATGGAACACACAAAAACGCATCAATCGTGTTTTTGTGTGTTCTCAGTCGCTCATAAGCGAAGGATTAAAAAAGAATTAGCAGTGTCAAAACTAAAGTGACACCGAGCCAATTCCATTGATTTAATGTCATTGGTCTATACTCAATGCCGTAGTGAATGTGGCGACTACTATGGCGAAAAAATATGACGGATTAATGACAAAACGCCATTTACGCTGATTTATTGAGCAATTTATCCAGTACTCTCCCGGGCATGATTCGCTTGAGAACGGAAAAGAGTTTGGTTGGGAATGTGATTCGATAGCGCAGTTTTGGCCGTTTCGATTCTAAAGCATGAAGCAAAGGTGGCAGGCAGGCTTGAGCTGGAAGAGCAAATGGATGGTTCGATTCTTCCTGGGCAAGACGAGATAGCTGTTTTTGATAAGCGAGATGATGAAACGAGGCATCGATGTCTATCCAATGGGTGAACGCATGTAAGGCATTGGCTCTAAATTGAGTGTTAATCGGGCCGGGTTCAAGCAAACTGATATGAATATTGGAATCGGCTAGTTCTAAACGCAATGTATCTGTCCAACCTTCAATGGCAAATTTTGATGCATTATAAGCCCCTCGATATTTCATTGCCGCAAAACCTAAGATGGAACTATTTTGAATAATTCGTCCATAACCTTGTTGACGAAAATGAGGTAATAACAATGTTGTTAATGTGTGCCACCCAAAAAAGTTACTTTCAAATTGTGCTCTTAATGCTTCGGTGGGTAAGTCTTCCAGCGCGCCGGGCTGGCCATAAGCTCCGTTATTGAATAAGGCATACAGTTGATGGTTAGAGAGGCTTAACGCCATCTTGACGGCTGATTTTATGCTGTTTGTATCCGCTAAATCTAATTGAATACAGGTGAGTCCAAGTTGTTGTAAACGCTGGACATCGCTGCTATCGCGGCAAGAAGCAATAACATGATAGCCTCGTTGGTGGAGTTCGAGTGCAGCCATGTAGCCAATACCGGATGAACAGCCAGTAATAAGAATGGAACGGGTCATGATTTATCCAACTAGTGGTGGTGTTGAAGAAGTTGCTTTAATGCAGGTTCAATTCGTGAATAAGTGAACTGAAAACCTAATTCAGTTAGTTTTTTGGGTTTAGCTCGGATGCTGTCAAACAGCAAAATACTGGCTTCTCCCATTAGTAGTCGAATCGCCCATTTCGGGGTGAATAAGAGGTGTGGACGCTTGAGTGTTGAGGCTAAACAGCGACTAAATTCTCGATTTTTGACCGGATGAGGGGCGCACAGGTTAAAAGGGCCTTGAGCATGCTCCGTTTCTAGCAAATAAGTGATCGCCCTAACCATGTCACACATATGGATCCATGGCATATATTGTTCACCTTGACCTATCGGTCCTCCTAACCCGTAACGGTAGGGGGGAAGCATTTTTGTCAATGCGCCACCCTCTGTAGAGAGGACAATACCTGTTCTTAGCAGACAAACCCGCGTTCTTTCAGATTCAGCTCTTCGTGCTATCTGTTCCCACTTTGCGCAGACATAATGCGGAAATTGTGTTGAGTGTACTTGGCGACTTTCATCAAAAGGATGATCTTGTTGGTTACCGTAGTAACCCACAGCAGATCCACTAATAAAAACGGAGGGCGGAGACGTGCTAGCATGAATCAGCGCGACCAATTTCTCAGTAATAGACCAACGGCTTTGGCAGATAGATTGCTTTTGTGATTGAGTCCAGCGTTTATCTGCAATGGGTTCACCTGCTAAATTGATGACTGCATGATAACCATCCAAGTTACTTAGTGAGTCAAGCGTCTCTATAAAAGAGAGTCTTTGATCATGGACATGAGCCAACTGCTGTTTTGCTCGATGAATATCTCGGCTTAAGATGACCAAATCGTGCGTCATTAACTGCTTGGTTAACTCCCGTCCAATAAGCCCTGTGGCACCGGTTATGAGTATTTTCATAAAGCCTCCTTGCATGGTTGTTCGCGCTATTTGCACTAAGGGATACTCAGCTTATGTGTATCCCTTAAGGGGTTCAAGTTTTATCCTTGTTTCATGATGTTGATGATGTGAGTCATGGTGATGACGCTCACGGCTTAAGCTCGTACAATGGTTGGGTTATAGATTAGAGGTAGCAGATGAAATTATTTATTGCATCAGATCTTCATGGTTCATTACCTGCAACGGAGAAAACCATTCAAGCGTTTCACGAGTCAGGCGCAGAGACGCTTATTCTACTGGGAGATTTACTTAACCACGGGCCGAGAAATCCGATCCCAACTGGATATAACCCACCCGCAGTGGCTGAATGTTTGAATCAATATGCGCAACAAATTATTGCGGTAAGAGGAAATTGTGACAGTGAAGTTGATCAAATGCTGTTCACTTTTCCTATGATGAGTGATTGTGCTTGGGTGTTATTAGAATCTGGACGTCGGTTATTGCTAACCCATGGGCACCTTAAATTTCAGAGTTCAGTACTAAAAAGCGGCGACGTTTGTATTCAAGGCCATACGCATATTGCTATCGCCGAGTTACAAGCGGGAATTTACCATTTCAACCCCGGTTCGGTAACTTTTCCTCGTAATGATGGCGTGGCAAGCTATGGCATGTTAGAAGGCGATTGGTTAACGGTTTATAGTTTTGATAAAAAGGTATTAGCACAAACGCGTTTGCTCTAAAAACGAAGGGCACGTGACGAGTGCCCTTCATAATTATCCATTACCAAACAAGACGGTTGAGCCGTGATTTAGGCTGGTTAATAGCAAAGTTTTATCATTAACAACATCAATCCGTCGGCTTTGCTGTGCATCCACCTTAAATAATTGAGTAATAAGTTGTAATTGCTCAGGGGTAAAGTCTTTAGTGTAAGCAGAGGAGGCATCTTTAAACTCAATGGGGGAGATAAGCAGATAATTGCCGCTGATGCTCCATTCACCCGATTCGGAAATGTTGATGATATTTTCTGCGACGGTTTGTTCTGTAGAATAGAGTTTAACCATGGATACTCGTAAGTAGCTACCATTGGGTAAATATTTCACATTCGAAAGGACATCTACTCGGTGTAACGGGCCTACGGAGTCATTGGCCAACTTACGTTCGATTAAGGTCACCATTTTCGACTGCCATTCACGAGAACAGAGAATTTTCTCAAGTTTAATTTCGCTCTGTTGGTAGAGCCATAGGCTGCCGATAGCGGAAATTAAAAGGAGCAGTGCAGCGATTTTCTTCATCATAAATTTATTCCTCACTGGCACACTTTTTCAGTGTTATTCGCATTGGCAAAAATTCTTAACGTGATGTTCTCACCTGAAAAGCGTGGCGTATGGATGTAATTTAACATCAGTTGATTACTCTCTCCTCCCGTTGCGATAACTTCTTTTAGGTTGAGAAAGATTTCTTCACCGCGAACCGCGCGGTATTTTTTTACACATGTTTCAATTAAAGGCAGCCAAGACGAAAGATCCGGATGATTAATCGGTGTACTGATGGCAACTTGATCCATAACGGCTAAACGGCGAAATTTTGATGCAGGAGGCACTGTCAATAAAAAAGCCATTAAAGGTAAAATAAGTGCACAAACGAGTAGAATTTTTGCTGCGATATCAAAGTGGTACTTCGTTGTGTCTGTTTTGGATTCAACATCGCTGTTTTCATGAACTGGCTCAGGTTCTGAGACGAAAATGGATGTTGTGGTTGGCTCGTCTAATGGGGCCACCTCTCCAGAAGTTTCTTTGCTGTCTTCTGACTCGATAGATTCAACATTGGCGATTAACTGATAACCACGTTTAGGGACCGTCTTAATAAATTGAGGGGCTTTCGTTGAATCTTTTAACATTTTTCTCAGAGTTGAAATCGCCTGAGTTAAGCTCGAATCATCGACTTCAAAGCCTTGTTCCCGCCATACATAATTATGCAGTTCATTACGAGTGATAACGTCATTTGGACGTTGAACAAGCATAAATAGGATACGACTTTCATTACTACCGAGGCGGATCTCTTCATCTCCCGCGTCCGTATCAATTAATAAGTTGCTCATCGGGTCGAAAGTAAACCGATTGGCAAGAATGAATTTTGTGTCGAATTTACTCATGAGATCTTCTTTTTTAATGGGTATTCCCAGACAACAAGGATTCTTGTTTGGTTTTACCTACTTAGTATTAGGGTCTCTTGGAACTGTAAATGGAGGTCGAACAGCGAATCAGTAATATCCCTATAGCGAATTCACGACTGAAAAACAGTTTAGAATCACTCTAATTTTTGATGTTTTTGGTTCTGTTTGATGTACGTGGATCACGTAGCAGCACAGATTGTACGGTCTTTAGATTGAGAAACCTAGAAGAGCATAATCAAAAAAAACACAAAAAACAGTGTTTTTATGGTTTTTGACCTTGAATTTACATTCATGAACCACATGTTAATAGCAAATCGATGTTCTTCCTACCCTTTTCAGTTTTATTGATAGGGTTTGATATGATGTTACGGAGCGAAAATGAGCGATACTGCAACCCACAACAAAGAAACTCGTGGCTTTCAATCTGAAGTAAAACAACTACTTCATCTAATGATTCACTCTTTGTATTCAAATAAAGAGATCTTTCTGCGAGAGCTGATTTCTAATGCTTCTGATGCGGCGGATAAGCTGCGCTTTCAAGCTTTATCAAATCCAGATTTGTATCAAGGTGATGCAGATTTAGGTGTTAAGCTCTCTTTTGATAAAGAGGCGAACACCTTGACGGTTTCTGATAATGGTATCGGAATGAGTCGAGATGAAGTGATAGAACACCTCGGTACGATCGCAAAATCAGGTACGGCTGAATTTTTCTCAAAACTTTCTCAAGACCAGTCTAAAGACTCCCAGCTCATTGGCCAATTTGGGGTTGGTTTTTATTCTGCATTTATTGTGGCCGATGCTGTAACAGTACGCAGCCGATCTGCTGGATTATCAGCAGATCAAGCGGTTCAGTGGCATTCACAAGGTGAAGGGGAGTATACCGTCGAGACGGTAGATAAAGCGACCCGAGGGACGGATATCGTGCTGCACTTACGTGATGAGGGCAAAGAGTTCTTGTCGGAGTGGCGTTTGCGTGAGGTTATCTCAAAATACTCAGACCACATTGGTATTCCTGTATATATTCAAACACCTGAGCGTGATGATGAAGGGAAAGAAACGGGTGCGTCTAAGTGGGAACAGATTAACAAAGCACAAGCATTATGGACGCGTGCTAAATCCGATGTCAGTGACGAAGAATATAAAGAGTTTTACAAGCATGTTTCTCATGATTTTGCTGATCCACTGGCTTGGAGCCATAACAAGGTGGAAGGGAAAAATGATTATACCAGCTTGTTATATATTCCAGCGAAAGCTCCTTGGGATATGTACAACCGAGATCATAAACATGGCTTGAAACTGTATGTTCAGCGTGTCTTTATTATGGATGATGCAGAACAATTTATGCCTTCATACTTACGTTTTGTACGTGGTTTAATCGACTCAAATGATTTGCCGCTCAATGTCTCTCGTGAGATTTTGCAAGATAATAAAGTTACTCAGTCTTTGCGTAATGCATGTACTAAGCGCGTGCTGACGATGTTAGAGCGTTTGGCAAACAATGATAGCGATAAATACCAAACCTTCTGGAAAGAGTTTGGTTTAGTGATGAAAGAAGGCCCGGCAGAAGATTTTGCTAATCGTGAAAAGGTTGCGGGGTTGTTACGTTTCGCTTCGACTCATGTTGATAGTTCAGAACAAACGATCAGCCTTGCTTCTTATGTGGAACGGATGAAAGAAGGGCAAGAGGTTATCTACTATCTAACGGCTGATAGCTATCTTGCGGCGAAAAATAGCCCACACTTGGAGCAATTTAAGTCGAAAGGGATCGAAGTCTTATTGATGTCTGATCGCATTGATGAATGGTTGATGAATTATTTGACCGATTTTGATGGTAAGTCCTTCCAATCGATCACCAAAGCGGGTTTAGACTTAAGCCAATTTGATGATGAGACAGAAAAAGAGAAGCACAAAGAGACTGAGCAAGAGTTTCAGTCAGTCGTTGAGCGAGTGAAAACGTATTTGGGGGCGAGAGTTAAAGAGGTTCGCACTACCTTTAAATTAGCATCAACGCCCGCGGTAGTGGTGACGGATGATGGTGAAATGGGGACACAAATGGCGAAGTTGCTTGCGGCTGCAGGGCAAGCTGTGCCTGAAGTGAAGTATATCTTCGAAATTAACCCAGAACATGCGATGGTAAAACAGATGGCGGACGAAGCGGATGAGCAGGCTTTCGGTCGATGGGTGGAAGTTTTACTTGGGCAAGCGATGTTGGCTGAGCGTGGTTCTATGGAAGATCCGACCCAATTTGTGACAGCCATCAATCAGTTATTGACTAAGGTAGAATAGTCAGTTTAAGCGCAAGCCTATGCTAGGTGGGCTTGCGCACTATTTATATTTGGAACTTAGCTTCTTGCAAAGTTTTGAGCCAAAAGAATGGGTTCAATAAGTATTCTTTAGTCTTAGGTTCCGTTGTTAGCCATTTTTTATGGTAGAATTATCCGCTTGAATAGGTGAGTTTGCCAAATAGGTTTCTCACTCCCATTTGCTTAAGCAAATTCAATTTTATCTCCTTATACCGAAACTTATCGTTTTTCAGTGAAAGTATTGTGAGCTTCGGTATAAAATTATTTTCTTAAAGAGGATTAAACATGCGCATCATTCTTCTAGGTGCTCCAGGCGCTGGTAAAGGCACACAGGCTCAATTCATCATGGAGAAATATGGTATTCCACAAATCTCCACTGGTGATATGTTACGTGCTGCTATCAAAGCGGGGACTGAACTTGGTCAACAAGCGAAGTCTGTGATTGATGCTGGTCAACTAGTGTCTGATGAAATCATTTTAGGCCTGATCAAAGAGCGAATTGCTCAGTCAGATTGTGAGAAAGGTTTTTTGCTTGACGGTTTCCCTCGTACTATTCCTCAAGCTGATGGCTTAAAAGCCATGGGGATTGCAGTTGATTATGTGATCGAGTTTGATGTTGCCGACGATGTGATTGTTGAGCGTATGGCTGGGCGTCGCGCTCATCTTGCTTCTGGTCGTACTTATCATGTTGTGTACAACCCACCAAAAGTGGCTGGTAAAGATGATGTTACTGGTGAAGATTTAGTGGTGCGCGATGATGACAAAGAAGAGACTGTACGTGCTCGTTTAGGTGTTTATCACGAACAAACGGCTCCGCTGATCGAATACTATGGTAAAGAAGCGGCAGCAGGCAATACTCAATATCTGAAATTTGATGGAACGAAGCAAGTTGCTCAAGTCAGTGCCGATATTGAAAAAGCACTTGCATGATTGGCAGACTTTCCAATATAAATGAGTTAGGCGACCTTTAGGGTCGCCTTTTTTTACTCTTTCTATCGTGATTAAAAAGGTATATATGAATGGACGTGATGCACAACCGTAAACAATGGGGGGTTTTGCTTGCAAATCTAGGGACACCACAAGCCCCCACCCCAAAAGCCGTCAAACAATTCTTAAGCCAATTTTTACACGATAAACGCGTTGTCGACTTAACCCGTTGGTTGTGGTGTCCATTATTGCATGGAATCATTCTTCCCAGTCGTTCACCGAAAGTGGCTAAACTTTATCAGTCTATTTGGATGGATGAGGGTTCGCCACTAATGGTCTATTCAAAACGGCAGCAAGCAAAGCTACAACAGCAACTTTCGTTACCTGTGGAGTTGGCGATGACTTATGGTGAGCCTAGCTTACAACGAGGTATTGAAGCCCTTTATGAGCAAGGCGTAACATCGATTATTGTTCTTCCGCTTTACCCTCAGTATTCAGCAACCACCACTGCGGCTGTTTTTGATGGCTTAGCTCAGGTAATGAAACAACAAGCCGTTATACCAGAGTTGATATTTATTCAAGAATATCATGATCATCCTCTCTACATTCGAGCTTTAGCTGATCAAGTTCGTGAGTCGTGGGATCGAAATGGGCGAGGTGATAAATTGGTTTGCTCTTATCATGGCATTCCTAAACGTTATGCGGATAACGGGGATATTTATCCTGTGCAGTGTACGCAAACGACACGCTTGTTGGCCCAGGAACTCGGATTAACCAGCGACCAAATTATGATGACCTATCAATCACAATTTGGAAAAGAAGAGTGGTTGCAACCTTATACTGATCAAACCATGGCGCAACTTCCTAAACAGGGAGTAAAACGACTCGATATTATTTGCCCGGCTTTCTCAGTGGATTGTTTGGAAACATTGGAAGAAATTGCAGGGGAGAATCAGCAGGTTTTTCTTGAAGCTGGTGGTGAGGCGTTTCACTATGTGCCTTGTTTGAACGATTCTGACGCTCATATTGCTATGATGACCGAGCTAGTTAATGCACATTGCCGTTAGACATGAGGCATATGAGTGAAAAGTTCAAAAGCCTCCTCAACGAGGCTTTTGAAGATCCTAGCCAATAAAATTAAGCTTCAGCAGGTTCGAGACTCACGTCGATATTGCCTTGGCAAATTTTTGTCAGCATCGGAGCAATTAAGAATGTGATAACCGTAATTCCGGCCGTGATATAGCCAATCTTTCCAAATACGTCACCATAAATAGCAAGAGATTCATGCGCTGTCGTAACGTGCTCAGGAACGGAAGTTAAGCTGGCCACCCAGCCAGCAACAACAGCTGCTGTTGCTGAGGTTAAAAACCACATACCCATTGCAAACCCCATCATTCTCTGTGGAACCAATTGGGCAACCATCGCTAAACCAAGCCCAGACACTAATAACTCGCCAATAGATTGGAATGCATAACTTAGAACGAGCCAGTTTGCACTGATGATTCCTTGGTTATTAGCAAATCCTGTTCCCCACGATAAAACCAGAAAAGAGAGGGCACATAAGCCCATGCCAATTGCAAATTTAAAAGGCATAGCAAAACGTTCGCCGAGTTTGCCATACAAGATTGCCAATATGGGGCTGGCTATCATAATCCAAAAAGGGTTGAGAGCTTGAAATTGTTCAGGCTCAAAACGAAAACCCAATAAATTTGGATTTACATTATGGATGGCAAAGAAGTTAAGCGATGTTGGCATTTGGAAGTAAAGGGTAAAGAAAACAATACCCTGTAGCATAAGCACAAAAGCCACTAACATTTTCTGCCGCTCGATGCCTGTCATTGAAAATACTTCTTTAAAATAGAAGGTTACAATCGTTAGGCCTGCAATCACCAAAATGAGGTGGGCGAAGAATAAGTTCTGCAATAGGTAACTACAAACCAAACTGGCTATCAATGAACCGATAACCACTAAACTTAAACGACCTTTTTTTACTGGTTGGAGGTCCGCTGGTGAACCCACTTTTTTAAGCATATTTTGGCACAGCATAAAGTTAATCACTGTAATGGCTAACCCGATAGCACTGACACCGAAAGCCATCCCATACCCCGCTCGTTCTGCGACCATTGGCGTTAGAATCATTGAGAAGAATGAACCAAGGTTAATAGCCATATAGTACATGGTAAAAGCCCCATCAAGGCGAGGATCATTATCTTCGTATGCTTTAGATAATAGGCTTGATGGGTTGGCTTTAAATAATCCGTTTCCAACGGTAATAAATCCCATAGCAATATAGATGAGCGTTTCACCACCTAAATGTGCTTTGGTGGTTGAAAGGCCTAAAAGAAGATAGCCGACCATTAAAATGATGGCACCAAGAGTAATGGCCCGCTTGGTCCCGATAATTTTATCGCCAATCCAGCCTCCAGCGGCGACAAACCCAAAAACCAGTGCAGAAAAAGCACCAAATAGAACAAATGAGGAGGATTCATTCATGCCTAAGATTTTAACCATATAAACAGTTAAAATGGCTTGCATCCCATAGAAGCCAAAGCGCTCCCAGAATTCAATAGAAAAAATCAGATAGAAAGATTTAGGTTGCTTGAATATATTCAAGTCAGATGACATACGGGGTTTCCTGTTGTGATCGCTCAATAACTTGCGGGTATTTCTCTTACGGCAGAGAGTAAATAAATGGACTGCAAGGGGAGACGTTATTCATGTATTATTTATTTTTACTCTAATTCGTCGTTCGACGATTTAGGAAAAGCCATGCACCAGTGTGTGCAATGGAGCAATACGTATACCGCTAAGTGTATATGTCTGCAATGTGAACATTTGCTGGTTTTTAATACTAACTTGCTTATCTTTATGAAATAAATAACTTTTTTAGATGATTTCTATTGTGTGGTTAAAGCGAAAACTAACATTTCATATTTGATTGTATTTTTGATATGGATGTATTTCGTTATACATTGATTCGTGTGATACTTGCTGGCTGTGTTTTGTTAATTAATTGTATACCCAAGCCCTTTTTCTAACTGTGTGTGCTTTGATGAAAAGGTTTAGGTATATAAAAATAAAATAGGTTGGCTAGAAAATGAAATGCTGGTACTTGGTCTACTGTAAGCGAGGCGAACAAGCAAGAGCAAAAGGGCACCTTGAAAATCAAGATGTCGAGTGCTATTACCCACAAATTGAAGTGGAAAAAATTATCCGTAGTAAAAGGAAGATGGTGACAGAGCCTTTGTTTCCCTCTTATATTTTTGTGCGTTTTGATTATGAACAAGGGCCGACATTTACCACGGTACGTTCAACAAGAGGGGTCGTGGATTTTATTCGCTTTGGCCCTGAACCGAAAGTGTTACCCAATGAACTGGTGGATGAACTTAAGCAATTAGACCGATTAGCGAAAGAGTATTGTCAGCAAGAGATGCCACGTACAGGACAAGAAATTGAAGTGAAAAGCGGGCAGTTTTGTGGCATTAAAGCGATCTACCAAGAACCTGATGGTGATACTCGTTCAATCATGCTGGTAAAAATGATTAACCAACCTGTGATGATCAGTATTGAGAATAAACACTTAGAGCTTAAGTCTCACTAATCGTTAAATATCAATATAATAAGAGTGTTACTTATAGAATAAAGGCGCACAATGCGCCTTTATTTTTCACTCACTGATGACCACTTTAGTAAGCTTCGTTATGTACCGTTTTGACTGCGCGGCCTGAAGGGTCAATACAGTTTTTAAATGACTCATCCCATTCTACGGCTTTTGCTGATGAACAGGCAACGGAAGGGCCACCTGGCACACAGTGAGCAGCCGACTCCAAAGGAAATAGCTCTTCAAAAATCTCTCGATAAACATATCCTTCTTTCGTGGTCGGGGTATTGTAAGGGAAACGGAATTTTGCTGTTGCCATCTGCTGATCGCTGATTTTTGCTTCTGCTGTTGCTTTTAATGTATCAATCCAGTTGTAGCCAACGCCATCAGAGAACTGCTCTTTCTGACGCCAAGCAATAGAATCAGGAAGATAATGTTGGAAACATTCACGTAAAATGTGCTTTTCCATTTTACCGTTCCCACACATTTTGTCTGCAGGATTGAGTCTCATTGCAACATCAATAAACTCTTTATCTAAGAAGGGAACTCGCCCTTCAACGCCCCAAGCTGCGAGAGATTTATTGGCTCGCGCACAGTCAAAGAGGTTTAATGCAAGTAACTTACGCACCGTCTCTTCATGAAATTCTTGAGCATTAGGAGCTTTATGGAAGTAAAGGTAACCACCAAATATTTCATCTGCCCCTTCGCCAGAAAGCACCATTTTAATTCCCATCGCTTTAATTTTACGACCAAGTAAAAACATAGGGGTAGAGGCTCGGATGGTGGTCACATCATATGTCTCGATGTGGTAAATCACATCACGAATTGCATCTAGACCTTCTTGAATGGTGTAAGTCATTTCATGGTGAACAGTACCAATTTTTTCTGCAACTTCACGTGCGGCTTTCAAATCCGGCGCACCTTCTAACCCAATAGCAAAAGAGTGTAGTTGTGGCCACCAAGCTTCAGACTGTTCATCGTCTTCAATACGCATTGCAGCAAAGCGTTTAGCTATAGCCGAAGTGATGGAAGAATCAAGTCCACCAGAAAGGAGAACACCATAAGGTACATCCGTCATTAATTGGCGTTTAACCGCCGCTTCTAAAGCTTGAGTTAGCTCTTCTTTACTGCTTACGTTATCTTTAACTGCACTGTATTCATTCCAATCTCGAACGTAATAACGGCGTGGTTCAGAGTCGGTTGAGCTAAAGTAGCTACCAGGAGGAAATTCACTGATAGATTTACAAACAGGTACTAAGGCTTTCATTTCGGAAGCGACATAGTAGTTTCCATGTTCATCATGACCTTGGTAGAGTGGAATAATCCCGATATGATCCCGGCCAATAAGGAAGACATCTTTTTCTTGGTCATACAAAGCAAACGCAAAAATACCATTGAGTTCTTCTAGTAGTTCAGCGCCTTTGTCTTGATACAGCGCAAGAATGACTTCGCAGTCAGAATCGGTTTGAAAATCATAAGTATCTTGGTAGCGAGCTCGAATTTCTTTGTGGTTATAGATTTCCCCGTTGACCGCTAAGATAACATTACGATCTGGGCTATAAAGGGGCTGAGCACCGCTATTAAGGCCCACAATGGCGAGGCGTTCATGAGCAAGAATGGCTCGTTCTGATGCGTAGATCCCTGACCAATCCGGGCCACGGTGACGAAGTTTCTTAGACATTTCTAATGCAACTGAGCGTAATGCACTCGCGTCACTTTTAATATCTAAAATACCAAAGATTGAACACATACAACTTCCTTAATGAGACGAGTTTTAAGCAGATGAATACAATTTGCCACTTTGGTTAAAAAAGGCAACCTATCTTTGGTGAAAGATTTAAATTTAAAGGGAAGTGGTAGATAATATCTAACAAAAGTGGGATTTTATTAGATGTTATCTATATTTCGGTGAGAAAAAGAGCATATGGCTAACCTGTGTACTTTCGTTAGCCATAAAGACGAGTATTAATATCGTGTAAATGTGGGGTGTAAGTGGTCACACACATGACGAGCAAAGCCTGTTCCTGCTTCGCTGTAGATATTAAAGGCCGCATGCGCTCCGTCGTTAAGCAGGTTTTCCATTTGGTCGGGATATTCTGCTATTGCTGCTATCTGTCCAGTGAAGCGTCGTTTATTGAGCTGAGCGAGTGCAATTTGATTAGCTTGGTGGTGCGGCATGGCTAAAAGTACCATTTTAACTTTGCCCGTGTGTAGAATTCGAGCCCAAAAATCAGGGTCTGTCGCGTCACCACTGATCACATTACGTCCTTCATTGCGGTGTTGGTTCGCCGCGTCTTCACGTAGTTCAACACCTAGGCAGATATTGCCATAGCGAGCGTAAAATTCGTCATACGCGCCCGTGCCAATTCTTCCCATGCCAAGAATAATGACCTGAGCTTCGCCTGGATTAATCACAGAATCACGTTGGTTAAGGGTTTCTGGCTGTGGGTCCTTAAACCATAATGACGTGTGCTGATAAATTTCATTTCCTTTACGGCTGAGGGGGGCGGCAATGAGGAATGAAAGTGAGACAGCGATAGCAACGAGAATATCGCCAGGCAACCATCCCAGTTTAAAGGCTAAACCTCCAACAATCAGGCCAAATTCACTAAAGTTAAAGAGGGAAAGTGAGGCGAGTAGCGAGGTTCGTACTCGAAAATGAAATCGATTGAGTACCCAAAAATACAGCGCACCTTTCAGTGGAAGCAGAATCATCAACACCATCGCCAGTAAGAAGCCTGTCAAGGTCGGTTTTTCTGCCAGCCCAATATTTAAGAAAAAACAGACTAAGAATAATTCTTTGAGGTTAAAAAGAGCTTTAGAAAGTTCGGAAGCTTTACTGTGCTGAGCAAGTAGCATACCTAAGATCAGCGCGCCAAGATCGGGTTTCATACCGACTAATTGAAAACCTCCAGCTCCGACAACAAGGGCAAGGAAAATTCCTAATAAGACTAATAACTCACCATGGCCGGCTTTTTCTAGTAGACGAAAGAGTAGAGGGCGTAATAAGGGCAGCGAAAACAATCCAATCGCGTACCATTCAGGTAATTTACCGGTTGATGCAGTTAAAAAGATGACCGCAAAAATATCCTGCATAACCAGAATACCAATAGCGAGTGTGCCATAGGTTGAGTTCATTTCTCCTTTCTCTTGCAGTGATTTAACCGCAAAGACTGTACTGGAGAAAGAGAGAGCAAATCCAATGAGCAGTAAACTGGTGAAAGGGATACTACTGAGGCTCGTTAAGCCAAGGTATTTAAACCCCATTAATGCGAGTGTAAATACCCCTGTCGAGAGAAGGTTGTGGAGCGTCGCTCCAGCCCAAATTTCTTTTTCGAGCAGTGATTTCACCTCTAGTTTCAACCCAATGGTGAATAGCATCAGGGTGACACCGAGGTCTGCCAGTGTCGCTAATGTTTGATTTGATTCAACACCGTATAAATTCAGGCCAAAGCCTGCAATAAGAAAGCCAACAAGAGGAGGAAGGTGACACTTTTGTGCAATATAGCCAACGATGAAAGCTGCACTAATAAAAACTAAATCCATGAGATTTCTTATAAGTTAAGTAACAAAAAGGCTGTATGGTCTTAAACCAATACAGCCTCGGCATTATAGAACAATTTGCCTATCAGTCTTCAAGCAATTTTTGTAACAAGACTCCGTTGAGCATGGCACGTTTAATCGTCGCAAAAGCACCGATGGTTGGACGTTTATCCATTTGTGACGCAACAATGGGCAAATGTTGATGAAATTTTTTCAGTGATTGGTTTTCTACATTGCGCAAGATAGCCGGAAAGATGATTTCTTGTGCGGCAGTAATTTTTCCGGCCACCACCACTTTTTGTGGGTTAAATAAGTTAATGGTGATAGCAATAGCTTTACCTAACTGGTTTCCTACTTGTACCAAGGCTTGTTTTGCTAGTTCATCACCTTGTAGGGCATGCTGGCAAATATCATCAATGGTAATTTTATCGAGGCTGGATAATCTAGAGTTATAACCTTGAGCTAAGCGTTTTTTCACTCGTTCAATAATGGCTGGGTTTGTGGCGACCGTTTCTAAACAGCCAAAATTACCACATTGACACTGCTCACCGAGCGGATCAATCTGAATATGACCAATTTCTCCAACGTTTCGGTTAGAGCCTAAGAAGACTTGTCCATTGACAATAATTCCAGCGCCTGTTCCGCGGTGCACGCTCACTAATATGGAATCTTGACAGTCTTGACTTGCACCAAAGTAGTGTTCGGCCAAGGCCATACCACGAACATCATTGCCCACAAAACATTCCACATGGAAATGATCACGAATAATGTCACCGAGCGCCAAGGCATCAATATCAATATTAGGCATATATTCAACCACTCCCAGTTCTGGGTTGACTAACCCTGGGAGTGAAATACCAATAGCAATTAATTGATTAATATGATCTTTCTGCTGTGACAGGAATGTTTTGAGGTGATTAATTAACCCTTCAATCAACTGTGGTTGATGAGAGTAATGAAATTCATAGGCGGAAGAAGCGAGTTCTTCTCCTCCAAGGTTATATAGGCTGAGTTGAATGTAGTCTCGTCCCAGCCTAACTGCGATGGAATGAAAGGGTTCAACTTCCGTTGTTAAAGAGATGGCTCTGCGTCCTCCGGTTGACGCTTGTTGGGCCACCTCTTTAATCAAGCCTCGTTCGAGGAGTTGGCGGGTTATCTTTGTCACGCTTGCCGGAGCAAGTTGACTGACATCGGCAACTTGGATTCGTGAAATCGGACCTTGTTGGTCGATTAAACGATAAACTGCTGCACTATTTAGCTGTTTAACTAGATCTACGTTACCTATTTGTCCGCCATTCATTCTTATTTTTGCTCGTATTGTCCGTTAACCACCGTCGCCTTCACATTAAAATCTTGATCAAAGATAGTGAGGTTGGCTACATAGCCTTTCTTCACTCGACCTAATGTCTTTTCCACTCCAATAGCATTTGCTGGATACAAAGTTGCCATACGTAGAGCTTCATCTAAAGCGATACCGACATGCTCAACCGTATTCTGAACTGCTTCAATCATCGTTAAGGCTGAGCCGCCAAGTGTGCCATTTTCATCAACACACTTGCCATCTCGGTAATATACTTTCTTACCGACAAAAATAAAGTAATCCATCTCTGCGCCTGCAGGAGCTGTGGCATCGGTCACTAATACGAGTTTATTCCCCTTAATTTTATGAGCAATACGGATATTCGCATAATCCACATGGAAGCCATCAGCAATAACGCCGGAATAGACTTCGGGGGTATCATAAATGGCACCGACGACTCCTGGTTCGCGGCCAGCCATCGGGGTCATTGCATTGAATAGGTGAGTAGCAAAAGTAATACCTGCTTCAAATCCTTTGCGAGCTTCTACATAGGTGGCATTAGTGTGCCCGATAGAAACAACGATGCCTGCGGCTGCGAGTTTTTCAATATGTCGAGGGTCATTATTTTCTGGTGCTAGGGTAACTTTAGTCACAACATCATTATTTTGGCAGATGAAATCGATCATCGCATCGTCAGATTGACGGATGTAATCAACGCAATGGATGCCTTTTTTCATCACATTTAAATAAGGCCCTTCTAGATGAAGCCCGAGTGATTGATGTTGATATTTATTCTGATATTCACGCTGAGCGCTAATTGCTTGGCGCATATTTTCATCAGAAGAGGTAATCAGTGTGGGGAGAAAGCTCGTGCATCCTGATTTTAAATTAGCTTGATGCATTGTATGAATAGTATCGGCGGTAATTTCGTCGTTAAACATGACACCACCACAACCATTTAGTTGTAAATCAATAAAGCCGGGGCTGAGGTTCGCACCTTCTAGATCGATGGTTTGAATCCCTTGAGGTAACTGGTCAATCGGGCAAACTGTTTGAATCCGGTCACCGTCAATGATTACGGCATGGTGAGAAAGCACATCGCTGCCAGTGTATATTTTGCCGTTGGTTAGTGCGTACATAATCAGCTAATCCTTATCTGTCGAAATAGTGTCAATCAGTTAGGCGACACGAATTCAGCTTTTCAGTGCATCAGCAACTTGGTTTGCTGACTTCAAGTAAGTCGCGAAATATCTTTACAGTAGTCACACTCTCACAAGAGATGTATGAAATAACGTTGCTACATAAGGAATTTTGTATGGCGACTGAGTGTAAAGCTAAGGAAACTATAGTCTACCATTCTTCCTTTTCACGCAATAACTGCGGTTATAGTATCGTCAAAATGTTGTTTTTTTTCTATAGTAAAATAAGTTTTATGATCTCGCTAGCAAAATCCTCCTTTTTTGCCTTTTTCTGGTGATTATGATCACAATTGATGAGGTTTTAATTTGCGGAGCAAAATTAATGGCATAAACTGACAGTGACTAAATTGGGCGACTAAAATAAGTGGTTCGATATATACAAAAATCCTATAGGGGGAACTTAAGGTGAATATTCTTGGATATTTTCAAAAAGTAGGTAAGGCCCTAATGGTGCCTGTCGCTACGTTACCAGCGGCAGCCATTTTGATGGGTATTGGCTATTGGATTGACCCAAATGGCTGGGGTGCAAACTCCGCATTGGCGGCATTTCTGATCAAAGCCGGAGCAGCTATCATCGACAATATGTCCGTGTTGTTTGCTGTCGGTGTTGCATTTGGTATGTCAAAAGATAAAGACGGTTCGGCGGCACTTGCGGGCTTTGTGGGTTTCTTGGTTGTGACAACATTGCTTTCTCCGGGCGCGGTGGCACAAATTCAAGGTATTGATCCTTCTGCTGTTCCTGCTGCATTTGGTAAAATTAATAACCAATTTGTGGGGATTTTGGTTGGTATTATTTCTGCTGAAATTTATAACCGCTATTCAACGGTTGAATTGCATAAAGCTTTGGCGTTTTTCTCTGGTAAACGTTTAGTTCCAATCTTGACGTCGTTCGCAGGCATTATTATCGCTTTCGTTTTAATGTATGTATGGCCAGCGATTTATGGTGGCCTAGTGACGTTTGGTGAGTCCATCCAAGGTATGGGTGCAACGGGGGCTGGTATTTATGCCTTCTTTAACCGTCTTCTTATCCCTGTTGGCCTTCACCATGCTTTAAACTCTGTATTCTGGTTTGATGTTGCAGGTATTAACGATATCCCTAACTTCCTTGGTGGTGCTAAATCGATTGCTGAAGGTGTTGCTACTCCAGGCATCACTGGCATGTATCAAGCAGGCTTCTTCCCAATCATGATGTTTGGTTTACCAGGTGCAGCTCTGGCTATTTACCACACATCAACAGCGAAGAATAAAGAGAAAGTGGCGAGTATCATGATTGCCGCTGGTTTTGCGTCATTCTTTACTGGTGTGACTGAACCGCTTGAGTTCTCTTTCATGTTCCTTGCTCCGTTCTTGTATGTTTTACATGCTGTGTTAACTGGGGTTTCTGTCTTTATTGCTGCATCAATGCAGTGGATTGCAGGTTTTGGTTTCTCAGCCGGTTTAGTCGACATGTTCTTGTCTTCTCGTAACCCGCTTGCCGTACAATGGTACATGTTGATTGCTCAAGGTTTAGTCTTCTTTGTTATCTACTACGTTGTTTTCCGTACTGTGATTGTTAAGTTCGGTCTAAAAACACCTGGTCGTGAAGATGATGATGAGTCAGCGTCTGTAACAAAAGGTTCACAAGAGTCATCTGAGCTAGCAAAACAGTACTTAGAAGTATTAGGTGGCCATGACAACTTGTCTAATATTGATGCCTGTATTACTCGCTTACGCTTAACTGTGAATGATATGTCTATCATTGATGAAAAAGCACTGAAAGATCTCGGTGCAATGGGAGTGGTTAAACTGGGTTCAAATAACTTACAGGTTATCCTGGGGCCATTGGCTGAAATTATTGCTGGTCAAATGAAAAACATTCAACCTGGTGATAATAAATAATTGAAAGATAATAGAGATTTCCTCTATTGATAATAAAAGCCTTCGTCTTGTGCGAAGGCTTTTACGTTACTAAAGAAAGCAACTTTCGTTACTATTTTGCTCAACCGAACGGGCGAAGGACAACTTAGTCCTATTCAACTCGCTGATTTAGCAAATATTCTGAGTAAAACCGTAGTTTCTATTGTGAATTGAACCAGAATTGTGGATCATTAGCGGTAATCTGTCTGCGCGACTGGGCTTTCATACCAGATTTATGCAGAATACTTTTTTGACAATACTAATAAATTTTGAGGTGCTATAGATGAGTGAAGCTGAGGCTCGTCCATCGAACTTCATTCGCCAAATCATTGATAAAGATTTAGCGGATGGTAAACACACTAGCGTGCATACTCGTTTCCCGCCTGAACCGAATGGTTACTTACATATAGGGCACGCGAAGTCGATCTGTTTGAATTTTGGTATTGCTCAAGATTATCAGGGTCAGTGTAACTTACGTTTTGATGACACCAACCCTGAGAAAGAAGATCTCGAATACGTTGAGTCAATTAAGAAAGATGTCAATTGGCTTGGCTTTGAGTGGTCTGGTGACGTTTGTTATTCCTCTGATTATTTTGATCAGCTGTACCAATATGCTATCGAACTTATCAATAAAGGGCTGGCTTATGTAGAAGAGCTCACCCCAGATCAGATCCGTGAATACCGTGGAACATTGACAGCACCAGGAAAAAATAGCCCTTTCCGTGATCGCCCAATTGAAGAAAACTTAGCCTTGTTTGAAAAAATGCGTGCGGGTGAGTTTGAAGAAGGCAAAGTTTGCTTACGAGCAAAAATCGATATGTCCTCTTCTTTTATGGTGATGCGTGATCCGGTGTTATATCGTGTCCGTTTTGCTGGGCATCACCAGACAGGGAACAAATGGTGTATTTATCCGATGTATGACTTTACGCACTGTATTTCAGATGCGTTAGAAGGCATTACTCACTCATTGTGTACTTTAGAGTTCCAAGATAACCGTCGTTTGTATGATTGGGTACTTGATAATATTTCGATTGATTGCCACCCTCGCCAGTATGAATTTAGTCGTCTAAATCTAGAATATACGGTGATGTCTAAGCGTAAGCTCAATCAACTGGTGTCAGAAAAATTAGTGGAAGGTTGGGATGACCCACGTATGCCGACGATTTCAGGCTTACGCCGTCGCGGTTTTACGCCTGCCTCTATTCGTGAGTTTTGCAAACGCATTGGTGTCACCAAGCAAGATAACATGATTGAATTTAGCGCGCTTGAATCATGTATTCGTGATGATCTTAATGAACATGCACCTCGTGCAATGGCGGTACTTGATCCAGTTAAAGTGGTCATTGAAAATTTTGCTGCTGATAGCGTAGAAGTGCTGAAGGTTGCTAACCATCCGAATAAACCTGAAATGGGAGAGCGTGATGTCCCCTTTACTCGTGAAGTGTGGATTGAGCGTGAAGACTTCCGTGAAGAAGCGAATAAGAAATATAAACGCCTTGTTTTGGGTAAAGAAGTACGCTTACGCGGAGCTTATGTCATTAAAGCTGAGCGAATAGAAAAAGATAATCAGGGCAACATTACCACGATTTACTGTAGCTATGATCCTGAAACATTAGGTAAAAATCCTGCTGATGGTCGTAAAGTAAAAGGGGTTATTCATTGGGTTTCAGCAGATCAAGCGCTACCAGCTGAGTTTCGCTTGTACGATCGTCTTTTTACCGTTCCCAACCCTGCTGCGGCCGATAACTTTGCCGAAACGATTAACCCTGATTCACTGGTGAAACTACAAGGGTTTATTGAGCCGAGCTTAGCGGATGCAGAGCCAGAGTTTGGTTATCAATTTGAACGTATGGGTTATTTCTGTGCTGATATAAAAGAATCCAAACCACAAGCTTTGGTTTTTAACCGCACTGTTGGCCTGCGTGATACTTGGGCAAAAATTGATAGTGAGTAATTGATTTATTGCTATTTATTGCTCAATAAAAAGCCAGCCTAGACGGGTTGGCTTTTGTTTTATCTTTGAGGGAGAGGCCAAGCGTCCCTATTTTTCGATGAGAACGGATTCAGTAAAAGCGTTAAAGTGGTTCTTATTGAGAGTGAAAAGAAGTTTGGGCGTATAATTTGTGTGAAATTCCTGCGATTATTGTGGGTAAGGCACATTTTTTGTATCACTGCCTATAGTTTTACTTGGTTAATCCGATATATTTAACAGATTGTTGTATTCATTTTATTTTAAAGCACCTAGCTGAGCCTTTTATGTGTCAATTTTTTAAGCGATTGCTATTGCCTTTGGCAATAGCCGCCGTGACTCAGATTTCTATCGTTAGTGCAGAAGGGATTCGTCTTATCGGTCCTGGTGGTGAGGTTCAATCGGCACCACAGTTTAGTCGTGAGATTGTGCGAAGCACGCCTCCACAGGCCGAGCCATCGCAATTTTTCGGTCCAACCTCTGAACAAGATACTTTATGGTCAATTGCCTCTCAATTAAGACCATCAACGAACGTGTCAGTACAACAAACGCTGCTGGCTATTTACCGTTTAAACCCTCAAGCTTTCGAAGAACAAAACATCCATAGTTTGTTGCCAGGGAGTACTCTGCGCATTCCTTCGTTAGAACAGGTGCGCCGAGCCTCAACTCAAGAGGCGGTGAGAATTATGGCGGCACATCAAGTACGCCTCTCATCATCCGTTGTCACTAAAACGTCAACAGCACCCGTGAAACCGACGGTGGCAGAAGCTCGTCCAGCCGTAAAAGAAGTGGTAGTGCCTTCTCCTCAGCCGGAAAGCATGAAAACCGAAGAGACGCCAACACCAGATACTCGTACTTCCCCTGAGGTTGAAATAGCCAGTAACCGCACGGTTGCTCAAGACGAGTTGTTGGCATTAGAGGAGAAGAATCACAGATTAAGGCTGTTAATTGCGCAAATGCAGTCAGAAATGACGGATTTGAAAGAAGAGCTAGGTGATGAAACTCGTATACGTTCGGAAGTTGAGCGCTTTTTACAAGAAGAGCGCATCAAAAATGAAGAAGCGCAGCGGCTTAGTCCATCAACATTCGATCAATTACTTACAAATGGATGGTTTGTTGCTTTACTTGCATTGATACCCGGTTTATTGATTGCATTCATGATTGCAATGTTACTGGGGCGTCGCTCTAATCCAGCCAGTAATGATACGCAACAAACGCCAATTCGACAAAAAGAGTCGAATGAAGCGATTGCTCCAATGCCCGTGGAAGGGGCCGAATTAGGAGATTTATCCGATGATTTGCTATTAGATGATGATCTCTTTGGCTCGACTGATGACAGCGAAACCCTATTTACGGAAGAGGAAGAATCGAAAGAAGAGGATATTTTCGCCGATCTTGATGAAAGCGAATTAGACTTCAACTTAGAAAGTGAAGAGGGGGATGACCCCTTTGCCAGCATTGATGATGATGGTGACTTAAATCCTAATTTTGCTGATCTAGTTGATAATAATAAAAATGAGACTGCAATAAGCGATGATCAAGCATTAGGCTTGGATGAAATGGCGCGAGCATTGGACGATGATTCACAACAAGATGATGAAGAGGCTTCTTCATTTGAACTGTCTGATGAATCTGCACTCTCTCAAGAAGAGATGGATTCTCTGCTAGCGACGGATGATTTAGATGATGAATTAGAAAGTGATGCTATCGATCAGTCTTTGCTAGACGATCTGCTCGCTGGTGATGATGAGAGTCATAATGCAGAGTTGGACTTTGACAGCTTACTGGATGATGAAGCACCTATAGATTCTGACGTTTCTACGCTAAACGACACTAAAGTTGCCTCCGACCAAGAGATTGAAGATTTACTCAGCCAGATTGAATTACAAACCACAGACATCCCTTCTACAGAGACCGAAGAAGACCTCGCTATTCATGAACAATCCGGTCGTGAACAATCGGTTAGTGAAGAGGCTGTTGATGATGTGGCATTTGATTCAGACAGTACCGATTTATTAGATGAATGGTTAGATGATGAGTCTGATGATGACATGTTATCGAACGAGGACCTCGATAGTACGGTTGATCAGCTACTGGATGAGTTGCTGGGGGAAGAGGCGAGCGGTGAAAACAGCGAATTTGATCGTGAAAGCCCAACATTACTGGATGAGTGGATTGATGAGGTTGATTCTAAGTCAGTCAGTGAAGAGTTAGCCTCTGAAGAGGATTCGGTTACAGAAAACTCAATTGATGATGGTACAGAGTTTTTTGATGAGCTTCGTGAAATTGAGCAGCAGTCAGACAATAATGGTCGTGCTTTTAATCGTGATCATTTTATCGATGACTTGTTAAAGAGCGTTCCAGAACAAGATCCTCTACTTGATGATGTGGCTTTTCCTGAGCCGCCAACAGATACATCTCCAGAACCTGAGTTAGATGATGGGTTTGATTTTAATCCACAAATTGAAGGTAGCGAGGCTGCTTTATCTCGTGAGCCGGAGCCGATTGCCAATGAATTTGGTGTACCTCAAGATGATGATTGGCTCGTTGAAGATGATCTTAAAGCTGTCAGCATAGAAGAGTTAGAGGCTGAGAATGCATTAGCATCTCAGCCCATTGAGCCAGTGGTTGATGCAGAGGAAGCGCCGCTCAATATTGACGACAGTGAACGACCGGAATACAGCGAAGAAGAAGCTTTAGCCGATACCGTGGCAGAGTCTGAGCCTGGTGGCGAAGAGGCAGCACCAGAGGCTGAGAGTGAATTAGCGTCTCAGCCCATTGAGCCAGAGGTTGATGCAGAGGAAGCGCCGCTCAATATCGATGACAGTGAACTACCGGAATACAGCGAAGAAGACGCTTTAGCCGATACCGTGGCAGAGTCTGAGCCTGCTGGTGAAGAGGCAGCACCAGAGGTTGAGAGTGAATTAGCGTCTCAACCTGTTGAGCCAGAAGTTGATGCAGAGGAAGCGCCGCTTAATATTGATGAAAGTGAACGACCGGAATACAGCGAAGAAGACGCTTTAGCCGATACCGTGGCAGAGTCTGAATTTGCTGGCGAAGAAGCAGCACCAGAGGTTGATAGTGAATTAGCGTCTCAACCTGTTGAGCCAGAAGTTGATGCAGAGGAAGCGCCGCTTAATATTGATGAAAGTGAACGACCGGAATACAGCGAAGAAGACGCTTTAGCCGATACCGTGGCAGAGTCTGAACTTGCTGGCGAAGAGGCAGCACCAGAGGTTGATAGTGAATTAGCATCTCAACCTGTTGAGCCAGAAGTTGATGCAGAGGAAGCGCCGCTCAATATCGATGACAGTGAACTACCGGAATACAGCGAAGAAGAGGCTTTAGCTGATAGTGAGTCAGAAACAGAATCCGACTTTATCTTTGATGGAGAAGGACAGCCAGATTTTGACGATCTGATGAACCATCTTGATGAAGATGAACACAATGAGCAAGACAGTATTTCTGACTTTAAAGAGCCAAGTACTGAAGAGAAACCGGAGCCGTTAGATTCTGCAATAGATATTCAGGCTGAAGATGATATCGAGGAGGTCGATTTTACTGAATTGGCCAGTGATAAGTTTAATGAACAACAATTAGATTCGCTGCTAGATGAACATATAGAACAGGCCGGTGAACGGTTCAATACACCGCTGGATAACAAAACCATTGATAGTGCAGGGATGGATATTGATGCCATGCTGCAAATGGGCGGGGAAGATTGGAACGGATTTAATCTCACTGAAGATCAAAAGGCCACAATTCCTGACGATGTACCTGAAGAAGATCAAGCAATATGGCAACCGGATATTCAAAATCAACAGCCAGAAGTGGAAGTCGAAAATTGGGGACATCAAGAAGATATTGTAGATTTTGATCCTGAAAAAAGCGAGTTTATGACCATTGATGAATTGATGGCCCAAGTGGAGAGAGAAGAAGGCCCTATCAATCCAGATGACGAAGAGCTTAAGTTAGATGTTGGCTTGGATGAATTTCCAGATGTCATTGGCGATATCACTGATTTTGATGTAGACAGCAACGCCGAAGCTGCTGGTAAATTAGATCTCGCTAAAATTTATATGGAGATGAATGATCGCAAAGGGGCGATTAAACTCTTGGAAGAAGCGATTGTTGATGGAGGAGATGATATTCGCCGTCAAGCCAAGCATCTTATCGATGTGATTAATGGTCGAGGATAATCGTCATTAGAAGAAAGAGAGACAGCAGGCGGCAATTTATATTATCGCCTGCTGTTCTCAATGATAAATCTGTCAACAAGGTTGAACCTAGCATCTCCAAGTCACTTAGGTATATACTGCCACCCCCATTTTCAACGAGAAGTAGATCATGAGAATTGCTCTGGGTATTGAGTATGATGGTACTCATTACTTTGGCTGGCAGCGCCAACGAGAAGTTATCAGCGTACAAGAAAAGCTGGAAAAAGCCCTATCAACCATTGCAAACCATCCGGTTGAGGTCCAATGTGCAGGACGTACTGATGCCGGAGTTCACGGAACTGGGCAAGTGGTACATTTTGATACCACCGCTGATCGAAAAATGGTTGCTTGGACCATGGGGGCCAATGCAAATTTACCGAAAGATATTGCTGTTCGCTGGGCAAAAGAAGTCTCTGATGACTTTCATGCTCGTTTTAGTGCGACAGCTCGCCGTTATCGCTACATTATTTATAACCATGCCTACCGACCTGGAATTTTGTCTTCAGGAGTCAGTCATTATCATGGGGAACTTGATGTAGATCGGATGCACTTGGCTGGGCAATATTTATTGGGCGAGAATGATTTCACTTCATTTCGCGCAGTGCATTGCCAGTCTCGTAGTCCTTGGCGTAATATTATGCACTTAACGGTCACTCGCCATGGGCGCTATGTGGTAATAGACATCAAAGCGAATGCTTTTGTCCATCATATGGTTCGTAATATTGCAGGAAGCCTGATCAGCGTCGGGCGTGGTGAGCAGGAGCCGCAGTGGATAGAATGGCTGCTAGCGGCCAAAGATCGCAAGCTTGCCTCTGCCACGGCTAAAGCGGAAGGGCTATACTTAGTGGATGTTGATTATCCTGAACAGTTTGAGTTGCCTAACGCTCCACTTGGTCCGCTATTTTTAGCGGAGGATTTGAACTAATTGGTCATTGTGACTTCCAACAACATGAAGGTGTGGTAGGCATAAAAATAGGTACAACCAGTTTTTTGTCTACAGTTAGCATTTTGTATGCTTTAATCCTCGCGTTAATGTCTAATTTATATCTTTCGCAATAAAGCGGGAGATGGGAAAGTAAAAGGTCTTGCATGAGTTGGCTTGAAAAGATTTTAGAGAAAAGCAACATCGTCAGTTCACGTAAAGCGTCAATACCTGAAGGGGTATGGACCAAGTGTACATCATGTGAACAGGTGCTTTATTACGCTGAATTAGAGCGCAATCTTGAAGTTTGCCCTAAGTGTAATCACCATATGCGAATGAAAGCTCGTCGACGTCTTGAGACGTTTTTAGATGAGAATCACCGTCATGAAATTGCAGATGAACTTGAACCCAAAGATATTCTGAAGTTTAAAGACTCGAAACGCTATAAAGAGCGTCTTGCCGCGGCACAAAAAAATAGTGGTGAGAAAGATGCCTTAGTCGTAATGACGGGTGAGGTCATTGGCGTTCCAGTTGTTGCTTGTGCATTTGAATTTTCTTTTATGGGCGGTTCAATGGGATCCGTTGTTGGTGCCCGTTTTGTGCGTGCTGTTGATGCTGCAATTGAAAACAACTGTGGATTGGTTTGCTTTTCTGCCAGTGGGGGCGCTCGCATGCAAGAGGCATTAATGTCTTTGATGCAAATGGCAAAAACCAGTGCTGCACTGGAGCGTCTTTCTAATAAAGGTTTACCTTTTATTTCTGTGATGACGGATCCAACGATGGGCGGGGTTTCAGCCAGTTTAGCGATGTTGGGTGACATTAATATTGGTGAACCTAAAGCATTAATCGGTTTTGCTGGACGTCGAGTGATTGAGCAAACCGTCCGTGAAGATCTCCCAGAAGGCTTTCAGCGTAGTGAGTTTCTTTTAGAGCATGGTGCGATTGATATGATCGTTGATCGCCGAGAAATGCGCCAACGTGTTGCTGGATTATTAGCCAAGATGACCCATCATTCTTCTCCTCTGGTTGTTTCTGTGGACGGTGCGCCACAGGAAGAAACTTATTCTGTACCAGAAGCTGATAAAAAAGGGTAAAGTAGGGGCTAACAAAACCAAGCATAACCACGGTTCTACGTTAGATGACTCAATACTCTATTCCTCAAGCCACCTCTCCACTTGCGACGTGGCTTGATTATTTATCACATATTCATGCTTCAGCCATTGATCTTGGGCTTGAACGCGTTCAAGCAGTTGCGGAAAAAGCACAACTAACTCAGCAAACGGCAATGGTGATTACTGTTGCAGGTACCAATGGTAAGGGCTCTACTTGCGCATTAATGGAGAGTATTCTTCTTCATGCTGGTTATTCTGTGGGCGTTTATAGCTCTCCTCACTTAATCCGTTATAACGAACGGGTTCGTATTAATGGCCAAGAACTTTCAGATGAGAAACACGCCCAAGCTTTTGCCTATGTAGAAGCGCAAAGAGGGGACATTTCTTTGAGTTTGTTTGAATTTGGAACGCTTGCGGCGTTGCGACTTTTCCAAACCGAGAAAGTTGAGGTGATTTTATTGGAAGTTGGACTCGGTGGGCGCCTTGATGCCACTAATGTGGTTGAGCATGACATTGCAGTGATCACCAGCCTCGCGATTGATCACGTTGATTGGTTAGGTAGTGACATTAATGTGATTGGCTTTGAAAAAGCAGGCATTTTTCGAAAAGGTAAACCTGCAATTTGTGGACAACCTTGTCCTCCTGCAACTGTTGCTGCCCATGCCGATGATATTGGTGCGAAATTTTACCAAGTGGGAATTCAGTATCATTATGAATTATCGTCTGAAAATCACTGGAACTGGAAAAGTGGTTCATTTGAGTTGACCGATTTACCAGTACCCAATTTGCCGCTTCCAAACGCGGCGACGGCATTAATGGCTCTAGGTTGCTCAGGCTTGAATGTGAGTGATATTGATGTCATTGAGGGTTTGCGTACCGCAGCTCTTGCCGGTCGGATGCAGTTGTTAAGCACTCAACCAACCATTGTATTAGATGTCGCACACAACCCCCATTCGGCTCTTTATCTCGTCTCTCAACTTGAACGCCAGTATCCTCAGAAGAAAGTGCACTTAGTGATTGGTATGTTGCATGATAAAGATATTAAGTCGACCTTGGATGCGCTCACACCCATCGTGAAGCATTGGTATCCAGCTTCGCTTTCAGGCCCTCGCGCCGCAACCGCTCAAGAGCTTATTCAATACCTTCCTTGTGAACAACAGCACTATGACAGCCCTGTTGCGGCTTTTAAAACTGCGTTGACACAAGTACAGGCTGATGATGTCATCGTTGTTGTTGGTTCGTTCCATACCGTTGGTGAAGTGCTTGAGTATTGGCAAAAGAAAGGAGAGTAAATGGCGAGTAAATTTCAAAGCCGATTAGTGGGAACGATTATTCTAGTGGCGATCGGAGTCATTGTGCTACCAGACTTATTGGATGGGAAAAAAATGCACTATCAGGAGGAGATCGCAAGCATTCCCCTTAAGCCTGAATTAGACAGTGAAGTTGAAAAATTTGAAATTCTAGATCCTATCGAAGATCAAATTGCCCTTCCTGACTCTCCGGTGACCGCTGTCGATACGGCTCCGGTTGAGCAAGGAAAAGAGAAGGGAACGCAGAAACTTACCACCACCACTCGGCCTGTTATTGAGAAAAATGATTACCAAGATAGCGCTTGGATCATTCAGTTGATGGCTCTGAAAAATGCCGAAAATGCTAAAACGGTTGTGGCGGATCTACAAAAGCGGGGCTATCAAGCTCATACTAAGCAAGAAAATAGCTTTACGCGAGTGATCATTGGGCCTGATATATCAAAAAGTAAGCTAGAAAAACAGTTGGCAGAATTAGAGAAAATTACCGGTGCAAAAGGTCAATTGCTCAAATTTAAGCCGATAAACCCATAAGAAAACGTTTGCGTCGCGTGTTTTTCTGTTAAAATGCGCGCCAACTTAGAATGTAAGAACTCATGAATTGGTTAGATATTGTCATTTTAAGTGTCATCGGCTTGTCAGCGTTGATTAGCCTAGTTCGTGGCTTTGCTAAAGAAGCCTTGTCGTTAGTGATATGGTTTGCGGCGTTTTATATCGCCTCCGAGTATTACGCGAAATTAGCGGTGTACTTTAGCAATATTAACGATGACATGTTCCGAAATGGTGCGGCAATTGCTGTGCTATTTGTTGCGACATTGATTGTCGGAGCGATTGTTAATTACGTGATTGCACAGTTGGTTCACAAAACTGGGTTATCAGGAACAGACAGAATCCTCGGCGTCGTTTTTGGTGCTTTACGAGGCGTTCTGATTGTTGCAGCAGCCTTATTTTTTATGGATGCCTTTACCGCATCCCCAAGTGCAGAGTGGTGGAAGAGTTCGCAATTGGTGCCGGAGTTTAGCCGCATTATTGCTCCGTTCTTTGAACACCTACAAGCAACATCAAGTTTTCTTTCTGGCGCGGTTTAAGCGCCAGTTATTGTCGCAAATCGAGGATTAGGACATGTGTGGTATTGTTGGAATCGTGGGTACAACGCTGGTAAACCAGTCAATTTATGACGCGTTAACGGTATTGCAGCATCGTGGCCAAGATGCCGCTGGTATTTGTACCATAGAAAGCAATCGTTTTCGTCTGCGTAAGGCGAACGGTTTAGTCAAGGATGTCTTTGAAGCTAAGCATATGCAGCGTCTTCAAGGCACGGTGGGAATTGGTCATGTCCGTTATCCAACGGCAGGCAGTTCAAGTGCCTCTGAAGCTCAACCTTTCTATGTCAACTCTCCATTTGGTATTACCCTTGCGCACAATGGTAACCTGACGAATGCGGCAGATGTTCGGCTAAAATTGTTTGAAAAAGATCGTCGCCATATTAATACTACTTCAGATTCTGAGGTTTTATTGAATGTGTTGGCGCATGAGATAGATACTGTCAAAGGAAATGTGACCGCAGAAGATGTGTTTCGTGCCGTTGCAAATGTCCACCGTACTATCCGTGGCGCTTATGCTGTCACCGCGATGATTATTGGTCATGGCATGGTTGCTTTTCGTGACCCACATGGTATCCGTCCACTGTGTTTAGGGAAGCGTGACGTGGGTGAACGCACAGAATACATGGTTGCTTCTGAATCGGTGGCGCTAGATGCGGTAGGCTTTAGTTTTATGCGAGATATCGCACCCGGTGAAGCTATTTATGCCACATTTGATGGTGAGCTATTTACCCAGCAATGTGCTGATCACCCGGTTTTGAATCCTTGCATTTTTGAGTACGTTTATTTTGCTCGCCCTGATTCCTTTATTGATAAAATTTCAGTTTATAGTGCCCGAGTTGAAATGGGTAAGAAGTTGGGCGAACGAATCAAAGAAAATTTCAGCGAATTGGATATTGATGTGGTGATTCCTATTCCTGAAACCTCGTGTGACATTGCCTTGCAAATTGCTCAAGCGATCGATAAGCCTTATCGGCAAGGGTTCGTGAAAAACCGTTATGTTGGCCGTACATTCATTATGCCGGGACAGTTACAGAGGATAAAATCAGTTCGTCGTAAACTGAATGCGATTCGTTCTGAGTTTAAAGACAAAAATGTGCTGCTGGTTGATGATTCGATTGTACGTGGTACTACCTCTGAACAGATTATTGAAATGGCCCGTGATTCAGGTGCGAAAAAAGTGTATCTGGTTTCTGCAGCACCTGAAATTCGTTTCCCTAACGTTTATGGGATTGATATGCCGAGTGCGAATGAACTGATTGCGCATGGACGTGATAATGAAGCTATTTGTAAGCAGATTGGTGCTGATGCACTAATTTTCCAAACATTAGAGGATCTTGTACAAGCCGTTGGCTTGGGTAATCCTGATATTACTCAATTTGAAGCGTCAGTCTTTAATGGAGAATATGTTACTGGGGATATCGATCAGGCTTACTTAGAGTACCTTGAGTCGATGCGCTGTGATGATGCAAAAATTCAAGCGGAAATTCAGCAAGATCTCGCTAACCTTGAGCTTCATAACGAAGGGGCTTAATGTTTCTTTCGTGGGTTTAATCAATAATAGAGAAAAAAGAGAGCGCAAAATTAGCGCTCTCTTTTTTATTGCTATATTTACAGCACCATCGCGGCAAGCCAACCAAATGCAATCAATGGTAAGTTGTAGTGAATAAAGGTTGGGACGACGGTTTCCCAGATGTGTTCATGCTGCCCATCTGCATTTAAACCAGAGGTGGGGCCTAAAGTGGAGTCTGATGCTGGGGAACCGGCATCCCCCAATGCTGCGGCTGTACCCACTAGAGCAATAGTGGCCATTGGAGAAAAGCCAAAAGCCAAGCAAAGGGGAACATAAATTGTTGCGATAATAGGGATGGTTGAGAATGAAGAGCCAATCCCCATCGTGACTAATAAGCCCACAACAAGCATAAGCAGAGCAGCAAGAGGTTTGTTATCCCCAATACTGGTAGAAAGAGCCGTGACTAGTGATTCTACTCCCCCCGTAGATTTCATCACGGCGGCAAATCCTGCTGCGGAAATCATGATAAACCCGATCATTGCCATCATGTGTACCCCTTTGGTAAACACATCATGGGTCTCTTTCCAAGCAATCACGCCACCAAAAGTGAAGACCATAAAACCCGCTAAAGCACCAATGATCATGGAGCCGGTTACCAGTTGTACAGCTAAAGCGGCGACAATCCCAAGTGCAGCCGTGGCAATATGCTTATGATTGATCTTATTACTTTCTGGATGGATAACGGTTAGTTCTGTTTCTTGGTATTCTCGCGGTTTACGGTAAGTAAAGAAGATGGCAAGGAGCAAACCAACGACCATACCTAATCCAGGTAGTAACATCGCCATAGGAACTTGGCTGGCTGTCACATTTTCTAAGCCGTTATCTCGCAGGTTTTTCAGCAAAATATTGTTGAGAAAAATTCCTCCAAAACCAACGGGTAAGATCATATAAGGGGTGATCAGGCCAAAAGTAAGTACGCAGGCAATCATACGACGATCCACCTTTAGTCGAGCAAAAACGCCTAATAGTGGTGGAATTAGAATGGGAATAAAGGCGATATGTACTGGGATCACGTTTTGAGAGGACATGGCCATTAGAAGTAAGGCGATTAAGACGGCATACTTCATCCCAGTTGTTGCTGCGGAACTTTGTTTTCCGTGCAAACGTTTTATGACGGTTTGAGCGAGAATATCGGTGATGCCAGAGCGTGAAATCGCCACAGCAAACGTTCCAAGCATAGCATAGCTTAGTGCGATGGTTGCTCCCCCCCCTAAACCACTTTCAAAAGCAGAAACGGTTTCATTCAGGCTCATGCCAGCAACGAGCCCCCCAACAATTGCACTGAACGTGAGCGCAACGACGACATTAATGCGCATCAGGGCTAAAATTAGCATGACGCAGACAGAGATAACGACAGGATTCATAGACTTCTCAATTCATTCCATTTATTTGTTATTCATCGGTAGTATTGGCCGATTCAACGAGCGGCCAGCCCCCGAGAGCTTTCCATTTATTGACAATCCTACAGAATAATTCTGTGGTTTGCTGTGTATCGTAAAGGGCAGAGTGTGCCTCTTTATTATCAAATTCCATCCCTGCGGCTTGACAGGCTTTCGCTAAAACGGTCTGTCCATAGGCCAAACCACTCAGCGTTGCAGTATCAAATGTCGCAAAGGGATGAAAAGGGACTCGTTTAAGTTTGCAGCGTTCATTGGCTGCCATGACAAATCCATGATCAAAAGCAGCATTATGTGCGACAATAATTGCTCGGCTACAATCCGCGGCTTTTTGTTCTTTTCGAACCTGTTTGTATATCTCTTTTAAGGCGTATTCTTCACTTACTGCCCCACGCAATGGGCTAAACGGATCATAAATTCCTGTAAATTCTAATGCCGCTTTTTCTATATTTGCTCCTTCAAAAGGTTCGATATGGAAATGAATCGTCGATGCTGGATGTAAATTACCTTGTTCGTCCATCGTTAAGGTAATCGCGCAAATTTCCAGTAAGGCGTCCGTCAATGGGTTAAAACCTGCGGTTTCCACATCAATAACAACCGGGAAATAGCCCCTAAAGCGTTTTTTTAGCGTGAGTGCTTCATTAATAACAGTCATGTGAGCCTAACTTATTTAAACATGAGGACATTATTACAGATTCTGTAGTTAAGCAAAACCGAATCTCTGGGATTTCCCCGTAATCGTGCTCGCTCACCTCAATAAATTTCATTGAGAGGGATGAATCGTTGGGCTTGGAGAAATTTAAGTATCGTTCTTTATTCAGCAAGGTTAGACTCATTGTTGGAAATAGCGTTGGGAGACGGGGAAACATGGCGAGTTTTTTGCATCATGTTTATTAGATAAATAAGAGACGATGATTTTTATTCGATAAGCGGCAAAACGTCGCCCCTGTTGTCTATAAGTGGTAAGAGAATACGTTATGAATAAATGGGTTATGACCAGCTTTTGCGTGATAGGAACGATAGTTTCGTTTACTGCATCCGCGGTGAGTAAGCAGTATGTGGCCTCACCACAACAATCAACGTGGCAAATGGTTACTAATACCCCCTTAGAATGTCGTTTGGTTCATCCGATTCCTAATTATGGTGATGCGGTTTTTACCTCTCATGCCAGCAAAAAAATTAATCTTGATTTTGAATTGAAAATGCGCCGACCAATGGGGGAAACGCGAAACGTCAGTTTAGTGTCTATGCCTCCTGTATGGCGCCCCAGTGAGAGTGCAGAGCGCATTACCAATATTCAATTTTTTAAACAATTTGATGGCTACATTGGTGGACAGACGGCTTGGGCATTATTGAGTGAGCTGGAGAAAGGGCGCTATCCTACATTCAGTTATCAAGACTGGCAAAGCCGTAATCAGCGAATTGAGATCATGTTGTCATCGGTACTTTTCCAGCCGCAGTACAATGTTTTTAGCGATTGTATTGCTAATTTATTACCTTACAGCTTTGAAGATATTGCATTTACCATTTTGCATTATGATCGCGGTGATAGTGTTGAGCTTAATAAAGCATCACAAAAACGTTTGGCGCAAGTAGCGGAATACATTCGTTATAATCAAGATATTGATTTAGTTTTGGTGGCTACTTATACCGATAGTAGTGATGGGAAAAATGAGAGCCAGAGTTTGTCTGATAAGCGGGCGGAGTCGTTACAGAAATATTTCCACTCTCTGGGTTTACCAGAAGATCGAATTCAAGTTCAAGGTTATGGCCGCCGCCGTCCAATTGATGATAATGCATCACCTGTTGGACGAGACAAGAACCGCCGAGTGGTGATTTCTTTAGGGCGAACACAAATTTAATCAAAGGTTTTTTTACCATAGTACAAGATGGTACATAGCAAGAAAAAACCGCTCTTTCGAGCGGTTTTTGACTAACCTTCTAAACCAGCACTGGCTTGTGTATTTTGGATAAGCTCAACCATATAGCCATCGGGATCTTTAATGAAGGCGATATGGGTGCTGCCGCCTTTCACTGGGCCTGCATCGCGTGTTACATTTCCACCAGCGGCTTTTATTGCGTCACAAGTGGCATAAATATCATCGACACCAATGGCAATATGACCATAGGCATTACCTAGGTCATAGTCTGCAACTCCCCAGTTATAGGTCAATTCAATGACAGCACCTTCTGATTCATCACCATAGCCTAAGAAGGCGAGGGTATATTTGTATTCGGTGTTTTCATTTTTACGTAGTAGCTTCATACCCATTACATTGGTATAAAATTCGATAGAACGGTCAAGATCTCCTACACGTAACATAGTATGAAGAATACGACTATTTGACATAAAAGACTCCTAGCTTTCGGGGTAAACTTTCTCTTTATATTCACATAAATCTTCGATGATACAGCTACCACAGCGCGGTTTTCGTGCGATGCAAGTGTAGCGACCATGAAGAATTAACCAGTGGTGGACATCGATTTTAAACTCTTTAGGGACGACTTTGAGTAGTTTTTGTTCTACTTCATCCACATTTTTCCCTACTGCAAATTTGGTTCGGTTTGATACCCGGAAGATATGCGTATCGACGGCAATCGTCGGCCAGCCAAAAGCGGTATTTAATACCACATTCGCGGTTTTGCGTCCGACGCCAGGCAATGATTCGAGTGCTTCACGATCTTCTGGAACGTTGCCTTGATATTTATCTAGCAGAATACGGCATGTTTTGATGACGTTTTCAGCCTTTGAGTTAAATAAACCGATGGTTTTAATGTATGCCTTTACTCCTTCTACACCTAAATCCCAAAGAGCTTGGGGTGTATTAGCGACAGCATACAGTCTATCGGTTGCTTTATTGACACTAACATCGGTCGCTTGGGCAGAAAGTAAGACGGCAATTAATAATTCAAAAGGGCTGTTCCAGTTTAATTCCGTTTGTGGGGTGGGGTTGTTTTCCCTTAGCCGCTGAAGAATTTCCACTCGTTTCGCATTATTCATGGGTCCTGGCTTCCTGTTTATCTTAGACACTTATACATTGGTGACTCGCGCACGTTCAATGGTTGGTTTTTCTTGCTTAGGTTGACGCTGTGTGAGTTGCTTATCAATGATGTTTTTCGTGGCAATAAGAAACCCGACCCCAATAAATGCGCCGGGAGGAAGCAGCGCGAGTAGAAAACTGTTGTCTAAATGGAATACTTCGATACGTAGTACTGTTGCCCAGTTTCCAAGTAGCAGATCAGCGCCGTCAAAAAGCGTACCATTGCCGATGATTTCGCGCAGTGAACCGAGAACAACGAGCACCGAGGTCATACCTAGCCCCATCCAAAACCCATCTTGTGCAGCGGGCAGTACATCATTTTTGGAGGCAAAAGCTTCTGCTCGGCCAATGATGATGCAGTTGGTGACGATTAATGGGATGAAGATCCCTAGCGAGAGGTATAAACCATAAGCATAAGCATTCATCAAGAGCTGAACACAGGTGACCAAGGCGGCAATTATCATCACAAAGATAGGTATACGAACCTCTTTTGGGACATAGTCACGAACCAGAGAAACGGTCACATTTGAGCCGACTAAGACAAATAAAGTGGCCAGTCCAAGGCCTAGAGCGTTGGTAATGGTCGAAGACACGGCTAATAATGGGCATAGGCCAAGTAGTTGAACTAATGCTGGGTTGTTATCCCAAAGGCCGTTTTTTATCAACGCTTTATGATCACTCATTGGTTTCACCTTCACAGTTGAGTGGCTGTTGCAGGATTTCATGGCGGTGCAGGTTAACGTAATTCACTGTTTGTTTAACCGCTTTTACGACGGCTCGTGGAGTGATCGTTGCACCGGTAAATTGGTCAAACTGTCCACCGTCTTTGCGTACTTGCCACTGCTGTTGATTTTCATTGGTCACTTGCCGTCCAGTAAAGTTTAGGATCCAATTACTGATTCGTAGGTCAATTTTATCCCCTAATCCGGGGGTTTCTTGGTGAGATAGAACACGTGTACCAATGACAGTGCCTTCATTATCAATACCAATGATAAGTTTGATGGCACCGTTATAGCCATCGGGGGCAATGGCTTCAATGGCTAGGGCTGTCGGTTCTTCCTTCAAACTGGCTTGATAAACATGCATGGTTTGGTTTGTACCAAGTAAGGGATCACTGACGAGCGTACAGGTCTGAGATAACTCGTTATCGTGCAAATGAGGAGGAACCACTTGATTTAATACGGATAATAACTGAGCCGTTTCTTGAGCCTGTATTTGGTCAGCGGTTAAGTATTGAGTTAAGGCTACCACTCCCGTCGATGCACAAGCAAAGATAGCAAGAATTAGCCCATTTTTACGTATAGCAGTCAACATAGTTTTCCCTTAGTGCCCGTATGTACGGGGCTTGGTGTAGTAATCAATCAATGGTACACACATATTGGCAAGTAGAACGGCAAAAGCGACCCCATCAGGGAAACCTCCCCAGCTTCGGATGATAAACACCATGCAACCGATGAAAAAGCCATACACCAGACGCCCTTTGTTGGTCGTGGATGCGGTCACGGGGTCGGTCGCAATAAAGAATGCCCCCAGCATGGTTGCTCCTGAAAGCAAATGCATGATAGGAGAAGCGGTGGTATCTGGCGATAGTAACATGGCCAGCACACTTGATGTGATAAGCCCAGTAAGGAAAGCGGTTGGGATATGCCAGTGGATAACGCGCAATTTAATCAGAGCTAACCCTCCAATAAGATAGGTGAGGTTAACCCATTCCCAGCCAATGCCAGCTAAGCGACTAAATTGTGGTTGCTGCAATGATTCAGTTACCGTGTGTCCAGCATGAATAGAGGTTTTAAAAGCATCCAATGGGGTTGCCATCGTCATACCATCAATACCTGTTCTGATTTGTTGCAGTGATAGCCCATCTTGATTAAACCCGCTCATAATCAGTGACCAAGAATCGACAAAAGAAACTGGATCGGGAGCTAATTGATTCGGTGCAATCCAACTGGTCATTTGCACAGGGAAAGAGATAAGCAAAACGACATAAGCAATCATTGCGGGGTTGAAGGGGTTCTGCCCAAGCCCCCCATACAGCTGTTTGGCGATTAAAATTGCAAATAAAATACCGATAGCGATCAACCACCAAGGGGAGAGTGGAGGAATGGCAATAGCGAGTAGCCATGCCGTCACTAAGGCGCTGTAATCACGAATGGCCGAGGATGGAGAGCGTTTGCGTAGCCACATCACGGCAACTTCTAGTGTTACCGCGAGACCGACGGCTAATAGTAATTGAATAAAGGTCCCCCATCCGAAAAAATAGGTCTGGGTAAACAGGCCTGGTAAAGCGCAAATCGCCACCCACTTCATTAGATCGGTTGTACTGCGTTTATTATGCGCATGTGGGGAGCTGGCAATAAAAAAGGCCACTATTTGTTCTCCTCAGCGTTATCTTGTTGGTTATTGGTTTGTTGTGCTTTACGGGCTTTAGCGCGAGCAATGGCAGCAGCGACGGCTGCTTTTTTGGGGTCGACTTCCGTCTCTGTCGTTGGTTCAGCCTGAGTTTCAGTGGGCAGCTGTTCCGCTTTACGGGCTTTAGCGCGAGCAATGGCAGCGGCGACGGCTGCTTTTTTGGGGTCGACTTTCGTCTCTGTCGTTGGTTCAGCCTGAGTTTCAGTGGGCAGTTGTTCCGCTTTACGGGCTTTAGCGCGAGCAATGGCAGCGGCGACGGCTGCTTTTTTGGGATCAACTTCCGTCTCTGTCGTTGGTTCAGCCTGAGTTTCAGTGGGCAGCTGTTCCGCTTTACGGGCTTTAGCGCGAGCAATGGCAGCAGCAACGGCTGCTTTTTTGGGATCGACTTCTGTCTCTGTCGTTTGGTCAACCTGAGTTTTTGCTGATTGCTGTTCGGCTTTACGCTGTCTAGCCAGTTGTTTTCGCTCTTCACGAAGTTTAACCATTTCAGCATTATCTGGTTCTTGGGCCCCGGTTTGCAATGCCTTGGCTTGCTTAGCTTTGGCTCGGGCAATAGCCGCTGCTACGGCGGGCTTAGTGGTATTATCTTTGGTTTCTTGAGGCTGTTTTTGAGCGTTAACCCGAGTAATGGCGGCGGCAATGGCATCTTCACCACCACTTTTTTGCATCTCTTTTCGACGATCTTCTGCGGCTTTTTTGAAGCGATTTTCTCGCTCAGCTTTGTCGCGTTCCATCCGCGTTTTTTTCTCTTCAAAACGCTGTTTCGCTCGTTCGGCAGCCTCAGCTTCTCGTTTACGAGTGCGAATTTCGGCCTTGGCTTGGCGATAATAGTGAACCAATGGAATGTCGCTTGGGCAGACATAGGCACAAGCGCCACATTCGATGCAGTCTTTGAGATTCAGCTCTTCACATTTTTCATATTCTTGTGCTTTCGCGTGCCAGAGTAACTGTTGTGGTAACAGCGATGCAGGACAAGCATCAGCACATTGGCCACAACGGATACAGGCCATTTCAGCTTGTTGCGGGGCGATCTCTTTTCGTGTCGGAGCCAAAATACAGTTAGTGGTTTTGGTGATCGGTACGTTAGCGTGGGGGAGGGTAAAGCCCATCATTGGGCCACCCATGATCAAACGCGGAAATTTTCTGTCTGCTTGATAATCGAACGTATTGAGAAGCGTTTGAACGGGTGTACCGAGTAAAGCCCAAATATTTCGGGGTTGGGTAAATGTGTTGCCCGTTAAAGTGACGACTCGCTGGATTAAGGGCTCATCATTGATGACTGCGCGTTTTATGGCATACATAGAGCCGACATTCTGTACCATTACCCCGATTTCTGCTGGAATGCCACTATTGGGAACTTCAAGATTGGTAAGAATTTTGATTAACTGTTTTTCACCACCTGAAGGGTATTTAGTGGGGATCACTCGGATGATCAGATCCTTCAGCTTTGCTGCTTGCTCAAGGGCTTGAATTGCTTCCGGTTTATTATCTTCAATACCGATAATGGTCAACTTCGGTTTTAAAATATGCTCGACAATACTAATGCCTTGGATGATTTCTTCGGCATGTTCACACATAAGCCGATCATCAGCAGTGATATAGGGTTCACATTCAGCCGCATTAATGATCAATATTTCGGTACGAGATAGGCCGGATTGAATTTTTTTTGCGGTCGGAAATCCCGCCCCCCCCATGCCAGCTATCCCTGCTTGGCGGATAACTTCGATGAGTTGCTCAGGTGTGTGCTGAGTATAATCACTTATGGGATGGCGTGTTATCCAGTGATCTTGTCCATCCGGTTTGAGAATAATGCTCGTTTCAGCCAACCCTGAGGGGTGCGCCGTCGTCCTGGGTTCAATAGCGATAATTGTGCCAGACGTGGGGGCGTGAATCGGTAACATAAAAGTACTGCTGTACTGAGTTAGCGCTTGCCCTTTTAAGACGGATTGACCAACATCGACTAATAGATCTCCCGCCTTACCAATATGCTGCTTAATGGGCAGTATCAGTTCTTCAGGAATGAGGGCGGGGAGCATTGCCGCATGATTGGATTGTTGTTTATTTTCTGGTGGGTGAATACCACCGGGAAAATCCCAAAGTTGACCCGCTTGGATCTGTTCAATTAATGACAACATACCCACCCTTAATGTGCGCTTCTTTGCGTATCAGACGCAGATTCAGTGATGTTAACAACAGGAATTGCATTCATTTGCCACTTCCAAGTATCTGGAGTCGTTTCCACAGGGATCATCTCGATACAATCGGTTGGGCAAGGGGCAACGCATAAATCACAGCCTGTACACTCGTCTTTTATCACGGTATGGACTGCTTTTGTGCCTCCGACGATGGCGTCGACAGGACAGGCTTGAATACATTTTGTGCAGCCAATACACATATCTTCGTGAATAAAGGCGACAGTTTTAACTTTGTTATCGAGATCGTGCGCCGATTCTTGAACTTCAACACCCATTAAATCTGCAAGTTTTTCAATCGTTGCTTGTCCACCGGGCGGGCATTTGTTAATCGCATCGCCATTTGCGATAGCTTCGGCATAGGGACGGCAACCTGGATAACCACATTGACCACATTGAGTTTGTGGCAAAATAGCATCAATTTGATCCACGATCGGGTCACCTTCGACTTTAAAGCGAATCGAGGCAAAGCCCAAAATGGCACCAAAAATCGCGGCTAATGCCGCTAACGCAAGAACGGCGATCAATAATGTACTCATTACTATTTCACCAATCCGGTAAAGCCCATAAAGGCAAGAGACATTAGCCCTGCTGTAATCATAGCAATTGATGCGCCTTTAAATGGGGCGGGAACATCTGCGACTTGAATGCGTTCACGCATGGAGGCAAAAAGAATAAGAACCAACGAAAATCCGACAGCAGCCCCGAAGCCGTAAATGATAGATTGGATGAAGTTATGATTTTCATTAATATTTAGTAGGGCGACACCGAGTACCGCGCAATTTGTTGTGATCAAAGGTAAGAAAATACCCAACAAGCGATACAAGGTTGGGCTGGTTTTATGTACGACCATTTCAGTAAATTGCACAACGACAGCAATCACTAAAATAAAGCTCATGGTCCTTAAATATTCAATGCCAAGCGGGCGAAGAATGTAACTTTCGACCAGGTATGCACACACGGAAGCCAGTGTAAGTACAAAGGTGGTTGCAAACCCCATTCCTATCGCGGTTTCGAGTTTTTTGGATACCCCCATGAAGGGGCATAAGCCGAGAAACTTTACCAGTACAAAGTTATTAACCAATACCGTACCGATTAATAGCAAAAAATATTCGGTCATAATGCGAGTCGTCTTCAATTCTGATCTGGGTATTATCCTGCTTTGGGCTGTCAATAACAACCGAGGAAAACAAAGGTTTTCTCTTTCTGAATAGAAAATAGACATACAATGAATATCAATGACTGCCTCTTTTCCTACTTGTTACAAACAGATGTAAGCGCAGTTTTATCATTATACTGAAAGAAAGAGGCTTCCAATTTGCCAGGAAGCCTTATGTAATACATTGAATAGCATGGTGAATGGTTGATTTTATATGAATATGTTAACGTTTAAATCGGACCACAAGTTCATGTAAATCATCCGATACTTTATGGACATCATCAATACAGTCACTGAGTTCATTTGATCCTTTCAGCGTGGAGGTAGCAAGCGTAGAAATATTGACAATTTGTTGATTCACATCTTCCGCGACATGTGCTTGCTGCTCTACAGCAGTAGCAATTTGTGAAGACATAGCGGCAATATGTTCAACGGCTTGAGAAATTCCTTTTAAGACTTCACCACTTTCTAACACATAGGTAAGTCCTTCTTCTGCATCGGAAACGCCTGTCTGTGATACTTTGACGGCTTGTTGGGCTCGTTGCGTAAGCTCTGAAATGATGGTATGGATATCTTGTGTGGATTGTTGAGTTCGTGTCGCTAATACTCGAACTTCATCGGCTACTACGGCAAAGCCTCGACCTTGTTCCCCTGCTCTTGCCGCTTCGATTGCGGCATTTAACGCGAGTAGGTTTGTTTGTTCAGCAATGTTTTCAATAATTTGTGCTACGTGAGCAATTTTATTGGTTTGATCGGAAACACTTTGTACGGATTGCCCGATCTGCTGAACCGTTTGTTTCAGTTTTTCGATCGCATCACGTGTTGTGTTTGAGGTGGTGACACCGTTTTGAGTCAGTTTATTGGCCACTTCCGCTTGATCGGCGGCATTATTGACGTGTTCTGATACATCATGGATCGAGGTACTCATTTCATGCATGGCGGTTGCAACCGTTTCGGTCTCTTTTTGCTGCCGAGCCATTTCTTTTTTAGCCGTTTGCGTTAATGATTGCCCTCGTTTTGCTTCCGTCGACACATTGACAGCGGCATTTTCTATTCTGGCAATGATGGTGCTTAAATGCGCAGCTTGGCTATAGAGAGACACTTTAATTTTTCCCAGTTCACCTCTATCGTCGGCATAAGTGTACATGGCGAGTGGGTGGTAGAAGGCGGATTTGAGCATATCGCTGAGTGAACGGAGTGTTTGCTTCCTAACATAAGAAACCCAAACCCCAAAGATAATTACCCCAGCAAGTAATAAGCTTTCAGACAATTCAGAGTATCCCATGGCATACCCAATACCAGAGAGTACCAAAACAAAAATTAAAAAGAGATTTTCTAACCCAATCGGTAAAGGTTTTCTTGGTAATTTCCCAGAACGGATTCTTTGATAAAACTTTTCTGCTCGGGCAACGGCTTTTTTATCTGGGCAAGAGCGAACAGATTCATAGCCAATCACTTTATTGTCTTGGGTAATCGGTGTGACATAAGCATCCACCCAGTAGAAGTCGCCATTTTTGCAGCGATTTTTCACTAACCCCATCCAAGGTTGCCCCGTTTTAAGGTGTTCCCACATAACTTTAAATGCTTGGGAAGGCATATCAGGATGACGAACAATATTGTGAGGTTGACCAATGAGTTCCTCTTTTTGAAAACCACTGATTTTGACGAAAGCGTCATTACATTCCAAGATGGTTCCGTGAGTATCCGTGACGGAAATCAGTTTTGTGTCTTTACCAAAGGTTTTTTCTTTGTCTGTAACCGGTAGATTTTTTCGCATAGAAGTATCCTGAAGGAAATAGCGTTGCCGACTGCGATGTTATAAAAGTGTGATCTTATGAAACATATTGGTGTATCTATATAAGAGTAATCTAATTTTATAAATGTGCCATTGTTGATAGCATTCTTATGTTGTGTTCGTTAATAAATGTGTGAGTTGTCACTAAGTGTATGAGTATAAACGTAATATTAGGGATAATGGATGCGAAAATCGGTTGAGAACGAGAACAGTAGCAGAACTTAGCCGCACCGCGCTATTGTTAAAAATGGTGTGGTTAAGAGGGGGTAGTGAAGATATCGGTTAGCTGAATAGTAGCCAGATAGAAACACCTATCATCATTGTGCCAGCGATACGATTCAGTAACCGCAAATTATCTGCTTGCCCTAGTGCCTGTTTTAGGCCTTTTCCTCCCATTGCATAGAGAGACATAGAGACAAACTCAGAAACCATGATGATAGAGACAAGAAGGGTGAGTTGTGGGGCTAAGCGGTGAGATTGATCGATAAAAGGGGGTAATAGAGCAATCATAAATGCCCAGCCTTTCGGGTTAGCGATCGCCGTGATGAAACCTTGCATCAATAGGGTACGACGATGGTTTGTTATGGAAGAGTGGTCAACTGAACTCAGGGCGAGTTTGCCTTTTGAACGCCACATTTGGATGCCCAGATAGAGTAAATAACCTGCACCAACTAGTTTAAACAGGGTAAAAATCCATGGATAGTTCAACATGATGGCTGCAATTCCGACCACGGCTGAGATAGCCACAACCGCGACGCCAATCAATTCACCAATCATCATCCATAGGGTTCGTCGGTAGCCAATACTCATTCCAAGCGTTAACGCTAACGTCATACACATCCCTGGTGTAATCGACACAAAGAAAAAAGTAGGGATAAATAAGCCAAGTAATGCGCTATTCATGCAATTGATCCATCAACGATAATTTCTTTGCACAATAAGCGTTGAGCGAGGCTTAGGCAAGAGGCTCTTATGCCTCTTGTTTTCATTCTTACCATCCCCGTGTTTCACTTTTCTCCATTTGTTGGATGGTTTGAATGAGGGGGGCGGGTAAAGCCGCTTTTTGCCCGCTGACAAAGTTGAACATGACGATGGTTGCTGAACCTGTAGTGGAGACTTTCCCTATTTTTTTACTTACGATCTGATACTCCATGGTGAATCGGTCAGCCTGAATATCCACGACTTTAGAACCAATCAATAAAGTATCAGGAAAGGTAATGGGAATTTTATAGCGACATTGGGTTTCACTCAGTACTGGGCCTATCCCACTGGTTTGTGTTTCTTCCATTAAGGCGATGTGTTTGAAGTAATCAATTCTAGCGGTTTCAAAGTAGCGAAAATAGATCACATTGTTAACATGCTGAAGGGCATCCATTTCTCCCCAAGCGACGGAAATTTCAGTAATGACGGGGAAATCGTTGAGTAATGGTTCCATAAAAAGATCTTCCTGACGTTTTTAGAACAATTATTCTATCGATATTGATGAGTAAATAGGGTGATTTTGTTATCATTTTTTTAACAAATGAATAAATGTTCCAGCATAACTTATGGGTTACACTGGAACGAAGCCGTATGCTACTTCTTCGGATGGGTGAACCCACCATAGAGATCCATCCGACGATGGCGCAAATTAGTGACTGACCCTTCAGTGTTCAACTGTTTTAGCTTATCAAGATCCACATCAGCAAAGATAATCATCTCTGTATTTGGGCTGGCTTCAGTAATCGTCGCATCGTGTGGGAAGAAAACATCCGATGGAGAGAAAACCGCTGACTGAGCGTATTGGATATCCACATTATCAACTCGCGGTAAATTACCGACACTGCCTCCAATGGCAACATAGCACTCGTTTTCAATCGCTCTAGCCTGCGCGCAAAGGCGAACACGCTGATAACCGTTTTTCGTATCGGTCCAGAAAGGAACAAAGATAATTTGTACGCCTTGTTCTGCTAGCATGCGCCCGAGTTCTGGAAATTCGCTGTCATAACAAATTAAAATGCCTACTCGACCAGCATCCGTCTCAAATACTTGGACGTGATTACCACCATCAATAACCCAATCTCGTTTTTCATGTGGGGTGATATGAATTTTGTATTGTTCGTCAATTGAGCCATCACGGTGGAGTAAATAGGCGACATTATATAATTGGCCATCTTCTAACACTGGCATGCTACCCGCAATAATATTGATGTTGTAAGTGACGGCCAGTTTCGAGAAATGCGTTTTTATTTGCTCGCTGAAGGAAGCCAGAAAGCGAATGGCTTCCACACTATTTTGTTCCCGTTTTAATCCCATCAATGGTGCATTAAAGAATTCAGGGAAGAGAGCAAAATCTGCTTGATATTTTGAAAGTGAATCGACAAAAAATTCAGCTTGATCCAATAAATCTTCTACGCTGAGCACCGCCCGCATTTGCCACTGAACGATACCAATGCGGACTAAGGTTTTTTCGACATCATGAATAGATTGAATATCTTCTTCATAAAAGAAGTTATCCCACTCTAGTAAAGTGGCATAACCTCGAGAGTTATCGTCTTCAGGCAGGTAGTGGCGCATGATACGTTTGACATCAAAATCATTAGCCAGTTGAAAAGAGAGAATAGGGTCGTGTAGCTCGCGTCGTTTAACCTTTTCGATATAGTCCATTACAGGCATTTCGTCCGCATATTGAGCGTAACCGGGTATCCGACCACCCGCTAAAATGGCTTTTAGGTTATCACTACGGCATAACTCTTTTCTAGCGGCATAGAGCCGACGACCTAATCGTAAGCCTCGGTAATCCGGGTGAACAAATACATCCAAACCATATAAGGCATCGCCATTGGTTTTATGCTGAATAACATTTTGTTCATTGATAATGTCAGTATAAACATGGGGAAGGGAAAAGCGGTTGTAATCGACCTAGATGGTCAGTGCAGCTCCAATGACTTTTCCATCATCCTCAATACAGATTTGCCCATCTGGAAACTGATGAATTAAATCCATAATGGTCATTCTTGGCCAAGCGCCGCCGACATCGTGAAACACTAAGTCCATTAACGCTGCCAATTCAGGATAATCACTCTTTTCAATGACACGCAGAGTTAGGCGTGGTGCTGGATTACTCATAAACTATGCTTCCTTGTTTTTATCCATACTGGACAATATTTCCTTTTGAATCAAGTTCAAAGAAGACGTTAGCTTGAGTATTACGATAAGTAAGTGGGAAGTGATGCAAGGTAAGAGGGTAAAGGATATATTTGGCTCTTTATTATAAAAAAGTTATTAAATTGAATAATAATTTCGAGCTTAGTCACGAGAATGGCACTGAAAAAATAAGCAATTTAGGTCATATTGTTTGCTAATACGATCATCGTGGCGATGTATCACTGCGATGATTCTTTCCAGTAGGCTTAGAGTGAATGATCATGCCGTTATGTCAGTTGCCCGTGTTGTATGTGTTATCCCGAAGTCTTCAACTCTTTAAACAACAGTGGCGACAGTTTCTCCGATTATCGTGGCCTTATTGGTTGGTGACGTTGAGTGCTCACTATTTTATGCCGAAAGAAGAATATAGTGTTCCACAAACCATTCTATGGAGTACGCTTCTCATGGCTATTACGGCTTGGGTTACGGTTCGCTTGCATAGACAGATTCTCTTAGATTTACCGGAGAATTCATCCTTTTCAGGAATACGAGAGCTAAGAATGATTGGCTACTGGGTACTGATGGGTTCCGGGGTGCTTTCCCTGCTTATGATCACTGTGTTTGTGTTTGTTTATTTTTTTGAGACGTGGCTTGCCTCATTCCCCATTGTTATTCTCTATCTATTTTTTTCGTTACCCTGTTGCTGGTTATTCGCTCGTTGGAGTTTAGTCATTCCAGCTGTCGCGATTGACCATGAACCCCGTGGTCTGAAAGTGGCGTGGCATTTGTCGAAACCCTACCAAATTCCGTTGTTTATTTTACTTGGCCTTTTGCCGTATAGCGTTACCGGATTATTCACGTTTCTGGCACAGTGGGATGTAACAGAACAAGGTGATTGGCTTTTTAATGTCGCTATGTATTTTTCTTGGTTATATCAAGTATGTATTTTGTCACTAAGTTATCAGTGGATTACTCAGCGCAATAAAATAGAACGTTTTTTGGACACGCCATCATCAGCTCCTTTGGTCAATAAGTGATAGTTATCCTGTGTCATGGCCGCTCTGGTCTCTTGGGAGTTTGAGGGGGGATTTTAAGTTGATAAAAATATCAATGAAACTCCGCGATGGTGTCAGTGAGATCGTAGATTGAAGAATTGATTTAGCTTGAGACTCGCTTAAACGCACACTTCTGATTATCCAGAGTTAACACTTCCTTACAATTACAGTATTACTGTGTTTAGTTTAGGGCAACGACAAATCGGCTTAGATAGCATTCTCGTTCGATTGGAACCCTTCAGCTGTAGACTAACCACTCTTATCAGTTCTTACGCCTACCCCTGCTTGTTGTTCAGCTCGCTTGTCCTGCAAAGTCTTATTTTTACTATTTAGGAGAGGAATCATGAGTGACATTGCGCTATCTATCAGCATTCTTTCGCTGGTAGCAGTGCTGGGGTTGTGGCTTGGAAATTGGCGAATATATGGTGTTGGGTTAGGTATTGGCGGCGTGTTGTTTGGTGGTATTTTAGTTGGCCACTTTACGACGGCTTGGGGAATCGAGCTCGACTATAATACCCTGCATTTTATTCAAGAATTTGGTCTTATCCTGTTTGTTTATACGATTGGTATACAAGTGGGGCCAGGTTTTTTCTCTTCACTGAGGTCATCCGGTCTTAAACTTAACGGCTTTGCAGCTTTAATTGTTCTATTGGGTTGCTTAGTTACCATTGCACTTTACTACTTATTTGATGTGCCATTACCTGTCATTCTTGGCGTTTTCTCCGGGGCTGTAACCAATACGCCTTCATTAGGTGCAGGGCAGCAAATACTGGGAGAGCTGGGAGGGCAAGAGAACCTGCTCGATTTAACCGGGATGGGGTATGCGATTGCTTATCCATTTGGAATTTGCGGTATTTTACTGACGATGTGGCTATTGCGCATGCTATTTCGAGTTAATATTCAGCAAGAAGCCGAGGAGTTTGAAATCCATAATGGGCATAAAAAAGAGAGCCTCAATACAATAAATGTTGCGGTGAAAAACCCCAATTTAAATGGGTTGCTTTTACAAGATATTCCCGCGTTAAGTGATGGAAATATCATCTGTTCTCGTTTAAAGCGAGGGGAGCAACTTTATGTTCCTAAGCCAGACTCTCGGGTTGAGCTAAATGACTTCCTTCATCTCGTGGGGGATAAGAAAGCATTAGAAAAAGCTCGCTTAGTGATCGGTGAAGAGGTTGATGCTTCACTGTCTACGCGCGGAACCGAGTTACGCGTCCAGCGTTTAGTCGTGACCAATGAAATTGTGCTAGGTAAAAAACTGCGGGATTTGGATCTGAAAGAAAAGTATGACGTAGTGGTCTCTCGGCTCAATAGGGCTGGGGTAGAGCTTATCCCTTCTAGCCAATCAACCTTGCAATTTGGGGATATTTTAAATTTGGTGGGCCGCAAAGAAGCCATTGAAGCTGTGAGTGGTATTGTTGGGAATGCGCACCAAAAATTACAACATGTACAAATGTTGCCCGTCTTTGTTGGTATTGGTCTGGGCGTACTATTGGGGTCGATACCTTTTTACTTGCCTGGTTTTCCCGCTGCGATCAAGCTTGGGCTCGCGGGTGGTCCTCTCATTGTTGCTCTGATTTTAGCCCGTATTGGCAGTATCGGTAAGATGTATTGGTTCATGCCGCCAAGCGCTAACTTAGCATTACGTGAAATTGGTATTGTGCTTTTCCTTTCGGTTGTAGGGCTTAAATCTGGGGGGCACTTTGTGGATACCTTGATTCAAGGTGATGGCGTGAGTTGGATGGGATATGGTGCGTTAATTACCGCGATTCCATTGATTACGGTGGGGGTTCTCGCTCGGTTATTTGGTCACCTGAATTACTTAACCGTATGTGGGATGCTGGCCGGTTCAATGACGGATCCACCGGCTTTGGCGTTTGCTAATGGGTTGCATGAAACCAGTGGTGCCTCTGCATTAGCGTATGCAACGGTTTACCCTTTGGTGATGTGCTTACGAATATTGTCGCCGCAGGTGTTAGCTCTAATTTTATGGGCTTTGTGAGCCAGTATAACGGAAGGGGGTTACCCCTTCCGTTTTTTATTTACGTGGCGGAGCTAAGTGATGGAGTTTCGCCATTAAAAAAGCATAGGTAAAACCTAGTGTTTTGGTCGGGTATTTGATAGTTTGCCATTAATTCCAGATATTAAGAGAAATGATCATGTCTGTTTGGCAAACAACGAATTTAAGTCATCGTTACTGCTCCCTTCCTGAAGTTTTTTATCGTCGTGTCAATCCTCAGCCAGTTGCAAATCCGCATTGGGTCATGTGGAACCGTGAGCTTGCCGAACAATTGTGTCTCCCCAGCATTCCTCATGATGAGTTATTGGCCAACTTTTCTGGACAGTCAATACCGGATCTATTTCAGCCAATTGCTATGAAATATGCCGGTCATCAGTTTGGTATTTATAATCCAGACTTAGGTGATGGCCGCGGCGTGCTTTTGGCTGAAATTGAAAGCCTTTCAGGTGAGGTATTCGATCTTCATCTGAAAGGGGCTGGGCTGACGCCTTTTTCTCGAATGGGGGATGGAAGGGCTGTATTACGCTCCACCATTCGAGAATATTTATGCAGTGAAGCAATGGCTGGCCTTGGTATTGCAACAACTCGAGCACTTGCCATGATCAATAGCGACACTCCTGTTTATCGTGAACAACCTGAACAAGGAGCATTACTTGTCCGAGTAACACAAAGCCATATTCGTTTCGGTCACTTTGAACACTTTTTTTATACCCAACAGATAGATAAACTTCGTTTATTGGCTGATAAGGTGATTGAGTGGCATTTTTCTGATTGCCAACAAGAGGAACAGCCTTATCTGGCATGGTTTAAACTGGTTGTTGAGAGAACCGCTAAAATGATCGCTCAATGGCAAGCGGTGGGCTTTGCACACGGCGTAATGAATACTGACAACATGTCTATTCTTGGACAAACGTTTGACTACGGTCCTTTTGGTTTTCTTGATGACTATGAACCGGGTTTTATCTGCAATCACTCTGACTATCAAGGGCGTTATGCCTTCGATCAACAGCCACGAATAGGATTATGGAACCTCTCTGCGCTGGGCTATGCACTCTCGCCGTTGATTGAACGCCAAGATATTGAAGATACACTTCATCAGTATGAAGTTCGATATCGTGATTATTTTAGTACCTTGATGCGACAGAAATTAGGTTTGCAGACGAAGCTCCCGCAAGACAGTGAATGCTTTGAACAGCTTTTCCAGTTATTAGCCTCGAATCGGGTCGACTACACGCGTTTTTTTCGACAACTGTCTCACTTAGATTGGACCAGTGAACAGGAGGTTTTAGATTTAATTGTGGATAGGCAAGCTGGACGAACTTGGTTAGACCGTTATCTTGCTCGTTGCCAAGAAGAAAAAAATGATCAAGGGCTGGCGATAACTTGTCATGAGCGTTGTTTGGCGATGAGGCAAGTCAACCCCAAATATATTTTGCGTAATTATCTAGCACATCATGCAATTGAGCAGGCCAAGCAGGGAAACTATCGTGAAATTGAAACGCTTACACAGGTATTGAAGCGCCCTTTTGATGAACAACCCGAATATGAACAGTATGCGAGATTACCACCAGAGTGGGGTAAAACACTCACTATTAGCTGTTCTTCGTAGATGGGCGGAGGTTTCAATGGCCGCGCCTCTGTTCCACAAAATAAGAGCAAGATCTCTTTTTAAGAATTTGGATAAAAAAAAGCCTCGATTCTCTTGAAAAAGCCTTTATTGTCCCCATTTCAACTCCCATGGTTTTAAGTGTTTGATGAATTTTTTAGCACTTAGGCAAGTTTTGACAGATTCACTGGCTATGATTTTGGGTTTAACTCGACAGGAAATGCCCAGATCGGTAGAATGTCACGTCTAAATTTTTGCCCTGAGACTAATCAGAGATACCTTTATTCGGCGCAAATCGGCAAAGATATCACTTATTAGTCCGATATTAAGGCTTATTCAGCTGAGATATCGATGCTCAATATTTATCATTTAAGTGTTCAATCGAGCACAACACAAGGATGCAGCCAATCACTGTATTGGCTCATGATGCTCAGGAATACTGAGCCAGTTTTGAGGTTTATAAACAATGCAAGTTACTGTTGAAACGCTAGAAGGCCTAGAGCGCCGTCTCAATATTACTGTTCCAGCTGCAAACATCGAAGATGCGGTGACAGCGGAACTACGCAACATCGCAAAGAACCGTCGTTTCGATGGTTTCCGTAAAGGCAAAGTGCCAATGAAGATGGTTGCTAAGATGTACGGCAAAGCAGTACGTCAAGATGTATTGGGTGAAGTGATGCAGCGTCACTTTATCGAAGCGATCGTGAAAGAGAAAATCAACCCAGCTGGCGCGCCAACCTTTGCTCCTGTTGAAAATGAAGCGGATAAAGACCTTGTATTTACCGCAACTTTTGAAGTTTACCCAGAAGTTGAGCTAAAAGGTCTAGAAAATATCACAGTAGAAAAACCAGCCGCAGAAGTGACGGATGCAGATGTGGCTGAAATGCTAGAGACGCTTCGCAAGCAACAAGCAACATGGGTTGAAGTTGACGAAGCTGCGGCAGAAGGTACGCGTGTTTCTATCGATTTCGTTGGTTCTATCGACGGTGAAGAATTTGAAGGCGGTAAAGCTGATAATTTCCCACTAGAAATGGGTGCTGGTCGTATGATTCCTGGTTTTGAAGACGGTATCGTTGGCAAAACGAAAGGAATGGAATTTGAAATCGACGTTAACTTCCCTGAAGATTACCACGCAGAAAACCTAAAAGGTAAAGCAGCGAAGTTTGCAATCAAAATTAACAAAGTTGAAGCACGTGAACTACCAGAAATGAACGATGAGTTTGTGGCTAAGTTTGGTGTGGCTGAAGGCGGGCTTGAAGGTTTGAAAGCAGAAGTTCGTAAAAACATGGAGCGTGAACTTAAACAAGCAATCAAAACTCGAGTAAAAGAGCAAGCGATTGAAGGTTTAGTGAAAGAGAATGAAATTCTTGTCCCTTCTGCACTGGTTGATCAAGAAATCAATGTATTGCGTCAACAAGCAGCTCAACGTTTTGGCGGAAACATGGATGCTGCAAATCAGCTACCTCGTGAGCTATTTGAAGAGCAAGCCAAACGTCGTGTCGTTGTGGGCCTTCTATTGGGTGAAGTGATACGTACGCAAGAACTGAAAGCGGATGAAGATAAAGTAAAAGCACTCATTGATGAAATGGCGACTGCTTATGAAGATCCATCAGAAGTAATTGCTTACTATCAACAAAATGAGCAAATGATGAATAATATGCGTAACGTGGCTCTTGAAGAGCAAGCGATTGACGCGATCATTGCTAAAGCAAAAGTGACGGAAAAAACGGTTAGCTTCAATGAGCTAATGAATCCAGAAGCGGCTTGATTTAAGCAAGTTGTCACGTAGAAAGGTTGACGAAACATCAACACTTCTGCTAACAATGGTCCGTGTGATGCCCATCATTCGGGCCATTTATTTTAGGGACACAAGACTATATGAGCTACCAAGAAAAAAATGCAATGTCGCCAATAATTGATGCGCTCGTACCCATGGTGGTAGAACAAACATCTCGTGGTGAGCGTTCATATGACATCTATTCTCGTCTATTAAAAGACAGAGTGATTTTTTTGACCGGTCAAGTAGAAGATCACATGGCAAACCTTGTCGTGGCTCAACTGCTTTTCTTAGAATCTGAAAATCCTGATAAAGATATTTTCCTATATATAAACTCTCCGGGTGGCAGTGTCACTGCAGGTATGTCTATTTATGACACCATGCAGTTTATCAAGCCGAATGTGAGTACTTTATGTATTGGGCAAGCTTGTTCGATGGGGGCTTTTTTGCTCGCTGGTGGCGCGCCAGGTAAACGTTATGTTTTACCAAATTCTCGCGTAATGATTCACCAACCATTAGGTGGCTTCCAAGGGCAAGCATCTGATATTCAAATTCATGCTCAAGAAATTCTTAGCATTAAGAATAAACTCAATACCTTATTGGCTGAACATACAGGCCAACCACTTGAAGTGATTGAGCGCGATACGGATCGTGATAACTTCATGTCAGCAGATCAAGCAGTAGAATACGGCTTGGTGGATGCAGTGTTAACTCATCGTGGTGAATAACCATTGTGATAATTGGTTAACGCAATTTAGTGTAAATTGTTATACACTGAAACCATAAAGAGTAAAGGCTAAGAGGTTAGCGAATGACAGATAAAAGCAAAGAGGGTGGTAGTAGTAAACTACTGTACTGCTCTTTCTGTGGCAAAAGCCAGCACGAAGTTCGCAAGCTAATCGCCGGTCCTTCAGTATACATTTGTGATGAATGTGTCGATCTTTGTAACGATATTATTCGTGAAGAGATCAAAGATGTTTTACCGAAGAAAGAGTCGTCGGCGTTACCTACGCCACGTGATATTCGAGAACATCTTGATGACTATGTGATTGGCCAAGAACACGCGAAAAAAGTGCTTGCGGTTGCGGTATATAACCACTACAAGCGTTTACGTAACGGTGACACAACGAGTGATGGTGTGGAGCTAGGCAAGAGTAATATTTTGCTTATTGGCCCAACAGGAAGTGGTAAAACACTACTTGCTGAAACTTTGGCTCGCTTTTTAGACGTTCCGTTTACGATGGCAGATGCCACTACACTAACTGAAGCCGGTTATGTGGGCGAGGATGTTGAAAATATCATCCAGAAACTGCTGCAAAAATGTGACTATGATGTCGCTAAAGCAGAACGCGGTATTGTTTATATCGATGAGATTGACAAAATTTCACGTAAAGCTGAAAACCCATCGATCACTCGGGATGTCTCTGGGGAAGGGGTTCAGCAGGCGTTACTAAAATTAGTGGAAGGGACGGTGGCTTCCGTTCCTCCGCAAGGTGGGCGTAAGCATCCTCAGCAAGAGTTTTTGCAAGTGGATACGTCGAAAATCCTCTTTATCTGTGGCGGTGCATTTGCTGGCCTAGATAAAGTGATTGAGCAGCGTGTAGCGAAAGGCACCGGAATTGGCTTTGGCGCAGAAGTTCGTTCAAAAGATAGCAGTAAATCTTTAAGTGAACTCTTTACCCAAGTTGAGCCAGAAGATTTGGTGAAATATGGATTGATTCCAGAATTTATTGGTCGTTTGCCTGTAACTGCAACGTTGACTGAACTGGATGAAGAAGCCTTAATTCAAATTTTATGTGAGCCGAAAAACGCACTGACCAAACAGTATGCTGCTCTTTTTGAGCTAGAAGAAACTGAACTAGAATTTCGTGAAGATGCTCTACGTGCAATCGCGGCTAAAGCGATGAAACGTAAAACTGGTGCACGTGGTCTACGTTCTATTCTTGAAAACGTATTGTTAGAAACCATGTATGAATTGCCGTCGATGACAGACGTTGAGAAAGTTGTCATTGATGAGTCAGTGATAAATGGTGAGTCAGAACCTTTGCTCATTTACGCAGGAAATGAGAATCAAGCCGCAGGCGCTGAATAAAAATTGTTCAACTATTTTAAAAGGAGGCTGTCAAGCCTCCTTTTTTTAATTCTGTCATTGAATCCAGTCTGTTAGCCCCCATATACTGCGATATACATAAAAGCGGAAGAGAGAATAATATGAACTTGGAACGTTCCGAGCGTATTGAGATCCCAGTACTACCTCTACGTGATGTGGTGGTGTACCCACATATGGTCATTCCTCTGTTTGTTGGCCGTGAAAAATCCATTCAGTGCTTAGAAGCGGCAATGGACAACAACAAGCAAGTGCTTCTGGTTGCTCAAAAGCAAGCAGAAACCGATGAGCCGAAAGTTTCTGATCTATTTGAAGTGGGAACCGTGGCGACCATCCTTCAATTGTTGAAACTACCAGATGGTACGGTCAAAGTCTTAGTTGAAGGTCAGCAGCGCGCAAAAATCAATCAATTTCATGAGGGTGATTTTTTCTCAGCCGAAGCTGAGTATTTATTGACACCTGAGCTGGATGATAAAGAACAAGAAGTGGTTGTGCGTAGCGCAATCAATCAGTTTGAAGGTTTTATCAAACTGAATAAAAAAATTCCCCCAGAAGTCCTGACATCACTGAATGGCATTGATGAAGCCGCTCGCCTTGCTGATACGATTGCTGCCCATATGCCACTAAAATTGGTGGATAAGCAACAGGTGTTAGAAATTTTAGATGTGGCCGAACGTCTAGAATTTTTGATGGGGCAGATGGAGTCAGAAATCGATCTGCTGCAAGTTGAAAAGCGTATCCGTACCCGCGTTAAAAAGCAGATGGAAAAATCTCAGCGAGAGTACTATTTGAATGAGCAAATGAAAGCGATTCAGAAAGAACTCGGTGAGATGGATGATGCTCCTGATGAATTTGAAGCTTTGCAGCAGAAAATTGAAGACTCGAAAATGCCAAAAGAGGCACGTGAGAAAACAGAGCAAGAACTGCAAAAATTAAAAATGATGTCCCCCATGTCTGCGGAAGCGACGGTGGTACGCAGCTATATTGATTGGATGGTGAGTGTTCCTTGGACGAAACGTTCTAAGGTTAAAAAAGATCTATCAAAAGCGGAAGAAATCCTTAATGCGGATCACTATGGTTTAGAGCGGGTGAAAGAACGTATTCTGGAATACCTCGCGGTTCAAAGCCGGATCAACAAACTGAAAGGGCCTATTCTATGCTTGGTTGGGCCTCCAGGGGTTGGTAAAACTTCATTAGGTCGCTCTATCGCTGCGGCTACAGGCCGTAAATATGTTCGCATGGCATTGGGTGGGGTTCGTGATGAAGCAGAAATTCGCGGTCATCGTCGAACTTATATTGGCTCATTACCGGGTAAATTGATTCAAAAAATGGCAAAAGTTGGTGTTAAAAACCCGCTATTTTTATTAGATGAAATCGATAAAATGTCTTCAGATATGCGCGGAGACCCGGCTTCTGCTTTATTAGAAGTATTAGATCCAGAGCAAAATAACTCGTTCAATGATCATTATTTGGAAGTGGATTACGATTTATCCGATGTAATGTTTGTTGCTACATCGAACTCGATGAATATTCCAGGGCCTCTGTTAGACCGGATGGAAGTCATCCGTTTATCTGGCTATACCGAAGATGAAAAACTCAATATTGCTAAGCGTCACTTGGTGAATAAGCAAATTGAACGAAATGGCTTGAAACCGAGTGAGATCATCATCGAAGATTCAGCCATCATTGGCATCATTCGTTACTATACTCGGGAAGCTGGGGTTCGTGGCCTTGAACGAGAAATTTCAAAAATCTGCCGCAAAGCGGTGAAAAAGATTTTGCTTAATACGGATGTGAAAACCGTCACCGTTAACCAAGAAAACCTGAAAGAATTTTTAGGCGTGCAACGTTTTGATTACGGTAAAGCGGATGACAGTAATCGTATCGGTCAAGTCACTGGGCTAGCGTGGACTGAAGTGGGAGGTGATCTCCTTACTATTGAAACGCAGTCAATGCCAGGCAAAGGTAAGCTGACACAAACGGGTTCTCTAGGCGATGTGATGCAAGAGTCCATTCAGGCAGCCATGACTGTTGTACGTTCTCGTGCTGATAAACTGGGCATTAATGGTGACTTCTATGAGAAGAAAGATATCCATGTCCATGTTCCTGAAGGTGCGACACCGAAGGATGGCCCTAGCGCGGGTATCGCTATGTGTACAGCGTTAGTTTCTAGCCTAACGGGAAATCCGGTCAAAGCGGAAGTGGCCATGACTGGAGAAATCACACTGCGTGGTGAAGTGTTACCGATTGGTGGATTGAAAGAAAAACTGCTAGCCGCGCATCGTGGTGGCATCAAAACCGTTCTGATTCCTAAAGATAATGAGCGAGATTTAGAAGAAATTCCAGATAATGTTATCGCAGATCTTCAAGTCATTCCCGTGCAGTGGATTGATGAAGTCTTGCATGTTGCATTAGAAAAAGACCCAAGTGGCGTCAGTTTCGCAGCGGTAAAATAGTGATATGCAGCAAAAATAAGTAAAAGATTACGCTGATAGGTAGAAAAAGGCTTGTCAGCGTTTTTTTTGAGAGCTAACGTTACTGACTATGGCTTAAGCCCAGTTGTCACAAGGCTTTAAGCCTGTTTTTAATATTAATGGAACGAAATCGGCACCGAACAAAATAATAACTTGGTGACCAAAGGGGAATCACAGTGAATAAGACACAATTAGTAGAAAAAATCGCAGCTGACGCTGATATCTCAAAAGCATCAGCAGGTCGTGCTCTTGATGCATTTATTGAAGCGGTTAGCGATACTCTTCAGTCTGGCGATCAGGTAGCATTAGTCGGCTTTGGTACATTTTCAGTTCGAACTCGTGCAGCGCGTACTGGCCGTAACCCAAAAACGGGTGAAGAGATTCAAATCGCTGAAGCAAAAGTACCCGCTTTTAAAGCGGGTAAAGCATTAAAAGATGCTTGTAACTAATTGAGTTACTTTTTTGCTGTTTCTTAGCAAATTTAATTCGAACCTTTTGAAATTATGCGCATCATACTGATGCGCATTTCTTTTTCTGATATTATCGCGCTATTCAATTTTGGCTGAAGTGTGTTACTTCAAACCCGGAGAGCAGTAAAACTATGATGGATCGATTACGCGAGGGCGTGAACAGCATCGCGGTAAAAATTATCCTAGGATTAATTATCCTTTCTTTTATCTTTGCTGGGGTAGGCAACTACCTAATTAGTGGCAGTAACAATGCGGCGGCGAAAGTCGGTGGCATTGATATTGGCCGAGGAGAGTTTGAGCAAGCTTATCAAAATGAACGGAGTCGCATGCAAGCTCAGCTTGGTGATTATTTCTCTAACTTATTAGCCGATCCTAATTACGTTACCTTATTCCGAAAATCTGTACTTGATAATTTAATTAACGATCTTTTGATTGAGCAGCATGCACAATCCCTAGGACTAAGAGTGAGCGATGAACAAGTTCGCCAAATGATCCTAACTATGCCGGAGTTTCAGTCAGAAGGACGCTTCGATCAAGATCTTTATCAATCGGCATTACGTCGTGCCGGATTTACTCCTGAAGGATTTGCACAATACTTACGTCGTAATTTAGTGCGTAATCAATTGATGACAGCACTGCAAAGCAGCGAGTTTACTTTAGATGGTGAAGTTGATGCTCAGAGTGCTTTAATCACTCAACAACGTGAAATTCGTACTATTACTTTGCCAACTGCTTCTTTTGCTCGATCTGTTGAGCTAACAGACGAGGAAATTGAGCAGTATTATCAGCAAAATGATGAGCGCTATACTCGCCCAGAGCAGATGAAAATCTCTTATATCGAGCTTGCAGCACAACAGCTAAAAGCTGCACTGCCTGTGAGTGATGAGCAAGTGAAAGCATACTATCAAGCCCATCAAGATAAATACGCTTCAGATGAACAGCGTAAAGTTCGCCATATTCTCGTTCAAGGTGATGATATTGCCGCAGCTCAAGCCATCCTTGATGAACTAAATGCAGGAGCAGATTTTTCTACCTTAGCCAAGCAAAAGTCACAAGATGTGGGAAGCTCAGAAGAGGGGGGGGATCTCGGTTGGATTGAACGTGGTACCATGGATTCGGCATTTGAAAGTGCTGCGTTTGCTCTACAGCAAGTTGGAGATATGACAGGCTTAGTGAAATCTGAATTTGGTTATCACATCATCAAGCTTGATGCTCTTAAAGCGCCGGTTGTTCAACCTTTTGAGCAAGTGGCCGCACAAATTAAAGCTGAATTGCAAGATCAACAAGCGGTGGATAAGTTCTACCAACTGCAAACTGAGCTCGAAAAAGTGGCTTTTGAATCTCCAGATTCCTTGGATGAAGCTGCCAAGGTAGTTAATGCACAAATTCAGCGGACTGATTTCGTGTCAGTTAATGATGCTCCAGAACTGTTACGTAACCCTGCTGTAATGCAAGCATTGCAATCGCCAGAAGTAAAAGAAGATGGACTGAATTCTGAAGTGATTGAGATTGCACCAGAGCATATTGTCGTTGTTCGAGTTGAAGAGTCACGTCCAGAAATTATTTTACCACTGGCAGAAGTGAGCGCGTCGATCGAAGCGAAACTTGTGCAACTAAAAGGTGAGCAAAAAGCGCTAGAACTAGCGACTCAACTGGTTAGTGGTTTACAAACTGGGGATGACAGCTTGCTTGCCGAGCATAGATTGGCTTTTAGTGGCGCTGAAAATATTGACCGAGGCGCTCCATTAGCCAATGTCGTTTTTTCTATGCCGAAACCTATGCAGGGTAAACCCGTGTACACACAAGGGAAAGATCAGAACGGAAATGTGGTTGTCATTGCCTTAGATAAGGTTGAAACTCAGGTCGATGCCCAATATCGTGAGCAAATAGCTGCCCAGTTAGCACGCCTCGGTACTCAACAAGATCTAGATAGTGTACTGGGTGTACTACGTAAAAATACGAAGATTGAGTATTTCTCTGTGAATCAGTAATACACATCATGTAATTGATATGTTTGTTAAAATGGGCTGCTTTTGCAGCCCATTTTATTTTGTGCTTCTACTGGATTCGTTAGCTTCCTATTTCCCTTAATATCAACCTTGTCACATACATAATCACAAGGAGAGTCATGATGCTAAAAAAATACTTACTCGTTCTGTTATTGGGGCTTTGCTGGCCGGTGAGTTATGCGCTCAGTGCTGAGTCAGCAGACGCCAGTCAAGGGTTTGATATTACGGTCAATATCAATACGGCTTCAGCCGAAGAGCTAGCGACCTTATTGAAGGGGGTCGGATTGCAAAAAGCGCAAGCCATTGTTGAATATAGGGAAGAACATGGAGCCTTTTTAAGTAAGGAAGACTTAATGAAAGTAAAAGGTATTGGCCACGCGACGGTAAACAAAAATGACAAGCGAATTTTGCTTTAACACTGAGAAGCTGTGTTAGAGCCTGTGTAAAAACTCAGGATTAGTCCTGAGTTTTTAATTATCGTGTAAAGAGTTTCTTTTTGAGAATTTGCCATTCCTTTACTTGATTATGTTGTATTTGCAACTTTACTGATATTTAGCAAAGGTTTCATTTCGTTGTGATTGCTTGGGAAACTCGCATCTTAGTCGTACTTGGGTATATAATTCTGCGCGAATAAAATGCGCCGTCAGTCGCGAAATAAGTAATACGCCAAATACACAATAAATGGAGTAAAGCATGTCCTTGCAAACAGCGGTCATTACCGTGGATGGACCAAGTGGTGCGGGTAAAGGCACACTTTGTATGTTGTTAGCGAAAAAACTCGGTTTTCAACTGTTAGATTCTGGAGCTATCTATCGAGTATTAGCCCTTGCGGCCATTCACCATGGCGTTGATCTTGAATCGGAAGATGCTTTAGTCCCATTGGCGACACATCTTGATGTACAGTTTATTGCTGAAGGTGAGCTGGTCAAAGTGATTCTTGAAGGGGAAGATGTTTCAAGAGAGCTGCGAAAAGAAGAAACGGGCATGGCCGCCTCGAAAGTTGCCGCCTTGCCACGAGTTAGAGAAGCCTTGCTACGCAGACAAAGAGCGTTTGATCAGGGACATGGTTTGGTTGCTGATGGACGAGATATGGGAACCGTTGTTTTCCCTAAGGCTGCGGTAAAAATTTTCTTAGATGCGAGTGCGCAAGAACGGGCTCAGCGTCGTTATAAGCAGTTGCAACTGAAGGGGCTTGATGTTAAATTTGACGCCCTTTTAAGCGAAATCCAAGAGCGAGATACGCGAGATCGTAATCGCTCTGTGGCGCCATTACGCCCCGCTGAGGATGCGCTATTGCTTGATTCAACGACTTTATCTATCGATGAAGTGGTGGAACAAGCGCTACAATATATAGAATCGAAACTGGCGGAATAAACCACGCTGGTTAAGAGCGTTGGTCGCATGGATGATGACCGGCGATTTTAATAACCCCATGCGGTAGGATACCCATGGACGTTTAATTATTGAAGATTAAATACATGACTGAATCTTTTGCTCAACTCTTTGAAGAGTTTCTAAACGAAACCCAATTCCAACAAGGTACTATTGTTAAAGGTACTGTTGTTGCGATTGAAAATGGCTATGTTCTTGTTGACGCTGGCCTTAAGTCTGAGTCTGCAATTCCTGCGGAACAATTCAAGAATGCTGCTGGCGAACTTGAAGTTGAAGTAGGTTCTGAAGTAGATGTAGCGCTTGACGCTGTTGAAGACGGTTTCGGTGAAACTCAACTTTCTCGTGAGAAAGCGAAACGTCACGAAGCGTGGATCGTTCTTGAGAAAGCTTACGAAGAAGCTGAAACGGTTGTTGGTATCATCAATGGTAAAGTTAAAGGTGGCTTCACTGTTGAATTGAACGGCATCCGTGCGTTCCTTCCTGGCTCTCTAGTTGATGTACGTCCTATCCGTGACACCGCTCACCTAGAAAACAAAGAGCTAGAGTTCAAAGTCATCAAGCTAGATCAGAAACGTAACAACGTTGTTGTTTCTCGTCGTGCTGTTATCGAATCAGAAAGCAGCGTTGAGCGTGACGAACTTCTTGAAACTCTACAAGAAGGTACTGAAGTTAAAGGTATCGTTAAAAACCTTACTGACTACGGTGCATTCGTTGATCTTGGCGGTGTTGATGGCCTACTACATATCACTGATATGGCGTGGAAACGTGTTAAACACCCATCAGAAATCGTTAACGTTGGTGACGAAATCCTAGTTAAAGTTCTTAAGTTTGACCGTGATCGTACTCGTGTTTCTCTAGGTCTGAAACAGCTAGGCGAAGATCCATGGGTAGCGATTGCTAAACGTTATCCAGAAGGTCACAAACTGACTGGTCGCGTAACAAACCTAACTGATTACGGCTGCTTCGTAGAAATCGAAGAAGGCGTAGAAGGCCTTGTTCACGTTTCAGAAATGGATTGGACTAACAAGAACATCCACCCATCTAAAGTTGTTAATGTTGGCGACGAAGTTGAGGTTATGGTTCTTGATATCGACGAAGAACGTCGTCGTATCTCTCTAGGTCTGAAACAGTGTAAAGCTAACCCATGGCAGTCATTCGCTGAAGCACAAGCTAAAGGCGATAAAGTAACTGGTAAGATCAAGTCTATTACTGACTTCGGTATCTTTATCGGTCTTGACGGTGGTATCGATGGTCTAGTTCACCTTTCTGATATCTCTTGGAATGTTCCTGGAGAAGAAGCGGTACGTGAGTACAAAAAAGGTGACGAGATCTCTGCAGTTGTTCTAGCTGTAGATGCAGAGCGTGAGCGTATTTCTCTAGGCGTTAAGCAAATGGAAAATGACCCATTCAATGCTTATGTTGCTGATAACAAGAAAGGCACTCTAGTTAACGGTACTGTAACCGCTGTTGACGCTAAAGGCGCAACCATTGAGCTAGAAGACGGTGTGGAAGGTTACCTTCGTGCCTCTGAAATTGCTCGTGACCGCGTAGAAGATGCATCTCTACTTCTAAGCGTTGGTGATAAAGTTGAAGCGAAGTTTACTGGTGTAGACCGTAAAAACCGCGTAATCAACCTATCTATCAAAGCAAAAGATGAAGCTGAAGAGCAAGAAGCAATGGCATCAATCAACAAACAAGATGACGCTGCTTTCGGTAATGCAATGGCAGATGCTTTCAAAGCTGCTAAAGGCGAGTAATTTAACTTGCTGATTAAAGGGGGCCATAATGGCCCCCTTTTTTATTGTCTCATTATATAACATGATGATTTATTACATTTACTTATGCTAGTATGGCCGGACCTCAGAGAACCCGGTTTATTCCTTTGAGGTATAAAACCTAGCTAAGTATCTCCTAAGGTGCTTTGTCATCGAACCCTTGATGCTACTTAGCCATACTCTTTTTATACAATATTAAGCAAGTGTTTGTTGGAATTGATATTACTGACTATAATCAGGGTAAAAACTCAAAGAGGGAAACTATGACTAAGTCTGAATTAATAGAAAGGCTGTGTGCCGAGCAACCCCATCTGTCAGCGAAAGAGATTGAAGATGCGGTAAAAGATATTCTTGAACACATGTCGAAAACATTAGAAGCAGGAGAGCGCATCGAAATTCGAGGATTTGGTAGTTTCTCTTTGCACTATCGTGATCCCCGTGTTGGACGCAATCCTAAAACTGGTGAAAAAGTCGAATTGGATGGCAAATATGTCCCTCACTTTAAACCAGGTAAAGAATTACGTGAGAGAGTTAACCAAGATCTTTAATGGTAGAATCGCCTCATAAGCGGCATACTGTAACAGTGTGCCGTTTTTTTATGAGTATGGGATAGCCAATCCTTTCTTTAGGGTGTTTATGCGTGATGATGAGCTATTTCAGTAAGGGTAATAGTAAAAAGTAAAAGTCCTAGATTTGCTGTAGATTTAGATTAACGTCTCGTGGATTTGATTATAGAATCGAGCATGGTTTGTCTGAGCAATTTCCTGCATAATCAGTAAATAGATTTGTGGATGGGTAATCAATTATGAAAATTATAAAAATCCTTGTGCTACTCGCTCTTTTCTTGTTTGCTTTAGCGCTAGGTTCACAGAATCAAGAGTTGGTCACATTTAACTACTTATTGGCTCAAGGTGAGTTTCATCTATCAACCTTACTTGGTTCTGTCTTCGTGGCTGGTTTTTTGATCGCTTGGCTCATTCTGGGGAGTTTTTACCTGAAGTCTCAGTTGGAAGTTCGTAAATTGAATCGAAAGCTAAAAAAGCAGATAGAATCAAAAGTGCTGACGAAACCTAAAACGAACCTTGAGTAAGGCTGTCATTTAGATGTTAGAACTTCTTTTCTTGCTCTTGCCAATTGCTGCTGCCTATGGGTGGTACATGGGGAATCGTAGTGCCCAGCAAGACAAGCAGAAGCATTCCCACCAAATATCTCGACAATATGTGACGGGGTTGAATTTATTGCTCTCTGATCAGTCTGATAAAGCGGTTGACCACTTTATCGAACTGTTACAGGTGGATAATGAAACGATTGATACTCATCTCGCATTGGGTAACCTATTTCGCTCTCGTGGTGAAGTGGATCGAGCCATTCGTATTCACCAAAATCTCATTTCTCGCTCTGGCTTAACGATTGATCAAAAAAACCTCGCTTTACAGCAATTAGCAAAAGATTATATGGTTTCTGGTTTTTTGGATCGCGCAGAAAAAATCTTTGAGCAATTGGTCGATGAGCCCGAACATCGTGAATCCGCACTTCAACAGTTAACCGCTATTTATCAGCAGACCCGGGAATGGCATAAGGCCATTGCATGTGCACAAGCCTTGGTAAAATTGGGGCGTAAACGGATGAAGCAGACCATTGCCCATTTTTGGTGTGAATTGGCAATGCAAGAGAAAGCGGAAGGGAAAGACCACAAGGCTATTCAATTATTTAAGCGTGCTTTACACGAAGACCCTAAATGTGTTCGAGCCAGCATTTCTTTAGGTAAATTGTATTTGGCCAACCAAGATTATAAGCAAACGTTGATCTATCTTGAGAAGGTATTAGAGCAGGATATTGACTTTATTGGAGAAGTCTTACCAAGTTTAGCTGAGTGTTATCATCACCTTGGACAAGAGCCTCAGCTTGTCGAGTTCTTACGTCAATGTATTGATAACAATGCCGGAGTTTCTGCTGAGTTGATGCTAGCACAATTGGTGGCACAGCATGATGGAACGGCTAGTGCGCAAGAGTTGTTGACTCGACAGTTGGTAAAAAACCCTACCATGAAAGGTTTTTATCGGCTGATTGATTACCATATTGCTGAGGCGGAAGAAGGTCGAGCAAAAGCTAGCCTATCAACGTTACAACGGTTGGTCGGTGAGCAATTAAAAACAAAACCGCATTACCGATGCCGTCGTTGCGGTTTTTCAACGCATTCTCTTTATTGGCACTGCCCATCTTGTAAAGGGTGGGGGTCGATTAAGCCTATTCGTGGCTTGGATGGCGAATGATTTGTTAAGATTTGCAGCTTTATTGGCTGCATTTTTTTAGGCCCAATGTATATCTTAGGAGTAGAAATGAACGACCCAAAAGTGATCGTTGCACTGGATTATGAACATAAAGCTGATGCACTGGCATTTGTCGATAGAATTGATCCGGCAAGTTGTCGGTTAAAAGTTGGCAAAGAGATGTTTACACTGTTTGGTCCCCATTTCATTACTGAACTACATACTAGAGGGTTTTCAGTTTTTCTCGATCTCAAGTTCCACGATATTCCTAATACTTGTTCTAAGGCAGTTCGTGCGGCTGCAGAGCTTGGTGTTTGGATGGTCAACGTTCATGCCAGTGGTGGAGAACGAATGATGACCGCTTCACGAGAAATTCTTGAACCGTATGGTCACGATCGTCCGTTACTCATTGGTGTTACTGTGTTAACCAGTATGGAAAAATGTGATTTACAAGGGATTGGTATTGAGGGAGAACCAGAGCAACAAGTGATGCGCTTAGCAACACTGACTAAAAATTCTGGTTTAGATGGGGTGGTTTGTTCTGCTCAGGAAGCCTCTATGCTGAAAAGTGAGCTTGGGCAAGCATTTAAATTGGTGACACCGGGGATTCGCCCTGTTGGGGCTGAGGTAGGCGATCAACGTCGAATTATGACCCCCGAGCAAGCCATTCAGTCTGGGTCCGATTATTTAGTGATTGGTCGGCCAATCACACAAGCGGTTAACCCTGCTCAAGTATTAGCAGATATTAATGCATCATTGCGTTAAGCCATTTAGGATAAAAAAGAGGTGAAGTTATTCACCTCTTTTTTTAATCCTTTAGTACAGAGCTGTAGTAGCTGGAATGCCATTATGAAACTTAAAGTCACTATCGGGTGAAGAAATCAGCTTCGCTTCTACAAGGCGAAAATACTCGATGCGCTGCTGAATATCTTTTCCTGCTATCTGTTCGGCTAAGGTTAAATAATCTTGATAGTGACGGGCTTCTGAGCGTAAAAGTGATAAGTAAAACTTTCTGATGGAGATTTCTAGATAAGGGGCAAGTTTTGCAAATCGTTCACATGAGCGGGCTTCAATAAAGGCACCGATAATCAGCTTATCGACGAGCGCGTCTGGCTCATACGTTTTGACGTGTTTAATCATTCCTCTAGCATAACGGCTGGCATTAATGGGGTGATACTTAAACCCTTTTTGTTCGATAAGTTCGAGAACTTGATAAAAATGATGCAGTTCTTCTTTAATCAATAGCACCATTTTATCAATCATTTCTTGCCCATAAGGGCAGTTTGGTTTTGCTTGAATTGATTTTGATAGCTGACTTTTTCCTTTTAGAGTTTCAAGGTTGCCAAGGCATTTGTAAGCAAACCGTTCATAAGGCTCTGCTAGGCGGCTCAGCGTGTGGGAGCCTTCTTCCGTCACCACATAGCGCTTTAGTAAGAAGATGGCACTCTGCGCTGCTTTCAACTCACACAGTAAGTGATCTCGCAGAATAATAGGGAGGCTTTCCGGCTTTTTCGCTTTATCAATCCAAGCATTTGGAGTCGTGCAGCCGAGAAACTGCTCAATAGGGTTAAGTAGTTGTTGAATGGCAGGTGTATTTATCATCATCATGAGTAATTAAAAAAGGTCGCCAATGCGACCTTGATAAAAATGAATCGCGCAGTAAAAGATTACCACTTTTTCTTTTCGCCAAAGAGTGCTTCCATATCACTATTGCGCTCTTTTTCTTCAAGCTGTTTAACTTCAGAGGCATTTTTTGATTGACGACGAGCTTCGACTTCATCGTACATGGCTTGTAGTTTTTCTCTCGCTTGATTCGAGTAGTTATCATTTTTCGTACTGAGTACATCAATCCCTTTACGTAATAACTGGAGAGCTGTACCAGGTTGGCCTCGTACGATGGCATCATTGGCGCGTTTTATCACATTTTCGATATTAATCCGGATTTGTATGGTTTCTAATCGAGCATTTTCTGTTACATAAGCTTGGGTATCAAAACGGCCTTTGTTGTGTTCGCTTCGAATAGTATCACGTAAACGTTTGACCAATTTGAGCATTACGATAGCTTGTTTATCGCTGCTGGGAACTTTAAATGTGGTACTTTCTCCACCTTGGTGGTTTTCTTTTAGATGCTGGATTTGTGTCTGCATGTTTTCAACACGTTGAGCCAGTTGTTTGTTTTTTGGATCGAGATCCAACATGTTCTGCAGGGCGTCAAGGATACGATTATTCAAGCAAACTAATAAATCTTTACTAAACGGCAGATGGTGTGCATTTCCGATTAAGTCTTCGGTTGCATCAATAATGGTCAGATATCTTGCCGACTCTTGCTTTTTTGTCGTTTCGACCTTGAGTTTGTATTGAAGCATGATGTTATAACCCAAGGTTAAAACCAGTAGAATGGCCACCAGAGCGATAATTAAACCTATATTCATAAAATCCGTATCTTTTTTAAAAGGCCCAATGCCAAAGGATACACTATCCTAGCTTTTCTCTACACCACCTACAAATAGGCAATGTCCATTATTTCTGTTTTCCGCATAAAAAAATGCAACAGAACGATCGTTTTTAGGGGGAAACACTGATTTTCCCTCAAAATGCTCGAAAGATGAATCTTTTATAGAACAATTTCTTGTAAGCCCTTTGCATTATGTTCGTGAAGCGTTATAACTAATAATTATAAACTATGGAATCGCGATGTCGCACTTCGCACAGGAATATAGGGTTAATTATGAAGTTGCAGCAGCTTAAGTATATTGTAGAAGTGGTCAACCATAACTTAAATGTGTCGGCGACAGCTGAAAGTCTATATACGTCACAACCAGGCATCAGTAAACAAGTTCGTTTGCTGGAAGATGAGCTCGGTATACAGATTTTTGAACGCAGCGGCAAGCATCTTACGCAAGTGACCACCGCAGGGCAAGAGATTGTCCGCATTGCGACAGAAATTTTAGCGCGTACCGAAAGCATAAAATCGGTTGCTGCAGAGCATACTCATCCAGAAATGGGAACCTTAAACATTTCAACGACTCATACTCAAGCACGTTATGCCTTACCTGATGTGATTAAAGGGTTTACGGCTCGCTATCCCAAAGTTTCTTTACACATGCATCAAGGAACCCCGAGCCAAATGTCAGAAGCCATTGCTAAGGGCGTTGCAAACTTTGCGATTGCAACCGAAGCGCTCCATTTGTATCAAGATGCGATTATGTTGCCTTGCTATCATTGGAACCGTTCAATTGTGGTGCCTAAAGATCACCCATTGGCACAAAAAGCATCGGTAACCATCGAAGATATTGCTGCTTACCCTTTAGTTACTTATGTCTTTGGTTTTACAGGGCGTTCAGAGCTTGATACTGCCTTTAATCGCGTTGGTTTGCACCCAAGAGTGGTATTTACTGCAACAGATGCTGATGTTATTAAAACTTATGTACGAATGGGAATCGGGATTGGGGTGATTGCTAGCATGGCGATTGATAAAAACCAAGATACCGACTTAGTCGCGATTGATGCTAGTCATATCTTTGGTGCCAGCACGACAAGTATTGGCTTTCGTCGTGGAACATTCTTACGTTCGTATATGTATGACTTTATGGAACGTTTTGCGCCTCATTTAACAAGGCCATTGGTTGAACGTGCCATCTCTTTAAAATCGAATGCAGAAATTGAAGAAATGTTTAAGGATATTGAGCTACCAGTACGCTAATGCTTTTCTCCTTGTTGGCCTCACTCTAGAATAAGCCCTCTGCTGAGGAGGGCACATGCGCGATATTTTTCAACAATTTGATACGTTTCTTAGTCAAACTCAGCCTTTCTGGCGTTTTGAGCCTTTTCATGAGAGTGGTCTGGCTGCTACGCCTTGGGCCTTAATGGCTCCTGAGTTAGATCATTGGCTAAATGCACTTTCTATCGAAGACGTTGCTGAGTTAAAGCAACAACCTGAACCCCTCATTTCCTGTTTATCACCTTATATTCCTGGTCTAGAGAGCATTGTTCGAGTTCAAAGTTCTTTGCTATCACATCTGAGGCTAGAGGGGGATAGAAGCGTGGGGAACGAGCTTTATACGGGCATTCCCGGTCGTAAAGTCGCTCAGATTGAAAACCTAGGGCCTTTACTGGTGAATTGGCATCAAGGTGAGGCTTGGTTAGAGTGGTGTTCTGGTAAGGGGTATCTTGGCCGTTGGCTTGCTGCCTTGTCCTCACATCCTGTTGTCAGTTTTGAATATCAAAAGGCATTATGCGAACAAGGCCAATGTGAAGCGAATCGCTTAGGGTTGGCAATGACTTTTGTTCAAGGGGATGCATTTGATATGAGCAGTCAGAGCGTGTTTCAACCTCATCAACATGCGGTTGCCTTACATGCTTGTGGTGATTTGCACGTTCGATTGATGCAATATGCCATCCAAGGTCAGTTAGCGGCAATAACGTTTTCGCCTTGTTGCTACCATCTGATTAACGGTGAATATTATTGTCCGCTTTCTGAGGTTGGGAAGGGCTCGTCTTTACATCTAACTCGTCATGAGCTGCGTATTCCATTACAGGAAACCGTGACCGGAGGAGAGCGTGTTAAGCGTCATCGCCAATTGGAGATGAGTTATCGACTTGGGTGGGATGAACTGCTAAGAGCTGAATTGGGTTACCAAGAATACCTTCCGACGCCAAGTATTAAAAAATCTCAATTGAGTGATGGCTTCTACGCTTTTTGTCGGTGGGCGGCGACACAAAAAGGGATGGCGTTACCCCAGGTCGATTTTGAATACTATCAGCAAAAAGGTATACAGCGCTTTTGGCGTATGGAACGACTGAGCTTAGTTCAGCAGGGGTTTCAGCGCTTACTCGAACTGTGGTTAGTATTAGATAGAGCGGTGTTTCTACAAGAGCAAGGGTATCGAGTAGAAGTGGGCGAGTTTTGTGCGCGTGAAGTGACGCCGAGAAACATTGTTATTCATGCGCAAAAAGATAACCGGGCATAACCCGGCTATAAACGTGTCTTCTTAATTTAAGTGGTTAATGGCATCCAGCGGAGAGACATAGGGTAGTTTGAAGTTATCGGCAACTTCCCGGCACGTCACTTGCCCATGAATCACATTAAGGCCCTTCAAAAAGCCGGGATCATTCAGTAAGGCTTGTTGATAACCTTGATTTGCTAATTTAACAATGTAGGGAAGTGTCGCATTATTTAAAGCAAAGGTTGACGTGCGGGCTACGGCTCCGGGCATATTAGCAACGCAATAATGCACAACATCATTAACAACATAGGTTGGGTTGTCATGCGTGGTTGGACGAGACGTCTCGATACAACCGCCTTGATCAATGGCCACATCGACAATAGCGGATCCTGGTTTCATTCGTTGGATATGCTCTTTAGTGACTAATTTTGGCGCTGCAGCGCCAGGAATTAAGACCGCACCAATCACGAGATCAGCCTCAAGAGCTTGCTGTTCAATAGCATCTGAGGTGGAGTAAATCAGCTTAGCTCGTCCTTGAAATTCTTCATCTAAGCGACGTAGTACATCAATGTTTTTATCTAAAATGGTGACGTCAGCTTTTAAACCCATAGCCATCCGTGCCGCATTGGCTCCGACCACGCCCCCTCCAAGAATGACCACTTTAGCAGGAGCAACTCCCGGCACTCCTCCCAGAAGTAACCCCATTCCAGCGTGTGATTTTTCAAGCGTGAGCGCTCCAGCTTGCACGGACATTCTCCCTGCAACTTCAGACATAGGTGCTAATAGTGGTAAGCGGCCCATATTATCTGTTACAGTCTCATAGGCGATGCAGACCGCTTTACTCTTGATAAGTGCTTCAGTTTGTGGAAAATCTGGGGCAAGATGTAAATAGGTAAATAAAATTTGCCCTTCTTTTAGCATGGCTCGTTCTATAACCTGAGGTTCTTTAACTTTTACAATCATGTCTGCTTGCGCAAATATGTCAGCAGCAGAGGGAAGAATGGATGCGCCTGCAGCGATGTAATCATCGTCTGAGAAACCGATACCCGTACCTGCATGGGTTTCGACAATCACTTGGTGGCCGTAGGAGAGAAGTTCTCTCACATTAGCCGGAATCATTCCCACACGGTATTCGTGGTTTTTGATTTCTTTAGGGATGCCAATTATCATCCTGACTCCTTATGTGTTGGGTTGTTTAATGAATGTAGTAACTTTGTATCGAATTTATAACTAGTTTAGTTGTGCATATATAAAGTTTGATGCTGAATATAAAGAAGTTGTAGTATATTTTTTTGCAAGGAAGTAATAAGGTGGAATAAAAAATGGCAGACAATTATAAAAGGCCGTCCAAGGATCTTGACCGTATTGATCGCAATATCTTAAATGAGTTGCAGAAAGATGGTCGCATTTCGAACGTTGAATTATCCAAGCGAGTAGGTCTTTCTCCTACTCCTTGTCTAGAACGTGTACGTCGTTTAGAACGTCAGGGTTATATCACGGGTTATACTGCGTTACTTAACCCACAATATCTCGACGCTTCATTGCTCGTGTTTGTTGAGATTACATTGAATCGTGGTGCACCTGATGTATTTGAACAATTTAATACTGCGGTACAAAAGTTAGATGATATTCAAGAATGTCATCTGGTTTCTGGTGATTTTGACTATCTTCTGAAAACACGAGTATCGGATATGGGGGCATATCGTAAACTCTTGGGAGACACTTTGTTGCGTCTACCCGGTGTAAATGACACCCGTACCTATGTGGTTATGGAAGAAGTGAAACAAACCAACCAGTTGGTGATTAAAACTCGTTAATCGTTTAGAACGGGGTAAAGAGACTTCTTGCCACATTCTGACGTAGATAGATTGGGTTTTTGACCTTGGTATGGTTAAATCAACAAACAAACCGAGCGGCAGTAGCCGCTCGGACTGTTTTCACCCCTCCGATATGCGTATAGTGTGCTGCATATTGGGCATTATCATAGTCAAGTTGGTTTATGTTCAAAGAGAACAATCATAAAGTTGAAACAATCATCAAGACCAGTGAAGAGCCTCAGTCTTTACGCTTGAATGGTAAACAACGGTTAAAAGAGTGCGGGTTGATTTTGGCCGTACTGTCTTCCATTTTATTGGCGGTGGCGTTACTGACTTTCCACCCCGCCGACCCATCTTGGTCACAAACGGCTTGGGGTTCTGATATTCAAAATGCTGGTGGTATTGTTGGTGCGTGGGTGGCAGATACTCTTTTCTTTGTTTTTGGTTCATTAGCCTATTTATTACCCATTATTTTAACACTCAGTGCTTGGATCTTTTTACGGCTAAGAGATGAAGATGAACGTTTAGATTTTACCTTGTGGGGTACAAGGCTACTTGGCTTAGTGATGCTCATTTTAACGAGCTGTGGTCTTGCGGATATTAATTTTGATGATATTTGGTATTTTTCCTCCGGTGGGGTCATTGGTGATGTATTAACCAGTCTTGCGTTACCGACGTTGAATTTATTAGGTACCACGTTGGTTTTACTGTTTTTATGGGGAGCCGGATTCACCTTACTGACCGGTATTTCTTGGTTGACGATAGTGGAATGGCTAGGAGAGGGGGGGATCAGTGCTTTTCAATGGTTGGTCAATCGTTTTCGTGGTGACGCTCCTGAGTTAGTAGCTCCACAATTGGTCGAACCTCAAGTGGCTGAACGGTCTTCGGTCTCTCAATCTCAGGAGCCTGAGAAGAATGAACCGCAGGTGACATCATCACCAATGGATCAAGAGGATGAGCCGCAAGAGCGACACTTTAATATCCATATACCAGAGCCGCGTCCCGCTGAAGTTCAACCAAAGGGCGTTTCTTTGCAGGAAGCTCCTGAATTTTCTTATCCAGATGACGGTGAACCATTATCTCCCACGCCATCGCGTGAGGTGCAGCTTTGTACGACCATCGAAGAGCTAGAGAATGCGGCTCGCCAGAATAACGATTATGCTGTGGATCTCGACGAAGGACATCTACCGAATGATCACGCTTCATCGGCCCCGTTAACGGCAGCCATCGAACGAGATGAGCAAGAGAGTCGCCACACTATTTCTTCATTACCTAAACAAGACGGGGATGACGATTTTACTGAACCGATGATCTCAACTCTGGATGTGGTTGAAATGCCAGTAGAAGAAAATCAATCGAAAACACAGTCGATGAGCATGGACGAACCCACAACAGAGGCTGAACGTGACGATGATCCTGATGTACAGGCTTTTCAAACATTGGTTTCAGAGGCTCAAGCTAACATCGCAGCTAAGCAAAACCCATTTTTGATGCAACAAGATGTTCATTTACCAAAACCAACAGAACCTATGCCGACTTTGGAGCTGTTGTATCATCCTGAAAAACGAGAAAACTTTATCGACCGAGCCGCTTTAGAAGAGATAGCCCGCTTGGTTGAATCAAAATTGGCTGATTATAAGATTCAAGCGCAAGTAGTGGACATTTTCCCTGGTCCGGTCATTACCCGTTTTGAGTTAGATTTAGCTCCCGGTGTTAAAGTAAGCCGAATTTCTAGCTTATCAATGGACTTGGCTCGCTCTCTGTCCGCTATGGCTGTTCGGGTCGTAGAGGTCATTCCAGGTAAGCCATATGTTGGGTTAGAGCTTCCTAATATGAGCCGTCAAACTGTCTACTTGTCTGATGTGATCAGTAGTCGTCAATTTAAAGAATCAAAATCACCGACTACTATTGTACTAGGGCAAGACATTGCTGGTGAAGCCGTGGTGGCCGATTTATCAAAAATGCCTCATGTTCTTGTTGCGGGAACGACTGGCTCGGGTAAATCAGTTGGTGTGAATGTCATGATCCTCAGTATGCTGTACAAGTCTACTCCGGAAGATGTTCGTTTTATCATGATTGACCCAAAAATGTTGGAGTTGTCGGTTTATGAGGGTATTCCACATTTACTTGCTGAAGTGGTTACTGACATGAAAGATGCATCCAATGCATTGCGTTGGTGTGTGGGAGAAATGGAACGCCGTTATAAATTGATGTCTGTATTAGGTGTCCGAAACATCAAAGGCTTTAACGATAAGCTGAAAATGGCGGCAGAAGCAGGGCACCCCATTCATGATCCTCTTTGGAATGAAGGGGACAGTATGGATATTGAACCTCCATTATTGGAAAAACTGCCTTACATCGTGGTGGTGGTTGATGAATTTGCCGATTTAATGATGGTGGTAGGGAAAAAGGTTGAAGAGTTGATCGCTCGCTTAGCGCAAAAAGCGCGTGCTGCGGGTATTCACCTTATTTTGGCAACACAACGACCTTCAGTGGATGTAATTACCGGGTTAATTAAGGCCAACATTCCTACACGGGTTGCCTTTACGGTTTCGACTAAAACGGATTCACGAACCATTTTGGATCAAGGGGGGGCTGAGTCGTTATTAGGAATGGGGGATATGCTTTACTTGCCTGCAGGGTCAAGCCATACGGTCCGAGTTCATGGTGCATTTGCCTCTGATGATGATGTTCATGCAGTGGTAAATAACTGGAAAGCACGTGGTAAACCTAACTATATCAGCGATATTATTAACGGTGATCAAGGGCCAGAGGCATTGCTGCCGGGTGAAAGAATGGAAGACGATGAGGATATGGATCCTCTCTTTGATCAAGTTGTAGAACATGTGGTTGAAACTCGTCGAGGTTCTGTCTCTGGTGTTCAGCGCCGCTTTAAAATTGGTTATAACCGTGCTGCTCGTATTGTTGAACAGCTGGAAGCTCAAGGAATTGTGAGTGCACCTGGGCACAATGGTAATCGAGAAGTACTGGCTCCAGCTCCTCCTAGAGATTAATTTCTTTTACTTCTTTACATTATGCTGCTTAGAGTGATCTCGGCAGCATTTTTTTATTTTCCACTATTTTTACAGATTATCCGTTTTAACGTTTAACCTCTTAAGTAAGAAAATGGAACCTCACCTTCTTTCTTATTCTTTTCCTTTTCTATTTATTTACATTCATCAGCTGAATTAATTTTTTCAGTAAAAAAATTAACAATAATAATCGTGCCAAGAATTAATTTCTTATCCAAATTAATTCTATAAGCGTGATGAAGAGAATATTCCTCATCATTCATTAATTGGGAACGGTTCCTTGTGTGATCAAATTCATGGTTTCTATGGTTTTGGTGAATGTAGACTCTCCTCCGTCAGTGGCATGCAGGGATGCGCATGTACAGTGGTCACTGACCTTGGAAATGAAAAGATTGCCACATTGAAACAATGTACCCCCTAATCAGTTTCATTTCTGAGTTGTGCTAAGGAAAAGCATTAAATCAATAAAATCAAGACAATGACCTTAAGGTCAATGGAGATAATAATGAAATTTAATACCTTTGGTAAACTTTCTCTTGCTTCCGTTTTAGTTTCGACTGCACTGGCAGCTAATGCCGGAATCAGTGTTGAAAATGAACAGGGTCTATTCACAATTGGTGGTGATGTTGAGTACGATCTCAACGCAGTAGACAAAGATAGAAATAACCAAGATACCCAAGACTTTAGCCAGAGTGGCCGTATTTTGGTGCAAATTGCTGCCGAACGCGCTGTCGCTAACGATCACTATCTAAAAGTACAAGTTCAACCGCTACTGAAATCTACAGGCGATGTCGATCTGGATGATGCATTCTTCGCTATCGGTCGCCAAGCTGATTGGGAATTAAAAGTAGGCCGTTTTGAAGCATTTGATATGTTTCCAGTTGGTCAAGATACGATGCTTGATTTTGCGGGAACGGAGCCTTACCGTTTAAAAGATGCGCGTGGTCGTGGTGACTATGGGCAAGTGAGCTATGCAAAATCGCTTGATAAACTGTATTTTGAGATGGGGTCATTATTCAAAGAAAATAATGGCGCAGATCAGAATGCGGTTTTCGTTCGACCTGTTGCCGCTTTCCAAGCAACCGATAGCCTACGTTTTGCGGCAGGTATGGAAGCGAACTTAACGGCTGATAAAGCGGATGCTGACAATGATTACCTTGGCTATGGGGCAACGATTAAATATGCGGTACAGGATTTTAGCTTAGATCTGAGCTATGCATACCGTGATTTTGATACCAATGATCGAGAAGATTCATCAGTAGGTGCCGTAATCCAATATAAACGCTTTGGTTTAGGTCACATTTATTCTCAGGAAGAAACCACAAGCAAACTGAAAATGAATACGACTTGGGCATCGTATGAGATAGCCAATGTATTAGATGTTGAAGACTTTTCTATCTACCTAGGTTCTTACCTTTCAAAAGTAGATAATGATGCCGATGATCAAGATGTCGGTGTTCGTGTTCGCTTCAAGTACTTCTTTTAATTAGTTATTCGCACTGCTTATTTTGCCCACCGATTGGTGGGCTTTTTTGTTGTTCATTTATTCTACGCGTTTAATACACTGTGCTACGACTACGGCTCCAAGTACGATTAAGTTACCCGTAAAAATGGCGACTAACCATTGTGGCATCGTTAAGGTTAGGAATTGCCAAGAAATATCACTGCAATCCCCATAAGCTTCAAACAGCCACGGAACCCATTGATTGAGTGGAGCCCAATCTGGAAAGGTGACAAAGAGATCGCAAGTATTGAATGGAGAAGGGTTTAGTTGGTAATCCACATGCTGTAGGGCAAGGGTTAAACCTTGATAGGCACTTCCTCCCCAAGTTATAAGCCCTAGCCAGCGAAGGACTGGATGTTTTGGATTCATGAAGCCGATGAATGCTCCAATCCCTATGCCAAGCATAGCTATGCGCTCATAAATACACATAACACAAGGAGCAAGAAGCATAACATGTTGAAAATAAAGCGCACAAAGCTCAAAAAAGAGTACAAAAATCAATAAAAGAGCCCAAGAGAGGCGATTGTGAGAGAAACGTTTGAGTAGCAAAAGAGCGTTCACATCATCATCCTTGCGTAATTAAGATAGTATTCAAGCCATTGATGTTTATGAACATCAATGGCTTGGCATAATAGTCAGAGCTTTTTAACGTGGAATAGTTTCTTATTCAATACAAATTTTTTAATGTCCCATGATTTCAGCGGCCGCTTTCAGGCTATGGTGGGTAATCCAACCCATTTCATAAAAATAACTGGTCATCGGTTCAAGTAGAAAAATTACTCCCCCTAAACCGATTAAGCTCATCACCAGTGTATAAGGTAAAGCCATCACAACCATTCGTCCATAAGAGAGGCGAATGAGTGGTGCAAGTGCTGAAGTGAGTAGGAATAAGAAAGCGGCTTGCCCATTCGGTGTGGCAACCGATGGTAGGTTGGTGCCGGTATTGATTGCTACAGCAAGTAGGTCGAATTGGTCACGAGAAATCAGCCCATGAGTTAATGCCGCTTGCACTTCACTGATATACACAGTACCCACAAAGACGTTATCAGACACCATGGATAAGAGGCCATTGGCCACATAAAATAGAGCTAATTGCGTTCCTTTATCGTCAATATGCAGCACACTGTCGATGATCGGAGTAAATAATTGTTGATCAATAATGACGGCAACCACGGAGAAGAAAACGGCCAATAGTGCGGTGAACGGTAAGGCTTCTTCAAATGCTTTTCCTAGGGCATGCTCTTCCACAATACCTGAAAAACTGGTCGCAAGAATAATAACGGATAGACCAATCAGCCCCACGGCAGCTAAGTGCAAGGCTAATCCGACAATCAACCAGACGGCGATAATGGCTTGTACCCAAAGTTTAGCAATATCTTGCTGATTTCGATTCAAGCGGGTGTGATTATCAAAATCCATCAGAATTTGGCGAACATTTGCTGGCAGTTCGGCACCATAGCCAAAGAGCTTAAAGCGTTCAACAAATAGACAAGTGAGAAGCCCACAAAGAAAAACCGGAACCGTAATGGGGGACATACGGATAAAAAACTCACCAAACAACCAACCGGCATGGTCTGCAATAATGAGGTTTTGTGGTTCACCAACCATGGTCATTACGCCGCCCAGTGCCGTTCCGACCCCTGCATGCATCAGTAGTGAGCGTAAAAAGGCGCGATAATTTTCTAAATCATCACGAGTCAGTTCTGAGATCTGTTCATCATGGGTGTGATCGTGAGAGGAAGTGGAAGGTTGCCCGGATGCCACTTTGTGATAGATAGAATAAAAGCCAACTGCAACACTGATTATTACCGCTATTACCGTTAAAGCATCTAAAAATCCAGAAAGGAAAGCTGCCGTCACACAAAAGGCCATTGATAAAATCAATTTTGAGCGGATACCTAATAAAATCTTGGTGAAGATGAATAACAGTAAATTCTTCATGAAGTAGATACCTGCAACCATAAACATCAACAGTAGCAGTACTTCAATATTCGCAACCAGTTCATGTTTCACTTGATCTGGACTTGTCATGCCTATGGCGATTGCCTCAATCGCTAACAATCCCCCGGGCTGTAGAGGGTAGCATTTCAACGCCATGGCTAAAGTGAAAATAAATTCAGCGACCAATAACCAACCTGCGACGAAAGGATGAATAAAAAAGAAGACGATAGGATTGATGATTAAAAAGGCAATGATGGCAATTTTGTACCAGTCAGGTGCTTTGCCCAGAAAGTTCTTAATAAAGGCACTTCCGAGTGATATCGGCATGATTATTACTCTTGTGTTAGTCAGATTAGACGCTTCTATCCAAGGTTCATTAGCCAGTGAATCTTTCTTCATGGCCTATCGTTAAGAACGTGGGGTTTCTGGTGTGAAGAATCTAATGGAATCATTTCTCATAATGACTGAGTAAAACTATAAACGGATACGTTCATACTGTTACTGAGTCATTCCCTAAAAGAATAAGTACATTGATGTACTTAGGCACGAACCGCGCTAAATGAATAAATTTACTCATCTCCTTACTTGATAACTTTGCGGACCTATCACACGCTAAATGGGACATTCAAACGATAAGACCCAATTGCGAGTGTAAAAGAGTAGTGGATGATGTGGTGGGAGTAAACCACACGGTAGCGCTTTTCACTGGTGCTTTTTGATAAATTAAATTGAATAAATGAGTCGATATAATCTCTTTGCTGAATCAATTAACGATTGAAATCGAGTTGTTACTCTAATATTGAAGATGTGACAAGTTTACTTAGGGTTTGTTTCCGCTCAATGAAAACTAGTGGTATGATGAGTCCTATTCGACCCAAATAAATTAGAAACTGGATTAGTAGTTAATGGTCATTAAAGCAAAAAGCCCAGCAGGTTTTGCAGAAAAATACATTATTGAAAGCATTTGGAATGGTCGTTTCCCACCAGGCTCCATTTTACCTGCCGAGCGAGAGCTTTCTGAACTTATCGGGGTCACTCGTACCACATTACGAGAAGTCCTTCAGCGTCTTGCCCGAGATGGCTGGCTAACCATTCAACATGGTAAACCGACCAAAGTAAATCAATTTATGGAAACATCGGGCCTGCATATTTTAGATACGTTAATGACATTGGATGCTGAGAATGCCACCAGTATTGTTGAGGATTTACTTGCCGCTCGTACGAATATCAGCCCTATCTTTATGCGTTATGCATTCAAAGTGAACAAAGAGAATTCTGAGAGAACGATCAGCAATGTGATTGAGTCTTGTGAGGCATTATTAGCAGCAGAGTCTTGGGATATTTTTATTACGACCTCACCCTATGCTGATAAAATTAAGCAGCACATTAAAGATGAAAGTGACAATGAGGAATACACGCGAGAAGAGATGTTAATCGCAAAAACATTTAACTTTTACGATTACATGTTATTTCAGCGCCTAGCCTTCCATTCTGGTAATCAGATCTACGGTCTAATTTTTAATGGTTTAAAGAAGTTGTATGACCGTGTGGGGAGTTATTATTTTTCAAACGCAGAAGCACGTCAACTTGCGCTATCTTTTTACCGTGATTTACTAGAAGTGTGTCACTCTGATGCTCGTGAGCAATTACCCATCGTGATTCGTCATTATGGTATTGAAAGTGCGCAAATCTGGAATCAAATGAAAATGACCTTACCGTCAAACTTTACTGAAGACGATAGCTGATTTTTCGATGGTTTAAAATGAAAGTGTAAAGAAAAAGCCCCTTGGGGCTTTTTCTTTACCTGCGAGAAACTATAGCTCGCCGCCTCCCGCCGCTTGAAACCAACGTGTTAAGTGTGTCTTGAGATCTTTTAATTCGTCAGGTCCAATCAACGCTAGCCCTAAGTCTTCTGCACGAGTAATGTCGTTATGGCGTAATGGACGAAAGCTGACTAACATAGCACGGGCTTGCAGCCCCCCGAGCAAGTCACGCAAGGACTCTAACTTATACAAGGTATCATCACCATCATCACGCATGCCTTTTGTCTTACATTCAATGATATGCAGTTTATTATTGACGACGGTTGCGACATCTAATTCATTACGGACTTCTCGTTCCCCGAGTTGGCGATAAACCTGCACGTTAAGCGAGCGGTCTTGTATTGTCGGCATCACATCTTGGATTTGCCTTACTGTACTGTGCACCAGCGTTTCTAACCATTCACCATTGGCAAAGCGGCGAGCATCTTCATCAGAAAAAGTCAGTAAGCCCTGTTGATACGTGGCAATATTGGCTTCCACGAGATCGGTGATTAGTAAATTGAGTTCACGGTAACTTTGCTGTTTATCGGAGAGTTCAACATCCAGTTTTTGTTCTTTTCGACAGGTGGTGGCTAAGTAGTTCAAGGTCGCAAGGCCTGGCCCGAGTTCTAATGCATGGCTAGCCCAACGTTCTCCTAATTGATACAGTTTTTGATCCAATTGAGGCGGGCGATTATGCTCACAAAATTCACCACGGGCACCAAAAATGGTCAGATAGTCGGCGATCGTAATATTATCTTGTACTTGAGTATCTTGACTGCCATCGGGATAGAGCCAGCATAGGCGATCACTACGTGGTTCAACGACAAAAATGGGCCAGTGATAGGTTCGAAAAATTTCATAGACAGACAATAATCGATGGCGCAACCCACAACTGGCATTAAGTTTTACTTCCACTTGGCGCTGTTTGAGGTCTTCTGCGAGCTGGCGAATGGCTAATTTTGTTTCGGTAATATTTGCTTCGTAAGGAATTTCAAAAAACTCAGAGGTAATCTCTCTTTGGGCTAATACGGCATGTAAACGAACATACATGGCCTCTTGGGTATGGTCACCGATAAAGACAATGTGTCGACTAATGGTTCGATTATCCAGTAGTGGGGTGACCAAACGTACCGGATCCTGATCTATGATGCCAACATGAACGGCCATATTTTATCCTCATGTTTGGCTTGCAGAGTGGAGAAAAGGAAAAAGAAGCGAGCAAGCCTTATTCATCATATAACGGCGGGTTGGCAAAAAAACAAGGGTGACCGTATGGAAATGTCACCCTTGCGAGAAGTTTTGACGTAGTGCTAACAATCGACACTGCGCCAGCTTAATGATCGGTTAAAAGGTCAACCAAGCCTTGACTCCTTATAATTTAAACCGATGGACAAGTTGACCTTGCTGATTGGCGAGTTGAGTTAGACTCTCACTGGTCTGTGCGATCTGATTCATTGCTTGATAGCTTTCGTCCGCGATATGGTTGATATCTTCAATGCTACGCGCTATCGAACTGGTGGTTTCACTTTGTTCTGCGGCCGCTTGAGAAATATGAGTACTCATTTGGCTAATTTCCATGATCAATGCTTGAATTTCTTCCATGGCACTGTTCGCACTGGAGGCTTGTTCAACCGATTGCTCCATATCCTGCATACAGGTTTCAATCACTTTACTTGCAGTACCAGAGCTGGTTTGAAGGTTACTGATCATGGTCTCAATTTCTGAGGTAGACTCGGTTGTCCGTTGTGCCAAAACACGAACTTCATCGGCAACGACTGCAAAGCCTCGTCCTTGCTCTCCAGCTCGAGCAGCTTCAATCGCGGCATTCAAGGCTAATAGGTTGGTTTGTTCAGCAATGTTACGAATGACGTCTAAAATTGAGCCAATTTGACTACTCATTTTATGTAATTCGCCGACAGCATCGACGGAGTCATTAAGACGAGCTTCCAATTGATTGATGGTGGAAATGTTATTGCTCATCACCTGTCGACCAGACTCAGAAGCACTTTCAACTTGTTGAACCATGTGTAGTGAACTCTGTGCACTGTGCGCCACTTCCTGAACGGAATGCGCCATTTCGGTCATGGCTGTGGCCACGTTAGCCGTTTGTTCACGTTGACTGTTCAGCTTGTTTTGTGCGCTTTGTGACGTTGATTGGTTACTGTTTGCTGTAGCTGTCAAATTATCAGAAGCTTCATTGAGCTTCATCAGAATATCATGCAGGTTATTGGCCAGTGAGTTGATATGTGTGCTTACTCGAGCAAATTCGTTGTTGTAACGCACTTCAATGCGCTTAGTCATATCTCCTTGTGTCAGGCTTTCCAGTGTGGAAAGAATACGATTAAGCGGGCTACGAACACTGTGTGCAATATGGTAGCCGATACCAGTAGCAAGTAAGACAACCAAAATGCCAATACCAATTGCACGGTATACACCTAAATCATAGACTTCACCGGCTTCGGTTAGTGCGGCATCGAGTTCTTGAGTGGCAGTTTGGTTAAATGAATCAAGAATAACCATCGCATTGTCCACTTCTGCGGCTAAGTTGGCGATATTGTCATACAACGCTGAGCGTGCTTTGAGGTACTCATTGTGTTGATCCAGTACCCCACCTTTTTGACCAATATCTTGTGTGAATTGAGCAACAGACTCATCAAAGACTTTTTTTAGTTCGGGAAGCTGTGTTGTTAGACCTCGATAGGAGTAATTGAGATGAGCAACCGCTTTACGGTTATTGGCTACCGCCTCTTCAACAAAATCCATGTCGGAGCTGGCAAGGGCATCAGAGGTAATCACTTCTGCATCGCGAAGCTTGATGAAATAGCTTTTTGCCATCACTTTGACGGAAATACTACTTTGATCATCGACATACTCTTTCATGCCAACACTGAGTTCTGAGTGCAGACGCTGAAAGTTACGTGTCGATTGTTGGACTTTCTCTTGTGACGTAAACATCGCTTGATAGTTGCTCATTGCATCATAAGCTTCAGTAAAATAACGTTGTTCCAATTGTCTTAGCTGTTCGATGCGTTCAGTCAGCTCTGGGTGGGAAGAACTGGCGTCGGCCAATTGTTGTAATACCGCTCGAAAGTCAGTTTGTGCCTGAGTGAATTCGGTACGCCTTTCTGCCATCCGCTCACTATTTTGGGTGGTTAAGAAATCCTTAAATGATTTGTCCGCAGACAGGAGCTGGACGCTGGTTTGGTTAGACAAAGAAACCAGTGGTAATGCAGATTTTGATACTCCTTCAAAATTGGAATGTATTTGTTCCATTCCGTCCATCATGATAGCGACGGTCACAGCAAACATAATAATAATTAGTGTAAATCCGGCATACATACGCCTTATTACGGAACCTTGCATGCTTCTCTCCCTTGAAATCTCTCTCATTTAAAAAAATGACTCATCCAACATAAAATGGCTTGATAGATACCGTTATGTTTTTCCGGTGAAACGTACTACCTATCGTTGTGTTTGGAGGCCTGAATATAGTAATGACAAACAGTCATAAAAAATTAACAAATTAATCAGTATTGTATGGAGTTTAAAATACGCATTTTATGACCTAGGCTGCAAAAATACTTTTTGGCATTTTATTTGTGAATGTAACTTCTGGATTTGATAAGTGAACGGTGTTTTTTATTGAGATTTACTACACCTTGTCGCATACTCAGCCAGACTTAATGGCCTAATTATTCTATCGATGGAGCGCTTCATGGCTGAAGAAACTATTTTCAGTAAAATCATTCGTAAAGAAATTCCAGCGGATATCCTCTACCAAGATGAACTCGTCACCGCTTTTCGAGACATCAATCCTAGAGCACCTAGCCATATCTTAATTATCCCTAATAAATTGATTCCAACCGTCAATGACGTCGACGCTGAAGATGAACGGGCTCTTGGTCGGTTATTTACGGTTGCGAAGAAAATTGCGCAGCAAGAAGGCATTGCTGAAGATGGCTATCGTTTGTTGGTCAATTGCAATGCTCATGGTGGGCAAGAGGTGTATCACATACACATGCACTTAGTGGGTGGTCGCCCTCTTGGGCCCTTATTGATTGGTTAATCTCGTTTGGCCCAGCATAGTTGGGCCATATGTTTATCGTTTAGACTCTTGTTTGAGGCGGAGAATGGCGTGAGCTTTTATTTACGACGTATATTCCTCTTACTCGCCAGTTTATCGCTCAGTGCCTGTGCTCAGTTCAGTGCAGGCAATCTCTTTAGTCACTACAGTGCCCAAAATAATGATCTTCATCAAGCGGTAAAGGTCGGCGATTATTCACGTGCCGCTGAGCATGTACCCGATCAGGTGGCGGGAGATATTCTTGATAATTTAGAAAAAGGTCGTGTCTATTTTCTTGATCAACAGTATGAGCAGAGTAAAACGGCGTTAGAATTATCTGATTCGGCAGTTACGCAGCAGCAAGATCAAGCCGTCATTTCGGTCAGCTCAACGGCGACCAGTGTTGGTTCGCTCGCGATCAATGACAACTTAAGTGAATATACGCCTGCGGATTATGAGCTGGGATTCTTGCATCTTTATTTGGGATTGAACTATCTTCAAAGAAACCAATTAGAAGGGGCGCTTGTTGAAATGCGCCGCGCTAATCTGGTGCAAGAGCAAGCGAGACAAAACCGGCAGGCGGAACTTGAACGTGCACAAAAAGAGTTGCGCAGTAATGGTGTTTCACCCAATTTAGGGGCAGTGTTGGCTCAATATCCTGATGCGGGTACCACATTGCAAGCAGTACAGAATGGTTATTTGCTCTATTTGTCAGCCTTGTTGTACGAGGCGTCGAACGATTTAAACAGTGCTTATGTTGATTATCGACGGGCTTTAGCCGTCGCGGAAGACAACCAATCAGTGATTGATGGGACGCTAAGAGTCGCTCAACGCTTGGGGATGCGAGAAGATTTGCGTCAACTGAGTGAACGCTATGGTGTGTCGAGCTCGTTAAGACCGCAGCAAGGAAGAGTCATTATTATTGAAGAGCAAGGCGTGGTCGACTCTCGGCAGGGTTGGCGTTTATCTTTACCCTTATCTGACAGCCGAGGAAATACGGCGCTGTATTCTTTAGCTTTGCCTTATTATGGGTCGAGTCAGCAAGAGACATTTTCACCGTTACAGCTCAATCAGTCGATGTTTATGGGCGACTTATTGACGGATGTGCATTTAATGGCCCAGCATGATTTATCCGAGCGTATTCCGACGATGGTGATTCGGCAAGCATTACGAGTGGTGGTGAAAGATCAAATTCGTAAAGAAAGCACGCAAAGTGATGGGATTGGAAACTTAATTTTTAATGTTTTTAATACGTTAACTGAGCAACCTGATACTCGAAGCTGGTTAACCTTACCAGACCGAGTTCTGACTCACAGTGAAGTGGTTGGTTCTGGAGAGCAGGTGTTGCAGGTGGGGACTCAGCATTATCGATTTACCGTGCCAGAAGGGGGGACAACCTTAGTTTGGTTATCCCGTCAGGGGAGTAATGCCACTCTCTGGCATAAACAATTGGGAAGGTTATGATGAAAAAAATAGTGGTTGGTTTGCTCGCGGCATGGTTGATCAGTGGTTGCGCAAGCCATACGACGGGGTTGAGTGTTGATGGTGCCAGTCAGCGCGTGTTATTTGGGGATAAGGTTCTTGCTGGTCGTGTACAAATTGATGATATTTCAACTGTAGAAACTCACGGACAAACGCGTGGTATTGTTCGTGTTTCCAGCCAATATCGAGGTGATCAACATCTGCAGTACCGCTTCTATTGGTACGATGCAGATGGACTGGAAGTGAATATTCAGCCGGGGCCTTGGAGACAAATTATTTTACGTGGTGATGAAATGTTATCACTGTCAGAAGTATCCGTTAATCCACAAGGTAAGCAGTTTCGAGTTCAAATTCGTGAGCTTGACAATTAGTGGATAGGATGAGTAGAGGAAAAAAAATGAAAAAAAGTGTTGTAGCGCTCCTTGGACTTGCCGTTTTGCTCGGTGGGTGTTCTAACCGTGTTAGCTATGGTGATGCCCAAGCAGTGGAAACTGTAACGGTTGATTTTGGTTCTACTGATTTGCAAAAAATTGCGGCAGATATGGTAGATAGCATGATGATGTCAGGCTCAGTGGCCGCGATTACTCGTGATGCTCGTCCGATTGTTTTTGTCGAGCGAATTAAGAACAAGACTAGTGAGCACATCGATACTGAATCGATTACCGATACCATCAGTACTAAAATGTTGAATTCAGGTAAGTTCCGCTTCGTTGATATGGATCGTGTTGATGCCGTCCGTGAACAACTGAACTTCCAGAACAACGATGAGTTGGTTGATCAAAGTACAGCAATTCAATTTGGTAAAATGGTTGGGGCGCAATATATGCTGTATGGCAATTTATCCAGCATCGTAAAAAATGCCGGTAACGATAAAGATGTCTACTATAAAATGACAATGCGCCTAATGGATTTAAAGACGGGTTTAATCGAATGGGCTGATGAAACAGAAATTCGTAAACAACAGTCAAAAAGTTTCTTGGGTTGGTAATCATTATTCATTACTCGTAAAAGAGGTGAGAAATGGCAAGGATGTCATGGCGTGAAGCCTGTCAACTCGATCCAACATTACAGTCGTTAACTCACTTCTTTACCTCAACGCCTGAATATGCCCAAACGCTGACTGGAGGGTTGACCAACCGATGTTGGAAAATCACCCTGTCAGCGGATTTGGCTTTTGTCTGGCGTCCCAATACGCCGATTACGAAAGGATTATCTATTTCTCGTGCTCAAGAATATCAAATTCTAAAAGCGATTGAGTCAAGCCATCTTGGTCCTAAAGCGATTACCATTAATGATCAGGGTTTACTTGTTGAATGGATAGCAGGTAAGTCGCTTGCTGACGAACATGTATGGGAGAGCCTGATCAAACTATTGGTTCAAATCCATCAACTAGATAGTGCTCGAATTCCAGCCCCCCCTTTTAACTATACAGCACGAGTGGATCATTATTGGCTACAGCTTAAACCTGAGCTTAAAACTTCGCTGTTTGAAGTGTTATACCAGCAATGGCGCACGCTACCAAATTGTGAACCTTTACCACTTACACTTTGTCATTTCGACTTAGCGGGTTATAACCTCATCAAAACAGAAACTGGGCTTCGTGCTATTGACTGGGAGTACGCCAGTATTGCCGACCCTCGCTTAGATCTTGCTCTTAGCATTGATGTAGCAGGGGAGAAATTATTGGACACCGTTTTTCGTTATTGTCAGTTGAGAAATATTCAACAGGTAGATACTTGGGTTGAAGGTGTGAAAGCATGGCAGCCAAAAGTCAGAATGATGGCGATGCTTTGGTATTTATTAGCTTATCAGCTGTGGGGGGGCGAAGAGTACTATCAACAAGCACTACGTTTTAAAGATCAATTAATTGCTGAGCACACGTTATCATAAATGAGGGAGAGAAGGCATTTAACGCTTTAAAACCATGCCTTTCATGTGTAAATTAAAATCTCCAGCAAGCGGGGGTAGTATGATTATTTATTTGCATGGATTTGATTCAACAAGTCCTGGGAATCACGAAAAAGTGCTTCAGTTACAGTTTATCGATGATGATGTTCGTTTTATCAGCTACAGCACCCAACATCCGAAACATGATATGCAGCACTTACTAAAAGAAGTTCATAAAGCGATTGAACTATCCAATGATCCACATCCAGTCATTTGTGGCGTTGGGCTGGGCGGCTATTGGGCAGAACGAATTGGCTTTTTATGTGGGATTAAGCAAGTTATGTTTAATCCTAATTTACATCCAGAAAACAACATGTCTGGAAAAATTGATCGGCCGGAAGAGTATGAAGATATTGCGACAAAATGCGTCGAACAGTATCGAATGAAGAATAAAGGACGATGTTTGGTTTTTCTTTCTCGTCATGATGAGTTACTGGATAATCAAAAGGCAGCTCAAGAGTTACAAGATTATTATCAAATAATCTGGGATGATAAACAGCCGCATAAATTTAAGAAAATATCGCAACATTTACAGTCCATTAAAGTCTTTAAAGAAGCTTAAAATAAACAGCAGCTTCAGCTCTGAAGCTGCTGTTTGTTTTTCATCCTGAATCATCTCCACTTCATTCATACCTTCTTATCTTTGTATCGTTGAATCCTTAATCAAACAGATCAAACTCGCTGAATTGTGAGGTAAGAAATAAGATAATCTTGGCTTGCACCCTAGTGTTTGCTCTATATAATGAATCAAAAATAAAAAACTTGATGGACATCAAAAAACGGGTGGTAGGTAAGAAAATAACTTACCAAGAAATTAAGGTTGATACTGCCTTGCAGATTTGGTGTACCAAAACGGGTCAATAACCAAAAAGAATAATACTCGTTGATGAACACGCTGACTTCTACAAACCTATAACACTGATTTAAAAAGAATTTTATCAGTATGATTCATCATGCTGAACCTGATTATTGATACTTTTGAGGATGACAATAGTGACACGTATTATTGTAGTCGGTGGCGGAGCTGGTGGGCTTGAGCTAGCAACGAAACTGGGGCGAACTTTGGGGCGTAAAAATCGCGCTAGCATTACTTTAGTGGATAGAAACTCCAGCCATTTATGGAAACCTTTGCTGCATGAAGTCGCAACCGGATCACTCGATGAAGGTGTTGATGCTTTAAGTTATCGAGCGCATGCAAAAAATCATAGCTTTGATTTTCAACTCGGTTGTTTGGAAGCAATCGATCGCGACAGCAAAAAAATAGTTTTGAGTGAGTTGACCGATGAACAGGGTGAACTGCTGATGCCTAAGCGTGAGCTAAACTATGATCTACTGGTGTTAGCAATTGGTTCTACCTCCAATGATTTTAATACTCCGGGAGTTCGTGAGCATTGCATTTTCTTAGACAGCCCTGAACAAGCCCACCGTTTCCGCACAGAAATGAATAATGAATTTCTAAAACTGCATGCCAAAAATGGTCAAGGTACCGTCGATATTGCGATTGTTGGTGCAGGAGCCACTGGCGTTGAACTCTCTGCTGAATTGCATAATGCCGTGAAAGAATTGCGTACTTACGGATTTGGCGATCTCGATTCAAGCAAACTTAATGTCAACCTTGTAGAAGCTGGGGAGCGCATTTTACCCGCCTTACCACCAAGAATTTCAGCGGCAGCCCATAGTGAATTGACAAAACTTGGCGTAAATGTTCGAACCTCAACGATGGTTACACAGGCAGAAAAAGACGGTTTAACCACCAAAGACGGTGAAAAAATTACCGCCACGATTATGGTGTGGGCCGCCGGGATTAAAGCTCCGGATTTTATGAAAGACATTGCGGGCTTAGAAACTAACCGAATTAATCAATTAGTGGTTAAAGAGACACTACAAACCACACGAGATGACAACATTTTTGTGATTGGTGACTTAGCGCAATGCACACAAGCCGATGGCTCTTTTGTACCACCAAGAGCACAAGCTGCGCACCAAATGGCCAGTTTAGCCTTCAAGAATATTGTTGCTAAATTAAATGGTCGTGAGCTTAAACCTTACCTCTATAAAGATCATGGTTCATTGGTTTCATTAAGCCGATTTTCTACGGTTGGAAGCCTGATGGGGAATTTAACCAAAGGCTCAATGATGGTTGAAGGACGTATTGCTCGTATGGTGTATATTTCGCTGTACCGTATGCACCAAATGGCTTTACATGGCATGATAAAAACGGGCCTCATGATGCTGGTAGGGCGGATTAACCGAGTGCTGAGACCCAACCTCAAACTGCACTAATAAGCGTGAGATTGGTAAAGCTAGGAGGGCAGTTGTATACAAGTTAGTGTATGTGTTCTGCCTTTCCTATGAATAGAGAAAAACGATGGTGACAACCATCGTTTTTCAATTTGATATGTTTTCAACCTCGTGACGTACTACGTTTACACTGAGATCGGCTATTATTTTTGATTTCAAATATCATCCCTAGTCGATTTTTGGTAAAGTTTGCGGCTTATGTCGTGGAGCTGGGGAAGAGAAATGAAGTTACTGTACTGGTTGAATGAATGGGGTTCTCTCCCGCAACCAGAGCAGCAAGTCCGTCTACCATTATCTGGACATAGCCTCATTGACGATGTGTTTGTTCGGTATGAATTGGTGGATGTCACTAAACCATTATTGTTTACTTTCTCCCCTTCTGGTACCAATGTGCAGGAGCAGGATTTACATCCGCATTTTGCCCCTTGGGGCTATCACTTCGCGCAACAACAAAACATCAATATTATTGCCTTTCAACATCTTGGGGTAACCAATTGGTTTCGCAGCCCTTCTTTGATCGCTTTCCTTGAACCATTATCGATGTTGTTGTCTCCTTTCAAGTGCCGTTTGGGTTATGGCTGGAGCCGAGGAGGTTTTGCTATTAGCGCATTTGCCCACTTGCTTCAGCTTGATCATGTTCTGCTGTTTTACCCCGTCAGCACTAAAAATAAAATGCTGGTGCCGTGGGATGATCGACCCAGTACCGATATTGCTCAACAGTTTGATTGGGAAGGGAATTATCATGATAAGGATCTTGGTCATGCCCAAGGTTATATTGTTTATGACCCTACCGATGATATCGATAGACTTCATGCCAAACGTTACCCAGAGTTGACCCATTTTCAGGTGGTTGGGATGGGACATGGTCTATATTCCCACGATTTTAATAAGTTAGATTTTTATAACCAAGTGGCTGAACAATTTATCCATCATCAAAAGATAGATATTGCTGATTTTCACGAGCAAGCCAAGCACTGGTTTTTAAAAGAGGATGGATAGCGTCCCATTTGGGATACGGCACACGAAAAACGAGATTTTTAATACCATTGCTTAATGCAATTTAGATGGAGGATAAATGAAGTTACTGTATTGGTTGGATGAATGGTTGTCTCTTTCCAAAGATGATCAACAGGCCAAGTTACCGATGTCTGGTGAGGATTTGCTTGACGATATTTTCGTTAAATATGAATTTGTGGATCTCAATAAACCCCTGCTATTCACCTTCTCACCCGCGGGCACCAACTTACAGGAACAAGACTTACATTCAGATTTTTCACCTTGGGGTTATCGTCTTGCCCAAAAGCAGAACGTGAATATTATTGCCTTTCAGCACTTAGGTAAAAGTAACTGGTTTCGTAGCCGTAACTTAATTTTCTTCCTAGAGCAACTATCAACCTTGCTGACGCCTTTTGAATGTCGTTTGGGGTACGGACTGAGCCGAGGCGGTTTTGCTGTTGGCGCTTTTGCTAATTTGCTGAAATTACATCAAGTACTGCTATTTTATCCAGTGAGCACCAAAAACAAAAGGTTAGTACCATGGGATACTCGTTCGAGCACGGATATTGCTCAACAGTTTGATTGGGAAGGAGATTACCACGACTTAGATTTGGGAAGCGCCAAAGGCTATATTATTTATGACCCTACCAATAAAATCGATCAACGCCATGCGAAGCGTTATCCTGAGCTGACCCATCTAAGAGTTTTTGGTATGGGCCATGGTACTCACGCCACCTATCTTAATAAATTTGGTTTTTATAAACAGGTAGCGATCGATTTTATTCGCCATCAGCATATCGATATTGCTCACTTTCGGCATCAAACTAAAACCCTGCGCTTTAAAGAGGACTATTACCATCGCCTCAACAAAGCGAACGCCAATTCCTCTCACCGTCTGGGTTTACTGAGTAAAGCTCACAATGTGCTTATTGCTGAAAAAAAAGAGCATGTGAAGGAACATCAGACAACCATTGATATTCAACCATTAGTGGATATTGCGGTGAAGCATCAACAAGACAACCCTGAAGATGCCGTACAGCTATTGGAAATTGCTCAGCAAATAGTCCCTAACAATCCCTTAATTGAGTACAAGCTGCAACAATTGCTATAAGCAGAAGGTAATCTAAGCGCCTTATGGCGCTTCTCATTTACGATAGACTTAGCCGCTTACAAATTGATATCTTGCGGTATGAGCGAAAAAACCATTCCTACTTTAGGCTCACCATGGAAGAGAAATCGATTTCTCGCTAAGTACTCCGGCTTGGCGCCACACGCTTTGGCTAAGTGTTGGCTCGGGATATTTTCAGGGTCGCAGACGATTTCTAAGGCGGGTTAACTGTAATTGGCTAAAACACCATTCCGTGATGGCATTTAAGGCTTCTAGTGCAATCCCTTGTTGCTGAAAAGCATCACCAATCCAATAACCTAGGCTTGCCATATTAAAGGTGGGATAAAATTCATTAATCGCCACCATACCCACTAATTGTTGGGTGGATTTTTGAATAATAGCAAACCCATAAGCCTGCGCTTTTACCCAGTTGAGACGGGTCGCTAAAATAAAGCGATTAGCGTCTTCCTGAGTAAAGGTTGGGTGGCACCAATCGATCCATTGATGGAGTGAAGGGGAATGGCTAATTAAGGCCGATAAGGCGGGCGCATCATCAAGAGTCATTAGGCGTAAATGTAAATGTTGAGTGTTGATAAGAAATTCACAGTGCATGGTTAGCCTAATGGATAATAATAAAACGCCCCTCAGGGGCGTTAGTCAATTACTTCACTTTTCGAACTTGGATAATGATCCCCAGTAGTGGGTGATCCAAATAATGGGTTTCACCACTACGCATACGACGCTTTTGGTCTAATCGATAAGATTTAAGGAAAGATTCCGTTTCCACCGTGGGCGAAATGGCGGCAAGATGGCCGACTTGGACCGTTGAGTCTTGTTCATCTTCTAAATCAAGGTCAAGTTTTTGATCTTGAAGAATGACTTCACGTACACTTGGTTTTTTCAGATCAAGCATAGCTTCGGCATACAAAAAGTGCTGAACATAAATTTGTAATGTACCATCTAATTCATAAAGCGGATGGTTGATTGTCTGCTCAACGACACCATCAATGGGCGCTTCAGCGTGTTCGGCTTGTTCTCGCTCACGGCCATCTGGGTTAAATTGTTGTGAGTAATCTTTGCCCGCTTGAATATGGAAAATCGGCGCACGAGCTTTACCTTGGTCACCTTGTCGCCACGCGGTATGTAACATCACCTGGAAACCCGCGTGATTTCTCAAGCGTTGTACTTGCTCCGTTAGTTTATAGTTAGAATAAGGGAGCATCATTACGCCTTTGCTATGACGGTATTGTGTATCATTAAAGCTGCCCGCTTGGGTAACATTAATTTCAGGAAGCGAATTCGGCCATGACTCACTGGTCTGCTCTGGGTTCACCGCTCGCTGAAAGATGATCACTTCAATATCAAATTGCCGTTGTGCCAAACTGGGCATAGAAACCAGCAAAAGTAGTAGTGGGATCAGTTTTTTCATTATGACTCCGTCATTATGTGCTCGTTGGCACGTGTTCTATTTCATCAGCAGAAATCACAGCCATTAGGCGCTGGGTAGTAGATTTTGCTGGAATTCATTGAGCATGTCTGCAATAAATTGAATTCTTTCTCTTCTATCGACCAAGGTACGAGTAAATTTAAACTTGGTCGGACCGTCCATTGCAAATAGTTTGGGCTGAGCTTGCAATAGTTTAACCAAAAACATCGGGTTAATGTCAGCATTTGGATAGAACTCGATATAGCCGCCCTTATCATGCGCTTCGATTTTACGAATTTTTAAGGCGGCGGCCGTCAGTTTGAGATCGGCAATCGTCAACAGATTTAAGGCTGCATCAGGGAGTTTGCCAAATCGATCGATCAACTCAACTTTCAACTCAGCCAGCTCGTCTTGGTGAAGGACACTGGCAATCTGCTTATACATGGATAAGCGGGTATTAATATCAGGAATATAGTCATCGGGTAGTAAAGCGGGAATACGCAGCTCAACGTCAGTTTGTTCACGCAATAGCTCATCTAGCGATGGTTCTTTGCCGGATTTTAATGCTTCCACAGCCTGTTCCAGCATCTCCATATACAACGTGAACCCAACCGATTGAATTTGCCCACTTTGTTCATCACCTAATAACTCACCTGCGCCACGAATTTCTAAATCATGAGTCGCTAAGGTAAAGCCTGCACCTAAATCTTCGAGTGATGCAATGGCTTCCAATCGTTTGACGGCGTCTTTCGTCATCGCTTTAGGATGTGGAGTCAATAAATATGCATACGCTTGGTGATGAGAACGACCCACCCGGCCACGTAATTGATGTAACTGAGCTAAGCCTAGTGAATCGGCGCGGTTGATAATAATGGTGTTCGCGGTTGGAACATCAATGCCTGTCTCAATAATGGTTGTACACACCAATAAGTTATATTTCTGGTGATAAAAATCATTCATGATGCGTTCTAGCTCGCGCTCGCGCATTTGACCATGTGCCACTGTGATACGCGCTTCAGGAATGAGTTTCTCTAAATCTGCCGCCACTTTATCGATGGTTTCGACTTGATTATGTAAGAAGTAAACTTGACCACCACGCATGATTTCCCGTAATACTGATTCCCGAACCACACTCTCTTCGCTTTGTCGTACAAAGGTTTTAATGGCTAAACGACGAGCGGGGGGGGTGGCAATAATTGAGAGATCTCGCATGCCACTCATTGCCATGTTGAGCGTACGTGGAATGGGCGTCGCGGTCAGTGTGAGAATGTCGACATCTGCCCGCATGGCTTTGACTTTTTCTTTTTGACGAACGCCAAAGCGATGTTCTTCATCGACAATCAACAAACCTAAGTCAGCAAACTTTAATTCGCTGGAAAGCAATTTATGGGTGCCGACCACAATATCCACTTTGCCATCGGCCACATCCTGCATGATCGCTTTTTGTTCTTTAGCCGATTTAAAACGTGAGAGAACTTCAACTCGTACAGGAAGGTTTGCAAAGCGGTCTCGGAAGTTTTCAAAATGTTGCTGCGCTAAGAGTGTGGTAGGGACTAACACCGCAACTTGTTTACTATTGTCGGTACAGACGAAGGCCGCTCGCATGGCGACTTCCGTTTTGCCAAATCCGACATCACCACAAACCAAACGGTCCATTGCCTTAGGTTGACACATATCAGAAAGTACAGCATTAATGGCCATACTTTGATCGTCTGTTTCTTCAAAGGGGAAGGTTGCTTTAAATGTGGCGTATTGTTCACGATCAAGATGAAATTGATAACCTGGTTTTAACTCTCGTTTAGCATACACATCCAATAATTCTGCGGCGACATCACGAACTTTTTCAGCGGCTTTTTTCCGAGCTTTAACCCAAGCTTCTCCACCGAGCTTATGTAATGGGGCCGATTCCTCTGCTCCTCCTGAGTAGCGGCTGATCAAGTTTAGTGAAGAGACGGGAACATAAAGCTTGGCTTCGTTTTGATACTCTAATGTCACATATTCGGTGGTCATTCCCCCAGCTTCCAGTGTTTGTAACCCAAGGTAGCGACCAATGCCATGATCAATATGGACAACGGGTTGTCCGGGTTTAAGTTCCGCAAGGTTGCGGATAACAGCATCACTATTGACGTGTTTACGATCTTTTTTGCGGCGCTGAACCACTCTTGCACCGAGTAGATCGCTTTCACAAATTAAGGCAACTTCTTGACCACCAAAGATAACCCCTTTTTCGGCAAAGCCGTGTACTAAGGAAAATTTTTCCTGACTGTGCCAAGCTTGTGTAAAAGATGGGTAAGGGAGAGGGCGAAGCTTAATGCGTTGTAACAGCTCCAGTAGCGCCTCTCTTCGGCCTTCTGATTCCACCGAAAAAATAATCTTTCCGGCAAAGTTTTCACTAAATTGGCGCAGCGCTGTCAGTGGCTCTTTGTGCTGATGCTGTACGGCTAGATCGGGTAATGGCGAAACCTTGAGATTACTGCGCCCGGTTTTCTCACCAATCGATTCGGTTGAGAGTTGTAATTGAGGAAAGAGTTTAAGCTTGGCAAAGAGTGTCTCTTTTTTTAGCCATAACTCTTCTGGAGGAAGAAGTGGCCGAAGAGGGTCAACATTGCGTTGATCATAACGATAAGCGACGTCAGTTAAGAATTGATCAACAGATGCTTCAAGATGCCCTAAGGTAATGAGTTGACTGTTTTCGGGTAAATAGTCAAACAGCGTTTCCGTGTGTTCAAAAAAGAGAGGTTGCCAGTACTCGATACCGGCAGGCCAAGTGCCTTTCGACACCTGCATATAGATAGATTCAGGTTCTCGGCGTGCTTCAAACCGCTGCCGCCAGCGAGAACGGAAAGCTTCTATCGCATCCTCTGTGCTTGGAAACTCATGAGCGGGTAAAAGTCGGATATGCTGAATTTCTTCAATTGAGCGCTGATTTTCTGGATCAAAGGTACGAATAGTATCAATTTCATCATCAAAGAAATCGATTCGATAGGGATCATGGCTGCCCATTGGGAATAAGTCGATAATCGAACCTCGGCTGGCATATTCGCCGGGTCCAAACACTTGATCAACGTGGCGATAACCTGAATTTTCTAACTGGATACGTAAATTGTCTAACGAGTAGCGATCGCCTTTTGTCACCATTAGCGTGTGTTGCAATAAAAAATCACGTGGACTTTGGCGTTGCAATAAGGTGCTGACAGGCACAACAGTGATACCACTTTCCTGTGAAGGCAACTGATACAGTCGAGCGATACGATCAGAAATGATTTCTTGATGTGGTGAAAAGTTGTCGTAAGGGAGCGTCTCCCAATCAGGAAACAGAGCGACAGGTACTTGGCTAAACTGTTCGATTTCTTGAACAAGCTTTAAGGCTGTTTGTGGATCCGGCACTGCCAGTAAGGTGTGGCTTGTATGGCGATGGGCGACTTCAGCAATGGTGAGCGCCAAACTGGCACCTTGTAGGTTACCTAAATGTTTTTTGTCGCCCGCACCGCGGAGTACCGGGAGATCAAGTAGAGTATTTATTATCATGAGTCGTGTGGTTCGTTATGATTTGTCTCGGTCTAAAGAGCGCTGGCGTAACAGTTTCTGCTGGCGATAAAGAGCGGCTTTAATAAGTAAGTCTTGGTCATTATCACGCAAGAGCGTGTATTTAACGGTGATAATGGCAGGGCTTTGTTCATCGTCACAATCGACGACTTGTCCGTAGCAGTATATTGCTGCGGCCGGGTGCTCTAAAAATAGCTTCAACCTAAGCTGGGTTCCTAATGCTAAGTGGGTATCCGAGCGGTAAGTCAATTGACTGGCACCAAACGAGGTTGTTGAAGTGCGCAACTCAGGGTCATCTTGTTGAGACAGCATAAAGCTTAGGAGTAAGTTCAACTTACTGTTCTGGGTTTCTAATAATTGAATAACGTGTTTAAAGTCGCTGTTTCTTAGTTCTAAGCGAGCCGCATCATTGAGCTGGTCTAATTGACTAAATTCGCTGGCGACCACGAAGGGGGCAGGAATTTCTGCTTCAAACTCCATTTGAGAAGGTAAAGTAAATTCAGCGGGTAGAGGCTCGACATTAATATTGAGTGTGTGGTGTACAGTAAAAAATTCTTGGTCAGTCATAGTTGGTTCCTTCTCACCTGTGTTGATTATCGTCATTAATACCAAGTAATCAAGCTATGTCCTTGTTATTGGTGTGAATCAAGTAATGACTTACAGAGATTTAGCAAAGAAAAACTACAACCTTAGCGGGAATATCGTTACAGTAACGGTACTGTATTTATTGGGTTTTTATTATGTTTCACCCTATTTCGATATTTATCGGGTTTCGCTATTTACGCGGTCGCTCTGGTGATAGGTTTAGCCGCTTTGTTTCCTATATGTCAACCGCTGGAATCACGATTGGTGTAATGGCGTTAGTGACGGTTCTTTCCGTCATGAATGGTTTTGAAGCACAATTAAAAACCCGTGTGCTAGGGGTCATGCCTCAAGCGGTGATTAGCCAAGCACAAGAGAAAACGCCTTGGCAGCCTCAAGCTCCAGAGTTTGTTCGCCAGTTATCCCCACAAAAAGCCCCTGAACCTATTGTACGGAGCGAGGCGGTGATTCAAAGTGCGGCACAGCTTTCTGCAGGATTAATGGTGGGTATTGACCCCAGCGCTGATGATCCAATTAATCATTATCTCATAGCAGGTCGAGTGGTTGATTTACAACAAGGGGCTTATCAAGTTTTTTTAGGTCATACACTCGCTCGTAATTTAAATGTGTCGCTGGGTGATACGGTTCGACTGATGGTCACTCAAGCGAGCCAATTTACTCCCTTGGGACGAATACCGAGCCAACGTAATTTTACCGTGGCCGGGATGTTTAATACTGGATCGGATGTGGATGGACAACTGATGATCACCCACCTTCGGGATGCGGGGCGATTACTGCGCTTTGATGATACCACTATCTCCGGTTGGCGAGTTTTTTTGCATGATCCATTTGATGTGGCTGATTTATCTCAGACGTCATTACCTACAGGATGGCAGTGGCGAGATTGGCGAGAGCAGCGGGGCGAATTATTTCAGGCGGTCAGAATGGAAAAAAACATTATGGGGTTAATGCTTGGGTTGATTGTCGGTGTGGCTGCATTCAATATTATCTCAGCGTTGATTATGGTGGTGATGGAAAAACAAGCTGAAGTGGCGATTTTAAAAACGCAAGGCATGAGCGATCGACAAATATTGATGATTTTTATGGTGCAAGGTGCCAGTAGTGGGGTGATTGGTGCCGTTGTCGGTGGTACGTTGGGGATTGTACTTGCAATGAACCTGAATACGCTCTTGGACTCGGTTGGGGTTGCTCTTTTTGCCTTGGGAGGAGAACTTCCTGTTGTGATCAACCCCTTGCAAATTATCGCTGTTATTTTGTTAGCTATTCTATTGAGTTTTATGGCTACGTTATTTCCTTCTTACCGCGCATCTGCGGTTAAACCCGCTGAGGCTCTACGCTATGAATAACCTTTTACGTTGTCACCAGATTTGTAAAACTTACCAAGAAGGGGAGTTAGAGACGCAGGTGCTCAACGGCGTCAGTTTTGAGATGCAACGTGGTGATCTGGTCTCGATCATTGGTTCCTCTGGTTCGGGAAAAAGCACCCTGCTACATATCTTAGGGGCACTTGATGAAGCGAGCAGTGGAAAAATAGAATTTCTTGGTCATGATCTCAATGCCTTAAGTTCAAATAAACAAGCCAAAATTCGTAATCAACATTTAGGGTTTGTTTATCAATTTCACCATTTATTAGCGGATTTTACCGCATTAGAAAATGTAGCCATGCCTTTACTGATTGGTGGTCAATCGGTTGCACAAGCCAAACAGGCTTCGCAACAGTTACTTACTCGTGTCGGCTTAGCACATCGATTACAACATCGTCCATCAGAGCTTTCAGGGGGAGAGCGCCAGCGAGTGGCGATCGCTCGTGCTTTGGTCAATCAACCGGATTTGGTGTTGGCCGATGAACCCACGGGAAATTTAGACAATAAAACCGCATTGGGGATTTATGATTTAATGCGTGAGCTGAACCGTGAGTTTGCCACGGCTTTTCTCGTGGTCACTCATGATGGGCAGTTAGCTGCCAAGATGGATCGTCAGTTACATATGCAAGACGGTCTATTGCTGACGGTTGCGGAGGCATAATGTTTTTATCTTTACTGATTGGGGGACGTTTTAGCCGTGCCAAACAACGTAATAAATTAGTCTCTTTTATCTCTTTATCTTCAATTATTGGGATCGCAGTGGGAGTGGCCGTGATTATTATTGGCTTATCAGCGATGAATGGATTTGAAAGAGAGTTACAACAACGTGTTTTATCTGTCATTCCTCATGGTGAGTTTGAAGGGGTTCGAGGCCCGATTGACGATTGGCCGGATATCGTTCAGCAAGCCACTCGTCATCCACGTGTTCAAGCTGCCGCACCGTACGTGAAGTTTACCGCTTTAGCGGAAAAAGGAACGCAGCTAAAAGCGATCGAAGTTCGAGGGGTGGATCCTGATAGAGAGCGTGCGGTTTCCCGTCTCGCTCAGTTTGTGACGCCAGAAGTTTGGCCTCGATTTCTGCCTGGGGAGCAGCAAGTCATTTTAGGGCAGGGAGTTGCTCAACAATTACAGGCCAATATGGGTGACTGGATTACATTAATGATCCCAACTCAACAGAACGGTAAACGAGTTCAAGCGCCGAAAAGAGTACGGGTAAAAATTGTAGGCTTGCTAAGCTTAAATGGACAAATCGACCACAACCTCGCACTTTTACCCTTGCAAGATGCTCAGTCATACCGTCAGCTAGAGAATAAGGTTACAGGGGTGGCACTTAAAGTCACGGATGTCTTGAATGCCAACCAAATTGTCCGGGAAGTGGGTAATACCTTGCATGAATATGTCTATCTGCGCAGCTGGCAGCAAAAGTATGGTTTTCTGTATCGGGATATTCAGATGGTTCGGACTATCATGTATTTAGTGATGGTGCTGGTTATTGGTGTGGCTAGCTTTAATATTGTTTCAACATTAATGATGGCCGTGAAAGATCGGGCCGCTGAAATTGCTATTTTGCGCACTATGGGAGCCAGTGATGGCTTAGTGAAAAGGATTTTTGTATGGCAAGGTGTTTTTTCTGGTGTATTCGGTAGCCTTGTGGGAAGTTTGGCTGGGGTGGTGATTGCATTGAATTTAACCCCTTTGATTAAAGGGCTTGAATCCCTTATCGGTCATTCATTCCTTTCTGGTGACATCTATTTTGTGGATTTTCTGCCCTCACAACTGATGGTGAGTGATGTCTTTTTAGTTTCTGGAACAGCCATTGTTCTTAGCTTATTAGCGACATGGTATCCCGCGTCTCGAGCTAGCCGTTTACATCCGGCATCGGTGCTTAGCAGTAAATAGTTTTTCGTGAATGGTTACACGGAGTGGATGCCTCTACCGTGTAACCAAAAACGTGAATTTATTTTGAATCAAGGTGGGCGTTGGATTCTTTGGGGGGTGGTGCCCATGACCGTTCAGCATCAAAACGTCGATCCGTTCTATCAAACGCCATTTCTTGCTTTAGTCGTTCTTCCAGTTCGATAAACAGTTTAATGTAGTTGTTATCTACCCGCTCTTTACCTTGAGCTTCTGCATTCCATGCCGTGTACATACTGTCTGAGTGAGTACTTTCTACTTTCTTGTAGGTGTTTTTTTGGTGTTCGACAAAGAAAGGATGAAAACCTAAGCTTGTCATCGCCGCTGCGCCTACTTCTAGTGCGGAGTGGTAGGTTTCAGAAACGGCGATGTCAACCCCTGCTTGACGTAAGCGATAACCGTGTCCTCGGTCGAAGGCGCGAGCCAGTACTTTGACATGGGGGTAAGTGTGTTTCACATACTTGACCAGTTCTACGCTGCTTTCTTGGTTATCAATCGCGACAACCAACAATGAAGCTTCTTCTATACCGGCGGTATGCAAGAGATCTGGACGCGTGGCATCTCCAAAATAGGCTTTGGTTTTAATTTTGCGTAAGTTGTCTACTTGAACGGCTTGGTGATCAAGTACGACGGTTTTGACGCCATTGGCGACTAAAAGACGGTTAACGATTTGTCCAAAGCGACCAATTCCTGCAATGATGACGGTTCCTTGCTCATCGATTGTATCGCTTTCCCGTTCATTGGTTTGTTGTTCAAAACGAGGCAAAATGACTTTATCAAACAGAATAAATAACCCCGGAGTGAGGAACATTGATAACGCGACAACCAGCGATAGAATTTGTACAAGATCGGAAGGTAACACATGACGCTGCTCAGTAAAGCTTAATAGCACAAATCCAAATTCTCCCGCTTGTGCCAAGCTGAGAGTGAATAACCATCGATTGCTGCCTTTAATTCGAAAAATTAGTGCAAGCAAATATAAAATGGCTGCTTTTAATAACATGACGCCTAATGTGGCTCCAATAATTAAGAAAAAGTGGTCAAACAGAATATCGAATTTGATCCCCGCTCCCACCGTAATGAAAAAGAGCCCAAGTAATAGCCCTTTAAGCGGCTCAATATTTGCCTCTAACTCATGGCGAAATTCACTGTTGGCAAGGACAACCCCAGCGAGAAAGGTGCCTAAGGCTGGCGAAAGCCCGACCACATTCATTAAGGTTGCGATACCAAGCACTAACATAAGAGCGGTAGCGGTAAAAATTTCTCGAACGCCTGCACTGGCGACAAAACGAAAAAGAGGTCGACTTAGGTAATGTCCACCGACCACAACCATTGCGATGGCTGCGGTAATGATTAAACCATATGCCCAGCCGGGCAAGTCGGCGATGAGTGACACTTCTTCATGATGCTGTGCCGCGATCGTTGCCGCATTTTGTGCTTGTTCAACTAACTCAGGTAATGCAAGCAGAGGAATAAATGCCAGCATAGGGATAACCGCGATATCTTGGAACAGTAATACGGAAAAAGCATTCTGGCCACCTTCGGTTCGGTTAAGGTGTTTTTCATTAAATGTTTGGAGTACGATCGCGGTTGAGGATAGACAGAAAATGAAGCCAATCGTGAGTGCGATTGACCAAGCCAGATTAAACATCAAGCAAGCGGCCATGGTGATTAAGGCGGTAACCCCGACTTGTAGCCCGCCTAAACCTAATAAGCGATTACGCATGGACCACAACATTTTAGGTTCAAGCTCTAAACCAACCAGAAACAGCATCATGACGACACCAAATTCAGCAAAATGTTGAATGGTGGCGGTTTCATCTCCGACTAAGCCTACTATCGGGCCAATAACGACACCGGCAATCAAATAACCAAGTACGGAACCTAATCCGAACCGTTTGGCGAGTGGTACCGCGATCACCGCTGCAATAAAGTAAATAAAAGCCTGAATAACGTAACTTGTCATGCTGAATGTCTCAGTTCTAAAGGATTAAAGTAATGATTCAGAGTTGGCAATTTGCTGGCTTGCTTAAGGTCAATTTGGTTGTGCTTTAGTGTTTGTAACACATTTAAGTAACCCTTGATATGTTCATTAAGCCGTTCATCTTCACAAGCGGCACGAGCATCGAACAGGACGAATGGAGGGAGATAATGCATGCCTATCATCCCAGCCATTTGTTCGATAGGGCGAAGTAACTCTCGTACTGTGCAATGATTTGAACCACTACTTTGGTAATTTTCGGCTTTGCCTCCTGCAGAGGTGATACATAGTAGTGTCTTTCCATGCAGTGCTTGCCCGTTCTGACCATAGGCAAAACCATATTCCAATACCAAATCTTGCCATTCTTTAAGCATAGAAGGGGTTGAGTACCAATACATAGGAAATTGAAAAATAATGATGTCATGCTCAAGTAGGCGTTGTTGCTCTTTATCTACATCAATATGAAAAGTTGGGTATTCAGCATACAGATCAACAAGCGTTACGTTATCAATGTAACGAGCCGATTTATACAAGCGAGCATTTACTTTACTTTTATGCTGGCAGGGGTGGGCGTAGAGCAGTAGGATTTTTTGGCTGATCATGTGTCTTTTTGAATATTATTGTTCTTGCGAGAATAGTTATCCAAATTCACGGACCATTCAATGGAATATTGGAGCAAAAACTCAAATTGACACCATTTTTACAAGTGAGTAGGAAAGGTACGAAAAAAGACTGGGCTTTTTCTCATGTTTAAATCACAACGATTTGCAAATGAATGTCTGTTTCACTCGCAATTTATCTCGTGTTTTGATTTTAAGCTGAATGTCTCGCTACTACGATTTTATCCAATGCATTACAGTTTGCTGGTATGACGCTTTTGCCAACTGCGCACAACGGAATAGCGCCACAAGCCACGGATTCCAAAATAGCCCAAAAGGGAGGCAATAATCCCACAGATGATACAGCCTAATAGGAAAGGAGGACCGATGGTGTGCATCTGGTGAAGAAGAAATTCCCAGCTTAGTTCGAAATGAAAATCTTGTGGTGGCACTTTCATTATCCAAGCGCCTACTTTGTAAGAAAAATAGAAGATAAAAGGCATGGTAATGGGGTTGGTGATCCACACTAAAGCCACAGACAGCGGTAAATTAACCCCGCATAAGATAGCGATACCCGCTGACATAATCATTTGACTAGGTAACGGAATGAAAGCCATAAACAGCCCAACAGCAAAAGCTCCCGCGGCTGAGCGACGGTTGAGACACCATAAATTGGGGTTATATAGGACAGTGCCAAAAACTTTCAATGCCTTTTGACGTTTAATTACCGTGTGGTCTGGCATAAAACGCTTAATAAATTTTCTTGGCATAGGGAATTATGACTCTCTTCTCGAATTACTGGACACTGGCTTCGTTCTCATTGACGGTGCTCTCTTCCCCATATTGGCCTTGGATGCCAAATGGGTTTATGGCATTAGGCATGTTTATCGTGTTGAGTCTGAGTTTTCTCGTTAACCGTTGCAGAGGATGCGTCGGGATTGCTCTGGCTTTAGTGGTAATAATAACACAGGGTAACTTAGTAAGAGCGCAGTCCAATATTATCTTACAATCTGGGGGTGATATTACCATAAAAGGAAAAGTTAACAGCTTTTTTAACACAACTCAGCACGGTTTTGTTGGTTCAGTGGTAGTTCGATCAATAAATGATCATTCTTTACCATATTTCCTTACTCCGAAAATACGCTTAACGGCTCCAGTTGCATTACAACCCGGCGATCAATTTGAGTTTATCGTACAAGTAAAGCCGATTTATGGACGCTTAAATGAAGTTGGGTTTGATCTAGAATCTTTTTATCTCAGCCAGCGTTGGGTGGCCCGAGCTAATGTCAAGTCCCATTCTCCCTATCATGTGATCCCTCATGCCCATTTACGGTCAAAGCTCTACTCAAGTATTCGACAGTTGACGGAATTGAGCGCAGTACAAGGTATTATTCTTGCACTGACTTTTGGTGAGCGGAGTCTGATAACAGAAGAGCAGTGGAATGGGTTACGCAATAGCGGGTTGATTCACTTAACCGCGATATCAGGGTTACATATCGGTATGGCGTTTGGGGTCGGGTACGGTTTTGGGCTGATATTGAGTCGAGTACTCAAGCGTGGGTTGTGGCTTCCTTTTGTACTCGGTGGCGTACTGGCATTCGGATATGCTTGGCTTGCTGGTTTTACGCTTCCCACCCAACGTGCATTGATCATGTGTTGGTTGAATATTGGGCTATTGATGCTCAACATTAGAGTGACGGCAATACAGCGGATACTTTTGACTTTGGCGGCCGTGTTATTATGGGACCCCTTTACGGCGCTTTCTGCCAGCTTTTGGTTATCTTTCCTCGCTGTCAGTGTGGTGATTTATCAAATATCCACCATCAACCCGCAATTTACTTGGTGGAAGAAAACTCTCGTAGGGCAGTGTCGATTGGCTATCCTTATGGCTCCAATGAGTGCTTATTTCTTCGCTGGGGTAAGCTTGTATTCCGTTTTCTACAACCTATTATTTATTCCTTGGTTTAGTTTCGTTGTTATTCCACTGTTATTTTTAGCATTAATTGGCACTTTCATTTTTCAGCAGGCGGCATCTGGATGGTGGCAGTGGGTTGATTGGTCACTATGGCCGCTGAGCCATTCATTGGCTTTATCAGAACAGAGCTGGGTTGATCTAAGCCAACTTTCTCAGCATTTATTATTGATGGTGCTGGCTTTATGGTTGTTTAAGCCCTTATTGGCTAAAAGAGCTTGGATAGCAATCACAATTGTTGCAGGAGCGATATGGCTTAGCCTACCGAATAAACAAGGTTGGCGAGTTGATGTGTTGGATGTGGGGCATGGATTAGCAGTATTGATTGAACGAAATGGTGCTTTTGTTCTATATGATACGGGGAGCGGCTGGGAAGGTGGTAGCTATGCCCAATCACTGATCGCCCCTTTGCTTATTCGTCGAGGCCACGCAACTCTTGATGGAGTGATTATTAGTCATTTTGATGATGATCACGCGGGTGGTCTTGATGATATTCAACGATTATTGTCTCCGCGTTGGATCCGTGCTAGCCAGAAGAAAGGAACCTTTCAACCTTGTGTCCAAGGTGAGTCTTGGTTTTGGCAAGGGTTAACCTTTACTGCGCTCTGGCCGCCTCGTTTGGTTTCTCGGGCTGAGAACCCGCATTCTTGTGTTGTGCGAGTCGAGGAACCTGAATATGGGCACACCTTGTTACTTTCGGGAGATGTGACGGCGATAGGTGAATGGTTGCTCAGTCGAGAACCCACCGTGTTAGCCAGTGATGTTATGTTGGTGCCTCACCATGGGAGCCAAACGTCTTCAACACTGAATTTTATCAAGAAAGTCAACCCGCAGCTTGCTTTAGCCTCTTTGGCTAAAGGGCATCATTGGCGATTGCCTCATCCTGATGTGCTCGCTCGCTATCAAGATTTAGGGGTTGATTGGCAAGATACCGGAGAATCTGGACAAATTTCTTTATTGTATCGTAAGAAAGAACGCCAATTGCGGGCTTTACGACAGTGGGGAATGACGCCTTGGTATAGGCAGATGCTACGTAACGAGGTAGAATAAGAACAATATTGTCATATTAATTAAGCATCTCTATGTCTCTCAATTCTGACGAAACAACTTGGCAAACCTTTAAACGTCTTTGGACCTACATCCGTCTATATAAAGCGGGGTTAGTGTTAGCAGTCATTGCGCTGGTGATCAACGCATTATCTGATACATACATGATCTCGTTACTCAAACCCTTGTTGGATGAAGGATTTGGCGGTACAGATTCCCACTTCTTACAAATTCTACCTTTTATTATTTTAGGTTTAATGTTTATCCGCGGTTGCAGTAGTTTTGTTTCTGCTTATTGTTTGAGTTGGGTTTCAGGCAATGTTGTAATGCAGATGCGTCGTCGTATTTTCCATCAGTTTATGCATATGCCGGTCAGCTTTTTTGATCGGGAGTCCACCGGTGGGTTACTGTCTCGAATTACCTACGATTCAGAACAAGTGGCCGGGGCAACCAGCCGAGCCTTGGTGAGCATTGTTCGTGAAGGGGCTAGCATTATTGGTTTGTTAACCTTAATGTTTTGGAATAGCTGGCAACTGTCACTAGTACTGATTGTTGTGGCACCCATCGTGGCATTAGGTATCCGTGTTGTTTCTAAACGATTCCGTAAGATATCCAAAAACATGCAAACCACGATGGGGCACGTGACCTCTTCTGCGGAACAGATGTTAAAAGGCCATAAAGTGGTGTTGAGTTATGGTGGGCAAGAAGTTGAACGGAAACGTTTCGACAATGTCAGTAACCGTATGCGTCAGCAAACTATGAAGCTGGTTTCAGCACAAGCTGTCGCAGATCCTATCATTCAGATGATTGCTTCATTAGCGCTTGTGACAGTCCTCTTTTTAGCCAGTGTTGACACCATTCGTGCGGATTTAACACCAGGAACTTTTACGGTAGTCTTTTCTGCAATGTTTGGCTTAATGCGTCCACTGAAAGCGTTAACTAACGTCACCTCTGATTTCCAACGAGGGATGGCCGCAACACAGACCTTGTTTGCATTAATGGATCTGGAAACAGAACGGGATCACGGTAAATTTGAAACCGATAAAGTCCGTGGTGATATTGCCGTGAAAGATGTGACCTTCACCTATCAAGGTAAAGAGAAACCCGCGTTATCTCATATTAATTTTACTATTCCACAGGGGAAAACCGTTGCCTTAGTTGGGCGTTCTGGTTCAGGGAAATCAACCATAGCGAACTTGTTTACTCGTTTCTATGATGTTGATTCAGGTTCCATTTGCCTTGATGATCATGATATTCGTGATTATACCCTGACCAATTTACGTCAGCATTTTGCCCTGGTCTCACAAAACGTCCATTTATTTAATGACACGATAGCTAATAATATTGCCTATGCGGCTGAAGGTCAGTACACCCGTGAACAGATAGAAGAGGCGGCGCGTCTGGCCCATGCGATGGACTTTATTCAGCATATGCCGGATGGTCTCGATACCATGATTGGTGAAAACGGAGCGAGTCTTTCGGGGGGGCAACGTCAGCGAGTGGCCATTGCTCGGGCTTTACTAAGAGATGCTCCCGTCCTGATTTTAGATGAAGCAACATCGGCACTGGATACTGAATCAGAGCGTGCCATTCAAGCCGCATTAGATGAGCTGCAGAAAAACAAAACCGTCTTGGTGATAGCTCATCGTCTTTCAACGATAGAACAAGCCGATGAAATATTAGTTGTGGATGATGGCGAGATCATTGAGCGAGGAAAACATGCTGAGTTGATCGCTCAAAATGGGGCCTATGCTCAACTTCATCGTATCCAGTTTGGTGATTAAAGCGTGATTGAAAAACTTTGGTTTGGGCGTCATCTGAGCTACTTTCTGTTATGGCCACTTTTGTGGCCGCTGAGTTGGCTGTTCAAAATGATCAGTTCTGCTCGGCGTCGAGCCTTTCAGCAGGGAAAAAAAGCGAGTTATAAAGCGCCTATTCCTATTTTTGTTGTGGGAAACATCACTGCAGGAGGCAATGGTAAAACCCCGTTTGTTGTTTGGTTGGTGGAAGCATTACAGCAGCAAGGTTATCGACCTGGTGTAGTTTCTCGTGGCTATGGTGCTAAAGCTCCGATGTATCCTTTGCTGGTGACAGATCACACGTCTACTTTACATTGTGGTGATGAACCAAAATTAATTTATCAGCGAACTCAAGCCCCTGTTGCCGTTGACCCTATACGAGCAAATGCTGTTAAAGCCCTTTTAGCACAAGGGGTTGATGTGGTTGTCACTGATGATGGTTTACAACACTATGCATTAAAACGAGATATCGAATTTGCCGTTGTGGACGGGGTTCGCCGTTTTGGAAACCAGCAGTTGCTTCCCCTTGGCCCACTGCGTGAGCCTATTGCAAGACTACAAGAGGTGGATTTTATTATTACCAATGGTGGTCAGGCAAAAACGGGGGAAATCGAAATGACTTTAGCGCCCAGTTTGGCTATCAACCTAGTGACGGGTGAACGAGCCGAGCTTGGTCAGCTTACTCATTTGGTGGCATGGGCAGGTATTGGCCATCCGGAGCGTTTTTTTAAAACCTTAGAAACGTTAGGGGTGGATCCTGTCTTCACGCATGGGTTTGCGGACCATCAAGCCTTTGATGAGTCACAATTGAAAGCGTTAGCGGAGAAAGGCGATAACGTAATAATGACGGAAAAAGATGCCGTTAAGTGTACTGGGTTTGCAGAAGCCAACTGGTGGTATTTACCGGTTTCTGCTCAGATCGCTTCTAACGATAAACAGTGCATTTTGAAGAAAATTAAAGAGGTTATGGAACAGTATGGATCATCGTCTGCTTGAAATCGTGGCTTGTCCGGTTTGTAAAGGTAAATTAACTTATGATAAAGAGAATCAAGAGTTAATTTGTAAACTTGATCGCCTTGCTTACCCCATAAAAGAAGGTATACCTGTCTTGCTTGAACCGGAAGCTCGAACAATGAAAATGGAAGAGGGACGCTAATGTCATTTACCGTGGTGATTCCTGCTCGCTATCAATCGACCCGATTGCCGGGCAAACCTCTGGCTGATATTGCGGGTAAACCGATGGTTCAGTGGGTGTATGAACAAGCTTTACAATCGGGAGCTGAACGAGTCATTGTCGCAACCGATGATCCTCGAGTTGAACAAGCGGTGCAAAATTTCGGTGGAACGGTGTGTATGACATCGGCTGAACACCAATCAGGAACAGAGCGTTTAGCGGAAGTCGTCGCCTTAATGGGAATTGAGGATGATCATATCATTGTCAATGTTCAAGGGGATGAACCCCTTATTCCGCCTAGTATTATTCGCCAAGTGGCGGATAATCTGTCGTCTAGCCAAGCCCCTATGGCCACTTTAGCGGTTGAAATTGATCATCAGGATGAAGTCTTTAACCCTAATGCAGTTAAAGTGGTGGTCGATCAAGAGGGCTACGCGCTGTATTTTAGCCGCGCGGCGATTCCGTGGGATCGGGATAACTTTGCTCTGCCGGATAAACCTATTGTTCAACCTCTGATGCGTCATATTGGTATCTATGCGTACCGTGCAGGTTTTATTAATACTTATATTCATTGGCAGCCGAGTATTTTAGAAAAAATTGAAAGCTTAGAGCAGTTAAGAGTACTGTGGCATGGCGAAAAAATTCATGTTGCCGTTGCCCTTGAAGCGCCCCCAGCAGGGGTTGATACTCCAGAAGATTTAGCGGCCGTACGCCGAATTATTGCTTGCTAAAAATAAGTAGCTATAAAGAGCTATAAGCTTTCAGACAGATGTTGGCTTATCTATATTGTTTGGGCGCTGACCATAAGGTGCCCAACACCAGTGGTAAAGATGCATTCCCGATTAGGTGCCCTTGGCGCGATCGGGAATGCATCTTTACCTGCCTATATAACCTGTTATTCCTTTTATTATGTTTCTGAAAGAGAAAGTTAGTGCTTACATTCATGATCATTTTTTGGGGGGCAGGTTGCCAGCAATTCATGTCGTCCACTCTCTTTTAGCTCTTCAAGTTTGACCTCAAAACCCCATAGACGATGCATATGCTTGAGCACTTCATGGTAGCTGGGGTCGAGAGGAATTCGTTCATGGGGAATATACTGTAGGGTGATAGAGCGATCCCCCCGAACATCCACATTATAGACTTGAATATTGGGCTCTAAATGGCTCAAGTTATATTGTGCCGCCAGTTTTTCACGAATTTTTTGATAGCCGACTTCATCGTGAATCGCACTGATTTCAATGAAATTTTTATGGTCATCATCACAAATGGCAAATAGTTTAAAGTCTCGAATTAACTTCGGTGATAAATATTGACTAATAAAGCTTTCATCTTTGTAGTTATGCATAGCAAAGTGGACGGCATCTAACCAATTACTACCCGCCAGTTCAGGAAACCAGTACTTGTCTTCTTCGCTCGGTTCTTCACAGATGCGTTTTATATCTCGGAACATCGCAAAACCTAAAGCGTAAGGATTTATACCACTATAATAAGGGCTGTTATAAGCCGGTTGAGCTACAACGCTGGTATGACTATGTAAAAATTCAAGAATAAAGCGATCGGAAACCACCCCTTCATCATAGAGATGATTGAGGATGGTATAGTGCCAAAAGGTTGCCCAGCCTTCATTCATCACTTGGGTCTGTTTTTGCGGATAAAAATATTGGCTGATTTTGCGTACAATTCGCACAATTTCTCGCTGCCAAGGTTCAAGTAGTGGGGCATGTTTTTCAATAAAGTAGAGAATGTTTTCTTGAGGTTCACTAGGAAAATGCGGTTGAGATTCGGTTTCTTTGGTTTTTTGTGGCACAGTGCGCCAGAGTGCATTCACCTGAGATTGCAGATACGCTTCCCGTTCTTCTTGGCGAGCTTTTTCTTCCGCAATCGAGATTTTCTCCGGCCGTTTATAACGATCCACGCCATAATTCATTAACGCATGGCAAGAGTCGAGCAGTTGTTCAACCTCGTGAATACCATATTTTTCTTCACACTGTGCCAAATAGTTTTTTGCAAATAAGAGGTAGTCAATAATTGAACCGGCATCGGTCCACGTTTGGAACAGATAGTTGCCTTTAAAGAACGAATTATGTCCATAACAGGCATGCGCCATGACTAATGCTTGCATCGTGACGGTGTTTTCTTCCATCAAATAAGCAATGCAAGGGTCAGAATTGATTACAATTTCGTACGCAAGCCCCATCTGCCCATGTTTATAATTTTGTTCGGTTTGAATGAATTTTTTGCCAAATGACCAGTGGTTATAATTGATCGGCATACCAATACTCGAGTAGGCATCCATCATTTGTTCTGAGGTAATAACCTCGATCTGGTTTGGGTAAGTATCTAGACGATAGTATTTGGCTACCCGTTTAATTTCTTGGTGGTATTTCTCAAGCAATTCAAACGTCCAATCAGGGCCATCGGGTAAGCGAGTTTTTTTCGAACACGTTGCCGATTTTTTATTATTCATTGACATTCCCTCTATGCAGTTTCCTTGTGGAATAGCTCCCTAAACACAGGGAATATATCTTCAACACTGCGGATGTTCTTCATCGCAAAGTGATCAAAAGTATCGAGCAGCTTTTCATACTCATGCCATAAGGTTTGGTGAGAGCGACGAGTGATTTCAATATAAGCAAAATATTGGCATACGGGGAGTAATTGATTAGTCAGTAGCTCTTTACAACGCGGTGAATCATCAGCCCAGTTATCCCCATCGGAGGCCTGTGCTGCATAAATATTCCACTCACTTTGTGGGTAACGCTCTGTAACAATTTCATGCATCAGTTTGAGTGCACTGGAAACGATGGTCCCTCCTGTTTCTTGTGAATAGAAAAATTCATGCTCATCCACTTCTTTGGCTTGAGTATGGTGGCGAATAAAGACGACTTCCACATTTTCATAAGTCCGAGTCAGAAATAGATAGAGCAGTACATAAAAACGTTTGGCGATATCTTTGGTCGTTTGGTCCATGGACCCTGATACGTCCATTAAGCAGAACATCACCGCTTGGCTAGTCGGAACTGGGCGTTTTTCATAATTTTTAAAACGTAAATCAAACGTATCAATAAAAGGAACACTTTCTATTTTACGCCGGAGCTCGGCTATTTCTGCTTTTAGTTGTTTTTCTGCGAATAATTGTGCGGGTTCTTCCTGTTGTATTTTTTCCAGTTCCTGTTCTAATTCTCGCATTAAACGCCGTTTTCCTGCAGTCATTGCAGTTCGACGAGCTAAGGACTGCTGCAAAGAACGAACAATGGCAATGTTGGCTGGTACACCAGCGGTCTGGAAACCTGCACGATGCGTTTTCCATTCTTTAATTTTATTGAGTTGGGTTTTGTCGAGGTTAGGAAGGGCTAAGTCTTCAAACAGAATATCCAAATATTCGTCTTTTGAAATTTGAAAAACAAACGCATCTTCTCCTTCACCATCTTTGCTCGCTTCTCCTTCTCCCGAGCCATCTGCTTGCCCACCCGTTTTGGGGCGTTCAATTTTATCTCCACGAATAAATTGGTCATTGCCCGGATGTACACGTTCTTTTAAACCGCCTTTCCCTTGATGGAAAATCGGCTCTTTAATGTCACGTTGTGGGATAGAGACATCTTCACCAGATTCGGTATTAGTAATCGAACGATGGTTGACGGCATCAGCGACCGACTCTTTGATCTGATCTTTATATCGGCGAAGAAAACGCTGCCGATTGACGGCACTCTTATTTTTACCGTTCAGCCTTCTATCAATAAATTGCGCCATGAAATTCTCCCTGTAAACGTCACCCTGAATAAGTTTTAATCACTTATCCCTTTTCGGGTTGGCTTGACGGTCAGTGGCCGATGAAGCCACTGACAGGTTGAGCCACTTTGCACAATTAAGAGGATTTACGAACACGTAAATACCATTCAGAGAGCAGTCGAACTTGTTTCTCTGTATAGCCTTTCTCCATCATACGAGCGACAAAGTTATCGTGTTTTTTCTGATCTTCAGAAGAGGTTTTAGCATTAAAAGAGATAACCGGCAGCAGCTCTTCGGTGTTGGAGAACATTTTTTTCTCGATGACCGTGCGGAGCTTTTCATAGCTCGTCCATGCGGGGTTTTGGCCGTTATTATTGGCGCGAGCACGCAAGACGAAGTTAACAATTTCATTGCGAAAATCTTTCGGGTTACTGATCCCTGCGGTTTTTTCGATTTTCTCTAACTCATCATTGAGTGCCGATCGGTCAAACAATTGCCCTGTTTCTGGATCTCGATATTCTTGATCTTGAATCCAAAAGTCGGCATAAGTGACGTAACGGTCAAAAATGTTCTGTCCATATTCCGAGTAGGACTCTAGATAGGCGGTTTGAATTTCTTTGCCAATAAACTCCACATAGCGAGGTACTAAGTAACCTTTTATAAATTCAAGGTAGCGATCAGCCGTTTCTTGTGGGAACTGTTCCCGTTCGACTTGTTGTTCAATAACATAAAATAGATGGACGGGGTTGGCGGCGACTTCCGCTTGATCGAAATTGAACACACGGGAGAGAATTTTAAAGGCGAAACGTGTTGAAAGTCCTGACATCCCTTCATCCATTCCCGCATAGTCGCGGTACTCTTGGTAACTTTTTGCTTTCGGGTCTGTATCTTTCAGTGTTTCACCATCATAGACACGCATTTTGGAGAAAATGGATGAGTTTTCTGGCGTTTTAAGACGAGACAGCACGCTAAATTGTGCCAAGAGTTCTAACGTACTTGGTGCGCGAGGGGCTTGATAGAGTTCACTGTGTTCCAACAGTTTCTCATAAATTTTGACTTCTTCCGAGACGCGTAAACAATAAGGCACCTTGACGATGTACACGCGGTCGAGAAAAGCTTCATTATTTTTATTATTACGGAATGTTTGCCATTCGGACTCGTTGGAGTGGGCGAGAATCATGCCATCAAAGGGAAGGGCTGATAACCCTTCGGTGCCGTTGTAATTTCCCTCTTGTGTGGCGGTCAGTAGTGGGTGTAAGACTTTGATCGGCGCTTTGAACATCTCCACAAACTCCATCAAACCTTGGTTGGCTCGACATAATGCGCCCGAATAGCTGTAAGCATCTGGGTCATCTTGGGAATAGTGCTCCAACTTACGGATGTCGACCTTCCCGACTAATGAAGAAATATCTTGGTTATTTTCATCGCCTGGTTCTGTTTTAGCAATGGCAATTTGGTCAAGAATAGAAGGGCGGACTTTAACCACTTTAAATCGGGTGATATCGCCACCAAATTCATGTAACCGTTTGGCTGCCCAGGGTGACATAATTGAACGTAAGTAGCGTTTGTCGATGCCATACTCACGTTTTAGAAGATCACCATCTTCATTCACATCAAAGAGACAAAATGGATGATCATTGACCGGGCTGCGTTGTCCATTGGCAGAAAGAACATAAATAGGCATTTGTTGCATCAGTGCTTTGAGCTTTTCTGCTAAAGAGGATTTACCGCCACCGACGGGGCCCAGTAGGTATAAGATTTGTTTGCGTTCTTCGAGCCCTTGAGCGGCATGTTTGAGGTAAGAAACAATTTGTTCGATGGCTTCTTCCATACCATAAAAGTCGGTAAAAGGTTGATAACGAGAAATGACTCGGTTGGAAAAAAGCCGGCTCAGCCGAGGATCTTTGGCTGTATCTATAAGCTCCGGTTTGCCGATCGCCAGTAGTAGACGCTCAGCGGCGTTTGCGTAAGCACTTTTATCATCTTTGCATAGATCTAAAAAGGCTTGTATAGACAGTTCTTCATCCTTGGCTGCTTCATAGCGGGCCTGAAAATGGTCAAAAATACTCATTGTGCATCCCCTCTTTAAATGTCTTGTCGGACATATCACCGCTTAAAAACATAACGCCCTAACATGTTAAGCCTAGATCGCATTTGGTGATTCTGCTTAAAGATTATGTATTTATTTCAAATTGGTTATAAAAAATGGTTCAGCGGTTTTTCATTGAAATGTCATTGGATGTTTGCGGGGGAATGCCAATAATATACTTTTGACCATGACAATGATCGAATCACAAAGATTGTATCAATGAGTTTCAAGTCGTATCATTGGCGATGGTGGTTTATCGTTACTCAATATAAGGCCTGTATGTATCATTTTAGTTTTAAACGAGTGTGGTTTTTTCCTATTCTGTTGATGTCTTCAATGGTACATGCGGATATGTCCCAATGGTCTCTAGGGGTGGCGGCAGCTTATTCTCCCGCAGTCTATAAAGATACGCCATCGAATCGAACGGTCATTCCTGTGATTGGCTATGAAGGCGAACATATCTTCTTACGTGGCTTTGATGCGGGATATCGTTTATTTCCACAAGGCTCAACACAAAATATTGTTTTTCGCGTCGCTTTTGATCCAAGAACGCTAAAACCTTCGGATTCAGATGATCCACAAATTCGTTTACTCGATAAGCGTAAGGCGACGGTTTTAGGGGGAGTGAGCTACCAGCTTTATACGATGCTGGGAATGTGGGAAGCCAGTCTTGGCTCAGATATCGCAGGAAGACATAACGGTGTCTATGGCGAATTAGCTTGGCGTTTACCAATTCGTTTTGAACGCTGGGGAATTACGCCTTCAGTCGGCTACGCTTATAACTCCGACAAACTCAATAACCACCTATATGGGGTATCAGCACATGAAGCTGCTCGTAGTGGATTGGAGAAATATGATGCCGACTGGGATGGGCAATATTTTGTTGGCGTGACAGCGTATTGGGCGGTAACTCATAATATCCGGATTTCTGGTGGAATTCGTTACACCAATTTAGAAGGGGATATCTCTGCAAGCCCTGTTGTAGGAAGTAGTGCAGGAACCATGGGAACGCTGGGAATGGTTTACTTGTTTTAATGGCCCTCTAGCAAGGGGGTAATAGAAGGGAAGCGCTGATGGCTTCCCTTTTTCGTATTAAGCGTTAATGATTTGCGCCAACTCATTTGCCGATAAATGGTATTGCCTTGGACAATTTCGCCACGTTGTCAGCATTCGGCGATATTTATCTTGCATGGGGATTTGGCTATTAAAGTGATGTTCGCTTTGCTCAAAGTGTGAGTAAAGTTTTTCTGTTGTGACAAGAAAACGAACATAGTTAACTAATTGAGCTTCTGAGGCAATATCATAACCAAGGAAGTTAAGGCGACGAGCATCAAGATGCTGGCGGTGAGTATCATCGAGCATTTTGTAAGATTCTTGCATAGCGTGATACATTTCCATCACGTCGATCACTTCACGGCATTGAGCTTCAGATAAGCATCCAAACTCCTTGTCTAATTCACACATCTGCAATTCATAACCACGTTCAACAATGGTTTGTAAGCGCTTATATTTGTCCGCATTCGCTGGGTCGAGTTGGGACATTAAAACATATTGGTTCGATAGGATTAGACGCTGTGCATTAGTCATTTCCATGGCTAGCCTCACTATACTCAATGTTAGTCAATTTGCTTAAGATAAGGTTAACAGTAATCGATGACTTTGAAACATGATCTCAACACAGATTTAATGTTAAAAGCATAAAATATCGACGTTAGTAGAATAGAGTGTCAAGAACCGTTTGGATTGACCTGTAGAGATGGTCATTTTCGGGTTGGTAAGACGATGAGAGTGAACATAAAAACACCAGGAATATCCCGGTGTTTTTATGGTTAAAGCTTAGTATTTGACGTTTGGATGGTACTGCTTCAATACCGCAACGATACTATCCATGGTTTCTTTACTGGGTGGATTTACACCGTCTAGAGGGTAGGTTTCTCCCATGGCTTCCCATTTATGAGCGCCTAATTTGTGATAAGGCAGAAGCTCTATTTTTTCAATATTATCCATGTCTTGAATAAACTGTCCAAGTAGGTGAGCCGATTCTTCATCATCGGTATAACCGGGAACTACCACATAGCGGATCCACGTGGTTTTGCCTATTTTATTCAGATAACGCGCAAAATCTAAGGTGCGTTTATTAGAAACACCAATCAGGTCTTGGTGAATCTCATCTTTCATCTGTTTAATATCTAACATGACGAGATCGGTCACATCCAATACTTCGTCAATAACCGGCGTATATTTTCGGATATAGCCGTTGGTATCTAAACAGGTATGAATACCTTCTGCTTTGGCGGCTTGAAAAAAGTCACGGACAAATTCCGGCTGTAACATGGACTCTCCACCAGAGCAGGTTACACCACCTCCTGAGGCATTCATAAAATGACGGTAAGACTTAGCTTCAGTAATAATTTCTTCTACTGAGACTTCTTTACCCGAATGGGTATCCCATGTATCTCTATTGTGGCAATACTTACAACGGAATAAGCAACCTTGTAAAAAGATGATGAATCGAATACCAGGTCCATCGACAGTACCGCAAGATTCAAATGAATGGATACGACCAATAGTAGACATAAGCTGCTCTCATTTACTGTGTTTAACGTTATTTTATTACAAAAGGTAGGGATTAAATAGGGGGAAACCGTCTTATCTCGGGAGTCAGCTCTAGGAAATCTACCACCTACTGTACAGCTTCTTTTGTCGATGGCTCAGAAAAAGAAAAACCCCGCTCAAAGAGCGAGGTTTTGTGCAACGGATAACCGTTATATTATAGTGATTCAGTGAAAGTACGTGCGATAACGTCTTGTTGCTGCTCAGCAGTTAAAGAGTTAAAACGCACAGCATAACCTGATACACGAATAGTCAATTGTGGGTATTTCTCTGGGTGTTTAACCGCATCAAGTAGCGTTTCACGGTTAAGCACGTTCACGTTTAAGTGTTGACCACCTTCGATGCCTGATTCGTGATGGAAGTAACCATCCATCAGACCAGCAAGGTTAGCACGTTGTGAACCTTCGTCTTTACCTAGTGCATTTGGCACGATAGAGAAAGTATAAGAGATACCATCTTTTGCATGAGCAAAAGGTAGTTTACCCACTGAAGTTAATGAAGCAACTGCGCCTTTTTCATCACGGCCGTGCATTGGGTTGGCACCTGGAGCAAATGGTGCACCAGCGCGGCGTCCATCAGGAGTGTTACCTGTTTTCTTACCATATACAACGTTTGAAGTAATAGTAAGAATAGACTGTGTTGGAATTGCATTACGGTAAGTTTTCAGTGAACGGATTTTGTTCATGAACACTTCAACTAATTCACAAGCGATGTCATCAACGCGAGGATCGTTGTTACCAAATTTAGGATAATCGCCTTCGATTTCAAAATCGACAGCAATACCATCTTCATCACGAACCGGTTTTACTTTCGCGTATTTGATAGCAGACAGAGAGTCAGCAGCAACGGATAGACCAGCAATACCACATGCCATAGTACGTTTTACGTCACGGTCATGCAGTGCCATAAGAGCGGCTTCATAGCTGTATTTGTCATGCATATAGTGAATAGAGTTCAATGCTGTGACGTATTGTTTTGCTAACCAATCCATGAAGTGATCCATCTTGTCCCACACATCTGCGTAGTCAAGCACTTCATCAGTGATTTTAGGCATTTTAGGGCCGACTTGCATTTTTAGCTTCTCATCCACACCACCGTTGATGGTGTAAAGCATTGTTTTCGCTAAGTTTGCACGAGCGCCAAAGAATTGCATTTGTTTACCCACAACCATTGGGGATACACAACATGCGATTGCATAGTCGTCAGACTCGAAGTCAGGGCGCATAAGGTCATCATTTTCATACTGAATTGATGAAGTATCGATAGACACTTTAGCACAGAATTTTTTGAAGCCAGCCGGTAGTTGTTCAGACCATAGAACAGTGATGTTTGGCTCTGGAGATGGTCCCATAGTGTATAGGCTGTTTAGGAAACGGAAGTTAGTGCGAGTAACCAAAGTACGACCGTCAAGACCCATACCACCCATAGATTCTGTTGCCCAGATTGGGTCGCCAGAGAACAGTTCATCATATTCAGGTGTACGTAGGAAACGAACCATGCGTAGTTTCATTACGAAATGGTCGATCATTTCTTGTGCTTCTTCTTCTGTGATTTTGCCCGCTTTCATATCGCGTTCAATGTACACATCAAGGAAAGTAGAAGTACGGCCAAGAGACATCGCTGCGCCGTTTTGAGATTTAACCGCCGCTAGGTAGCCAAAGTAAGTCCACTGGATAGCTTCTTGAGCCGTTTCTGCTGGACGACCGATATCACAACCATATTTCTCAGCCATTTTTTTCATTTGGCCAAGCGCACGGTGTTGTTCTGCAATCTCTTCACGAAGTTGCATAGTCATTTGAAGATCTTCGCCGTTTTCAAATTTCTCTTGTAGAGAAGTGAATTGAGCGAATTTGTCTTTCATTAGGTAATCAATACCGTATAGAGCGATACGACGGTAGTCACCGATGATACGACCACGGCCATACGCATCTGGAAGACCCGTCAGAACACCTGATTTACGACAAGCCAGAATTTCTGGTGTGTAAATATCAAACACGCCTTGGTTATGTGTTTTACGGTATTCAGTGTAGATTTTTTTTACTTCAGGATCGAGTTCACGATCGTAAGCTTTGCACGAACTCTCGATCATACGGATGCCACCGTTAGGGATAAGAGCGCGTTTTAGAGGTTTTTCAGTTTGAAGACCGACGATTTTTTCTAGGTCTTTGTTGATGTAGCCCGCATCGTGAGCAGTGATGGTAGAGATAACAGAAGTGTCAAAATCAACAGGAGCGTGTGTTGAGTTTTCCAGTTTGATCCCTTCCATTACTTTTTCCCAAAGCTTATTGGTTGCTTCAGTACCTTCAGAAACTAGGAAAGATTCGTCACCTTCATATGGTGTGTAGTTCTTTTGAATAAAATCACGAACGTTGACTTCGTTTTGCCAGTCACCTGCAACAAAACCTTCCCAAGCTTTAGCAAATTGCTCTGCCATGACATACCTACCTTTTTAGTAGAAAAAACACGTACTGTTTCGCCGTTGAGCCAGCTATCTTGCATGAAACAAGAGGCAGTACACTCTATGAATAACAATATCTATAGTCGAATCGATATATACATTGGTTTGAATATAAATATTGTCATTGGTTCCGGTTGAGAGCCAATTTAAGCTAAAAAAAATTCGCAAACCTTAAACTAAATCAATAAAACTTAAAAAATACAGATAAAATTTGGGTAGTGCATTCACACTACCCAAGATTGATAAGTTTATTCCCTAGTGAGTATAGACAGATTTTCTAATCTTGATCTTGTTCACTTGGTTTATCCTTTCTCTTAGTGTAACCAAGCCTTGATTCCGTATTGGGCATCAAGCATACCGACCGCCAACATGGCGATGAGGCAGATAATCAGTACACCACCTGGGATAATAATTTTATCGACAAAAGAGAGTTTCTCCGCTCGGGATTTATCACCAATAAGCCCATTGTTATCTAATAACATGGTTAATGCCCAAGCGAGTACAGGGTTAACAACCGCTGAACCAAAAATACATATACCAGCGGCTTGTGAATCTTTTGTGTCTCTAACCATTTGCATGCCTGCTTCTAATAAAGGAAGGAAGACACCCACAAGTAGAGCAATACGCATAACCGGAGGCCATACTGCCACATCCATTGGGAAACCTAAAATAGCGATAGTCATGACTAAACAGCCAAGAATAATTGCGCCACCAGGAATGGGACGTTTTGCGATAGCCGCAGGAATCATATATGTGCCCCAAGACGACGTGATATTACCACCGCCTAAGGCTGTACCCACCATCTGACGGATAGAACACATGGTCATTGTATCATCTACATCCATCAACACTTTTTCCGTTTTGCGAGGATAATTCAGTTCTTGGAAAATGCGATGGCCTAAGAAATCGGGAGACCACATTGCTACCGCAAGAATGGCAAAAGGTAAAGAGGCGATGAAGTGCTCAACGGTGGGTAGACCAAGCATCCAACCTTGTTCTGTGCTGCCCCACCAATAAATAGGATTAAGGTTTGGCAGGCCCGTTTGTGTTTCAAACTTAAGATCAAACCCTGCACCAAAAATTAATGCCAGTAATAACCCAGTAAAGGCACAAACCGGGATCGCTAACCAACGCATATTGATTTTAGCAAGGAAAGCATACAGAACAATATTAATACCTAACACGACGAGCCCAACATACCCCATATCACCCGCAGCAATCTCCGCAGATTGTAAGCTGGTCGCCCACTCTTGTATTGAGGTTATCTGACTCATGGTCCCTGTAAAGCCAAGGAAGATAAGTAAGCCTCCCGCTGTTCCCTCCGAGGTGAGGTTCACCAGTTTTGACCCCCCTTTAAAATAGCTCAATATCAGTCCGAAGATACCCAGTAAAATGGCGAGTGCAAGAGGGTGGGCACCGGCAAGAGCGATTGTGCCGATAAGTGGAATCATGGGGCCATGGTTACCCGCAAGGTTAGCTCTTGGGTTAAAAAAGCCAGAGGCGAGTACACAGAAAAGTAGGGCTGGGAATAGCATTTCTACGCGAGCGACTTCGATAGCAAAGTCTTTTCCGAGATTGATGTGATCCCACGTTTGGGTTAGCCCTTCAGCCCAAGACATACTAACGGCTGAATACATGGCAATAATGCCAATCGTCCCTGCAAGAGCTGGAACGAAGTCTTCCAATTCAAAACGAAAGTCTCTGCCCGGGAGGTTTAGCCCGAAGCGGCGTGGCTTCATGATTTGCAACTCATGATCTAGGTAATCGGAGCGGCTTGTAAACTCAGATGATGGACGATGCAGTTCTTGGTAACTTTTCGTCTCGATGTCTGAGCGCTCTTTATTGACTACGTCTGACATAGATTCCTCATATTGATAAAAGTTAGTAAATCTTTATTGAATTCTATTTAACTTGCTAACACGACAATGTATTCGTTGCATAACCATTAGTATTTTATGCAGTATTTACCGACCAACGTTATGAATATAGAGCATTATTTACTCTTTTATTGGTTAGCGAGTTTAACGTGCTAACTCTTTATGGTGATTGATCTTGATCACTTTAATTATGAATATGAAATAAAACTACATTATTTCTGGTAAATCAGTAATATAGCGTGATTTTTGGTGAAATTTTTTTTCATATTTTTCCATTTGCAACAAGATGTATAATTCTGAGTGATATTTTTGAGATGTGACGGGTGTTATCTTTAAGTGGCAGTGAAATGTGGATGTTGCAATGATTGTTAACGTGTGATGCCTTGATTTTACTGGTTATTGATGTTTTTTATGTAATTAGAGAGAAGCTTAAATCGTTGTTGTGTGAATTTATACTCATATTATTTAACTAAATACGCTTATGTTGGCAGGTTAATAACATGTTGCATGTGCTGGGGTAGAGTGCTAATTTGTAGAAAAAACTAAGCTGGATTGCTTGGCTTAAACAAATACAGGGAGTTAAAGCGCATGAGTGATGTACCCGCGCTGGATATCAAAAACCTGCATAAAACCTTTGGTCAAAATGAAGTGCTGAAAGGCATTTCATTACAAGCTCATAAAGGGGATGTGATTTCAATTATTGGCTCTTCCGGCTCAGGGAAAAGCACCTTTCTACGTTGTATTAATTTGCTCGAAACCCCGACATCTGGTGAGATTTGGGTGAATAATGAACTGATTCAGATGAAAACGACTCGGCAAGGGGATGTTCGCCCGGTGAGTGATAAACAGGTTCAGCGTATCCGTTCACGATTAGCGATGGTTTTCCAAGGATTTAATCTTTGGTCTCATATGACTGTTTTGGACAATGTGATTGAAGCGCCTGTACATGTTCTTAAGGTTCCTAAAGATCAAGCAATTGCCAATGCTGAAGCTCTGCTCAAAAAGGTGGGGCTTTATGAACGTCGAGATTATTACCCCGGGCACTTATCAGGAGGGCAGCAACAACGTGCAGCTATTGCACGTGCATTAGCTGTCGAGCCGGAGGTTTTGCTATTTGATGAACCCACTTCTGCCCTTGATCCTGAGCTGGTAGGGGAAGTGCTAGGGGTAATGAAAGATCTTGCTCAAGAAGGAAGAACCATGTTAGTGGTCACTCATGAAATGGCATTTGCTCGTGATGTGTCTAGCCATGTTTTGTTTTTGCATCAAGGTATTGTGGAAGAGCAGGGCGAACCTGAAGCATTATTTACTCACCCAAATTCAGAACGATTGAAGCAGTTTATTTCTTCCATTTACTAATAAAATAAAGAGATAGAGCGGTAAAAAAGAATACTCAGATTTTATCTGACAGCAATAATAAGTAAGCACAACAAAACAATCACAGGAGTATGGATATGAAAAAGTGGTTATTGATGGTGGCCGTTGTTACAACTGCGGTATCTGGACTTGCCCAAGCGAAAGAATGGAAAACGGTGCGCTTTGGCATTGAAGGCGCTTATCCCCCTTTTAGTTGGACAGAAGCCGATGGTTCATTACGTGGCTTTGATGTTGATATGGCGAATGCGCTATGCCAAGAGATGCAAGTGAAATGTCATATCGTGCCACAAGATTGGGATGGTATTATTCCTTCACTATTGGCTCGTAAGTATGATGCGATTATTGCTGCGATGTCGATTACGGAAGAACGTAAAAAACGGGTCGATTTTACGAACAAGTATGCTTTGATTCCGAATAAATTTATTGCCAAAAAAGGGGCTGAATTGGATTTCAGTCAGGAAGGGCTGAAAGAGGTAAAAATTGGCGTACAACGAGCAACTACTCATGATAAATACTTAACTGACAACTATGGTAAATCGGTCAATATTGTTCGTTACGGATCGTTTGATGAGGCGTATCTTGACTTAGCAAATGGGCGTATTTCTGCGGTATTAGGCGATGCATCAGCGTTGGAAGAAGGGGTATTAAATAAAGTTGGGGGGGAGGCTTATGAATTTGTCGGCCCTTCGTTAACCGATCCACAATGGTTTGGAGAGGGGTTCGGTATTGCGGTTCGTAAACAAGATAAAGAGTTAACTGCACAGCTCAACAAAGCCATTGCCTCTTTACGTGCTAAAGGTATTTATCAAGAAATTGCCGCTAAGTATTTCAACTATGATGTTTATGGTGATTAAACAGCATTCGCTCACAACCTCTTATAGGCGTTAATTGTAGAGGTTAAACCGGATGGTTGGTTCCTAGTTGAACGCTGTACCCAACCACCCGGTATTCTAAGGACTAGGAAGAGAGTTATGCTCAATTTGCAAGGATATGAAGTTGCGATTTTAAACGGTGCGCTTTTAACGATTGAAGTGGCTTTATTGTCGCTTTTATTTGCCATGTTGTTGGGAATGTTAGGAGCATTGGCTAAGTTAGCGCCTTTCCGTTGGGCAAGAGCGATTGCGACACTGTATACCACAATTATCCGAGGCATCCCCGATTTAGTACTTATGATGCTGATCTTTTTTGGGGGGCAGATCTTACTAAACAACAGTTTATATTCTATCAATGAATGGCTAAACAGTGGCTTTTCTTATTTTGACCCGAACCACCAATGGGTTTCTTATCTTCCTGATTATATTGACGTTAGCCCATTTATTGCTGGTGTATTAACCATCGGTTTTATATTTGGAGCTTACATGGCTGAAACTTTTCGGGGCGCGATTATGGCGGTCGATAAAGGGGAGTTGGAAGCAGCAAAAGCCTACGGAATGAGTTCTTCGTTAGCTTTTCGCCGAATATTGCTGCCTCAGATGATTCGTCACGCCTTGCCCGGGTTTGGTAACAATTGGTTAGTGTTACTGAAAACAACAGCATTGGTTTCTATTATTGGCTTAGAAGACATGGTTCGAGTCAGTGCAATGGCCGCCGGTTCAACCAAAATGCCTTTTACTTTTTACCTGACTGTTGCTCTGATTTTCTTATTTTTTACTAGCGTCTCGACCGGTTTACTGAAATTAGTTGAACGTAAATTCAGCATGCATACGAGGTTGTGATGGATTTTTCAGTCATCGTTGACAGTTTGCCCTTGTATTTTAGTGGGTTATGGACCACAACTTGGTTGGTTGGCTTGTCTCTGATCATCGGGTTAACGGTGGCAATTCCTTTAGCGATTGCTCGCAATAGTCAATATGGTTTTATTTGGGTTCCTGCTTGGGGATACATCTATTTTTTCCGCGGCACTCCGTTATTAGTTCAGCTTTATTTGATTTATTACGGAATGGATCAGTTTTTCCCGGTAAAAGATACTTGGTGGGAGAATGCATGGTTTTGTGCGTTAGTCGCTTTTATTCTTAATACATCAGCTTATACAGCAGAAATTGTTCGTGGAGCGATGAATGGCTTGGATACTGGAGAATTAGAAGCGGCTAAGGCTTATGGAATGACACCATGGTTAACGTATCGACGTATTATTTTACCTAGCGCTTTGCGTCGAGCCTTACCCGCATACAGTAATGAAGTGATCTTTATGATACACGGTAGTGCAGTGGCAGGGATCGTTACTATTATGGATTTAACGGGAGTGGCGCGGTTGGTGAACTCTCGGCACTATGCGCCGTTTGAGTCTTTCTTAGCGGCGGGGCTTTTTTATATGGCGCTAACCTTCATTGTTATTGCTTGCTTTAAGCAAGCAGAAAAACGCTATTTAGCTTATTTATCCCCTCGGCAATAAACTTTGTGCCCTGCTAATAGCTAATAGTAGGGCACAAGTTGAATGATGATCTTCTGGTTGGTTGGAGCGTTAATCGTTTAACTCAAAGGTTGACCAAATAGGCGCGTGATCGGAAGGTTTCTCGATGGCTCTTAATGGATAATCAATTCCTGAATCGATACATTTAGCGGCCAAGCTGGGGGTTGCTAAGATGACATCAATTCTTAGCCCACGGTTGTCATCAAATCCTCGTGAGCGATAGTCAAACCAAGAAAATTGATCATCAACCGAAGGATGCAATTGGCGAAATGTGTCTTCAAACCCCCAATCAAGCAAGCTGGCTAACCATTCGCGCTCTTCGGGTTGGAAAGAGCACTTACCCGTTTTCAGCCAGCGTTTACGGTTAGCCTCACCAATACCAATATCTGAGTCAAGAGGGCTGATGTTGATATCTCCCATTACAATAAGCTGTTCATCAGGAGTATGATGCTCGCTCAAATAACGCATTAAATCGCGGTAAAATTGGCGCTTGTATGGAAATTTGGTTTCATGGGCAATGTTATCCCCTTGAGGAAAATAGCCATTTAATACGGTGATGGGTTTTCCTTGATTATCCAGAAAAGTAGCCATGATCATCCGTTTTTGATGATCATCATTATCAGTTGGGAAGCCCTTCATCACCTTAATCGGCTCTTGCTTACAGAGCAGAGCAACCCCGTAGTGGGCTTTTTGACCATGAAAATAAACGTGATAGCCCATAGCTTTAACATCCTCAACCGGAAAGGCTTCATCGTGAACCTTGATCTCTTGTAGGCCAATGATATCAGGTTGATGTTTATCAATAATGGCTTGAAGTTGGTGGAGTCTTGCTCTTAATCCATTGATATTAAAGCTGATTACTTTCATCTATTATTCCTTTTGGCTTGTTGTTATCAACAAGCTTTGTTTCTTTCTGCTGTCTATAGTACGTATTTATGGTACTGAGACAACCGGCCATTGTGTGGGGTTATGAGGAAGAAGTTTCTGTCGAGTGCGCCAACTGAGTTTCTAAATCTCGTTTAACCAGTTCAATGGCCTTGAGAGCGATGCTCAAGTTAACTTGATTGGATTCCAGTAGATAAATAAGATCGACCGCCAATTTAATTTCATCAGGAGCATCATGGAGTGAGGTAGGTGAATGACTCATAGGAAAACTCTCTTGGTTAAAGAACATGACAACTGAGCAGTTGTGCTTCGATTCGGGATTTTGCTTGTTGGCAACGTGCCAGCCTCTGCTTAGCAATTGTTAAGGCTTGCAATGTCGTGCTGTGATAACGAGCAGGCGCATGGTCAAATTCATACTGTTTGTTCAGTACCAATTGACGCAGTCGTTGCTCCCACTCTTGATGTTTCACTAACTGTTGCTGAAGCGCTTCTTTTGATATCGAGGCTAACTCACGGGTTATTTTAGTTGCTGTTGACTTATTTTTTAATACCTCTAATGCGTGAGTGAGGACACGTTGTAGCGCCTCAATCTGTGCAAATAAACGCTCGGTGATATGTTCTATCTGAGCAGTGGCAGATATTGGGTTTTGGGTCAATTTCAGTAGCCTTGCCAAGTTTTGCTCCGTTTCTTGTACACAGGGTACTAGCCATCGGCGATCCGTATTAAACAACTGGGAATCAAACCAAGCTTCATTCATGGTTTGAGACTGTTGATCGATAAGCTTAGCTTGCTGTTTCCACTGATTAAGCTGTGTGGTTAGCTGAGATAAAGGAGTGGTCATAATCCAACAAACCAAGCATCATAGGCCAGTTTAACCGCCAGCCCACTGACGACTAAAACAAACATAGGACGAATGAATTTTCCTCCAAACCGGATAGCGGAGTGAGCGCCGACAAAAGCTCCGACCATAAGGCATAACCCCATCGTCAAGCCCAGTATCCAGTCAATATGCCCTAAAATAGCAAAGGTAATCAGAGAGGTAAAATTACTGGTAAAATTCATGGCTTTACCTAAGCCTGAAGCCAGTAAGATATTGAGACGATATAGAGCCATAGAACTGACAGTCCAAAATGCCCCTGTTCCTGGGCCTGCTAAGCCGTCATAAAATCCAAGAGTAAAGCCCTGAATATATTGCTTGCGATGTGTACGTGGGCAAGTCGCAGGCAGGTGAGTGTGGCTAGTGTGGGGCGTTTTGTGCCAGATGGTGTAGACAGCTGCAGCCAAAATAATCAACGGCAATACTTTTTGTAACCATTCTGTACTGATGGCATCAACAGCAAAAGTTCCGATCACCGCTCCAATAAAGGTGGCAATGAAGGTTCTTTTCCAAAAACTGGGTGTAAATAGCTGTTTACGATAGTAAGTTATGGCCGCAGTGGAAGAGGCAAACGTTGCGGCTAACTTATTGGTGCCAAGCGCAATATGTGGGGGTAGCCCTAAAGATAGGAGGGTTGGAACGGTGAGCATTCCTCCTCCTCCGGCGACGGCATCAATAAAGCCAGCAACAAAGGCAACGATAGCGAGAATAAATAAAGTGGTTGGTTCGACAAGTTCCATTAATGGTTCGGTCCTAAAAATAACGGTAAAACGGATCGCAACGCATCACTGTCGCTAGTCACTTAAGCTGTAATCAGCCAGTGTGGTATTCCTACGATAGGGTATCAATCCATTGAGAACTGGCTATTTAATGATGAGGACAAACGCCAATTCCAATATTGAGCCGAGAATAATAACAAAATTTGAATGCTGAGCCTATTCAATGGAACGTTTAAACGGAGGAAGAGAGTCAAGCAAGGATTTGCCATAACGTTTAGAAACGATTCGCCGATCAAGCATTACAACTCTACCAGAGTCTCGTTCTTTACGCAGTAAGCGGCCGACCGACTGAACCAACTTTTTACTGGCTTCGGGAACACTAATTTGTAAAAACGGATTACCACCACGTTGCTGAATATACTCAGCATGAGCTTGCTCTACAGGTGAGTTTGGTACGGCAAAGGGAATTTTGGTGATGATTAAATTCTCTAATAAATCACCGGGTAGATCTAACCCTTCCGAAAAGCTACCTGTACCAAAAAGAATGCTGGTTTTTCCACATTGGATCAGCGTCTTATGTTGGTTTAAAATCTCTTTTCTCGATTTTTCTCCTTGTAACTGTAAAGACCAATCGTTTTTGATGCATTGGGTTCGAATTTTCTCTGCCACTTCTTTCATCTGCCAGTAAGACGCAAACAGAACCAAATTGGCTTTATTCGGCTGAATATAGTCGATGATCTTGTCAGCGAGATATTCGGTATATTGAGGTGCTTGTGGCTCATACTCCATTTTAGGGATCAGCAATTCTGCTTGATTTTGATAATCAAACGGTGAAGCGAGCGCTAAAAATTGTACGCCATCGTCACTTTTTTCACTGATTCCAGCTTGGCGGCAGAAAAACTGAAAAGAGTTGAGTGCTCGGAGCGTTGCCGACACCAGTACCGCCCCGACACAGCGACTCCATATTTGTTGGTCGAGCTGCCAGCCAATTTCTAGCGGTGAAACATTAACTAAGTAATCTCCCTCCCGTTCTGTACTGACTTCGAGCCAACGTGCTAGCGGTGCCCCTTTTTCTCGGTTCGGCTCTGCCATTAAGTGCCAAACTTGGGCAAGGTTTTCTAGGCGCTGAAGATAAAAGCCCAGTTCAGATAAGGCGGGATCACCTAATCTTGCCGCTATCCCGCCGTCTTTGACTGCTTCAGCAATCAAATCGGCAATTTTACTCATCGCTTGATTGAGCTTCTGGCTCGATTTTTTGAGTTCTTTGGCCTGATTTGCTAGCCACTCTGGCAATTCACCATGTTCAAAACGATAAATACCTTCCTCAAAGGCTGATGCTTCAAATTGATTCGGGAGTTGATTCAGGGATGGGATCAGCAGTTGTAGCGCATCTTGAGCTTCATTATGAAACCGTGACACTCGCTTTCCGTCGACTAAAGCAATAAATTTCGTTAATGACTGATTGAGCTTTTCTAACCAAGTTACTGCCCCTTTCATGGTTGCAGATGCGGAGGCATGATCTCGTGCCACATGGGGAAGGTGATGCGCTTCATCAAAGACATAAAGGGTATTTTCTGGTTCAGGGAGAATGACGCCGCCACCTAGGTCAGCATCAGCCATCACTAAACTGTGGTTAGCAATAATGACATCTGCTTTATCAATTTCTGCTCTCGCTTTTTGAAATGGACATGTCCTGTGAGCCGCAAAGCTTCCATTACAGCTATGTTTATCACTGACAATCGTATTCCAAATGGCGTCTCGGATGGGGGTTGGCCAGGCATCTCGATCACCATTCCACTTACCATTTGCCAGTTGTTGATAAAGTTCTTGAAGTTGTTGGACATCCTGAGCGTCAGGCTTGCTGGTAAACATGGCAAGTTGCCCTCCATCCACGCCACTTGCAGAGGCCAGTTTTTCTGCACAGCAATAACGTTGGCGCCCCTTAGCTAAGAGAAACGAAAAATTCTGGTCGGTGATTCGTCGATAAAGAGGAAGATCTTTTTGTACCAGTTGTTCTTGCAGTGCGACCGTTGCGGTTGAAATTACCACTTTACGATTATTGAGTATAGCAACGGGGATGGTTGCCATCAGATAAGAAAGAGATTTACCGATTCCGGTTCCTGCTTCTGCAACAATCATCCGAGTTGATGGGTGATAGCGACCGCAGAGTGTTTTGGTAATTTCAGCCACAAGATAATTTTGTGCTCGGCGTGGAATAAAGTTATCCAATTGACTCTGTAGATTATGATAGCTAGTCCGAATGGATTGTTGAATTTTTGTTGTTAGCATAGCGAGACCTAAATAGCAGAACTGCGATAGTAGCATAATATGTTGCTAGGGATCGCCTCCCTTTACTTATTCTGATTTGTCGCTGGCCTACTTTTTATTCTCTTTGATAGGGGCCGGATAAATGACTTTGTATGCCTGGTTATCTCAAAATGGTGTGCTTTTGAACCAATAATAGATCTTGCTCACAAAAAAAATCTGAACCTTTGTGCGTATGCTGATAATTTCACCCGCCTAAAACATAATCTCTGTGAATATCATGATTTTTGATATAAATGTCTATTTTCATTCAATTATCACATATTTATAGGTTTTTAATTCCACAATGTTAAGTTTATTAACATTTACTAATTCTTAGTTTTTTGATTAGAACTTACTCGAAATAATATGAAATTTATGTGTAACTTATTGTTCATTAAGGTTTTATGTATTTTTTATAAATATTTTTTTGCACATTTGACATGTAGCATATTCTTTTGCAATCTAAAGCTCGAATTTAGTGGCGATGGTAACTAACCGAAGAGTTAGCCAACCATCATCTAAAACAAAGGGAACCGAAATGGAATTCCCATCTAAGAAAAGGCAGTGGATTAATATGAAAAAGACTCTAGTAGCACTACTGGTTGCTTCAGCAGCAACGTCAGTAAATGCAGCAGAAGTGTTCAAAGCTGATGATGTATCTGTTGATTTTTATGGTCAGCTTCGTCAAACCATTAAGTTTACCGATGAAGATGATACGGATGCTAAGATCGACCAAGGTTCCTCACGTGTTGGTATCAACTTGACCTACAAAGCCGCTGAAGAAGGCTTGGATGTGATTGGTAACGTAGAATACAAAGTTGGTGATGAATGGGAACTTCGTCAACACTATATCGGTATGAGTACCGAATACGGTGTGATGACTTATGGTCAACATTCACCACTTTATGATGATATTTATGGTGCTATCTATGCGTATGAATACGATTTAGCGCCTTATATTGCTGACGGTGGTTTGGATAATAATTTCTGGCAAACCAGTGCGATCAAGTATGCGTTAGAATTGGATAACAGCTGGGTAAAAGCACAGTACAACCTAGCGGAAAATAACGATAACGCAGAGCTGTTTGAGCTGTACGCGGGAACTTCTTATGATGCACTATCACTACACATTGGTGGAGCGTCAATGTCTGATAAGACATCTGGTGATGTTGATTCAACTTACTTTGAAGCGACGGCTGAATATGCACTGGACAAAGGTGTGGTTGGCTTTACTTATGCTTATAACAAAGATAAAGATAATGTTGCTAAAACTAAATCTGAATCTGATGGCTTCCACTTAGGTGCTAAATATGAAGTGGCGAGCAAAACATCACTGTACGGTGGTGCTCAGTTCATTAACGGCAAAAAAGAAGCAGCTGATGTAACGAACCTTTACCTAGGTGCAGAATACATGTTTGCTAAGTGGGCACGTACTTACATTGAGTACAACTTTAACGATACAGATGGTCAAGATGATCTTAACAACCTTGCTATCGGTGCTCGTGTATACTGGTAATTTAGCGATTTATCGTTAAGATAAGCTCGGCTTTGCCGAGCTTTTTTTATGGGAGATAAGAGAGTTATGGCCGCAATAATGAAAAATATCATTCATGGACTATTGGTAGGGTTATCCCTGACTGCAACCGTGCAAGCCGAGGTACAATTGACTGTCCCAGAAGAGATCAGTTTAGCGGTAGTCAACTTAGAGAAACCGAAGCTTCAAGGCGGTTTTTTAAGTAATAGTAAAACGGTGGAATTACCGGATGGTGTTAACCAAATTGCCTTTCGTTATGTGAAACCTTTTGTTAACCGGGATACGGTTGATAATGTGTACAGTGAATTGGTGGTATTACGCTTTAATGCTAGTGAACAAACCTTAATGTTCTCGATGCCCAACTTTCGTAATGCGCAGCAAGCCAAAAGAGACATTCCCCATTTTGAATGGCAGTTGGTTGATATTAATAGCCAGAAACCGGTTGAGCAGGTGAGCGAGATTGTACCTGTTAGTGGTTTTGTACTAGGGCAAAGTTTTATTGATGATATTGTTGAATACAACAAACGATCTGGCAAAGCTGCGATCACGATGAGTTATCTAACGGTAGATAATCAACCACATGCTGTTACAGCAAACGAAAGTTCTTCGTCCGCTAAGCCCGCTGTGGTGACTTCTGAGTCGGTATTGAATGATCTACAAATGCTCTATTTGCACGCCAATAAAGAGCAAAGAAAAGCGTTTCGTAAATGGATGATTGATCAAGAATAAATGTCTTTCCCTAACGATTTTATGTTAGGGACATCCCACTTAGCCGCAACATTTTTTAAATTTTTTACTACTGCCACATGAGCAAGGATCGTTGCGGCCTATTTTTCCCGATTGAGGAAAGCACCCATCAATATAAAACCATTGGTCATGCTCACGGATAAAGCGGGATTGCTCTTCAAGGCAATGCTTGCGCTGACCGCTCTGATAGAAAGCTTTAAAGTGAACAAACCCTTCATTCTCATTGCATCCAGGCCAACTGCGTAAAACTACTAACTTTTGCCATTGGCTATTAATGGAATCTGCAATGTCATCGCGTTGTTTATCTGCTTGGCAGGAAGGGTGGTAAGTATCGACGACAAAATCAATCAAACCCAGTACATGGGCACTGTATCTCGCACGCATTAACTGTTCAGGTGTCTGTGCTTGTTGAGGGCTGGTATGAATGGGTTGGCAGCAGTATTGATATTCTTGACCACTGCCACAATAACAATCTGTCATGGCGGTTGTTCCACTAAACGACACAAAATAGCCGCTTAGTTTAGGGTGATAGGTTAGCGGTGTCTAGGTGCTGATATTTAATAAATCCACAGTCCAACTGACCGCTTCACTGTAACAATCGCTCACGTCTGATTCGGTGAGTTTAAGTTGTTGAGAGAGCCGGGCTACTTGTTGCCAATCAGCGTGCTCATACGCTTTTGCCAAATAGAGCAGTTGCCCTAACACACCATCTCCTGTTAATAATGCTTGTTTAACGGCATCTTCTATTGGCATTTTGTGCATGATTTCTTCAATCGGTTGATCAAGTAGGCTGTCTAACAGTGAAAACATGCCAGTTAAGAAGGCATTTCCTGAAGCATTTGTTCCGCAGGTTTTGAGATAAAGTTGTTCACAATAACGAGCGCGCTGAATGGATAAACTGTACAAAGAATCCGGTTTATCTCGGTGAGTCGATGCGATTGCAACCAGAGAAATAAATTTTCGTAATCGTTCTTCCCCTAAATAGACCAATGCTTGCTTAAAGGATTGTATCTTGGCACTGACCATGGCAGAGGCATTGACAAACGTCAGTAATTTATAAGAAAGCGTGAGATCTTTTGCTACGAGGCGCTCTAACTCTTGATAATCAATCTCTTCTTTGGCTATCTCTTTACACAACTGAACGATCGTCATAAAAGCGGGTTCCAGCGCTTTACGTTGGATTAATTCGGGTTTACTGAAAAAATAGCCTTGAAAATAAACAAATCCAGCTTGCTTAGCTTGTTCAAACTCCTCATAAGTCTCTACTTTTTCTGCGAGAAATTGAATGTGTGACCCTGCTAGTTTTTGTATGAAAATTTGCGCTTTATCTATGGGGATAAGGCGAATATCGAACTTAATGATCGAAACATAAGGAAGAAAAGGCTTCCAAGCTCGGTTAGGGATAAAATCATCTAGAGCAATTTTATAACCGAGTTGAGCTAACTGTTTAATGGCATTGAGCAATTCTTCCGTGGGTTGGCAGTCTTCGAGAACTTCGACCACTAAACTGTCGCATGGGAATAATGTTGGGATGAGATTAATTAAACTTTGATAGGGGAAATTAACAAAGCCCCAATGTTGCCCTAATGCACTGTAATGGGTTGACCAAAAGTGATCGGAGAGGAGGCGGCTGGTCGCTAGTTCAGGATCAATCTCGGGAAAAGTATTTTTTGGCCCGTCTCTGAACAATAACTCATAGCCGATGGTTTTTTTGTCTCGGTCTAAAATAGGTTGTCGTGCGATATAGGAGTACTTCATAGGCCTGCTCTTATTATCTTTATTGTTACTTATGGGCACTTTTCATGATTATTATCTATTTCTAAGCAGGTTGTTGCGAGTTAACTCAAAGAAAGTTGAGTTACAAATTACAGAGGTCGAGACTCGAGCTCATACCCTTGTGGTGAATAGCGTAGGATCGAGCCTTGGTTATACCAATCACCTAATACGATGCGTATTTTATTGTCAATGCCCATCAAATGGTGGATCGCTGGGCGGTGGGTGTGTCCATGAATCATAAGATCAACATGGTGATTCTGCATGACCTGTAGCACTTCACTTGGCGTCACATCCATGATTTCCATTGCTTTTTGTTCTTTATCGCTCCGAATATCCGATTGTACTCGTTTTACGATACGTTTTTTAAACGCGTAGGGTAAGCGATTAAATACCCATTGTAGCCAAGGCTTATGCACTTTTTCTCTAAACGCCAAATAACGGACATCTTCGATACATAAGGTATCGCCATGAAGTATTACCGCGGAGGTACCGTAGAGGTCAATAACGGTTTCTTGCCCTAATAAGGTGACTCCGGTTTCTTTCGCAAACCGTTGACCAATCAGAAAGTCTCGATTGCCGTGAACAAAGAAGCAGGGCACACCTGATGCGGTAAGTTGCTGAAACTCAGTCTTAATTTGTTGGGCAAAAGGGGTTGGGTCATCATCACCGATCCAAAAATCAAATAAATCACCGAGTACATAAAGAGCATCGGCTTGTCGTGCTTCAGTTCGCATAAATTGAGTAAAACATTGGGTGATATCTGGACGTTTGGGAGAAAGATGAAGATCTGAAATAAATAAAGTATGCATAAGAACATTAGTGGAGTGCTTAACGCACTCCATCCATCGGTAATTTAATTTTCGATCTTATTCTTCGATCGTCGTGCTGCTAATAACCACTTCATCAAGGGGAACATCTTGGTGCATACCATAAGAACCGGTACTAACACCTTTGATTTTATTGACAATATCCATACCTTCAATGACTTCACCGAATACACAGTATCCCCAGCCATCACGGCTTTCTGAGCGAAAGTCTAGGAAAGTATTGTCATTCACATTGATGAAAAACTGTGAGCTAGCAGAATGGGGATCCATGGTACGAGCCATGGCAAGGGTTCCCGTTTTATTGCTTAAACCATTGTTGGCCTCATTGCGAATCGGAGCACGAGTTTCTTTTTCACGTAGGCCTGAAGTCATACCGCCACCTTGAATCATAAAGCCATCAATAACACGGTGGAATAAGGTGTTGTCGTAGAAGCCATCACGACAGTATTGTAAAAAATTAGCGCTGGTTTCTGGTGCTTTTTCTTCATTGAGCTGAATTTTAATGTCACCAAAATTGGTATGCAGCGTGATCATGTGTATTACCTTTACTCGTTTTGTATGAATGATTGATTTTAGCCTAACTTTTTGTGCATTCAAAACATCAAATGGATGACCTAGTGATAACAGAGTTGTTATACTCTAAAACTATTTTGGAATTCACAATAAATTAGATAGAGATCATGTTGAAGATTTATAACTCACTCACAAGACAGAAAGAGGAATTTAAACCCATTACCGCTGGCAAGGTCGGCATGTATGTCTGTGGAGTCACCATATACGATCTCTGTCATATTGGCCATGGTCGTACTTTTGTGTCTTTCGATGTGGTGGCTCGTTACTTACGTTATTTGGGTTATAACCTTACTTTTGTGCGTAATATTACCGATATTGACGACAAAATTATTAAACGTGCTGCTGAAAATAACGAACCTTGTGAGACACTAACTGAACGTTTGATTCAAGAAATGTATGCCGATTTTGATGCGTTGAATATCAAGCGTCCTGATGTCGAACCGCGAGCAACCGCATATATTGATGAGATTATTGCCCTTGTTCAGCGGCTCATTGAACGTGGTTTTGCTTATGTGGCTGATAATGGCGATGTGATGTTTGAAGTGAGCAAGTTTGCTCAATATGGTCAACTTTCTAAGCAAGACCTTGCTCAGCTTCAGGCTGGCGCTCGGGTTGATATTGAAACGGCTAAACGTAGCCCTCTAGATTTTGTGCTGTGGAAAATGTCTAAACCGGGTGAACCGACTTGGGAATCACCATGGGGAGCTGGACGTCCAGGGTGGCACATTGAATGTTCTGCGATGAACTCTTCGATTTTAGGCGACCATTTTGATATTCATGGAGGGGGTTCTGATCTGCAATTTCCTCATCATGAAAATGAAATTGCACAATCATGCTGTGCTCATGATACCTCGTATGTGAATACATGGATGCACAGCGGTATGGTCATGGTGGATAAAGAAAAAATGTCTAAATCACTAGGCAACTTTTTTACCATTCGTGACGTATTGCAGCATTATGATCCAGAAACGATCCGCTATTTCTTAATGTCTGGTCACTATCGTAGCCAACTGAACTACAGTGAAGAAAACCTCAATCAAGCTCGAGCTTCTTTAGAGCGTCTGTACACTGCGCTTCGTGGATTAGATATGACCGTTCCTGCTGCCGGTGGGGAAGAGTATGTCAGCCGCTTTACCGCAGCAATGAATGACGACTTTAATACACCAGAAGCTTACTCCGTCCTATTTGATATGGCACGAGAAATCAATCGATTGAAAAGTGAAGATCGGGTGAAAGCGAGTGCGCTTGGCGCATTAATGCGTGAGTTGGCTGATGTGATTGGCATTCTTTACCAAGATCCCGAGCATTTCATGCAAGGAGAAGTGGAAGATCAAGCTCAAGTAGCGCAAATTGAATCATTGATTAAACTGCGCAATGATTCTCGAGCAGCAAAAGATTGGGCGAATGCCGATCTTGCCCGAGATAAACTGAATGAGTTAGGCATTATTCTTGAAGATGGGCCAAACGGTACAACTTGGCGACGTAAGTAAATCATTTGCTTATCGAGTTGATGATCGTCAACAGCGAGGTTTAATGCCTCGCTGTTATCTTTATACCCATCAAAAATCTCGCTGGTAGGCTGAATTAGGAATGACTTATGTCAATTATTCTGGGTATTGATCCTGGCTCTCGGATCACCGGCTATGGTGTTATTCGCCAGCAAGGGCGGCACCTCATCTATTTAGGGAGCGGTTGTATCCGAACCGCTGATCAAGCATTACCTTTACGGCTAAAACAAATTTATGCTGGAGTCAGTGAAATTATTACTCAGTTTCAGCCGGATGTCTTTGCCATTGAGCAAGTGTTTATGGCTAAAAATGCCGATTCAGCGCTAAAATTAGGACAAGCGCGAGGGAGTGCGATTGTGGCGGCGGTTAATGCCGATTTGCCTGTTCATGAATATGCCGCAAGGTTGATTAAACAAGCCGTTGTTGGGACGGGAGGGGCAGATAAATCTCAAGTTCAGCATATGGTACAACAGCTTCTGAAATTACCAGCAAAACCTCAGGCCGACGCTGCTGATGCTTTGGGGGTCGCTATATGTCACGCAAATACTAATAAGACGTTGATCGCTTTGGCTGGTCAAGTGACCAGTGCCCGTCGAGGGCGTTATCGATAACCCCCATCTTGGACATGGTGATTTATGGAGTTTTACTGGCTATCCATCCAGTTCTTTATTATTATCTTCGCCATTAAGCTTGACTGACAAACAAAGGAATTAACCGTGATTGGCCGTCTTCGTGGAATATTAATTGAAAAACAACCTCCCCAAGTACTCATTGAAGTGGGAGGTATTGGCTATGAAGTACAAATGCCGATGAGCTGTTTCTATGAATTACCCAATTTAGGGGAAGAAGCAATTATCTATACTCATTTTGTTGTACGTGAAGATGCACAATTACTTTATGGGTTTAATAGTGTAAGCGAGCGGGCTTTATTCCGAGAAGTGATTAAAGCTAACGGTGTCGGCCCCAAAATGGGGCTGGGAATTCTTTCAGGCATGACTGCCAGTCAGTTTGTCTCTTGTGTTGAGCGTGAAGATATTTCAACCTTAATCAAATTACCCGGTGTCGGTAAAAAAACAGCTGAACGCTTAGTTGTCGAAATGAAAGATCGCCTAAAAGGATGGGGTACGGGGGATTTATTGACTCCTGCCACTGATGCTGTACCAGCCGATAAGCGAGTCATGTTATCGGAGCAAAACTCGGAAGAAGAAGCCGTGAGTGCTTTGCTAGCATTAGGGTATAAACCCGCTCAAGCTTCAAAAGCGGTCGCTCAAGTCGCTAAAGCGGGCATGAGCAGTGAGCAGTTAATCCGCGATGCTTTAAAATCAATGGTTTAATAGCTGACATACCAATGTAGATAAACTTGCTTTTCACACCATGAGTAACAGAGAATTGATGAACGATCTTCTATACTGCGCCCCATGGAGAACAACCGTAACGGTTGCTCCTAACACGATGGATACCTGGTTATGATCGAAGCTGATCGCCTGATTGCGCCGATGAACCCTTCCTTTAAAGATGAAGAAGTGATTGATCGTGCGATTCGACCGAAGAAACTCGCTGATTATCAAGGACAAGATCACGTTCGCGATCAAATGGAAATCTTTATACAAGCAGCACAAAAACGTCGTGAAGCTCTCGACCATCTTCTGATTTTTGGCCCACCAGGGTTAGGAAAAACGACGTTAGCTAATATCGTTGCCAATGAAATGGACGTCAACATTCGGACGACATCTGGACCTGTGTTAGAAAAAGCTGGAGATCTTGCTGCACTTTTGACCAACCTAGAAGAAAACGATGTTTTATTTATTGATGAAATTCATCGTCTAAGCCCAATGGTTGAAGAAGTCCTCTATCCTGCGATGGAAGATTATCAATTGGATATTATGATTGGTGAAGGTCCTGCAGCCCGCTCAATCAAAATTGATCTTCCCCCCTTTACTCTGATTGGAGCGACCACTCGCGCCGGTTCATTGACATCTCCGTTACGCGATCGCTTTGGCATTGTACAGCGCTTGGAGTATTACAATGTGGCTGATTTACAGCATATTGTGCAGCGGAGCGCTCATCATTTAGGACTTTCTATGGACTCTGATGGAGCATTAGAAGTGGCCCGTCGTGCTCGAGGAACACCGCGTATCGCTAACCGGTTATTGCGCCGGGTCCGAGATTATGCAGAAGTGAAAGGGAATGGTCATATCTGTGCTCAAACAGCAGATAAAGCTCTAGATATGTTGGATGTTGATCACCAAGGGTTTGACTATATGGATAGAAAACTTTTATTGTCTATCATGGAGAAATTCTCTGGGGGGCCGGTTGGGTTAGATAACTTGGCTGCGGCCATTGGCGAAGAGAAAGATACCATCGAAGATGTACTCGAACCTTTCTTGATCCAACAAGGCTATTTACAACGAACACCTCGCGGACGAATAGCAACGGACCGTGCGTATTTGCATTTTGGTCTACAAAAATAGTGTGAACATCAGGTTGGCTACTGAGGAAAAGAAACATTTCTAAATATATGTCACATTTTGGCATATTTCTTAAATTTATCATTCGTAATAACTTTTGGGTTAGTGTTAACCCATTGTGTTGAATGTGTGCTTTTGTTTATTTATTTTTGATCCTGTTTAAACGACAAAACAGCATCTTTGTTGATCTGTATCATTTTGTTGCTTTTTTAACCGACATGTGACAATAAAAATTGATTTAAATCAAAGCGTTTTATACGAACAAACCTTTTGAAACTCAAGGGTTTTGGAAGTAGTATTAGTCCCAGCTATATTAGCTGATGCTTAACAATTAACTAACCACAATGGTACATAAAAGCAACAATTTCGTGCAAAAAGTTAACAGTTGATATGGGCTGTTAACCTGTGCTTGTTGTTGCATTATGTCAAAAGTGTCATTCAGCCGACACAAAGGAGTTACCATGATTGATGTTGTTGATCTATCGCGGTTGCAGTTTGCACTGACAGCGATGTATCACTTCTTGTTCGTTCCACTGACTTTAGGAATGGCATTTCTACTTGCCATTATGGAGTCGCTCTATGTAATGACTGATAAGCAAATCTATAAGGACATGACAAAGTTCTGGGGTAAGCTTTTTGGGATCAACTTTGCTCTGGGTGTGGCTACAGGCCTAACTATGGAGTTCCAGTTCGGCACGAACTGGTCTTATTATTCACACTATGTAGGCGATATTTTTGGAGCTCCGCTTGCCATTGAAGCGCTGGTCGCTTTCTTCTTAGAATCAACCTTTGTCGGTTTGTTCTTCTTTGGCTGGGATCGTCTCTCTAAACGCCAACACTTAACCGTAACTTGGTTGGTGGCCTTAGGTTCAAACTTCTCTGCTTTATGGATTCTCGTCGCTAACGGCTGGATGCAAAACCCAGTAGGGGCTGAGTTTAATTTCGAGACTATGCGGATGGAGATGGTTAGCTTTGCTGAGGTTGTTCTCAACCCTGTCGCACAAGTTAAGTTTGTTCATACTGTGGCGTCTGGTTACACCACGGGAGCGATGTTTATTCTTGGGATCAGCGCTTACTACTTATTAAAAGGCCGTGATGTTGCGTTTGCTCGCCGCTCATTTGCAATTGCCGCTTCTTTTGGTATGGCCGCGATTCTTTCCGTGATTGTATTGGGGGATGAATCTGGTTATGAGCTGGGTGATGTTCAACGCGTGAAATTAGCCGCGATTGAATCTGAATGGCATACTGAGCCTGCACCGGCCGCTTTCACCTTGTTTGGTCTACCAAACCAAGAAACCATGCAAACCGATTATGCGATTAAGATCCCTTATGTGATGGGAATTATCGCCACTCGTTCTTTAGATAAAGAAGTAACAGGCCTGCGTGATTTACGTGAAGAGCACATCGATCGTATTCGCAATGGTATGTATGCCTATGAATTGTTGCAAACACTGCGTGCTGGAGATAAATCTGATGAAAATATCCAAGCATTTAACGAAGTGAAGAATGACCTTGGTTATGGTCTGTTGCTCAAGCGTTATACCGAACAGGTTTCTGATGCAACAGAAGAGCAGATCCAAGCAGCGGCAGATGATTCTATTCCAACCGTATGGCCACTATTTTGGTCATTCCGTCTTATGGTTGGTTGTGGCTTTATTATGCTGTTTGTCTTCGGAGCCGCCTTTATTCAAACTTGTCGTCAAAAAATCGAACACAAACCTTGGGTGTTGAAAGCTGCACTTTGCAGTATTCCTCTACCATGGATTGCGATTGAAGCGGGTTGGTTTGTTGCTGAATATGGTCGTCAGCCATGGGCAGTCGGTGAAATTTTACCGGTTAATATTGCCGCTTCTGCGCTCACAGCTAGTCAAATCTGGACATCGCTGTTTGCTATTCTAGCGCTGTACACCGCATTCTTAATTGCTGAAGTTTATTTAATGGTGAAGTTTGCTCGTAAAGGACCAAGCAGCCTGAAAACTGGCCGCTACCATTTCGAACAACATGGCAACTCTGTTGAAGATAACGTCAACCGTCAAGTAGAAGCCTAGCCAAGGAGAAAGCAATATGTTTGATTACGAAATCTTACGACTGATCTGGTGGGTGCTGATCGGCGTTCTACTAGTAGGTTTTGCCATTACAGATGGCTTTGATATGGGAGTGGGGGCTCTGGTTCCTGTTCTGGGGAAAAATGATTCAGAACGTCGAGTCATGATTAACTCTATTGCTCCACACTGGGATGGGAACCAAGTTTGGCTAATCACGGCGGGGGGGGCGTTGTTTGCTGCTTGGCCGTTGGTTTATGCAACGTCATTTTCAGGCTTCTATCTTGCGATGATTCTGACCTTAGCTGCCCTTTGGTTGCGTCCGATTGGGTTGGACTATCGTTCAAAAATTGAAGACCCAAGATGGCGTAACACATGGGATATCTGCATTTCGATCAGTGGTTTTGTTCCGCCTATTATTTTTGGTGTGGCTTTTGGTAATTTATTGCAAGGTGTTCCATTCCAATTAAATGAATTAATCATGCCTAGTTACCATGGTTCATTTTTTGGCTTATTGAATCCATTTGCGCTTGTGTGTGGCTTAGTTAGCTTGTCTATGATTTTGATGCAAGGTTCAGCTTGGCTACAAATGAAAACAACGGGTGATCTGCATGCACGTGCGCGCCTAACTGCTCAATTAACGGGTTTGTTAACCTGTATCCTATTTGTTGCCGCTGGTTTTTGGGTACAAAATATGGATGGTTATGTTGTGGTGAGTGCAATTGATGGTGCGGCTGCCTCAAACCCACTGAATAAAGAAGTGGTTCGTGAAACGGGTGCTTGGATGCATAACTTTGAAATTTATCCAATTTTATGGTTAGCCCCTGCACTTGGTGTATTCATGCCACTCTTTGCAGTACTGGCGTCTCGCTTTGAAAAAGGGGCATTAGCTTTCCTTACCTCTAGCCTAGGGAATGCGGGTGTTATCTTTACTGCAGGGTTTGCTATGTTCCCATTTGTTATGCCATCAAGCTTAGTACCAAGCCACAGTTTAACCATGTGGGATTCGACATCGAGTGAACTGACTCTAAATGTGATGACATTTATCGCGTTTGTTATGGTGCCTATTATTCTGGCTTATACAGCATGGTCTTACTATAAAATGTTCGGTCGCTTGGATGACAAGTACATCGAAGACAATAAAAACTCACTTTACTAAGGAGCGAAACGATGTGGTATTTTGCATGGATTCTTGGTGTTTTGCTGGCATGTGCTTTTGGCATCATCAACGCTCTTTGGTTAGAGCACAGTGAAATGATGGATAAAGATAGTGAATAATGCTTCTATTCAGCTGACCAAACTGCATCAGCCAATAGATAAAATCTTATTTAAGATGTTGTCTATCCTGCTCGGGTTTTATCATGTTGCGATGGTAATGTGGGATCCTGAAGCTTATGCGGTGAGTATTGGTGGGTTTAATGCACTAGTTGCTCCATTACTGATTTGGGCAATATGCTCAAGTATGGTGTTTGGTGTCGGCTTTAAACCTCGCAGCTGGGTTTGGCAGATTTTTTTCAGCCCTTATTTTTCACTACCGATTATGATGAGTTTTTTGTTAGTTCGCTTGACGGGGTAGCCGTTACGGATTATTAGTCAACTCGTTAATACCGAGTAAATGATAGCGTTGTCTCTTTGAGGTAACGCTATTTTTTTATCAAATCCCAATAAAATCTTACGCTTCAGTTTGTACTTACAACAAAGAGATGCGGTATAGTACCAAGCTAAACTTCCCTATGTTTGATGCGGAAATGGCGAAATGATACAAGTGTTCGATTGGCCTATCACTATTTACTATGAAGATACGGATGCTGGAGGCGTGGTTTACCATGCTAACTATCTTAAATTCTTTGAGCGTGCTAGAACGGAAATGCTGCGTTCGCTGGGCGTGTCACAACACACCTTACTGGAACAAAATCTTGGCTTTGTGGTCCGACATGCGGATATCGATTTTTTGCGAGCTGCACGTTTAGATGATCAACTGCAGGTGAAAAGCATGATAACAGAGCTAAAGAAAGCCTCCTTAATCTTCTGTCAAGAGCTGGTCAATCCTGAGGGGCAACTATTGTGTAAAGCATTAGTTAAGGTAGCATGTATTGATAATCAAAAGATGAGGCCACAAGCCATGCCTCAATCAATTATTTTGGAGTTAACAAAGAGTGACCGCTGATATTTCCATGTTCGATCTGTTCTTGCAGGCCAGTCTATTAGTTAAGTTGGTTATGCTTATCTTATTCGGTATGTCTGTCGCTTCATGGGCGATGATCATCACACGTAACAAAGTTCTTTCTCAGGCAGAGAAAAGTGCAGAAAAGTTTGAAGATAAGTTTTGGTCCGGTAATGATTTGTCTGTTTTATATCAAGATGTCAAAAAAAGAAAAGACAGCCTAGAAGGGGCGGAAGAAATCTTCTACTCCGGTTTTACTGAATTTGCTCGTTTGCATAAACTGCATGCGGCTTCACCAGATTATGTTATGGAAGGAACGGGGCGATCAATGCGCGTTGCGGTTTCCCGTGAGGTTGATGAGTTAGAAACGCATTTACCTTTTTTGGCGACGGTTGGCTCAATCAGTCCTTATATCGGTTTATTTGGTACAGTGTGGGGTATCATGCATGCCTTTATTGCACTGGGTGAAGTCAAACAAGCAACGCTAGCGATGGTGGCTCCCGGTATTGCTGAAGCACTTGTAGCTACGGCAATGGGGTTGTTTGCTGCGATTCCAGCAGTTATCGCTTACAACCGATTTAGTAGCAAAGTCAGTAAATTAGAACATACGTATGCGACTTTTTCTGAAGAGTTTCACAGTATATTACATCGTCAAGCCATGGCGGGTAAGGAATAACAGATGGCAGGTTATCAACCGAAGAAACGGAAGATGACAGCTGAAATCAACGTTGTCCCTTATATTGATGTAATGTTGGTTTTGCTGATTATCTTTATGGTGACTTCCCCTTTTATTACTCAAGGGGTTGAAGTGGAACTTCCGAAAACCTCAACGGCTAAATCTACAGCCGAGTTAGCAAAAGAAACGGACGCAAGTTTTATTATTGTTGAAGTAGATAAAGACGGAAATTTAGGCTTAAGCGTGAATGATGAAGAGGTTCAACGAGGGCTCTCTTTACAAGATGTTATCGTGCGAGTGAAAGCAGAACTGTCACTGAAACCCGATTCGCCTGTTGCTGTTGGGGGTGATGCCGCAACACCCTATGCGGATATTGTTTTAGTGTTAGATGAATTAAGCCGAGCGGGCATAGCGAAAGTGGGCTTACTCACGGATATCAAAGAATAGGCTTATAAGCGTTGATGAAAGCGAAAAAATCGAACAAAGCGTTGGATAAAAAACCACTGATCCTTTCGGTGGTATTACATGCGGCTTTGCTGATTGTGCTCGTGTGGGGGGCCGATTTTACTTTTTCATCGCCGACTCCTGAAACGGGTGGGGTCGTGATGCAAGCGGTGGTGATAGATCCTAACCTCGTTAAGCAGCAAGCTCAGCAAATTCGTAGCCAACGTGAGACGGCAGCGAAAAAAGAGCAAGAACGATTAGATAAATTACGCCGAGAAAGTGAGCAACTGGAGCGGAATCGCAAAGAAGCAGAAGAACGAGTTCGCCAACTGAAGGAGCAGCAAGCCAGAGAAGCTAAAGTGGCTCGTGAAGCAGAAAAAGCTCGCCTGCAGAAAGAGCAAGAGCAAAAAGTTGCTGCAGAGAAGGCGCGTGAAGAACAAGCGCGTGCCGCAAAAGCAGAAGCAGAAAGAAAAGCTAACGAACAAGCCGCGAAGAAGGCGGAAGCAGAACGTGCGGCCAAAGCGGCTGCTGCTGCCAAAGCAGAGCAAGAGCGTTTAGCTCGTGAAAAGGCAGCTCAGGAAGCCAAAGAGAAAGCTCAACGCGAACGTGAAGCGGCTGAGCGAGCAGAGAAAGAACGGGTTGCGAAAGAAAAAGCAGCCAAAGCTGCTGCAGAGAAAGCGCGTCAAGAACAGCAACGATTAGAACGCTTGGAGCGGGAACGTAAAGAGCAAGAAGCCGCGTTAAATAATATTTTTGCAGGGTTGGAGAGTGAAGCGCAAAATATTTCTGCGGCTCGTTCTCAATATATCAGTAATGAAGCCCAACGTTGGGGTGCTATCTATACTCAATTGATTGAGCAAAATCTGTTATTAGAAGATAGCTTCCGGGGAAAGCAATGTAAGGTCAATTTGCGTCTTATTCCGACCGGGGCCGATGCAATTGTTGGTGATTTACAAATCGTAGAAGGGGATTCTCGGCTTTGTGCAGCAACTAAGCGTGCGGTAGCCCAAGTGGGAAGCTTTCCGTTACCGAAAGCCGATGAAGCGGATGTGATTGAGAAGCTTAAAAACATTAACTTAACCGTAGTTCCAGATTAAAAGGAAAAGCTCGTGTTAAAGCGATTATTAGTAGGGTGGTTATTGGTCATCACCAGTAGCGTACAACTGGCCCACGGGGCGCTTGAATTGGTAATAACAGACGGCGTGAACTCTGCTCGTCCGATTGCGATTGTTCCTTTTAAATGGGAAGGAAATCAACCGCTTCCTCAGGACATTTCTGCAGTGATTGCCTCAGATTTACAACGCAGTGGTAAATTTAGCCCCATTGCCACTAATCGTATGCCACAAACCCCTTACCATGAAGCGGATGTTAAGTTTGATGCATGGACTCGAATTGGCGTTGATGCACTACTAACGGGGTCAATTACTTTGAATGACCAAGGTAATTACGTCATCAATTATCAACTGGTTGACGTTGTTCGTGGGCAATTGACTCAAGGCCAAAGCCGAGCATTAAGTGCGGATGGACAGTTAGTATTATCGAAAGATCATGTGCTATTTAATAAAGTGGCGACCGTACCGGTAAAACGGATGCGCGAGTATGCTCACCGAATTGCGGATTTAGTGTATGAAGAGCTCACAGGGGAAAAAGGTGCATTTCTCACCCGTATCGCTTATGTCGTTGTTAACGATAAAGATAATTACCCTTATCAACTGAGAGTGGCTGATTATGATGGTTATAATGAGCGCCTTGTTTTACGCTCTAAACAACCATTAATGTCTCCGGCTTGGTCTCCAGATGGTCGTCAGTTAGCCTATGTAAGTTTTCAGAATGGCCAAGCTGAAATATTTTTAATGAATATATATACGGGAGAACGTGAAAAAATCACGTCATTCCCTCGCCATAACGGTGCCCCTCGTTTCTCTCCTGATGGCAAAAAATTGGCCTTAGTGTTATCGAAAACAGGCAGCCTACAGGTCTATACGCTCGATCTCTCCTCTCGGAAATTGACACAAATTACTCGAGGTCGCTCAAATAATACCGAACCTTTCTGGAGTCCAGATGGCAAATCCTTAATATTTACGTCTGATAGGGGTGGTAACCCACAGATTTATCAAGTAAATTTAAGCGATGATGCGACAAAGCGTTTAACATGGCAGGGAAGTCAGAATCTTGGTGGGCAAATTACCCCAGATGGAAGATTCCTTATCATGGTAAACCGAAATAATTCGGGCTTTAACTTAGCAAAACAAGATTTGGAAACCGGAGCAGTACAAATTCTGACAAAAACATTGTTGGATGAATCTCCAAGTATTGCCCCAAATGGTGGCATGGTTATTTACAGTTCAATGTATAATCAGGCGAATGTCTTGTCTATGGTTTCTATAGATGGGCGATTTAAAGCAAGGTTACCAGCAACCAATGGGCGCGTTAGGGCTCCTGCATGGTCTCCGTTTTTATAGCAAACTTACAATTTAGCAACTAACTATTTCATAGTAAGGAAAATAAGATGCAACTTAACAAGGTTCTTAAAGGGCTACTAATTGCGCTACCTGTTCTTGCAGTTACTGCATGTAGTTCAAGTGATGAAGCAGCAAGTGCTTCTTCTGAGTCACAAACTAACCAATCTACTTCAGGTGAGTCACGTACACGCAGTATGGATACAACGGTTGTATCGCCAATTGATGAGAATGCACAACTTTCTGAGCAAGAGTTGAAAGAGCAAGCTCTACGTGAAACTCAAACTATTTACTTTGCGTTTGATAATGCAACTATTGCACGTGATTATGAAGAAATGCTTTCTGCTCATGCGGCTTACTTAAGCAAAAACCCAAGCCTAAAAGTAACCGTTGAAGGTCATGCTGACGAGCGTGGTACCCCTGAGTACAACATTGCGCTTGGTGAACGTCGTGCACAAGCGGTAGCGAAATACCTAGAAGCGCTAGGTGTACAGGCTGACCAAATTGCTATTGTTAGTTACGGTGAAGAAAAGCCATTGCTTCTTGGTCAAACCGAAGATGTTTATGCTAAGAACCGCCGTGCTGTTCTTGTCTACTAATTGAGGGATCCCTCATGTTCAGTAACCTTAAGCGCGTATTTACGCTTGCGTTACTGGCAAGTGCAGCGAGCATTTCGTTCGCTGCACCAGCTCCAGTATCAGATCTAGGAAACAGTAACCAACGAGTCTCCACTTCTTCAGCTATCGCAGGAGAAACTGACGTTGCTCGTTTGGAACGTTTGCTTGAAAACCGAAATCGAATGCAACTGCAGATGCAAAAGCAGTTGGACGATATGGCCCTTGAAATTAATGAATTACGTGGGCAAATAGAAAGAAATAACTACGATATGCAGCAAATGTTGCAGCGTCAACGAGAACTGTTTGTTGAACTTGATACTTTGCGTCGTGAGGCTAAACGTCCTGCTGCAGAAACGGCTACTAGTGAGAGTAGTGATGATGTACCACTAGGGACTTTTAGCAGTGATGCAGATGAACAGGCGGCTTATCAAAATGCCGTTGATCTCATTTTGAAGAAACGAGATTATGCGGGCGCGATTGCGGCTTTCCAACAATTCCAAAAAGACTATCCGAATTCAAGTTTTGCTCCTAACGCCCATTACTGGTTAGGCCAGCTTTACTTTGCACAGAAAAACGATCAAGAAGCAGTAAAAAGTTTTGCCGCGGTGATCAGTTATCAAGATTCTAATAAACGCGCAGATGCACTGGTGAAATTAGGCGATCTAGCGGCACGAAATAATAATGCTGCTCAAGCCAAAAAATATTACCAACAAGTGGTGGATGACTATCCTAATAGTGCATCAGCAAAAGTTGCCCAAGATCACTTAAAACCATAAACCTTGTTTTTTACTATTGGGGGGCGCTAAATTAGCGGCCTCTTTTGTTTTTTACAAAAGGTGGTACCACGTATCGAATCACTTTTGCCTATTTTTGCTGATACAGTGTACAATGCGCCCATTACATAACGTTGCACAGAGCAAGAGCAATGAGTCATATACTGGATAAAATCGATACGGTATACCCGTTCCCTGCTAAACCCATCCCATTAACGGATGAGGAAAAGCAAACCTATGTAGCAAGAATCAAGCAGCAGCTAAAAGACAAAGATGCGGTACTGATTGCCCATTATTATACAGATCCTGAAATCCAGGCTCTAGCTGAAGAAACGGGTGGTTTTGTTGGTGATTCGTTAGAAATGGCCAAATTTGGTAATCGTCACCCAGCGCAGACTTTATTGATCGCGGGCGTTCGATTTATGGGAGAGTCAGCCAAAATTCTCACTCCCGAAAAACGTATTTTAATGCCTACACTTGAAGCAGAATGTTCTTTAGATCTCGGCTGTCCAGCAGATCAATTTACGACCTTTTGTGATGCTCATCCTGACTATACTGTCGTGGTTTATGCCAATACTTCTGCCGCTGTTAAAGCGCGTGCAGATTGGGTTGTCACATCCAGTATTGCATTAGAAATTGTTGAGCATCTTGATTCTGAAGATAAAAAAATCATCTGGGGGCCAGATAGACACCTTGGTTCTTATATTGCTAAGAAAACTGGAGCAGAAATGCTACTGTGGCAAGGGGAATGCGTAGTACATGATGAGTTCTCCGCTGATGCCCTACGTAAAATGAAAGCACTATACCCAGATGCAGCAGTATTAGTGCACCCTGAATCTCCGGCGAGTGTGGTTGAATTGGCCGATGCGGTAGGTTCTACTAGCCAACTCATTAAAGCGGCAAAAGCATTGCCACAGCAACAGATGATTGTTGCGACCGATAAAGGCATTTTCTTTAAAATGCAGCAGATGGTTCCAGAGAAAGAGCTTATTGAAGCGCCAACGGCTGGCGCTGGTGCAACTTGTCGTAGCTGTGCTCATTGCCCGTGGATGGCAATGAATGGTTTGAAGGCAATAGAAGGTGCATTGCGTGATGATGGGCAAGGCCACGAAATTTTTGTTGATGAAGCTATCCGAGTCAAATCGTTAGTTCCGCTTAATCGAATGTTAGATTTTGCTGAGCAACTCAATAAATAAAAGGTAATGCCTGATATCGTATTCGGTATTAAAAGCCCGTTTCATAAAGATCGGGCTTTTAACTATTAGGTTATTTTAAGCGTATTCGGCTGATTTATTGTGCTTCAGCAAGCTGCATACCTCGTTTTGCTAGCCCACACAACATCACAGGAATGGCATTATAGATTTCCTCAAACTGATCTAAATCGTCAATCCCCTGTTGGCTTAGCGTAGCAAGTGATGTCTCCGGATCATAAAGCATGCTTAATGAAAGGAGGACGCCTCCGAGTAAGGCATTATCTTGACTTTCTTCTGGCATTAATACTTCCCAGTCATCACGAGTTAGTTGCCAACCTTGTAATACTCCTTCACAAAAATCTCTCGTTGCTTGGTTAACAAGATCGGCCTCATCTAGTTCACACCCTTCAGGCCAAGCCCAAGCACCATCAAGCAGAGCTGGTCGGTACACATTCCATAAATGGATAATCTGCTCTAAGTAGCTTTCTAGCAGCTCACCATCTTGAAAAGGAGCAACATCATCGCCACCCCATAAAAAGGGTAACCACTCTTCTGGGGGGAGGATATTGGGCGCTAAAGCCATTGCCGTGATAAAACCGCGAGTTTTAGCTTCATTAAGTAATTTATCTTCGAGTTCGGGTAAAGTTAGAATGTCGTGTAAGGTCAAAATGGAATTCCATGTATAACAGCGAAAAGTCACTGTCTATCTTAACCTTAAATTGTCGAATAATGCGAATTTGATTACAAGCTTAGGTACGCCTCATAAAATTAAACTAGCCATATCTTTTTTCATCTACGGTTATGAGTATATGAATCGCACCCATATTTCCGCTATTTGATAGGGATCTACTGTGTTGAACTTAGGCGAATGACTCAATAAGTGAGCAACTAGAGACTCAGTAAGACTTTTTTCCTGATTTCTGCTTGACCATTCCCTCTATTATCATTAAATTAGCGCCTCGTTAGCTTAGCTAACGTATCGGTGAGTTGTCCGAGTGGCTGAAGGAGCACGCCTGGAAAGTGTGTATACGGCAACGTATCGAGAGTTCGAATCTCTCACTCACCGCCACATTCAAGTTTAAAGACGTCTCAGGACGTCTTTTTTCTTATCTAAAAATTATCAAAATCAATGAGTTACGGTTTCGTGGCGTTCCATAAAGTGTCGTAAAAGCGCTTGTCTAGAGTAATACCTAAAGTAATACCCAGTATTCCTACTTGATGCTAGTATTACTTTTGAGCACTAAATCAGGTATTACTTTGTTGTCATTTTCTCTATCAGTTCGATCTTTAACTTGATGTAAGTTAAGCAGTTATCGACCAAAAGTAATACCTAGATTTTTTCGAAAATTGAGCTTTGTTCAGGTATTACTTGAGGGATCAAAATGGCGAATAATCTTACGGCTAGGCAAATCCAAACGGCAAAGCCCAAAGATAAGCTCTATCGCTTATCTGATGGCGGCAATCTCTACTTCTGTGTGCGTACAAGCAATTCACGTTCTTGGCAGTTTCGTTATAAACGACCTGGTCAGGGCAAAATCACTTATCTTTCCTTTGGTACTTATCCAGACATGTCCTTGGCAGAAGCGCGAGAGAAAGCGCTAGAGGCCCGAAAGATGCTTGCGGATGGTATTGATCCTCAACTGGCCAAAGAAGAGCAAAAGGCCAAAGTTATTGTCGAGCAAAATGCAACGTTCAAGTTTGTCGCTGAGCAGTGGAAGGCAACGAAGGAAGGGCAGATAAAAGAGAAGACTCTCAATGGTAACTGGCGCAAACTGGAGCTCTATGCTTTTCCCAAGCTAGGCACGATACCCGTTAGCAAAATCACGGCGCCTATCGCTATTGCGGCGTTGCGTCCCGTTGAAACACAAGGCTTACTAGAAACCGTAAAACGTACCGCCCAACTGATGAACGAGATCATGAATTATGCTGTAAACAGCGGTGTGATTCATTCTAATCCATTATCTGGTATCCGTGACGTATTCAAGAAGCACAAAGTAGTGCACATGAAAGCGCTACAGCCTCATGAGATGCATGAGCTTATTCGAACGGTAGCAACCGCCAATATTCAGCATGTGACGCGCTTTCTGATTGAATGGCAGCTTCATACCATGGTTCGCCCTAATGAAGCGTCAGGCGCTCGCTGGGAAGAAATAGACATGGCAAACCAGCTATGGATTATCCCGAAAGAGCGAATGAAGATGAACCGCGAGCATGTTGTTCCTCTAACGCCCCAGACTCTAGCGCTCCTTGAAGCGATCAAGCCAATTAGCGGACATCGAGACTATATATTTCCTTCGAGCCGTAACCCGAAAGTCCCAACCGATTCAGAAACAGCAAATAAAGCACTAGGGCGGATGGGGTTTAAAGATAGGACGACAGCTCACGGTCTTCGTGCTTTGGCCAGTACAACACTTAATGAACAGGGCTTTGATGCAGATGTTATTGAGGCTGCGCTTGCCCATACGGATAAAAACCAAATACGTAAGGCTTATAACCGTACTGACTATTTAGACTCTCGCCGTAAGCTAATGAGCTGGTGGAGTGAACATATTGAGAAATCAAGTTATGGAAGTTACAGTGTTACTGGTATGGAGCATTTATATTTGGTAAAAGCTTAAGTAACTATTTTGTATCAAATATAAATAAAATTTGACATATGTCATCTTTTTGAAATTAACCAGTGCAAGAGGTGATATATGCCAAACAATATTCGCTTGATCAGTTCTCGAGAAGTGCTGGCTTTAACTGGTTTATCTTGTACGAGTATGTACCGTTTCATCGAACAAAATGACTTCCCTACCCAAGTTCAGCTCGGTGGACGAGCTGTGGCTTGGGTAGAGAGCGAAGTATAGGATTAGATTCGAAAGCGAGTTTCTAATAGAGAACTTTAAACTCATGTTTACGGGTTGATTTTGACCTGCAAAATTATGATACGATTTACAAGGAATCAAAAGCGTCATTTATTAGTTTCTCTATTAGCTTGCTCTTATTAATATGGTTATCTTTACAGAGTTTTTCTATTTTTGGTTCAACATTACTTTCCATCGAAAAAGTGAATGTTTTTTTATTTTTATTTTTTAATCGACTTTTTTGCTGAGACCAAGACCTTTTCATTTTTTCTATGAATTCAAACTTATTTCCTAACCCGTTAATTTTCTGTGATGCCGGCCAAAGATCTAATAGCACGATGGATGAGTAATACTTATGGATATAATCTTCTCTGTCTGCCTCTGGTAAAAACCAACCAGATATATGGTTTTTTTTAAGATAGCAATAAGCCCAATCAACTTGTTGTTTATTTTTTACATCTAACCATTGATACTTTATTGTATTAGCATTTAACCAAAAAACTTTTAATTGTTGTTGATAGTTTTTATTTAGCAACATACTATTGACTATTATATCAAGTAGGATGTGATCATACATAATATTAGGACTGCTTTCTATATTTAAGGTTAAGTGTTCTTTAAATGAAAATGTGGATAAATTAATGGAACTTGTATTTTCAAATTCATTTAATCTATTGATAACCAAGTGTTCAAAGTCAAAATCTTTTTCTTCAAGAGGTATAATTTCATTTGTAATTTGATGAAAAATATTAGAAAGATATAAGCATGATGCTAAATAGTAACATTGTCTAATATTAGAACTGTCAATCCAAAGTAAATCACTTTTAATTACACCGGTGTTGTTTAATTTTTCTATAATTGACTCTATGTTGATTGATGAAGTAATTAAATTTGATGAAATAAATTTAACATCATTTTCGAATTCTGATTTTAAATTCAAGCGATTTGGTTTATTTTTAATTACTACTTTATCTTTGTATGATTTTAAAATACCATAAGCTATAATATCATTACTTTGTTTTATATCCTTGCAGTAGTTGGCTAACACCTTTGCTTTTATAAAGTTAATATCACTTTCTTCAATATATTTTTTAATTTTTATAATATCAACAACATTTATTCCTGTTTCTTTACATCTAATTTCCATATTCTATCCCACTAATTAATGTTGTTTATATATGTATTTTTTGTGATAAATACAGTTTTTTATTGTATTTTTATCGTCGGTTTACAGTTGTTTTATTGCCAATTAAAGATAAATTTATTGTAGATTTATTGTAGATTAAATCATGATTTAACTCTAGAGTGAACGTTGTTTTTTGTGATCCTACCAGGGGATTGAAGCGGTTTTTGTGAAGAAGGCTTACTTAACTCTATCATGATCTTTTATCAGAGTGTCGAGACGTGACGTTATCTTGAACAATCCGGTGATAGCAAGGTTTGTTAGATAAAGAAATGAGTAAAATGCGCTGGTATAATAATATATATAGAACATTTAAATTAAATAGCTATAAAAATAACAAGATAGTTACCTTCTATGAACAAACAACCATAGAGATAACTAATGAAAGAACTTACTTCAACTAGACATCGTACTCTAACCAATGAAAAGAGATTTCTTTCTCTTCCTGTGATTAACCATCATGGTGGATTAGTGATTAAATATTTATTTTCTATTAAAGAAACCTTGGACTTATCATTATATGAATATAGGAGAGTTTATGTTCAACGAGTTGATCTTAGATATCCTAAATTTTATTTAAATTATAATGGATGTACAATTACTCGATTTATTGAGTCATTGAAATCTAAGATAAAGAATGATTTAAGGCGGAAGGGAAAAATTGGAGAGTGTAATATGAGATACGTATGGGTTAAAGAGCAGAATACGTCAGTGTTACCACATTATCACCTGGCATTGTTCTTTAATAGAGATATCTATTATTGCCCTGGCAACTACCAGCATGACTATGGCAATTTGTCATCTATGATAAAGGAGGCATGGGCGAGTGCTTTAGGGTTAGATTGCTTTGAAGTAAATACTAGTATTCATTTTCCTGAAAACTCTATTTATTATGTCAGTAAAAGTAGTGCGAATTTTTTAGATGAATATAAAGCATGTTTTTATCGTCTAAGTTACTTAGCTAAAGTTGATACAAAAGTATATGCTAGCGGATTAAAAAACTTTTCTACTAGCCGAAAATAAAAAAAGAGGATCTGCCTCTTTTTAATGGTATGTTTATTGTGTTTAAAAACCGAAGATATATCTTATCCCACCAAAGAATAAGCCAGAAACAGAACCAATAACTTTACCTATAGCCTTTCCTGGTTTTCCGAATATAGCCCCTATATCGGAGCCGATAGATGCGCCTTGTAGTGTTGTTTCTACAATGGCTTCCCAAAGACTTAAGCTGGTTTTTTTGTTGTAATCGCTGGCGTCGTTATCTTTCCAATTATTCACGTCATTGGAAATGGTTCGGTTCGCCAGAATTACTCTTTTATTTTGAGGTAACAGCTCGACAATGATATACAACAATTTTGATAAGTTATACGGTCTCTGTCGATTCACACCATCACTGTAGCCAGCAACAAAGTAGATAGGCGCAATGGTTATCTGCGTGGCTTTATGTATTCGTTTAGCTACCGATGTTTGCTGTTTTTCAAGAAAAACTAACGCTTCATCGGTTGGCTCATTATCAATATAGTTCCATGCCTTTGGGCCTTTCAACGCTACATCTGCTTGGTTAATACCAACAATCAGTCGTTTTTCTGCTTCATCTCCTAAATGTGGGATAATGATGTCATTAATGAGAGTTAATGGCGTACCTAGATCACGAGACCCGCCATCAAGTATTACTAGTACTAAATCAATTACTAGCTGGTCATGAGCGTCCTTCTTGTTGAGCAAGTGTTTGATCGCCTTTATGTGTCTTGTATCTTCTTCTATACCATCACCTAACCCAGGGGTATCCCACAGTACAAGGTTATTTAATTGGTAATGCTGAACACACTCAGTATGAGGCTCACTATTAATTCCTACTTCAGCTATCGGTATGTTAAATAGTGCGTTAATGGTTGAGCTTTTGCCTGCGCCAGTCGCGCCAGTGATCAGGATATTGAGCGTTGTTTTATGGAGTAGGGCTAAATTATTAAATAATAACTGTTTTGTTGTTGTATCTAACGTTGTACTACTAATATTCTTTTCTAGTGATGAAATTAACTCATTGCTTTTCATAACTGTAATCCTTTATGTGCTCGTGATTTAGTAGAAACTACCTGGTCTCTGCTGAATATGGAATGGAGTAACCACTTGCGATGGGTAATTGATCTAATGAGTCGCTAACTCAAAGTGATTTCATCAAATACTCCCATCGCTACATAAGAGAGAAAGTTTTGTTCCCACAGTTGATAGAGTGCTTTTGCTTCATGACTGCCCTTGATTGGGTGCCATCCTTGATAAGCTGCGAAGAACTCTCCACGTTGAAAGTCAAAATCTAAGCAGCGTTCAAGCTCAGGGTAGGGATGACCAAAGTAAGCAAACTCGGTCAGATAATCGATATGCCATGCATCCGCCATTTTGCTGAGCGCTATTTCAACCGGATGAAAGCCGCCATTCTCTGCGCTGTAGGCTTTATCTCGAAAGTGAAACACCAGCAAGCATTGAGCTTCTAAAGCGGATGAACTCAGCGATGAGGCACTGAGCTGCTCATTCAATAAGTCATGCAGCTTGTGCGAGATGGGCAACGTAGACGCTGTAAAGGTGAGTTGAGACATAAATCCTCCTTGTGATATTCGGTGGAGCCATTAAGTAATCAGTGGTGTTATTGAGTGGTGATGACACTTACCGTGATCTCATCAAAAGCACGTCGAGCAAGATGCCTAGCGAAACTTGTTGTCCAGACAGACAATAAGGTTTGTACTTCATCATGAGCCAGACTGGCTGAGCCAACATCGGCTTGGTAGCACCAGCCATTGGGCAAATGAAAATAGAGATCGAGTTCTAGTGAAGAGCTTTGCTGATGGGGATAGGTAAAGCTTGCCATCATGACGATGTGCCACACATCCATCGCACTGTGACGGACAAGTTGTAGCTCCATGGGTGTTAATCCTTGTCGGATTCGGTAATAGCTTGTTTGGCGACAGTTCATTATGATCCGCTTGGCATGCTCGGGGATAGTAAAGCGGCGTAGCACTTGAGTCAGTGGCGCGGCTAATGTTGCTTCGACACTCGTAGTGATGGTGTGTTGAACGGTCATAAAAGTCCCCTTTCAGCAAAAGAGACACAACCTTCACCGACCACAATATGATCCAATACCCGAATATCGACTAACGCTAAGGCGTCTTTTAAACGTTGTGTAATGCGCTTGTCGGCCTCTGAAGGCTCAGGCTGACCGGATGGATGATTATGAGCGAATATCACGGCAGCGGCATTACAGGCTAAGGCGGCTTTCACCACTTCACGAGGGTAGACGCTGGCGGCATCAATCGTTCCTTGAAATAACTCATTAAACTCAATCAAACGATGTTGATTATCCAATAACATCACGGAAAATACTTCCCGCTCTAACCCACCTAATTTAAAGCGTAGAAACTCTTTGGTGGCTTCAGGATGACAAAAGGCGCCGGTTCGTAAATAACGATTAGCCAGAATTTGAGCGGCTTGCTCTAGTACTTCATTTTCTTGGTAATGCTGTTGTTGTTGGTATTTTTTCGATGTTGTCATTTCAGTCTCCTTGGTACATCACTTAGGGGTTCACTGAGATGACATATATCTGATTATTTTTTGAATATGAGTTGGCTTAGGCGCCATCTTATTTTTTACAACATCGCTTTATCCCATGAGGACCACAGACATAGGAGAACGTCCCATGAGATTTTTAAAACTAAAAGAAGTGATGGAAAAAACAGCATTAAGCCGTTCAGCGATTTACCGCAAAATGAGTGAGGGAGAGTTTCCGAAATCCGTGAGTTTGGGTGATAGGGCGGTGGCTTGGGTAGAGAGTGAGGTCGATGAGTGGATGGAAGAGTGTTTACTAGGTCGGTAATTATTTTACTGGAGGGTTGATGGTTAATTCATAGGTAAGCGTTCACCAGTAGCATGTAAACCATGGGTTTGTATGTTTCTTTGTTCTATTGATGGCCGTAACGAAATCGAGTCGAGATCTACAGGAAATCAAATGTCTATGCGTAATATTGGGCAGAAGGCTTTACTAGATATTGATGTACCCAAAGCTCCTATCGAAGAACAAACCGAAATCGTTCGACTTGTAGACCAATATTTCGCTTTTGCCGACACCATTGAAGCGCAAGTAAAAAAAGCCCAAGTATGGGTGGATAACCTGACGCAAAGCATTCTTGCCAAAGCCTTCCGTGGTGAGCTGGTGGCGCAAGACCCAAGCGACGAGCCTGCCGATAAGCTACTAGAGCTCATTGCCAAGGCGCGTGCCGAGGCTGAGCAACTGGCGAAAGCGGCAAAAAAATCGACATTTCATTACTATGCCTCTCAAAAACATTTTGATGGAGAGTCAGGTATGTGTAAATAAGTCAGTTACAGTCAGTATCAAAAACGGGTTATCCGGTTTTTATCTGAGTTTCTCGGTGTACATACGCCATTCTCTTATGAACGTACTCAAAACAACCATCTTAAAGTACTTATAGACGGTGTCTCCAAACCGCTTTATACCGGTTCAACGCCATCGGATATGAAGTCTATCAATAACTTTATGGCAGAAGTTAAACGTGAGTGTCGGGCGGCTCAAACCGAACCTCAAACTGTGTTGGCGATAGCGGAGCCTCCTCAATCGGTAATAACGACTATATATTCCAACAAATTGATTAAAACTTGCGTTAAATCACTGAGAACCCAAGTGAAGGTAATAAAATCCCATGAGGAATCTCAGGTATTAGCGACAAACACCGTCGATGGTCTAGCGGTATACTGGCTGGATACAGTGAAACATTCGATTAAGTTAGCGCTGCAAGCTCGTAAGCAGGGTGGATACATAAAACCCAAAGAGATGAAAGCCATTGAAAAGGCGATTATCAAGCACCTTAATTTTATGTTACCCAGTCTGGCTTATTATGTCGATCTACTTGGCTGTAAGCCAATTGATGTGGATGCTATAAATGATGGATTGGTTGAAGATTATACTCTATAAAGGCTGGTAAACCAGTTGTTTCTCTGACAGAGGCATATAAACGTAAGAAGCAGTCTAGAGAATATACCGCTTCTGCCACCGAAATAGAGCCTAATCAATGCCAGTTGTCTGCGCTATCGGTTGTATCTGAGGCATTACCGCAAAGCTGTGAGTCACCAAGTAAAGTTTCGGATAGCACCCAACTGCTAATGAGTCTACCGCAAGCTAACCGCATCAATCTATTGCGTAAACTGAGTAAAACGCAGGCTTTAAGTCTGATGGAGGATATTCAGCAAGCTATGGCAATTAATCAAAATGAGGATATTGTAGCTGTTGTGGCGATGATCCGTGAAAAAGATCTACCGCTTGAAACAATCATTGCTAGGTATGAAGCGGCTTAACCAGTGGTTACACCGGAGTTTATAGATCCTAAAACCGATCATATTGTGATAAAGAATATATAGAGGTTAGATTAATCATTTGATAAGGAGGCGTAGTGCTCTTGGGTATCTAAGTCCGATTAACTTTGCAAATCGAAATGTCGCTTAATGAAGTGTCCAGTATTGCTGAGGCAGATCACATTCTCTTAGCGGCATTAGTCAAGATAAGGTGTTAAAAAATTAAGTTGAATATTTGATTTAATGAGAGAAATGTGTATTTGGAGGTATTGATGATTCCTTTCATAATTGCAGCAGCAGCAGCAGCAGCAGCAGCAGCAGCAGCAGCAACAGCTGCTTACAAGTATTGGTCTGACGATGACTCAGATGAGAATAATAATCATAATCTTGGTGATTTTGCAGTATGGGGGCAGCCGGATTCAGGAAAAACAACATTCATCTCAAGGCTAAAAGATGAAGATATTACTCCGGACAATAAGAAGCAAACCACATCCAAGGTGCTTCACACAAATATTATCCTCAAGGGTGGGGATGAGAAAAATTATATAATTAAAGAATTAGTTGACTTACCTGGCAGTCGTGATCGCTTAAATGATTGGCTTAAAGAGGTGGAAAGTAAGTCTAATATTTTCTATATCGTTGACCTAAATAAGTTGAGTAAAACAGATGAAAATTATTCATCGAAAGTCAAATTAGATATTAAAAAGACGGTGGATAAGATTAAGTCAGAAGGGAAAGATAAAAGAGTAAAAATTATTGGGACACATCTGGATGAGTCCCGTTGGAAAGATATTTCTCCTGCGGATGTTAATAATGTAGTAGTAAATGATGATGCTATGAGGCGTATCTACGAAGAATTGTCTGATTGTCAGGGTGTAATATACACAGTTAATCTTCACGATAATAAAAGTTCTTGTAAGTTGATTGAGGATATTATTAATGATTGCAAATAACCATTTAGGGGGCGTTTTTTTCTACGCTCAAACGCTGGACAACTCTGGTGATAGCATTTGTAAGCATGCATATCATATTGATGTTATTAATAATATTGATGATTCTGATCCCTGTCGGGCAATGATGCTTCAGCGTATCGATAAAATTGCGGAAAAGGGGCGTAGCTGGTTGGTATCAGACCCAAGAGTTTCGTTTCGTATATTGCTGAATGGTGATTGCTTGTTAACCATTATACCTTTAACTCTTGATGACTCTGGTCGTTGGGCACCAATTCAGGTTTTGTTTAATGTGTATAATTCTGAACGTAATCTGTATGCTGAATTGATTCATGAGGGGGTACGAAAAATGGGAAGGGTAACTCCTCCAAAGTTTGATGAAAATGTTAAGGTGATGAGTAATATTCTATGTCTCCCATTTTTTCTAATTCTTTTGCATGTGTTCTTTAACAGAGTGAAAAATAATGATTAAACCTATCACGCAGAAAGTTTTCTTTGTTGACAATGAGTTTCTTTGTGAGCTAAAAGAAGCTTCTATTGCAAAGTATGAATATTTTCAGCAACCGTCACTTGATACGCAGATTATTAATCTGTCAATAATAGATGAAAACGCTATTAATAAACTTCATCTACTTATGGATGTTGAACATATACGGCCTGGAAATGTATTAGTGAAAACTCAGTATTCTAACCAGTTTTCACCAATAGATTGCTTTGATGAAGATGTAACGCTTAAAAAATTTATGCTTTGGCAGTTACTATGTATGGCTCTGGGGGCTAAGCAGGTGTCCGTTAATAGTGTTGAATCCATTTTGATTGATTCGGATTCATCCGCCGAATATTCTGCTTCTGCAGAGCTTAAGATGCTTGTCGGTAGTGGTGTTATAGGAGGGAATTACAGTGCTCGTAGTTCAACTGAAAATTTGAAAAAGAAAATGATAGAGATGAAGGCAAAAGCTACCGGTAGTTTACCTGATTTAACCGCTGCTGATGAGATTCTTACTAAGAATGGTTTGATACGTGACGACTTATTTAGAAGTATCCGTGATATGCGCTCATTTCCTTCTAATCAGCTCATACAGCAACATTTTACTTTGGATATGACCAAAGATGTGAAGAAAATGTTTGATTCATCAATGACAGCCAAGCTTGGAGTTGTGGCTCAATTTTATAAAGCTCGTTTCGATGTTTCTGCTATTGAAAAGTCACTGGAAAAATCAAAGGAAGCAATAAAAGTGACGGTATCTGTTGATTTCTGATTGTTCGCTATTGTCATGCTGTATGTTATCGACGGGTCGAGAGGTAGCCGACTTTCTGCGCTACGAACTATGATGGCTTGCTGATGATTGGGTGGGATAATAGCAAATTTAAAATTGGTGATCGGGATTAGGTATTGCTCACTTCCTTAACTCATTTATTACAAATAACCTCAGCTTTTGTCGTAGCAAAGGAGTATACAATGCCATTTCCCCCCCAACCTTATAAACTGGTTTGCCCACAGTGTAACTGGAGTTCAGTGCGAGCGCCAAAAAGTGATGTATTGTCACCAAAAGATTTGTCTAATGAATGTCCTCAATGTGGCGGCCACACGTTAAAGAGAGAAGCAGCGTCAACGGTAGAAAAAGCAATAGCAGGGCTGTTTAGAAAATTTTAACGTGAGTCGTTTTAGTTAGCTGCGACACAATTTGTCTTGCCTCACGTTATTCTCAATTTAACGATAATTATCCGCTCTGTTGCTTAACTTAGCCTTGCATATTGGGTATAACCTGTATTGGTGCAACAGAGGTAATATAAGGTCGCCATGATGATCTACCGAGCTCGGTTTTTTCTCTGCTTGCAGTGTCAACGTGAGTTTTGTAAATCACATCGCTGCCTCAAGTGCTGCTCATTCAAAGTGAGTGAAAATTACAAAATCATTAACTAAACCCGTAACCTCAGTAAAATGGCATGAGTATGGCGAAACGAGTATCGACCCAAGAATCGTTACATATTGCGTTTGAAGTTTTAAAACGCATTCCCAAAATTGGTCAAATTACCGCTAGTGAAATTCATCAGCAGTTGCTGGCGATCGAGATTCAGCGTGATTTACGTAGCATACAGCGCACGTTAGATATTCTATCTCAGCATTTTGATATTGAAAGAGATGAACGTACCAAGCCTTACGGCTACCGATGGAGCAAACATAGCCATGGCTTCAGCTTACCCAAATTGTCGCCTTCCGAAGCGTTGTTGCTCTGCCTAGCGGAAGATTATTTAGCCAAACTATTACCAGTCAATCTAGCCGTTTCGCTGGAGAGTTTTTTCCGTGAAGCAAAATATACCTTAGCGCCCACAGCAACCAACAACAAAGAGCGCGAGTGGTTAAAAAAAGTTCGTGTAGTGAGTGAAACGCAGCCCTTACTACCACCGACCATTGACAGCGAGGTATTTCATGCGGTCAGTGAAGCTCTATTTCATGATCGCTTGCTTAACATTAGTTATAACAATGCTAAACAAGAGCAGAAATCCGCCACAGTGTTGCCATTAGGTCTGGCTCAGCAAGGGCATCGGTTATATCTAGTTTGCCGTTTTGATGGTTATGACAATGAGCGTAGCTTAGCATTGCATCGCATCAGTAAAGCCGTAGTGTCAACCTTTAGTTTTGTACGGCCGAAAGAGTTTCGCCTCAGCCAATACGATGGTGATGGGCGTTTTGGCTTTGGCGAAGGAGAGTATTGCCAAGTGCAGTTTAATATCGCTAAATCCGCCGGTTTTCACCTGTTGGAAACACCGTTAGCCGTCGATCAAACCGTCGAAGAATATGACAACCATTTCCACATCTGCGCCACGGTGATTCAATCCAAACAATTGGAACGCTGGCTAAACAGCTTTGGTGACCAAGTGTGGGGGGTAGAGATAATGAGTAGTCAATGAAACCGATTAGCAGAACATATATAGAGAACAGCATGAAAACGAAATTAGTATCACAATGGAAAGTCCCACCTGAATTCGCTGCCCAACTTGGCTTTGAAAGCGACCCGGTAAAAAATGCGAAAAATCTCATTGAACAAGCGGTAGAGCTGTTTCTCCAGCAGAGTCAAACGACTAACCCAATTACTCAACTACTTAATGAGTGCTACCAGTCGCTAGAGCAAATATTAGCCGCAGAGCGATGGGTGTGCTTAGAGAATGAGATTTACTTTGATAAAGAAGCTGAGGGTTTTTGGTTAATGAAGCCGTTTGGTAAATATAAAGCAGGGGACGATATTGATGAAATTGAAGCAGCAATTAATCAAGCGATTTCAGACCCTATTCCTATTAATGATTGGTGCATTCCTGATCATGATTCAGCCTATTGGCTTTGTTTTTTAGAAAAGGCGCCGTTTGCTACCCATGATTGTAGCAGACGGAATATAAAGTATACAGGAATATGTGTGCTAGAAAACTTCCAGTGTGGTCTTTATGATGCTGGTGGTGAGGCCAGAGGTTTTCATATAGATATAAAACTTAGTGATAAATATTATGATGAAGGTTTCGCCATACCATTTTTATACTTACGCACAGAAAATTTATCATGTCGATCTCTATTTATTGAATTGCTCGAAAATGGTTTTACACTCACTGAATTAGAGAGTGATCATCTTTATCACACCCTCCTCAAATTATTTCATTACGATAAACCTGATCTGTTTACCACTGAGCAATCAGCTGCTGATCAACTGATTGCTCAGTATATAGATAACAAAATTATCAATACACTATTGCAAGCAGATACCCAACGCGCCGATATCCAGCCGTACCATTCGAAAATGCTCCAAGATACCGAATTAGGCCATTGGTCATTATGGCAAGATGAACTGAATACCGAGGATTATATCTCGATTGATCTACCTAGTCAGATGGTGGCGCGTGACCCGAAAAGTAGTATCCATGATGGTGTAGTGGCCATTGATTTTGGCACTAAAAGTACTGTGGTGGTGTATCAAAAAGACAATGTGACCATTCACCCCATGCGTATCGGCACTGGTGATTTAAGTAAAGAGATTGCTGCTCATCATTACGAAAATCCAACCATTATGGAGTTTATCCATCTCGAACCTTTTATTCAGGCATATTGCGCCCAAGCATATAAACCGGACACTCGTTGGCGAGATCTAACTATTTCACATACCGCACAAAACTCCATGCAAGGCAGTGAATCGAGTAAATTTAATACCTTTCTCGATGCGATCAAGCAGTGGGCGGGGGATAAAAACCGTAAACTTAAAATCGTTGGCCAACACGGTAAAGTGATCGATTTGCCGCCGTTTTTAGAGTTAACCGATCAAGATTTTAACCCAATTGAGATTTATGCCTATTACTTGGGATTGTACATCAATAACCTTAACAACGGTATTTTTATCGACTACATCATGTCGTTCCCGGTGACCTATGAAATGGCGGTGAGAGATAAGATTATCGAGAGCTTTAGAAAGGGGCTTGCTAAATCATTGCCGGGAGAACTTGGTCAAGAGACCATTAATCAATTGTCGGTGAGCAAAGGAGCTAGCGAACCGGCTGCTTATGCGCTCACTGCCTTGCAAGAATATGACATCGAACCTGAGAGTGAAGAGCGTATTTTCTACAGTGTGTTTGATTTTGGCGGTGGGACGACAGATTTCGATTTTGGTATCTATCATGAACCTACTAATGCGAGAGACGAACGCCGCTTTGATTATGTGATAGAGCACTTTGGTGCTGGTGGTGATAAGTTTTTGGGTGGAGAGAACCTACTGGAGCTGCTGGCTTTTGAGGTATTTAAAGCTAATAAAACTCGCTTGCTGGAAAACGGTATTCAATTTGACAAGCACCCTGAAAAAGACGTCTTTGCCGGTAGCGAGCAGTTGATCAGTAGTTCACAAGAAGCCAGAACTAATACCAAACAGCTTTGTATCGCCTTACGACCTTTTTGGGAAGAACATGCTGATTTTGAGTTTGATGCTTCAGGTGAGCTTTCTGTCACCTTAACCGATAAAGATGGAGTGCAGCATTCTGCTTTTGCGCTCGATATTGATGTGCAGCAGTTGGAGCAAATTTTATCGGATCGCATTGAACGTGGGGTAGTCAACTTTTTTGAGGCTTTACGATTAGCGTTCAGTAATAGTCAACAAATGCTGTCGGATATCGATAGTGTGAAAATTTTCTTGGCGGGTAACTCCAGTCAATCTCGCTTTGTAAACCAGCTATTTGAAAAGCATATTGCGCTCCAGCATCAAGAGATGGAGCTTGGCGATGGTCTAAGCCGTTTTGAATTATTTCCTCCTTTGGGCGCCGATAAAAATAACGTTGAAAAACCTACGGGTAAAACCGGTGTGGCATTTGGACTAATCACTTCCCGTGAAGGGGGGCGAATTAAGGTTATGGATCACAATCTTGGTGAGCAAGATATTCGTTTCAAATATTATTTAGGTGAAGCGCGTAAAGGGAAATTTAAACCGTTGATTGACCGTGAAATTACATTTAATCAATGGGTTGAATTCACCTATGCCGATTACCAAAAGTTTGAGATTTTCTATACCGAACAGCCAAGTTGTAGTACAGGTCAAGTGGTGATTAACGATCCGAGCATCAAGAAAAAGACGGTTAAATTGGAATTGACCGATGAGAATGCATCAGTCTATTTGCGAGTTGTCTCCCCTAGCGATATTGAGTATGTCATTGCCCAACCGAATGACATAGCTGAGGGCACTTACTTAAGCGATATTCAACATATTGAACTATAGGAGCAAAAAAATGTTATTTATTCCACCAATGGTACCCAGCATCATTACCAGTGTTATTGTCGCAATCAGTAAATTCGCCACCACACTTGGACCAATGATCACCAAGTATGTGCCAATAATGATTGAAACGCTCGGTAAGCATTTGCCCAAGGTGCTCCAAACGATTGAAGCGATCGGTCTCACTACGAATGTGCTTCGTCCCAATGAACGCACTGAAGAGTTAGGCGCTAAGGCGATGGCGGCCAATAAAACCCCCGAGGATTTTGAGCAGGTTAATGATTATATTGATTATCTGAGAAATGAGGTTGAGGTTGATAGTGAAAAGTTAAGCCAAGATCCTGTTGATAGCACGATTCGCCATGTAGTCGGCGCAACCATTGCCTTAAAAGGTGTTGGTGAAGTTATTGGTACAGAGCTATCACTGCCTTTTTTAAGAACAGTTAGCCAGCTAGGGTTAGAGCCAAAACTTATTTTAGCCATAGTCAAATCTTACGCAAAAAGTGGGTTAAGTGCCGATGACGTCGAGCAGTACTTGAGTGATAAATTAACCATCGAGCAGTCGCAACGGCACAGTGAAGCTTTGGTGAGTGCTTATCAATTCGTCGATCCAGAACTAGATCGTCAACAGGCTGAAGACGCCGTGATTAACTTACGTTAGAGAACCAGTAATGTCTAAACAATCACTAATTGAACTGCTAAAAAATACGGCGGCGGGTTGGCTCGCTCCATCGAATATTGAGCCACCAGTTGAAATATTAGGTCATGAGTTTTCACTTTATCATATTAAGCAAGTTACATTTGATGAAGATTCACCACGTAAAGAAGCATTTGAAAATGTGCTCAATGCCTTAGCTATCGAGGGGGTTATTTTTACCTATCTTCTTTTGGGGAACAAAAAACAAGTAAACTTCTATTTTGGTATTGCTAAAAACAAGCGACATCGAGGTTCGCTGTCTCTCGAAGTGGATGATATTGGTGAAATGATCCTGAAACCCTCGTTGGAGGGGAATTTTCGAGGCAGTGTTGTTGAAAAATTAGAAAAAATACAGCGTAATGAAGTAAAGGATATTATTGGCAGTTTTACACATATTTCTAAGTTAGAAGGTGTCCCCAACGTTCATGAAGATAATGAGCAGTTTCAGGGCGTAGATCGCTTAGTGGATATTATGAGTGGCGATGAGTTTTGCCTAGCGGTACTTGCCGACCCGTTATCATTACTTGAGATCAATAAGATCGAAAGCGAATTACATAATATTTATGATAAGTTGATGCCATTAGCAAAGAAAAGTATTCAAAGCGGAGAAAACGAGTCTAAGAGTATTGGTGAAGCGGAAGGTAAAACAGTTACTGATTCCACGGGTACCAATGATAACCTCAGTATTACGCAAAATACCGGTAAATCAGTCTCGGTGACGAGTGGAACTTCAGACAGCGGGAGTAGTAAACAGACCTCAAAAAGTGCCGCAGAAACTGATCATGATAAATATAGAAGTGGTTCTGAAGCGACAAGCAAAGGTACGACAGTTTCAAAAGCTATCGCAATCAATACCGGCAGCAATACTTCAACACAAAGCGGAACATCATCCAGTGAATCAAGGGATTTTACTGATAAAAGTATCCAAGAGTGGCTGAACTATATTGATGAAGTGTTATTAAAAAGGGTTCAGCTTGGGAAGAATAAGGGCTTGTATCTCTCCAACATTTATTTGTTGGCTAATTCCGTTGCCAGTGTTTTGAAATTAGGTAATACCGCACGATCAATTTTTTCAGGGGCTGAAACTAATAAGTCACCACTACAGATTCGAAAAGTAACGGATAATCACGAGATTAATTCGGTGAGAAACTTTCAATTGCCGATATTAAAAATTCGTGAGGCGGAGCAAACGAAAATCACCAGCAGTGAAAGTCAGTTAGCATTGCTGTTATCTAAGAGTCCATTTAATCGTTATGCTTGCAATTGGTTATCGACTAAAGAGCTCAGTGTTGTCGCTGGATTACCACAAAAAGAGGTGGTGGGTTTAACTCTTAAAGAAGAGGTTGAGTTTGGTTTAAATGTTAATGCACAAATCGATGACCAAAACCGTTTGTTCTTAGGCAACCTCGTTAAAAGTGGCTTGCCACAAACGATAGAAGTATTTATGGATAAACGTGAATTGGATAAGCACATTTTTATCGCCGGGGTGACGGGCAGTGGAAAAACCACCACTTGTCACCGTTTGCTCGAATCAGCTCAAATACCTTTTTTGGTGATTGAACCTGCTAAAACTGAATATCGAGTATTGACGAAAAAAAATAAAGATATCCTTATTTTTACCCTAGGCAATGATAACGTAGCTCCCTTTAGGCTTAATCCCTTTGAGTTCTTCCCCCATGAGAATATTACTTCTCGCGTCGATATGATCAAAGCCAGTATTGAGGCCGCTTTTGATATGGAGGCGGCAATCCCTCAATTGATTGAAGCTGCTATCTATCGTTGTTACGAAGAGAAAGGTTGGAACATTGCGACCTCGAAAAATCGGTTGTACGCTGATCCCTTTGCTGATGGCATTTATGCTTTCCCTACTTTAAGTGATTTGATTGCCATGACGGAAGTCGTGGTTAGCGATCAGGGGTTTGATGACCGATTAAAACAAGATTACATCGGTTCCATCAAAGCGCGTTTACAGGGTTTGCTGATAGGCGCAAAAGGATTAATGCTCGATACACCACGTTCAATCAATTTTACGGACTTGGTTCAACGCAATGTAATTCTTGAGTTAGAAGAAATTCGTAATCCAAGCGAAAAATCGCTAATCATGGGCTTTGTATTAGCTAATCTTAACGAGGCGATTCGTGCTAGTTACAAGCAATATCAGCAGCGCGGAGAGAAATTTCGCCATATTACCTTGATTGAAGAAGCACACCGTTTGCTGACAAAATTCGAAGTCGGTGATAGTCCAAATAAGAAGCAAGGGGTTGAAACCTTTGCTGATATGCTGGCTGAAGTGCGTAAATACGGTGAGTCACTGATTATTATTGATCAAATTCCCAATAAATTGACCCCCGAAGTTTTAAAAAATACCAGTACCAAAATCATTCATAAATTATTTGCTCAAGATGATAAAGAGGCGGTGGGGAATACCATGGCTCTATCTGATGAGCAGAAAGATTTTTTATCAAATCTTGAGCCGGGTCGAGTGATCTTATCGAGTTCAGGTATGAGTAAACCTCTGCAAGTACAGATAGAAGAGTTGCTGAGTACCACCACCGAGCAAGATGTTGATCCGACTGAGATTCGGCAGATTGCCCTGCAATATTACGCTGATGCCTATTCAACGGGTTTAATTCAAGGTTTAGAGTGGTTAAGCAGTAAACCTTCAGCAGACGATGTCTCGGACTTCTTACAAGGGGCTGTCGCTGAGTCATGGTATGTTGCGGTAGGTAAATCGAAAGATAGAATAGACTTACTTGAATATCTCAATAAGTTTGGTTGGCAATTTATGTACCAGTATATTTGCTTAACTTGTTATCAGCAAAGTGACAGTAGTGATAGGCTCATACGGGAAAAATCTGTACATGACTTTCTTTGTAAGCTAAATAGTCATCATCAAGAGAGAATATGTATTAATTTGAATGACGTTTTTCGCAAGGATCTTAAAGTTAAATATTAGGAGTCGTTTATGGGATTTTGGAGTAGTGTAGGCTCGGCGTTAAGCAGCGTCGTCAGAGGTGCATGTAGTGTGGTTAGCTCTGCGGTATCAATATTGGGTAGTGCTGTAACTAAGGTGGCGACAACCATAGCTGAAATGGGGCTTACTCTTGCAGCGAGAGTGGGCGAGGCGATTAAAGGTGTAGGGATCAGCTTAGGTATTATTAAGCCAGACGATAATTTAGAAGAGTTGGGTGAAAAAGCCATGATGAGCGAGAAAACACCGAAAGATTTCGACTCAATCAATGCTTATATTGCTCACTTGAGAAATGATGTCACTATTGATAGAGAAAAATTTAGTCGCTTAGATGAGAAAGAACTACTGGCGCGTTCAGCGATAGGTTCGGCAATTACTTTGCAAGGGATTAATGAAAAATTAGATACTGTGGTTTGTCCTAAATTTATGGCAATGGTCGCCACGCAACATCTGGAAACGGAAGAGATTATTGCGACAATCAAAGCTTATAAAGAAAAAAATCTTAACACCAGCGAGTATAGCTTGTACCTTAATGATGAACTAAGTATTGAGCAGAGCCAAAAACACAGCAGAGCCTTAGTTGATGCTTATCAACGGCTAGAGCCTGAGTTAAGTATTGAACAGATAGAAGATAAAGTAATGGGGTTAAGGCCATAAATGACAGATTTTATCATTGTATTAAACAATGCTCGTGTCCAAGCACATCGCGTGATTAATAACCAACTCGAACCAATTTTGTTTGCCGGAGAGCTTAAGCTTGATGTGAACGATTTCTGGCAGAAGTTTGAGCAAAAAATTGAGTACACTCAGGATGAAAAATTAGCCTTGATATTAATTGCTGATGATCCAGAGTTTGCCCCAGACCCGCACATTAAAATAGCCGAGCAATTTGAACATGATGCGCAAACTTTGGCATGGCTAATTGAAGAGCTGAGTTTTCCGGCGGCTAGAGTACATGGTTATCCAACTGTTGAAGTGCTGCCCAGTGATTCAAGAATGCTGGTGAAAGCTGAAGTGCCTAATAAAGAGGTTTTGGTCGATGAGCCGCTACCGAATTCGAGTTTGCAAGCTTTCTACCGCAAAAAAACCAGAAATTATCGGGCTAGGTAATCAAGATGGATTTTAAAGAACAACTACTCACAGCACTGAAAGACGAAGAAGTACGCAACCAGTTATGGTTGACCATCAATTCGCTACCTGAGCAATATCAGGATAAATCAATGGACGATCATCTCGACAATGAGTCAGATAAAAACCAAATCTATCAGTCCTTTGAAGAGATGCAAGCAGAGCTTAAGGCTCATGATGAGCAAGTTCAGCAACTGAAGAGTGAGAATCAACAATTGAATCAACTCATTGAAAAAATAAAGCACTTATTGGGGTTAAGCCGAGCGTCTGACTCGAATCTTCTAGAAACGATCAATCAGTTACGAAAACAACTACAAGATAAAGATATTCAACTCACTGAGTTGGGTAACATACACGATGAACATCAAGCAACGGTTAAGCAGTTACAGCAAGAAAGCCAAGAGCGAGAGAAAAAATTGGCTTTTTATCAAACGCATTTTGCTGATGATTTAAGGCTATCAAGCCTATATCAGGATCTGTCTGAGCAAACTCGCACATCTTTAAGTGGCATTTTTAAAGATACCAGTGTTCAAGGACTGGTTGCTTGCGGTATTCAAGAAAAAAATATTTCTAACTTATGGGATTATGCGAAAAATGAAGTGGTTAACGGCATTAATCCTGATATTGAAAAGATTAGTGCATTATTTGAGTTGTTGTTTAACCGTTTTATTCTTGCTTATCCAATGTTTGCTTTGCAAGCAGTTAAGCAGGGAGATAATTTTGATACGCACTTACATATCAAGCACAATACCAGTTCGAACTCTAGTGGTTCAATCACTAAGGTATTATTGACAGGCTATGTGAACACCAAAACAGAAAAGGTGATTAAGCCATCTGTGGTGGTGATTTAGGGATGACAATAAACGAGAAATGAGCCCTAATAGTTGGTGGGTATATAAGCTAATTCATTAAATGGTTTATCCAGCTCGTGTGGTGTACTGCCTACCGAAGTAAACTTCATAAGAATTGGGGTCATTGCGTTCTTGATAGTTACGCTTCTAATTATAAAATGCCATTTAGCGATTTTATCCGCCATGGATCGGTAGATGAAAAAGTTGCTTCTTTGATAAAGTAGCCATAGAAACGACGAAAGAATAATCTTGGAAAGCGATTTGTTTGCTTAATTTGGTGTGATCTAATGTCAATTTTGATGATTTTCCAAAAGTAATACCTATAGTAATACTTATTGATAATCTTTTTATTAATCTATATTAAAATCAATTGATTAAGTTATTAACCCTGACGTCTCACTCCGCCACATTCAAGAAAAAAGACGTCTCAGGACGTCTTTTTTCTTATCTAAATATTAGCGAAATCAATAAATTACTATTCCTTAACGTCCCGCTAAATGTCATGAATAATCAAAACTTATCTATTTCTATTTAGGCAGTGGTTTTTGAAGCAGATAAAGCCACAACTATAATTCAAGCGTTTAAGCAATAAAAATAAATATCTCGATTACATATTACCTTGAGTTTCTTTCCAAAAATCATCTTCACTTTATGAACGTCTTCTACTTATTCATCTTTTTCCATATCATCCCCCAAAATAGTTAATGGATAGAGAAGGCTATGGCTAAAAAACACTCGCTTATATTGGTCTTAGCTCTATTTTCGATAGGAGCAAGTGCAATGATTTGGCCTTTTAAAAAGTATGATGTGGAAATGTCACCAGAGGTTCGTGGTGTCATCAAGCTTAATGGCGAACCTCAAGCCGAGCTAACGGTTTATCGAGAACTTTATTATGAACCATATAAAAATGGAAAAACGCTAAAAGATGAAGTCCTAACCAATGAACTAGGTGAGTTCTTCTTTCCTGGCGTTACTATTCGGTCACGAGCTCCCGGAGATATATTTGGTGGGAGCTTAAACGTCCATCAAAAAATTTATCTCAATTGGAAGGGTGATCAAAAGAAAGTCTGGGGCGTTTGGGCACCCACTGAAGGTGCAGAATCACTGAGATGGATGCTCAGGAATATTGACTGTGAGTTATCAAATATCAATCGCATTCATGAAGTTGATATTTCTCCAAAGACCACGAGACGTACGCCTGTTCATTCAATCTGTGATTGGCAAAACGAGAAGATAACTACATACGAATATGATGAAAGCACTGATACCCACGTGTTGAAAAATAGAACCTAAGGAAGATCAATCAATGAGCGTTATTTCTCCATTAATGGCGAGTGAGTTAAGTAATATTGTATACGATGTTAAGCACAATCTTAACGGAATAAGATTGCCTGCAGTTATTGACGATCACTTTAGTTTTTCTAAAGTAGCCGTAGGTACATCAGGTGGTTTTTTCTTTCGCCCCAAAACTGGGTTTGCTCTGCTAGGTAAGTTACTATTTATCAAACGGATGTGTGAACAAGAGTCTCCGTTTGAATTATCCCAAAAGCGAGCTTTAGAGTATCTAAAGATACTTCAAAGATAAGAAAAAAGACGTATTAGGACGTTTTTTTCTTATCTAAAATTAAAAAATCCTTAAGCATCGGATTTGGGGTTCATGATTGACTAAACGCTAAGCGAGTTTTTCGTCGAGTATAGAAGAATAGGAGGAGACCAGGTAGGTAAAGTATGCTTGAAAGTAATAATGTATCCAATCCTGCGGCGTAAATAAGCCACAATCCGTAGATACTGGCCCCAATCCCCGTCAGCATTATTTTCCAACTTAGTCGCTGGTTAAATGCGACCTTCACCAGATAAGCACCAACAAGAAAATAAGGGACAAGAATCATGGATGTTGATAGTAAAACCAGTGCATTGTAACTTTCTCCTGTAAATAGAATCATCAATAAGCAAAATTGAATGGTACAACTGGTCAGCATCAGTGCATTGGTTGCGGTTCCCTGCTTATTGGTACGGGAAAAACTCGTTGGGAAAGCACCATGTTGTGAGGCGATAAATGGCACTTCTGCTGCATACAGTATCCAACTTAAATAAGAAGCGAGTACAGAGACTATTAGGCCTAGACTGATTAGTAATCGTCCGGATTCACCGCCTAAGTGTGCCATGATTCCAGCCATGGATGGGTTGCTGAGTTCGGCTACGTCTGATCGACTCATTACACCAAGGGCTAATAATGTGACGGCTATATAAAGAATCAGCGCAAGCAATACGCCGAAACACGTGGCTTTGCCAATATCATTGCGCCTGCGTGCTCGTAGTGATAAAACGATGGCTCCTTCAATTCCGGTAAACACCCATAAAGTAATCAACATGGTATTTTTTACCTGATCAATAAAAGGGGTATTTAAGCTTTCTCCAGCTCTATCATAATGAAACGTTTCAGGTTCAAATGCCCAATAAGCAGCAAGAATAAAAGCTAAGAGAGGAAGGGCTTTTGCGATGGTGGCTAATAAATTGATTAATGCCGCCTGTGTGATTCCTCGCAAGACAAGATAATGCACGGCCCATAGGACAAGGGATGCCCCAATAAAGGACCAGAGAGTATTACCATTGCCAAAAATAACTCGTTCTGGGGTATCTAATAAGGCTCCTAAACCAGCAAAAGCCACCACTAAGTAGCCCACGACGCCAATGGTGGCACAGAGCCAATAACCCCAAGCAGACACAAAGCCAGCGATGTCGCCAAACCCTTCACGTGCATAGGTATAAATTCCGCCATCGAGATTCGGCTTTAAGCGCGATAGATACAAAAAACATCCAGCGAGTAACATAATGCCGACGCCTGTAATCGACCATGCAGTAATAATGGCATTGACACCGGCTACTTCGGCCATATTTTGTGGCAAGCTGAAAACACCAGCACCCACCATAGAGCTGAAAACCAATGCTGTTAGCATGGTTAAACCCAGTTTTTGATTTCCTTGCATTACTCAGCCTCACTTGATGAAAAATGTTGGTTTAAGTGTGCAATATGTTCAGGGCCAATACCGCAGCATCCACCAATCAGAGAGGCTCCTTGTTGTTGCCAGCGTTTAGCCCAATCTAAGTAACTGGGAGGGGTTAGGTCATCACGTAGCGCATCTAATCCATCATTTGCGGTTGCTGTTTTAGGCTGAGGGGGGAAAGCATTAGCATAAGCGCCGAGTTCAATATGGGTATGTTCGAGTTGAATCAGCGTTTGTTTTGCCACATGGAGGGCTTGTTCAATCACTTCTGGTTGGCAGCAATTAAATAAAATTGCTGAAACACCGCTGCTTGCCATCTGTTTTACTGCGTGCTCAACAGATTGACCGGAACGTAGGGTAGGGATGGTAGTGGCTTCACAGTCTTCAAGAGTAAACGAAACCCAAAATGGTTTGTTATTTTGGTCTAATGCTTTGACTAATCGGTGCAGTTCTAATGCTTCTTCAATCAAACTTTGTGTTTCAGCCAGCCAGAGATCCACATAAGGCATTAAGCCTTGAATGAGTGGTGTGGCAATACTTTCCGCTTGTTCAGGCCGGTAGAGATCGGCGCGGTAGGACCCAAACAGTGGTGGAAGCGATCCCGCAACCAAGGTTTCAGGATGATGAGAGCTTACGACCGCTTGGCGTGCCACTTTCCCTGCGAGATCAGCCAAAGATAGCCCTTCCGAGGCAAAACGTTCTTCTCCAATATGGAAAGGAACAAGAGCATAGCTATTGCTGGTTATAAGTTGAGCGCCGCTATTTATAAAGGCTTGGTGCACTTCTGCCACAATGTCTGGCGCTTCCATCAGAGCAAGCGCTGACCACTCTGGTTGCTGAAAAGGCGCTTTTCGGCGCTCCAATTCACGGCCCATTCCCCCATCCAAAATTCGTACAGTTTTATTTGACATAGTCATCCCTCATTATAATTATAAAAGTCCAGATGTTTAGATGGCTAAAAGGCTAAATGAAAAAGAAGATAAATACAAATGCTTTGTGAACAAAAGTAATTTATTGAAATGAATGATGAGTAGATAAAAAATGAGCCTAAATGGGTAGTTAGGCTCGGAGGAAGTGACTAAGGAAGTTGAGTCATAAAGGTACCTTGAGGTACTACGGGTAAGTATTGTTTATAAAAATTCATGTAGGCTTGATTGGGATCGAGGTCAGTAAATAAATCAGGGTAGAGCGCTTTGGCATAAAATTGAATCATTGCGCCATCCATAATGGTTCGGCATGCACCATGATAGGCAGCATACATCCGATTGTGTTTAACTGCGTTAATGGAAGACCAACCGAGGCGTTGTTTAAATCCGGCTAATTGTTGCTTTGCAGTTTCTTCTGATACACCTTGTCCAATGAGCATTGCACTATCGGTACTGCCTGATTCATACCCTGTAATAACAATGAAATCTGGGTTGCTAGCAAGAATTTGTTCTGGGTTTAATTTTCCCCACCATTCGACATAAGGGGCTGAGATATTATCGCCACCAGCCATGGTTGAGATTGCTCCCCACATATTTTTACCAAAGGTATACCCCACTTCATTAACACCCGTTGCGCCATATTCGGTATAGATTTTAGGTTTGGGCTTGTTGGCTGCGTTTAAGCGTTGAGTAATCATTGCGATATTTTGTTGATACTCACTGGCAATGGCGGCGGCACGTTTTTCTTGGCCTGTAATAATGCCAATGAGTTGAGTGCTTTTCACATGCCGTTCTACCGTTTGTGCGTTGTAGTCAACGACAACAATGGGGATTCCCATCGCTTCGAGGCGAGCGACTTCAGTACTTAGAGCTTTATATTGCCAGTCAGCAAGCATGATAAGGTCTGGGTTAAGACTAATGACTTTTTCGATTGAAAATGAGTTGGTATCTACTCGGCCAATTTCAGGAATGTCATCTAGTGTTGGACGATGTTGCACATACATGTCCCAGTTGGCCGGACGGGCTTGCCAAATGTACTTCGACATACCAACCACATGGTCATAAGCCGATTCTGTGCCAATCGCCATATAGTCTTCAGGGTAGAACCCAACAATGACACGTTGTGCGGGAGCATCAAATGTCACGTGTCGATCTAATACATCGGTAACGGTAGTGACCGCAGGGAAAGCCACTGAGCTAAAAGCCAGTGAAGCCAAAAAGAGGATCTTTGTGTACATACAGTAAAGCCTTTATGTGCAGTTGGGTTAGTATTATGGAGCTGGTTAGTTTTTAGGTTTTAGAGGGGGGGGATTATAAGAACAGAATAAATGGTTATGCAAATAGTTATTATTTAGCACAAGCAAATCGTAGTAATTATTATTTGTTGGATGTTATCATCCACGGCTTAGGCTACATATGGTGTGAGTTAAGAACAAATAGCGTTAAATTTTCACGTCAACGCTCTCCCTATCAAGCTACCCAGTATTTTTGCTACATCGATTCGTGAATCACGGTGAATGAATATTGGTTTTGGATGAGGTTGAACCAACACGGATATGTGTTGTTTTATAGGTTAATAAAAAATGATGTCTGATGTACTACAAGAAGCGGTGGTGATGCAACGTAAAAGTGAGCGTCGCCGTAGTTGGATGCTGCTCGGTTTTGGTTTGTTGCTCGCCTTCTCCTTTATCCTTGATATTATGACCGGGCCTTCGATGATCGATGTGACTTCGGTACTACATGCTTTGCTTGAATGGATGGGCCTCCCTTTTCAGGTCGATGCCTCAACGCAAGTGATCGTGAAAAACTTACGTTTACCTATCGCACTAATGGCCATTTTTGTGGGTGGCTCTCTTGGTGTGGGTGGTGCCGAAATGCAAACCTTACTCAATAACTCAATGGCGAGCCCTTATACGTTGGGAATGGCCGCCGCAGCGGGGTTTGGAGCGGCATTAGTGTTGTATCTTGGCTCGTTGGGGATCGACAGCCATTTTGCGGTGCCCCTCGGTGCTTTTGTTTGTTGCATGCTTGCGGCTTGCTTCCTGTTTGCGTTGGCTTCTGTGCGCCATATCGGCTCAGGGCAGTTGATCCTAGCGGGAATTGCTTTGCTATTTTTATTTCAGTCTCTACTCTCATTGGTACAGTTCATTTCTTCTCCTGAGTTGAGCCAGCAAATTTTGTTTTGGTTGTTTGGCAGCTTATCGAAAGCAACGTGGAATAATCTTGTTATTACCGCGTTAGTGGTAAGCCTGAGTGTATTGTTATTGCTTAAAGATGCCTGGAAGTTAACCGCTCTACGTTTAGGGGAAGAACGAGCCAAGAGCCTTGGTGTTAACATTGTCCGGCTAAGGCTGAAAACATTATTGATCGTCGCTGTCATGACTGCCACGGTCACCAGCTTTGTTGGAATTATTGGGTTTATTGGCATTGTCGCCCCCAATATTGCCAAAATTCTTGTGGGGGAAGATCAACGCTTCTTTCTTCCATTATCCTTTTTAATTGGCGCATTTCTATTATCCACTGCTTCTGTGCTATCAAAAGTGATTGTCCCTGGTGCTCTTTTCCCGATAGGGATTGTCACCGCCATTGTTGGGGTCCCCTTTTTCTTTTGGTTAATCATTGGGAGAGCGCGTTAATTATGTTGCATGTAAACAACCTTCATGTTCGTTTTGGCGAACTTGTCCTAGCGGATGCGGTGAATTTTTCATTAAAACCGGGCCAAGTGACCGCGATTTTAGGGCCCAATGGCACAGGAAAAAGTACCTTACTTAAAACCTTGTTTGGTGATATACGCATGCAAGAGGGGGAGATTCGGTTTAACCAGCAGGTGCTGAATAAACATCACCTTGCGCAGTGGCGTAACCAATTTGGTTATATGCCACAAGATATTCATCTTGATGTGAATTTATCTGTTATTGAAGTGATCTTACTTGGGCGTTTGGATGCTTTGAGTATGCGTATTGATGATCAGATGCTGAGTGATGGTTTGTCCATTCTGTCTAGCTTGGGTTTGAGCCATCTGGCCCATCGAGATGTCAGAACACTGAGTGGTGGACAATGTCAGATGATCTTATTTGCTCAAGCGCTGATGCGTCGCCCTTCCATCTTAATGCTTGATGAACCTGTCAGTGCGCTTGATTTACACCATCAACATGTTTTGCTTGAGCATTTGGTCAACCAAACTCGACAACATCAATACACGACCATCATGGTGTTGCATGATCTCAACCTTGCGGCTCAATATGCCGACAACTTATTGGTGATGAAGCAAGGGCAGTTATTGGCTCAAGGTAAGCCGCAAGACCTACTGACCTCAGAATTGATACATGAATTATACCAAGTTGATGCAGATGTACTGCTTGATGAACAGGGGATCCCGTTTATTCGAACTCGACGTTCGGCAGAGGTCAGAGTGCAATGAACAGGGGTATTCAACACAATGAGGTAAAAAAGGCTCAGGCAGTGAGGATCATGTTGGATCATTTCAAATCAATAGTGCCATGTTGGCAAGAGCGGATGGATGAAGTAATGGAATTCGGTAAGCCATGCATCAGTCATTAACTTCTACCTTTAGAGATTGGAAAAATCTTTCACCGGCCGGAAAAGTGTTGGTCGCGAATAGCTTAAGCTTTAATCTCGGTTTCTACATGTTGATGCCATACCTTGCTGATCATTTACAAAGCTTAAGTTTTAGCAGTGCTTATATTGGTCTTGTGATTGGTTTACGTGTGCTAAGCCAACAGGGGCTGTTTTTAGTCGGTGGAACCTTGGGGGATCACTTTGGTTACAAGCCAATGATTTTGTTGGGGTGTATCGTCAGAATCGTCGGTTTTTTACTGCTTGCGGTTAGTAGCGAATTGAGTTGGATTATTATCGGCGCTTTTGCAACCGGGTTTGCGGGAGCATTATTTACCCCCAGTAGTCAGGCCTACCTTGCCGCCGAGTATCCAGAAAGCCGCCAGCGTAATCGAGTCTTTGCCTTACAAAACCTAGCCAGTGAAGCTGGAATGTTATTGGGGCCATTGGTCGGTTTGGCCTTGCTGGCTTTCAGCTTTGTTTTTGTGGGTGTCTTGGCAGCGAGTGTATTTGCCGTCTTATTAATATTGCAGTGGTTTTTTTTACCTCTGCAAGCGGAGACTTCAACCATTACTCGTCAGGCTTTCTGGCGAGAGTGGGGGCAGATGCTATGCAATAAACCATTTATGGCCTTTGTTATTGCAGCGTCTATTTATCAAGTGTTATTCCATCAACTTTATATGGCAATTCCGACTCATGCGAGGGCGGAAACGAATGACCCTACCGTGATTACCTGGGTCTTTATGATCGCTTCGCTCATGGGGGTGACCTTACAGATGTCCGTCAGCCGTTGGATTGATCGCTCTTTTGGAACGGCTAAAGGCATGGGGTGGGGAATGACCTTAATGGGCAGTGCATTTTTACTTCTCAGTTTCTCCTTTCCACCGTGGCCAGCTCTGCCTTTTATCCTGTGCGCCGTATTACTTAGCTTTGGTTCGATGATGGTTTTTCCATTGCTGGGTGCTTATGTACCAAATTTCGCTCCCACAAGAAAATTAGCCAGCTACTATGGCCTACAATCTTGTATTGGCGGGTTGTTTGCTTTTATCGGAAACAGCGCTGCTGGGTGGTTGTTGGACCAACATTTTTCTGCAAATTGGATATGGTTAACTCTGGCTATATTAGGCATGTTCTCTGGTGGATGGTTGTACCATCAGGTTCGGCAAGCTTCCTCGGTTGCTCATTTAGGTTGAATGCTGTGAAGGTAGTTTCCTACATAAAAATTGTATCTATAACTCTTTGATGTTATTAATAATCGCCTTTTTATCTATTTTAGGTGAGCTACGTTATTTTTATTAGAAAAACAGACAAAGTGGCTAAAAGCACCTATTTTAAGATAATGGTTTATATTTTGATGACAACTTTGCATGAAGGAGAGACGTGTGAGTAGTGATAATGGTGGGATTCCTCGCCCGAGTGGCAAGGTAAACCCAATTGATACTGACTACACGGTTGGACAGGATAATGTTGTGTTATCTGTTGGTCCTTTTGGGTTAGATATCCATAACCGAGTCTTTGCGGTATCAGGGTTAGCAATCGTTATCTTTGTGTTTGCTACTTTGATTTTCCGTGAGCAAGTCGAACCCTTGTTTGTTCATATGAGAGGTTGGTTAACTTCGCATTTGGATTGGTTTTTCTTATTCTCAGGTAATATTTTTGTATTAATCTGTTTAGGGTTAGTGGTTTCACCACTAGGCCGAGTCCGTATTGGGGGAACAGATGCGGTGCCTGACTATTCCTATGCTGGCTGGCTGGCTATGCTTTTTGCTGCAGGGATGGGAATTGGCTTAGTGTTCTTTGGTGTGTCTGAGCCAATGTCACACTTTAGTACGGCGTTGTCTGGTCCTATATTTGAAAATGGAGTTCGGACAGACTGGGCACCATTAGGTGGAGCTGTTGGTGATAGTGAAGCCGCTCGCCGCCTTGGTATGGCGGCAACCATTTATCACTGGGCACTGCACCCTTGGGCTATTTATGCATTACTGGCCTTAGGATTAGCAATTTTCTCCTTTAACAAAGGGCTACCATTGACAATGCGTTCGGTCTTTTACCCCTTGTTTGGTGAACGAGTTTGGGGCTGGACGGGGCATATCATTGATATTTTGGCGGTTGTTGCCACTGTCTTTGGGCTTGCAACATCACTGGGTTATGGGGCTTCTCAAGCGGCAACAGGGCTAAATTTCCTCTTTGATGTACCGCTCACGGACACCACTCAAGTGGTATTGATTATTGTGATTACTGCGTTTGCATTGATTTCAGTGGTGGCTGGCCTTGATAGTGGGGTTAAGCGCTTATCTGAAATTAATATGGGGCTTGCGGCGCTGTTATTGCTGTTTATTGTCATCGCGGGTCCGACCGTTGCCATTCTCACGGGCTTTTTTGACAATATTTTGGCGTACATTACGACACTGCCTGAGCTTTCCATGCCATTTGCGCGGGAAGATGTGAATTATTCACAAGGTTGGACCGCCTTTTACTGGGCATGGTGGATTTCTTGGTCACCTTTTGTCGGTATGTTTATTGCGCGTGTATCTCGTGGGCGCACCGTGCGTGAGTTCATTGTCTGTGTTCTTTTAATCCCGTCGACCGTTTGCGTTTTTTGGATGACCGCATTTGGTGGCACTGCGATCAGTCAGTATGTGAATGATGGTTATCAAGCCGTATTCAACGCAGACTTACCCGTCAAACTGTTTGCAATGTTAGATGTGATGCCGTTAGCCAGCATTACCTCAGTCGTTGGAATTATATTAGTCGTTGTATTCTTTGTGACTTCGTCAGATTCTGGCTCTTTGGTGATAGATACCATAGCGGCGGGCGGTAAAGTGGATGCACCAACACCACAGCGTATTTTCTGGTGTACGTTTGAAGGATTAGTGGCGATTTCTCTGATGTTAGGCGGCGGGCTTGCGGCAGCGCAAGCGATGGCTGTTACCACCGGTTTTCCGTTCACTATCGTATTGTTAGTGGCGGCAGTTTCGTTAATTAAAGGCTTAATGAGCGAACCAAGAAAAGCTAAATAATCGAGTTTTAACATCGATAAAAAAGCCCTAACCTTAATGGTAGGGCTTTTGATTGGATGAACACTCACAGAGTGTTCGATCGTTAGCGAATCAGTAATAAAGGAACGTTAGATTCAACAATAATTTTTGTGGTGTTGCTGCCGACAAAAAACTGGCGGAGTTTGGAATGTCCGTAAGCCCCCATAACAATCATACCCAGCGCATTGTTCTCTTGGTAATCTAAAATCGCACGGTGGACTTCTCCTGTTAAGCTGGCCTCAACCACCGCAATGCCATTTTCTCGCAGTTTTTGGGCCGCTTTTGCAAAAGCTACCGCTTTGTCATTGGCATCTTCCACCATCACTAAATGACATGTCATTCCCTTCAATAATGGGGTTTTGAGCGCTTTTTCAACCAGTTTCTGGCTAATCTCACTGCCATCAAAAGCTAATAGATAGCTATCGGGAGGGGTAAAGTCTCCAGTAGCGACGAGAATATGACTTTTAATAGTACGAACAACACTCTCTAATTGTGAACCCACCGCTTTGGTATTGCTTTGGTTCATTTCGCCCGATTTACCGACCACAAGTACGCGGATGTTTTGCTCCATATCGAGGAGCGTTTCTAGTAAATCACCATGTTTTTGTAATTTATTGAGATCAGAAAAACCAGACTCTAATGCTTTGGTTTCTAACTCATTGAGTAGTGCCTTTCCGTGTCTTAATGCCACTTTGGCTCGTTTTTCATCTAACTCAATCAGCTCTTGTAATAGATGCTCACGGCTCCCTAGGCCAATATTCCCCGAAAGCTCTGGCTCAGTTTCTCGTTCTGATTTGTCGAGCACATGTAAAAGCGTTAACGGTGCAGACAGAGTTTGCGCAGTCCAAATACTCAAGTCCGCAACTGACTGTGAGTAGCTAGAACCATCGATACAGGCAATAATATTTGTCATGACTTGCTCCTTAATGTCCGCCCATGAGTTTTTCAACTTCTTCAGGCTTATCGTGTACCCCAAATTTATCCACAATGGTGGCGGTCGCTTCATTCATACCCACAAGGTTAACTTCGGTGCCTTCACGGCGAAATTTTATGACCACTTTATCTAATGAGGATACCGCGGTGATATCCCAGAAATGAGCGGCTGAGAGGTCGATAGTGACACGCTCAATCACCTCTTTGAAGTCGAATGACTTAATAAATTGATCTGACGAGGCAAAAAAGACTTGTCCAACAATATGATAAATACGTTCGGCATCATTTTGAGAGAGAGCACTTTTCACCACCATAAAACGGCCAATTTTGTTAGCAAAGAACAGTGAGGCGAGTAATACTCCAATACCAACCCCGATCGCTAAGTTATGGGTGAAGACCACCACTACCACGGTGGTAATCATGACAATATTGGTCGAAATAGGGTGAGATTTAAGATCTTTAATCGAACCCCAAGCAAATGTACCGATGGAAACCATGATCATCACGGCCACCAACGCTGCCATGGGGATAAGTTTTAACCAGTCGCTTAAAAAGACCACCATGATCAATAAAAATAACCCAGCGCAGAAAGTGGATAAACGACCTCGTCCGCCAGATTTTACGTTAATGATCGATTGGCCAATCATCGCACAGCCGGCCATGCCGCCGATAAAACCTGTAGCAATGTTTGCTACACCTTGGCCTTTACATTCACGGTTTTTGTCACTGCTGGTATCGGTTAGATCATCGACAATGGTGGCGGTCATCATCGATTCCAGTAAACCAACCACGGCAAGCCCTGCCGAGTAGGGCAAAATAATCAGCAGAGTTTCAAGGTTCAACGGCACTTCTGGCCATAAAAAGACGGGGAGTGTATCGGGTAATTCGCCCATATCACCTACTGTCCGGATATCGATACCAAAGCTGATGGCGATAATCGTCAGTGAAATAATGCAGACCAGTGGTGAAGGCAGCATTTTCCCTATCACGGGGAGATAGGGGAAAAGATAGATAATGGCAAGACCGCCGAGCGTCATTGCGTAGACATGCCAAGTGACATTGGTCAGTTCAGGCAGCTGGGCCATAAAAATTAAAATTGCCAGCGCATTGACGAACCCAGTTACGACCGAGCGAGAAACAAAGCGCATTAAATTACCCAATTTTAAGTAACCTGCCGCAATTTGAAAAATGCCGGTTAGTACGGTGGCCGCTAGCAGATATTGTAAGCCATGTTCTTTGACTAAGGTGACCATTAATAATGCCATGGCCCCCGTTGCGGCAGAGATCATTCCAGGGCGGCCGCCGACAAAGGCGATAATCACGGCAATACTAAAAGAAGCGTACAGACCGACTTTAGGGTCAACGCCGGCAATAATAGAAAAAGCGATTGCTTCAGGAATCAGTGCTAACGCAACCACAAGACCGGCTAAAACATCCCCTCGCACATTGGAAAACCAATCGCGCTTAATATTTTGTAACATGTTTGTTCTCTATAAAAATGAAATAAAAAGGTGTGAAGTGAGAGGTGAAGGTCGCTCTAGGGCGGCGTAAGTGGCATCCACTGGGTCTCCTGCTGAGTATTTGAGTGAGGGATCTTAGTCATTCATCGTGTAAAGGTCAATGAAGCATTCTCCTGATAGGGTGAATGAATAAGGTTCAATGATTGACTCTTTGATTCTATGGATTTAGGGTTTGCCTTAATATTCGTTTTTCCATATTTGAAATCATGCATGAACCATTAAGTTTTTATAAATCTTTAGCCGAAGAAACGCGGCTTAAATCACTGTTATTAATAAAGAAAAAAGAGCGACTTTGTGTGTGTGATTTAATGAATGCACTTCAGTTAAGCCAACCCAAAGTATCGCGTCATTTAGCTGAGCTGAGAAAACATGGTTTAGTGATGGATGAACGATGCGGTAAGTGGGTCTATTATCAATTACACCCACAATTACCTGAATGGATGGATCAAGTATTACAGCTTACATTGATACAAAACCCCTCTTTGATTGAAGCTGAACTGTATAAACTGGGATCTCAGCCTTGTTAAAGGCGAAGTGTGGAGGGGTCTGTGATAGGAAATTGAGTGACGATTAAAATAGGATGAAATAACGCATAATGAACTCGACTCATTCTACACCGGTGCCATGCTTACTGGACACTTGGCATCGGTCAGAGTCAACACTTTTTCGTTGGCTAGTTAAGCAGTGCCAAGATCACGATTTAGAGTTTGACTTACTGCAAGATACTTTTTTACGGGCGCTACAGCAAGAGTATGCTTTTTGTGATATCACCCATCAACGAGCTTGGTTATTTCGAGTCTCCGCCAATTTATTAGCCGATCAATGGCGAGCAAACGAGAAGCTAAGCTTTGATGAGCAGTGGCTTGAAAAGGCGGTTGAGATGGATGATTTAGCGCCAACGGTGGACAGCCTTGCACAGTGTTTACCCAAAGCTCTACGACGTTTAGAACCAGCAGATAAAATGATCATCGAAGCGTGTGATTTAAACGGAATGAGCCAATACGCTTTTGCCCAGCAGCATGGCCTGAGTTTATCAGCGGCAAAATCTCGCATTCAGCGTGCCCGAGAAAAGTTGCGCCAAACATTGAAAACCCAATGTCAAATTCGTTTTGATGATCAGCAGCGAGCGTGCTGTTTTGTTCCTCGTCCAGACTAGCGCTACAGTTTTGTACCGTTTATTTCCCGTTTTTCTCTTCAATTACAGGTCCAAACCTGTTTAAGGTCAGGCCATCCCCAAGCGGTCAAGGACACATTATTAATTAAATCATGAAAGCGCAGCACTTGTTGTTCATGGAACAATGGATGAAGCAGCCCATGGTGAATCAGGCTAGAGGCAAACGGCTCCAAAGCGGTTAAATAATCTGAGACAGGGGTGTTGGCACGTAATTGAATCAGCGCATCCCGTAACCATTGGCTGGTTTGTGGCCCCACACAGCAGTGAAGCAGTGGGTTGCTGTATAAAAACTGATAAGCGCTGGTATGACGGTTATCATCCAGATTGATACTGCTCAGTACTAAGTCGGCCTGTAGTGTGCCTTGTGAGGCATGATGAGCCAAGGTTTGATAATCATAATGTTCAATCTGAACGGTCACCCCATAATTTAATAGTTCTTTTTCCATGGATTGGGCGCATTCAACCAAGGTGGCATAGTTGTAAACCGCTATCGTGATATGTTGGGGCAATGAGCAAGGCTGGCAGGGTAGCCGTGATAGCTTTGGCCAGAAGGGCAGAATATGGTAAGCCGGATCAAGATTGTTTTGCTGCAACCGTTGTGAAAGGCGGCAAGGTTCAAATAGCTGGAGTAGCCATTGACGCTGAGGTTCTGTTAATGGCAGTTTCGCATTTTGGTTTATCAGCAAAAATATCCCACCTTCTTCTTGTCGAGAAAATTGATTGATTTGCTCAGATTCGGTGTGAGATGAGGAGGTAGAAACATAATATTGACAGCTTCGTCCCGCATGTGGAATCGAACTAACCTCTTGCTCTGTCTCTTGGTTGAATAACCAAATTGTGACGTGATCACACAGTGATCGGCAGCCGTAATAATGTTCAAATGCATGAAAAATTAACTGTTTATCTGTGTGTGTATGAATCTTAAACGGCCCACTTCCGATCAGTGGGGTCGTCTGACTTCGAAGTTGTTCTGGTGGCTGAATCGAATACTGGACCCCACTGATTAACCCAGCAAAACCTTGATCTGGCTGTGAAAATTCAAACAATATCTCTCTTGAGTGCGGCGCACTAATATGTTGAAGATGGGCGAGTTCTTCTTGGTAATCAGGCCATTTTTTTAGGTGGTGGAACAGATCGACAATGGTTTGAGCATCAATCAATTGCCCATTATGAAATGTCAGTTCTGGACGTAGATAAAAACGCCATTGGTAGCGATTGGCATCATACTGCCAGTGATGAGCCAGCTCCGGTTGTAGCTGACCTTCTTTATCGCAACGTACTAAGCAAGCGTATACCTGACGAAGTAGAAAACGTTCACTGTTACGTTGTGGGCGATGCGGTAACAGTGAATGAAAAGAGCGGCGATAGGTCAGTTGGACGTGTAATCGCCCTTGGTGCATCGAAGCACCTGAGGTGTGTTGAAGTAAACGGGCAAACAGTTGTTCATTATGTTCGAGCAGTGTTAATGCTTTGCTATATTGGCTGCGTAGAATGTAATCACTGGCGAGTTGCTGTTTTAGGGAATCAGTGGACTGAATTAAACAGAGTGTTGAACGCTGACTTCGACCCACTTTCGGTTGCCAAGTAAGCCAGTGATGCTCTTGCATCTGGCGCAGCAATTGTCGGGCATAGCGAGGGCTGGTACACAATTGGGTTGCGATGTCATCTAATGTTGTAGAGTGGGGCTGTCCAACTTCACGACCAGAGAGGCGAGTATAATAACGGTATAAATTCAGGATAGACAAAATCGGATTCCTCAATTAATTAATGTTCCCTATTTTTATTATAAGTTATCACGTATTTTTTTCTCTGTTAAAGATAATTATTAAACTCTTTTAATTTCAATTGGTTGTTTGTTTTTATCCTGACTTATATTTTCAAATAGAGATTATTTATACCAAATGAGGAACAAAAATAAATAATTAATTCAGTTTTTGTTTTCCTCATATTGGGCATACTAACTCTATCCGAAGCCCAGTGAGGATTTCATCATGAATAGATCAGTACAACAAGGCAACCGCCCTCTACTTCAATCGAGAAAAAATACCTCCAGCCCAATGGCAGTGTATTACCAACAGCGGGTGTCACTGAGCCAAAATTGTTGGGAAAAAAAGGCGATTACCATGATGATTCAGCTATGCCAATGGCAAATGTCGTCCAATGAGTAACCTTATGGCACCTTACTTTGTTATGCTCCTGACCCCCATCAAGCTCACAAATAAGGTGCCATTTTTTATTCCCTTCTTTTTCTAAGAAAAAATTTGCGTCTTTTTCCTTACGTTTCCGTCTTATAGCAAAACGAATCGCTGATGAGCTTCAAACCATCGGCGCTGACTGCATGAGGAATAATGATGTTTGAAGTTTTTACTCAACTGGCGACGTGGCTGACTTACGATATGTTAGCTTTAGATCCCTCCACCAAATTGGCAGATACTCTGCACTTTTTTATTGAAGATACTACAAAAATTATGGCGTTATTGGTCGTGATGATTTACGTCATTGCCCTATTTCGTGCTTCATTAAATGTGGAGCAGGTACGTCAATATTTAGCTGGGAAAAAACGTGTCTATGGCTACTTTACGGGGAGTTTTTTTGGAGCGATCACCCCATTTTGTTCTTGTTCAAGCATCCCCGTATTTCTCGGTTTTACCTCCGCGGGGATTCCGCTTGGCATTACTATGGCATTTTTAATTACTTCACCGCTGATCAACGAAATAGCCATTTTGTTGCTATTTAGCTTACTTGGCTGGAAATTTACTTTGCTGTATGTCGTGGTTGGTATGTTGATTGGTATCTTGAGTGGTGGGCTTTTAGATGCCATTGGTGCTGAACGTTGGTTACAGCCTTTTGCTTCTAAAGCGATGAAACAAGCGCAGAAAAAGATGGGAAAGGGAGCGATAGCAGGTGAGATAACCTCACAATCCCCCCCTTCTGGGCTGTCTTTTTCTCAGCGTCATCATTTTGCCAAACAAGAGATGCAAGACATTGTGGGCCGAGTTTGGAAATGGGTTTTTATTGGGGTCGGTGTCGGAGCCGGTTTACATGGCTTTGTGCCAGATGGTTGGATTGAAAGCCATCTGGGGGCTGGTCAGTGGTGGTCAGTGCCTGCCTCTGTATTGGTCGGCATTCCTCTTTATTCTAATGCGACCGGAGTCATCCCGATTATGGAGAGTTTACTGAAAAATGGCCTTCCCATCGGTACTACATTGGCTTTTTGTATGAGTACGGTTGCGGCAAGTGTGCCGGAATTTGTCATGCTTAAACAAGTGATGCAATGGCGTTTGCTCGGGATCTTATTTGCTTTGCTTTTATCAGCATTCACCATCATGGGGTGGATATTTAATTTACCATTTTGGCAGTTTTAGGAGAAAAAATGAAAATATTTAAAGTGCTAGGTTCTGGTTGTGCGAATTGCGTCAATACCGCTCGGTTAATTGAAAAAATAGCGGGTGAACAAGGTGTTGAGGTTAAAGTCGAAAAAGTGACCGATCTTGAAACGATTATGAATTATGGTGTGATGTCGACACCTGGGGTGGTGATGGATGAGAAGGTTGTTCATTCTGGTGGTATTCCTAAACCAGAAACCATTATTCGCTGGTTGAATGATTAATAGCCAGAGCTGAGGCGGAGAGAAGTCTTCGCCTCAGTAACTAAGAGCGATTAGCCCACTATCCATAAATAGAGCAATCCAGCTGACATCGCCATGCTCAAAATTACACTAAGAAAAGCGACAATCATTGGCGTCTTAAATATGGCTTTAAGTAAAATAACCTCCGTTAGACTCGCCCCAGCGCTGCCAATGATTAACGCCATAACAGAGCCCATCGCCATTCCTTTTTGGACTAAAGCGGCACTTAAAGGGATGATGGCTTCTGCCCTTAAATAAAGAGGGATGCCAATTATGGCCGCGATAGGAATGGCATACCATTGATCAACGCCCGCATAACGCACAATAAATTCAGTAGGGATAAAGCCGTAGATAAAAGCCCCAAGGCTGATCCCAACCATTAAATAAGGCAGCACTTGCTTAAAGTCTCTCCATGTTGTTAGCCACAATGCCCACCAAATACTGGGTGGTTGAGTTGCTAAGGTAGGAACAACGCCATCTTTGGATGAATTAGAGGTTGAACAGCAAGAAGTAGGTTTAGCTGGTGATATTGGCGAGCAGATAGCGCCGAGTCGCAGGCTGGCTGCCTTTATTGGAGCCATTCCAGGAGTTTGCAAAACACAAGAGGCTGGGGCATCTTTTTTCTCTATTTTAGGGGCATTTTTTTGTGTGCAGCAAGTACTGGTCGCATTTTTAACGCTATAAGCTTCAGGCTTAACGTAGCGTTGAAATCCCAATATTTCCAGTAAAAAGCCGGCTGCAACCGAAACAATCAGCGCGACAGAAAAATAAAACAGAGCCACTTTCCAACCAAAAGTGATGACAAATAAACCAATGATGATTGGGTTAAGTAACGGACTGGCGAAAAGGAAAACCATCATCGGTCCAAAGCCTGCTTTGGCTCGGAGTAAACCTTTTAAAAAAGGGATGGTTGAACAGGAACAAAAAGGTGTTATGGCTCCCAGCAACGCCGCGATGATATAACCTTTTCCCTTACGAGAGGAGAGGATTGACTGAACTTTTTCAGGGGTGAGAAAAAGCTGCAAAGCCCCAACAGCATAACTAATGACTAAAAAAAGAAGAGTAAGTTCAATAGCAAGGAATAGAAACATCTCTGCGGCATGGTTCAGCATGGTTGTTATATCTGGATACATGGGTGACTCCAATATATTTCTGTATTTTTGGAAATATAGTATTTATGATGAAGGTTGACAATAATTATTTCTAAAAACATCGAAATGTAACGATTTTTAGGAATCATGCGAGGGGAATGATTGCGGTTCATTTTGGCTTGCCATAGTATCAAGGCGTTATATATCAGGAGTATTGAATGGATATTGAAACCATTGCCAAAGCATTAAAAGAGTTGGGGCACCCAACTCGTTTAGTTATCTATAAAACGGTGGTAAAAGCTGGTTACCAAGGCGTTGCGGTCGGGCAAATTCAAGAGCGACTAGCCATTCCCAATTCAACCCTCTCTCACCATATTTCTGCGCTTATTTCAGCTGGGTTAATTACACAGCGTCGAGAAGGGCGCACGCTCTACTGTGTCGCCGAATACCAAAACCTACAAACCGTTATCGGCTATCTACAAGATGAATGCTGTAGTGATGAAAAGGCACAATAGAGAAATAAAAGTGGTGGGGATGTATCTGTATCATGGCTGGATGAGGCAGTATACAATCAGGTAATTATCAAAAGTAATCTAATCCTCCGATAGTTATTTTCTAAATAACTTTTCCCCATTCCATGTTTCGAGAGCCAAGGAAGTGAACTATTTAATTCAATTTAATCATTAGGTCGTTCACACATATTTTTATTGAGCGATCAGTTGATTCACTTTTAGTGCATTATATCTAATGCCTGTTTTTTATTTTATGGGTTCTTGCTATGTCCAGAAGTCAACGCCTCCTAGATTTACTCCAACTTCTTCGACGCTATAGATATCCAGTCTCAGCTGAGCAATTAGCAAGTAAACTAGATGTTAGCGTAAGAACAATCTATCGTGATATAGCAACGTTGCAATCACAAGGCGCAGAGGTTGAGGGAGAAGCTGGGCTTGGCTACATTTTAAAACCGAGCTTCGATTTACCCCCAATGATGTTTAGCTTAGAGGAGCTTGAAGCCCTCAGGTTAGGAGCTGAGTGGGTGGCAAAGCAAGCAAACGGAGAGTTTAGTGAGGCCGCTATTGACGCACTTGCTAAGATATCAGCAGTGTTACCTTCTGAACATGAAGCTAAGCATACCGAGAGCGTCATCAGAGTTGCTTCAATTCTTAAAGCACCAGAGGTGATGGTTAAACTAGCTGAGCTAAAAGCAACGATAAAAAAAGAGAATAAAGCAGAAATTCTTTACGAAGATGCCAAAGGTGTTATCAGTAAAAGGGTGGTATGGCCAATACTTATAGGGATGTTTGAGCAACACAATATCTTGGTTGCATGGTGCGAAACACGAAACGATTACCGTAATTTCCGTCTTGATAGGATTCAATCATTTTTTCAACTTGAGTCTAAATATGAGCGTTCTCGTCATGTTTTACTCACTGAATGGGAAGCTCTGGAGGGGATCGGACATAAGTACTTTCACTACTGACAAAAACTGTCAGTACCTACGGTTATAGTTAATTTATCCCTTTCGGAAATGAAGATTGACAACTATGTTAGCTATTGATTCTATTGTTCTTTATGTTGAAAGTGTTCAACTCAGCATGGCCTTTTATAAGAAAGTATTTGAGTGTGAACCTAAGCTTTTGTCGCCAACTTTTGTGGTAGTCGAGTTTGCTGAAAATGTAAAAATCACGCTAAAACAAACGGATGCACTTACACCAAGTAGTTCAGTTCGAGGTGGCGGGACTGAGCTTTCTATCCCTGCAATTAACAGAACTGAGTTAGATACTTTATTTGAAAAGTGGCAGGCGCTAGGAGTAAATTTTGCTCAAGAGCGCGAAGAGTCTGTATATGGTATCAATTTTGTCGCATTAGACCCAGATGGGCACCGTTTACGAGTGTTTGCTTAACGTTACCTTGTTTTTCGGCAATGATGTTGCAAGGAAACGTTCAGGGAAACCATCAAACTGATAACGAATGACTCGAAAGTACCATTCTTTCGGTAACGACGGTGACTGTTTTCGCGCATGGGAACTCAGCTTTCGCTTCACAAGCCAGTCGTTATCACTGTATTCATGCACTATTTCATAGTTAATATCTTTCTTTAATGGTGTCACCCAATGGCGATTATTACCTTGATTTTCAACGTGACGAAGTAGCTCTGCTCCGTGATAGAGTTTGTCCATAAGTAGCACTGAATTATCGTTGATGCTGTCCGCTCCAATGACTGGCACTTTGATGGAATAACCACTGTACAGGCTCAACACCCAACCGTTTACGAGCTTCGGTGAGAGAGCTTTTAGCTGATAGCAAAGCGTTGTTTAATTGCTTGGAATTTAAGGCTAATGGTTCAGCAACAGTATGGATAGATTCCTGTCTCAGCAAAGACATGCCAATCACGAGTCTGAGAACATCTTGTGGCTGAATTTTTCGACGTCGGACCGTCGCATGGGATGTCATACTCAATGCGTTGTTTACCCACTCAATAGGCAGGTGAGCATTCAAGACATGTAAGTAATCGCTCTGCAGTGGATAGCTTGAAGAAAAGTCTTCTAATTCAGCAGCAAACATACGGGCTCCTTTCAGGCGAGCCAGTAGTTTGCTTGAATTTAAGGATCGTTCAAGTTATTCATTTTCCTTAAACGATCAGCATTGCGCATAGGCGGGGATCCATATATTGCTTTAGTCTGCTTGTACAGAAATGACAGTATTGGGTCACTTGACGGCAGGGGGCTCAGAAGAGTCGATTAAGATTTTTTCGCTAATAACTCCGCAATTTCTTGATCTTTCTTATGTCGAACATCCAGCCCTTTAACAAAATAAATGGTGTACTCGCAGACATTACGGGCGTGATCGCCGATCCGCTCGACTGCGCGGCCAATCCAAGTGATTTCCAAGATCGTTTGGTAATGCGTTCCTTGAACCAACATATCTTTATCATTTTGCCGCAAAATTTCTCCATAGCTGTTGTCGATGTGGTTATCCAGCATCGCCGCTTGCAGCGCCTCTTCTGCATTCATATTGTGAAAGGCATCCATGGATTTTTGTAGCATATTAATGACGTGTGCATTGATCTGTTCAAATGCATCTTCTTGCAGTTCAATTCCATCAAAGTAATTCTTTTTACCGGGATGGTGCTCTTTTAGACGCAAGACGGCATGAGCGATTCGTTTGGATTGATCACCGATACGCTCAAGATCCATGATCGCTTTCATAATTGAGAATACAGCACGTAAATCACGAGCAGCGGGCTGACGCTTGACCAAAATATCAATACATTGTTGATCAATTGCCAGTTCAAGTAAGTTGATATTATGATCGTTTTCAATGACTTGTTTCGCAAGGGCGACATCACCTGTCATGAATGCATTCAAGGCATGGCGAACTTGTGTAATCACCAAATCGCCCATATTAACAACCCCATCAACAATAGAACGCAGTTCACTATTGTAGCTGTGTGAGGTGTGCCCATCGATACGATGAGTTGGCATAAACTTCTCCTAAAAAATCGTCAATTAACCGAAGCGGCCGGTAATGTAATCTTCTGTGCGACTATCACTTGGGTTCGTGAAAAGCTCGCGGGTATCATTGAGTTCCACAAGGTTACCCATATGAAAAAAGGCGGTTTTATCTGAAACTCGAGCAGCTTGTTGCATATTGTGTGTCACCATTGCAATGGTATAGCTGCCTTTGAGTTCATCAATTAAGTCTTCAATGATGGAAGTCGCAATCGGGTCTAATGCGGAGCAAGGCTCATCCATTAGAATCACTTCTGGATTGACAGCAATGGCGCGGGCGATACATAAACGCTGTTGTTGTCCTCCTGATAAGCCTGTGCCTGGTGCTGATAACCTGTCTTTAACTTCATTCCATAATCCAGCGCGACGTAGGCTGTTTTCAACAATTTCATCCAAATCATTTTTGTTATCAACTAAGCCATGTAAACGTGGTCCGTAGGCAATGTTTTCGTAAATCGATTTAGGAAAAGGATTCGGCTTTTGAAACACCATCCCCACTTGAGCGCGTAGCTGAACGACATCTAAACTTGGGTGATAAATATCTTGCCCATCCAGTGTGACAGAACCCACTACACGAGCGGTATCAATGGTGTCATTCATTCGATTCAGGCAGCGTAAAAAGGTGGATTTACCACAGCCTGAAGGGCCGATAAAGGCGACGACTTCGTTTTCAACGATATCCATATTGATGCCGTGTAGCGCTTCGGTTTCGCCATAAAACACTTTGACATCACGAGCCGCCATCTTGGTATTTTTTACCACACTGGCTTTGGGGTTCTGGCGGACCATTTGTGGGTTGATCATTGACTGATTTTTCATTACTGCTTCACTTATCATATTGATTACCATCGTGTCTCAAAGCGTCGACGTAACCAAATAGCCAACGCGTTTAAACTGATCATTAGAGCCAGCAATACAATGATTGCGGCAGAGGTTCTTGCTTCGAAAAAGTTACGTAATTCATTGCCTTGCCAAAGGAAAATTTGTACTGGCAATGCGGTAGATTGCTCCATCGGTGTACCGGGAATGCTGGCAACAAAGGAGTTCATACCGATGAGGAGCAGTGGTGCTGTTTCGCCTAATGCTTGGGCAATACCTAAAATTGAGCCGGTTAATATACCGGGCAGGGCGAGAGGTAATACGTGGTGGAATACAGCCTGCGTTTTTGATGCGCCAATACCCAAGGCGGCTTGACGAATCGAGGGGGGAATCGCTTTAAGTGTTGAACGTGTGGCAATAATTACCGTTGGTAAGGTCATCAGTGTTAACACCAAACCTCCAACAAAAGGAGCAGATAACGGCAGTTTAAACCACAAAATAAACACGGAAGCGCCTAGTAAACCAAACACAATGGATGGAACCGCCGCCAAGTTATTGATGTTGACTTCAATGAGATCGGTCAGTTTGTTTTTTGGCGCAAATTCTTCTAGGTAAATGGCGGACGCTACGCCAATCGGTACGGCTAACAGCATCACAATCAACATCATAAAGACAGAACCCATAAAGGCACCCGCAAGGCCCGCAGAAGCCAGAGAACTGCGTGAGTCCACATTCATAAAGAGGGCTGTGCTGAATTTATTTTCAATCACACCACGCTCAGCCAGTTTATCGGCCCAAGCTCGCGTTCGTGAGCTGAGCTGTTGACGGGAATCAGGGAGGTCTCGATCGATATTACCTTTGAGCCAGACATCAACATTCGCATCTGCTAAGAGATTAAGGCGCACTGTTTGACCGATAAGCGTTGGATCATTGGCAACCCTATCACGTAGTGCAAAACGTTCACCGCTGGTGATTAAACGCAGAGCATCACGCGGATAGCGGGATGCTTCCGGTAATTCAGTGGCTAAGCTATTAACAATGATGCGATTGAAATTAACCATACCAAGGCTCGTTTGCCAAGCGAGCATGCGCTGCTGAAATTCGGCAGGTGATTCGCCATTTTTCTGAATGGGTTTGGGGTCAATTTTGATGACATCAGGGTCAAAATAAACTTCTAAGCTGACGGTCGCTTGCCAGAAAGCGGGAACGCCTTTGGAAAGAATAGAGACAAATAAGATCAATACGAAACTGAGTGCTAGCCCTACGGCACCCATTCCAAACATCTTAAAGCGGCGCTCACTGGCATGGCGCTTCTTAAGCGATTGAGCAATCCGTTGTTTGGTCTGCTCTCGCTGTACCGAGTTATCAGCCGAAGCGGTCGTTAAATTTTGCATGATACTGTCCATGGCATTACTCATATTGTTCACGGTATTTACGTACAATCATTAAGGCAATAACGTTAAGAAACAGGGTTATCACAAACAGGGTTAACCCTAATGCAAAGGCCACCAGTGATTGAGGGCTGGCAAAGTCAGTGTCTCCTGTCAATTGATTGACAATGGTTACCGTCATGGTTGAAACCGCTTCAAAAGGGTTGCCCGTTAGGACTGGGCTATTTCCGGCAGCTAAGACCACAATCATGGTTTCACCAATGGCACGGCTTGCCGCAAGGAGAACCGCTCCGGTAATTCCGGGCAGTGCAGCGGGTAAGACAACTTTACGAATGGTTTCAGATTTTGTTGCCCCCAAGCCGAGTGAACCATCACGCAGCGCTTTGGGAACTTGGGTTAAAATATCGTCAGACAACGATGAGATAAATGGAATGACCATCAACCCCATAACAACCCCTGCTGTGAGTGCAGATGTGGCCCGGATATCAATATGGAGAACCGTACCTAATTCAGTTAAAAATGGGCCAACGGTGATTAAGGCAAAAAAGCCATATACGATGGTGGGAATACCCGCCAAGATTTCAATAATAGGTTTAGCAATGGAACGCACTCGATTTGGCGCGTATTCCGCTAAATAGATAGCACACATCAAACCGATAGGAATGGCAACAGCAAGAGCGATACAAGCGATCAAGAAAGTGCCCGCGAGTAGAGGGAGCATACCAAACCCAGTTTGCCCACTGGTGCCGACAGTCGAGAAGCGCGGGTTCCATGTTGTACCGAAGAAAAAGTCCATCGGGTTAACGAAACTAAAGAAGCGAAAGGCTTCTCCGACCATAGACAAAACAATGCCAATTGTGGTTAAGATGGCAACACCAGAACAAAGGATTAGCAATATATGTAACGCTTTTTCAACTTGATTACGAGCCCGTAAATCAGTGCGAATTCGGCGGGTACTAAAGACTAATCCAGCTGCGGCTAACGTTGCCATTAAACCACTGAGTAATACATGGCTGCGAAACTGGATGTGTTGTAGATAGTCAGCCGCAGCGATTTCATAGCTTTCAAAATCATCGATAACCGCAAAGCCACTGGCGAGGTTATGCAGTCGGTTCATTAATACTCGAGCATGATCAACGCTGGTGGGTTGAAACTCGGCGGGTAAATGATTGAGTACAAAATGTTGGATTAGGCTGGGCGAAAATATCGTCCAAAGCACCAATACGATAAAAGCAGGCACAACGGCCCACAATAGAGTGAGCATACCGTGGTAAACCGGGCGGGAGTGCAGACGTTGTGCTTGTCCCGTATTGGTTGATGCCACTTTTTTACTGCGCGTTAGCCCAAGCTGATAAGCCAAAGCCATAACCGCGAGTAGTACAACCATTAGCATCATATTACTCATTACTGTCCTTACCTTATTAAAACAGCAACAAGAGGTTGATATTTCAACCTCTTGCCACTTTATTGGGTATTAAAGTGTTTTACGGTTGCGAATATTGTTTGCAACTTGGGCGCGTTCTTTATCATCCATTGGAATCAATCCTGCGGCTTCTAATGGGCTACCCATGCCACCCATTTGCTCGCTTACAAAGAATTGTGCGTATTCAAGTAACCCTGGGACAACCCCAACGTGGGCATTTTTAATGTAGAAGAACAGTGGACGAGAAACTGGGTACTCACCCGTTCCAATGGTTTCTAAGCTGGGTGTGATGCCATTAACGGTAGCCACTTTGAGGCGGTCACGGTTTTGGTCATAGAAGCTTAAACCAAAGACGCCGACGGCGTTACGTTGTGCATCTAAACGAGCCAAGGTTTCTGTGTAGTCACCAGCAACTTCTACTACACGACCATCGGTACGGATAGCATTACAGAAGTTTGTTTTGGCTTTTTTATCCATCGCTTTGACTTCTGCAAAGGTGTCACAACCAGGGTGAACCACTTTTTCTTCGTATACTTCACGAGTACCGTGGTTAGAACCTGGGATCACAAGCAAAATTTCTTGGTCAGGCAGTGAGGAATCGATTTGTTTCCAGTTGGTGTATGGGTTAGCTACCATTTTGCCATTTTGAGGTACCTGAGCGGCGCCCGCTTTGAACACATGTTCTGGTTTAAGAGCAAAGCTACCACTGTCTGTGCGAGAGGCGAAAACGATACCATCGTAGCCCACTTTGACTTCAATCACTTCGGTGACACCGTTAGCTCGGCAGCTTTCTAGTTCACTACTTTTGATAGCACGAGAGGCGTTAGCGATATCGATGGTGTTGACACCGACACCTTGGCAAAATTGACGTAAACCACCACTTGAGCCACCCGAGCCGACAACGGGTGTATTAAACTGGGCGAATGTTTGACCAAATTCTTCTGCGACAATCGATGAAAACGGTAACACAGTGGAAGAGCCAGCAATTTGGATAGTTTCACGGGCCATTGCAGGTGCTGAGATAGCCGTGGCGATGGTTGAGGCAAGCAATAGCGCGTTGCGTCCAAACTTCATAATATTTCCCTCGTTAATTTCATATCGTAAACCGCCTTGGCTTGTTAGCCTTCCGTAAGCGGCTTTGTTTGGTTTAACTAAGTTGAATTTTGGGCGGCTTGTATGACAGTAAAATGGATCTTATATGACAATAATGTGACAGGTTGGGTAGGTGAAAAGAAAAATTTGGTATTAATGAGCGAGGTGGAGCAATGCTATGACGGTGGTGTGACCCTATGATGACAACCTCATCACCGTATTTCTGGTTATGAAACTTTTATGACAATCGCAGACTATGCATTGACGGATAACGTTTAAAAACTAATATATACGCATATCCATATAAGGTGATAATTATGCTTCCTCATCAATTTTTTAAATTATTGGCAGATGAAACTCGAGTGCGCTGCTTATTGATGATTGCGCGTGAACAGCCGCTTTGTGTCGCTGAGTTGACCGAGGCTTTGCAAGAAAGTCAGCCGAAAATCTCGCGCCACTTGGCTTTATTGCGTTCAAGCGGTGTGGTGGTGGATGTGCGCCAAGGACAGTGGGTCTTTTATCGCCTCTCAGAGCACCTCCCCGGCTGGATGAGAAAACAGATTCAAGGGTTGGTGGATTCCAACTGTTTAAAAGAAGAATACCAGCAAGACATGGTTCGCTTGGCGGCGATGAAGTTACGCCCACAGTGCTGTGTCTAACATACGGTTTAAGAAGGAAAGATTATGTCGATTAAGGTAGGAATTAATGGTTTTGGCCGTATCGGTCGTTTAGCTTTACGTGCAGCATATGACTGGCCGGACATGGAATTTGTACAGATCAATGACGTCGCAGGTGATGCTGCTACGTTGGCACATTTACTTGAGTTTGATTCGGTACAGGGGCGTTGGCATCACGAAGTTCGAGCAGAGGGTAATGCTCTGATCATCGATGGAAAATCGATTCACACAACGCAACAACAAGCGATTAATGCAGTGGATTGGTCTGGGTGTGATGTGGTGATTGAAGCGACAGGAGTGCATCGTAAAAGTGAATATTTAAACCAATATCTTGCTCAAGGGGTGAAGCGGGTTGTGGTGTCTGCTCCCGTCAAAGAAGCGGGGATTGCTAATATTGTGGTGGGAGTGAATGAGCATAGCTTTAACCCCGAAGAACATCGCATCGTGACGGCTGCTTCTTGTACGACCAACTGCATCGCTCCGATTGTTAAAGTGATTCATGAAAAACTCGGCATTGAACACGCTTCTTTTACGACGATTCACGATTTAACCAATACTCAAACCATTTTGGATGCCCCCCATAAAGATCTTCGTCGCGCTCGTGCTTGCGGGATGAGCTTGATTCCAACGACAACCGGTTCGGCAACAGCAATCGTCGAAATTTTCCCTGATTTGGCGGGGAGAATTAACGGCCACGCGGTGCGAGTCCCGCTAGCGAACGCTTCTTTAACGGACATTATTTTTGATGTGAAACGTGATACCAGTGCAGAAGCGGTCAATGCGCTACTCAAAGAAGCGTCAGACAATGAGCTGAAGGGCATTCTTGGCTTTGAAACACGGCCACTGGTTTCGATTGATTATAAAGGGGATCCGCGTTCAACCATCGTTGATGCGCTTTCAACCATGGTGGTCGGTAAACGGATGGTGAAAATCTATGCTTGGTATGATAACGAAATGGGTTACGCCACTCGTACTGTTGAGTTAGTTCGTAAAGTGGGTTTGGCATAAGGAAGAAAAACATGACACATCCAATATGGGAATTGCCGCTAGACAATGGTGCAGCGCTGATCTTAACACCTTGTCCTGGCACGAAAGGCACATCGTTAGCCGACAGTGTTGCGCAGCTAAAAGCGGTAGGGGTGACTACAGTGGTGACAGCCATTAATGAGCATGAGATGCAGCAACAGGGGGTAAGTGAATTAGCTCAGCGGGTACAAGAGGCTCACATGCACTGGTTTCATGCCCCGATTGAAGATGACTGCGCCCCCGATGCTGCATTTGCTAGCCAGTGGGCACAAATAAGCCCAGCTTTACATCGTGCGATAGAGAAGGGTGAAAAGGTCGTTTTTCACTGTCTCGGTGGTTCCGGGCGAACCGGATTATTGGCTGCGCACTTATTGTTAGAAAAAGGCTGGCCGCTGGCACGTATTATCCGTCAAGTTCAAGCGTTGCGCCCTGGCGCTTTTACCAAGCCAGTACAAGTCGACTATATTGAACGGCTTGCTAAAAAATAACCCTTTAATAAGAGTGGTACTCGCCACTCTTTTCTTAGCGAGAAATCACCATGCTGTCTCAACTTCATTCTTCAATACGTCAGTATATGTTGGTGACGTTTAATTACTGGAACTTCACGATTACTGATGGCGCGCTGCGGATGTTGGTCGTGTTGTACTTTTATGATTTGGGCTATTCGACCTTAGCCATTGCCTCTCTCTTTTTATTCTATGAATTCTTTGGGGTTGTGACCAATTTGATTGGTGGCTGGCTTGGTGCTCGGCTCGGGCTAAACCGAACAATGAATATTGGCCTTGGGATGCAGATCATCGCCCTTTTAATGCTGGCAGTTCCGCCTGTGTGGTTAACGGTTCCTTGGGTGATGGCGGCACAAGCATTGTCTGGTATTGCAAAAGATCTCAATAAAATGAGTGCCAAAAGCGCCATTAAAACGTTAGTGCCGGATGATGCACAAGGGGCGTTATATCAATGGATCGCCATGTTAACCGGTTCAAAAAATGCGTTAAAAGGAGCGGGGTTTTTCTTAGGTGGCGCATTGCTAACCTGGATTGGCTTTCAATATGCCGTTCTAGCAATGGCTCTGGTTCTGAGTGCTGTTTTTGTTGGCAGCTTATTGATGCTGCAAGCTGATATGGGCAAAGCGAAAGCCAAACCTAAGTTTTCCGACATTTTTTCTAAATCTGCTCGGGTAAATATTCTCTCTGCTGCTCGAATGTTTTTGTTTGGAGCGCGGGATGTTTGGTTTGTGATTGCATTGCCGATTTACTTAGGCTCGGTGTTTGGTTGGGGGCACAGTACTGTGGGTGGCTTTCTTGCTTTATGGGTCATTGGCTACGGTATTGTGCAAGGATTTGCTCCTCGGATCACGGGTAAAGCGACAGGTCAGATGCCAGATGGAAAAGCCGCTATTGGCTGGGCGGCTTTGTTGACACTGGTCACAGCGGGTATTGCTTACAGTATTCAAATGCAATGGCAACCTGAGCTGGTGATTGTATTCGGGCTTTTGATCTTTGGTGCCATTTTTGCGGTTAATTCTTCACTGCATTCTTATTTAATTGTCAGCTATGCCAAAGATGAGGGGGTTTCTTTGGATGTTGGATTCTATTACATGGCGAATGCGATGGGGCGACTCATTGGGACTATACTGTCTGGTTGGGTATTTCAAGTTTGGGGGCTTGCTGCTTGTTTGTGGGTTTCCTTTGTCTTTTTGTCACTCACGACATTGATCTCATTTGGGTTACCGAAAGCACAACACAGTTAAAAAACTATTAATGCCTGAGCATTATGCATGGCTTTCGGTTTTATCATAGTAAGTTTTCAATATAGATCAGATGGATAGCTAGTCGTGGTCATTATTCAGTAATAGTATTTTTCAACAGGATGGGTAGGGGCTCTTTATCTATCCTACCGACCTTATTGCTAAGGTCGGGTTTGTACTGAAAAATCAACATTCAAGGAATAAGAATGAAATTACTACGACTAACAACGTCGATGGCTCTGGTTTTATCGGCTTCCGTTCAGGCGGCTGACTGGGGGTATCAAGGTGAGCATGCTCCTGAACATTGGGGGCAAGTCTCCAAAATATGTGAAGATGGGAAAAATCAAAGCCCAATTGATGTCACTCAGGTCATTAAATCTGAGTTAGCTCCGCTGAATATTCATTACCAAGGGGTTATTTCTGGGCTGACCAATAATGGGCATACACTGCAAGCTTCGGTATCTGGAGAAAACCAATGGTTGCTGGATGGTGTTACCTTTACCCTCCGACAATTCCATTTTCACACACCATCAGAAAATAGACTTCAAGGACAGCAATATCCACTTGAAGCCCATTTTGTGCATACCGATGAGGCTGGAAATATCGCCGTTCTTGCGGTTATGTTTGAGCGAGGTGAAGCCAATTCAGTCTTGTCTCAATTGATGGAGAAGCTTCCCCAGATAGGGGAAAGTATCGAATTAAGTCACGGTTTGGATGTTCAATCCTTATTACCTTCATTCGACCATTTCTATCGTTTTAATGGTTCATTAACCACGCCACCATGTAGTGAAGGGGTTCGTTGGTTGGTGTTAAAGCAGCCCAAAACCCTTTCTGTTGAACAGGCATCGGCTATTCACGCAATGATGGGGAATAATAACCGACCTCTCCAGCCACACAATGCTCGGCTGATTTTAAGTCAGGAGTAGCATTTAGCGTTACCGCTTAGCCCGATTCAAGCCATGAAACCAAGCCAGTTTACTGATATGCTGGCTTTCATTTTGTCATTGTCGGACGTTTTCAGGAGACAAGTATGCACTTATCCGATCCCAACCTATTTCAGCAAGCGTGTTTTATTGATGGACAATGGGTCCAGAGCCGCGAGGGGAAAACGACCTCAATCACCAATCCTTACGATAATTCAGTACTTGGTACGGTGCCAGAGTTAACCGCGCAGCAAGTCACGGAGGCTATCGCTTCTGCAACACTGGCGCAGCGTCAATGGGCAAAGCAAACTGCGGCGACCCGCGCTATGGTTTTACGCCAATGGTTTAACTTGATTGAGCAGCATGCAGAAGATTTAGCCCAGATCATGACGCTTGAACAAGGGAAGGCTCTTAAAGAGTCGAAAGGAGAGATTACGTACGCAGCGAGTTTTGTGGAATGGTTCGCGGAAGAAGCAAAGCGATCTTATGGTGAGATGGTACCAACACATAAAGCCGATGCGCGTATTTTGGTCTCTCGAGAGCCCATTGGTGTCGTGGCTGCGATCACACCGTGGAACTTCCCGGCCGCAATGATAACCCGCAAATGTGCTCCCGCTTTTGCTGCTGGATGTGCAGTGATATTAAAGCCTGCACCAGAGACACCATTTACGGCTTTGGCATTAGCCGAGTTAGCGAAACGCGCTGGGCTACCTGCCGGATTATTGCAAGTTGTCACTGGTGATGCCGTCATGGTTGGACAACTTTTGACCGAAAGTCCTCTTATTCGCAAGCTCTCATTTACGGGTTCAACTCGGGTTGGAAAAATTTTAATGGCACAATCCGCTTCCAATGTAAAAAAACTCTCTTTGGAGTTGGGTGGTAACGCTCCTTTTATTGTCTTTGATGATGCCAATATTAATGCTGCGGTTGAGGGAGCTATGATTGCGAAATTCCGCAATGCAGGGCAAACCTGTGTGTGTGCCAATCGTATTTATGTGCATGACAGTATCTATGAACAATTTACGGCTAAGTTGGTTGATCGAGTGCGCAAACTGAAAGTTGGCAATGGATTAGCTAATGGGACCCAAATGGGACCATTAATTAATGATGCAGCGGTCCATAAAGTGCGTAGCCACATTGAAGATGCTTTAGAAAAAGGAGCCAAAGTGGCGTTTGGTACATTACCAGAAGCGGGGAGTCGGTTGTTCATTCCTCATGTCTTAACCGAAATGAGTGATGATATGTTGGTGGCTCATGAGGAAACCTTTGGCCCACTCGCTGCTCTATTCCGTTTTAGCACTGAAGAAGAAGTTATTGAAAGAGCCAACCGTAGTCACTTTGGTTTAGCTGCCTATTGTTACACTCAGTCTCATGCTCGGGCGTGGCGAATGAGCGAGCAATTAGAAAGTGGTATTGTGGGTATCAACGAAGGCTTGATCTCGACCACCGTTGCTCCTTTTGGTGGTGTGAAAGAGTCAGGCTTAGGGCGAGAAGGCGCCAAACAAGGGTTAGAAGAGTATCAAGAGGTAAAATATACCTTAATGGGTGGACTGACGTATTAAGCTCATGGCTGCGGTGGTGTGGTGGTTTGCACGTTGAGCGGATGCCATTTCAGTGAGCCATTGGTTTCAAACTTGTTGGCTCGCTGACAAATCAGCAAGGTCTGCCCTATGGGTAAAATAGCCCCTTCAGAATAGGCTTTATCTTGATAGTAACAAACACGTTGGGTGCTACCGTGCTCAAGTAGCACGGTTTTGGGTAACGTATGGTTTGATTCTGCCAGCACTGTGTGGCTTGTCAGCAAGGTAATGATCACCAGTGTTTTTTTAAGCATGATAAGTACTCCTCTTTTACTTTAACCCCATTGTCGCTGATAGCGGGGAAGCATACTTTCGTTACCTAATAATCCCCCTTGGTGGATATAGATTAACGATAGATCATTATGCTGCGGTAACCAATCCATTAAACAGCGCCACATCAAAGGATCGTACAAGAGTTCAAATTCAACATGAGTTTGCTCATGTAACTGCTGCCATATTTGGTAATCTTCGTAATAAAGGTGACCAAAATGGTGTTTGCGCTCAGGAGAAAGAATAGTGGGATGTTGGCTTTCTCCAAGTTGTTGCCACTGCTGCCGAAGGTATGCTTCTCCACCCACACATGGGCAGGTGATAACCTCAATATCATGGACCCTTAAGGCTTTGTGTAAATAGAGGGAAGTGGTGCCTGTCCCTGAAGGCAGCGCGACAACCCAGCGTTGCTTGGGTTGTTGCTGAATCCATTCCAGTAGTTCGAGGGCCAGTTGTTTTACGCCATATTCCGCTAGAGGTGAGCGCCCTCCTTCTTCAATAAATAGGCAATGTTCATCGGGCTGACGTACGTGCAGGATGTACTGGTGGGGATGTTTAGGAAATAAGCCCCCAGTCTCTATTACCTTAGCACCAAGCTCCAGCGCTGCACGGTAATTACCGATGGGGCGATTTTTTAGCCAGTCAGGGATATGGCTAACATAATATTCTAATTGCCAGCCACGAATGGCGGCTAAGCCAGAGAGTGAATACAGTGAGTTCGCTTGTGCGGAGCCATAACTGACTAATGTGGTGATACCGGGCGCTTCCTTTTCCAGTAAGGAAAGAAATTTTCGGGCTTTATTGCCACAAAATTGTGGATGGAGCTGATCATCTCGCTTGAGATAAAAAGCATGGCCTTGAAAACGGTGTTCTGTGATCGGGCTTTGAGTAAGCTTCATGAAGACATCAGAGTGAAGTAATGACGCGGCGAAGTATACCGTTTCTTTTACACGAGCGGTATTCCGTACGAAAAAAAGCCCAGAACAAAGTCGAACTGGGCGGATAAAATATAGGAGTTAAATAAGAAAAAGCAGCGTTGTGGTTGTCAGTGAAGAAGAAAGTTCGACGGCCGTAAAACTCTTAATGCTCTGTCAACTACGATAAATCAGACCGGGTTAAATCGAAAGAGTTCCTTTAAAAAAGAAAATTAATGGTATTTTTTTAGAAAAATCTTAAATAGATACATTTTCAAACAGTTAAGTAACCAAAAATACCTCTGGTCGGACCATGACCCAAAAGTGTGATGTTAAGCGCTTGTTAATCTTCTGTTTCATGAGTATATTTCAAACAGATGTTTGATACGGATAATTGAAATGGCTTTGAAGAGCAGAACCAAAGAAAAAATACTCGATGTTGCAGAAGGATTGTTTGCAGAGCATGGCTTTAATGATACCTCTCTTCGTACGATTACCAGCAAAGCTAACGTGAATTTAGCCTCCGTCAATTATCATTTTGGTGATAAGAAAACTCTCGTCCGTGCTGTATTGAGCCGCTACCTTGAAGCATTTATGCCAGCCGTCAAAGCCTCATTGATTGAACTTAATGCTAAGGATAACTATTCGATGGAAGCGGTTTTTGAAGCTCTGCGAGGGCCACTAAAGGCACTTAAGCATGTACGTCCTAATGGGACCAGTCGCTTTATGTTGTTGATTGGTCGAGGTTATACCGATGTACAAGGGCATTTGCGGTGGTTTATCACCACCCGCTATGACGAGGTATTACGTTTATTTACTCAATCGGTCATGAAGGCAAATCCGGATTTAACCCGAGAAACCTTATTTTGGCGGTTACACTTCACCCTTGGAACTTGTGTTTTTACGATGGCTTCTAGCCAAGCGTTAGCCGAGATTGCTGAAAATGACTTTGACGTTAAAGTGGATGCTAACTCAATGATCGATCAAATTATTCCTTATTTGGCCGCCGGTGTGGCAGCGAAATAAGTTAACGCAATACAACAATAATAAATATAACAATTAACCAGTGAACAAAAGGATCTGACTATGAGCTCTCTAAGAAGAAAATGGATTAGTGACCCTGCTTTTAAACTCTTTAAACAGGTTTTACCTCCGTTATCGGCGACCGAGAAAGAAGCGATGGAAGCGGGAAGTGTTTGGTGGGATGGGGAACTGTTCTCTGGCAAACCTGATTTCAAAAAATTACACCATTATCCAAAACCAACCTTGAGTGCAGAAGAACAAGCATTCATGGATAATGAATTAGAAACGCTACTTTCCATGATTGATGAATATAAAATCACCAAACATGATCGGGATTTACCTAAAGAAGTATGGGCCTTTTTACGTAAAGAGCGCTTCTTCTCTCTCATTATTTCGAAAGCTTATGGTGGGCGTGAGTTTTCTGCACTTGCCAATTCAACCATCGTTTCTAAAATTGCGACTCGTAGTACCAGTGTCGCTGTGACTGTGATGGTGCCGAACTCATTGGGCCCTGGTGAGCTATTGTCTCACTATGGTACACAAGCTCAAAAAGATTATTGGCTGCCTCGTTTAGCGGACGGTACGGAAATCCCCTGCTTTGCATTAACGGGCCCAGAAGCAGGCTCAGACGCGGGCAGCATTCCCGATCAAGGCGTGGTGTGTTATGGAAAACATGAAGGAAAAGAAGTATTAGGGATCCGCTTGAGCTGGAATAAGCGTTATATCACTTTATCGCCAGTAGCCACCGTGTTGGGGTTAGCGTTTAAACTTTCTGACCCAGATGGATTACTCGGAGAACAAAAAGAAATTGGTATTACCTGTGCGTTAATTCCTGCTAACCATAAAGGTGTCGAAATTGGCGAGCGACACGACCCACTTGGTTTAGCATTTATGAATGGTCCAATTCGTGGTAACGATGTTTTTATCCCTATGGACTGGTTAATTGGCGGTGTTGACTATGCAGGCAAAGGCTGGCGGATGTTGGTGGAATGTTTGTCTGCAGGACGTGGTATTTCATTACCAGCACTGGGGACCGCGATTGGTCACTTAACATCTCGCACAACGGGTGCTTACGCGTATGTTCGTAAGCAGTTTGGTATGTCGATCGGTAAATTTGAAGGCGTCGCTGAAGCACTTGGCCGAATCGGTGGTCTGACTTATTTGCTTGAGGCGACACGGACATTAACGACCACATCGTTAGACCTTAAAGAGCGGCCGGGCATTATTACTGCCATTGCGAAATATCATATGACAGAAATTGGCCGTACCATTCTAAATGATGCGATGGATATTCATGCTGGGCGAGCGATTCAAGATGGCCCAATGAATTATCTTTCTTCCCATTATCTTGGCGTGCCTGTTGCGATTACCGTTGAAGGGGCGAATATTCTAACGCGTAACTTAATGATCTTTGGCCAAGGTGCCACCCGTTGTCACCCGTACGTTCTCAAAGAAATGGAAGCAGCGGCAAACCCGGATACGGCGCAAGGTGCAAAAGAGTTTGATGCGTTGCTATTTAAACATATCGGCCATGCACTTAAAAATACCTTTGGTGCATTTGGGGCAGCGTTGACGGGTTCTCGTTTTATTAAAGCGGAAATGAGTGGGCCAACCAAAACCTATTATCAGCAAATGACACGTTTGAGCCGAGCTTTAGCCGTAAGTGCTGATTTTGCGATGCTAACGTTGGGCGGAGATCTGAAACGCAAAGAGATGATCTCAGCTCGTTTAGGTGATGGACTCAGTTACCTCTATATGGCTTCTGCCGTATTAAAACGTTATGAAGATGAAGGGCGTCAGCAAGCCGATTTAGATTATGTGCATTATGCCATGCAGCATTGCTTACACCATGCCGCAAAAGCATTAAATGATGCGTATCGGAACTACCCGCAAAAAGCCGTTGGTGTAGTGATGAAAGGGCTACTTTTCCCATTGGGTAATCATTATCAGGCACCTAGCGATCAATTAAGCGTGAGAATCGCGGAAAGCTTGATGACTCCAGGGGCTCATCGTGATCGCTTAACGCATTTATGCTACGTGGGCCAAGATGAGAACGACAGCGTTGGGCTGATCGAGAAAGCATTCCTTGCTATGTACAGCGTGAAAGGCTTAGAGCGACAAATGCACAAAGCGGTCAAAGAGGGCAAAGTGGATCGTAAAGGGCCGTTGGTTGAACGTTTAGCTCAAGCAAAAGCAGCTGGTGTACTGAGCGCTGATGATGTTGATGCGATTTTGGCTGCAGATAAATTACGTTATAAAGCGATTCAAGTTGACCATTTTAGCCACGACATGTCAGAAGTTCGGACCCATAAAATCAAGGCTCCGAAGTTGAACCATGTTGCTTAAGTTAACATAATCTTCTTACCGCTCTTCACAAGGCCCCATTTTGGGGCCTTGTCTCATTTTTAGGCGGATTGTGGCAAAATTATCATTAACAGCTCCAACCACTTGGCAAAAAAGCGCATTTTGACAGAAATAAGATGCGATCTGGCGCTGAAACTTTTATCCTAACCGAGATTTTTGAAGGAAGTTGAATATGATCATCAAACCGAAAATTCGTGGATTTATCTGTACCACTACCCATCCAGTGGGTTGTGAAGCGAACGTAAAAGAACAAATTGCCTACACCAAAGCTCAAGGCCCTATTGCCAATGCACCCAAGCGTGTTCTCGTTGTTGGGTCTTCTAGTGGTTATGGGTTATCGTCTCGTATTGCTGCTGCTTTTGGCGGTGGTGCAGCGACTATCGGGGTCTTTTTTGAAAAGCCGGGTACTGAGAAAAAAACTGGAACGGCGGGTTTTTACAATGCGGCAGCCTTTGATAAGTTGGCACAGGCTGAAGGTTTATACGCAAAAAGTCTCAATGGTGATGCTTTCTCTAATGAAGCAAAACAGAAAACGATTGATCTTATTAAGCAAGATCTGGGTCAAATTGATTTAGTGGTTTACTCGTTGGCATCTCCCGTGCGTAAACTGCCAGAAACTGGCGAAGTGATCCGTTCGTCGCTGAAACCTATTGGTGAAACGTATACCTCAACAGCGGTGGATACCAATAAAGATGTCATTATTGAAGCCAGTGTTGAACCCGCAACAGAGCAGGAAATTGAAGATACCATTACTGTGATGGGGGGGCAAGACTGGGAATTGTGGATTCAAGCATTAGATGAAGCGGGTGTTTTAGCTCAAGGGTGTAAAACCGTTGCGTACAGCTATATCGGTACCGAATTGACTTGGCCAATCTATTGGGATGGGGCTTTGGGCCGGGCAAAAATGGATCTCGACCGCGCTGCTACGGCATTGAATGCGCAGCTTGCCGCAAAAGGGGGCAGTGCTAATGTTGCAGTACTGAAATCTGTGGTCACTCAAGCAAGTTCTGCCATTCCAGTGATGCCACTTTATATTGCAATGGTCTTTAAAAAGATGCGAGAAGAAGGTATCCACGAAGGCTGTATGGAGCAAATATTCCGTATGTTCAGCCAGCGTTTGTATAAAGCGGATGGTAGCGTACCTGAAACAGATGAGCAGAATCGTCTACGTTTAGACGATTGGGAACTGCGTGACGATATTCAGCAGCATTGTCGTGAACTCTGGCCGCAAATTACCACAGAAAACCTAAAAACATTGACCGATTATGAGCTGTATAAAGAAGAGTTTTTAAAACTGTTTGGCTTTGGTGTTGATGGGGTGGACTATGATGCGGATGTCAACCCAGAAGTTGCATTTGATGTGATTGATATCTAACTTTATTATCCTATCCAACATGACAAAAAGGCGCTGTTTGCGCCTTTTTTAGTCTCTTAATTTGTTGAATTACTTTAGTTTAAAATGATTAAGATGGTGCCCGCTAAGGTCATTAAAATATTGGCAATCGCGTAAGTACCAGCATAACCCAATGCAGGGATGGTGGATTTCGCATAATCATTAACAATATCCATAGCAGGAGCACAAGTTCTAGCCCCGATGATAGCCCCAAAGAGTAGAGCTCGGTTCATCTTCAGCAAATAGGCTCCAACTAAATAGGCAAAAACGACAGGGAGTACACTGACAATAAAAGCAAGCCCAATGACTTGTGGGCCCACTTCAGATAAATGTTCAAACATTTTTCCCCCGGCACTGAGCCCAATGCCGACCATGAAAAACATCAGCCCTAGGTCTTTAACCATATTCAAGGCACCCTGAGGAACATAACCAAAGGTGGGGTGGTTAGCACGTAGGAAACCTAAGGTGATGCCGGATAATAAAAGCCCCACTGCATTGCCTAAGCTGAAGGAGACTTGGCCAAAGGTCATGGTAATCAAACCAAAAATGATACCAAGAATGAAGAAGCTACAAAATGCCATTAAGTCGGCCATTTGGCTGTGAATAGAGATAAAACCAATTTTTTCCGCAAGGCCTTTTACTCGGCTTTTTTCTCCACTGACTTGCAAAACATCCCCTTTCGCTAACACGATATCCAGATCCATCGGCATTTCAATTTGTGCACGTACGACTCGGTTTAAGAAACAGCCATATTCAGACAAGTTAAGATCAGATAGACGTTTACCTGCAATACTGTCACTTTTTACCACGATTTCTTCTTCTGTGATCCGTAAATCGAGAAGGTTACGATCAAAGACTTCTTTTCCATTACGAAAGCTAGGATCAAGGCGAGCGTGGCTATCAGGGAAACCGACTAATGCAATCTCGTCTCCTTCTTGTAAAATAGCATCGCCATCAGGATGGGCGAGAATGCCATTTCGGCGAATTCGTTCTATATAACAACCCGTTTGGCGGTAGATCCCCAACTCTCGCAAATTACGCCCATCAACCCAATTGGCTAATTCTGGCCCAACCCGATAAGCCCGGATAATTGGAAGATAGACTTTACGTTGCCCTCCGATGCCCCGTTCTTGTGCAATTTGTTGAGCTGAATCAGAGAGATTTTGCTTTTGTAGTTTAGGCAGTAGCTTGGCGAACATGATCATGCTGATCAGGCCAATAAGGTAAGCCATGGCATAGCCGACAGATACATTCTCTAAAATAAGCGACAAATCCATATTTCGTGGAATGCTCGCAAGTCCTGAATTGAGTGCATCTTGTGCCCCAACTAAAACGGGGGTAGACGTTAAAGCTCCCGCCATCATGCCAGCGGCTAAACCATAATCAAGATTGAAATAGTGGCTGGCAAAATAGGTTATCCATGTTGCGGTGATCAACACCACTAAGCTGAGAATCAAATAATGTTTGCCATCTCGGAAGAATATGCCGAAAAAGTTTGGACCGGCTTCGATACCAACGCAGTAAATAAATAGCATGAAGCCAATGGTTAAGGCTTCGGCATTAAAAGAAAAACCGAGATGCCCCATGACCAGGGCAGTGATAAGTACGCCAATTGAGTTTCCTAATTGTAAACTGCCAAAGCGGATCTTTCCAAAGGCAAGGCCAATAGCCAAGACGACGAAAATAAGGAGGATAGGGTTTTGTTCTAGTAAAAGTACAACGTCGATATTCACAATTTAGCTCAGTTCAAGCGTGCAAGAGGGAGGGTGATTAAATTGTGGTGATTGTATCGTAAATAGACAAAAAGATAAGTGAATTTTTTATTCTTTGTGCATTCTTTAATCTAATGGGCAAAGAAAACCCCGCTAATGAGTTGCGGGGGTTTTGCTGTTCGGTCGAGTTATTCGTCAAACAATCCTAAGTGCTCTTTTGCATAAGCTTCGAACTCAGTGCAGCCGCCAATATGCTGTTGATCGATAAAGATTTGAGGCACCGTTTCAACGGGTTTACCCACCGTTTTTTCTAGGTCAGCTTTGGAGATCCCTTCTTCATGAATATCAACATAACGGTAGTTGAAGTCATCACGTTTGGCTTTTAAGGTTTCTGCGTGCTCTTTTGCTCGAACACAGTAAGGGCAAGCCGGGCGGCCAAAAATCACTACGAACATAACTTTCTCCTCTATTTTCATTTTCGCCACTATGCCCGATCCCAATTAGGAAATAAAGCGTGAATTGACACTTGCTCTGATAGGTAAAAACGATGGTCGATTTTTTCATCAGTTGAGCAAAGCGTCTATTCTCATCATTAATGGGAATGCTATGTAACTATGCAATCAGGATGTGATGATGAGCATACTCTTTAAGGAATCTTTTTTTATTTCTTCGCTCATTGCACTGCATCAAAAAATGATCAATGAATTCATCGCAAGCTGGTAGCAAGTAAGGGAAGCCTGAGGCTTGGAGGTAGCATGTTTCAGTTTATGACATCGAATAGAATCGTGTTCGGTGAGGGAGTGTTGCAAAACTCGTTATCTATGATTAATCAATATGGATACAGCGTACTTTTAGTGTCAGGGAAAAATCTTCAGCGTGCTCAGGTAATTACAGATTATTTACAGCAGCAACACATGCGTTACCAGCATATCGCTATTCATGGGGAACCCAATATTACCATGGTGGAAGAGGCGGCGATGGCGGGGCGTCGCTTTCAGCCTCAAGTGGTTGTGGCGATAGGCGGGGGAAGTGTATTGGACATGGGAAAAGCGCTAGCGGCCATTATTCCCAATCAAGGCAATGTCTACGACTATGTAGAAGTGGTCGGGCGTGATGTGCCATTAAAAACTAAGCCTTTGCCTTTCATTGCCATACCAACGACTGCCAGTACTGGAGCAGAAGTGACAAAAAATGCGGTTCTAAAATCGGGGCAAGATAAAGTTAAAGTGAGCTTACGTAGCCCAGATATGCTGGCAGCGCTCGCCATTATTGACCCAAGTTTAACCTACGGAACCGATCGTTATACCTCCGGGCGTGGTGCAATGGATGCCTTCACGCATTTAATGGAAGCATATGTCTGCGGGGAACCGAACCCGTTAACCGATATGATTTGTGAAGAAGGGCTTCGTCGTTTGGCTCGTTCTACTGTGGCGGCGTGTTGTCGAGATGAAAAAATAGCACGTGCTGATCTCTCTTTTGCGGCGATGCTTGGGGGGATGGCGATTACCAATGCCAAATTAGGTGCCGCTCATGGTTTGGCTTCAGCTCTCGGTGGAAAGTTGGACGCTCCTCATAGTGTCATTACGGCACGTTTAGCCCCTTATGTGATGCGTGAAAATATTAATGCAGCTAAGCAAGAAGCTCGTCATGATATTTTGCAGCGCTATTATCGAATTTCACAAATATTAACCAAACGGAAAAATGTTAATATTGAGGACGGGGTACTCTGGGTACAAATGATGTTGGACAAACTGCAATTGCCTACGTTGACTCAATTTGGTGTTTGCACGACCTCCTTTGATCAGGTTGCACAAGATGCATTGCGCTCTCAGGCCATTAAAGGGAACCCTCTTCCTCTGACTCATGAGCGGTTGGTGTATATTCTTCACCAAGTTTGTTCTTGCCATGGGGTGGGGAATGCTCATCTTAATCCCATCGACGATGAAGTTAAGATGCAACTGATAGAAGAGGATGCGTTAGTACAAGGAGGGGAACTCAACCCTTAGTGGTACAAAAAGTGGAATAAAAAATGGAGCAAATTTTGCTCCGTTTTTTATTCCATGTGAATACCGATTAAAACTGCGATAATTTATCGTAGCGTGAATCTTTAAGAACTTCCTTTACCCGCTTTAGGTTTTCTCGGAAACCAGATCCTCGACGAAGCGTAAACCCCGTAGCCAGTACATCAATGACCGTCATTTGTACCACGCGACTGGCCATTGGCATATAGACATCGGTATCTTCGGGTACATCTAAACAGATCGATAATGAGCTTGCTTTATCGAGCGGTGAGTCTTTAGCGGTAATCGCAATCACGGTTGCGCCATTTTCACGGGCAAGGTTTGCGATTTCCACCTGACTTTTTGTTCGCCCTGTATGTGAGATCAGCACAATGACATCATTATCAGTGCAGTTGATGCAGCTCATGCGTTGCATCACGATATCTTCAAAACAAGTAATGGGGATATTAAATCGAATAAACTTATTTTGAGCATCACGAGCAACGGAAGAGGAGGCGCCTAATCCAAAGAAAGATATTCGTTTTGCTTGGGTGAGTAGATCAACGGCACGATTAATTTGCATTGGATCCAAGCTGTTTTTAGCAACATCTAAACAAGCCATAGTCGATTCAAAAATCTTATGCGTATAAGCATCTGGGCCATCATCTTCTTCAACATTACGGTTCACATAGGGTGTACCGTTCGCCAAACTTTGGGCCAGGTGAAGTTTAAAATCAGGGAATCCCTTGGTATCTAAACGGCGGCAAAAACGGTTTACAGTCGGTTCACTCACATCGGCCATTTTTGCCAGCGTGGCAATGCTGGAATGAATGGCGGTTTGTGGGGACGCCATGATCACTTCGGCGACCTTGCGTTCCGACTTGCTAAAATTTTCCAGATTTTTTTGGATTTTTTCTAATGTATTCATAGTGTTCACGCGGGCCTAGAGAACAACTCGTTGGATTATCGTTTGTGTCTATTTAGGGGAGGGAAACGAACCATTTCCAAAAGAACACATTCACCAACGCCATAATGTGAGTATAAACCTAAGCAGTAGTAATTCAGAAACGAAACACACTATCAAATGATGAGAATATGACAAGCCTCAAACTAAATTTCATAAAAACTACAGCTTTGGCGATTAAAAAGCCAAGAATAAGAATATTCAGGGCGTATTATGGTGGACAAATTACAGCAAAGAGAAAGAAATTTTCAGTTTTTCCTTCCTATTTACCGGAATTAGCCACAGATACTAGTGATGCGAGTGTATTATTTGCTGGCAATACTGTTCAATTTGTTTGATATTATTTGCTGGCAATACTGTTCAATTTGTTTGAGTAGTTGGGGCGCAAAGGTCGCTGCAATCTCTCTTTGTTCTTTCAGTACTGACTGTAAAATTTCATGAGTTGTTAATGGATTGGCTAACACCACACGAAAAACAAGGGTATCTAAATGATCCCAACAAGAAGGATTTAACCGTGTTCGTGAAACGAAAGATTTACCCATTTCTCGTTGTTTTTTCTGGATAAATTTTGTTAAGGCATTGAGTTGATCATTCAGATGTGTTTTTTCTACCGCCGAGGCATATGGTAACGCGTGTTTGACCGACTCGGGTAAATAACGATAAGTTAGCAAGCAGAGTTCTGGTTGTGAGACAAGTTCAAAGTCGTGCTGAACTTGAATCAGAGAGGCAAAATACTGCGCTTTTTCAATACTTTGATCAATTAATAACTGATAACCAGCTCGGCTGATAATGTGCATACTGGCATATACTAACATCGCCATGCCAGAGCGAGAGCCTTCTAAGGTATGGCTACCTAAGTCTTTGGATCCTTGACGCAAAATATATTGTGCGTGGTGTTCTATGGCTTTCATGGCATTGGGATCTTTAAACAGCACCATGCCTGCTCCCATTGGAATATAAAGTTGTTTATGTGCATCAATGGTGACAGAGTCCGCGAGCTCAATACCGTCGAGTAAATGACGATAAGTATCCGACATTAAGGTTGCACCTCCCCAGGCGGCATCCACATGGAAATGGCATTGCTCAACTTGGCAGATACGAGCGATTTCACGTAAGGGGTCAACATTACCCGTCTCTGTTGTTCCAGCCACCCCAATGACAGCAAAAGGATGAATGTTCTTTGCTTTGAGCATTTGAATCTTATGCTGCAAATCGTTTGGACATAAACGGTTATTTTCATCGGTCCGGACGGATACGAGCCCATCTTGACCTATACCTAACACGTCAGCCGCTTTTTTAAGGGAATAGTGGCCACGCTCAGACACTAAGATAGCTAACCCTTGATAACCATAGTGTTGCATGGCCTTAAAGAGGCCTTCTTTCTCAACACCATTAAAGTGCCTTTGTGCTTTTAACGCATTGTTACGGGCAACCCATAACGCAGTGATATTGGCAACGGTTCCACCTGAGCAAAATGCACCGAGTGAGTGATCGGCACTGTGCATCCACTGCTGATAAAAAAGGTTAGATTGACCATAAATTAGACGGTGCAGCATACCTAATACTTGGCGCTCAAGGGGAGTAAATGCTTTGGAGGTTTCGATTTTGACGAGATTTTGATTTAACGCGATCATGATTTTTGACAACGGCATCAAAAAGTAAGGTAGAGCCGATGTCATATGACCGATAAAACTTGGTGATGCGGTATGCACCGATTGAGCCACTAAGGTATCCATTAAATGCTGAGTATGATCGGATACAAATTCAGGCAATTCAGGAATATGTGGGTCAGAGAAGTCTTTTTCGATTTCTTTTAATGGCTTCTCTTCAGCGACAATATGCTCACGCAAAAATTGATTCAAATTGCGTGACAGTTCTTCCTCAATACGAGTGAGTGTTGAATCTGGCCCTTCAGGGACAGTAAAAATGCGAAGCAGGTTATCAAAGCTTGCATCTGCCGTTTTGTATTCTGATACCATACCGTGTCATTATATTTTTAGCTGTAGGTCGTCAAGCGCAACAATCTAAACGAAAACGGAACGAATGTCCCGCCTTTATTCGCTGAGATCTTACTCCATGACAGGCTTAAGAAAGAAAGTGTGATTGCTCATTATTGGCAATGAATTCGCTCAGCTTTGGCCATTGCTTCATTATATCGATTGAGTGCAGGTTCGATCTGCTTAGGGTGGCTAAGCAATTCGGCAAACGCTGAGCGTAACTGGTAATTTTTTTCGTGCGGCTTACTTTGACGATCATCAAAGGTTACTTTTGCACTTTGACCTAATTCATCATCACGGCTTGCCAGTGTTTTGATCTCTTGCTGGTCTAGTTTGAGCCAAGATTCGATAGATTGAGAAGTGGCAACTTTCTCTGACTGGTGATTAAGATAATAGTGCACGGCTGTGCGATTCAATTCAAAATGATGTTGGCGTCCGGCTAAAAACCATTGGCCCACATCATCGAGATCTGGATATGTTTCCGTTGTTATTTGAGTGAGATCTTGATACCAAGCCAAAGATGCATCAATGTAAGCATCATATTTTTTTGCTAAGCATTGATTGTCGGCGGCGGTTGCCGTCATTGAGCCGGAGACCAACAGCAAAGTGACAATAGAGCGTTTCATAGCAATTTTATTCCTTGTGAGACGGGTTCTGTTCGCCTCTTCGCTGAGGCTTGTTATTTGATATTTAAGTGATGGAAATGGCTTAAATATGTTCTTGTATTGTAAATGATACGTTGCTTTCTTCCTGAGATCTAGCCTGCAAGAGAGACAAAGAACAACATAAATACGGGAACTAATAAGCTCAGAATAAACCCACTGACAATGGCAATAGGGACACATTTGACTCCCCCTGTGGTCTGAATGACGGGGAGGGTAAAATCCATGGCCGTTGCACCTGCGTAGCCGATGGATGTACAAGGTTTACGGCCAATAAGCATTGGAATTAATACTAAAGAGACCAGCTCTCGACTCAATTCAATCAGGAAAGATGCGCCCCCATAGACTGGCCCAAAGGCATCGCCCATCAGTATGCCAGATAAAGAGTACCACCCGAACCCAGACGCCATCGCTAGCCCGTGATAAACCGGGATATCAAGAATAAAAGCCGTAATTACTCCACCAATCCAACACGTTATGATGACCACAGCGGCGATGATCATACCGTGTTTATTGAGAAGGATCTGTTTGAGTGTTAACCCACTGTTGCGAAGCTGAACACCAATAAAAAAGAGTAAAACAAATAAAATCCCCTCACTGGCCTTTTCTACCCAAGAAAGGTCGAAATGAAGCAATACTCCGATGGTAAGGCCACCACCGACCACAAAAATCAGTTTGAGTGATTCAAATGCCATGCTTGATAGAGGAAGTTTGGTCTGCGTGGTTTGAGTATCAAGTGGTAAGAACTTATCAACCCAAGGAAGGGTAAGTAGGTTACATGCCGCCAGTACGAAGAAGAAGGTGCCTGAAAATTTTAAAATTAATTGTAAATTACTGCCTAAGTTATCTAATGCAGCAAGGCTAAGCCCCATCAAAAATAAGATAACATAGACGAGTGAGACGGTGGCCTGATTAAGGCGAGCGAGCCAATTTTGATTAGAAATAGAAAAGAGATACCCCACCACGAGTGGAGCAAAGATAAACAACATCCCTGAAAGCATATATTCCTCAGCAGTACAAATTAGAAGCCACTGGCGTTGATTACGGCCTTGAGCTGAGAGCGAAATTCTTTGTCATCAAGATTACTTAAGTGGTAAAGCACTTCTGCCCCTGTTGCATTGATTTCAACTTCATGCTCATCCAATGCCTCATCTTGTTTTCTAAACATGAGTAAATGGTGGGCTATACGAGCGACATCAAGGTAACTGACTTCTTGGCAATGATCCACTAATTGTTGATTACAAGCGACTTCGAGAAAGTCATCATCAAATCCCCAGTGTTTCAACACAAGCTTGCTCGTTGTTGAGCAGTTAGAGTGGAAAATTTGCATCGCAATATCTGGGTCAAGGTAGTGCCCTTTTTCAAGATAAAGATGGTACTCGTTGACTAAACAAAATAGGCCGATATCTGCCAGCAGACCGACCAATAGGGCTTTTTCTTGTTCAAGATGCAAGTAATGTTCAGGTTCCAAGCGTTTAAAGTTTTGTGCAACCAAAACCATGGTTGCCCCAAGTTCACGAGCAACATGAGCACTGTGGGTTAACATTTTATTGCATTCCGTACTTAAATTGACGGAATGTTTGAGTTGTTCTATGGCTTGCGCTGTGACAATGTCACGTACCCGGTTGATTCCCAAGCGGGAAACCGCAGTGACTAAGTCCGTACAGGTAATATTCCGCCGATTAAAGACCACGGAGTTAGCAATACGAATAACCACCGCCGCGAGGCTGGGATCATCGGTTAAACAGGTAGCAATATCAAAAATCGACGTTGATTCAAGGCGAGACAATGTCTGTATTTTGATGACAACATCGGGGATTGGGGGAAGGGATATCTGCCCAGTACTGATAGATAACTCAACCAACTGAGCGAATTCACTTTCCAATCCTTGGATAAGCTGTTGTTTATTTTCTGGAAGCCAGTAAAACGATAAATGGTTCATTCAATGTGATTAAAAGCGGGAAGTCGGGTTATTTTACCGATGGCTAATAAAGTGAATCAACCTTTTAAAGCAGGAATTAACAGAGGAATGTTCAATTTAATGACTGACCAGACATTTTGTATAAATAATGCATTATATCGTGTGCTTCAATATCGTAAGCTTGTGAACCTCATCTCATAATTTTGCTTTTAAAACTTATTTGCTGTGAGTTAAGTCCGGACTTATTTCGTTTCGTTAACTATCATAGATGGAAATAAGTACGCAGGCATGTGGTAAAAATAAGCTTGCGATAGATATCGACTTTTTATTCGCTGTAACTTGCTGCTTCTGGTGATCTTTGTGACTCGGGGACGATGATTAAAGGATCAATGGAGATGAGTGAGCATACATTTTTTGATTATGTAATTAAGTTTGGCGCTTACCAAAAGCGTTCTATGTTTGGTGGTATTGGCTTATTTCAGCAAGATGCCATGTATGCATTATTAACGGAAGAGACGATTTTCATTCGTGGTAGTGAAGAGTTGGATCAACAGCTTATAGATTTAGGGTGCGAGAAGTACCGTCATGTGAAGAAGCAAACAACCGCCACGGTGAATTATTACGATATTACTGAGCTGTTTGAAAATCAGCATCCAGAGTTGGAAAGCATTATCCGTCGCTCTATTCAATATTCGATTGAGCAACGTAATTTTCAAAAGTCTCAGGCTAGCCGCCGCCTACGTGATTTACCTAATATGCAGCTAACCTTAGAGCGAATGGTGAAGAAAGCGGGTGTCGATGATGTTGATACCTTTATTCAGCTTGGCGCTCCAGAAGTTTTTAGTAAAGTGCGCCAAGTCTATGGCAGTGACGTTGATGTGAAGTTATTGTGGAAATTTGCTGGAGCAATTGAAGGGGTACACTGGAAATTGCTGCAAGAACCCAAGAAGCAGCAACTCCTAGAGTTTTGCCAGCATCATTAGTATTAAGCGGAAAAGAAAAAACCGAGATGATTCATCTCGGTTTTTTGTTATTAGATAACAAGATGGCTGTGATTAATAATTGAAGCGAGCCGTAAACAGAACTTGATCACCATAAGCGTCATTAAAACGAGCTTCCGCCCCCAGTGAAAACAGCTCTGTAGAATGGAAACGAGCAAAGACGGAACCAATCCAATCATCGTTATCATCAATGGAGACGTAACCGCCTTTTCCACCCACTTCAAGTTGTGGACCTAGCCATTGACGCACACCTAGATTGATCTCCATGCCTGTATCGGGGCTACCTTGATGTTTTCTATCTTGTAAACGAAATAGCATTTCCCCTGTGAAATCCGCCCAGTTGTTTACTGGTGCATGGAAACCAAAACCGGTCGCTAAGTCATAGTCGCCATCAAATTCTGAATCAACATGAGCAATCATGTGGGCATTAGGGTGAATCGATTTACTGAAGCCTGCACCATAAGTGGTTGGGCTGATGCCAATACGAGCCTCAATATAGTCGTAATTAAAGTTGCTCATGACCGTTGGGCTATTGGGGTCAACCTGAGCTAAAGCATGTGCTGAAGCCAAAAGTAGTGTGGTTGCAAGGATTGTTTTGCGCATAATCTCGATAAACCTATCTGTTTATGATGAATTCCATATTAAAGCGGTATTTCCGCCATCGCTAAGTGGCACAGTTTTAATATTGCCGGGTGCACATCATACAAGCGATGCGCCCTAAAAGTGGCCATTTTCACTGATGCCATTGGTGAGTGGGGCGTATCATACCATCTGATTGTCCCATCATAATTCACAGATGTATGACAACTCCACCAAAAAATGTCAGGCTTTTGTCACCTTAACAAAAAATAAGCAAGTTAAGTGCCAGTTTAGCTCTTTTTTTGCTCAAAATACTGGCTTTGCTGAGGATATCTTACTCTCAATGAGGAGCTTAATTATTCTCCATAACTGATACGGTTGGCCGCGATTGCATTCAGAATGGGTTCTGCGTCCAATATTTGTATCCAAGGCATTAAATCTTGCTCATGATCGATCACGTATTGAGTCAGTTGTTCGCGCACAATCTGACAAAGTTGATCGGCTTGCCAAGGTTTACTGATAAAAAAATCCAAACTGGAGTGGTTAATAGCATCGATGGTGTCATCTAATCCAGCTTGCCCTGTTAGTAATACTTTGCGCGTTTTTTGGGTCCGTTCATCTTGATTGAGTTCAATCAAAAAGTGAATTCCCGTTTCTTTTGGCATGATGTGATCACATAAAATTAGCGCTAACGGTATTTGCTCCTGTTGATAGTCTGCGATCACTTCCTTAGCTTCTGCAACCGATTCTGCGGCTTCAATAATAAAGTGGCTTTCAAAATCTCTGAGATCTTGCATGACGCTATTGAGGACTTCTCTTTCGTCATCAACACATAAAATGAGTAATTTATGCATAGTATTCTCCTTGGTTTCTATACAAGCTCAGAAGTGGTGGGTAACCATACTCGCATTGTGGTGTATTCTCCAAGCTGGCTGTCAACCTCTATCCATCCTTGATGTTGATGGACGATCTGTTGGCAAACGGAGAGTCCAATACCTAACCCAAAATGACCTTCCCGCTTTGTCGTATAATTTAATGCAAAAATCTGTTGCTGAAGTTCTTGCGGAATCCCGCTGCCGTTGTCGGTAAAGCTAATAACAGCGTAGGCCTTTTTCTGATGGTGTTGTAATTCTGTTTGAATACACAGTAATCCATGTTCTGGAAATGCTTCAATCGCATTAGAAATAAGATTGGTCCACACTTGCTGTAAAGCGAATGGGAGGCATCGGAGCGGGGGAATATCCCCATAATGTTTCTCAACAGTATGCCTTTTTAAATGGTTTTCAAAAATAACGAGTGTATCTTCTAGCCCCTCATGAATATCGATAGTGTGAAAGGTTTCATCGTCTGGACGAGCATAACTTTTTAAGCTTTTAACCATATCAGCGATACGTTGTGCGCACACTTGAATAGAGCGCAGGTTACTACCAGACAGATAATAACGTTCCAGTTTTTCGATATCTTGCTCTGCTTTTTTAGGGTTAATTTTCGCTAATTCAATCAATGCTTCGTCACGGTCTAAGCCGAGTTTAACCAATTTTTTAGCGAGCAAACGATGGTGAACTCGGTTTTCTAAGGCTTTGGCTCGCATGCGTTCTTCAGCCGTTGACATTGGTTTGGCTTGCAATGCTTGGTGAAGGAGTTGGGCCCCTTTGCTTGCAAGTGATTGTGATGGTGCATCGTTGACCAATTGAGCAATGTGGCTGCACAGGGTATCACTTCCCCGTAAAATCGCAGCAACTGGGTTATTCAATTCATGAGCAACCCCTGCAACCAATTGACCGAGTACGGCCATTTTTTCACTTTCTATCAATTGTTGGTGCGCGGATTCTAACGATTCAATCGTTTTTTGCAGTTGTAATTTGGTATTAATACTGCGTTGTAAACGGCGATTAAAATGGCGCAATAGTAAGTTGGTAAAAAGGGGGAGGAGTTGAGTGTCATTATGCATGACTTTGGCAAATACATCCCGATCAAGCTTGATGACTTCCGTTTTCGTTAAGGTAATCGCGGTTGAGAAGGAAGGCTCACCTGTTACAAAGGACATACCACCAACTAAGTTTCCTTTGGTATGTCGCACGACTTCTCTTTGTTGACCCAGTTCATCTTTTTTGTATAGCGCCAGTTCACCGGAAGTAATAAACCATAAGAATTGATTTTCTTCTCCTTCTTTGGTCAGTAAATGTTCGGCAGAATAGGTGCGACAAGCATGTGTCTCATCTTGTTTTTCAAAAAATTGATGGAGAGCACCAATGACTTGTTCCGCTAATTGGTGATCGGTTAAGCGGTGGTAATCACTAATAAAACCTTCCCGATAGAGGTGCATTTTATTATCAATATGAGCACGAAGAATACGGGTTTGGTCGAGGAGCGTACTGTAGCTAAGAATATTTTCTTTATCGTATTGCAATATATAGCTGGTTAACTCTTGGAATACGGTTTTATATAGAACATTGTCTTGCAAAGGTTTGGTTAAGCAATAATCTAACCGACCTTCATTGACGGCATTGAGAATTGCTTGGATATCTTGCCCACAACTGATCAGGATTTTTCGGGCATTTTTGGTATGGTCGATTTTGTCCAGTTGGACCAAAAAGTTAGCGCCGTCAAAGCTTTGGTGGTGACTGGCAATAACTAAAGCTACCACTTGTTCTTGCTCTTCCATAAATTCAAGTGCTTGTTCCGCTTCTTCAAATGACTCCGCGGTGTAGAGATCAAACTTAGTGACGAAAGCGCTTAATTCATGGCGCCACTGTTCAACACTGATGGGGTTATTGTCTAAACAAAGTAGCGCGTATTGATTCACGATCTTCTCAGACTTTTAATTCATGGTTCTAGTATTGTAACAAGGTTTATACCGTTGATTTGAGAGCTGGGTTTGAGAACCTTGATTCTGTACAATGGACTGCAAAAATTTCTCTTTACACGATAATTTTATTGTCCACTGACATACTCTTTTTATCGACCTCATACACTGGGTCAATAAAGCGATAAGCCTGGATGAGAGATCAATGTTCATTGAGTATGATGCCCCTTTTGTCGTAGTAAGGCTTTGGGTTAGGCTGAGAAAAACAACAAGGAAAACCTTATTTTATGAAAACGCTTAAACGAATTGGCGCTGTGGGTGGCGCGGTTGCACTGGTCTTGTGCTGGCCTCTCGCGGTAGGGCAAATCGGCCAAAACTTGGTGACAGATGGGGTGGTAAGCCTCAGTAATGATCAATTTAATGCTGAGTTAGTTAGCTATGAACGCGGTTATTTTTCATCCACAGCCGTGACTCGATACACTGTGTTAGACACTCATATTAAGCAGCAACTCGAAGAACAAGGGTTGGCGACAGAGTGGGTAGTGCAGAGCGATATTCAGCACCATGCTTTTAGTCTGTCGGCGGTTTCTACCTTACCGGAACAAGCCAATATTCCCCTTCAGATCAATACGCAAACAAGTTTAAATGGCAGTACCGATTTTCAAATTAATCTAGACAACTGGTTATATCAGCCGGGTGGAGAGCAGGATTTTACTGTGTCAGTGACTCCTTCGAGTTTACAAGGTACTGCCACAATGTTGGGTGAGGTGAGCTATTCTCTCTCCCTCCCTTCTATTGTGATGAATTTTGTTAATGGGGAGCAAGTGCAACTAGCGAATATCAGTGGTGAAGGAAAAGGCAAGCAAGAGCAAGGGTTTTGGCTCGGTCAGCAAACATTTTCGGTGGGAGAGGTGACGGTCAATAATGAACAACAGGCCACTACGTTCAATCTTAGCCAAGCCATGTATGAATTCCATTCTTCCATGGATGCCGCAAAACAACGATTTACTAGCCAACATATTGTGACTGCGAATGCACTTAAAACGGAGGAGGGCGAAATCCATGATGTCACCTTCGATTTTACCCTTGAGGATGTCGATAGTGAGGCATTTGCGCAGCTGTCGGAACTGTATCAAAGTCATCCTACTTTATCTAATACAGCGATAAATCAAGCATTACCCTTGGTCGAAAAGCTCTTCTCACAAGGTTTTAGTTTAACGCTTAACCAACTGGCGCTTAAGATGGGACAAGGTGAGTTGGAGGCTAAATGGAGCCTGAGCATACCGGAAGGGACCCATAATATTTTACAAGATCCCGGTGTGGTTTTTTCGGCTTTAAGTGGCAATGTAGAGACTTTTGTTTCGCAACAATTCGCAAAAGATTACCCGTTTATTCAGCAGGGTGTGGATGAATTAGTCATGATGGATATGGCGACTCATGATGAAAAAGGGTATCAGTTAAAGGCTGAGATTAAGGGGGGCTCACTGGTTTTTGCGAGTGGGAAACAGGTACCTTTAGTGGCGCTAATGATGCCGTTAATGATTCAGTAAACGTTATTTTTTGCTTATTTTATCCGTAGATAAACAAAAGAGGTTGAAAGCCTCTTTTGTGACTTTTTATCTGGATTAAAAAGTGGTATATCCAACAGACCTCTGAGGTAGAATTCAAAAAGACGGTATATTTGAACCTTCTTCAATCTCTCCTATCGAGTTATAGTAAGCAGAATCACATTTTTTATAGCAGGAGCAAGGAACACATGGAGCCGAATACGGACACTGTTTTTAATTTTAGCGCGGGTCCCGCTGCATTGCCTAAAGCGGTAATGGCCAAAGCACAGGCTGAATTCGTTAACTGGAATGGCCTTGGCGTTTCGGTCATGGAAATCAGCCATCGTAGTAAGCCTTTTATTCAAGTGGCGCAACAGGCGGAGCAAGATCTACGTGATTTGCTCGCTATCCCTGATAACTATAAAGTTTTATTTTGCCAAGGGGGAGCTCGAGCTCAGTTTGCAGCGGTTCCGATGAACTTGCTTGGGCAAGCGAAGAGTGCAACCTACATTGATGCTGGCTACTGGGCTGCCAGTGCGGTGAAAGAAGCTAAAAAATACTGCCATGTCGATGTTTTTGATGCAAAAATTGAAAAAGATGGAAAAATTGCCGTACTTCCTGCCAGTGAGTGGAAAATTGACGCTGATACCGCTTTTGTACACTTTTGCCCAAATGAAACAATTGATGGTATTGAAATCAATGATTTACCAATCACTGATAAACCGATTGTGGCGGATATGTCTTCAACCATTCTTTCGCGTGAAATTGATATTTCTAAGTATGGTGTTATTTATGCCGGAGCTCAGAAAAACATTGGCCCAGCAGGCATTTGCATTGCAATTGTGCGTGATGACCTATTGGATTTTGCCAGCCAAGTGTTGCCAAGCACATTGAATTACAAAATTCTCGCCGAAAAAGACTCCATGTTTAATACGCCACCCACGTTTGCTTGGTATCTCTCTGGACTTGTTTTTCAATGGTTAAAAGAGCAAGGTGGTGTAAAAGCAATAGAAAAAGTGAACCGTGCTAAAGCCGCATTACTTTATGACTATATTGATTCTTCAGATTTTTACTGTAATAACATCCATCCCGATAACCGTTCATTGATGAATGTACCGTTCCAATTAGCAAAACCAGAATTGGATGGAACCTTTTTAGAATTGGCAGAAGCACGAGGTTTGCTGTCACTAAAAGGGCACCGTGTGGTAGGGGGGATGCGCGCTTCCATCTATAACGCGATATCTCTTGAAGGCGTTCAAGCTCTGGTCGACTTCATGAAAGAGTTTGAAGCTCAGTACGCTTAAATCTATTCCAAAACAAAATTTTTTAGTAAGGCTCACATTCGTGAGCCTTTTTTTATCTATTCTTTTCATTTCTTTTCGTGATGTGGATAGTACTCTTATTATTGCTGTGAGTGATGTTTTCTTTCTAATTATAAGGAAAAGTGCTTTTTATTAGTCCATACTCAATAATGAAAACAACAATAAACCAACCATGGCTTGGTATGAATGGCTTAGCAAAAACCTTTAGGCTCAGTAGGAAAAGGAAAGGCAATGAATTGCTGGCCCATATCTTGGTGGAGTAAAGGGAATCGCACAATCAACTGTGTATTTTAGGGATAATTTGCTTAGAGAGGTAAACCATGAAATTTAGCCATAAAGTGGTGGCAGCATCATCGGCAATGTTGCTTTTGACACTGGCATTATTGTCCACACAACAGTATTTCACTATACGAACTGAGATTGAAACACAGGTCAATGATAGTGTTGAGGAAATAGTGGATGGCGTTCGCAGTACGGTCAGTAAAGAGCTCAATGGAAGCAAGGTGCTTGCCCAATATGTGACTCAGTTAGCTCAAGATAATATTGAGCCAAATTATGTGGCTGAGATATTAAGGCAGCCAATCTTGAATGATCACTTTATCTTAGTCGGCTTTGGCTATGAAAGTGACGGTTCCTACGTGGGGAGTGATCCTAACTGGGACCCAGGCGCAACGTGGGATCCCAGATCTCGCCCTTGGTATCGAGATGCTAAAAATGCCGATAAACTAACCATCACCGCCCCTTATGCTGACTCATCGTCAGGGGAAATTTTAATTTCTATTGCCACTCCGGTTAAATACCAAGGGCAATTTTCAGGTGCGATTTTCTTTGATGTGAGTTTGGTCTCTTTGGCAAAACTTGTGAATCAGGTTTCGTTATTCGATGCAGGTTATCTCTTTATTGTTGCTGATGACGGTACGTTGGTTGCGCATCCTGATGAAAAATTAAATGGTAAACCCATGTCGGATTTTTTACCTAAGGTAAAAATTAGCCGTGATGTACAAGAAATAAAGATTGATGACCAATATTATCAATTACGCTTTGTCGATATTCCTGGTGAAAAGTGGTCGGTCGGTGTTTTACTGGATGAAAGTGTCGCCTTTGCTGCCATTGATGATTTACGACGCAGTGCTTTGATTTATTCGGTCATCGCGTTAGTGATCAGTACCTTAATTCTTTCACTGATACTTCGAGTATTAATGCGACCTCTCGATACATTGAATGAGGCAATACAAGATGTGGCTTCAGGTCAGGGAGATTTAACAAAGCGGTTGGATACGAATACCGATGTTGAATTTGCTCGCTTAGCCACAGGTTTTAATCAATTTACCGAAACATTACAGCGGCTAATTAGTGAATCGAAGCAGATTGGCCAACAAATCATGCACAGCACAGAATCTACGGCACATGGTTTACAAGCCTCAACCCAAGCCATGCAAACTCAAATGTATGAAGTAGAACAATTGGCGACAGCGATGCATGAAATGGCAACCACATCTAATGATGTTGCGAGCAATGCACAAGGTGCCGCCTCTGCCGCTCAAGATGCGGATAATGCAACAGAAGAAGGCTCACAAGTGGTTAACCATACGACCGAGGCGATTAACGCGTTGGCTTCGCGTATTGACCAAGCAGTTGAAGAAGTCAAACAACTAGAAGTGGCGACATCGAACATCGAAACCATCTTAAAAGTCATCAATGATATTGCGGATCAAACAAACTTGCTGGCTTTGAATGCGGCAATTGAAGCCGCTCGGGCAGGAGAATCTGGGCGAGGATTTGCTGTCGTTGCTGATGAAGTTCGAACGCTGGCTCAACGCACTCAGCAATCGACGACAGAAATTCGCAATATGATTGAACAGCTACAAGTGGGTTCCAGTGCCGTGGCTGGAGCGATGAAGCAAAGTAAGGATACCGCGACCGATACCGTGGCTAAAGCATGCGAAGCCAATGATGCACTGCTTCGTATTCGACAAGCCATCCAGCAGATTACAGATATGAATATGCAAATTGCCTCTGCGGCGGAGGAGCAGAGTTTAGTGGCTGAAGAGATCAATGCGAATACGGTGAAAATCAAAGATTTATCTGTTCAGGTATCGGATACAGCCAGTCAGTCGAATCAACAAATGCAGGAGCAGTTGGACAATGTTCGTCGCCAAGATGCAGTAATGAACAAATTTATTGTGTAATGGTTGATTTTTCAGAGCGTTGATACGGGATCACCCGTCTGCTATTGTTTGAACTCAGGTGCTTGCACCTGAGTTCTTTATTTGAAACGTTTCTTATTATGGTCGAGTGGCGTTCTTCCCCTTTGCTCCTGCTTTGGCTTGCGTTTGCGAGCGGTTTTTAGGGTTTGGTTTACCACTGCGAGCTTGACTGGATTTATTGCCTTTTAGCGCATCAAAGCCGGGTTGCTGCTTAGTATGTTTAGTGGCAAAGCGGTTTGAACCATGACGACCGGATTTACGACGTTGAGCGGGGGTCGATAGGTCACTATCTTCAGCCGGAACTAAGCAACCCGGTTTGTCTCCGATTAAATGTTTTTTGCCCATTAAAACCAAGGCTTCACGAATCATCGGCCAGTTTAGAGGGTCATGATACCGCAGTAATGCTTTATGTAACCGGCGTTGGCGCTCTCCTTTTGCCACGGTAATATCTTCCCGCTTCTTATATTTCACTCGTTTAAGTGGATTCACTTGTGAGTGGTACATGGCGGTGGCATTACACATGGGAGATGGATAAAAGTTTTGTACTTGATCGCATTCATAGTTATTACTTTTTAGCCATAACGCAAGGTTGACCATGTCTTCATCCTCGGTTCCGGGATGAGCTGAGATAAAGTAAGGTATTAAATATTGTTTTTTACCTGCTTCCGCACTGTATTTTTCAAAGAGCTGTTTAAAGCGATCATACGTGCCCATTCCCGGCTTCATCATCAAATCCAGTGGTCTTTTTTCGGTATGCTCAGGAGCAATTTTTAAATAACCGCCCACATGGTGAGTCACGAGTTCACGCACATATTCTGGAGACTCAATCGCTAAGTCGTAACGAACCCCAGAAGCGATAAGAATTTTCTTAATACCGGGGACTTTTCTTGCCTCTCGATAAAGATCGATGGTGTGTTTATGGTCGGTGTTGAGTTTGTGACAAATACCGGGAAACACACAAGAGGGGCGGCGACAGTTCGCTTCTGCTTTCGGATCCGAGCAACCTAAGCGATACATGTTGGCAGTCGGCCCTCCCAAATCGGAAATCGTCCCCGTAAAGCCGGGAACTTTGTCTCGAATCGCCGCCAACTCACCAAGTATGGATTCTTTAGAACGGTTTTGGATGATACGTCCTTCATGCTCGGTAATGGAACAAAAAGAGCAGCCTCCAAAACAACCGCGCATGATATTGACGGAAGTTTTTATCATGTCGTAAGCCGGGATTTTGGCTTTACCGTATTTAGGATGAGGTATGCGAGCATAAGGGAGATCAAAAACGTAATCCATCTCTTCCGTGCTTAATGGAATCGGTGCTGGGTTAACCCATAATTCACGATTGCCATGGCTTTGAATTAATGCTCGACCGGAGTAAGGGTTCGTCTCTAAATGCAGCACACGACTAGCATGTGCATATAAAATACGGTCGTTGATCAACTTTTCATAAGAGGGTAAACGAACGGCTGTTGTTAATGCATCATGACGAGAAGCTCGAACTGTAATCGGTTTTGCCTCGGCCTGTGATGTGTTTGCTTGGGTTTCGCATAGGGTTTCAACATCGTAAGGATTGGTTGGCACAAACGGCTTGCCCGGTTTATCAATACGAGATGAATCAATGATGGTAAAATTGTCGGGAGCGTGTGGCAGGTTTATCGCAGTACCGCGAATGTTGGTCATGGTCGTGATTGTTTCACCATTTGCGAGTCGGTGTGCAACCTCCACCAAAGCGCGCTCAGCGTTACCAAACAGGAGAATGTCTGCTTTGGCATCAAACAGAACAGATCGACGAATCTTATCGGACCAATAATCATAATGTGCAACACGGCGTAAGCTTGCTTCAATACCGCCAAGAACAATTGGCACTTCTTTATAAGCTTCACGGCAACGTTGAGAATAGACGAGAGTGGCTCGATCTGGGCGTTTCCCTCCCTCATTATTGGGAGTGTAAGCGTCATCGTGGCGGAGTTTTTTGTCAGCGGTGTAGCGGTTGATCATAGAGTCCATGTTGCCCGCAGTAATACCAAAAAATAGGTTGGGCTGACCGAGAGCCATAAAAGCGTCTTTATTTTGCCATTCTGGCTGGGCAATAATTCCGACTCTAAATCCTTGAGCTTCGAGTAAGCGGCCAATGATCGCCATACCAAAACTGGGGTGATCGACATAGGCGTCTCCGGTTACGATAATAATGTCACAACTGTCCCATCCTAAAGCCTCCATCTCTTTACGCGAGGTTGGAAGGAAAGGAGCAATACCAAAGCATTCAGCCCAGTATTTTTTGTGTTCATTTATTTTCTTTAAAATCATTTGGTTGACTCTTACTCTCATGGCTTCGAGGCGAAGGTTTAGCGCATCATTATTGGCTATCCATTGGCCCTATGGGGTCTCTCACCCTATTTTTGTTTTGGTCTTTTCGTGAGGCCTGTTGGTGAAAAAATAGGCCACATAAAATAGCGCAGCAGTTTACCATGTTATTAGCAAAGTACACCTACTTCTGTGAGTCAAAAAGTAAAAGAGTGGCTGTGAATGTTGCCATTTTTTAGCAGAGTCTTTGACAATATTCATGCGCTATAGCAGAGTGAATGAACGATATTAATAAGGAAGGATAGACTATGTTTAGCCATATCATGCTCGGCGCAAATGATATTGAACAATCCAAGCGTTTTTACGATGCGATTTTGGGAACACTTGGCTACAACCCTGGTGTTATTGATGATAAAGGACGGTGTATTTATTTACATCCAGAGAGCGTATTTGTCATTACGAAACCCATTAATGGGGAACCAGCAACGCACGGTAATGGGATGACGATTGGATTTAAAGCCGCTAACCCAGAGCTGGTGGATAAATGGCATACCGCCGGTTTAGCTAATGGCGGAAGCGAGTGTGAGGATCCACCGGGGGTAAGAACGAATGGACAGCGTTCTTTATATCTGGCTTATCTTCGTGATCCGGCAGGGAATAAACTGTGTGCCGCACATATGATGAGCAGTAATAACTAAACAATCGACGTTAAAGGCCTGCTTGCAACGTTTTATCTTTGGTTGAGCCATCTTAATAAGGAGTAATGAGATGAACTATTGTGGTCAATGCCGCCAATTTACTCGCACCTCTGAAAATCAGTATGACTTGTGTGGTGCTTGGGAACAGCCTACTCAAGCCAAGCGTCAGGCTTGTGGCTTCTTCATGCCAAAGAAACCGCGACGAGAAGCTGACAAACCTGTACTGTAGTTGAAAAATAGGCCATCTAAACATAGGAAAAGCCAAGCGGGGTAACGTTTGGTTTTTTTATCCGTTACTTGGGTAGCATAATACTGACTTGCCTTGCACTCCCATCACCAAAGATTTCTAGCGCTCTTTGCTGCATCTCCTGAGCGGTAATACTTTGAGCCGTTGCTTCTAGGTTCATTAAGCCTTCAAAACCATAGCCATGGGTAATGTAGCGGTTGAGCATAAAGGCCATCTGTTCTGGTTTATCATAAATGGGTTTAAGTGCCACGATTAACTGTTTGGCTACCATCTGAGTCTCTTCTTCACTAATACTCTGCGTTAAATTGGTGATCACTTCTTGAAAGGCTTGTTCTGTTTGCGTCACATTGGCAGGGGCAACATGTGCAATCATCAGCCAATCAGAATAGGGTTCGCCATCCTTATTAATGATGTAAAGAATAGGGGTATAATCCAACCCTTTGCTCTCTCGGATGTTGGCCAATAATTTTTGGGTGGCTAAACGGTGTAGCATATCTTCGAGGAAGATTTTTTTAGTACTTTGGTTGGATAGATCAGGTGCGATATAACGATGAATGACGATGGCACTATCTTCAGTATTGATGGCTTTTTCTATTTTGTTGTTGAGTGACGGTTTAAAGCGTGGATTAATCTCTACTGGCGGTTGTACAGTGAGTGGGATATTGGCGATGTATTGGCGTAACAGCGGGGTTATGTCGGATGGGGCAATATCACCCACAATAATGAGGTTGAATTTCCCTTGTTTAAACAGATGTGTATGAACGTGCAGCACTTGTTCAAAAGTGGGAGTGGGCTGCCCTTCTAAATAGCGTAGTTGTTGATAGCTATCTTTGGTATAAGAGGCGAGGTTGACCTCATGTGTAAATTGGCCTAGTGGGGTAGTCAAAAATTGGCGCAAGTTTTCTTGGTGGGTTTGCGTTGCTGTGACTAGTTGGGCTTTATCAAGCTTAGGATCCGTAGAAAATTGATGAATAAAGGCCAGAGCATCATCTAAATCTTGTTTATTGAAGCCCATGTTTAACCAGTGTGTCGTTGTGTCTATGATAAATGCCATCGACATATTTTTTCTTTTCATATAGCTGTCAGCCTGTGATCCATCCATGCTGCCAATTCCTGAGCGAGTTAAGGCCATTGGCGTGATATCGGCGGCTGAATAAAGTTCGCTTGGTAATGAGGCAACCCCACCGGCACGGCTATAAAAAAGGTGTACCTGATTTTTATTGCTATAGGTTCTATAGAGATAAACATTGACGTCATTTTCGAGTTGCCACTGAATGATCTCGGGATCACTATGAATTGATTGGGATGTGATAATTTCGCCTGGCTGAGTTGGTTGGTGTAAAATGGCATCAACATCCGCTGTATTGAAGTGTTTCCCTCGGCGTTTTCTTAATTTTTTTAATTTGCTAAATTCATTGGTAAGTTGTTCCAAATTTTCTTGTTTATCCGCCCCAATAATGATGGCAGCATCCCCCTTCAGTAACTGTTTTAAACGTTGATTAACCTGCTCTATAGTTGCGGTGTTGAGTAGTTGTTTGAGGCCATATTGAAAGTCGAGAGTACTCTGCAGGACTTGTTGGTTGGTTATCGCCCAAATGCGATGATTGGCATGTTGATTGGGTAATAAGTCATCCTTATTTTGTGCTGCATACTGGAGATCATCTTTGAATGGGTGCAGTTGAGCCTCTAATTCTTCTTGTGTAATACCAAAATCACGTAGTGAAGAGAGCGTAGATAAGATGAGTTCTTGTACAAGAGAGCGTTGCTGGTAGGGGAATGTACTACCAATCAAAGTGTAGCGTTGATCAAGCACAGGATAGCTCATGGCATACAATTGTGAATGAAGTTGGGCGCTGTCACGAAATACTGTCTTTAAGCGCTGATCAATTAATTGTTCAGCAATATTATCTAATCGATGGTCTAATAATTGTTCGTGAGTCGTAATAGAATGACGGCCTCGATCAATCAGTAATGAGAAGCTCGCATGTTCGCCAGTTGCTACATATGCAACGTAGTCTTGCAGGTTTTGTTGGCGTCTTTTCGCAGGTTCTGGTCGAGGTGTTGTGCCTTTCTCCCAGTTGGCAAAATAGCGTTGAATCCATTCTTCCCCTTGCTCTAGCGTTATGTTACCCGTGATGACTATTTCAGCTAATTGAGGTTGATACCACTGTTGGTAAAATGTTTGGAGACTTTTTGGTGAGGCTTGCTGAACCTGTTCTTTCGTACCCAGTACGTCATGTTCGGCATAATCGGTTGTTGCAATCAAATGTTCATAATATTGTTGTTCTAATGGCTTTTCTTCCCGATAGCGGTGGCGAAACTCTCCCATAATTACCCCTTTCTCTTTTTCGACTTCTTGCGGAGAGAAGGTGAGCCCATCGGCAATATCTCTAAACCAAAGTAACGCTTTGTCTACGGCGAGATTATCGGGTAAATCCAGCGTATAAACGGTTTCTTGATAAGAGGTATAGGCATTAAGATCGGGGCCAAAGCTGGCTCCTGCTTGCTGCACCATTGTAATGACATCATTGTGAGCATAGTGGAGGCTCCCATTAAATGCCATATGTTCAATAAAGTGTGCATAGCCAGCTTGTGTATGGGATTCTTGTCGTGACCCCGTATGAAGATATAGACGGATGGATACCGCTTGATGATGATCTGGGTAGAGATGGTAGGTCAGTCCATTTTCAAGCTGTCCTGTTATCCATTGTTGATCCGCTTGTAAAGGGGTAGAGGGAGCCTGTGTGATGCAGCCGAGTAAAGGTATGCATAGCATTCCAGCCAATAGATGTATTTTCATAATAACCTCATGATTTTTCTCCCACTATAAACAAATATCCAAGGCTTATGAGTTTGAGTAATTTGATTTTCGATGCAAATAACGAATCCTATTTACTGCAATGATAAAAGTGTCAGTGGAACATGATGTTACCGTTGAAATAGTAAATTAGCGGGTAAAGCGATAGGCAGAATTCAGCCGCTTTTGATATCATCCTTTCAAATTTTGTTTGTTAATGAAGAATGTATGCTTTATTCCTTACTGAGTGTTGTGGCTCCGATGCTACTTGGCACACAATTATTACTAACGTTAGTGTTGGTTAAAGGTGATATCTGTCCGGGGCAACGAGGCCGATTGCATAAGGTGCTGCCAGTACTTGCGGTTCTTTGGCTTGCGGTTGCTTCGTTGAAAATCGAAGCGTGTTTAATCATCTTTGCTTTGCTTTATTTTTATTCTCAAGTACAAACGAAGAAGACACGTCATGAAGGGCCGCTTTGGGTATTGTACCTTGCCGATGGATTAGCTTTGTCATTTGTTGCCATCGTGATGACGCAGTCATTGAATGGTTCAATGGCTATTACACTTTTTAGTAGCATCTTTTTGCTTGGCGCACTGCTTGGTCACTTACTCCTAACGGTGGCAAGGACTCGTTTACAAGCCTTTCACCGCATTTTACCCGTGGTGGGCATTTTATCTGCGATGGTGATAACGCTCTGCATTGTGCCTTATGCATACCAACTAGAACCAGATCAGCTTTCAGCTATGATTCAACCGTTACTGGTGAGCTTTTCGTTATTAGTGATGGGTATTTTTTCTTGGTGCTGGCATCTTCTATTGGTAAAGCCTGTGGCAAAAGTACCATTGTTGATTGCGCTATTATTGATGCTGGTTGCTGTGATGGGCTTTTATCGCCTCTATTTATAGTGGGTAATGTTTCGAGAGGAAAATCACTTTTCATTCCTTAAATTGCGACTAAGCTTACTATCAGGGCGACGAGAGAGGAGCAGGATGATGGATTTAAGCAACATTAGCCGTCTTGATGACGCAATTCTATTGGGCATTATCAATGAGAAGCTGCGTTTAGAGTGCGATAGCTTGGATGAACTCGTATCCGTATATGAGATGAATGAAGAGCATGTGGTTGGTAAATTGAGCCATTTAGGCTTTAAATATGACCCTCTTACCAACCAGTTTAAATCGTACTGATACACTGTTTACCGCATAATTTAAGCCATCTTAATACCGTCAAGATGGCTTTTGCATTGCTGGCGGGCGATAGCAAAAAAGGCTTGTAAGTAACGCTTGTCTTTTTCGCTGTGACGCGTTGCGGCAAATAACCGACGCCATAACCCATGGCCCAATGGTTTACTGGTGATGAGTCCTTGACGTGAAAATTCACTGATCGCCCAGTTGGGTAGTGTTGCCACCCCTAATCCCGCAGACACCATTTGAACCAGCATCAAGGTATTGTCTGCTTGCTTCCATTTCGCCGGTTCTACGCCTGCGGGGTGAAGAAAATGTTTGACGACATCTAAGCGCTGTTTTTGTACGGGATAACACAGCATGGTTTGCTCGGCTAAATCTTGTGGCGTAATGACGGTTTTACCGGCGAGAGGATGATTGGTCGCTGTGATAAGACGCATTTCAAAGTCAAATAAAGGTTCATAATGCACCTCTGAGCGCGGCAAAATATCTGAGGTGATCACTAAGTCTAACTCTCCGGCTAGGAGTGCAGGTAAAGGTTCAAAACCAAACCCTGAAGAAAAATCGAGCGTAACACTGGGCCAAGCCAATTGATATTCACGCAGGGCAGGCATTAGCCATTGGAAACAAGAGTGGCATTCAATCGCCATGTGCAAACGCCCATTCACATCTTCTTTCAGACTAGCGAGTTCATTTTCTGCTCTAGCTAACCGCGGCAGCACCTCGTCGGCCACATTAAGCAAAATTTTTCCTTCAGACGTAAAGCGGACTGGGCGTGTTTTACGGAGAAAAAGTTGGCCGCCGATCCGAGCTTCAAGATCTTTAATTTGATGAGATAAGGCCGACTGAGTCAGGTGTAGAGCGGTGGCCGTGGCGGTTAAGGAACCGGTCTCTCGCAGTGAAACTAAGGTTCTTAAATGTTTAAGCTCGATCATGTATCACCTTCATCTTCCCTTTCTTATTATTAATTTATTTAAACTTACGTGGTTTTTCCATCACTGTAAACATCTAGATGGCTAATGGTTGTTAATTCAACTAATGAAATGTTTTATAAACATGAAATTTTCTAATAAACAAGTTGAATAATTGGCGATTGTATTCAGAGCCATGCCACGCGATAGTCTAGCCATCCAGACATCTTTTTGGTGTTTGCTCCCATCATACATAAAAGGATAAGACACATGGCAACGACAACGCATATTCTCGGTTACCCACGTATTGGTGAAAAACGGCAGTTAAAATTTGCGCTTGAGCAGTATTGGCGTGGTGAAATTGAGCCATCTCAGCTTCAACAACTTGGGCAGAGCATTCGTCAACAAAATTGGCAACAGCAGCAAGAAGCCGGCTTGAGCTTTGTGACCGCGGGCGATTTTGCCTGGTATGATCATGTGTTAACTACGACACTTTTACTTGGTCATGTTCCCCAACGCCATCGTCATGGATTCCCGGATCTTGATACGTTGTTTCGAGTTGGGAGAGGCCAGTCACAAAATAGCTGTGGATGTAGTGGCAGTGCCGCTTCTGATATGACGAAATGGTTTAATACTAATTACCATTACATTGTGCCTGAATTTAGTGCCACTGATAGCTTTGAGGTCAGTTGGCCGCAACTGTTTGAGGAAGTGAACGAAGCGTTCAAAGCCGGACATCAGGTAAAACCCGTTCTGCTTGGGCCGCTAAGCTATCTTTATTTAGGAAAAGAGGTTGAGGAGGGGTTTGATCGGCTTACATTACTTCCTCGCCTATTAACTGCTTATCAGGCGATTTTGGCTAAATTAGCCAAACAGGGAGTGACTTGGGTACAAATTGATGAGCCCATTCTCGCCCTAGAACTTGAAACACCGTGGCAAGAGGCCTTTAAACTGGCTTATCAAGTCATTCAAGGAGAGGTGAAATTACTGCTGACCACCTATTTTGATTCCGTGAGTGATACGTTAGATAAAATTATTGAACTTCCGGTGAATGGTTTACATATTGACCTTTCAGCAGCCCCTCAGCAACTGGGTGAGGTATTGGAAAAACTTCCTCAAGACTGGGTATTGTCGGCGGGTGTGGTGAATGGGCGGAATGTATGGCGAGCCGATCTCGCTTCACAACTCAGTCAACTTCAGCCAGTAAAAGCCCAGTTGGGAGATCGCTTATGGGTTGCCAGCTCTTGCTCTCTACTCCATAGCCCAGTTGATCTAGAACTAGAAGGTAACCTTTCACCAGAAGTGCATAGCTGGTTTGCTTTTGCGAAACAAAAACTGATTGAAGTTTCCTTATTGGGTCAAGCATTAGATGGTGATCATACGGCGATACAGGCATGTGAAACTTACAGTCAGCCTATTGTTGCGCGTAAACAAGCCATCCATGTCAATAAGCCTCAAGTTCAAGCTCGGCTAAACCGTATCACTGATGCTCTTGCTGAGCGAAGTGCGCCTTATGCAGAGCGTGCTTATCATCAACAAGAAGTGCTTGGGCTCCCTCTATTACCGACGACAACCATTGGTTCTTTTCCACAAACGGGAGATATTCGTGCTGAACGAAGTGCTTATCGACAAGGAAACCTGACGGAAACGGATTATGTGAATGCGCTTAAAGGGCATATTGCCGATGCAGTTCAACGTCAAGAAGCTCTTGGTTTGGATGTGTTGGTACATGGAGAAGCTGAGCGCAATGACATGGTGGAATACTTTGCTGAAAATCTTGCTGGTTTCCAAACGACACAGTTTGGTTGGGTACAGAGTTACGGTTCTCGCTGTGTGAAACCCGCCATTGTGGTGGCCGATATTGAACGAGAGAAACCCATGACGGTGGAGTGGTCAACCTATGCACAATCACTCACAAGCAAACAAATGAAAGGGATGTTGACTGGGCCTGTCACGATTCTCTGCTGGACGTTCCCGCGAGAAGACATTACTCGGGAGCAAATTGCGCAGCAATTGGCATTGGCACTACGTGATGAAGTGTCTGACTTGCAGGATGCCGGCATTAATATTATCCAGATTGATGAGCCTGCGATTCGTGAAGGTTTACCATTGAAAAAACGGGATCATCAAACTTATTTACAATGGGCGGTGCAAGCTTTCAAAATATCAGCCGCGAGTGCTCGACCTGAAACACAAATCCATACTCACATGTGTTATAGCGAATTTAATGAAATTATTGATTCTGTTGCCGCGCTTGATGCGGACGTGATTACCATTGAAACCTCGCGATCGAATATGGAATTACTGAAAGCATTTGAAGAGTTTAATTACCCGAATGCCATAGGGCCGGGCGTGTATGATATCCATTCCCCTAACATTCCATCACAAGCGTGGATTGAAGGATTGTTACGTAAAGCTGCGGAGAAAATTCCTGTTGAACGGTTATGGGTTAACCCTGATTGCGGCCTAAAAACACGGAATTGGCCTGAGGTGGAAGCCGCATTAACCAACTTAGTACTGGCGGCTAAAGCATTACGTGAAGAATGGCAGAAAAATAAATAGGACGATTCTTTAATCATAAAGGCCTCTGTGGAGGCCTTTAACATATTCATTATTTACATTGGGACTTTGTGACGATTTGATCCACCATCAGCTGACCTCTTGGGTTACGGACGTGTAGCCGGTAACTGATGCCGACATCAAGGTTGGCTCTAATCTCTGAACTGGAACAAAAGCGCTGAACACTTTTTTCCATCACTTGAGTCATTGACTGCGCTCCTTGTTGATCAAGGTTGTAGATCATCATCATTTCGATGGTCGAGCCTTTAGAACTGGCTCGCATAATATTGAGTGGCCCTTGTTCAATCGGCAGTTCGGCATTGAGTACACTTGCACGGTTGGCGGCTAACAGTTCAAGATTCTTTTGTTGATCGCCAGTAGAGCTGCATCCGCTAAGCAGCAAAAAAGTAAGGCTCGTGATACTCAGTAACGATTTTTTCATAGTTAAAAAACTTGTTTAAAAGGTTTAACGATAACGTGCGCGTAAACGCCTGCCTTGTTATAAGGATCCGCCTCAGCCCAAGTTTGAGCCGCCTGTAAAGACTCAAACTCAGCAATGACGGTCGAGCCTGTGAATCCGGCTTCACCGGGGTTTTCTGCGTCAATGGCTGGAAGAGGGCCTGCGACGAGTAGTCGACCTTCATTACGTAACTGTTGCAAGCGTTCGAGGTGTTCAGGGCGAGCACTCAATCGTTTAGCTAAAGAATCTTCCACATCTTGAGCGAAAATAACATACCACATACTGATATCCTTATAATGGTTGGAGCGAAAGTGTTGAGGTAATGTACTGAAGTTGAATGATTTTAAAAGCCGTGTTTATCCATTTCTGTGATCAGTGGTGAGGGTTTATCACTCTTGGGCGGCCTTCTGCATCGATCGCAACATAATTAAAGGTTGCTTCACAGACTTGAAAGCGATCAAGTACGCCATCTTCTTTAATTGGTTTTACCCACACTTCAAGATTAATGGACATGGATGTTCGGCCAATCTTTGTACATTCGCCGTAGCAGCATACCACATCACCCACTTTTACGGGTTTTTTAAACGTAATGCTCGAAACCGAAACCGTTACAATTCTTCCGCTGGAAATTTCTTTGGCAAGAATGCCACCCGCTAAGTCTAACTGCGACATAATCCAGCCGCCAAAAATATCCCCATTAGCATTGGTATCAGCCGGCATGGCGAGCGTTCTGAGTAAAAGTTGTCCTTTCGGGGAGTTTACATCCTGATTCATGTTTGACATCCGCAACAAACAAAACAGCGACCAAAAGGGCCGCTGAAAAAGAGTGCTGATTATAACCGGAAAAACATTCCTGACTCAAAATAGTTAACAGTGTTTAGAGCTATTTTGTTCTTTTGGGAGGTGCTTATAGATATAAACGCCAGTCAATAGAGTGTAAGCAAAAGTCGCCGCAAGCAGGCCGAAGACCTTAAAGTTGACCCACACATCCAATGGCAATTGGTAGGCGATATAAATATTGAGAGCCGCGCATAAGAGGAAAAATGCGACCCAGGCCCAGGTGATTTTGGTCCAGACAGCTTCTGGTAGAGTCAGTTCTTTGCCAAGCATGCCTTTTATTGCTGATTTACCAAGCCAATGGGTGATCGCTAACCCTAAAGCAAAGACTAAATAGACGATGGTTACTTTCCATTTAATGAAATTATCATCGTGCAAGAAGATAGTCATACCGCCAAAAACTGTGACCAACGCAAATGTGATCAGCTGAATTTTTTCAACCTTTTTGAACAGAAAATAGGTGACGATAATTTGTATTGCTGTTGCTGCAATGAGCGCTCCTGTTGCGACATAAATATCGTAAAGCTTAAACAGGGCGAAAAAAATAATCAGTGGGATGAAATCGAGCAGTTGTTTCATTATCGTGTGAGATCCAATTTATACATTATGCACAGTCTAACGAAATAATGAGATGAGCTAAACCGCTAAAGATATTTTGAAACAAAATAGCCCAAAAATCCCCTCATGACGAGATTCCAGCCTTCATTATTCATGACACACTCCCCCCCTTTTTCGTTGATCTAGCTCTCAATTTATTCTGATTATTATAGCTCGCTCGTAGTGCGATTAGGCTGATTTTTTATCTGAATATCATATAAATCAGATGTGTGCACCTAGTGCGCATCTGGTCGAAATCTTATTGCTCCTTTGTTGTTGTGGGAATACTGTAATTTAACAAATGGAAAACATATATAACAAAATGAGAAATAAATATTCACATTGTTTGTGTGGGTATTAATTTCCTTTCACGGAGTAGTCAGTGAGAGGACGTGACAATAACGAATGAATCTGGAGTAATGAAAGTGACCGTATCGAATGCGAAGACACTGGTTCAAGCCACAAGTTATGACTCTGATGTGATGATCATTGGGGCCGGTCCAGTCGGTTTGATGATTGCGAATTACCTTGGTGAACAAGGTATCAGCGTTATCGTCGTTGAAAAGCTACCAAGTTTAATTGATTACCCTCGTGCTATCGGTATTGATGATGAAAGTTTACGAACCTTTCAAGCGGTAGGGTTAGCGGCAGAAGCCAGCTTATACACCACACCATTACATGCGATGCGTTTTCTCACCCCTAAAGGTCGCTGTTTTGCCGATATTCAGCCAACGACCATGGAATTTGGGTGGCCGCGTCGTAATGCGTTCATTCAACCGATGGCCGATAAAACACTCTATGAAGGGTTGACCCGTTTCTCCAATGTACAAGTTTTATTTTCCCGAGAAGTCATGGAATTTAGCCAAGATGCGGATAGCGTTTGGGCAAAAGTCACTTCTGGTGAAGGAGAGCAAGAAACCATTACCGCTCGTTATATGGTGGCGTGTGATGGAGGAAATAGTTTGGTTCGTCGTGCGTTGAATATTTCTTTTGATGGCGAAACCGCTCCGAACCAATGGATCGTAATGGATATAAAAAATGATCCACTTGGGATCCCCAATATTTACTTATGTTGTGATGCAGAGCGCCCTTATGTTTCTGCTGCATTGCCACAGGGGATTCGCCGTTTTGAATTTATGGTCATGCCCGGAGAGACAGAAGAAGAACTCAGTAAACCAGAAAATATGGATCGATTACTGCGTAAAGTGTTGCCATCAACAGACAATATCGAGTTTATTCGTCAGCGAGTGTACACCCACAACGCTCGTTTGGCTGGAAAATTTCGGGAACGGCGCATTTTATTAGCCGGAGATGCCGCGCACATTATGCCCGTTTGGCAAGGCCAGGGGTATAACTCTGGTATGCGTGATGCCAATAACCTCGCATGGAAACTGGCGTTAGTCGTGAAAGGGTTAGCCGACCCTCAATTACTCGATACTTACCAGCAAGAGCGTCGGGACCATGCTAAAGCCATGATTGACCTATCGGTTTTGGCGGGAAAAGTGCTGGCTCCACCGAAAAAGTGGCAAGCGACTTTGCGTGATGGTGTGTCGTGGTTACTGAACTATCTTCCTCCCGTAAAACGTTATTTTTTAGAGATGCGTTTCAAACCGATGCCGAAATATCACCAAGGTGTGGTTGTTGAACCCGTACCCGCAATAAAAGCGTCTCCGGTAGGAAAACTATTTATTCAGCCTTCGGTTTGTGTGGGGCAGCAGAGCCTCAAACTGGATGATGTTATCGGGCCAGGGTTTGCCATTATTGCTTGGGGAACCAACCCGTTATTGGGCATGAGTGACGATGAAATTCATCATTGGCGTCAATTGAGAACTCAGTTCATTCAGGTTGTACCAACGGTTCAGCTAGCCTCCAATCTAGCGCGCCATGAAGACGTCATTTGTATTGGTGATGAAACGGGGGAATTGAAAGCATGGTTTGGTCGCTATCCCGCGTCCATCGTGGTGGTAAGGCCGGACCGCTTTGTTGCAGGGGTGGCGATTCCACAAACAATTCAAACGGTTTGTCAGCAGGTAAGGCATAAACTGTTTTCTTCAACGGTAAACCTAACCGCTACGGCTGCTTGTGCGCCGAATAAAAAGGTGGCGTGATATGAGTCAGGTGTATTTACATTGCTTATCTCACACCCCATTGGTGGGGCATGTGGATCCTGAGTTACCCATATTGAATGAAGTCAATACGGTTATTAGAGAAGCGAAAGCACGAATCGAACAGTTTGATCCTGAATTAGTTATTCTCTTTTCTCCTGATCACTATAACGGTTTTTTCTATGACATTATGCCGTCCTTTTGTATCGGAATGGCGGCACATGCGATAGGCGATTTTGGCACGGCAGCTGGACCACTGAATGTGCCAGAGGCGTTGGCGGAAGAGTGTGCTCATTATGTGTTAACCAAAGGGATTGACGCGGCCGTTTCTTATAACATGCAAGTTGATCATGGTTTTGCACAGCCGTTGGAGTCTTTGTTAGACGGTTTGGATCGTGTCCCTGTGATTCCTGTTTTCATTAATGGTGTTGCGACCCCTTTACCTAGCTTTCAGCGAGCTCGCTTATTAGGCGAGGCTATTGGTGAATTTGCTCAACATCTCAATAAGCGCGTTTTAATTTTGGCTTCGGGTGGCTTGTCTCATCAACCGCCTGTACCAGAATTGGCCACCGCTAATGCACATTTGGCCGATAGATTAAAAGGAAGTGGGCGGGATTTACCTGACGACGAACGTGAAGCCCGAACACAGCGCGTTGTGAGTGCGGCCATTGCTTTTACTCAAGATCAAAACACGTTACATCCTCTGAATCCGGAATGGGATAAAGCATTTATGGAGGATTTAGCCGCCGGGAACATCAGCAAACTGGATGCAGTAAACAATCAAGATCTTTCAGATATTGCGGGCAAGTCCACGCATGAAGTGAAAACTTGGGTAGCTGCTTTTGCTGCACTTTCTTCCTTTGGACCTTATCAGACGGAAGGGGGCTACTACCGCCCCATCCCTGAGTGGATTGCCGGATTTGGTTCGATCAGTGCATCCCCCGACCACACATCTCAATCATTCGCTTTATAACCAAGGAGTATCGGAATGGCTAACTCTATTTATCGTGAGCAAGAGAGCAGTAAATTTGTACATATTCAAGAAGGTGAATTAGATCTCAACCTTCATTACAACGATTGTGGTGATGGTGATGAAGTGGTTGTCATGCTTCATGGATCAGGACCAGGTGCAACAGGATGGGCAAATTTTAGCCGTAATATCGAGCCTTTAGTCGAAGCGGGTTACCGCGTGATTTTACTCGATTGTCCTGGGTGGGGGAAAAGTGATGCCATCATTTCTACTGAATCACGTTCAGACCTCAATGCTGTGGCATTAAAAGGGGTATTGGATGCGTTGGATATTGAGCGTGTTCACTTACTGGGAAATTCTATGGGAGGACACAGCTCGGTAGCGTTCACTCTGCGTTATCCGGAGCGGGTTGGGAAATTAGTATTAATGGGCGGTGGAACGGGAGGCGGGAGCTTATTTACCCCAATGCCTGCAGAAGGCATCAAGCGTTTAAATCAGCTTTATCGTCAGCCGACGATTGAAAACCTCAAAGCAATGATGGACATCTTTGTTTTTGATACCAGCGATCTTACTGAAGAGCTGTTCCAAACTCGTCTAAACAATATGCTCGCCCGTCAGGATCATCTGGATAACTTTGTGAAAAGTATCGAAGCTAACCCTAAACAATTTCCTGATTTTTCGTCCCGTTTAGCGGAAATCAAAGCAGACACATTAATTGTTTGGGGGCGTCAAGATCGTTTCGTCCCGTTTGATACCAGTTTGCGCTTAATGGCCGGTATTCCTAACGCTCAACTGCATGTATTTAACCAATGTGGTCACTGGGCACAATGGGAACATGCTGACACTTTCAACCGCTTGGTTATCGATTTTCTTACGCACTAAGGAGTAGAGCATGTCTGACATTATTGAACAACTGGCTAAGCAGCTACGGGAAGCGGAACAGAATGGACAATCGATAGCTCCATTGCGCGACAGGATTGACGCGAAACATCCCGAGCTCGCTTATGCGATTCAACGCCTCAATGTTGCGGTTGGCGTCGCGAATGGACGCCGGATCGTAGGGCGAAAAATTGGGTTAACGAATCCCAAAGTTCAAGCTCAGCTCGGTGTTGATCAACCGGATTTCGGGACACTTTTTGCCGATATGTGTTATGGCGATAACGAAGTTGTCCCTTATCAGCGAGTACTGCAACCCAAAATTGAGGCAGAAATCGCCCTTATTCTGAATAAAGATTTACCCGCAATAGATACCACCATTGTCGAGGTGATGAACGCCATCGGCTGGGTGGCTCCAGCTTTAGAAATCGTAGGTAGCCGTATTTCTGATTGGAATATCTCGTTTGTGGATACCGTTGCAGATAATGCATCCAGTGGTCTTTTTGTTTTGGGTGGGCCGGCCCGCAAAGCCGAAGGTATTGATTTTCGTGGCGCTCATATGCAGATGACGCGTAATAACGAATTGGTGTCATCGGGAGATGGTGCAGAGTGTTTAGGTCATCCTCTCAATGCTGCAGTGTGGTTGGCTCGAACCATGAGTCAATTGGGTGAGCCTCTACGTGCTGGTGACATTGTTTTAACCGGAGCTCTTGGCCCGATGGTGGCAGTTCAAGCGGGAGACCAATTTGAAGCAGAGATCTCTGGTATTGGTCGAGTGGCCATTAGTTTTGATCAGGGTGGGGAGAGAAAGTAATGAAAAAATTGAATGTGGCTATTATTGGCTCGGGCAACATTGGGACCGACCTGATGATCAAAGTACTGCGTAATAGCCAACACTTAGTGATGAGCATAATGGTGGGGATCGACCCACAATCGGATGGGCTTGCTCGAGCTCGTCGTTTAGGGGTTGCCACTACTCATGAAGGCGTTGATGGTTTGTTAGCGATGCCCGAATTTCAAGAGATTGATATTGTCTTTGATGCGACGTCAGCAAGCGCTCACATCAAGAATGATGCTGTACTGCGTCAGGTCAAGCCTGAGATTAAATTCATAGACTTAACACCTGCGGCAATAGGCCCTTACTGTGTGCCTGTTGTGAACCTTGAACAAAACTTAGCGAAAAATAATGTCAACATGGTGACTTGTGGTGGTCAAGCGACGATTCCTATCGTTGCAGCCGTGTCTCAGGTTGCGAATGTGCATTATGCCGAGATTGTGGCATCGATCAGCAGCAAATCTGCAGGGCCGGGAACGCGCGCCAATATTGATGAATTTACCGAAACCACGTCTAAAGCCATTGAAACCGTAGGTGGGGCGAAGAAAGGGAAGGCGATCATTGTGTTAAACCCAGCGGAACCACCACTAATGATGCGCGATACCGTACACGTTTTGTGTGATGCACAAGAAGAAGAGAAGGTGCGTGTATCCATTGAAGAAATGGTCAGTGCAGTACAAAGCTACGTTCCCGGCTACCGAATGAAGCAAGCCATACAGTTTGAACGTATCGAAGATGCTTATCCATTGACTATTCCAGGCTATGGACAATTTAGTGGGTTGAAAGCCTCAGTATTTATTGAGGTTGAAGGGGCGGCGCATTATCTGCCGGCTTATGCTGGCAACCTTGACATTATGACGTGCGCTGCGCTTGCAACGGCAGAGCGTATTGCCTTGTCAGTATTGAATCAATAAGGAATTCCTCTCATGAATGGACAGAAACTGTATATCTCCGATGTAACGTTACGTGATGGTAGCCATGCGGTTCGTCATCAATATTCCATCAAACAAGTCAAGGCGATTGCTCAGGCATTGGATAAAGCAAAAGTGGATTCCATCGAAGTGGCTCATGGTGATGGGTTACAAGGTTCCAGTTTTAATTATGGCTTTGGTGCGCATACCGACGTGGAGTGGATTGCCGCGGTGGCTGAGGAGTTGACTCATGCGAAGGTAGCCACATTGTTGCTTCCGGGAATTGGGAGTGTGCATGATCTAGAAAATGCTTATCAGGCTGGGGCGAGAGTGGTTCGGGTCGCAACTCACTGTACTGAAGCTGATGTTTCTCGGCAGCATATTGAGCATGCTCGCCATCTGGGCATGGACACTGTGGGTTTCTTAATGATGAGTCATATGACTTCACCCAAGCATCTCGCTCAGCAAGCGAAGCTGATGGAAAGCTATGGCGCCACGTGCATTTATGTTGTTGACTCTGGGGGGGCAATGACCATGCAGGATATCCGTGATCGTTTCCGCGCACTGAAAGAAGTGCTTAACCCTCAAACAGAAACGGGAATTCATGCTCACCATAATCTCAGCCTTGGCGTTGCTAACAGTATTGTTGCGGTAGAAGAAGGGTGTAATCGTATTGATGCCAGTTTGTCTGGAATGGGGGCTGGAGCGGGGAATGCGCCATTAGAGGTCTTTATTGCTGCGGCAGACAAACTTGGCTGGAATCATGGCACCGATCTTTATGCTTTGATGGATGCGGCGGATGATATTGTTCGCCCTTTACAAGATCGCCCCGTTCGAGTGGATCGAGAAACTCTCGCGCTCGGTTATGCCGGTGTCTATTCCAGCTTCTTGCGTCATGCCGAACGTGCCGCGGAACGTTATCACCTCAAAACCGTGGATATTCTGGTGGAGCTGGGTAAGCGAGGCATGGTTGGCGGGCAGGAGGACATGATAGTAGATGTCGCACTGGATCTGCTTCAACGTCGTTAATCACAAACCAAACCAAATTAAATAATAATAAGGTCGGACATTTATCGGGATGACCGACCACCCTACACGGAGTGAGGAACATGTCTAATTCAATATGTGAAGCAGAAGTAAAGCAAAAAAAACGGGAAAGTCGTCGAGCGGTGATCGCTAGTTATTTAGGGTCCACGGTCGAATATTATGACTTTCTCTTGTATGGCAGTGCTGCAAGCCTCGTATTTCCCGCCCTCTTTTTCAGCGATCTCGACCCTGGGCTTGGCATCATTTTATCTTTTCTAACCTTAGCCACGGGCTATATTGCTCGTCCGATCGGTGGTTTATTGTTTGGTCACTTTGGTGACAAATACGGCCGCAAACAAATCTTATTTATTACATTGATGGTGATGGGGATCGTGTCGATTCTTATCGGCCTATTACCAACCTATCAAACAATAGGCCTCGCCGCACCAATTGCTCTTCTGGTTTTGCGTATTCTGCAAGGTTTAGCGGTGGGCGGAGAATGGGCTGGCGCAACGTTAATGGCCATGGAACATTCGAGTAAAAAGGCTAAAGGATTGGGAGCGAGTATTGCTGTTTCCGGAGGGCCTTCCGGCGCAGTGTTAGCCACTCTTGTTTTGGGGGCTTTTTCGTTAATGCCAGAAGATCAGTTTATGAGCTGGGGGTGGCGAGTGCCATTTTTACTGTCTGCACTTTTGGTGGTGATCGGTTTATATTTGCGACATCGTGTGGCTGAATCTCCAGATTTTGAAGCAGAGAAAAAGAAAGAAGAAGCTCAAAGTTTACCAACGGGCGTACCCTTGGTTGAGCTATTTCGTTCGTCTTCAAAAGAAATTGGGTTGGGTACTTTATCTGGCCTTGCTCCGCTTTTTATTCAGTCTTTACTTGCCACGTTTGCACTCACGTATGCCGTTTCTATTGGTCATTCACGCAGTGATGCTTTATTGATGTTAACCATTGCCAATACCTTGCATATTTTTACCATTCCGTTGATGGCTGCGGTTTCAGACCGATTTGGTCGACGCCCAGTAATGTTAACGGGGGCGGGATTGGGGATGATTTTGATTTGGCCCATGTTTAGTTTGATCAGCCATGAAAATCCTTGGGTAATGCTGCTCGGTTTTATTATTGGCAACCCCATTATTCAAGCGGTGATGTATGGGCCTATGGGAGCATTTATTAGCGAGAAGTTCACCACTCGTACTCGCTATACCGGGTTATCATTGACGTATCAGCTCACTTCGTTGATTGGTGCTGGGTTTACTCCGATCATTGCTCAGGCTCTGCTCCAGAGTGCTGGAGGGGGAACCAATACCCAATATATTGCGACCCTATTTTGTGTTCTATGCGTAATGACAGCTGTTGGGGTGTATTGGTCGAAAGAAACGGCAGTGGTGAAAGCGGATCCTGTACGCGCTAAAATCACCAACGTGGCACGAAATTCACTCTAGAAATCGCCTATGTGCTCAAACTAAACCACAAGGGTTAGTTTGAGCATCTTGAACTATTGCTATTGAGAGATCATTAGCCAATGGGATAGCCGTAGCGGATGGTATTGTCTGCAACGCTGGCTTCGATTTGTTGGGCAACCTCTTGTAGCGCGGGCAGATATTTTTCTACGGCTTGCTCCATTGCCATCGCTTTCCCAATATAAATTAAACTTAAGCAACCCAGTACTCGTTCTTCATCATGAATAGGGACCGCGAGAGCAGCAATTTTGGCTTCTTGCTGCCAGTTTTGGTTGTTTTCGCCATAACCGTTTTGTCGGATTGTTTCCAGTTTATCATGCAGCCGTTGTGGATCTCTGGCCAGTTGGTATTCTGAGCCTTCACGTTGAGAAAGTAAGGAGAGAATATGCGTTCTTTCATTTTCTGGACAAAAGGCGAGGTAGGTCAGTCCACTGGCGGTTTGCAAGATAGGCAGACGCCTTCCAACCATTGCGCGGTGAAAGGATAAACGGCTATAACGGTGGGTGGTTTCACGAATGACCATCGCATCAACATCCAGTGTGGTGATATCCGTTGGCCAGACGACCTTTTCCAATAGCCCTCCCAGCAAGGGGGCCGAGAAAGCTGAAATCCATTGTTCATCGCGAAAACCTTCACTGAGCTCCCTGACTTTGATGGTCAGCCGAAAGCTGTCATCGGATAGGCTATAGCGAACGTAGCCTTCATTTTTTAACGTTTCCAATAGCCGCTTAACGGTTGTTCGGTGTAGTCCGGTGAGTTCAGCCAACTGCCTTACCGTTGCACCTCCATCGAGACGATTTAAGACATTGAGTAAGGAAAGTCCACGGGTCAAACCGCGAACGGTTTTATACTCAGTTGATTGATGTTGCGTCATTGCCACTCCATTTATCTTATTGCTGGCAAAGCATAGCGAATCAGCAATATTTATTCTTGGGTGTAGATAGCATTAATGGCGGCAAACGAAAACGGCCCATCTTGTGGGCCGTGATTTTTGTGTGAAATATTACGGTTGAGTGGTTAATCTTGTACGGTTGCCGCTTTCATTGCCGCGGTAAAGATGCGCAGCTCAGTCAGCATTTTCTCTGGTTCATTGATGTGTTCCTCAATGATTTTTACGACGGCGGAACCAGAAATGGCACCGGCTGCCCCAGCTTGAATAGCTTGTTTGACTTGCTCTGGTTCTGAAATACCAAACCCAAGCAGTGCGGGTGCCGCTTGGAATTGATTTAGCCGTTGCAAGAGCGTATCTACCGGCATATTCGCTTTCGTTTCCGCTCCTGTTACCCCTGAGCGAGAAAGTAAATAGGTATAACCTTTGCCCAATTGAGCGACGGCTTGTAACGTGGCGTCATCGGCCGTGGGTGGGGCGATAAAAATCGGTTGAATACCAAATTTTTCTGCCGCCGCCACAAATGGTTGGCTCTCATTGGTTGGAACATCGGCAACCAGCACAGAATCGACCCCTGCTTGTTGACAGCGTTGATAAAAGTTTTCAATCCCACGTGAATACACGAGGTTGGCATACATTAATAACCCAATCGGCAAATCTGGGTTGTTTGCTCGGATCTGAGTGATTAAGCTAAAACATACCTCAGGGGTTGTGCGCGCAGCTAAGGCTCGAATGTTTGCGGCTTGAATCGTTGGGCCATCAGCTAAAGGATCAGAGAAAGGAATCCCGAGTTCTAAACCATCAGCACCCGCATCAATTAAGGTTTGCATGATGCGCAGTGATTGTTCTGGAGAAGGGTCGCCCATGGTCACAAACGGGATAAAAGCCCCTTGTTTTTTGTCAGCGAGACGCTGAAAAAGCGATTGATAGCGGTCCATTACAGCACTCCTTTGTCTTCTAAAATCTTATGGACGGTAAAGATATCTTTATCGCCTCGCCCCGATAAATTCACGACCAATAACTGTTCTTTTTCTGGTTCTGCATACGCCATTTTGACTGCATGAGCTAAAGCATGAGATGACTCTAACGCTGGAATGATTCCTTCTTGGCGGGCTAACAGTTGGAAAGCGTCTAGCGCTTCATCATCGGTGGCACTTTCATACTCAGCCCGACCAATTGCATGCAAGTGTGCGTGTTGAGGCCCCACAGAAGGGAAGTCTAGCCCTGCTGAAATGGAGTAAGACTCTTCAACTTGGCCATCTTCATCTTGCATCAGCGGCGCTTTCATGCCGAAGAAAATCCCGGTTTTGCCATGACGCAGTGGGGCACCATGTTGAGCGGTTTCGATCCCTTTTCCTGCGGGTTCGACGCCAATTAAACGAACCGAAGCCTCGTCAATAAAATCGGCAAACATGCCAATAGCATTTGAACCGCCGCCAATGCAAGCGATGACCGCATCAGGTAATCGACCTTCACGGGCTAAAATTTGATTTTTTGTCTCCTCGCCAATAATGCGTTGGAATTCTCGCACGATGGTTGGGAAAGGGTGAGGGCCAGCGGCAGTGCCCAATAAATAGTGCGTTGTTTCGTAACTGGAAGCCCAATCACGCATTGCTTCATTACAGGCATCTTTCAGGGTGGCAGAACCTGAATCAACGGAAATCACTTTTGCGCCCATTAAACGCATACGGAAAACGTTAGGGCTTTGACGTTCCACGTCTTTGGCTCCCATGTAGATTCGGCATTTTAACCCGAGCAGAGCACAGGCAAGGGCGGTTGCTACGCCATGTTGCCCAGCACCTGTTTCTGCGATAATTTCATGTTTTCCCATTCGCTTAGCGAGCAGAGCTTGACCTAAAACTTGGTTGGTTTTATGTGCGCCACCATGTAAGAGATCTTCACGTTTGAGATAAAGTTTGGTTTTGGTTCCTTTGGTGATGTTGCGAGTGAGCGTCAGTGCCGTTGGGCGACCAGCATACTCTTGCAGCAGCGTCATAAACTCGGAACGAAACTCAGGGTCCTGCTGAGCATCAATGAATGCCTGTTCCAGTTGATCAAGGGCTGGAACTAAAATTTGTGGTACGAACTGACCACCGTATTCGCCAAAATAGGCGTTAAGTTTTGCCATGCTCTTATTCCTTCACATTCAATGACATGATATCCATGTCTTATTATTCAAAAGTAAAATTATTAGTATTCTCGTATTGCACTGAATGCTTGTTGCAATTTCGCTGCATCTTTTTTTCCCGGCTCGCTTTCAACGCCCGAATTCAGATCGACGCCAAGGCAGCCGATGCTTGCGGCTTGTTTCACATTGTCAGGGGTAATTCCCCCGGCGAGCATAATGTGCTGTGGCTGAGTAATGAGTTGCCAATCAAAGGTTTGCCCCGTGCCACCGGTTTGAGCGTCGACCTTGGTATCAAGCAAATGTCGTTCAACGTGCTTAAGTAAAGGCGGGACAGTTTCGGCAACGCCATAAGCTTTCCAAATTGCTACTTGTTCGGGTAAACGAGTTTTTAGTGTATCAATATAAGTTTGATCTTCATCACCATGAAGCTGAACGGCTGTTAAATTTAATTCGTTTGCCAGTTCCACTATCTGATCAATTGGGTGGTTTTGAAACACGCCAACATAAAGCAGTGGTGCGCCACTCATTGTCAGACGTGCCGCTTCTTTATCAACATAACGTTTTGACTGTTCAACAAAAATTAACCCACCATAAACAGCCCCTGCCTGATAAGCTTTTACGGCGTCGTCGGCGTGGGTTAATCCACAGACTTTGTTTTCACCCAAGATGACTTTACGTACCGCTTGTTCAACATTGTCTTGGCTCATTAATGAACTGCCGATAAGAAAACCATTCGCAAATTGAGATAAATCACGAACTTGTTGATGGTTATAAATACCAGATTCTGAAATAACAATGCATTCTTTTGGTAGTTGTGGGGCGAGCTGTTTTGTCCGATTTAAGTCGGTGGAAAGGTCACGTAAGTTACGGTTATTAATACCAATCACTTTGGCTTTGAGTGCAATTGCGCGTTGCAATTCTTCTTCATTACTGACTTCGGTTAATATTCCCATTCCCAGTTCATGAGCAATGTTGGCCAATTGGACATATTGTTCATCGTTAAGAACAGAGAGCATGAGTAAAATCGCATCTGCGCCGTAATGACGAGCGAGATAGACTTGGTAAGGGTCAATCATAAAGTCTTTACACAGCACCGGCTGCGAGACTTGAGCGCGGACTCTAGCAATAAAATCGAAGTTACCTTGAAAATACTTTTCATCGGTTAACACTGAAATTGCATCGGCATACTGGTGATAAACCGAAGCGATATAATCTAAGTCAAATGAATCACGGATCAACCCTTTCGAGGGGGAAGCCTTTTTACATTCCAAAATAAAAACGGTTTTGCTCTGATCGAGGGCTTGATAAAAGTCTCGATCCGTTTTTGAAAGTAACGATTGAAAGGTGTCCAAAGGCTGAGCGAGCTTTCTCTCAGCCACCCAGGCAGCCTTATCTCCTACGATTTTTGCCAACACTTCCGCCATTTGAGTGTGCTTTAGAGAGATATGTTCAGATAATTGCTGGGATGCATCATGCTCAGACATGTGAATTTAACCTCGCTCTGCTAGTTGTTGAACCAATTGGTAGGCTTTACCAGAATTCATGACATCCATGGCACGCTGGGCATTGGCAGTGAGATCTTCAAAGCCAAACAAGCGTAGCAAGAGAGCAACGTTAATTGCGACAGCGCTCATTTGAGCAGGCGTTCCCTTGCCAGTTAGAATGTTGGTGATGATGGCGCGATTCTCTTGTGGAGTGCCTCCTTGAATCGCGTCCAGTGGGTAGGTGTCTAAACCAAAATCGGCTGGCGTCAATGTGTACTCAATGATTTTTCCATCTTTGATTTCAGCAACATGGGTTTCACCATGAATAGCCACTTCATCTAATCCTGATCCATGAACCACAGCGGCTCGCTTCATCCCTATTTGTAACATGGTTTCTGCAATAGGACGAACTAAATCTAAACTGTAAACCCCCATCAATTCAATATTGGGACGCGCTGGGTTAATTAGAGGTCCTAAGATATTGAAAATAGTGCGAGTTTTCATACTTTGGCGCACAGGCATCGCATGGCGAACGCCACCGTGATATTGCGGAGCAAATAAGAATGCGACGCCTAAATCATCCAGAGCTTGGCGTGAATCATTCGCGCTCATGGTCATGTTAATACCAAATGCGTCTAAGAGATCAGAGGATCCTGATTGACTGGAAACCCCACGGTTACCATGTTTGGCGATTTTGATGCCACAAGCCGCGGCAACAAACGCGGAGGTAGTCGAAATATTAATGGTATTGGCGCCATCTCCCCCCGTACCCACGATATCGGCAAAGTCATAATCAGGGCGTGGAAAATATTCAGCATTAGCGAGTAAAGCGCGGACGGCTCCCACAATCTCTGCGGGGGTTTCCCCCTTAATTTTAAGCGCCGTTAATGCCGCTGCCATTAATGCTGAATCGCATTCACCACGGATAATGGCGGTAAAGAGCGTTTCGCTCTCTTGCTGACTAAGTGGCTGTTGTTGATAAAGTTTATTGATAATGTGTTGCATAATGTTATGTCTCCGTATCCCTGAAGACCCGCATTTAGATTTACTTATAAAGAGCGGGGTAAAAATGGCGGTTATCGACGGTTTATTGTCCTAAAGCCCAATTAATGGCATTTTTTAATAAAGTGGCTCCCTGAGTGGTCATGATGGACTCGGGATGAAACTGGAATCCGCACACTTTGTCTTGTTCATGTACGACAGACATAACTAAGCCATCGACTTGTGCGGTGACGGTTAAACATTCGGGCACTTGAGTGGTGACGAGTGAATGATAACGAGCAATCGCCAGTGGTGAGGCTAAGCCTTGATAAATAGGGTGCTGTTGATGTTCCATCATTGAAACTTTGCCATGAACAATCTCATTGGCTCCGCTTACAATGCCGCCGTATGCTTCCACCATCGCTTGATGACCAAGGCAGATTCCGATCATGGGGACTTTTCCTTTCAGGCGTTGAAGAATGTTGGGCATGGATCCTGCCTGAGAGGGGGCTCCTGGACCCGGAGATAACACAAGCACCGGATTATCAAGGTGTTGTATAGCCTGCTCGATAACGGCAGCCGCGATATTATTTCGATAAATGGTGACGTGATGTCCGAGTGAACGAAATTGATCGACCAAGTTATACGTAAAAGAGTCAAAGTTATCGATAAAAATGATATTTGCCATGATCGCTATCCTTATCCTTGGTGAGCGAATTGAATTGCAGAAATAACGGCTTGGGCTTTTCCACGAGTTTCATCGGCTTCCGATTGTGGGTCAGAGTCATAAACGACACCTGCACCCGCTTGAACATGAGCAATACCATTCTCGACATACGCTGAGCGGATGACAATGCAGGTATCCAAATCCCCTTCACCGGTTAGGTAACCGACGGCGCCTCCATAGCTACCTCGACGTTCTTGCTCGACCTCTCGAATCAGTTGCATTGCCCGAATTTTCGGGGCGCCCGTTAAGGTGCCCATATTCATACAGGCTTGATAAGCGTGTAGAGCATCAAGATCGTCACGCAACTGACCGACAACACGAGAAACCAAATGCATCACATGGCTATATCGATCCACTTTTAGTAAATCTGCAACATGGCGAGTGCCCGCTTTGGCTATCCGCGCAACATCATTACGAGCCAAATCGACGAGCATCATATGTTCGGCGTTTTCTTTCTTATCGCAGCGTAATTCCAGTTCAATTCGGCTATCTAAATCAAAATCAATCGTGCCATCGGCTCGTTTCCCTCGGTGGCGAGTTCCGGCGATCGGATAAATCTCAATTTGGTTGGTGTGCGTTTCATATTTGAGTGCGCTTTCAGGCGATGCACCAAACAAAGTAAAATGCTCATCTTGCATATAGAACATGTATGGGCTTGGGTTGCTCGCTTTTAACTGCTGGTAAGCGGCTAATGGTGAAGGGCAGGGCAAAGTAAAACGGCGTGAAGGGACAACCTGGAAAATATCGCCTTGTACCACATACTGTTTGAGATCTTCAACTAAGTGACAGAAATCGTTATCACTGATATTGGTGGTTACCTCTATCTCTGCCAGTGTTTGTGCTACAGGTTGAACTAACGATTGACTCGCCTGTTGTTTAATTTCGTTGAGACGCTGTTGTAGCGTAGCATGGGTCTTGGTGTGTGATGTAAAGGCGGTGGCTTGTAATTGGCAGCTTTCTTGTTGGTGGTCAACCACCATCAGTGTTTCTGCCACGTAAAAAACATAATCAGGGCAGTGATTAATCGCTTGAGCCTCACCTAATGGTTCAAAATTCGCCACTAAGTCATAGGCAAATAATCCACCGAGAAAGATGGCATGTTTATCTTGTTGGGTGAGGTCAAAACTGTGCTGAACCAGCCGAAGGGCATCAAAGGAAGATGCCTCACGCAAACGAGAATCTTCATCAAGCGTATTGCACGGTGCGCAAAAGGTTAAGGTTAGAGTTTCTTCTTGCTGCTGCGCGATGACGGATTCATTGAGACGCTCAGTAAGTACTTGGATTAAGTGACGGCCATTGTCGCTTAGGGCTTTAAACATCACTTCGTGACCGATGCAAGTAATGCGGACTGCGGCATCAATCAGCAACAAACTTTTGAGATTCTGTTTGGAGTCAATCTCTGCTGATTCCAGCAGCAAGCAGTCTGTTTTCCCTTCACATAAAGCATGAAAAAGTGCGGTGGGATCTTGTGTATAGTCCAGCGTTTGCTTGATAACGCTAATTGGTGCTTGCTTTTGTCTGTTCATGGTCTTGTTCACAAGACCTCCTTGTCTATTCAATACGATGACGTTTTGAGGTGCGATTTATCGCGTGTCATTTGTTTTGATTCTGCGAATAAAAAGCCCGCTGTGGGAGCGGGCTTTATCAATGCGTTGCTTAACTATAAGTACACATGAGCCCGCCAGGCATTAACCCAGATACGCCACCCATTCAGTTCAGTATTGACTGTTTTGAAATTAGATTTAGGGTTTGAGTTAAATTCTTGTAACATAGCAAGCCTTAGCACTGTACTCTTGTATTTGTGTACTAGTTAACTAGTGCGAGAGAAAAAAGTCAAGCCTTAATAATAGACAAAATGAAAAAATGATGAAAATTGACCTACACAGTCACACTACAGCATCGGATGGACGCTTTGAGCCCAACCAATTGATTGATCGCGCACTGGAATTCAATATCGATGTATTGGCGATTACCGATCATGATACGGTGGATGGTTTGTCTCCTGCTCATGCGTACATTAAAGCGGGTCAATATCCGATTACCTTGATTAACGGTATTGAATTTTCAACCGTCTGGCAAAATAAAGATATCCATATTGTTGGGTTGAATATTGACCCTGAGAATGTGGCATTAACAACGTTGATTGAAAAGCAAAAGCAGCACCGTATTTACCGAGCCGAGTTGATAGCAGAACGACTAGCCAAAGCGACTCGACCTGGGGTGCTGGAAGAAGTACAAGCGATTGCTGGTGATGCGCCGATAACGCGTGCCCATTTTGCGAAATGGTTAGTGGATGAAGGTTATGTAAAAACCATGCAGCAAGTATTTAAAAAATATTTAACCCGTAATAACCCAGGTTATGTTCCCCCAACTTGGTGTTCTATGGCTGACGCGATAGAAGCCATTCATACTGCAGGTGGGCAGGCGATATTAGCGCATCCGGGTCGATATGACTTGACGGCAAAATGGCTTAAGCGCTTAATTAGCGCATTTGTTGAGGTAGGGGGCGATGCGATGGAAGTCGCTCAACCGCAACAGGCTCCACAAGAGAAGCGTACCCTTGGTGATTACGCGATTCAGTATAATTTACTCGCTTCGCAAGGCAGTGATTTCCATTATCCTTCTCCGTGGATGGAGTTAGGGCGAAATCTCTGGTTGCCCGCAGGCGTTGAACCGGTTTGGAAAGATTGGAAGCATCTTCCAGACCTTAGAGTCGAGAGACTCGATAATGAGGAATGATAATGAGTCAATTTTTTTATGTTCATCCTGAAAACCCACAAGCTCGCTTGATTAATCAAGCGGTAGCCATTATTCGCAACGGTGGGGTTGTCGTTTATCCAACCGATTCTGGTTATGCATTGGGTTGTCAGCTAGAAAACAAACAGGCCTTAGAGCGCATTTGCCAAATTCGTCGCTTAGATGATAAGCACAATTTCACTTTGTTATGCCGTGATTTATCGGAGCTTTCATTGTATGCCCGTGTGGACAATACCGCTTTCCGTTTACTGAAGAACAATACCCCAGGGCCATATACCTTTATTTTTAAAGGAACCAAAGAAGTCCCACGTCGTTTAATGAACGCAAAACGTAAAACGATTGGTATTCGAGTCCCAGATAATAAAATTGCGCTAGACTTACTGGAAGCGTTAGGTGAACCCTTGATGTCTACCTCCTTGATCTTACCCGGTAAAGAAACAACAGAAGCGGATCCTGAAGAAATTCGTGACCGCTTAGAGCATGCGGTCGATGTTATTTTAAATGGTGGTTATTTAGGAGAACAGCCCACCACGGTTATTGATTTTAGTGAGGAAGAGATGCGCGTGGCTCGCTTAGGCGCAGGAGACCCAGCACCGTTTGAGTAAGGTGGTGGTGTATAAAACGGATGCTTTTCTCCTGATAATTTGCGATAATACGCGACCGCGATTTTAACGTCGCATATTGTCATTCGACGTCTGAGAAGACGACATCATAGGTAGATAAATGAGCGAAAAGTTACAAAAGGTTTTAGCACGTGCTGGTCATGGTTCTCGTCGAGAGCTTGAAGCTCTGATCCGAGCTGGACGTGTAAGTGTTAATGGCAAGGTAGCTGTTCTGGGCGAACGCCTAGACGATGAAAATGCGGTCGTACGTATCGATGGGCATGCGGTTTCGGCAAAAGCACAGGAAGAGGTCATTTGTCGTGTGCTGGCGTATTATAAGCCGGAAGGGGAGTTATGTACTCGCCATGATCCAGAAGGTCGTCGTACGGTCTTTGATCGCCTACCCAAAATTCGTGGCTCTCGTTGGATTTCAGTGGGTCGTTTGGATGCGAATACATCTGGTTTACTGCTGTTTACGACAGACGGTGAGTTGGCGAATCGTTTGATGCATCCCAGCCGTCAAGTTGAGCGTGAATACTTAGTTCGTGTTTTCGGCGAAATCAATGAAGAAAAAGTCCGCAATTTAGTCCGAGGTGTGCAGCTTGAAGACGGTTTAGCCCGTTTTGAAGATGTTGTTTATGCGGGTGGTGAAGGTATGAACCATACCTTTTACGTGGTGATTAACGAAGGGCGTAACCGTGAAGTTCGTCGTTTGTGGGAGTCTCAAGATACCACGGTCAGTCGTTTGAAACGTGTCCGTTACGGGGATATTTTCTTAGATAAGAAATTGCCACGTGGTGGTTGGATGGAGCTTGATCTTAAGCAAGTGAATTATTTGCGTGAGTTGGTTGAACTGCGTCCAGAACGAGAAACCATGCTTGATCAGTCTAAAGATAATACTTCTCGTAAGCGTGAGCGGTCACGTAGTCAAAAAATTCGTCGTGCGGTGCGTCGTCATGAAGAACGTGTAACAACGGGTTCAACGAAACCGAAAAGCCGTACCACAAACGGAACGACAACCAATAAAACACCGACAACAAATGGCACGACAACCGGCCGTCGTAAGCCTGCTTCAAGCTCGCGTAATAGTGGCGTTGAGCAAAAAGGACGCCCAAGCAGCAGCCGCTCTCAAGGTGGAAAAGCCCCTCGTCGTTAAGCCGCATACTTTAGCGTAATAAATATAAAAACCCCGATCTATACTCGGGGTTTTTGTTATCACACCGAACACCGAACGGTGTAGTGGATGTGCAAATTTGGCTACATAGCTAGAGTTTTTGTGATAAAGAAACGTAGGTCAAAGATAAATTGAATGCTGTGCATAAAAGTTAACGTAAAACATAATAGGGCGGTTTCCGATTTAGAAATGGCAGCGTACCGAATCGCTGCCATTTTAGTATGAGGCTTTATTTTCTTCTACAAGAGGTCATTATTTCTGCGTTTTAACGTGATGTTCATAACCAAAGATGAAACCATGATCATTGACATCAAAAGTAACTTGAGTCACTGCGTTACTATTTAACCCTGCGCTGATATCTTCCGGTATTTCTTCACCGTTCATTTCGCTGATTAACTCCACCAGTTCCAATAACCGTGGTGCATTTACACCAAATTGGAATAAACCTTTTGCCTCAAGCGGTGCCGTTAAGACACTCTGTGAATTGGCCGATGAGCGTTCACCAGAATAAAGAGCAAGGTGCTTATCATTTAATCGCGCAAAGAGTGGGGTGGAAACACCGGTTTCAGACTCTAATAATGTGGAAAGATCCACGGGTTCAGCATTAGGTTGAATGGTGAGTTGTGATAGTTGAGGGATAAACATCTGAGCCGTTTGTACTAGGGCAATCGGATTTTCTGCTGATAAGGTAAAGAGAAAATCGAGTTTATCAAACTGCGGAGCATAGGGGTTTTGTGTATCAAGTGCGATATCATTCAGGGTAAAGTGCATCCCCTTCATTCCATTGACCATACTTGAGCCCATACTCAGCATTGCAGATGGGTTTTCTGAGCCCATTTCTTGTTGTGTTTCGGCTAAAAAAGCACATTGATAAGTTGGTTGTTGTAGATCTTGCCAAATGGTATTAATCGCAGGGGCTAATTTGGCGACATCTAATCCAAAACCAACCTCAAAAATACTGTCTTGGGTGGCCATGTTGGGCATAAAACCCCGGATTGATTTGAGCGCATCCAGAATTACTGAGTTGTGGCTTTCCACAACCACTTGTCCATCAAGACTAAATTGCTCATTTTTGACTTGATAACGAGCGAATGAGACGGTTCTTGGCCAGTGATTTGCGATGGTCGCTAACTCACTTTGACAATGGGGTTGACGTATCTCTTCAATAAAGGATTCGGGAGAGTGTTGCTGTAGAATATCAATTTGCTGAGCAAGTAAGTTACTGGCAGGTTGGGTCAAGCCCTTGATAATTTCTTGGTGATCAAAATATCCATAAGCGGTGTACTGTTTGCCATATTTGCTTTGCAGAGCCGGTAGAATATCACTGTTAGCAAAGGAGTGCTGTGGTTTTTCAACCCCTAATGCTAGCTTAAGTGGGTTCGCCTCTTTAAGTAGAGGTACATCCAAGGTAAATGTGGCAACATTATCTTCAACCGCAATAACAAGACCAATATCTTCAGAACCTTGGTCACTCAGTTGATAGCGGCGATAAGCTACATTTCCTAACTGACCAACGTGATGAGTGGCCTTTGTTTCTTGCTCGGTTTGATCAATGGTGTTCCAGAATGCTGTCGTGTCTTCGATTTCTATTTTATAAACAGGAATCATCCCTAAAGTGTAAAAAACGGGTTTTACTTTATCTGGTGCACCTAGATACGCTTTAAAGGTTGCTTTATCAACCGCGCTTTGTAAATAGCCATCTAAATAAGCGACAAGAAAATCTTGCTCTGGAGTCAGTTCGACGTCGGTCAATAAATCATACAAACTTTCCTGAGACGTTCCCACAGTGCTGACGTATTCAAAATGGTCATAGGCTTCTGTTTGAACAACAACCACTGGGGCTTCGGCGGGGATGAGAGAGAGTAATGGATCCGATGAGGTATCTAATCCTGTGGTGTAATAATAACCACCAGCTGCAGCAATAGCGACAGCTGAGGCAAGTAATAATTTTTTCACTAGCAACTCCGTTTTTTATCTCTTAGTCCATTACTCTGTTGAGCCAGATAAAGAGTTTTTGTTGTCATTGAATAAAAGGGTATACCCATTACTATTAATTTGATGTAAAAATAATCGGTATAGGGAAGGTATCATATATAGATCAACAACGAGTTCAATAGGTTATTTCTTTTTATCTAGCTTGAAATCGTGGAAAGTGAGGTTTACTTTACCTTCTATGTGCGGAGGAGAAATGTCCCGGCAAAAACGGATTGCCGGGAATCGTATTATAAGGTTTGATGCAACTGATAGTAACGGCCTTGCTGGGCAAGCAGGGTTGAGTGATCGCCTTGCTCTACGATTACTCCTTGATCAAGCAAACAAATGGTGTCCATTGATTCTAAATCGACTAGTCGGTGAGTAATAAAAATGACCGTTTTATTGGTAAAATGCGCTTGCAGTAGTGTCATGATTTGCTGTTCGGTTTGTTTATCTAACCCTTCTGTTGGCTCATCGAGAAGTAAAATTGGACCGTTGTGCAATAGTGCTCTTGCAATACCGATACGGCGTTTTTCTCCACCAGACAGTTGACGACCTCCGTCACCTAACCAAGTGTTTAACCCTGGTCCGTCGAGCAATTTACCCAAACCCACATAGGTGAGTATTTGGCAAAGCTCATTTTCTTGCGCTTGGGGCTTAGCCATCAGAAGGTTATCACGCAGGCTGCCATTTAGAATATCGACGCGTTGGCTAACCACACTGATCGCTGAACGTAAATCGCTTTCTTTCCATGTTTGTAAACGAGTTCCACCCAGCGTGATCTCTCCCTGTTGTACGTCCCAATAACGACATAACAATTGGATTAAGGTTGACTTTCCTGAACCAGTTTGACCAACAATAGCCACTTTTTTTCCGGCAGGAATCGTCAGGCTAATACAGTTTAATACCGTTTTCTGACTGTCCGGATAATGAAATGAAGCATGATCAAAACAAATATCAAGTGGGCCTGAATAGGAGAGCGATTGCTGAGGAAAAACCACTTCTGGCTCGGTGAGGATAATCTCGTTTAAGCGTCGAGCCGATGTTAATGTCTGCCCTAAATGTTGGAACGCTCCGGCGATTGGCATTAGGAGTTCAACACTGGCTAGCGTTGCAAATGCGATTAGGGCTATCATGGGATCTGGGGCATTCCCATTGACACCGTCAGCGGCCAACCAAAGCATAAGAACCAAAATCCAACCATTAGCCAGTAATAGTAATGCTTGAGCCAATCCCGAAAAATGAGCGTTAATTTTTTGATTGTGTAGGAGTTGATCTTGCGCGGTAAAAATGGCTTTTCGATAGCGAGCTTCAGCCCCAAAAATGACCAATTCACTATAACCTTGCAGCCAGTCTAAAGTGGTAATACGCAGTTGTGCTTTATGCTCAGTTAACGCGTGTCCATTTCGTTTACCGAGTTGATAAAAAAGTGGCGGCCAGACAAGTAATAACAGCAGTAAGATTCCACCCAGCGTGAGCCCTAGAGTCATATCAAACCAGCACAATAGAGCGGTAAGGCTAGCAATACCTAGCACTCCCACCATGACCGGGCTTATCAAGCGTAAGTAGACATGATCCATGGCATCAATATCTGCAACTAAGCGGTTTAAAACATCTGCATCACGTAGGCTTGATAGCCGTCCGGGCATTAAGGGGGCTAGTTTTTGAAAAAAGAAGACCCGAAGATCGGTCAATAATTTAAAGGTGGCGTTGTGGCTGACCACGCGTTCACCCCAACGCCCGGCTGTACGACCCATCGCAAATCCACGGACAAAAGCTCCGGGTAGCATATAGTTAAATGTTTCCCGAGCAATCGTTAACCCTGCAACGGCGGCAGCAGATAAAAACCACCCAGACAAGGTAAGTAAGCCGATAGAAGCAAAAAGGGTGAGAAAGGCTAAAAGCATCCCCAAAGATAAGCCAAACCAATGCTTTTTATACAGTTTAATGTAGGGTAGTAAATCACGCATCTAAATTCCCCTTATCCGCGGCTTTTCTGGTTTGGTTAGCGGTTAACATTGTGGCAAACAGCCCTGTGTGTTGGCTGAGCTGAGTGAAGTTCCCAGCTTGAACAAGAAGGCCATCTTGCATCACTAATATTTGGTCGACTGAGTGTAGAGGAGCGAGTTGGTGAGTCACCAGCAAGGCTGTTTTATTGGCAATTTGCTGGCTTAAGCTGCGCATCACTAATCGTTCACTTTTGGCATCTAAACTGGCGGTTGGTTCATCCAATAGCCAGAACATGCCTTCTTGCAACATGGCTCTGGCTAACGCGAGGCGCTGTGCTTGGCCAACCGATAGCCCACCTGAGCGATCACTGATGGGGTAATCTAAACCATGCTGAGTGACAAATTCACTGGCAAATGCTTCCTCAAGTACCTGTTGTAGCCGTTGGTCATCAATATTCGTTTTTCCAAGTGTGACATTGTCACGTATACTGCCGTGAACTAATAGTGGGTTTTGTCCCACCCAACTGATCATGGCGCGCCAATTATGATGATCGCATTGGTTTAACTCCATTCCATTAATGGTTAGGCTTCCCTGATAAGGCATAAACCCAAGTATCGCATTCACTAAACTGGTTTTGCCCGCCCCACTTGGCCCCACTAAAGCGGTGGTTTGCCCGCTGGATAAGGTAAAAGAGACTGGACCAACGAGTTGATGGCCTTCAGGGCTAAATACACATAAGTCTTGTGCGATAATTTCAACGGGGCGATGATGATCCAATACTTGTGTACCTGAGCGTATTTTTTCAACATCTATGGTTAAAAACTCAACAATACTTTCAGCGGCAGCAACCGCTTGCTGCTTAGCATGATAGAACGTACCAAGATCGCGCAAAGGCTGATAAAACTCAGGGGCGAGAATAAGGATAAATAAGCCTGAAAATAGGGTTACGCCTGCTCCATAGTGGCCAAAATCGAGTTCGCCAATAAAACTAAAACCAAAATAAACTGCCGTAATGGCTATGGATATCGACGTAAAAAACTCTAAAACGGCAGAAGAGAGAAAAGCAATGCGCAACACATCCATAGTTCGTTTACGAAAAACTTCGGATGCACCACGCATTTGTTCGGTTTCGGCTTGTGTACGATCAAACAGGCGAATGGTGGTCATCGACTGTAAGCGGTCATAAAAATGACCCGATAAGCGTTGTAATGCTTTAAAGTTTTTGCGGCTGGCATCGGCGGCTTTTATGCCCACAAGTGCCATAAAAATTGGCACTAAAGGTGCCGTGATGAGGAAAATCAACCCAGCAGCCCAGTTCACGGGAAAGACGACCACTAAAATAATAAAAGGGATCAATACCGCCAGTGACATTTGGGGTAGATAACGAGCAAAAAAGTCGTGCATATCTTCGACTTGCTCAAGTGTTAAGGTTGCCCAAGTTCCGGCAGGTTTACCTTTGATATAAGCGGGCCCTAAAGCGCGCAACTTATCAAAAATAAGCTGTCTGATGTAGATGCGAACCTCTTTTCCTGCGTGAAAACCTGCAATTTCTCTGCTCCATGAACAGCCTGCTCGCAAGGCGACCATGGCCATTAATCCGGCAAAATGAGGAATGAGCGTGTATTTGTCCACCTGCTCAATAATCAACTGATGAAGAATGGTGGCGATGAGCGCAGCTTGGACGAGTAAACATAGGCTGGATATTACACCCAACCCGATCGCAAGCATGAGCCAACGCTTGGCAAGTTTGCTTTGCTGTTTGAGCCACAGGTTGAGGCTACGTTGCTTTTTCTTATCCATTTTAAAGGCTTATTGATAATGATTATTGGAACGGAAGTTCGCTAGTATACAAAAGAAAACCCAGCGGATATACCGCTGGGTTAGAGAGTTGTTACTTAAAAGGCACAATCTATATTTCTTTAGTTACCATGTAAGCGGTCAAGGTAGCGTTCTGCGTCCAAAGCGGCCATGCAGCCCGTACCCGCCGAAGTAATGGCTTGACGGTAGTTATGATCCATCACATCACCTGCGGCAAAAATGCCTTCTACGCTGGTTTGTGTTGCATTGCCTTCAAGGCCTGATTGTACCCAAATATACCCATCTTTCATGTCCAATTGGCCTTGGAAAATATCTGTGTTGGGTTGGTGTCCAATTGCGATAAAAACGCCCATAACGGCCAACTCTTCACAATCACCAGACACGGTATTTTTCAAACGTATGCCTGTGACGCCCATTTCATCGCCTAAAACTTTATCTAACGTTCGCTCGGTATGGAGAATAATATTACCGCTTTCCACTTTTTCCATCAGACGATTGATCAGAATTTTTTCAGAACGGAAGCTATCACGACGATGAATAAGATGGACTTCTGCTGCAATATTTGACAGATAAAGCGCTTCCTCGACAGCTGTATTACCCCCTCCGACCACTGCAACTTTTTGATTACGATAAAAGAAACCATCACAGGTTGCACACGCGGAAACGCCTCTTCCTTTGAACGCTTCTTCTGATTCTAAACCGAGGTATTTCGCCGACGCTCCAGTTGAGATAATTAACGCATCACAAGAGTATTCGCTGCCATCACCTTTGAGGCGAAAAGGGCGCTGAGAAAAATCCACTTGATGGATATGATCAAAGATAATCTCTGTTTCAAACCGCTCTGCATGTTCTTTCATGCGTTCCATTAAATCAGGGCCAGTAAGTCCTTCGGCATCACCTGGCCAGTTTTCAACCTCTGTGGTTGTGGTGAGCTGACCACCTTGTTGCATTCCGGTAACGAGAACCGGATTAAGATTTGCGCGCGCAGCATAGACGGCTGCAGTATAGCCAGCCGGACCTGAGCCTAATATAAGAAGTTTACAGTGTTTCACATCGCTCATGATGACTCCGCTGTTGAATGCTGAAAAAAGTTAATCGATTGTAGGAAATATTGCGGGTAATGAAAAGCATTGCAGCAAGTTATTGTTATGAGGTGGGAATCAGGGAAAGTGAGTGATAGTAGAAGACGGGATTTTTTCCTCTATTTTTACGCTTTTTTTACGCGATTGCGGCTGACGCATTTGTTAAAGTAAAGCGATTCATTGTTCTATAGTTAGGCGTTATGAATTTTTTGGGGCGCGATTACTCGGTAATATTGATGGGGCTGACCTTAGCCTTTGCTTTATTGATTTCTTGGTTGATTGATTATTGGCTCGGTTCAACGGTTGCTGTGTTATTGATTTTGCAATTGTCCATTGTGATGATTGCGCTTCAATGTCACTCCCGAGTGGCTTATTTGGCTGCAGTTATAGAAGCGATCAGTTTTAATTTTCTCTTTACTATGCCTCGTTATTCACTGCAGATGTTTCATCTCGAAGACATGATTAATCTCGTCGTCTTTATCGTGGTTGCTTTTACTACTAGCCAGTTGGCTGAGCTTTATCGATGTCAGCAAGGAGAATTGAAGCAGACGCAACTGCGTAATCAAATTTTGCTTTCGGTTTCCCATGACTTACGAACGCCGTTGGCTGGCATTATCGGCACATTGACCACGCTTAAAGAGTATTTGCCTAAGCTTACGGATACGGAAAGAACCGAGTTACTCGATAGTGCAACGTCTGAGAGTCATCGGTTGCATCAGTATATTGAGAATTTACTTCAGGCCACAAAGATTCAGCATGGGGCATTGGTGGTAAGAAAAAATCCAGAGTCTATTGTCCATATTCTTAATAAAGCAATGGAGCGACTTTCTCTGCGCAGTGGCCGCATTTCTGTGATGCCTCATGGCCCCATTCGTTTCGTTTTGGTCAGTGCCTCACTCATTGAACAAGCACTCTTTAATGTATTGGATAACGCCTTACGTTACTCTCCCATAGATGATCCTGTGACGGTTACCCTTTATCAGGACGAACAATCTGTCGTGATTGATATCTTAGATAGAGGTGAAGGTTTATCAGAAGATGAAATAGGGCATATTTTTGATCTCTTTTATAGTGGTGCAGTTTCCCAATCAGCAGATACCGGGTCTGGATTAGGGCTTGCTGTTGCCAAAGGGTTGATCAGTGCTCACGGTGGCAGTATTGAAAGTGTTCCTGTCTCTAAGGGGTGCTTGATGCGCATTACTCTACCGACCGTTAATGAAGGGCTGGTGTTATGAGCTATAAAATTCTTGTGGTCGATGATGAGCCTCAAATTCATACTTTCATTCGTATTTCATTGGCCGCCGAAGGGTTTGAATATTTCGGTGCTCGATCGATTCAGGCTGCACGGCAGTCGATTCAAACTCATGTTCCAGATGTCATTATTCTTGATCTTGGTCTCCCCGATGGTGATGGCATGACATTATTGAAAACCATTCGTCAGTCGGAAAAAACGCCGATATTGGTCCTGACTGCACGAGATCAAGAAGAGGAGAAAATTCGCTTATTGGAGGCGGGAGCCAATGACTATTTGAGTAAACCCTTTGGTATTCGAGAGCTGATTGTACGAATCAAAGTCTTGGTGCGGGATCTGCTTGATGAAGACGATGCTTCGGATACGACTGAGTTTGGAAGGTTGTCGCTCAAAAAAAGCACGAATCAGGTTTGGTTGGATGGTTTAGAAGTGATGCTGACTAAAAAAGAGTTCGCTTTTATCGCGTATTTACTGACACATCCGGGGCGATTAGTCAAACAAAGTGAATTATTGGAGAAAATTTGGGGTAAAAGCCACATTAATGATACTCATTATTTACGAGTCTTAGTGAGCCAACTTCGTAAGAAGCTTAATGACAGTGCTGATGAGCAAGGCGTTATTAAAACGGAATCAGGGGTTGGATACCGACTCGTCTCAGCAGGTTCTGAGCGTGATTAACCCTAAAAATACTTTGCGTTTATTGGCGATGCCGATGCTTTGGATGGGTATTGTTCAAGGTTTTTTTGGGCTACTTTCCTTGTTTGTTTTTCAAGATCGAATTGCCCGAATTTTCTTCTCTTCTTCCTTTGTCATGATCTTGGTTGCTGCTTTGTTGTTGGTGTTATTAAGGCAGAGTTCGCTACATAAAGTTACCTTTCGTGATGCAATGATGTTCGCGTCACTGACTTGGGTTGTCACGGGAGGGGTGGGGGCGATCCCTATTCATGTTGTGACTCAAGTTAGTATGACGGATGCCATATTTGAGTCAATTAGCGGGTTGACAACCACGGGAGCCACCATCTTGTCGAACTTAGATTCGATGCCTCCATCGTTTCTACTCTATCGACAATTTTTACAATGGATGGGTGGGCTCGGTGTCGTTATTTTTGTTGTTGCCGTATTACCCATACTTAATGTTGGGGGAATGCGGTTACTCAAAGCGGAATCGCCAGGGCCAATTAAAGATGACAAACTTTCCCCCCGTATTTCTAAAACCGCCCACTATTTGTGGGGAGTCTATTTTGTGATAACCATCGGTTGTGCGTTGGCCTATTATTTAGCCGGAATGTCTGCTTATGATGCGATTGCGCACAGTTTTACTACGGTTTCAACCGGAGGCTTTTCAACCCATGATGCCAGTATGTGGTATTTTGAAAGCCACCTTATTTTGATGTTGTCTAATATCTTTATGATGTTGGGAGCCATCAGCTTTGGCTTGCACTTTCGGGTATTTCGCTCCGGATTTCTCGGGCTAAAACTGTATTTTTCTGATGAAGAATCTCGAGTTTTTATTCTTATCATTTTGGTGCTTTCTTTTCTTTTGGGTGGGTATTTATTTACCCAAGCCACATATGACAGTTTTTTCATCGCACTGAGTTTTGCTACTTTTCATGTGGTCTCCTTTATTACCAGTACTGGATTTGGTGCGGCCGATTTAAGCTGTTGGCCTGCTGCGACGGCATTGTTTCTGGTTTTATGTGCTTATTTAGGTGGATGTTCAGGCTCAACGGCGGGAGGAAATAAAATTGTTAGGGATATTATCACGTTAAAAATTATCAAGCGTGAAATCTATCAGTTGTCATACCCAAGAGGCTTATTGCCTATTCGGTATCAGGGGCGAGTGATTCATTCCGAAGTCACGAATGCCGTCATGGCATTTCTCTCATTAGCCGCATTGACGACCGTGATATTAACGTTGTTGATGATGGCAACCGGGTTGGATTTTTGGTCTTCTTTTACGGCGGTCGTTGCGTGTCTCAACGTATTGGGCCCTGGGTTTGGTGACGTAGGGAGTAATTTTCAGCCCGTTAGTGATGCGGGGATTTGGGTGCTTAATCTTGCGATGATCTTAGGTCGTTTAGAATACTTTACTGTGTTGGTAATGTTGCTTCCTCATTTTTGGAAAAAGTAATAAAAGGTAGTGTAATGGCACATTTTACAGTCATAGGTTTAGGGCGATTCGGCATTTCAGCCAGCCTTGAACTGATTCACCTTGGACATACGGTAACTGGCGTGGATCGAGATGCCAAGCTAGTGGAAAAGTATGTGGAAGAGTTAACCCAAGCGGTGATTTGTGATTCAAGCGATGAAAATGCGCTGAAAGAGTTAGATCTTGCGAATAGTGAGGCAGTATTGGTCGCTATTGGTGAAGATATGCAGTCCAGTTTATTGTGCACATTAGCGCTTAAAAACTTAGGGGTAAAAGAAATCTGGGTAAAGGCAAGCACAAAAGCACACCATACTATTGTTTCTAAGTTGGGCGTACAGAGGATTATTCACCCAGAAGAAGAGATGGGAATACGTGTCGCACAGTCACTCAATTACCCGATGGTAAACAATTATCTTTCTATTGGTCATGGCTTGTATGTGGTAGAGATACACGTCAAGCCGACCTTACAACATACTGCAATATCACAAGTACTGGGCGATGCTAAAAATAGTGTACAAGCCATTCTCGTTAAACGAGATGAGGCTGTCATTACCCAGGTGAAGGAAAACTTCTTATTGGAAGCGAATGATATTCTTTTGCTATGTGGGACTCGTGCTGAGCTGAAATATCTGGCTCCAAGGCTGGTGTAATATGGTGCTGTGGCATCCTTCCATTTCGCCTATTGAGCGCAAACCTAAAGCGGGAAAAAAATTAGTGGGTGCACCACCGCTCATTTTGTGTGGGAGTTTTTTACTGCTGATTTTACTGGGGACTGGACTACTAAAACTGCCCTTTGCGACGCATGAACCGATTAGTTGGCTACAAAGTTTATTTACCACGACTTCAGCCGTGACGGTCACAGGGTTAGTTGTGGTGGATACGGGCACTCGTTTTACCGTATTTGGGCAGACTATTATTGCTCTACTTATTCAATGTGGCGGGTTAGGACTGATGACTTTTGCCATTGTCACCTTGCTTGCATTAGGGGGTAAAATTGGTTTTCTAGAACGAACCATTGCTAGGGAGGCCTTCAACCAGACCGATTCTTCAACCTTAGTTACGACGGCTAAATCAGTATTAGGGTTTGCTTTTGTGGTTGAATTGATCGGGATGAGTATATTAACCCTGTATTGGCAGCAAGAGTTGGGTTGGGCAGACAGTTTATTTCATAGTTTTTTCTATACACTTAGTGCCTTTAACAATGCTGGGTTTGCTTTAAATGCAGAGAGTTTAATGCCTTATGTCGCCGACCCCGTGGTAAATTTCACTATTACAGGATTGTTTATTACCGGCGGTTTGGGGTTTTCGGTTTGGATTGATCTTAAACGCAATCGTCGTTGGTCTCGATTAACGGTATATAGCCGAATGATGATTTTGGGGACGGTGGCGATCAATGCTGTCGCATTAATTGCGATTTATCTGATTGAATACAATAACCCTAATACATTAGCGCCATTAAGTGAATCGGGTAAGTGGTTGGCCGCTTGGTTTCAGGCGGTGACGCCTAGAACGGCCGGATTTAATACTTTAGCGATCGATCAGTTAGAAGATGCTACGACGGCCATTTTGTTAGTCTTGATGTTTATTGGTGGTGGGTCATTGAGTACCGCAAGCGGAATAAAAGTAGTGACTTTTATGGTATTGATTTTAGCTACTTATGGTTATTTAAGACGAGATGAACAAGTATATGTATTTAAACGTGAAATTGCTAAAGATACCATCAGTAAAGCATTAGCGTTGACCATGATTTCACTGGTGGTTACGTGGTTGGCTATTTTTATTTTGTTGCTGAGTGAACAGGCCTCCATGGCGGATATTGTCTTTGAGGCAGTCTCAGCGTTGGGAACGGTTGGGTTATCACGAGGGCTAACGGGGCATCTTTCTACATCAGGAGAGTTTATTATTATTTTCTTGATGTTTATGGGGCGATTAGGACCTCTCACGATCGCCTATTTTTTAGCGAGCCCGAGAACTAAGAAGCTGCGCTATGCAGAAACCAAGTTAGCGATTGGTTAATGTTGAATGGGGTGAAGTGAGACGAGATTCAATTAAGGTGATCCCTACCGACTAACCTTAGAGGGTAGGGTGGCTATTAAGTGAGTTTTTGGCCTGAACGACCTAATGCTTTCCATTGTTGAATCAGCATGTAGCCAACGACCAATGAGAGGCAAATGTTTGACAAAGGAACGGCGAGCCAGACACCGTTGAGCCCCCAAAACTTAGGTAATATCAATAAAAATGGCACTTGGATTAACATGTTGCTCATGGTGATGAAAGTCGCTTTGTGGCCTAACCCAAGAGACTGGAACCATGTCGCAGTTAAAACAAGAAAACCATCCAAAAACATGGCGCATAAAAATAGCCGCATTGCCCAAGTGGTCGTCGTAAGTAAGGCTGTATCATCTTGTGCAATAAAGAATTGAGCAAAAAAGTCTGGTGACCATTGAATCGCTAAGACAAAGAGCACCCCACAACCTAACGTAAATAGGCAGGCAATCTTATAAGCCTCTTTTACTCGGCTTTTTAGGTTCGCACCATAATAAAAACTGCTTAAAGGCTGCATGCCTCCCGCGGTGCCTTCAGCCATCAAGTAATAGAAAGTAATCAAATATCCCGCGATGCTATATGCAGCCACATGAATGGCTTGGCCATAATGCAGCAGTAACATGTTATGTAATACAATCGAAAAGCTGACGTAGAGATACATCAGCATACTCGATAGACCCGTTTTAAGAATGTCGATAACTGCGGGGAGTTGCCAGTGAAAGGTTGGCCAAGCAAAGGGCAGTTGGCTTCGACGACTGAGTAAGTAGCTTAGACAGAGTGTGACGGAAATACATTCACCCAACAGCGTTGCTAATGCAGCTCCTTGCAATCCTAATTGGAAATAGCCGATAAATAGCGCATCCAGCGCGATATTACTGATCGCACCGATGGCCATGGCCATCGTTGCCAAGCGTGGAGCTCCCGCATTACGAACTAATAAGGGGAGAGCAATACTACCCAGTACGATCGGTGCGCCAATCATCATCCAGTAAAGATAGTTTGCACCTTGAGTATAAGCACCTTCTTCGGCCCCTTGTAAGAGTAAAAAATTAGGGCTTAAAAAATGCAGAAGAAGGCCTAAGGGCAGTCCGATAGCGACCAATAGTAATAAAGCATGCATCAAGTATCCACTGGCTTGGTCACGCTGGCCAGCCCCCATTTTTAATGAAGTGTGCGCGCCAGCACCCATTCCAATCATCATTCCAAATGCGAGTAAAATGCCCACAAACGGCCAAGCAAGACTAATGGCAGCAAGGCCATCTCCTCCAATAAAGTGACCGACAAAGATTCCATCAACAATTTGATATGTGCCGCTTACCATGAGTGCAGCAATGGAAGGTAAGGTGTAGTGCCAAAAAGCCTTTCCTACGGATGATTGTTGTAAATTGATCATATTCTCTCTTATTTAATAGGGGCGTGATGCGAGCTGAGGAGGTTCCATTTCTCCTAACTCTAAGTCGCGGCAAGCTTTGGTAAGCAACTGTTCTAACTGTTTCAGTTCATCGTGCGTTAATGTGTGCTGAAAATGCTCAATGGCTGATTGATAGACATGAGTCTCATATTGTTGCATCACTAACATCTTTTTGCTGGGGAGTAATCGCTGGGCTCGAGCATCTTCTGGGCAAGGTTTACGGATGATATAACCTTGTTTTTGCAGTTTGTTGACCATCGTACTTGCCGACGCTTTACTGATTTTCATCTGTTCTGCCAGTTCAGTTAAACGCAGCCCTTTGTCTGCATAAGACAGTATCGTATAGATATATTGCAATTCGCTGTTGGTGAGATCTAAATTGCCATTATGTTTTGCTTGTTGACGCCAGTGGTGCCATAAATGCCACTCTAGCCGTTGTAGGCTGTACCTTAAACCCATCGAAAGCTGACTCTTATTGCTATTTAATTTTTTTAGTTAGTCTAACTAACTATATTTTTAGCCGCAAGAGTAAAATCAATATTGGGGCTAAGGCATTTTGACTTTGTCTTGATTTAGATTCTGATCATCGGTAAGCATGCAGGGAGCAGCGAAAGGTTTTTGAGAGTATGAATTCATCGTGATAAAGCTCGCTACCATCCGTACAGGAGGCGGTTTCTCCTACACGGATGGCCTGAGTTAGTTACGATACCGCTTAATCATGGCTAACTTCCACTTCATAAGAGGTAAATTTACGGATATTGATCACACCATTATCAAAGATCAAATATTGGCCTTTGATCCCTTGTAAACGTCCAGTTACCTGACGTTGTTTATCAAAATTGTGCGATATGATTTTGCTTGGATGTTGCTGAATGGGGTATGCGATATCTGTTGTTGTGTGATGAACATCAGTGACGGCATCATTGCCAAACTGCTGCTTAATTTCGGTAATGGTTTTAGCCAAAAGAGGTTTGAGTGCTTCTGCCCGTTCTACTAAAGAAAGGGGAGCGCCTTCTTCTTTTAATAGTGTTCGCCAGTTGGTTTTATCGGCAATATGCTTCGCTAGCTCTACCTCAATTAATCCTGAAATATGACGTGTTTTTACCTGATAGATAGGTAACCCTTGTGTTGCGCCTTGATCAATCCAACGTGTTGGGATTTGGTTGTGACGTGTAATACCGACTTTCAAGCTCGAAGTATTTGAAAGATAAACATAGTGATCAACCATGCAGTGAGTTTGTGCCCATTCAGGCTCTCGGCAAGTTCCTTGTTCAAAATGGCAAATTTCTGGTTTCATTATGCACATATCACAACTGGCCAGTTTTTTCATACAAACAAAACAGTGGCCTTGCGAATAACTTTTTTTGGTTTTCTTACCACAAGCACAGCAGTAAATATTACCTGTATGCTGTAGGGTGAGTGTTTTGTCGATCAAGGGGTTGAGATCGATAAGATGTTCACCAACGGGCAGTTGATAATGAACTTGAGTACCAAGCTGGGTGCGCATTTTATTCAATACGCCGCGAACAGTGAAAGACATGACATTACTCATTAGGTTAAGTGCGGGTGATTCACTCTTTAGTCGTGAATGGTGTCGATGGGGTTGATGTTTCATCGGGTATGGGTTCGTCTGTGGCTTTTTCCAATATTATGGGTTCTTTGGGACCTAGAAATTTAGGCTGAGTATCAAATAGATAAAGATCAAAAAAAGCTTTGGTTCTAGCAAAGACTTCTCGCAAGCGAACGTTAAACCCCGAATAGTTTGTTGGCCCAGGTACGGCAAGGCAGGTTGCGTTAATATTATGATGTTCAGCAATAAATAAGGCGCGCTCACAGTGGAAACGTTGGGTGATGATTAAAAAATCATCGGTATCAAAAATACGTTTAGCGCGCACAATAGAATCTAGAGTTCTAAACCCTGCATAATCAAGATAAATAACCTCACTGGGAACGCCTGCTTTGAGTAAGTCTCGCTTCATTGTCCATGGTTCATTATAAGAACGGTGGGCATTATCGCCACTGAGTAAAAAATGGGTGACCTTTTGTTGTTGGTACAGCTCAATGGCCGCATCGATTCGATGCAGGTAATAGTCATTGAGAGTCCGGCCGAGATATTTACTGGTACCAAGTACCACAGCAACTTGAAAATGAGGCAGTTGCTGTGTGTCATTGAGGATCTGATCTTGTGTTTTCCAACTGACCCAGCGGTCAAGGCTAAAAATGACGATCGCAGCCGCGAGGCTGGCTAAGCCTAGAAAGGTCATTCCTTTGCGTAGCCAAAAGCCAACACGCAATCGGCGAATAAGTAGAAACACGGTTAAATTTGACGATTTTTTTGTGCCCATAGGCCTATCACGACAAAGCTGATGATAACAATGCTAAACATCATGCCTCGCTCTAAATGAGAAAGTGTCCGAGTTAAGTAAGGGCTAGCTTTAACAATGATTAATCCATAGCCAAACGCATTGATAGCAATGAAAGCCAATGTTCTAAAAATAAAATGCTGATTCAACATTATCCGACGTAGAAGGGCATTAATTTCCCCGCCCAGCATGACCAACAAACAGGCAATGAGCGCCATCGAAATCTCAGCAAGGTAGGGGGCGATATAGTGGCCCGCAGGGGCAAAAAAACTCAGCATATCTATCTGTGCTCTAGTAACAAAAGCCCCGAATGGGGCTTATTTTAATTCTTTATGGTGAGTGATGTGCCTTATGGCGACAGCTCCCACCGTTAGAAGACAGTAATTGAATTAGAAAGCGGTACGTTTGTATCGACGGTAGGAAGGCTGCCAGAAATGTTGTTCGATAGCAACCTCTAGAGCTTCATCGGTTATTTCTAACGCGACCCCTTGTGCAATGGCTTTCTTCGCTACCGCTAGTGCGATTTTTTTCGATACGGAATGGATCGATTCTAACGGTGGAAGTAGTGGCCCATGGCCGTTGATCGCTAATGGGGAGCATAGAGCCAGTGCGCGGCTTGATTCCATTAACATTTCGTCGGTCACACGTTTCGCTCCGACAGCCAGTACACCAAGCCCAATACCTGGGAAGATATAGCTGTTGTTACATTGTGCAATGGCATAGGTTTTACCGTCATGCAAAACGGGATCAAAAGGGCTACCCGTCGCGACTAACGCTTCACCATTGGTCCAGCGAATAATATCTGCGGGTGTCGCTTCTACTCGGCTGGTTGGGTTTGAGAGTGGGAAAATAATCGGACGAGGGCAGTGAGCGTGCATTGCTTTGATGACTTCTTCACTAAATAAGCCGGGAGCACCCGAAACGCCAACCAAGACGGTGGGTTTTGCCTGACGAGCCACATCAAGCAGAGAATAGCCATTTCCTTCCGATTTCCATTGCTTCGTGTTGGCTTTTTTCTGGACTAAACGCTGTTGGAAGTCGAGTAAATTAGGCATTCCTTCTTCCAATAAACCCCAGCGATCCACCATATAGACTTGAGAGCGGGCCTGTGCATCGGAAATCCCTTCTGAAACCATTTGGGCAATGATCGCTTCGGCAATCCCACAACCTGCAGAGCCTGCACCCAAGAAGGTAATTCGTTGTTCAGACAGTTTACTTCCTGCTGCTTTACATGCTGCGAGCAGTGAACCTACCGTGACTGCGGCCGTTCCCTGAATATCATCATTGAAACAGCAGATGCGGTTTTTATAACGCTCAAGCAGTGGCATGGCATTTTTTTGTGCAAAGTCTTCAAATTGAATTAAGGCTTCTGGCCAGCGACGTTGTACGGCTTGGATAAATTCTTCAACAAAATTATCGTACTCAATGCCGGTAATACGTGGGTGACGCCAGCCCATATACATAGGATCCGCCAGTCGTTGTGGGTTGTTCGTACCAACATCTAACACTATGGGTAGAGTATAGGCGGGGCTGATCCCGCCACAGGCGGTATAGAGTGATAATTTCCCGATCGGAATACCCATGCCTCCAATGCCTTGGTCACCAAGCCCTAAAATGCGCTCACCATCGGTGACAACGATGACTTTAACATTATGGTTTGCGGCATTGTTGAGTAAGTCATCAATGCGGTCGCGGTTGGCATAGGAAATAAACAGACCCCGCCCACGGCGGTAAATATTTGAAAAATTTTCACATGCTGCCCCTACTGTGGGGGTGTAGATGATCGGCATCATCTCTGAAATGTGATTTTGTACTAAACGATAAAATAAGGTTTCGTTGGTATCTTGAATATTACGCAGATAGATATGCTTATCCATATCGCTTTCAAAGCTACAGTACTGTTGATAAGCGCGAACCACCTGTTCTTGAATTGTTTCGGTTGATTCAGGTAGCAAACCTTCTAAGTTAAAAGAAGCACGCTCTTCTGCACTAAAAGCGCTGCCTTTATTCAATAGAGGGGTACTGAGCAGGGCAGGCCCTGCATAAGGAATGTAAAGCGGACGTTTATCGTTATTCATTTTCGGCCTACGTAGGGTGGATGGGAACAAGGAACTTAAAAATGATAACGGCTTATCCGCTCGCTTGTAAATAGACAAGCCTTAACCTTACCTTGATTATGTTAATTAGGGCTGATAACCGATCTAAGGCCAGCGAAAAGGGACGAAAAGTGGCGTATTTTCCGTTATTATTTACCGACCTCTCTCGCTCTATATTCTTGTTAACTATGCTTCATCTTCCTATTCAATCTTTATATACCGATTTTTTATCCGCATTACCTCATCAGCATCTTATCGTGGAGGCTCAAACGGGTTCGGGGAAGTCCATGTGTTTACCGTTATGGGCTGCACAACAAGGCCGAGTATTGGTGATTGAACCGAGGCGAATTGCGTGCACGTCTCTTGCTCAGTTTCTAGCAGAGCAACAGTCTGAATCGGTGGGTGGCACGATTGGTTATGCCATTAAATTGGAAGCGTGTTATAGCGAGCAGAGTCAAATCGTGTTTGTGACTCCTGGTGTTGCTTTACGGTGGTTGGCGGAAGAGGGGTTGGCAACGTTTGATATTGTGATTATTGATGAATTTCATGAACGGCGTTGGGATAGTGATCTATTGGTGGCGTTACTGCGTGAACAGACAGATAAACGCTTAGTGGTGACCTCAGCTACTCTGGAAGGAGAGCGCTTGGCGCATTACTTAAAGGCCAAGCGTCTACAATCGGATGGGAGACAGTATCAAGTCACGGTTGAGTATCACAGCAAAGAAAGTCATAAATTACCAGAAAGCTACTGGCTGGCGGAACGAGTCGCACACGAAGTGCTACATGCGAGAGAACTCACTTCCTCCGACATTTTAGTTTTCTTACCTGGGCGGAAGGAAATCAGCCAGTGTCAGCAATTATTAGCGGGACAGTCTTCCTTATTGGTTGTACCACTGCATGCTTCCGTTAGTGAGCAAGATAGGCATCGAGCGCTCAATCCACAGCCTCAGCAGAAGGTCGTACTTGCCACTAATGTTGCCGAAACGTCGTTAACCATTCCGAATATTGCTTATGTTATCGATAGTGGACTAGAGCGAAGAACCGAACAACGAAATGGTCGCACAACATTAACGTTAAAAGCCATTTCCAAAGCCAGCGCGCAGCAACGAGCAGGGCGAGCTGGGCGTGTAATGAATGGGGTGGCCATTCGTTTATATGGTCAACATGCTGCATTAGAGGCGGTAACACCTGCAGAAATGCAGCGAGAATCGTTACTTGAACCGATGTTGGCTTCGGCCAGTTGTGGACGACCGATGGCTCAGTTAACGTTTCTTGAGCCATTACCAGAAAAATCGCTACAGCAAGCCTTTGCTCAGTTGGTCACCATGCAAGCGATCAGGGACGATGGCACGATCACTGAACATGGCAAAAAAATAGCGCCACTACCGATAGATGTGCTTTATGCCGACTTAGTTGCTCGTATGGAAGAGAAAAATTTACAAGAAGCGATGATCGACCTTACCGCCGCTTTGTCTGTCCCAGCCAGCTTATATAAATTACTCCCAAGTGAAGATCAACGCGAAAAACTGAATAAACAAGAACCTTTGCACTGTGATGCCCAATTATTGATTCAACTGGTACGTGGAACCATCTTTGATGGCGTTAGCATTGAAACAGAGGCATTACATGAAGCACAAGGGCTGGCCGAGCAAATGCGTCAGGTCTATCATTTGCCCCAGTTAGAGGTTGCATCTCGATATTCACACCAGCAACTGGCCTATGCAATTGCACGTTTACACCCTGAATTACTCTTTGTCCGTAGAGCTCGACGTAAAGAGGCCATGGGAAACGGAAAAATAGAAGTGTTGATTGGTCGAAATAGTCGGTTTTCTACTGAGCATGAGGCGGCACTAGTTTTGGATCAACACTCACTACCGGGGCGGGGCGTAAAGCAGACGATGACGTTAGCAACGGTGTTGATGCCGATAGAATCACAGGCTATTGAGCATTTAGAATTGGGTGAGTGGCGACAAGCAGAAACGGAATCACAAGATGGAGCGCTTTTAACGGTATTGAAACTCTATTATGCAGGGCGGGAGATTGCGCAGAAACAGGTTCAAGCCGAAGGCGAGTTTGCCGTAAAATCTTTACTGGATATGGTGATGAATGAACAATGTTTACCCGGCTTTGCCAAGCTGCGTCAGCAGGAGATCTTACTCTGGAAGCTGTATGTCGACTTAGGCTTAGATAGTACAGCCCATGATCATCATTCAATCACGTTTGAACAGTGGTTTACTGAGCAACTGATTCAATTAGGGGTCAGTTCGCTAGCGGATCTCGAACTATTTAGTGCCGATGATTTCGTTTTTGAAGGTATACCTTACTGGGAAAAAGCCGATTTTGCTGAGCGCTATCCTTTTGAGTTGAATTTAGGTGATTTACAACTCTCCGTTGAATATCATCCCAAGCGTAAGTTGGTTTATGTGATTTATCAAAATGGGTTGCGAAAAACCGTACCTAAACGTTGGGAATTACCACGGTGGGAGGGGTATCGGATTCAATTTAAGAAAGCGAGCCGAATCATCGACATCAACTAATATTCCTTTACTGTCCGAAATATTAATCAACCAGACACATATTGGGTCGGATTTGTACACGGCTTGTTATTGGCTTGGTTTTTATATTCCGCTTAGTTTAAATTTATAAGTATAAAAGATTGTTTTTATATATCGCATTGCTATATGAGAATGTCTGCATAATAGTAAACAAGTTAGGATGCTACTGATATCGAGGAAGATATGGACCAATCACAACGAGTCGCTGTAGTGTTTGATTACACAAGCTTTTTAGGTGTCTCTTGTCGCAAAAAATGGACGTTTTCAGAGGCTTTATTGTCGTTCGCTCCCATTTTTGGGGCGGTTTGGCAAGATACGGTAAAACTCAGTCAAACACAGGAAGAGCGTCTCTGGGATATGGCATTACGGCGCTTATCCAGCCGTCGAAGTGATGAAGCCAATTTGATCACTTTACTGAAATTGGCTAAATCCGAAGGGATTGAAGAACTAAAATTGGTCATGCCCTATTCGCTTGAACCCGAGCAAATCACCTTGATTCAAGAGAAAAGTGCTTCGCAGATCAAAGTGTTGGAGATGGATGAATTTATGATTACTTTATAGGGTAATCATTTCGCGTTTTATCAGCCCATCTACCATTGCTTAAACGATGAAGTATTGAAAACGGTGAAGCTTGCCGATTATGACATGTTCCACCGTTTATCATTATTTTTCTGAACCTTCTATTGGTCTTCGTCGATTAAATCATACTGATCGCGCAAAATATCAATGATTTCTTGTTTTGGATGGGCACTCAGCTCGATAGGATGACCCACAATTTTTTCTGCGATGCCAAGGTAGGTATGTGAAATAGCCATGAGTGCTTCAAGTGGGAGAGCATTATCCCGTGCAAGTGCCTCACGTTCAGGCATGCGTTCTTTGTTTAACAAAATATCTGGGTCAGGGAAATAGTTGAGTAAAAATTGACGGAAGCCTTCTTTGGAGTTTTCTACGATTTTTCCAGCTTGGTAGTGTTGCTCATCCCAAATCCGTGAGGAATCAGGGGTTCCTACCTCATCCATATAAATCAATTTTTCTTGGCCGTTCACATCATTGACATAACCAAATTCAAACTTCGTATCAACAAAGATTTGTCCAATCTCTTTCAATGCTTGGCTAATAACAGCAAAGCCTTGTTTTAGTAAGGTTTCATAGAGATTGATATCAGATACTTGGCTAAAATTGAAGGCCGAAAAATTTGCTTCGATATCTTGGCGTGTGATATTGACATCATCCGCTTCCGGGACACCCGGAATGCCTTTTAAAATCCCTTTCGTGGAGGGGGTGATCAGTAATTCTGGTAATGCTTTATCTTTTTCTAATCCTTCTGGCAACGCAATTCCACAGAATTCTCGTTCCCCTTTTTCATAAGCTCGCCACATGGAACCGGTGATATATTGACGGCAGATGGCTTCAATCTTGATCGGTTTTGCTTTTTGTACAATCCACACCAATGGGTGAGGAATGTCCACAATGTGGCTATCCGCTAAGCCTTGCTGTTTAAATAAGTTAAACCAATGGTTTGAGATAGCGTTCAGTGCCGCTCCCTTACCGGGAACACCATGGACACCGCCTTCTGCATGCCAGATACAGTCAAAGGCTGAAATTCGGTCACTGATCACCATAATCGCTAAAGGTGCATCTTCAGCAATAGGGTAACCCTTTTGTTGAATCAGACGTTTACTGTCTTGTTCCGTTAGCCAGTAAACAGAGCGAACTTTACCGCTATGGACAGGTTGATGAGTACGAATTGGGAGGTCGTCATTGACGGCAAGAACTTGATCAGCAAGGCTCATTGAGACATTCCTATCTGGGTTAAACGTCGTAGAGAAAAGAAAGCAGCCTGCATTGGAGCAGGTGCCGTTGTCACTGAGCGCATCATACCAGAATTCTCGATGTTCGCCAGAAAAAAGCAAACGATTGCTTAAATTAACTTATCCAGTAAACGTTTCACTGTTTAATGAAAGGGTTGGATGAGCTGAGTAAGGAAAAAAACTTCGCATTGATTTTCTTTTCCCATTTGAGTCAGTAATTTTTGGCTAACAATATCAATCTCACCAGATGCGACGATTGCACTCGCATTTTTGGATAAAATCGCTTTGATGACAATCTCAATTTCTGATTGAGCTTGAGAGGCTTTTAGATGAATAATTTTTTCACATTGTACCTGATGGGCTGACAATTCATGATATTGGGGGCGAGGGCATTGCGCTGTATAAAAAATCCATTGTTTTTGCTGTGACAACTTGGCCAATTGCACCATGATTCTGTCGCCGACTATGTCGCTACCGGCGGATGGTGTCGTGTAAGACACGGCAGGAGAACATCCACTGACCATAAGAGTGTGATTGAAATAAGCGTTAAGCATAATACTGTCCTTTCATACATGCTGTATGTTCATACAGTATTATGAGTTGTTATCTGGATCAAGTCATAATTACCAAACGGATGATGTGAAGTTGGAAAGATTATTGACTGTTTCTTCTTATCTATTTGATATATATAGATTTTATTTTCTCTTGGAGCAATCGTGAAATGAAGAGAAGTGGGTGGTTTTGTGATCAGCTAACAATTTTTACGAGTATCATCCCTGTTGCTGCATTTCGTTATGTTTCATAAAAGGGTGAAAATGAGGGGATAGGCTCATGAAAAAAGCGCCAATTGGCGCTTTTTCTACATCGGCTGTGTAGCTTGTCGTTCTTGTTGCGCGATTTCAGCTAAATTAAAAAGTCGCACATCCATTCGGGCTAAATCATTACAACTCTGGCAAGCATAATGAGCTTTGCCATCAATATATTCATGCTTAGTTAGTTGTCTTGATTGTTTACACCAGTCACACGTACCTTCAATATTAAACATTTCCCCCCACCTTGCTCGTCTCGGTGTTTTATCGCGGCGTATTATCACACAAAGACAGGGTTAAGTTAATTTCTTGTTATCAATTTGCGAGGCTAATCGTTTGCGTTGCAAGTAAATGTTCAAGAAAATGAGCTGACAAGGCAAGTTTGATGAATGAAGAAGGTTTATTTATTAATTTTTTGTAGGATTAAATTGAGCGAACTGTTAAGGCGTTTCATTTCTTCATCACTGCCTTGTGCATCAGGATGATAAATTTTTGATAATTGCTTATAGCGAGTTTTAATCGTCCGTTCATTGGGTAATTGCTCGGGGGAAAAACCAAAAAGTGCGCAAGCGAGTATCCATTGCTGTTCATGCAGTTGATGGGTTTGTTTCTGCTGTCGACGAGCGAGTTCTCGATAGAGTTTATCTAATTGTCGTTTTTGTTGTTGAATAACTCGTGCTTGTTCATGTAACTGCTCCGTTTGGCTTAGTTGGTTAGGGTGAGGTAAGCGTGCGTTGCGTTTGCTCAACCAATAAAAAAATAAGGCACTCATCAGGATGAGCAAAAAAAGGCCAACTAAAAACAGATTGGGTGAGCCAAACTCATCGGCTGGTTCATGCTTGATATTGGAAACAGCTTGTGACGGTGAGAGAGAATGAACACTGGCTTTTTCTAACGCTGTCATGTTGGAGATTTGCTTCGCTCGCTGCTGATCAAATTTCTTCTGTAATAGAAGGGAATAACGTTGTTCCGCTTCTGTTTCTCGATCAGCAACGCTGTAATACCAAAGTTCGGCCATTGTTAATGTTTCGGGTAAAGATCGGCCTCGTTGATAGATTTCACCGATAGTGATAGCGGCTTGAGTTTGGCCTAAGCTGGTTAATTTTATCAGCCAACGTAGTGCATGCTCGGTATTTTCGGGGGTTTCCGGTGCGGTTAAATAGCGATAAGCTAGCTGTTCCATCGCCGATATATGTCCTTGAGCGGCAGCTTGTTTGAGCCAGTAAAGGCGGTTTTGATCCGCACCGGTCTCGGTTGAGGCATTTTGGTAGGACTGCGCAAGTTGATATTGGGATTCTGCATCACCGTGTCTGGCTTGTTCTTGTAATAAGGTCAATTCGGTTGCCATTCCTAAAGCGGGAGAAATCGGTATCAAAAGGATCAACCGTAATATCCACTGTTTCATCAATAAACGTTCCTTGCTAACGAAATAATCTGTGAAAACTGACCTGTGTATCTAGTATACGTCACTGCTTTTAAGATGCCGATCTCCTTTCGTTTGTGCTTCGTGCGAAGAATTGTATACCTGGAGGTTAGAAGCCCAAATAAAAAAGCCCGAAGAGGGCTTTTAAAGTCATCGCCAGTCAATCAGCCCCCTTTCATTTGGTCGCTTGTTATCTGGCGTTTAAGTTCAAGTGCTTATTTAAGTGGAAGTATTTGGATTTCAACTCGGCGGTTACACGCTCGACCTTCTGCGGTGCTATTGCTACAAATGGGGTAACGCTCACCGTTGCCTCGTGCAATGGCTCGCCCCGCGGCTACGCCTTGTGAAAGAAGAAAAGAGCGAACCGATTCTGCTCGGCGTTCAGAAAGGATCTGGTTTGTGGTATCACTGCCCGTGCTATCGGTGTGCCCATCAATCACCAAACTGGTATCTGGGTATTCCACTAAAATTCTGGCTACCCCACGTAAGGTATTGTGAATGGTTGGATCTAATTGATAAGCGTTCGTTTGGAAACCAATGCCATTTTCTAATCGTAACAAGAGTTGATTATCACCAACGCGTTGTACTTGAACGCCAGAATCAAGTAATTCTTTACGTAGAGCCGCTTCTTGCTGATCAAAGTAGTAACCGATTCCGCCACCAACGGCTGCGCCACCAGTTGCCCCAATTAAAGCGCGTTGGCGACGTTCTTTCGCGTTATCACCACTGGCTAAACCTACTGCTGCTCCTGTGATGGCTCCCAATAATGCCCCTTTTGTAGCGGAATTGGTTTCCGTTTCTCCAGTTGTTGCATTTTGTCTTTGCGTTGCGGCACACCCTGATAGCGCGATCAATAGTGCCATCGCCAGCGTCATTTTCTTCAAGGCCATCTCTCCATATGTTATTTGGCTCCGTTTCCCTTTTTATCCATATTGATAAATTGCTTGGGAAGTGTTTTGGAATAAACAAAAATTACCGAACAATGTCAATCAAAGGAGGCCAATTTTACGCGATCTTTACGATTTTTAGGCTAACTACTTTAATAATTTGGGGGCTTGAGCACCATCAATGGGGCGATTGACTGAAATTTTCCGGCCCTTCTTTAACCCAACTTCATAATCAGCGGTGAGGTTTTTCATCGCTTCTTTTAGCTGCTGCTTAAAGGTTTCTCGGTCAATATTTTGAAATTCTTTATCAATGTAATTATTAATTTTATTGGTGGAATCTTCATCAGGTGTGATTGTGGGAAGCTTTTCTAAAGCGCCTTCAACCCAACCGGATAGGAAGGAGGTGACTCGACGAGAGACTTCACTGGCGGGCGTGCCACTGCCAGCAAAACTGTTACGAAATTGGCCGGTGTGTTCATTCATTTCGCGGTAGATAATATCGAAAGCAAAGGCCGCAAAGATGGCTCGATCAGCTTCACCAATAAACTCAACTCGTTTTAAGCCTTTGTGATTAAGTAAGACCGCTTCTACTCCGAATTTAGTATTAATGCCTCGAATAACACGCAAAATGCCAGAGCTGATAGAAGCTGGAAGTAAGTGGGTGGATTGCGTTTTCCCCATTTTAATAAACTCAATATCGTCTTTATCTAAACCATATTTGAGCATAAGCCGATGAGCCATCTTAATGGCATTTGCGGCTTCATTTACATTGGCTGAATTACCTAATTCAAGGCATTTCGCAATTTTCTTTAAGGCTTTTTGTTTATCCATCGAGTTGTAAAAACGGTTCCATGGCGTTGAGAAAAGTCAGACATTTTACCGTTTTTATTGTAGGAATTAAAGGGAAGTAGAGCAGACATGTGCAGACCTTGGCGGTATTTTATCCTCAGAGAGGATTCGTGAGCGGTAATCATGATTTCATAACGTTCACCGCTCACTGTCGTTGTGCTATTTGCAGAGGATTATAGGCCAAGTTCATCGAGGAGATCAGAAGCAAGGTCTGCATCGGAGGCATTTTCTTCACGAGATTTTGATGACATTTTTTGTCGAGTCGCTTCTAAAATGGAATCCGGACTTTCATCATCTTGAACTTCAAACTCTTCTAATTGAATAAATTCGGTTTTATCCATGGCCAGTTCTAGGTAGAAAATATTATTGTTTTCCGTTGAGAAGGTGACTCGACGAGCTTGTGGTCGATCAAGATTAGTATCCACAGAGAGGATAACTTGTTTATTTAACGACAGCATTTTGGGTTGGTTTTGCGTGATGTTGGTTTGTAACTCTTTGCGTATTTTATTGGTGAAATCACCCACGAGTTGATTCATCAGTTCGCCCAGAACATCACCCACTTCATCTGACGTGTGTAAAACAGCGAGTTCTTCTTCTGGCATGCCCATATTGCGCATGTATTGGGAATAGACTTCTAATGCCGCTTTAGCGGTAAAGTTGATCACGACCAAACCTGAAAAGCCGCCATCAAACAGAACAAAACAGCCAAAATCTGGTTTTAGCGAGGTTTTGTTTATTTTTTGTACCATGGCCGAATAGGTAATGTTTGACCCTGTTGCTGATGACAGTACCGAAGAAACGGATTGGCAAAGTTTTAATAAGATGTCTTCTGTTGTAACGATTTTATTCTTTTTCATAAGTATGTCCGTAGAGACTCATTTTAGCGGAAACGGAATTATACCTTTCCTGGTTGAATATGCAGTAAGCTTGCTGCGTGCATTTTCTAATCATAGCGTTTATGTCTGGTTATGGGCGGGTTGTCAACGGGCATTGGCAAATTGTTTTGGGAAAGAAAAACCTTAGAACAGGAGAAAATGTCATTTCCATGGATAGGTTACTGAGATTCTGATTTGATCACCTTTTTAAATGTTGTAAAGTGATCAGATTCAAAGAATAAAATCAAAATTAACCCATAAGCCAAAGCTGATTGGATCAGCGTAGTACGGGCAGGAAGCAAATGTTACCAAGACTTCATCTCCAATCTGATGTTGACCCTGTTGTTTTAACCTTTTTACATGAACTTAAAGCAGCAGGTTTTAGCGGTGATATAGAAACACAGTATGCCAGCCGTTTAGCAATGTCGACGGACAACAGTGTTTACCAACAATTACCTCAAGCGGTCATTCATCCTAAATCGACACATGACGTATCTCTGATTGGCAAAATAAGTATTAAACCTGAATTTGAACGTGTGACTTTCTCACCACGAGGCGGGGGCACGGGAACCAATGGACAGTCACTCACCAAAGGAGTGGTGGTTGATCTTTCTCGCCATATGAATCAAATCCTCGAAATCAACCCTGAGCAAGGGTGGGTGAGGGTGCAAGCGGGCGTGATCAAAGATCAACTGAATGATGCGGTGCGCCCGTACGGGTATTTTTTCTCACCCGACCTTTCAACCAGTAACCGAGCTACGTTAGGCGGTATGATCAATACGGACGCTTCTGGGCAAGGTTCACTGAAATATGGCAAAACTTCCGATCATGTTCTTTCACTACAAGCGGTTTTTGCCGATGGTTCAATTCTGGAAACGGATGGTTCACGAGGGGAACCCGAAGAGGGTGAATACGCCTTCGTTGCTAAACAGGTGACAGAAAACGTTTGTCGTAGCCATCGTGAACAAATCCTTGCGAAATTTCCGCCATTAAATCGCTTTTTAACCGGTTATGATTTAAAAAATGCTCTTGATGAACAAAGTGATGAATTTAATCTCACTCGCGTTTTGTGTGGGGCAGAAGGCTCTCTGGTTTTTATTACTGAAGCGAAACTGAATTTAACGCCGATCCCCAAAGCACGTACGTTAGTGAACGTCAAATACGACAGTTTTGATTCCGCGCTGCGCAATGCACCTCTCATGGTCGAAGCCAATGCACTGTCTGTAGAAACCGTTGATTCCAAAGTACTTAACTTAGCGAAAGAGGATATTGTTTGGCACAGTGTTCGCGATCTCCTGACTGATGTCCCGGGCAAAGAGATGCAAGGGATTAATATGGTGGAATACGCAGACCAAGATGAAAGCACGGTTACCGCTTTAGTCGCTAAACTGACGGCGCGGTTAGATGAAATGATGGCGAATCAACAAGCTGGCATCATTGGCTATCAAGTCTGTAGTGATCTCGCCAGCGTTAACCGTATTTATAATATGCGTAAAAAAGCAGTGGGTTTGTTGGGGGCGGCGAAAGGTCGGGCAAAACCGGTGGCTTTTACTGAAGATACTTGTGTTCCGCCAGAAAATCTTGCCGACTTTATTGCTGAATTCCGAGCCTTGCTCGATAGCAAAGGCTTAGCTTATGGTATGTTTGGTCACGTGGATGCCGGCGTTTTGCATGTACGTCCAGCGCTGGATTTATGCGACCCTAAACAAGAGCTACTGATGCATGAAGTGTCTGATGAAGTGGTGAAGTTAGTTGCAAAATACGGCGGCTTGATGTGGGGGGAACACGGTAAAGGGTATCGTTCAGAGTATGGACCTGAATTTTTTGGTGAAGCGCTGTTTACGGAACTTCGTCGAGTCAAGGCTGCTTTTGACCCACATAATAAAATGAACCCCGGCAAAATTTGTACGCCACTCAATACCAATTTTGAATTGGTCAAAGTCTCTGGGACCAAACGGGGTTATTTTGATCGACAAATTGATGTCAAAGTTCGGGATAGCTTTAAACAAGCGATGGAGTGTAATGGTAACGGCTTGTGTTTTAATTATGATACCAGCTCACCTATGTGCCCATCCATGAAAGTGACTGCAGACCGACGCCATTCTCCAAAAGGACGGGCGGGGTTAGTGCGTGAATGGTTACGTCAATTGACCGAACAAGGCATTGATATTCTAGATTTAGAGCAACAAACGTTACAGAAAACCGCCACCATCAAAACCTTACTGGATCGAGTACGTCACGGCATACAGAAAAATCGGCAATATGATTTTTCCCATGAAGTGTATGAAGCGATGAATGGCTGCTTAGCGTGTAAAGCCTGCGCAAGTCAGTGTCCGATTAAAGTGGATGTACCGAGCTTTCGCTCGCGTTTTCTGAACATTTATCACTCGCGCTATCCTCGGCCAGTCAAAGATTATTTAGTGGCGAATATTGAAACCATGTTACCGATAATGGCTAAAGCTCCTCGAGTGGTGAATGGTGTGGTCGCTCAAAAATGGGTGAGAAGTTTAACCGCTGCGACGGTTGGATATGTAGATGCCCCTTTGTTATCGGTCCCTACATTAGCGGCTCGCTCTCGTCGTCATCCGCTGGTTCAATTTGATATGCAGGATTTGACAGCGCTTGCTCAGCAAGACCGTGAACAGCATGTCATCATTGTTCAAGATCCATTCACCAGCTATTACGATGCTGGAGTGGTGGAAGATTTTGTAGCTTTACTGGTGAAATTAGGCAAGAAGCCCATTTTGTTGCCGTTTAAACCCAATGGTAAAGCGCAGCATATTAAAGGTTTTCTTAAGCAGTTTCGCTCCACTGCTGAAAATGCGGCCGGTTTTTTATCTCAAGTGTCGGATCTTAACATTCCAATGGTTGGGGTTGATCCTGCGCTGGTCCTTTGTTACCGCGATGAATATGTGGAAATTTTAGGTGATGATCGTGGTGATTTTGAAGTACTGACCGTACATGAATGGTTATTGCCTCGCTTAAGTGAATTTAGTCCAAAAGAAGTGGGTGAGGCTCCACCTTGGTATTTACTGGCTCATTGTACAGAAAAAACAAAGCTCCCTAATGCGGAAAAAGAGTGGATAACGATCTTTAATCATTTTGGGGCAGCGTTACAAGCGGTTCCTGTTGGATGCTGTGGGATGGCGGGAACCTTTGGACATGAAGTGGATAAACTGCAAATGTCTAAAGATATTTATGCATTGAGTTGGCAACCTAGCTTAGATAAGTTGCCTAAAGAACGGTGTTTAGTGACCGGATACTCTTGTCGAAGCCAAGTCAAACGCTTCGAAAAGATACAACCGAAACATCCATTACAGGCCTTGTTGCAATTTCTTTAATGGTTTGATGGTTCAGATACGACGCCCTCACTGACACTGAGGGCGCTTTATTCGGAGTGATGATGCGATATTTAGAATTAAAAATCCCCCCAGTGGCTCTGTTCTTAATTGCACTGGTGATGGCGAACCGATTACCTCATCTTTTCACATTTGCTAATGTAAGCCTTCCGTATCGAGATATTGTATTTGTTCTTTGCTTTATTTTATCGGGTATCGTGGGGCTATCGGCTGTCATACAATTTCGGTTAGCCAAAACGACAGTCAACCCAACTAAGCCAGATCAAGCCTCTACGGTTGTGGATACTGGCATTTTTCGTGTCAGTCGTAACCCGATGTATTTAGCATTGCTTTTGCTGATTTTTGGTGTGGCTTATTGGCATCAAAACGGGGTGAGTTTACTCGTTGTAATCTGGTTTATTCTGTATATGAATCGCTTTCAGATTCAGCCAGAAGAACGAGTGTTAGAACGTGTGTTTGGCCGTGATTATATCGATTACAAATCACGAGTTCGTCGCTGGATATAAGTCGTTTGCTCCACCAGTATTGATGGAGCGAGAAATCATTAAGCGGCTTGATTCCATTCCGCTAAAAAGCGAGCTTTTCGGTCATTAAAGCGCTGAACAAGATCATCAATATCTGCTGGGTTATATGGTTTTAAGCCACTGGCAACCATGCGTTTTACCCCTTTGCCCACTTGTTGGCCCGCTTCTTTAAAAGCAAAGTTGAGCGTGACAATACCGCGTTTACCTTCTACATCAAACGTTGCACCAGTATATTCCACTTCAGGGTGAGTGAGTTGCAAATGCTCAAATTCGACTTCCATACTTTCATAAATTACTAAGGGACGCTGGCAGTTAATCATCATTTGCTGGGCTTCCATCAAAGGAACCATGATGTGAGGGAAATTCATTCCGGAAAACTGAACGTAACTTTTTACCACATGTTCGATAAATTCAGGTTCGTGGCAAACTTGTCCAGCACGCTGCATTAATAGATATTCTTTTCCCGTGGCATCGACCAGAGCACTCTTTTCACTGCATTGATTCTCAACGTGCAATGCAATGCCATCATTAACCATGCCTGAAAAGTTAAAGCGCATTTTTTGGCTAATACCGGTTTTTTTCAGTAGTACGGCAAACAATAAGTCACCCGGCACACAGAAGCGCTTACTGTCTTCATCATGGATAGGGTTAAAGTCACCGGCCACTTTTTTGGCAAAATGACTTGCCTGTTGGCGGGTGAACTGGAATTGGTGGTCAACGGATGAAAAATAAGGCTGTAGAAACATAATGTACGCTTTTCAAAAATAACTGCGCTGATTATAGCCTTAACAAAAATTTTAATGGTCCAATCAGTGTTAAATCGCTCATGCTACCGTCATTTTTAATAAGAAGGTCGTTAAATCAGCATTCTATAGGAAGCCGTATGCTTGATTTTACTCAAGAGAGGAGTGAGTCAGTGTATAATGTGGAGGACTGATTTAAGCGAAAATGAAGGCTCATATGTTAGAGATTGAAAAGGCTCAAGCTGCCACAGTAATGACGTTTTTTTCCCGCTTTGTTACCGATATTCTTGCGGGTAAAAAGGTGATTACGATTCGTGATGAAAGTGAAAATAATTATCGACCTGGTTCGATAGTGGACGTCAGTACTTTTGAAGAGGGGCGATGGTTTTGTAAGCTAAAAATCATCAGCGTAACGCCTATCTTGTTTCATGAGTTAAATGAATACCACGCCGAACAAGAAAATATGACATTGGAACAATTGCGGAGCGTGATTCAGGAAATCTACCCCGGTATTGACCAACTGTATGTGATTCAATATCAGAAGTGTGAATAAAAAGAGCCAGCACAGGCTGGCTCTTTCATCGGTGAAGTTCAGTCACGTTTCCAACGAATATGACAGGATTTCTGCTCAGGATCGCGGCTTAGCAATAAGCTGGCAAAAACATCATCTAATTCGTCATTCGTTTCATTCACTAATCCGATACGAACTTCAGCATAGCGTTCTCTATCGACAGCAAAGCCAACTTCTGCGTCCCAATCAGGAGCGATATCAACAACTTCTGCCGCCCCACGATCATCAAATTGTGCGGTAAACAGAATGACATCAGCAGGCTCAAGATTGTCTGCCGCCATCTCCAAAAAAATGTCGTAAGCGGTATCAATCGCTTCATCGTAAGAGAGTAAATCAGCCATACTTATGCTCGGTTCATGAATTTGCGTTCTGCCGTATTAATGACAACACGATCACCCGTTGCAATGTACTCAGGTACTTGTACCACGAGACCCGTTGCAAAACGAGCGGGTTTGGTTCTTGACGATGCAGAGGCGCCTTTAATTGAAGGATCTGTTTCATCAATTACCATTTCAACTGAAGAAGGCAATTCAATCGCAACAGGGTTACCGTCAACCAGTACTACTTGCATACCTTGAATATCTTCAGTGATAAACAACAATTCGTCTTCGATATCGGCTTGTTTAAAGGTAAATTGTGAGTAATCCGCATTGTCCATAAAGATATACTCATCACCATCTACATAAGAGAATGAAATGTTACGTTTATTCATCTCTACAGTATCGAGAAAGTCATCAGACTTATAGCGTTCATCAACACGTGCGCCAGTAGTAAGATCAATACAACGCAGTTTGTAGATTTTAGATCCGCCACGACCACCAGGAGTCGTTACTTCAATATCTTTGATTAATAGGGTTTTACCGTTAGATACGATAGCAAACCCTTTTTTTAATTCACTTGCCTTTGGCATGAAAAATACCCTTTGTTCTTAGTTTCGGCGCATTATAACTAAAGCTGTGCGAGAAAAGAAATAATTGCTTTACCCCTTATTTTCTCATGAAGCTGTTGTTCAATGTAGTGCAAATAATCAGCAAGAGATAGCCTTGCTATTGATTCCAACTAACGCTTAGGGGAACATGAGGCGACGATTTCTATAAGGAGCGGTTCTTTGGCATGACTTTGTCGCCTATTGATCCTAATCAGCCATTTCAACCTCAGTATCAACCTGCGATTAACGAGTTGGTCAATTATTTGCGGGCTGGATTAGGAAAACAGCTACACAGTGTTTATCTTTATGGCAGTGTTGCTCGTAAAACGGCGCAGCCTAATGCCTCGAACTTGGATGTAATCGTAGTGACGTACGAGTCGATTGAAAGAAATCGGACAACCTTGCTCAATACTATCCGCTGGCGTTTTCAAAAACGTTTTCCATTTATTACGGATGTATCTGTAAAAACCGCCTTGGTTTCACAAGTGGCAAGTCTAGACAGTCTCTTCTCTTGGGGATTTATGCTTCGCCATTGCAGTGTTTGCGTATATGGTGAAAATTTGGCGGAATGTTTCGGGGACTATGAACCCAGTTGGGAAATTGCAAAGCATTGGAATATGGATGTGGAAGATTGGCTGCATGTCTACCGTGACAAAATTGCTAAAGCACAGACAAAGGAAGAGCAGGTCAGTGCCCAGAAAATGATTGCTAAAAAATTATTACGAGCCAGCTATTCTTTGGTGATGTATCAGGACAAGCATTGGTTTGATGATCCTCTGCGATGCGGTGAATCTTTTTTACGTTATTATCCTGAAAAACAAAAAGAAATTGAAAGATTAGCCATCTTACTTTCTGGAAAGGTGATAGCGAAACGCTCTGTGATTGGGTTGCTTGACAGTTTTGGACCTTGGTTGGTAAAGCAGTATCAGAAAACCGAATTTAGAATTGGTTGAGTCAATGTATGGTTATCTAAAAAATAATTTGAACTCAATCTATTTTATTAAATCGAGGAATTCTAACGATTCTAATTGATTAGAGCAATAGTTAATCTATTGGTTTGTTCAATTTATGGTTCAGGGAAAATATTATCGGAATTGACCTACATGACATTGTGATATGAAAGGCGGAGAATACCGACATTCTAGTAGCTGGTATTGATTAAAGAATAAAAATGCTATCAAAGATTATTAATCTAAAAAATTTCAAAGGGTTAATTCAATCAGTGATGGATAGGTATTTTGTTCTCCGCATCCAAACCATAAAGGTCTCAATTCGTAATTAAAATGAAGATCAATTCAACAACAATGATACCGACCTCGTTAAAAACCGTTTTTGATGAGGGTATCTCCCGTGTTTCTGCGCTTTTATCTATTTTCCGGGAAAGCATGGTATGGCTTATTCCTTGTGTAATGGTAGCGGCATTGTCGCAGTTTGTTGCGGTTGCAGTTGAGCTTTATTATGGTCAAGGATTTTGGCTTGCTGAAAAGTTGCACTCGTTAGATGATGTTGTTGTTCGAACATTACCCTATTTAATTACGGCTTCCATCTCTTATATGTTAGCCATTCGCTATTCGTTGCCTCGTTCTGCCATCATCTTATTGTGCACCCTTTATCTTGCGATTGCGTCTGAAGTGGCTCATATCGGCGCGGCTTTACCGGTTTATCAGTCTTTCTTTGCGATTGTTATGCCTTTTGGTTCCGTGCCACTGATCTTTTTCTTTTTCCGACTCTTTTCATCACACAAAAATGAAAACATTATTGTTAAAGAGTCCTTTCAGATTATTATTCCCGGCTTAATGGCAGCATTGATTATTATTCATTTAAGTGTATTTTCTTTGCGTTACTTAGCGTCATTACCCCTGAATGATATAATATTCAATTACATTTCACCTGATAATGCTTATGCTTTTGGTATTGTTTTTTCTTTTTTAAATTCTTTTTTCTGGTTTTTAGGCATTCATGCTCATCATGTGATGGGTGTCTTTATCCAAGCATTGAATGAAACGCCAGATCTATTTCCATTAAGTATTAACTTCTTAAGAAGTTTTGTTTTTATCGGTGGTAGCGGTTCTACGTTAGCCCTCGCTATTGTTCTTCTGCTCTTTTCTAAGCATAGAAGCGTTCGTTTATTAGCCTTATCCAGTTTATTCACAAGCATGATTAATGTTAATGAATTACTGTTGTTTGGTTTACCCATTATTTTAAACTTTCGCTTTTTACGCCCATTTTTGCTAGCACCTATCATTAATGTGGTGCTTGCATTATTGGCAGTTGATGTGGGTTTTATTGAACCGACATTATCAAATGTCTACCCATATACGCCAGTTTTCCTTAACTCTTGGCTTGCGTCAGGTGGGGATTGGCACGCCGTGGTGTTGCAAGTTGCTTTGCTGTTTATCTCATGTACGGTTTATTTTCCATCTGTACGTTATCTGAATAAACAGGACAATATTTTCTATTTGCGTTCTTTAGATACGACTTATATTCGATGCCTTGAAGAAGCAAAATCTGTGAATAACGACAGTGTGTTGATCTCTCGTCAAAAAGAGAAAGAGATGGCTGAAGTTGAACGTAAAATCCAAATTATTGGTAGAACTGAGTTTTTTGTGCAATATCAGCCACAAATCAGCCAACTAACCGGTAAAGTGATTGGCTGTGAGTCTTTGCTTCGGGCCAAAAATGACCAGGGAGAAATTCTGTACCCTAATGCATTTTTACCGTGGTTAGAAAAAGCAAATTTAATGAAGGATATTGACCTCTGGGTGGTGCGCCGTGTCGTCCGAGATTTAAAACGGCGAGAAGCTTTGGGGGTGAATGTAAATACCAGCGTTAATATTACGGTTTATACATTGATGGATGATCAGTGCATGGAGCAAATTGTCCGTTTGATTGAACCGGTGAGTCAGTATCTGGATTTTGAGATAACAGAAGGCTCTCTACTGCAAGATAAAGCGAAGCTAGCGGGTGTTTTTGAACGGTTACCGAACTCGGTTGTCATATTCATATTGATGATTTTGGTACAGGTTATTCTTCAATGAGTTACCTTAATTTGTTTGATATTGATGCGATTAAAATCGATCGTTCTTTTGTACAAGCACTGGATACTGAGAAAGGGCGTAAAGTTTTCTCTGGTATCTATGCGGTTGCAAATGAGTTGGCGATGGATGTTGTGGTAGAAGGGGTTGAAACACAAGAACAGCTCAACTTTGTATCGCAGTTTAAACAAGTTTCGGTACAAGGCTGGTATTACAGCAAGCCATTAAATGAGCAAGACTTTATTGATTATGTGATGTTACGCCAAGGTGTCTTTTCCTTAGCGGGTTAAAAAAGCCCTAGCTGTGCGGCAATGATTTGTTCAAATTGGAGGCCGATAAACGGCAAAATGGCATCGGCAACGGGCTTGAGCTGTTTATCTATATAGTGTTGATAATCGATTGGACTGGTTAAATATTCTTTTGGTTCTGGGCCGTTAAGTGTGATCACGTATCCAATGCGGCCTTTATTCTGATATTGTAGCGCACGTCCTAATCGGGTATTAATGTCATCAGCAAGGCGTGCTGCACGAACTTGTGGTGGTACATTTTTTTGATATTCGTGCAACTTTCTTCGTAATCGTTTTTGATAGATAAGTTCGTCATCACATTCTCCCGCAAGGGTTTGCTCAACCATCGCTCGGATATATTCTTCGACAGGTTGAGAATGAAAAACCCGCCAATACAATTCTGATTGAAAGCGCTGTGCAAGTGGCGTCCAATCGGTTCTGGCACTTTCTAAGCCTTTAAATACCATACGTTCATTTCCTGGCTCACCGAGTAACCCCGCATAGCGTTTTTTTGAACCGGTTTCTGACCCTCGGATTGTTGGCATTAAAAATTGACGGTAGTGGGTTTCATACTCAAGCTCTAAAAATGAATCGAGAGCGTATGTTTGCTGTAAATGGGCTTTCCACCACTGGTTTATTTCTGCTACTAAGGTTTGGCCGATGGTATTAGCTTCATGATGTTGACACGCACTCCCTAATGAAACAAAAGTAGAATCAGTATCTCCATAAATGACTTGATAACCTTTTTGTTCAATCAGCAGTTTGGTTTGTTTCATGATCTCATGCCCACGCATAGTAATACTTGAGGCTAGGCGTGTATCAAAAAATCGGCATCCTGATGAGCCTAAAACGCCATAGAAAGAATTCATGATGATTTTTATCGCTTGAGAAAAGGCTTGATCATGGCTCTTTTTGGCGCGATCTCGTGCAGCCCAGAGCGCTTCAATCATGGCGGGCAAAAAGTGGTGGTGACGATGGAATTGCCCTCCTCGAAACCCCGCTACCGCTTGATGCGGCTCAGCCCCAACATCAAGAGCCAAACCTTCTATTAAGCCTAATGGATCAATTAGAAATGAGCGAATAATCGAGGGATAAAGGCTTTTAAAATCAAAAACTAAAACGGAGTCGTATAATCCGGGTATGGAATCCATCACATAGCCACCGGGGCTGGCGACCCAATCTTCGGAATGTAGGTTAGGGGCGACGTATCCGGCACGATGTAATTGAGGTAAATAAAGGTTGGTAAAGGCGGCGACAGAACCTCCGATACGATCCAGCTCTAACCCGGTTAGTCTTGAGCGTTGAAGGGCAAATTCGAGTAAGTGTGTGTGTTCAAAAATACGGTTAACTAATAGACAGTCTTGCAGATTATATTGTGCTAATTGTGGTTTGTTTTCACGAAACATTCGATTGATCTCATCCATGCGATCATGTGGGTTATCAATGGCTTTCCCTTCTCCTAATAACTCACGAGAGACGGCTTCTAATGACCAAGAACGAAATTGATATGTAGCGGTTTTTAGTGTATCGATGCCGTCTAAGACCACTCGGCCTGGTAGGGTAATAAAGCCCTGATTGGTTTCGGAACCAGAGCGAAAAAAACTGACTTGATGGCCTCGCCCTAGCCTGAGTTTCATGTTGTGCCATTCGGCTCGTCTGTGGAGTAAACGAAAGTCGAAATCAATGATATTCCAGCCAATAATGATGTCAGGATCAAAGCGATGGAACCATTCAATCAGAGCGATTAATAATGCTTGCTCATCTTTGACCCATTGGATCGTTGTATCTGCGGGCTGCGCTTCTCCTATCATCAAGACACGGCTATCCATTGGACTATCTAATCCAATGGAGTAGAGTAGGCCCTTTTCTGAGCACTCAATATCGAGGGAAACAACCTTAAGTTTTGGGAGGTAGTTTGTCTGGCGGCATTTGGCACTGCGTATTTGTCGATGATGAGGGTAAGAAAATCGTTCCCCCGTAAATTCTAAGCTGCCTTTAATAAAGCGTTCCATTAAATAGCGATCAGCAAGCTTAATATCGGCTTCTAATGTTGTAAGCCCCGCTTGACTTAATGCTTGTTTGAGTTGCACTGCATGACGCAAATTGGCACAGTAACAAGCGGCCAGCGGTTGTAAAGAAAAGTCTTTAAGAGGGAGTGGACGAATATCTAGCTGAAAGGGCTGGTGCTGAGCAATAGATTGGCAGCGGGTAATATCATCTTGTGCAATAAAGAAAACAGGCTTTTCCCCTTCAATAATGAGTTGAGTTGGTCCGTTATCTGTAGAAAGCCATAACTCAATTTGGCTTCGACCATCTATATCTCTTGCTTGCCGAGTGAGGACAAAACCTGGTTCAAGGAGCACGTTAGGTTACCTGTTTGTATTGCTGTATTTTTTATGCAGCCTACCGTTAACCTTGGGTAAGAGCAAGTCGCCGATCACCGATAAAAGACGATGACTGGCGACCTTAAGAAGGGGAATGGTTAATAATAAAAATAGCCTGTGAGTTTGCTGCCCAGTTCTTCTTGCTGCCAGTGTTGGTAACGAACCTCACTGCGTATTGCCCAGTGACGATTCAAACTCCAGTTCCAGCTTAAGTTGATTTGGCTGTGGTGATCCGCATCACTATTAAAGAGTGATAAGTATTGTCCCTGTAAACCCACACGGTGTTTATCCGCGATTTGCCAGAGTAACCCAGCTTCAACCCCTGCACCGTAGTTGACTTGATGTTCAGTCAATTCTCCGTGGTTAATGGACGCAGAAAGGAGTGCGTAAGAGTGAACACCTTGTGCTTCTCCCCAGGCTTGCCCATATCCCCCTTGTAAAAACCAACGGCCTTCTCGTTGATGGTGATTCGGTTGACGGTCAAACCCTAAGCGAAGATTCCAAGCTAGGCTAGAGAAAACACTTTGGTTAGGAGCCACGGTCATCGCATCTAATAAATACAGCTTTTCTAAGCGGCTCGTTTGATGTTCATCATGGCTCAGTTGCAGATCCAAAAAGCTAATTTGAGCCCCCGGGATAAACCCTTCTTGAGAGTCTAATAAATCGTGATAAGCCGCTCTCCACTCGATATTAACGGCTGAGGGAGTTTGCCGCCAATATTGTCCGCTAAACCCTAACCGTGCAGAACCATGTCCTTGTTCCGGTGAAACGGTTGGTGTGGGGACAGGAGTAAATGGAGATGGCGTTTCTAATTGACTGCGCAGTGACAATAATTGCGTGAGGCGTTTTGCAGTGGGGTCACGTTCTAAACCTTGGTCATAAAGTTCAAAGTTAAGCCACTCATAGGCAAACTCATAAATGGCGGCCAGCTCTTCGGTTGTAAACTGCTCGGGAGATGGGAACTCTCCTTGTTTAGCTTGCTGTGCTGCGGCAAAAATATCAGGAGAAACTTGTTTGGACTGATTGAGTAAACGTGTCCCAAAAGATTCACGATAGCGAGGCGTAGAGATAAGCCCTCGTTTTGCTAAAGCACCGACGGTATCTGAAGGAATGGCTTGCAGTGGAAAATCTTTCACTAACTGGAGATCATCACGAGCCAATTCTAATAAAGCCAGTAGCTGATAAGAGCAATTTTCATCCAAGAAGTAGTAATCGAACTCGGCTTGTTGCATTTCCCATAAATGTAGAAGGATTCGTTCTACTTCTTGCTCCGTTAAGTTGAGTGGGTATTCCCAAATATCACGAGATTCAATATCGTTATATTCTCGAACTTTTCGGTAATAGGGCATGACAGTAAACCGCCCAGGATAGGCACCAAATAACCCTTTTGCTGCATACAAAGCCGCATTGTCATTACCTTCTGGTTCTGCAGCAAAGTTAATGGCAAAGGCGACCAACTCCTTATGGCGCGTTTGATCTTTTGCATCAATCCGTAACAAAGTATGCCCAAACATAGATGAAGGATTATTCATAAATGCAGTTGGGAAAATTAAAGTCATTCCTGCTGGATCAATGACAGTGCGCCAGTTTTCTAAATCTGGACAGTCGAGAGTTATCGTATCATGGCCCAACTGAGACTCAATCCAACGATATCGCGCTGGGTAAGTGCAACGAGCTTGCTTGGCGAGCTCGGCATCTTCATGGTAGAGCTTCTCAACTGTGGCTCGTAGTTCCGCCTCTGGATCTTGTTTACCCTTGGGGGCAATGAAAAACTCTTGAGAGTCTACAGTACTGCGATAGCCTGATAGATAGGAGGGCAAATAATGTCCAAGTTTTAGCCAGTAGGGGTGCTTGGCAAGGGATGCTATATCCACTTGAGGGGAGGCCAAAGCGCTCGTGTTGAATATTAACCCATTTGCCAGCAGGCAATAGGAAAGTAAACGGCGGCGGTTTATAGAAGAAAATCTCATGCCAATAGAGTCATTATGCTGTGTTGTGCTGAGCAATAAAAAGTGCCCTCAACGGGCACTTATGAAGTTTATCGAGCCACGAAGTCAACCTTTTAATACTGGATGCTTCGTGTGTACTCAACTTAGATCGAGTAAGCTGCTAGAGCTTGATCTTGTGCAACTAGAGTATTTAGGTTAGTAAATACTTCTTGTGACGTTACATTTTCAGATTGGAAAACTTGTGCAAAGTTTTCTTTTGCCATTTGGTTGAAAGCTGCTTTATCTGCTTCTTGGATGCCCCAAACTTCAGAAAGTGTTGCTAGAGTTTCACCTTCACCACGTGCGATATCACGAGCTAGGTTATCTAGGTTACCGTCAATGAATAGTGCAAGTTTTTGTGCAGAGTTAATGGTGCCAGTACCATCACAACCTAAAGTACCGAAAGTGATACCAAAAGTTTGGTTACCGGAAGTACCGTTAGTTGTTGCGCCAAGAACTTTAAACACTTTACCTTGCTGACCATCAAAGATCATTGTACCCAGACCACAACCGATGTCTGAGTCTGCCATAGCCGCGTTGGAAAGAGGAAGTACCGCTAGAGCGGCCACTGCAAGTAGTTTTTTCATAAGTTTCCCTTATCATTATCATTTTCGTATCAATTTAGAGTGAATCATATCGTGGATACTTTTTTGCTTGTCAGCAAGTAGCGCCCACCGATCCATCTATTGACAGAGGCTATAAATATATGAAATAAGCTGCATTTTCAACTGGAAATGGTGATTTTCTTCACTTTTTCTACGGATTTTGTTGCATTGGTTCAGTTGTTATTCCACAAGAGTGGCAAATTATTTTATTAGTGATTCACGCCCTGAAGAATAATGCGTTTTTATGCGAGTCAAATTGCGTATTGAATACCACAGTTTATTAAAGAAGTTCTTGCCAAAATTAATGTTTAGGCACATATTCGTTGGCAGCGAGCTAGCCATTTAGGTTAGACTAAGCGGTCATGCTGTTGCCCATTCTGTGGTGGCAGAGCGAATAGATTAGTGTGGAGATACAAGTTTGATCAATGTTTTCCTTGTAGATGATCACGAGCTGGTTCGCACAGGGATACGACGTATTATTGAAGACGTCCGTGGAATGAACGTAGTAGGGGAAGCTGATAGCGGTGAAGACGCAGTGAAATGGTGCCGTACCAACCATACTGATGTCGTGTTAATGGATATGAATATGCCCGGTATTGGTGGTTTAGAAGCAACCAAGAAAATTTTACGTCTGAATCCAGATGTGAGAATTATTGTACTGACGATTCATACTGAAAATCCGTTCCCAACCAAAGTGATGCAAGCTGGTGCGGCAGGTTATTTAACGAAAGGAGCGGCACCGGATGAAATGGTTAATGCAATTCGTATCGTCAATAGTGGTCAGCGCTATATCTCTCCGGAAATAGCCCAGCAAATGGCATTAAGCCAATTTTCACCTGCCTCTGAAAATCCATTTGCAGGCTTGTCGGAACGCGAGCTTCAAATCATGATGATGATCACTAAAGGGCAGAAGGTAACGGAAATTTCAGAACAATTGAATCTGAGTCCTAAAACAGTCAATAGTTATCGTTATCGCCTTTTTGCCAAATTGGACATAAGCGGTGATGTAGAGCTAACGCATTTAGCGATTCGACACGGGATGCTCGACACCGAGAAGTTGTAGTGCCTGATTTTGATTCTCTCTCCTTTTTGAAAACAGTAACGAATCAGCCCGGTGTTTATCGTATGTATAACGCCGATGCTGAAGTTATTTACGTCGGTAAAGCGAAAGATCTGAAAAAACGCTTATCCAGCTACTTTCGTAGCCGTGTGGATAGTGAAAAAACACGAGCGTTAGTGAGTCATATTGATAAAATTGACGTAACCGTGACTCACACCGAAACCGAAGCCCTCATTCTTGAACATAATTACATTAAGCAGTATTTACCCAAATACAACGTATTACTGCGTGATGATAAGTCTTATCCGTATATTTTCATCAGCGCTCATAAACACCCTCGGCTATCACTGCATCGCGGTGCAAAAAAGCGTAAAGGGGAGTATTTTGGCCCTTATCCAGATTCAGGGGCTGTCCGTGAAACACTGCATTTAATTCAAAAAATTTTTCCTGTTCGCCAATGTGAAGACACTGTCTACAGCAATCGTGTTCGTCCTTGTTTGATGTATCAAATTGGTCGATGTGCTGCCCCTTGTGTTAGCCAAATCATCTCGGATGCTGACTATGCTGAGCTGGTTAATTACGTACGCTTGTTTTTGCAAGGCAAAGATAATCAAGTTTTAGACGTTTTGGTTGAAAAAATGGAGCAGGCCAGCATAGCGCTACGATTTGAAGAAGCGGCAAAATTTCGAGATCAAATTCAAGCCATTCGTCGAGTTCAAGAGCAACAATATGTGTCTGATGATTCAATGGAAGATGTGGATGTATTAGGGTTCGCTGAGGCCAAAGGACTGGCTTGTATTCATATTTTGATGATCCGACAAGGTAAAGTTCTAGGTAGTCGCAGTCACTTCCCTAAGGTACCGATAAATACAGAGCGGCAAGAAGTGTTTGAAAGCTTCTTAAGCCAATATTATCTCAGTCATAATGAGGCCAGAACCCTTCCCAACCGGATTGTTCTCAATGAAGGATTATTGAACGACGCCTTGCCGTTACAGGCGGCATTGAGCCAATTGGCTGGGCGTAAAGTGGTTTTTCATGTTAACCCAACCGGAATTCGTGGTCGTTATTTAAAACTGTCTAATACTAATGCCCTCAGTGCCATGACGGCAAAAGTTAATCATAAAATGACGATTTACCAGCGATTTAAAGCGCTTCAATCTATTATTGGATTAGACAATATCACGCGAATGGAATGTTTTGATATCTCTCATACAATGGGGGAAAGTACGGTCGCATCTTGTGTTGTCTTTAATCAAGAAGGGCCCGTTAAAGCTGAATATCGACGTTATAATATCACAGGAATTACGGGAGGGGATGACTACGCTGCAATGGGGCAAGCGCTTGAAAGACGTTATGCTAAACAACTCGATATTGATAGAATTCCTGATATCATCTTCATTGATGGTGGCAAGGGGCAACTCAACCGCGCTCATGAAATCATCAGCCAATGTTGGCAAGACTGGCCCAAACGTCCGCTCCTTATTGGTATTGCGAAAGGGGTAACCCGAAAACCTGGCTTAGAGACGTTGATAACGACAACCGGTAAAGAATTTAACCTACCTAGCGATGCGCCAGCGTTGCACTTGATTCAACATATTCGAGATGAAAGCCATAATCATGCTATTGCTGGACATCGAGCTAAACGTGGTAAAACTCGCCGAACCAGCTCATTAGAGGGGATCGAAGGTATTGGTCCTAAACGTCGGCAGGCTTTGCTAAAATATATGGGCGGTCTGCAAGAGCTGAAACGAGCAACTGTCGAAGAAATCGCCAAAGTACCTGGTATTAGTCATTCTTTGGCAGAAAACATTTACCAAGCATTGAAACAATAGTAAAAATGCCGCACCATAAAGGCGCAACTAATAAGAGCCTAAAAATATGCGTTTTAACATCCCTAATATCTTGTCTTTATTACGACTTTTCCTCATTCCAGTATTTGTCGTGGCGTTTTACCTACCATACAGCTGGGCACCGTTTGTCGCTGCAATGATCTTTTGGGTCGCCGGATTTACGGATTGGCTGGATGGGATGTTAGCAAGAAAGCTTGGCCAAACTTCTCGGTTTGGAGCCTTTATTGATCCCGTTGCAGATAAAGTTTTAGTGGCGACAGCGTTAATCCTTATCACTGAACATTATCATTCTATTTGGATAACCATCCCAGCGGTCACCATGATTGGCCGTGAAATTATCATTTCGGCCTTACGTGAATGGATGGCTGAAATTGGTAAGCGAGCCAGTGTGGCGGTGTCTTGGATTGGGAAAGTAAAAACTTTGACACAAATGTTTGCGCTGTGGGTGCTCATTTGGCGTTATGACGACTGGATGGTGTGGATGGGTTATGTGGCTATCTATATTGCAACGGTTCTTACCTATTGGTCAATGATGCAGTATTTAGCAGCAGCCAAAGGTGATTTACTTAATGAAGAACACCACTAACCTCTAATCAATGTTATTGAAAAATATCGTAGCCCCAATGTCACGTTGGGGCTTTTATTTTGTCTGTTATAAAAGAAAATAAGCCAGTCAATGACTGGCTTATCTCTATGGTATCCGTTAGAAGGGCAATTTGGGGTGGGGTATCCTTCTCTTTTCCCTCGCTCAGTAGACGGAAATAGGCCCCAAGCGTGGCAGCGGAGTTATTTGGTTTGCTGGCCTTCAATGGGAACTACGCTACTGGCATGAAACCCTTTTGGACCTTGTTCCACTTCATAGGCGACTTGTTGACCCGCTTTTAGTGTGCGATAGCCATCCATTTGAATGGTTGAATAATGCGTGAAAATGTCTTCATTTCCACCTTCCGGACAAATGAAACCGAACCCTTTGGCGTTATTGAACCATTTTACTGTACCTGTAGCCATGCTATACATCCCTCATGCATTTTATTACTGATGTTGTTTAAAGAAACGTTCGTTTTGTTATTCCATGAACGAGCATTTCAGGTGTGAATGCGATTTAGCCGCTGCCAAATAATCGAGTCACTAATTGACCAATGTAGTCAATGATAAGCCACAGTCAATAGGAAAACGGTATAAAAATAGCCACTTTTATAAGCAAATCACTTTAAGAGGTAAACATGCTGCGTTTTTTTCTGAAAAGAAAGGTTGGATTTGTTAAAAAATGGTTGATAAATGCAATGGAATTTGCAAATAGCAATGCATATTGTGAGTGTGTTTGCATAATTAGCTGTTTTTTTGAACGCTTGTACAGGGGATCAAAGAGGAATAGCAATGTTTTATTTGCAGCGTTACCATTGCTGGATTAGTCTCTAAGTAAGGGTTGTTTTTCACCTGAACAGACAGCAAGTTAAGTGGATAGTCCACGCTGATGGATGGGATGACAATGTGTGATAATTTGAGAAACACTCTGATATACGGCCGTCATGAGTAGAAATTTTGAATGGGTGACTCCAGGCTCTGATTTACTGGAGAAAGAAAAGACCGAGGTAAGACCCCCGGCAATGTATCACGTAGTACTCAACAATGATGATTACACCCCGATGGACTTTGTGATTGAAATTCTTGAGCGTTTTTTCGCAATGGATATCGAAAGAGCAACACAAGTTATGCTCAGGGTACATTATGAAGGAAAAGCCATTTGTGGCACATTTACTGCAGAAGTTGCAGAGACAAAGGTAGCGCAAGTGACCATGTACTCAAGGGAAAATGAGCATCCGCTTTTGTGTACTATGGAGCAAGCTTAGGTTTGTAACGCAATGTGGTTGTTCCTTAAGGAGGCCTTATGCTTAATAAAGAACTAGAGTCGAGTCTAAATGGCGCGTTCGCTCGAGCGCGAGACAAAAGACATGAATTTATGACCGTCGAGCACCTCCTACTTGCATTGTTGGAAAACGATGCAGCGAAGGACGCATTATTAGCCTGTCAAGCTGATATCGATACACTACGTCAAGAGCTTGATCTGTTTATTGACCAAACAACACCTCTTATTCCTGATAACGATGAAACGCGAGAAACGCAACCAACGCTCAGTTTTCAACGAGTGTTACAACGAGCGGTGTTTCATGTACAGTCTTCTGGTCGTAATGAGGTTACAGGGGCGAATGTTCTGGTCGCTATTTTTAGTGAGCAAGAGTCCCATGCGGCGTATTTATTGAAGAAAAATGATATTAGCCGGCTTGATATTGTTAATTACATTTCTCATGGAATCACTAAAACCTCAGGTGCGAGTGAAGATCCCGCTTCCGATTCTTTTGGTTCTGGAAATTTAGATGAAGCCAATGCAGATGAACGGTTGGAAAGTTTTGCGAGTAACCTTAACCAACTAGCAAAGCAAGGGCAAATTGATCCTTTGATTGGCAGGGATAAAGAACTTGAACGCACGGTTCAAGTCTTGTGTCGTCGACGTAAAAACAATCCCCTTTTAGTGGGAGAAGCCGGAGTGGGTAAAACGGCGATTGCAGAAGGGCTTGCTTGGCGAATCGTTGAAGGGCAAGTCCCGGAAGTGATTCAAAATAGCGTTATTTACTCACTTGATATTGGCTCGTTATTGGCTGGAACTAAGTATCGAGGGGATTTTGAAAAACGGTTTAAAACGATCCTGAAGCAATTAGAAAAAGAACAAGATGCGATTCTTTTTATTGATGAAATTCATACGATTATCGGCGCTGGTGCAGCCTCTGGTGGTCAAGTAGATGCCGCGAATCTGATTAAGCCATTATTGAGTAGTGGAAAATTACGCTGTATTGGTTCAACAACTTATCAAGAATACAGTACGATTTTTGAAAAAGAGCGTGCTTTATCACGCCGTTTTCAGAAAATTGATGTGTTAGAACCCTCATTGGATGATACCACCAAGATCTTGATGGGATTGAAACCCAAATATGAGGCACACCATGATGTACGCTATACCAATAAAGCATTGCGAGCTGCGGTAGAGCTGTCAGCGAAATACATTAATGAACGTCATTTACCAGATAAAGCCATTGATGTTATTGACGAAGCGGGTGCCAGAGTGCGTCTAATGCCTGCCAGCCGACGCAAGAAAACCGTTGGAGTTGCAGAAATTGAAGCCATGGTTGCTAAGATGGCGCGCATTCCTGAAAAATCTGTCTCTTCATCAGATAAAGACATTTTGAAAAATCTTGATAAGAAGATGAAAATGTTGGTCTTTGGTCAAGATCAAGCAATTGAAGTGTTGAGTGAGTCGATCAAACTGACTCGGGCAGGCCTTGGTTCTGATAATCGACCTGTTGGTTCATTCTTGTTTGCTGGTCCGACAGGGGTGGGGAAAACGGAAGTGACTGTCCAGTTATCCAAGTTGCTGGGAATTGAGCTACTTCGCTTTGATATGTCGGAATACGGTGAGCGCCATTCTGTCAGCCGCTTGATAGGCGCTCCTCCTGGCTATGTCGGTTATGACCAAGGTGGTTTATTAACGGATGCCGTTATTAAGCACCCTCATGCGGTGGTATTGTTGGATGAAATTGAAAAAGCGCATCCAGATGTCTTTAACTTACTGCTACAAGTTATGGATAACGGCACATTAACCGATAATAACGGACGTAAAGCGGATTTTCGGAATGTTATCCTAGTCATGACGACAAACGCAGGTGTGGCGGAAACGGTGAAACAATCCATCGGTATGATTCAACAAGATCATAGTCATGATGCGATGGCAGAGATTAAAAAAGTCTTTACGCCAGAGTTTCGCAACCGATTAGATCACATTATCTGGTTTAATAGCTTAGATGAGCGTGTGATTCACCAAGTGGTAGATAAATTCATTGTTGAGCTGCAAGTTCAATTGGATGCCCGAGGGGTTTCACTTGAAGTCTCTGAAGTTGCAAGACATTGGCTTGCGATCAAAGGGTACGACCGTGATATGGGGGCCCGTCCCATGGGACGAGTTATTCAGGATAAATTGAAAAAACCACTGGCGAATGAGTTGTTATTTGGTTCATTGGTGGATGGTGGAACTGTCAAAATAGACCTCACCGATGATCAATTAACCTTTAAATACTTAGGTTCTCGAGAAGAAGTCGTGAATTAGGTTTCAGCTAACGATAATAAAAAGCGCACAAATGATATGTGCGCTTTTTTTTGTCTCAGTTATTCGTTGTTAAGCCATACTCTTATGCAACAAAAACGGAGCTTACCGCTCCGTTTTTGTTGCATTCGACAATCAGAGATTAACGAGCGCGGAAGACGATGCGACCTTTAGATAGATCGTATGGAGTCATCTCTACAGTAACTTTGTCACCAGTAAGAATACGAATATAATTTTTGCGCATTTTACCAGAGATGTGAGCTGTCACTATGTGACCATTTTCTAGCTCAACACGGAACATTGTGTTTGGAAGAGTATCAAGGACAGTACCTTGCATCTCAATTACGTCTTCTTTAGCCATTTAATCCTCTTTAGAAATTTGGCGAAAATAATCAACGGCGCATTCTGCCGTTAAAAAAACAATATGTAAAGTTGGGGCGTATTCTACCCTCGCCAACGCTGTTTGACTAGCTTTTGATTTGGCTGAAAGCGTACTTTGTAATTCATAGCGGGACATTCATCAATTTGATAGCCTAAATAAAGCCATTGTTTCTCCATACGCTTACATAATTTAAGTTGAATGAGTACCGCTAAGGTACCCAACGAAAGTGGGCTATCTGGATCAAAGAAGGTATAAAAAGCGCTGGCACTATTGGGTAATATATCGGTAATGGCAATCGCGACAAGGCGGTTGCAGACATAAATATGTAAGTATTGTGTTTCCAACCAATCTGAATGTGCAAAGTTATCAAATTCATCTTTGCGAGGTGGATACATGTTTCCTTCTTTATGACGAGCTTCAATATAACGAGCATAGAGCGGGAACCAATTGTCATCCATGATTGGTTTCAACTGCCATTGAATGGTATGAGCTTTGTTTAGCAACCGTTTCTGACTTTTTGAAGGAAAAAAATCATGGACAGAAACACGTAATGGTTGGCAAGCCGAGCAATGGTCACAATAAGGTCGATAAATAATGTCACCACTACGGCGAAAACCATTCGCTAGCAGCTGTTCGTAATGTTCGCTATTTTTCATTGTAGGATCCAGAGCGACAGCAACGCGTTCCATGCGTTCTGGTAGGTAGCTGCATGGATGGTTATCGGTAAGGCCGACTCGAATTTGTTGTAACTCTTGGCTCATGCTCTCTCCTCTGATACACCCAATAATGGGCAAGGTAACCACTGTGGCTGAAAACAAGATTCAGAAACAGGTGCTTCTCTTAAGGTTAGCAATGATTGCATAAACTGGCTCCGTGGTAATTCTGTTGCCCCTAAGGATTGCAGATGAGGATTCATAACTTGGCAATCGATCAACTGCCCTTGATGGAGAGAAAAATGCTGACAAAAAGCCCAAAGTGCAATTTTAGAGGCGTTGGTGGCGAGGCTAAACATGGATTCACCACAAAAAAGCTGCCCAACCTGAACCCCGTAAAGTCCACCTACTAATTCTTCATTTTTCCAGACTTCGACGGAATGGCAAACTCCTTGTTCTGCCAAGAGTTGATAAGCGCTGCGCATTTCATGGTTTAACCATGTTTCTTCTGCGGGGCGAACCGCAGCACATAATTCGATAACACGGGCGGTTACCTGGTTCATACTAATTCGATAAGCGTGTTTTTTTTGATATTTTTTCACACTTCTGGTGGGTTTAAATGTCTTAGGGTTAAAGACTGCGCGAGGTGAAGGGCTCCACCAAAGGATAGGCTCACCTGGCCCATACCAAGGAAATATGCCATTGTGGTAAGCGGACAAAATACGCATTGGATTCAAATCGCCACCGTAGGCAAGTAAACCATTCGGGTTGGTTCGTGCTGAATCAGGGGAGGGAAAGGTAAAGCTGTCCGCCGCCAACTCGGTAAGGTAAATTGTCATTACTCACTCACTTATTCTAATCGGAGTACAAAATGAGAACATGGATTTTGATCTTATTGATTTTTCCCTTGTTTGCCAATGCCACTTATCAACGGAATCAAGCTCGTCCAGTTAATGAGGTTATTTTTGGTCAAGTGGAAACCGTCCGTTATATTTCCCAGCAAGAAATGATTCAATCGAAAGCGAAGGGGTGGGAAACTCTGCTCGGTGCGGTTGTTGGTGGTTTAGTTGGACACCAGTTTGGGGATGGAAGAGGTAAACAAGTGGCAACAACAGTTGGGGCCCTTACTGGCGCGGTGATCGCACATCAACACGGTAAGCAGTCTTACTATTACGAAGATAAGTTAGTTGAAATTCTCATCCGTACTTCAAAGGGAGATCTTATTGATGTGATTCAAGATGTCGACAGCGATATGTTATTTTATTCGGGTGATAAGGTTCGCATTCTGTATTTTGATGATGGGGTACGTGTTGATAAAGAAAAATAGCAAAAAAGAGCAAGCCATTTCCTTTTGAAAGGCCGATTAACACTGGCGATTTCAGGTTATTTTGGGTAGTCTGCCAATACGAAGAATTTTAACTGCGCTAGATAAAATAGGCATAGCCGCAGTGCAAGGAAACACAATTTTAATGGAAAGCCTGACGTTACAACCCATTGCAAAAATTAATGGTGAAGTGAACCTACCTGGTTCAAAAAGCGTTTCTAACCGAGCGCTTCTTTTGGCTGCGTTAGCCAGTGGTACAACTCGATTGACGAATTTACTCGATAGTGATGACATTCGGCATATGCTTAATGCGTTAAACCAATTAGGGGTTGTTTACCGCCTTTCAGAAGATAAAACGGAATGTGAAGTTGAAGGGTTAGGAAAGCCCTTTGAACAATCACAATCACTAGAACTTTTTTTAGGCAATGCTGGAACGGCAATGCGCCCGTTAGCGGCTGCGCTGTGTCTGGGGCAGGGGGAGTTTACCTTGACGGGTGAACCCCGAATGAAGGAGCGTCCGATTGGTCACTTAGTGAATGCCTTGCGTCAAGCGGGTGCTCAGATTGACTATTTGGAAAATGAACAGTATCCGCCGCTTCGTATCCGTGGCACGGGCCTAAAAGCTGGGCCGGTATCCATTGATGGATCCATCTCTAGCCAATTTTTGACGGCATTTTTGATGTCAGCTCCTTTAGCTGATGGTGAAGTGATCATCAATATTGAGGGCGAGCTGGTTTCTAAACCTTATATTGATATTACGTTACACATCATGCAGCAATTTGGTGTCCAAGTGATCAACCACGATTACCAACAATTTGTGATTCCTGCTGGCCAATCGTATGTCTCTCCCGGTCATTTCTTGGTTGAAGGTGATGCTTCATCAGCTTCCTATTTCTTGGCTGCTGCGGCAATTAAGGGCGGGCAAGTCAAAGTGACCGGTATTGGTAAGCACAGTATTCAAGGAGATATTCAGTTTGCCTACGCCTTAGAAAAAATGGGTGCGGAAATTGAATGGGGTGAGGACTATGTGATTGCGCGTCGTGGAGAACTCAATGCCGTTGATCTGGACTTTAACGCTATTCCTGATGCGGCGATGACCATTGCTACCACGGCTTTATTTGCGCAAGGCAGCACGGCTATTCGTAACGTCTATAACTGGCGTGTGAAAGAAACGGATCGCTTAACGGCGATGGCAACGGAACTGCGTAAGGTTGGGGCAAGCGTTGAGGAAGGGGAAGATTATATTATCATCACACCACCTAGCACATTGCATCATGCCGCAATTGATACTTACGATGATCATCGGATGGCGATGTGCTTCTCACTAGTGGCTTTGAGCGATACTCCAGTGACGATTAATGATCCGAAATGCACCTCGAAAACCTTCCCTGATTATTTTGAAAAATTTGCAGAGCTCAGCCATTAATTGAACTGAAAATAAAAGCCTCATACGAGGCTTTTATTATTTTTGTAGTGAGAATTCTTTAGAAAGGTGATGGGCTAAATATTTAAACATATTAAATACTTCGGTCGTTTTCTCGGTGGGTAGCCCGTCATCATTAAGAAAATAAGGCCCTTTAAAAACTAACACCCCTTCTTTTTCTTCCACGCTATCTGCTCGCATTCCTTCAATATATTGCTCGTGATCTTGAATAAGCTGGTTGGCAATCAGCAGTAAATCGAATTCACTAATGGATTGTTTATCGTTCATGTTTTATCCCTACTCAGTTTGGTGCACAGTTTATGATTGTGACACGTAAAAACCATGATCGAAAACAGGAAAACTAAGATTCAGTGATCATGCTGTTTTGTGATTTGTCCCATGTTTCCTTCTTTTATGGTCGCATCCCTACGAGACTCTCATTAGTATGTGCGGTTTTCGCATGAAGGAAGACATATCGTCGATTTGTCGAGCAAATAAGCGCTTTTTTATAAAAACAAGTTGATCTTCTGCTTGTCTGGCTCGATAGTAAAAAAAGAAGCAATATTTTAGAACATCATGCGATTTATTATTCGCATCGTGATTAAGGGCATTTGAGTCAATTATGGGTAAATCACTTGTTATAGTGGAGTCACCAGCCAAGGCAAAAACCATCAATAAGTACCTTGGTAAAGACTTTATCGTAAAGTCTAGTGTCGGTCATGTACGCGATCTGCCTACTGCTGGTCAAAGTAATACCGCGACAAAGAAGGCTCCGTCTACAGCGAATAAACAACTGACTGTAGAAGAAAAAGAACGCTTAAAAAAAGAGAAAGAGCGTAGCGCCCTAATAAAAAAAATGGGGATAGATCCTTTTCATGGTTGGGAAGCCAATTACCAAATTCTTCCCGGTAAAGAAAAAGTGGTGAGCGAACTGCAAAAACTCGCCAAAGATGCCGACTGCGTTTATCTCGCAACCGACTTGGACCGCGAGGGAGAAGCCATCGCTTGGCACCTTCGTGAGATCATCGGTGGTGATGAGAAGCGATACAAACGAGTCGTTTTCAACGAAATTACGAAAAACGCCATTCAGCAAGCATTCCAACAACCCGGCGTACTGAATATGGATGGGGTTAATGCACAGCAAGCACGCCGATTTATGGACCGCGTGGTAGGCTTTATGGTTTCTCCGCTACTGTGGAAAAAAGTAGCGCGAGGGCTTTCTGCCGGACGTGTTCAGTCTGTAGCGGTTAAACTGCTTGTTGAACGTGAACGAGAAATTAAAGCGTTTGTGCCGGAAGAATTCTGGGATATTCACGCAGAGACAAAGACACACTCTCAAGATGATTTTCGTCTATTGGTTGCTCAAAAAGAAGGCGTTGCCTTTAAACCTACCAATGAACAAGAGGCTCAATCTGCAGTTTCTATTCTGCAAAAAGCCGTGTATGAAGTCTGTAAACGTGAAGACAAACCAACCAGCAGTAAACCGAGCGCACCTTTTATCACCTCAACGCTACAACAAGCAGCGAGTACGCGCTTAGGCTATGGGGTGAAAAAAACCATGATGTTAGCTCAGCGTTTGTATGAAGCTGGGTATATTACTTATATGCGTACCGACTCAACAAATTTAAGTGCTGAAGCGGTAGACAACGTACGTCAGTATATTGAGCAACAATTTGGCCAAGCTTACTTGCCTGAAAATCCCAATGTATACGGTAGTAAGCAAGGGGCTCAAGAGGCACACGAAGCGATACGTCCTTCCAATGTAGACGTTAAATCGGATGATTTGGACGGAATGGAAGCGGACGCTCATAAATTGTATGCCTTAATTTGGAACCAATTTGTGGCCTGTCAAATGACGCCGGCTCAATATGACTCAACCACAATCAGCGTAAAAGCCGCTGAGTTTACCTTGAAGGCAAAAGGGCGAATTCTTAAATTTGATGGTTGGACTCGGGTACAGCGTCCACTGGGTAAAAATGAAGACCAAATTTTACCTGCGGTAAAAGTGGGTGACACATTGTCCCTTGAAAAGCTGGAGCCCAAGCAGCACTTTACTAAGCCGCCAGCTCGTTATACCGAAGCGGCTTTGGTAAAAGAGTTAGAAAAACGGGGTATTGGCCGGCCTTCAACCTATGCTTCGATAATCTCGACCATTCAAGATCGTGGTTATGTTAAAGTTGAGCAGCGCCGCTTTTATGCTGAGAAAATGGGTGAAATCGTTACCGATCGTCTCGATGGCAGTTTTGCCGATTTGATGAACTATGACTTTACCGCCCGCATGGAAGAGAAACTGGACCAAATTGCAGAAGGGGACGCAAACTGGAAAAAAGTATTGGATGCTTTTTTCGCTGATTTTAGCGGCGATCTGGAACAAGCAGAACAAGATGAAGAGCTGGGTGGAATGAAACCCAACCACATCGTTATGACCAATATTCTTTGCCCAACGTGTTCTCGTCCAATGGGGATAAGAACGGCTTCTACTGGTGTTTTCCTTGGCTGTTCTGGTTATGCTTTGCCACCAAAGGAACGTTGTAAAACCACCATCAATTTAGGTGATGAAGACGGCATTATTAACGTTCTTGAAGAAGATGTAGAAACGGCAGCTCTGCGTGCGAAAAAGCGTTGCCCTATTTGCGAAACCGCGATGGATGCCTACCTTATTGACGGTAAGCGTAAGTTACATGTTTGTGGTAACAACCCGAACTGCGAAGGCTATATCGTGGAAGAAGGGGAATTTAAGGTCAAAGGTTACGATGGCCCAGTGGTTGAATGTGATAAATGTGGCTCCGATATGGTACTGAAAACAGGGCGTTTTGGTAAATATATGGACTGCACCAATGATAACTGTAAAAACACGCGTAAAATCCTTAAAAGTGGTGAAGTAGCACCACCGAAGGAAGACCCTGTTCATTTCCCTGAGCTACCTTGTGAAAATTCAGATGCTTATTTTGTACTAAGAGATGGTGCCTCGGGCCTATTTTTCGCGGCCAGTAATTTTCCTAAATCACGAGAAACTCGTGCTCCTTTAGTGGAAGAGCTTGTACGATTTAAGGAAAGATTACCGGAGAAGTATCAGTATTTAGCATCAGCTCCAGTCGCGGATCCTGATGGACGTTCTGCAGTTGTGCGTTTTAGCCGTAAAAGTAAAGAGCACTATGTTCGAACTGAAATTGACGGGAAACCATCTGGTTGGACCGCGCTTTATCAAGACGGGCGTTGGGACGTTACGGATAAACGTAAGAAAACGAAGTGACGGAAACATTGTTGTGATAAAGGCAGTCATTTGACTGCCTTTATTTTTGGAATATTGAAAGAAAATTCGATGATTCAATCATTGGTTCGCTGTATTTTATATGTCCACTTTGTTTTTCTATATTAATTTCATTTGATATATCAATATTAACTGTCACACTTTTCAATTATTTTAATGGGAGATTTTAGGGTTTTGGGATCGAAATCGTGAAATAAATGTTAGGTATTATGGGGTAAATAACTCTTATTCTGTGAGCAAGGTTAGGAGTTCAACATGTCATACTTACTTCCAGCACAGAATACGCATTAGACGTTTGTATTCCTACATAAATTCGATAGAGTAATAGACAACTGATTGCATTTTGTGCTTGCTTTAACTTCAGTTGACGCTATGCAATAAGTCACTAAGGAAAGCGTCGTCATTCCCCCCATTTGACATGGCGACGAACCAATGGAAACTGATGGAGAAGAATATGAGTGGTGTATTAGGAATGATTTTAGCTGGTGGTGAAGGTTCTCGTCTGATGCCGCTAACTGAATCCCGTACAAAACCTGCCGTCCCGTTTGGTGGAAGCTATCGTCTGATAGATTTTGCACTTAATAACTTCGTTAATGCTGATTTGATGCGAATTTATGTATTAACACAATTTAAATCTCAATCACTCTATCTACATATGAAAAAAGGATGGAATGTTTCCAGCATCAGAGATCGCTTTATTGACTCTATCCCAGCCCAAATGCGTGATGGTAAACGGTGGTATGAAGGAACTGCCGACGCCATCTATCAAAACTTACGGTTTGTAGAAATATCCGAAGCCGATGATGTGTGTATTTTTGGATCCGACCATATCTATAAAATGGATATCCGGCAGATGCTTGATTTTCACCGTCGCGTCGGAGCAAAACTAACCGTTTCAGCACTGCGTATGCCACTTTCTCAAGCGTCTCAGTTTGGTGTTATTGAAGTGGATGTCGATGGTAAGATGATTGGTTTTGAAGAAAAGCCTAAACAACCCAAATCGATCCCTGGAGATCCTGAATGGGCATTGGTTTCAATGGGTAACTATATTTTCGAAACCGAAACACTGTGCAAAGAACTGCGTGAAGACGCGGTTAATGAGCAATCAAGCCATGATTTCGGAAAAGACATTATTCCTAAAATGTTTCCACAAGGAGGCGTTTATGTTTATGACTTCTCAACGAATACCATCAAGGGTGAAAAAGGTGAAACGTATTGGCGTGATGTGGGCACCATAGAGTCTTACTGGTCTGCTCATATGGATTTATTGCAAAAAGATGCACCATTTTCTTTATATAACCGCAGTTGGCCATTGCATACCTATTATCCACCATTACCACCCGCCACGTTTGTGGATATGGATGATAAAAAAGTGGAGATTACCGATAGCTTAATTTCCGGAGGAAGTTATGTTCAGGGCTCAACAATTTATAAATCAGTCCTCAGTTTTAGAACAAATATTGGCCCCGGATCTTTTATCAGCGAATCCGTTATTTTAGGTGATGCAAAAATTGGTGCTGGGTGTACCATTAAGCGCACTATCATCGATAAACATGTGGAGATCGCTCCCGGCACCATTATCGGTGAAGATTTAGAACTTGATAGACAACGGTTCCATGTCTCTGATGAAGGAATTGTTGTGATAGCGAAAGGAACAAAAGTTGGATTCTAACATTGAGAAAATGAACGTTTGGTTTGTTGTTTCAGAAGCTGAAGGGTTAGTGAAAAGTGGTGGTTTAGCAGATGTGGCTAAGGCACTGCCAAAAGCCTTGATGGATATTGGTCATCAGGTGGCGATCGTGCTACCGGGTTATCGCACCATTGCTGAAAAGCAGAATTTACCGGTTATTCTTGAAACAGAGTTACTGCATTGGCCACATACTCGTTATCAAGTACGTCAGAGTGAGTTAGATGGTGTTCCCGTCTATTTAATTGATTGTGATGACTATTTTGATCGTGCAGAGTTGTATGCTGAGCAGAATCAGGCGTATGCAGATAATGGCGAACGGTTTGGTTTTTTCTCCGCCGCTTGTTTAGATGTCTTACCCAAATTATCGATTAAACCAGATATTATTCATGCCAATGATTGGCACACGGCACTGGTTCCTTTCTTATTGAAAACGCGTTACCGTGACGATCATTACTACAGCGGGATGAAAACGGTATTAACCATTCATAATGCCATTTTTAAAGGTATTTTCTCTTACCATCAATTGGAAATCATTCCTGAACTGAATTTATCAGGAATGGAGTTTTTACAGTATGGTTATGATCATATCAGTACTTTAAGAGCTGGCATCGCTTTTGCTGATAAAATTAATGCAGTCAGTCCTAATTATGCTTCAGAGCTTTTAACACCATTAGGATCGCACGGTTTGGTCGATGACTTTGTTCGACGAGCGCGAGATTTGCACGGGATTGTCAATGGCTGTGATTATTCAGAGTGGAGTCCTGCGACCGATCGTTATATACCGCAAACCTATAGTGCGGAAGCGGTGTCTTTGAAAGCGGGGAAAGCCAGCAGCAAGCAAGCCCTTCAGCAGGAGCTGGCATTACCTCAGTCAGCGATTCCCATGTTCGGGATGGTATGTCGATTAACGCACCAAAAAGGCTTTCATTATCTATTGCCCATTTTAGAGCAGTTTTTACGAAACGATGTTCAAGTGGTTATCGTGGGTACAGGAGAGCCTCAAATCGCTGAAAAACTGCATAAAATTGCAGCTATGCATCCAGACAAGTTTGCTTTTGTTGAGGCTTATAGTAATCGGCTTGCTCACTTGGTTGAAGCGGGGGCAGACTTCTTCGTTATGCCATCAGAATTTGAAGCGTGTGGGTTAAATCAAATATACAGTATGGCTTATGGAACTCTACCTATCATTCGAGAGGTCGGTGGGCTGAAAGATACTGTTCAGGATTATGATAAGTATCCTCAACAAGCGACAGGGTTTGGTTTTCAAGAACCAACGCCAGCCGCCTTACTCATCACGATGCAAAGAGCCCTGCTTTTTTATCTGCAAAACCCAGATGAAATGCTAACCGTTCAGCTAAGAGCCATGAATAAAGACTTTAGCTGGCATGATTCAGCACAGGAATACTTAAAAATGTATCGAGCGGCAATCTTCTATTGATTGACGATTTTACAGAGCGCCTTGTGCGCTCTGTTTCTTTGTGAAGAGCCCATCTAATTGATACATGGTTTTTTACAACTCCTACAAAATTCTCTTGGTAAAATATGCTAATCTTTTTACCAAAATCAATTTGGGTCAATGTGGTATCCATGTCTCAAACTTTGTTGTTTCATAAAGTATATCCCCATCCAACCAGTAAAGAATGGGTGGTGTTTATTCATGGTGCTGGGGGAAGTTCTTCCATTTGGTTTAAGCAAATTAAAGACTACAAACAGCATTTCAATTTACTCTTGGTCGATTTGCGTGGACATGGTAAGTCGCATCAATTACTAAAAGAGCTGCTTGCTCAGCGTTATACATTCAAATCTGTAACACAGGATGTTCTATGCGTCCTCGACCACCTCAAGATTCATTCTGCGCATTTTGTGGGCATGTCGCTTGGAACGATCATTGTCAGAAATGTTGCTGAATTAGCGTCAAAGCGAGTACGGAGTATGGTATTAGGGGGAGCGGTCACTCGGCTTAATATTCGTTCACAAGTGTTGGTGAAACTTGGCCATATCAGTAAACATATTATCCCTTATATGTGGCTCTATCGTTTATTTGCATACATTGTTATGCCTCAACCCAGTCAAAAGGAATCTCGTCACCTTTTTGTCAGAGAAGCGCAGAAGCTTTGCCAACAAGAGTTTAAACGCTGGTTTACCTTAACGGCGGATGTTAATCCGTTAATGAGGTACTTCAAAGAGCGAGAGCTGTCGATCCCAACTTTATATGTGATGGGAGCCGGTGATTATATGTTCCTACGCCCAGTCAGAGAGATGGTGGCAGCTCATCGACAAAGTGCATTAGTGGAAATTCCTGATTGTGGTCACGTATGTAATATTGAACAGCCACGTTTGTTTAATCAGGTTTCGATCGATTTCATTCACCAACAAAGCCATTAGTGGTGTTTGATTCGTTGGTCACGTAATTGTTTGAGGAGCCATTTAGCCAGTAACGGGAAAATCCCCAGTAATACAAAAGAGAATAAGACTGAAGGGGTCATGATGCCGGATAGGTCTTCTATCTCACTCAGTTGAGTTCCTGCATTAATATAGACGGCCGTTCCTGGCAACATACCCAATTGACTGATCCAGTAATAGCGCCAAGTGGTAATGGACGTTAACCCCATTAGCAAGTTGATCAGAAAAAAAGGCAGGATAGGGATCAGTCGTAGAGAGAATAAGTATAAAGCGCCATCTTGGTTCATTCCTTGGTTAAGTGTATTCAGTTTATCTGAGAATCGATGGGAAACCCACTCTCTTAGTAAATAGCGACTGCTCCAAAACGCGATGGTTGCACCAAACGTACTCGCAAAAGAGACCAGAAACAAACTCAGCCAGAAACCAAATAGGGCAGCACCAAGTAAGGTAAAGACAGCGGCACCAGGAACGGAGAAGGCGGTCAGTACGACATAAAGAATAAAGTAAAGAAGGGCTGAGACTAACCCGTGTTGGTGAATCCATTGGGATAATTGAGTGTGAAGTTGTTTGATGGCTTCTAAATTGAGATATTGATTCAAACTGACGGCCAGTAAGATCACCACACCAAGCAGTATTATTCCGATGGTCATTTTTTGTGTCATGAGAGATTCCATAGTGCCATATATCGACTTTACTGGATCCAGCATAGAACACCTTCCCTTTACAGGGTTAGCTTATCGTTGATAAAAAATCATAAACCCAGTCAGAGTATCTTTGGCTGGGTTTATGACAGTTGGCAATAGAGGAGGGGAAAATTAAGATAAATGCTTTATTAATTCTTCACGTCGAGAGTGGGGAATGACGGACCAGTGTTTTCCTTCAATTGCCCCTTCTAATGCCCAGAGTAGCTCTAGACTCACATCGGTAGGGTGACTCTGCTGGATGGCTTTATAAGCCCCCAAGGCTCCTTTTTGATGAAGTTGGTCAACGGAGTTTATCCCCGCTTTTTTTAGCATGCGTTCTGTTGCGAGCCTCAAGTTGGGGAGGTCTTTGAGCCGTTCCGGCTTTGACTGTTCTTGGCTTTCTCGCTCATCTTGGGCAATTTTTAAAGCAACTTTTGCTTCATGTAAAATAGCTTCAGGGTTATCCCAGCATTCTTCAGGCAAAGCAAAATACTTCGTGACAACCGGGAACCCTCTTTTTTTATACACATAGGGTTGGTAGCCTTGTTGCTTAAATTTATCGGCTAACTCATCGTTCGCTCGCATATGTAGTTTGTTATTCACGACTAAAGCAAACATGGTGTCATCAACAAAAACACCGAAGCCGCCGAACATTGAACGTGATTTGACACGGCCAAATTGTTCAAAAAGTCTCATTGAATCTTTTAATACTGGTTTATCCATGCTGTAAATCTCGGTGTATTAACTAATTCGCCACCAAATCAGGTCCGAGAGACTAGCAAAAAACTGCTGTGATGTGTCAATAAGGAGTAAACTTCCTGTTTGTGCAGTTCAGCCTTCAGCCATCGGCAACCCCGCTACCTACCAAACTGGTTTAGGCCGGAGGCTTTGCGTCCCAACTTTTCAGATGGTTTGCCCTGTGCGTGACATTTTGGTATCTCTAAGCATTATTTCCATAATACTTCTTGTTATACAGTAATGAAAAAAATGAACGAATATCACAGCTAAGTTACCAATATGTGATATTCGTTCAAATTTGTAGTGGTAATATCAATAAAAATAGTAAGGATTAATGGTTGAGTTGCATAGCGTTATCGATGATATTACGGACTCGGTCATTAAAATTTATTTATGATTTTTGAGTCACATCTCGTACCGTATCACGCTCAACAATTTCTGGGTGCATTTCGAAAGTACGGCGTTCGTGCTCTTTGTCTTTGATCCGCTCCAGCAGAATTTCAAATGCATTTTTCCCAACTCGGCGTTTAGGCTGGTGCACTGTTGTTAGTGGTGGTGAGAAATATTCAGCGAGTTCAATATTATCGTAACCAATAATCGACATATCATCAGGGACACGTACACCGCGTTGTTGTAAACGGCTAATTAAACCAAGCGCCATCGTATCATTAAAGCAAAAAACGGCAGTAGGGCGAGTATCCATTGCGAGAATCTTATCTGCAGCTAATACAGCGGTATCACACTCAAAGTTTCCTTCTAGAATCCAATCATCATTGACTGGCAGATTGGCTTCTGCCATTGCCCGCCGAAAACCTGCAATACGTTCTTGGCAAGCGGCTTTGACAAAATGGCCGCTAAGGCAAGCGATCGCTTGATGCCCTTTTTCAATCAGATATTTGGTTGCAAGGTAACCCCCTTCTTCAGAGTTATCAATGATCTTATCTGCTTGAGAGGTTTCAGGCCCCCAATCCATGATCACTTTAGGAATGTCTGGATGGCTTTCTAGCATTTCCAGCAATTCTTCCGTTAAGTCTGAACACATTACGAGCATGCCGTCCACGCGTTTTTCTGCCAGCATACGAATATAGTCACGTTGTTTTTCATAAATACCCCCGGTATTACATAAAATCAGCGTATAACCTTGGCGATAGCAATAACTTTCAACACCATCAATCACTTCAGAAAAAAATAGGTTTGTTGACTGGGTAACCAGCATGCCAATCGTACATGTCGTATTACACTTTAAGCTCCGAGCAACAGCACTTGGTGCATAGTTTAGTTGTTTGACTGCATCGAGTACTTTCTCTTGCGTGGTTTCTGCAACAAAACGTGTTTTGTTGATAACATGAGATACGGTTGTTGTTGATACGCCAGCTAAGCGTGCAACGTCTTTAATCGTAGCCATAAATTTATCCTATCAATGACTGCTGGGGCCAAAAGAGGCATCACTTTATCGAGTGCAGCAGTAGTTATACCCCGATCTCCCCCAAAAGGGAGCCATTAGGCGTTATGATGCGATAGGCGACGTTGGTTTTATTGCAATCCGCTCTGGAGAAAGCGCGATTTTGCCTGTTGCTTGACGATAACGCTCAATGATTTGGGCATAGGCTGTAATTAGCCTAAAAGTAATAAAAACACAAAAACCGCTTTCAAATAGCGGCTTGTCTCTTACATTCATCTTGTCAGTAGCGAGCAAGATTTTAGACTGCAACGGGTTAACCCGCAACGAAATTTACCCTCACTATGCGTCATAGCCACGCTAAATGGTCAGTAAACTTGTTAATTTGTGAGCAAGATGAGTATTCACCACCCATCGCTCCACTTTTATTGGGTACGACTTGGCTCTGTATTGTCATGATGGCTTGCCCAATCTCGCATGGCTTGCCACATTAGCCCCATTGTTTCATACCAATAGCGCTCGGTTTGTTCTAAATACTGTGCTTTGGGTGTGTATTTATCCCAAGTTTGAGCAATATTCTTTTGGGCTAGATAATTGGTAGGGGCAGGGATTGGGGTTAGCCCAACGGAATGAAATTCATTCATTGCACGTGCCATATGACTAGCTGAAGTCACAAGTACCAATTGTTTTTGCTGGACAAAGGCTGCCGCTTGCCGTGCTTCTTCCCAAGTATCTTGCGCTGTTTCTAGTAAGATAATGTCTGATTTTGATACGCCAAGAGCGAGCGCAACTTTCGCCAGCATCCTAGCATGGCTGAACTCACTTCCTCCCGCATAGCCAGATAAAATCAGTTTGGAGCCCGGATACATATGTAAAATACGGATACCTTCCGCTAATCGCATCAACGCAGTTCGCGTTAACTCTGAAGTGGGTGGAATACTGCCATCTACGACATGCCCATTCCCCAGCACCATGACATAATCAACTGCACCATCAACAGGTAGAAAGGCGCTATATTGGCGTTCTAAGGGCATTAAAAGACGGCTAGACAGGGGTTGGAAGGAAATGAGAAATAAACCAAGCAAAGAAAATAGCACCACGAGGCAGCCGGTTTTACGCTTTGCCGTAAACATGATCAGCATTAAGCCGATAAAACCAATGATCAGCAGTGCTGGCAAAGGCATAAGGAGAGAGGAAACGATTTTTTTCAGCTCAAACATAAACAAAATAGTCCGAAAAAACAGCACTTGATAGTAAAATCAGCGAAAGATTCTTTATTCCTGCCATTCCTATGACAGAATAGCAGCACGATTGATTATCATAACTCAAGCCACCGTGACAGAAGATCGCAATTTCGACGATATTGCCCACAAATTTGCAAAAAATATTTATGGTTCTGACAAAGGTGAGATCCGCCAAGTTATTGTTTGGGAAGATCTCATGCGTATGCTCACCCATTTCGATGAATCACAAGCTCCGTTGCACATTTTAGATGCAGGCGGTGGTTTGGCACAGATGTCGCAAAGATTAGCGAAATTTGGCCACCATGTCACCTTGTGTGATCTTTCTTCTGAAATGTTACATTTGGCAAAACAGAACATTACGGAGAACGGATTACTTGAGCACTACCATTTTGTGCATGCTCCGGTTCAATCGGTAGATAAACATTTGTCAGCGCCTGTTGATATTGTCATGTTCCATGCGGTAATGGAGTGGCTTGCTGATCCTCAAACTGCATTGAAGCATCTATTGGCTCAAGTGCGGGTCGGTGGAATGGCATCCATTATGTTCTATAACCAGCATGGCTTGGTGTACAAGAATGCGGTGTGTGGCAATATTCCTCACATTTTGGCGGGAATGCCACATCGCAAGCGTTTTAAACTTCAACCTCAGCAAGGTTTATTACCGACGGAGGTTTATCAGTGGGTGGAGCAAGCGGGGTTTGAAATTTGTGGAAAATCCGGTATCCGCTGTTTTAGTGACTATATTGGCAATATGAAAAATATGGGTGACTACCACTATGAAGACCTTTTGGCATTAGAACGGCGGTACTGCCGTCAGGAACCTTATCTCTCTTTAGGTCGCTATATCCATGTTTGGGCTAAGAAAAAAGAACAGGAATAACAATGAGTGAGTTAACTCAGAACGCTGCAGAGCAGCCCATTGATGAGTTGGTTAGTTGGGTTAAGCAGCATGATTTCTCATTGAACCTCAGTACGGAGCGTCTGGCCTTTCTGATTGCCATCGCCGTGTTGAGTCATGAACGATTTGATGAAGAGCTTGGTGAAGGTGAGTTGCATGATGCTTTTGCGATCGTCACTCGACTCTTTACTGAGACAGGAGAAGCTTCGGCTTTTCGAGCGAATAACGCGATTAACGAATTGGTCAAACAGCGCTTGATCAGTCGATTTACCAGTGAAGTTACCGAAGGGATGAGTATTTATCGTCTCTCGCCCCTTGCTGTAGGGATTACCGATTACTACGTCCGTCATCGAGAGTTTTCTAAATTAAAGCTCTCCATTCAGCTTTCGATGGTTGCCGATGAAATGGCTAAAGCGGTGGAATCGGCTCAGCAGGGAGGCACGGCGGGCCACTGGAAAAAAAACGTTTATGGTGTGCTGAAATATTCTGTTGAAGAGATCTTTGATCGTATTGATCTCAACCAGCGAGTTCTCGATGAACAGCAGCAATCCGTAAAACTGCAAATTGCGGAGCTGTTAAACCAAGATTGGCGTGACGCCATTCAGCAATGTGAACGTCTACTGTCAGAAACTTCATCGACACTGCGAGAGCTACAAGATACCTTGCAAGCCGCGGGCGATGAATTGCAAACACAGATCCTCGATATTCAAGAAAAAGTCTATGGTGATACAGAACTTGAGTTTATTGAAGAAGTGCTGTTCTCACTGCAGATGAAGTTGGATCGCATCACCAGTTGGGGCCAACAAGCGATTGATTTATGGATAGGTTACGACCGACATGTCCATAAGTTTATCCGAACCGCTATCGACATGGATCAAAACCGAGCTTTCAGCCAACGTCTTCGCCAGTCTATGAATGACTATTTCACGCAACCGTGGTTATTAACGTTTGCAGAAGCGGAGCGTTTGTCGGATCTGCGTGATGAGGCATTGGTGCTCCGAGATGATGAGGTGACTGGGCAACGGCCAATGGAGGTTGAATATGAAGAATTTCAGCAAGTCCATGATGAAATTTCAGAGCGTATTGGTCATATGCTTAAAGCCCATAAAGAGCAGCAACAGCCTATCGATTTAGGCGTCGTGTTACGTGATTATCTGGCTTCTCATCCGCGTACACATCATTTTGATCTCGCTAGAATTGTCGTCGATCAAGCGGTACGCCTCGGTTATTCTGAATCTGATTACCGAGCTGTTCAGCCAGACTGGCAAGCAATTAACGAATTTGGTGCAAAGGTACAAGCAAATGTCATCGACCGATATTAATGAATATATGCCAGAGAAACTGGCTAAAGCGATAGTAAATCCGCTTTTTCCTGCTTTAGATAGTCAATTACGTGCAGGGCGGCATGTGTCTAGTGATGATCTGGATAACCATGCCTTTTTATCTGATTTTGAACCTGAGCTGGCGTTATTTTATCAGCGTTACAACACCGAGTTGGTTCGTGCACCCGAAGGCTTTTTTTATCTCCGTCCACGTTCATCATCCTTGATTAACCGTAGTGTCTTATCTGAATTGGATATGTTGGTAGGTAAGGTGCTCTGCTTCCTCTATTTAAGTCCAGAACGATTGGCGCATGAAGGGATTTTTACCAACCAAGAGCTGTATGAAGAACTGCTCTCATTGGTTGATGAAAAAAAATTGATGAAATTGGTGACTCATCGCGCCACGGGATCGGATTTAGATAAAGAAAAGTTATTTGAAAAAGTTCGCACTTCTTTGCGCCGGTTACGTCGCCTTGGCATGCTCATTCACATAGGAGAAACCACCAAGTTTCGTATTACGGAAGCGGTGTTTCGTTTCGGTGCGGATGTACGAGTTGGGGATGATATGCGTCAGGCACAGTTGCGTTTGATCCGTGATGGTGAAGCAGTGGTTCATACTCAAGAACCTAACCAACCTAGCTTATTAGCCAATGAAGCGGAATTACAAGAACAAGATGAACAACACGAAGTATGGGAAGACGAAGCATGATTGAAAGAGGTAAATATCAATCACTCACCATGATCAACTGGAATGGCTTCTTTGCCCGCACTTTTGATATCGATAATTTGGTGACCACATTATCCGGTGGTAATGGTGCAGGAAAATCCACCACGATGGCGGCTTTTATCACCGCCTTAATTCCTGACCAAAGCTTACTGCACTTTCGTAATACAACGGAAGCAGGGAGCTCACAAGCATCTCGTGATAAAGGTCTTTACGGTAAGTTACAGCCGGGAGCTTGTTACGCGGCACTCGATGTGGTGAATTCTCGTCATCAACGTTTGTTGTTTGCGGTCAAACTTCAGCAAGTGGCTGGGCGAGATAAGAAAGTGGACATCAAACCCTTTGTTATTCAAGGTTTACCCAGCCATATTAAACCGACGGATATTTTGGTAGAAAGTGTTTCAGATAACCATGCTCGTGTTCGTCAGTTAAATGAAGTGAAAGAAGCTCTGAGCGGTATTGAAGGGGCTTCTTTCAAAGCATTTGGTTCCATTGTGGACTATCACAGCCAGATGTTTGAGTCAGGAGTGGTACCCAAAAAATTACGTAATAGTAGCGATCGTTCCAAATTTTACCGTTTGATTGAAGCTTCGTTATATGGTGGTATTTCCAGCGCGATTACCCGTTCATTGCGCGATTACTTATTGCCACAAAATGGCGGAGTTAAAAAAGCGTTCCAAGATATGGAATCGGCGTTGCGTGAAAACCGCATGACTTTGGAAGCCATTAAAAACACGCAAGCAGATCGAGATCTATTCAAACATTTGATCACTGAATCGACCCAGTATGTGGCTGCTGACTATATGCGCCATGCGAATGAACGTCGTATTAAAGTTGAGCAAACATTGTCGCTGCGCCAAGAACTCTTTACGGCTCGCGAAACACTGATTGAACAAAATCGCCTACTTAATCGTGTTCATGAAGAACTGGACATGCTGGTTGAGCAAGAGTCGGCGCTAGAGCAAGACTATCAGGGGGCTTCAGATCATTTACAACTGGTACAAAATGCCCTACGTCAACAAGAAAAAATCGCTCGCTATCAAGATGATTTAGAAGAACTGAACATTCGTCTTGAAGAGCAGTTGATGGTGGTCGAAGAAGCGCAAGAACGCGTCATGATGGCGGAAGAGCAAGCCACCATGGCTGAGGAAGAAGTGGATAGTCTGAAAACACAATTGGCTGATTATCAACAAGCCCTTGATGTACAACAGACCCGCGCTTTGCAATATCAACAAGCGTTACAAGCGCTCGACAAAGCTCGCCACCAGCTCAATGATCCCACGCTCTCTGCAGAAGTTGCTCATGCGCGAATCAGTGAGCTGAATGCTCAGAAAGAGCAAAAAACCAGCGAGCTATTGGCCGTAAAACATAAGTTGGATATGTCATCAGCGGCGGCGGAGCAGTTTGATCGAGCGCTGAGTTTAGTGAAAAGCGTACTGGGGGAAGTCAACCGTAGTCAAGCGGCTGAACACGCGAAAACCATTTTACGTCAAACACAAGATGCTCAGCAGATGGTACAAAATGAGCAGGCGTGGTTGGAGCAGCAGCGTGATCTGCACTATCGAATTGAACAGCGAAATCTAGTACAGCAGCGAGTCAGTGACTATCACAAGCACCATCAGGTTCTACTCAGTGAAGAGGACAGCCTCGAGTTAGAGCGTGAGCGTCACCAAGCGTTGTTAGAGAGTTTGGAGCAGAACCAAGAAACACTACGTGAACAGAGAAGTCAGCAGCGCCGTCTTGAGCAAGAACTTCAATCTGATATCGCTCGCTATGAAAGCATTGCCCCAGCGTGGATTCAAGCCAATGATGCTTTGGCGATCTTACGTGAGCAAAGTGGTGCTGAATTAAGTGATCGTCAATCGGTCATGAGTGAGATGCAGTCTCTGCTGGAGCGTGAAAAAGTACAATCGCTTGAGAAGGACAAACTTGCTCAACATCGTGCTCAGCTTGACCGTGAAATTGAACGGCTTGCTTCACCGGGTGGTTCAAATGATCCTCGCTTAAAAGGGTTGGCAGATACACTGGGTGGCGTTTTATTATCTGAAATTTATGATGATATTACTCTGGATGATGCGCCTTACTTCAGTGCGATGTATGGCCCGGCTCGTCATGCGATTGTTGTTTCTGACTTATCTGGTATAAAAGAAAAGTTGGTTGAGCTAGATGATTGTCCAGAAGATCTCTATTTAATCGAAGGTGATATCGATGCCTTTGATGATAGTTCGATTGATGTTGAAGAGTTAGCCGGAGCGGTTTGTGTTCAGTTAAATGATCGACAAATGCGTTATTCTCGCTTTCCAGAGATCCCTCTATTTGGACGAGCAGCTCGTGAGCAGCGTTTAGAACGACTCCGCTTAGAACGAGAAGAGGTCGTTGAAGCTCATGCCAAAGCGGCTTTTGATTCTCAAAAACTGCAACGTTTATACAGCAGTTTTAACCTTTTTGTGGCTGAACATTTACAGTGCGCATTTGAAGCGGATCCTGAGCAAGCATTACTGACTGCACGAGAAAAACGTAATCAAGTACTTCGCCAGTTAGCGGATTTGGAAAACCAAGAGCATCAGCAACGCAGTCAACGTCAATTGAGCAAACAAGCATTATCGGCACTCGATAGTATCTCTCCAAATTGGCGTCTATTGGCAGAAAGTGCCTTGCAGGAGCGCTTAACTGATCTGAATGATAAATTAGAGCATCTTAGCCAAGCGAAGGTATTTCTTGCTCAGCACAGTCAAACCGTCGAACAGTTGCAGGCGCTGGCTTCTGCCTTAGAAGTGGACCCAGAACAATTTGATGTATTAGAGCAACAATATCAACAAGCGGATCAGGCTCTGCAAAGTCTAAAAAGCCAAATCTTTGCGCTTTCTGATCTTTATGAGCGTCGTCAGCACTTTGCCTATTCTGATTCGGTGGATTTGCTCAGCCAGAGCAGTGAGTTAAGTGAACAGCTTAAAGCCAAACTCATACAAGCGGAGAGTCTTCGTAACCGTAGCCGTGATGAACTTAAACAAGCGCAAGCGCAGTTGAGCCAGTATCATCAAGTCTTGGCGTCTTTAAAAAGCTCTCATCAAGCTAAGCTGGAAACGGTACAGGAATTTAAGCAAGAGCTACAAGAGTTTGGGGTTCAGGCCGACGAGGGGGCATTAAGTCGTGCTCAGCAACGCCGTGATGAACTGCATGAGCGTTTACATAGCTCTCGTGGTCGTAAGAGTGAATATGAGCGGACGATCACCTCGACCGAAGTTGAAATGAAAGCGTTAGCCAAGCGTCTGAAGAAAGTGGAAAAAGAGTATCAGGATCTGCGAACTTTTGTGGTTAATGCCAAAGCGGGTTGGTGCTCGGTATTGCGTCTTGCGCGTGAAAATGATGTTGAGCGTCGTTTACATAAGCGCGAACTGGCGTATTTATCGGCCGGTGAACTGCGCTCTATGTCTGATAAATCATTAGGAGCCTTACGTTTAGCGGTTGCTAATAATGAAGACTTGCGTGATGCGTTACGCTTATCGGAAGATAATGCGCATCCAGAGCGCAAGGTACTATTTTATATCGCTGTTTATCAGCATCTGCGTGAACGTATTCGTCAAGATATCATTCGAACAGACGACCCCGTTGAAGCCATTGAAGAGATGGAAGTTGAGCTTGCTCGTTTGACTGAAGAACTGACGCAGCGGGAAAATCGATTGGCGATCAGCTCAGATTCTGTCGCCAGTATCATCCGTAAGACCATTCAACGTGAGCAAAACCGCATTCGAATGCTTAACCAAGGGCTATCGAATATCGCCTTTGGTCAAGTGAAAGGGGTTCGTCTTAACGTTAAAGTGCGTGAAAGCCATGAAATCTTGCTCAGTGGGTTAGTCGAGCAACAGGTACAGCATAAAGATCTGTTTGAAAGTACTCGCTATACCTTCTCAGAAGCAATGGCGAAACTTTTCCAACGAGTCAACCCACACATTGATATGGGTCAGCGTTCTCCTCAGGTATTAGGTGAAGAACTGTTGGATTACCGTAATTACCTTGAGTTGAGTGTTGAAGTGAATCGAGGCTCCGATGGTTGGCTACAAGCCGAGTCTGGTGCATTATCGACCGGTGAAGCCATTGGTACGGGTCAATCGATTCTTCTGATGGTCGTACAAAGCTGGGAAGAAGAATCTCGTCGCTTACGGAGCAAAGATATTGTTCCTTGTCGTTTGCTTTTCTTAGATGAAGCGGCACGTTTGGATGCAAAATCTATTGCAACGCTATTTGAGCTTTGTGAGCGCTTGGATATGCAATTGCTGATCGCCGCGCCTGAAAATATTAGCCCAGAGAAGGGCACAACCTATAAATTGGTTCGTAAAGTCTTTAAAGATCACGAACATGTGCATGTAGTGGGGCTGCGAGGGTTTGCGAGTAAAGAAAAACCAAAAAGTGAAGAGCAACAGCTGGCGGAGGCATTAAGTTAACCGCTAGATTGGAGAAGAAAAAACGCCTTCGATATGAAGGCGTTTTTTATAGGGTGATTAATCCGTTACTTTTCTTGGTTGCCAAACTGTTTTGCGGCATAAACTACCCGTTCTGCGGGTGTCGGGTAAATCAGTGGTGAGCCTAAGTTTTCAATATGTTGTAGGCGAGGCAGTAGCCCTGCACCATTGGCCGTTTGAATCGCAAGCCCTGGGCGAGCATTGAGTTCAAGCACCATAGGGCCTTCTTCTTTGTCCAACACCATATCCGTACCCAGATAACCAAGCCCGGTCATCTCCCATGCGCTAGCTGCAAGTGTGAGCAAACGCTCCCAGTGGGGAACGACAAGTGTGGAAAGATCTTTCCCTGTGTCGGGGTGAACGGTGACCGGACGATTAAATTGTACCGCTCGGACGGCTTTCCCCGTAGCGATATCAATGCCGACACCGACCGCGCCTTGATGGAGGTTTGCTTTACCATCAGAGGCAGAAGTAGAAAGGCGCATCATTGCCATAACGGGGTAGCCTTTAAAGACGATGATTCGTACATCTGGCACCCCTTCATAACTAAAGCCATCAAAGCAATCATCAAACTTGATTAAGTTTTCTATTACGGCGACATCATTCTTACCGCCTAATGAAAATAACCCAGCCAACGCATTACTGATGTGTCTTTCAACATCTTCTTTGGTAATGGTTGAACCTGATGGTTTGGTATACACCCCATCTTGATGCGAACTAATGACTAAAATACCTTTACCGCCACTACCTCGGGCTGGTTTGATAACAAAGCCCGGCCATTGCTCAACCATCTGGTGAATTCGTTTTACATCCCCTTGATTACTGATCACACCAATTAACTGCGGTACTGTACAACCAGCCCGTTGAGCAATTAATTTTGTTTGCAGCTTATCGTCAACCAATGGGTACTTAGAACGGTCATTATAGCGGCCAATATAACTGTGGTTACGTTTGTTCATCCCCATGATCCCTTTGCGACGTAATTTGAAAGGGGAGGTGTACTCAGAAAGAGAGAGAAACATATTAATCTCCATCCACCAAAGGTTTAAAGCGACGTAACTCTGTTATGCGGTAACCGGTATAGGTTCCGAGTAATAAGATGGCGGCTAACACAACCAGTTGTAAGCCAATAAAGTTGAAGGTGAGGTGCTGGACATACGTGTTAGTCATCGCGAGATAGATCAGCACTGCGGTTAAGAGTGAACCGCCACCTTGTAAAATCACTTCTTTTGCCCCTTCTTCTTCCCAAAGAATGGACATGCGTTCAATGGTCCATGACAAGATGATCATAGGGAAGAACGTGATGGTTAAACCTTCGGTTAAGCCAATTTTAAATGCCACCACGGTAAAGACCGAGATAATTAAAATGACGGAAATAATGACAGCCGATATACGAGCAACCAGTAATAAATTAAGTTTCGATAAGTAACTGCGGATAATGAGCCCAGTACCGACAATTAATAAGAAGCCGACAATACCGGTGGTTAACTGGGTTTGTACAAAGGCCACCGCAATCAGTACTGGCATAAAGGTGCCCGAAGTTTTTAAACCGATGATGACACGTAAAAATACCACGATCAGGGCACCGATAGGGATGAGCATGATCGTTTTAAACATAGCTTGCTCTTCGAGAGGTAAGCTATGAATTGAGAGGTTTAGTAGCCCGTCAGCTTCCACTTTATTACTGGTTGCTTGCTGTGGAGAAACCTCTTGAGCAATCATGGTAAAGTGTACTTGGCTGTTTTGACCACCGATGACATCCAGTAAAGAGATGTTCGATTCATCCCATACCAAAAGGTTAGGTTGAGTTGGTTGAATGCCAGTTTCTGGATTAAAGAGAACCCATTTTTGCCCGTCCCATACTTGATTCATATGTTGGATAGACTGACGGCGGCGGCCGTCTTCTAGCTTAATGACGCCCACAACTTTATTGGCAATTTGTTGGTAAGACAGCAATTTTTGTGCGGCATCTACCTTGCTCATTTTATTCAACAGTAAAGCGGCATTCTGGTTTTCAGTATCATTGAGCGTCTTAATCAACTCTCGAGTAAAGGTGACATCGTCAGCCGAATGTCGGTTTGCTTGCTCTATCAAAGCAATGGCGGCAATTTCTTCTGGGCCATCAAACGTTGGCTTACTTAGCGTTTGGGCTGGGGGAATGGGTGTTGTTTTGGCTTGTGGATCGACTAAAAACTGTGCTTTGTAGTAAATCGTTTGTGGGCCTGTAGCCTGACGAATAGACCATTCGGCCCGTCGTCCCGTTTCTGTCGTGAGATAAGAGATACCATAACCTGGAGAGGAAGCGTTTTCACCGACTAAGGTGAAGCCATCTTGCGTATGAGGGGCGGCAAGGGATACTTTGACTTCTTTCCCCTGAGCATTGAATTCGATGCGTGCTTCAATATCCCAAACTTGGCGGGTTTCTCCCGGCGTCCACGGCACCCCATAACTTTGGTGACGTATCATACTTAACGTAATACCGATGGTAACCAGCAAAAGAATCGATAAATAGAATGGAACTCGTGATGTCATAACTGACCTTATGTATTTACTTTGTTTCTGTCTGAATGTATTTCCGACTGACATCCACTACCGCAATGTCACGGATAAACTCTCTACCCAGTAGGATCGGATGGCTCATTTGTGAACGGTCAGCTAAGGTAAACTGCGCTTTTTCATGAATAGCGCCTAATTTGACCCACAATTCAACGACGGCGCGGCGTTCTGACTGTTCGCTGGTTGACTGGCGAATACGAACGAACCGTATGATCGGCGCTTCTATCCAGTTGTTATCATCTTTGACACTGGTATCGCCTGCGAGATGAAAACGTACCCAGTTTTTCCCATTCCGTTCAAATTCTTCTACATCAATCGCATTTAAAGAAGAAGTGGCCGCACCGGTATCCACGCGAGCATCAAACGTTTGTTTGATCGCATCAATGGTCACTTTTTCTATTTCACCCAATACCACATCATGACGAGGGATACTGGGGGCAGCACTGTTTGGCATGGATGTGCGTTGAGGCTGCGACGGATCTTCTGTAACCACCACTGGACGATTAGCCAGAACCTTGAGCTCTTTGACTTGTCCTTTGAGGTCAGAGAGTTGATTCTCTAGGCTGTCGATATAGTCCATCTGGTTACTAATATGCAGCTCTAAATTGGTCATTTTATTGGAAAGGTTGGATTCGGATTGATGAATGGCAGCCAGCGTAGCTTGATGGTATTCGTCGCCCTTTAATATTGTGCAACCAGAGAGCATGCTAAGTGCGACAAGGGGGGCTATTCGCTTAAACATTTGCGACCTTATTCTTGTGTTGTAGTTTGTTTCATTAGTTATAGCAAAGGATGCGCTACGCATCTTTTGCTAGAGTAGACTTATACGACAAATAACACGTTAAGACTGTGTCAATTATGGCTTTTTTGCAATTAAAATTGCCCGTCTTGGTGCAGGATAGCCTTCAACAGTCTTACTGGTGTCATTCGTATCAAGGTAATCGGGGAGCGAATTATGAGTCATCCACTCTGTGGTTCGCTGTTCATCTAATGAGGTTGTATTCTCATCAACGATGCGAACCTCCACAAATCCCACTTTTTCTAACCAACCTTTCAGGGCTTTTGCTGAAGGGAAAAAGTAAACATTGCGCATTTGAGCATAGCGATCAAACGGAACCAATACGGTATTTTCATCCCCTTCAATCACTAAGGTTTCTAGGACTAATTCACCGCCTTCCACCAATTGGTTTTTCAATTGAATGAGATGATCAAGGGGAGAGCGTCGGTGGTATAACACGCCCATGCTAAATACAGTATCAAAGGCTTCCAGTACCGGAAGTTGTTCAATGCCTAATGGCACTAAATGGATACGTTGATCGTTCCCCATTAATTTGCGGACTGCTTCAAATTGAATGAGAAAGAGCTCGGAGGGATCAATGCCCATCACTTGATGTGCCCCTTCACCGAGCATACGCCACATGTGGTAGCCGTTACCACAACCGACATCCAAGACTGAACGATCTTTTAATGGTGAAATATGAGGAAGAAGACGGTCCCATTTCCAATCACTTCGCCATTCGGTATCAATATGAATACCATGGAGAAAATAGGGGCCTTTGCGCCAAGGATGAAAAGTTTTCAGCAGGCTTTCTAATTTCTTCTGTTCCCCAGCCGCCAGTGGCTGGTGATTATGGACGGTGACTGACGTTTTTAAATCCATCGCATCGGGTGGGGTATCATCGATTTTCTTTAAAGCACGTAACCAGCGATCCATATCGCCATGAGGCTTGTCTTGCCAATCCGACAGTTGTTTGGGCAGTACATCTAACCAAGGCTGTAGGCGAGTGTCTTGAGCAAGGCGTTGATAAAGTGGACCAAAATTAAACATGGAATGTGTTCCTAAATCGTGCACAAAGCCCTGTCGTCGTGCAGAGGGTAAATCGTCTCTGGGTAGGATAGGGCGTATAAACGTTATTTGATGGCAAACATAGAGCCAAAATTAAAGCATTGAAACCAGACTTCATAGCTTGAAAAGCCCAACTGCTTAAAGCGCTGTTTATGGGCTTCAACGGAATCGGGACGCATGACATTTTCGATAGCACTGCGTTTTTGACTGATTTCCAATTCGCTGTATCCATTGGCACGCTTAAAATCATGGTGTAAATCAATCAATAGTTCATGTGCTGTCTCATCAGGGAAAATAAATTTCTCTGAAACAATTAAAATGCCTCCTGGGCGCAAACCAGCATAAACTTTTTCAAGCAGCGTGTAGCGATCTTCAGGCGATAAAAACTGTAAAGTGAAGTTGAGTACGACAACCGACGCATTTTCAATCGTGACCTCTCGAATATCGGCTTCCATGATCTCGACCGGAGTATCAGAACGGTAGGCATTGACATGCAGTTTGCAACGCTCAACCATGGCGGACGAGTTATCAACACCAATGATTTTACAACCTTCTTGCTTGATATGACGGCGCATAGAAAGGGTTGCTGCTCCCAGTGAGCAACCTAAGTCATACAAATGGCTATGAGGTTTAGCAAAGCGTTCCGCGAGCATACCAATGGCCGAAATAATATTGCTGTAGCCCGGGACTGAACGTTGAATCATATCTGGAAAGACTTCGACCACTCGCTCATCGAAGGTGAAATCACCGATTTTATCGATAGGGGCTGAAAATATGGTGTCTTTTGAGCTCATGGGAGAACCTTATACCCGTATAAATTGAGCTAAATGTACCGCTCAACGATAGAAAAGGCGCGTATTTTATGAAAAATTTCATTCTCTGTCATTAAAGCGCGCTCAGTTCCCGTGAGAAGTTAAAACATTGAGAGTTGAGTATCCCCTCTTTGTGCTGGAAACGTTGCGAGATCAGGCAGTTTTTGCGTGATGGTATCAGAATGGTGAATGACCGTTTGTAAGGTTTGGTAGAGAGAGGCGGCAAGCTCTGGTGCATAGAGGTTATCGGGAGTATGGACCATTAAATATGGCTGTTTACCTTGTGCCATCCATTGTGGCAACTTGGCTAACCAAGCGGTAAAAAAAGCCTGATTCTGTGGCAAGTCGGGGTGGCCAATAAACCGGATCATCGGCTGAGTGGCAGTGGCAATGGCGTGTACGGGCACATTGGGTTTTTTCTTTTGCGCATCAATAATGATTTCATTGTCGGGTTTGGCTGCAAACACTGGGCGACTATCCATGATGATCCGATTGATGTTCTCTTCGATGAGCCATTGGTTAAAGCGACGTTCTTCTTCGCCTTTGGCAAAATAGCTGGCGTGTCGAACTTCAACGCCTAAGGGAAAATGGGCGGGGAAACCGCGACAAAACTTTTTCAATTGATCAAGGTGTGCGCCACGAAAAGCAGCGGGAAGTTGGATCGTCCATAAGCCGATACGTTCATGTAAGGGTTCCATGAGTTGAAGAAATTGCTTTAGATCAGTTTGGCAGCCCACCAGTTGGTGTTGGTGGGTGATCGTTTTTGGTAGCTTAAAGGTAAATCGGAAATCATCATGCGTGGCCAAATGCCAGCTACGTACGGTGGTTGGCGAAGGAGATGCATAAAAGGTCGTGTTGCCTTCTACGGTGTGAAATACGCTGGAATAATAAGCTAATCGTTCGGCGGGCGTGGTTCCTGTTGGAAAAAATCGGCCTTGCCAACCAGAGTGTGACCACATAGTAAGACCGAGACGTAATGGAAGCTTTTGCATGGCGACTCTTGATTTTTTCAATGGGACAAAGACGAGTTTCTTTGAAGAATACGGCATTTTAGCGCTATAATCAGCGCCAATTTTTCCGTCGCTGATGCTTTAATCACAATTTGATTGATTATTGTACAAAACAAAGAATACGGAATAGAACACAACAAAATTATATTCTGGAAGGTCGATCTTCACTTTTTTTCAGCGTATAAATGGAACCATGTGTCGCAGGGAATTGTCGTGTCTGCGGCGTAAGAATTAGATGATAAATATAGAGGTTGGGAATTTCACTATGCGTAGCCATTATTGTGGTCACCTGAACAAGTCCCTTGCAGGACAAACCGTAGAATTGTGCGGTTGGGTTAACCGCCGTCGTGATTTAGGCGGTCTTATTTTTATTGATATGCGAGATCGTGAAGGTATCGTTCAGGTTGTCGTTGACCCCGATATGGCGGAGGTGTTTTCTGTCGCTAACCAATTGCGTAATGAATTTTGCATTAAGCTCACCGGTGAAGTGCGTGCTCGTCCAGATAGCCAAGTAAATCAAGGTATGGCAACGGGTGAAGTGGAAGTGTTAGCGACCGCGCTACACATTATTAACCGTTCTGATGTATTGCCGCTTGATTTCAACCAAAAGAATTCAGAAGAGCAGCGTTTAAAATATCGCTATCTAGATTTGCGTCGTCCAGAAATGAGCGACCGCATCAAATTGCGCGCTAAAGCGTCAAGTTTTGTCCGTCGTTTCCTTGATAATCAAGGTTTTTTAGATATTGAAACACCTGTCTTAACTAAAGCGACACCAGAAGGTGCTCGTGACTATTTAGTTCCAAGCCGAGTACACAAAGGCAGTTTTTATGCTTTGCCTCAGTCTCCTCAGCTGTTTAAACAGTTATTGATGATGTCTGGCTTTGATCGCTACTATCAAATCGTCAAATGTTTCCGTGATGAAGATTTACGTGCCGATCGCCAGCCAGAATTTACCCAGATCGATATTGAAACGTCGTTTATGACAGCGGATCAAGTTCGTGCGGTTACTGAGCAAATGATTCGTGAAATGTGGCTTGAACTGCTCAATGTCGACTTGGGTGAATTCCCAGTGATGCCATACAGTGAAGCCATGCGCCGTTTTGGTAGCGATAAGCCTGATCTACGTAACCCAATGGAGTTGGTGGATGTCGCTGACCTTCTCAAAGCAGTAGACTTCAAGGTTTTCTCTGGCCCAGCAAACGATGAAAAAGGTCGCGTTGCTGCGCTTCGAGTACCGGGTGGCGCTGCGCTCTCTCGTAAACAAATTGATGAATATACAGCATTTGTTGCCATTTATGGGGCTAAAGGCTTGGCATGGCTAAAAGTGAATGATGTCAATGCGGGTTTGGAAGGCATTCAATCACCTGTCGCTAAATTCCTTGATGAAGCTATCGTGAAAGCCATTATTGAACGTACGCAAGCACAAGATGGTGATATCGTTCTGTTCGGTGCGGACAAAGCCAATGTGGTTGCGGAAGCGATGGGCGCTTTACGTCTTAAAGTGGGTAAAGACCTTAATATTACCAATGGTGCGACTTGGGCTCCATTGTGGGTGGTTGATTTCCCCATGTTTGAAGCCGATGACGAAGGGAATGTTGCTGCGATGCACCATCCATTTACTTCGCCATTAAATATGACGGCTGAACAGCTAAAAGCGAACCCAAGCGAAGCGTTATCCAACGCTTACGATATGGTGCTCAACGGCTATGAAGTGGGTGGCGGCTCGGTTCGTATTCATGATGCTACTATGCAAGCAGCCGTCTTTGATATTTTAGGTATTGATGAACAAGAACAACGTTTGAAATTTGGTTTCTTACTGGATGCACTTAAGTTTGGTACACCACCTCATGCTGGGCTGGCATTTGGCTTAGACCGCCTTGTGATGCTGCTGTGTGGAACCGAAAACATTCGGGATGTCATTGCTTTTCCTAAAACCACCGCTGCGGCTTGCTTATTAACGGATGCGCCTAGTGTTGCTAACCCTGCGGCATTAGAAGAGTTGGCCATTGCTGTCAACCTTGCGAAAGAAAAAGCCGAATAACGACACTTTGTTGGATTTAGGGTGGCATAGCCACCCTTTTTTATGACAGTAATTTAGGTAGGATAAATCCACATTTTACTGATGTTTGCTACAATAGCGCGCTTTTTACGTTTTTAAAGGAAACCTCTCCGTTGGCTCAGATGTATTTTTATTACTCAGCGATGAATGCGGGTAAATCGACCACCTTATTGCAATCTTCTTTTAACTATCAAGAGCGGGGAATGACGCCGGTTATTTTTACCGCTGCGATAGATGATCGTTTTGGGGTAGGCAAAGTCAGTTCTCGCATCGGCCTTGAAGAAGATGCCCATCTTTTTCAACAAGATACCGATTTACTCGAAGTCATCACCGCTCTCAACCGTGAACAAAAACGTCATTGCGTGTTGGTGGATGAATGTCAGTTTCTGACTCGTCAACAAGTTTATCAGCTCACTGAAGTGGTGGATAAACTGGGTATCCCGGTTTTATGTTATGGGCTGCGAACCGACTTTTTAGGTGAGTTGTTTGAAGGGAGTCAATATTTATTGTCATGGGCCGATAAACTGGTCGAGCTAAAAACCATTTGCCACTGTGGGCGAAAAGCCAATATGGTGATTCGTACTGATGAGCAAGGTCAGGCCATCTCTGAAGGGGATCAGGTGGATATTGGCGGTAATGACCGTTATGTTTCAGTGTGTCGTCAACACTATAAAGAAGCATTGGGACGTTAGTGAGCAGAGTTTGATTGAATAAGGATGGGTTTTCCATCCTTATTCATTTAGACCGTGAGTGGTTTGAGTGCTTGGTGAGCAAGTAACACATCATTGGGAATAGGTTGCTCAATCTGAAAACCTTGAGCAGGGTAGTGCTGAATACGCTCAAAATCTTCGACTAAGGCCTGAATCACGAAATCTAAGGTTAACGCTTCGGTGAGATAATCAAACAACGTATCTGAAGAGGAGGTAACTTGCAGTGTTTTCAGCGGCTCTGGCCACTGTTTCAGAAAGGTTGCATAGGCTCGGCGTTCCATATACGGTTTATGTGCAACCAGAATGCGTTCTGCTTTTATTCCTCTCTCTTTTAGTAACTGATAACTCAGCAAGACATTTTCACCGCTATGGGTTGCCTGCGGCTCGATTAAGATCGCTTCACTCGGTAAACCATTTTCTTTTGCAACCTGAGCAAAGGTTTCTGCTTCAGTTTGATCAAATAAACCTTGGGTAAATCGCCCTGTATTACCAGAAAAAAGTACCCATGGTGCTAACCCTTGTTGATATAGATGGCAGGCCACTTCAGCGACACGAGTATCATTGCTACCGGGAACAATAATTACATCGGCAGGCTGAGGCGTGTGTCCCATTTGCATAAATTGCCACAGCGTTTCTAGATGTTGATAAAGATGTTTACTCATCGTTGTCTAAGGCCTCTAGGGTATGAGAATAATGAAAAGAAAAACCCGCTTGGAGAAGCTTACTGCAGAGAATGCGTTTATCTGCAAGATGCACTAAAGGAGGTAAAGGCGTTTCGGATTTGGCCGCTTTCAGTGCGGCTTGATAAAATGTGGCCTTGCTTACCGTGTTTGGTGTGGTGACATTCACCACCTCATTCATCAAATGGTTAATGGAAAAATCAATGGCGCGAATCGCATCGATTAAATGCAGCATATTTGCGGGTGCTAAATCACTGACTTGGGAAAGGCGTGCTGCAAATCGGGCCGGGTGGCGATCTGGGCCTATTAAGCCGCTGCATCGTAAAAGGGTGTAGTCAATACCACTGTCGATCACAGCCTGCTCTGCCGCTAACAGCGTTTTTGCTTTTTCTGAAAAATGAGGGAGTTGATTGGCGATTAACCAAGAAGCATCCGATTCCAACATATCTTGAGCTTGGTTAGGGTAGACGCTGGTTGAACTCACCATAATGATTTTTTTTATCTTTGCTTTTTTCGCTTGGGTCACGAGTGCTTGCCAGCTTTTCTCATAATGTAGGCTTTGACCTTGGCGAAAACCGGGGGGGAAACAGCCAATCAAGGTGTCGCAGTGAAAATGAGTCAATGTTTCAGCGAGTGTGTTTGCTTGAGGCAGTAGACAAATAAAGCCTGTAATGCCCTGCGTCTGCAATTCCTCCAGCCGCTGCTGATTTGTTCGGCTTGCACATACCCAGTAGCCTGCTTGTTGTAAGTGCCGTGCAAGAGGAAGGCCCAACCAGCCTGCTCCTATAATAGCGATCCGCTGCATGAGATAACTTATACCAGTAAACGTGCTTGTATACTAAAGGGTGTTGTTTCGAAATGCTAGAACCCCAAGCCGCCATTGGTGACTTGGGGAGTTAATGATTAAGGATGAGAGAGAACTTGTAGAATTCGATCAGCTTGCTCAGCCATCACAATACCTTCATGGGTTAAGTACCCACCGTCAGGTAAGGTACATAGTCCTTTATCATAAAGGCGCTGAACTGCATTTCTGACCGATTCTGACGCGTCAGTGTGAACCTTGATTCCGGTTGCTGCGCTGCTGATATCAAATTGAAGTAGCAGGTTTAATTCATCAAGGTGGTGGGGTGAAAACTTCATCGCAAACCCTCTGTAGTTGATTTCTTTTCACCATAAGGGGCGGAACAGGAAGACGCAATTATTATCCAGTAGAACTGTTATCTTGAACCATTATGTGCTTTTTTTGCGCATGTATTTGGCTAAAAAGTGGTCAATTCTGATGTGTTAAGTCTCTTTTAAAACATTTTTAGTGAACGCGAGGAATAACCCTTGAATAATGGTTGAAATAGAGCGATTATCCGCCACTCTTTTGTGTGTATCAAAATGTAACATTACCTATGGACCTGAATCAATTTGACTCTCTTCTTCCGCCACAAATGGCTGAACGTGCGGCGGTAACAGGGGAAAGCAAAGCCACTAAACCGGTATACAAGTCATTTTTACTCGCGATTTCTGCGGGCATACATATCGGTATCGCTTTTATCTTTTACACTGTAGTCACAACCGGGGCTCAGGATGTACCTTACGGTATTACCAAATTGATCGGTGGCTTAGCCTTTAGCTTAGGTCTTATTTTGGTTGTGATTACTGGTGGGGAATTATTCACCAGTTCAGTACTCACACTTGTGGCGAAAGCCAGTGGAAAAATTTCTTGGTCACAATTGGTTAAAAACTGGATAGTGGTGTACTTCGGAAATTTGTGTGGTTCAGTACTACTCGTGGCGATCATGCTGTCTATGAAGCAATTTATGGAAGATGGCGGGCAACTGGGCCTCAATGCGATGGCCATTGCTGGACATAAATTACACCATAGTTTTTTTCAGGCTTTTTCGCTTGGGTTGATGTGTAATATCTTGGTCTGTTTAGCGGTATGGATGACATTTAGTGCCCGTTCGTTAACCGATAAGGTGATGGTTTTGATCTTACCTGTTGCGATGTTTGTCTCTTCTGGTTTTGAGCACTGTATTGCCAATATGTACCAAGTACCCATGGCGATTGGTATTAAGTATGTTGCTCCAGAAAGCTTCTGGCAGATGACTGGCGCGAATGTTGCTCAGTACGCAGATCTGACGATGGTTAACTTTATTATCAACAATCTGATACCCGTGACATTAGGCAATATTGTTGGAGGAGGAGTGTTTGTTGGAATATGGTATTGGTTGATATACCTGAAAGATTAATTGGTTTAGCGTAAAACCGTCATAATCTGGCGGTTTTACCCATTTGTTATCCACATTTTCTGTGGATAAGTTGTTTCAAACTCCGTGAGTAACCTTAACTGCATGATTTATTAAATTAATGTTGCACTAGTTTCGTGCAGGGTTAAGTTCTATTTTGGTGCATATTTAAACACCTCAATAGGTTTTTAGCGGATAAAAAGGCAATAAATCCTCCTCTTTCTTTTCAAAAATCCCCTATATAAAATAAAAAAGTAGGAAAATAGTTATTTTTATAACTTTTCTAATCTTATTCATTCGTTGATGTTCACTGACTTTCTATTAACACTAATAAAATAATTGGGTGGTTAAATTATCGCCAATGCAAGGGTTGTGTTTTCGTTTCTGCTTTGTGGGTGAGTGCACTTATCGTCAAATAATTGAGAAAGTGCATTTTTCTTGATGTAGCACTAAGTATGTGTCACAAAATTTTGTACATTGAGCCTTTTTGTCGATAACTCCTTTGTGGGACACATTCAGTAGGAAAAACAATGATTTTAGTCGTAGGTCATAAAAATCCAGATAGTGATAGTATTTGTAGTGCTTTGGTTGCTGCAGAGTTACTTAAGGCGCGTGGGCTATCAGCCAAAGCGATTCGTCAAGGTGAAGTGAACCGAGAAACTCAACATATTTTAGAGCAAGCGGGTGTATCAGCTCCTGAACTTAGTACATCGGTAGCCGGTGAAAAGGTTTGGCTTGTTGATTATAGCGATGTAGCACAAGCACCAGATGATCTTAACCAAGCTGAAATCTTAGGGATTATTGACCATCACCGTCTTGGCGATGTGATGACCGTTAATCCACTTGAAGCCTGGATCTGGCCTGTAGGGTGTACCTGTACAATTCTATTTAACCTGTGCAAGATGGAGCAGGTTCCGGTCACTCGTTCATTAGCCATTTTAATGATGTCTGCCATTTTGTCAGATACGGTTGGATTTGCTTCTCCAACTTGCACTGAGAAAGATAAACAAGCTGTCACCGAATTAGCTCAGTTAGCTGAAGTGGATGATTTAGCCGACTTTACTCAGCAGTTATTAATCGCTAAGACGGATATTGAAGGCTTAAGCGCCGCTCAATTAGTTGAAAAAGATCTTAAAGCGTATCCTTTTAATGGGCGAGACGTGATTGTTGGTCAAGTTGAGTTGGCCACCTTAGATCAGGTTGCAGATATGATTGATGAATTGGAAGCTGATTTACAACAACGCTGTGATCAAGAAAATTTCGCGTTAGCGGCATTGATGCTTACCGATATAACAACGGCACAAACGCGTCTACTTTTTAAAGGTGAATGGGCTGAAAAATTAGTCAAACATGAGCAAGATGGAGTATTAATGATGCACGATACTCTAAGCCGTAAGAAACAGGGTTGGCCTTGGTTACAAACGGAACTGGTGTAATCATTCAATTACGGTATGATCGCAGGCCGACAAATAGTGGGAGTAAACTTAAACCATGGCAGAGTCATTGAACGCAGAACAGATCTCGGCACTTAATCACTATGATTCAGAGCAACGGATGAAATACGCGGTTAAGCACATAGTTATTCATCAGCAGGTGTGGATTTTAAAAGATCAACACGGATGCGTGATGCTTAATACAGAAGATGAGGATTGTGTTCCTGTCTGGCCTCACCAAGAATTAGCACAGGCTTGGGCAACAGGAGAGTGGGCTGATTGTGAAGCGCAGGCGATTCCACTTAACCAATGGCGTAGTCGTTGGACCCCAGGGCTGGCTGACGATGAGTTGTCTGTGGTGGTTTTCCCAAATGATAGGGAAGAGGGCGTCGTTTTATTCCCTGATGAGTTCGATATTGAGCTTGATAAACAAAAATCGGCACGATAGTTCTTAAGTTATCTCGATGAAGGCCCACATATTTATGTGGGCCTTCGTTTATTTGCATTATTTTTATTTAAAGCTGGGAGCTTTTTGGAAGTGGCTTTCAATCATCCGCTGGGTGATGGGATGCTGAGGATCAGAGAGCACTTGTTGGGTATCGCCAAATTCAACCACTTCACCTTCATGCATCACCATCACCTTATCAGTAATGTGTTTGACGATGCCAATGTGCTGGGACACATAAATGAAGGAAACCCCCATCTCTTCTTGTAGTTCAAGAAAGAGGTTGATGATTTGCGAACGCATGGCCATATCTAAGCCATTAAGCGCTTCATCCGCAATTATGATAGAAGGTTGTAATATGAGCGCGCGAGCTAAACATACCCGCTGTTTTTGACCCGTTGCGAGCATTTGTGGGTAGAAATAAGCATGTTCAGGTAATAAGCCAACACGGAGCAGCGTATCCTTTACTCGGTTCATTCGAGCTTCAGGTGTCATATTGGTATTACGTTTGAGCGGCCCCTCTAAAATTCGTCCTATTTGTAGGCGAGGGTTTAGCGAGGTATTGGGATCTTGAAAAATCATCCGAATCAATTTGCAGCGTGTGGCGTAGTCTTTATGTTCCAGTCGCTCGCCATTGACGAATATCTCCCCATTCGTAGGCTCGACCATTCCCGCGAGCATTCGAGCAAGGGTTGATTTTCCTGATCCATTTTGACCAATAAAACCAATGGTTTGCCCTGCCTCTAAACGAAAACTGACGGGCTTTACCGCATGCTGAATTTTTTTGCGGAATAAGCCAGAACGAGTGATAAAGTCTTTAGACAACTGGTTGACTTCTAGTAGTGAAGCACTCATGGCTATGGCTCCATATTCAGTGGGAAATGGCAGGCAAATTTATGATTTTTAACCCAGCGTGTTGCAGGGACTTCTACACATTGGCGCTGTGCATAAGGGCAGCGAGGACCAAGCCGACACCCTATGGGCAAGTGTTGAAGCGGGGGAATCGACCCCGGTAAGGATTGTAATTTTTGTTTATGCGGGATCCAGTCGCTAAAATCAGGCATCGCTTTGAGTAAGGCTACCGTATAAGGGTGCTTGGGTTCGGTCATGATTTTTTGAGTATCAGCCGATTCAACCGATTGACCGCAGTACATAACCGTAATTCGAGTTGCCCACTGGGTAATGGTGGTTAAGTCATGGCCAATCAGCAAAATAGAAGTGTTGTTAACCTGATTCATTCGGCTGAGTAGGCGTAAAATCTGTGATTGAGTAATCGGATCTAAATCGTTCGTCGGTTCATCGGCAATCAACAGTTTAGGTTTAGCCGCGATCGCCATGGCGATCATCACTTTTTGGCATTCCCCATCCGTCATTTCATAAGGGTAGCTACCCATAATGCGTCGGTGATCTTTGATGCCCACTTTATGTAATAAGGCAATTGCTTGTTTTTTACGCCAAGTGAAGCGTTGCCACCAACGTCCTTCAAATGTTCGAGAGGGAATGGATTCAATTAATTGCTCGCCAATTTTTTCAGAAGGGTCAAGACAGGTGGACGGTTCTTGAAAAATCATTGCAATATCACGCGCGATCACTCGACGGCGCTCTCGTGGGGTAAGTTGCAATAAATCAATATTGCCAAGTCGTAATCGATCGGCACTAATACGCCAATTATCTTTGCTTACGCCGACAATCGCTTTGGCGACTAAGCTTTTCCCTGAGCCTGACTCACCAACCAAGCCACGAATTTCACCTTCGTTCATGGTTAAGCTCATCCGGTCAACCGCTTTAACAATACCTTGTGGGGTATCAATTTCAATCGTGAGATGGCGGATATCAAGTAGTGGCATTATTCGACTCCCGCATTCAGTGCTTGGCGAACCCCTTCACCAACAAGGTTGATCATAACAACAGTAAACATAATGGCAATGCCTGGTAAGGTCACTGTCCATGGAGCAAGATAAATGAGTTCGACTGAGTCACCTAACATGGCTCCCCATTCGGTGCTGGGGGATTGAGCGCCGAGGCCTAAAAAGCCTAATGCAGAGATATCCAAAATAGCGATAGATAACGCCATCGTCACTTCTGCAGCGATGACGGGTAAAATGTTGGGTAAAATGGACGACCAAAGCAGATAGATATCACTCGCGCCATCCAAACGAGCAGCCATAATGTAGTCTTTTTCTACTTCGTTATGAACCGTAATATAGACTGAACGAATAAACCGAGGGATCAACGCTAGGCAGATTGCGAGCATGATGTTGAATTCTCCCACGCCCAAAAGTGCCACAAAGATAATGGCCAGCAGGAGGGAGGGAATGGACATCACTGTATCGAGTAAATGATTTAACGTACTGGAAAGTAGACCTTTAGTCATTCCGGCTAATGTGCCGATGACACAGCCGATGACAGTCGCAATAAAGGTGATCACGAATGCAGCCCCAAAAGTGATTCGTGAACCATCGATTAAGCGAGATAAAATATCGCGTCCAAAATCATCGGTACCAAGAAAGTATTGCACCGTTCCTGATGGGTCCCATGAAGGGGGCATTAAGAGTTCCCCTGAAGGCATATGGGGATCGTGAGGCGTTATCCAGTACGAGGTTAGGGTAAGCGTTAAAATAATCAACAAACACCATAAACCAAACATCGCCAGTTTATTCGCTTTATAGCTGCGCCAAAAGCGTTCAAATTGGCTTGGGATATGCTCTTCTTGATAAACATTATTGGTTAGCATACCACTCCTTCCTTACTAGAGGATTAACCATGGTGCCGATTAAGTCTGAGAGAATGCTGGCTGTTAACACCAAAGCTCCAACCGCCATGACTCCAGCTTGAATGGAGACGTAATCTTTATTGGCGAGAGCATCGAGCAACCAACGGCCGATTCCCGGCCAGTTAAATATCGATTCGGTAATAATGGCAAGAGTGAGCATACTAGAGAGCTGCACGCCAAACTTAGGAATAATGGGGGGGATTGCATTTCGCAACACATGTTGAGTGACGATTCTGTAATAGGATAGGCCCTTAATTCTGGCTGCACGAATGTAATTTTCACTCATAATGTTTGCGACAGAAGCCCGCATTAGCCCAATGATTTGAGTTGTCGGAGCCAAAGCAAGCACTAAGCAAGGCAAAACCATATGCTCAATGACACTTTGTAGAGCATGGCTGCGATAGGGGCCTTGGGCAAGAAACGCATCAATGAGGGCAAAGCCCGTTATTGGCTTAATTTGATACAGTAAATCATAGCGTCCCGCCACTGGAAAAATTTCATATTGCAAAGAGAAAACCATAATCATCATCAGTGCAACCCAAAAAATCGGGGCGGAATAGCCAGACATAGAAGTGAATGAAATGATGGTGTCGAGCCACTTCCCTTGTTTCATTCCCGCCAAAGTGCCAAGTGGAATACCAATGAGCAGAGAGAGCACAAAGGCAACTAAGCAAAGCTCTAAAGTGGCAGGAAAAACCAATAGTAATTCTTCAAAAATAGGGGTTCCGCTTTTATTGACCCCAAAGTTTAAGTTGAACAACTCATTAATATAAGACCACCAACCAGCCCAGTACGACTCATGGGCAAGAGGAGACATCGGTTCGAGCCGAAGCAAGGAATACCCGACAAGTGTTAATATTAGTAAGGTGATCACAAAGAGGTTTAAGCGGCGCAGTGTGTAATTAAACATTATTCACTTATTCTCTCAATGGTATGAAAAGGCTGAGTGCTAAATGGGCTCAGATAAAATCCGGTGAGTGATTTGTGGTACGCTTTAAACTGTTTTCCATGGGTTAACGGTATCACGGGAAACTCTTGGTTCAAGATATTTTGTGCTTGCGTGTAGAGGTTTAATCGATAGCGTGGCCGCTCAGTTTCTAACGCTAAATCGAGCAAGAAATCAAACTCACTATTACACCATTGAGCAACATTTACCCCCGCTTGATTGGCATCACAAGAAAGTAATGAACGTAAAAAATTATCTGGATCACTGGTGGCACCGGACCAGCCTGTCAGGGATAAATCAACACGATTTTGCTCTGAAAGTTCGCTTCGTTCTGAACGATCTTCCCAAATTAGGTGTAAATGAATACCAATGTCTGCCAAGTTGGCTTGAATTAATTCTGCCGTTTTGCGAGGGCTTGGATTATACACTTTAGGTTCAATAGGAACTGACATCGTCAGCTCAATTCCGGAGTTGAGCCCTGCCTCTCTAAGTAAAGCCAGCGCGTAGTTTCGGTCATAGCGCACTTGAATATTGTCTTGATGATAAGCCCATGACGAAGGTGGCAGAATGTTATACGCAATACTTCCCGTATCATAGTAAACCGAATCTAAAATTTTATTTCGGTTGATAGCAAAGTTTATTGCTTTACGAACACGAGCATCTTGCAAGATAGGATGTTGTGTATTGACGGCAATAAAAGCCACATTCATGGCTGAAGTGGTATCAAGAACAAGATCCGATTGTGCTTTAATGGTTGGAATTTGGCTTGCGATTGGAGAAACCAGCACATCACATTCATTTCTCAATAACTTGGCTAATGCGCCAGTACCTCGTTGAGATATATCAAACACCACTTGGCTCATATGTGCCGGGCCATTCCAATAACGAGGGTGACGGCGTAACCGAATAAAATCGCCGGGTTGGAATTCATCTAAATAGAAAGGCCCTGTACCAACTGGGTGGCTATCCAACATGGAGTGTTGATTAATTTTGGCTAGTTGTTGTGCATACTCGGCAGAAAGAATAATCGAATAAGTCGTTGAAATATTGGAAAGAAAAGTATTGTCCGGTTGGTTAAGCGTAAACTTTACAGTGTGTTCATCAATAGCTTTAACATCTTTGACCAAACCAGCAAAGTCAAGGCTGTTAAACCAAGGGTAGTTGGCATGGTTGATCGCATGAAAGGGGTGAGATGAATCGATAATACGACGAAAGCTGAAGACAACATCGTCGGCATTCAACGCTCGGCTTGGGGTAAACCACGCCGTCGATTGGAACTGAACCCCTTTTCTGAGGGTAAAAAAGTACTCTAACCCTTGATTTTTCACTGCCCATTGTGTGGCTAAACTTGGCTGTGGGAGATGTGTGTCTGGGTTTAAAGTCAGTAAGGTGTCATAAAGCTGAGGGCTTAACGTTTCTGAGGTGATACCGCTGTCGACCAATTGTGGGTTAAAGGTTGTGGGATTGCTTTGGCCGCAATACACAAACCCTGATTGGCGAATTTTTTTATGGTCAATGCTGTCGCCGCAACCCGTGAGTAAAGCGAGACCGCATAATCCGAGAGTCAGTCGTAATAAAGAGTTCATAATGAAGTCTATCTGTGAGCAACAAGGCTAAGCGAGATAGCTTGTGCCTCAAAATCCGCTTAATTTACCATTCTTTACCGAACAAGGCCAAATGAAAAGGTCAGCTTATGAATCATTTGTCTGTTCTCCCTGAAGTGGATCATGTTTCTCTGATGAAAGCAATTGATACTTTCGTACCATGCCACGGAATTGATCATAGCTCAATCCCAGTAATTGTGCTGCTTGCCGCTGATTAAATTGAGCGCGTTTGAGTGCCAGTTGTAGTAATGATTTATCTTGTTCGGTCTGCCACTGTTTGTAGTTTAGGGGGAGAGAAAGAGTTTCCCTTGTTCCTTGATTGGCATCCGAAAAAGTATTTTCTGCCATGGCATTGGCTTCCATAAAGGGGTCAAAAATTAAGTCATGGATGGCCGTTGGTGCTTGTCCATGTTGATAGACGGCCCGTTCAACCACATTTTTAAGTTCACGCACATTGCCAGGCCAGAGGTACTGGCATAATCGTTGTTGAGCGTGTTCAGTAAACCCAACAAAGACAGGGAGTTCTAATTCTCGACACATTCTCATCGCAAAGGTTTCTGCGAGTAATAAAATATCCTCTTTTCGGTGGCGAAGAGGGGGTAAAGCGATAACATCGAAGGCGAGCCTATCCAATAAATCGGCACGGAATTGTCCTTGTTGAGCAAGGTTTGGTAGGTTCTCGTTAGTCGCACAAATGATGCGAACATTGGCATTCAAGGATCGACTGCCACCGACCCGTTCATATTGTCCATATTCAATAACACGTAGCAGTTTTTCCTGTACAGCGAGCGGTGCTGTAGCGAGTTCATCAAGAAAGAGGGTGCCACCTTCTGCGCGTTCAAAACGACCTTGATGCTGCTGTTTGGCTCCAGTAAAGGCTCCTGATTCATGTCCAAACAATTCAGAATCCAGTAACCCTTCACTTAATGTTGAGCAGTTTAATGTGACGAGAGGGTGTTCCCAGCGCTTGGATAAATAGTGTAATCGTTGAGCGATCAGTTCTTTACCGGTTCCTCGTTCACCAACAATCAGTATGGGGCGTTCAATCGGCGCTAGACGAGAGACTTTATCCAGCACTGCGAGAAAAGCTGGGGATTCGCCAATTAAAGTATGCTGTTGCATGTGTCATTCCTTGCGTCGGTGAATTAAACCAATTATTGGTAATTTTCATCATAGCATAATAAGGGTGAAGTAGGATGGTGATTATAATTTATTGAAAAATAAGAGAATAAATAATGGCATGATTGTTGAAAATATTTTGCATTGAATTCCATTGAATCGTTCTTATTGGTTTCTTTGGAGCATGTCACGGTATTTACTTATGATTATCTGAAGGAGTGTGTTATGGGTATTTTTTCCCGATTTGCCGATATTATTAATTCTAATATCAGCGCATTACTCGATAGAGCCGAAGATCCTGAAAAAATGATTCGGTTGATTATTCAAGAAATGGAAGACACCTTAGTTGAGGTGAGAACCAATTCTGCGAAAGCAATGGCAGATAAAAAAGAGTTAGAACGTAAAATAGAGACCATTGAAAGGCAATTGGCTGACTGGCAAGAAAAAGCCACGTTAGCTTTAACCAAACAACGAGAAGACTTGGCCCGTGCAGCGTTGATCGAAAAACAAAAATTACAGCATATTTTACAAAGTTTACACAGCGAGCAAAGTTTAGTTAGCGAGACGATTGAAAAACTGACGGGTGAAATTGCTAAACTGGAAAGTAAAATGACAGAGACGCGGGCGAAGCAGCAAGCTTTAGCTATTCGTAGTCAAACGGCCAATAACCGCCGTAGTGTACAACGGCATTTGCATACCAATCGTAGTGATGAAGCCTTGGCAAAGTTTGCTCAATATTCAAGGAAAATCGACGAATTGGAAGCAGAAGCGGATCTTTATGCGCAGTCAAATATAGGTCGTTCATTAGATCAAGAGTTTGCAAAATTACAAGCTCAGGATGAAATCGACCAGGAATTGGCAAAGCTCAAGCAGCAGCTAAAATCAGAATAACATTATTCAGAGAGCAGTCAGCTCTGACAGGATTATGGATGCAATCGAACATCCGGTTGAATAGGAATAAATGATGGCCTCATTTTTTATCGCGGGACCTTTGGTGGTTTTTCTTATCTTTGTTGCCCCCTTATGGTTACTGTTGCATTATCGGAGTAAACGAAAAGTAGACAGTGGTTTGTCTGAGGAAGAATACCAACAATTACAAACCCTATCAGAACAAGCGAAAGGACTACAACAGCGGGTAGAGACATTAGAGAAAATTCTGGATAAAGAAGCCCCGACGTGGAGAGGATAGTATGAATCATCGTGAACTGTACCGGGATCCGGTCAATGGTAAACTCACCGGTGTTTGCGCCGGTTTTGCTAACTTTTTTGGGGTGGAGGTGTGGCTCGTGCGCATTCTTGCCATTACGGTTGCGTTACTAGGTGGTTTTGCTTTGGTTTTGATCGCTTACATCGCCCTTTCTTTGATGCTAGAAAAACAGCCACCTCAATATAGTGATGAGTTGCGCTCGATGCGTTCACATACTTTGAAAGATAAGGCTTGGATGCAAGGAGAAAGTGCACAGCGTATTCTTGCCACTTTAGAGACGGATTTAAATCAGGTTGAACAGAAGGTGCGAGTGATAGAGGCTTATGTTACTTCAGAAACTTTTACTGTTCATCGCCGGTTTAACCAATTGTAATGGATAAAAAATAGAGGGTTTCTAATGAATCAACCTGTGATCTGTGCATGGACGATTACGCACCCACTGGACCGTATTTATCATGATACGGAGTGGGGAAAACCCGTTTATGATGACCGTACTTTGTTTGAGTTTTTAACGCTGGAAGGGGCACAAGCAGGGCTCAGTTGGCTTACCATCCTTAAGAAACGAGAAGGATATCGGCAAGCATTTTCGGATTATGACCTCACGCTTTTGGCCAGTCGGGATGATTCATGTATTGATGCTATTATTTCTCAATTTGATGTGGTGAAACATCGAGGGAAAATTAGTTCTGTTTTTTCTAATGCGCGAGCAGCGCTGGCATTGCAAGCAGAATATGGATCTTTAAGCCAGGCATTGTGGTCATTTGTTGGTGGAGCCCCAATTTTAAATCAGTGGCAGGATGGGGAACAAATTCCTAGTGTGAGTACAGAGTCTCAGGCAATGAGTAAATACTTAAAGCAACATGGGTTTAAATTTGTTGGCCCAACGATTTGCTATGCTTTTATGCAGGCGGTAGGGATGGTCAATGATCATTTGTTGCATTGCCCTCATCGCTAAATAACTAAGAGCGCGTTAGCGCTCTTACTGGATGAATACCATGAGCCACCCGAGGGCATTTTATATGCCATAGGAGCTCTTTCTTTCTGCATTATCGATAAATAATTTTATTCGGTCAAAACGGCTTGATAACGAGCTAAGCCCTGATCTAGATCCGCGATTAAGTCATCGATCTCTTCTAATCCAATGTGTAAACGAATGAGCGTTCCTGTAAAATTGGGCTTAGCCACTGTCCGTAGGCTGTCAAAGCTTTTCGGCTCATTGGCTAAAATCAGGCTTTCAAAGCCCCCCCAAGAATAACCCATACTAAAGTGCTGCATACCATCGAGTAGTGCTGTTGTTGCTCGTGGATGACTTGTTTTTAACACCACAGAAAATAAACCATTACCACCAGTAAAATCTCGCTGAAAATATTCATGCCCAGGGCAATCCTCTAGTGCAGGATGACGAACATGATCAACCAGTGGATGCTGTGCTAGCCACTGTGCGATTTTTAGGCTGCTCTGTTCATGTTGGCGTAATCGAACATCTAAAGTTCTTAACCCGCGTAGGGCTAAGTAAGCATCATCGGGCGAAATACATTGGCCCATTAAGTAACTCTGCTCACGGAGTTGATCCCAGAAGGGGGCTTTAGCTACAGCGGTACCCAGCATCACATCGGAGTGTCCGACGATGTATTTTGTTGCTGCTTGAATCGAAATATCCACGCCATATTTTAAGGCTGAAAAGTTAACCCCAGCAGCCCAAGTATTATCCATCATAACGATGATACTGTGTTCATGAGCAATTCGCGCTAAGGTCGGAATATCTTGCACTTCCATCGTGATGGAGCCGGGGGATTCAGTAAATAGTACTTTAGTGTTCGGCTGGATTAATGCACGAATACCTTCTCCAATCATGGGGTCATAATAGGTCGTTTCCACCCCAAATTTTTTCAAGATGGTATTACAGAAATCACGTGTCGGTTCATAGCAGGTATCGACCATTAATAAGTGATCACCAGACTGAACAAAAGAAAGAAGAGTATTACTGATGGCCGCAGCCCCACAAGGGTAGAGCGCACAGCCGGCTCCGCCTTCAATATCGGTCATCGCTTCTTGGAAAGCAAAATGAGTGGTGGTTCCTCTGCGGCCATAAAACAGCGTCTTATTTGCTCGGTTTACGGTAGCATGATGTTTTTCGGCGACACTATCAAATACAACGGTTGAGGCTCGCTGTACAGGCGGGTTAACGGTACCTTGCGTCCATTTCTTATTGCGCCCAGCCGTGACAAGCTGAGTCTTTTTGCCTTCTGACATGAATTATCCTTGTCTGAATGATGAAGAAGTTATTTAAAACATGGAGGTGTAGGTCAATGCAACCCCCAAGTCATAATTTGCTTCAATAGAGTGCCTTAGGGATTAAAGTAATGGGTTGAATAGGTAAAAAAGTCGTTCTAGAAAGCGATGGCCGAGTGAGCGTGTTTCCCAAAGGGAATAGCTCACTTCTTGCGACTGTTTAATGTAGTTTTCTTGCTGCCAGTAGAGTTGCTGAGTAAATTCTTCATCATCAACGGCTAAAGTCACCTCAAAGTTGAGCCATAAACTCCGCATGTCTAGGTTAACGGTACCGACTAAACAGAACTGTCGGTCTATCACAACCGATTTGGTATGTAATAACCCCCCATGAAACTCATGAATTATCACGCCAGCTTGAAGCAGTTCTCCGTAAAATGCTCGTGAGGCCCATTGCACCATAAATGAGTCATTTTTTTGCGGGATGATCAATTCAACTTTCACGCCACGCTGTGCGGTCATCTTTAATGTTGCTAGCAGATCAGCACTAGGAACAAAATAGGGAGTCGTAATACGAACCGATTCATTCGCTTGATTGATCGCTAAGGTCAATACTTGGGAAATCAGATTTTCAGGCATTCCCGGCCCAGAAGGCACAACTTGTACAGGATGCTGTGGGATGTTCACATCCAATTGGCACTCTGGGATGTTGGGTAGCATACGAGCCCCTGTTTCAACTTCCCAGTCCCAACAATGAATCGCAGATAAAACATTCACGGTTGGCCCGGAAATGCGCACCATAATATCGACCCACTGACCGACGCCCGAATCTTGTTTAAAAAAAGCGGGATCAACCATATTCATCGAGCCGGTATAGGCAATGGTATCGTCAATGACGATAATTTTTCTATGTTGACGCAAATCTAACCGACGTAAAAAGATACGCCAAGGACTGACTTCTAATGCTTGCACCACATGAATCCCTGCGGTACGCATCATTTGATACCAGTGGCTGCGGAAAAAACGAGGGCTGCCAGCTGAATCGAGTAACAATTTAACATCCACGCCTCGTTTAGCTGCTTGAATTAACGCTGAGCCTACGGCATCCGCCAACCCCCCTGGATACCAGATGTAAAATTCCATGCGGATGTTGTGTTGAGCTTGCTCGATATCCTCAATGATGGAATGCAAAATTTCATGGGGGGAGTTTTGCAGTGATAAAGTATTGCCACTAAGCGCAGGAATGCCCATTCGGTGGTTACAGAGTTTATCGATTTTATAGATATGAGCACCCATCGTTTCGGGTAAATGGGCTTGGCAATCATTCAGGTTGAGGAACCATTCGCCAAATGGCTTAAACATTTCTTTTGCGCGTTCAGCTCGCTTGCGACCTAAATTAAGTTCACCAAACAGGAAGTAACATAAAATTCCGACGATGGGGAGAATGTAAATCACCATTAACCAAGCGAGAGAAACACTCACAGCTCTACGTTTTAAGACCACACGTAAAGTAATCCCCGCAACCAATAGCCAATAGATTGCAATGCCTGCGAGGGTTAAAAAATGATAAATCTTATCCATATCCACATTGATACCTATGATTGTCAGTCTGGATAGTAAAGGGAAAGCATCAGATAAGAAAGGGGGAGAGTTGGATATGAAACAGAAAACGCATAAAACTGGTTTAATTCGAACATTCTAAGACGAATATAAAACATATTCGCTGATAAAAGCATCAGATAATCTACAAAAGGCGTGGTAAGCCTCAAAATTAATAAGTCTGGGCTTCCAATTTTATGCTTAAACTGTTCTACTTGCTACCCCTCTTGGTGTGACTTGGTTTTTTTATAACTGTACAGATATATATACAGTTAAGTCTGCACTGTAAGCATTAATACAATCTAGTGGTATAAAGACAATGGCGAGTAGTTCTCGAGGCCAATTCTCTTCACGATTTGGTTTTATCATGGCCGCTGCGGGCTCCGCGGTCGGGCTTGGCAATGTATGGGGATTCCCTACGCAGGCAGCCAGCAATGGTGGCGCGGTATTTCTGATTGTTTATTTACTGATGGTCTTTTTACTGGCATTTCCTATGTTAGTGGCCGAGTTAACGATTGGTCGTTATGGGCAATCCAACCCGATTCGTTCGTTTCGAGCAGTATGGCCACAAGGAAAGGTAGGGGCAATCCTCTTAGGTATTGTCGGTATGATCGTTGTCTCTTTGATCTTAAGCTTTTACGCCATAGTTGCGGGCTGGTTGGTCGGTTCATTGCTTGGTAGCGGCTTTGATTTAATTGGGATGAAAACGGCTAGCCATTGGCTAACCAGCTTTACGACGGAACGCAATTTGATTTTGATGGTGGCCTTTATGATTCTGACCATGGTTGTGGTCAGAAATGGGGTAGCCAATGGTATTGAAAAGTGGTCAACACGCTTAATGCCTCTATTATTTATTCTTTTTGGTTTACTGACGGCCTATATCTTTACGCAAGAAGGTGCATGGGATGGTCTGAAGATGTATTTGGTTCCAGACCTTTCACATCTGAGCCCACAATTAGTGGTAAGTGCAATGGGGCAAGCCTTCTTTTCACTTTCTTTAGGTGTTTGCGTGATGACCACCTATGGCTCTTATCTAAAAAAAGAAGCCAATTTACCCAAAACTGCCGCTCAAGTTGCATTGCTGGATACAGGTGTGGCTTTTATTGCTGGGTTAATGATTTTGCCTGCCATGTTTGTCGCTAAGCATAATGGGGTTGAAATCTTCTCGCCATCTGGTGAGTTACTTAATTCAGATACGTTAGTTTTTACCGTATTACCCGCCATGTTTGAAACTATGGGGACGGTTGGCGCTCTTATTGGTTTAGTCTTTTTTCTATTAATGATTATTGCGGCGCTGACATCCTCTATCTCTATGTTGGAAGTTCCCGTGGCGTGCGCTATCGAAGAGTTGCAACAAACTCGGACTACTGCAGTGTTATGGATAGGCGGTTTAGTGACATTGGTTTCAGGTGTGGTGGTCTTTAATTTCTCAAGTCTATTTGGTTTAGTGATTCAGGTTACGACCGTTTACTCTCAACCAATTATTGCGTTATTAATTACTCTTATCGTAGGGTGGATTTGGAATCGTAACCAGATTTTGACAGAGTTAAAGCAAGGTTATCCAGAAATTGAACATAGCTGGTTTTGGAAAATCTGGCCGCTTTACGTTCGTATTGTTTGCCCAGCCTTAATGTTGATGGTTTTCTTTGCGTAAGTCGTGCTATTCGCTTAATAAAAACGGTAAAGCCGCCTTTTGGGGCGGTTTTACCGTTTTATCTCCTCTTTATTTATTGAGGACGGAGAGGGAGATTTCTGTATAATGCGGCCTATTTGAGAGAGCATCATGTTTGACATTCTCTACACACATCATGATTTTTTAGTGATCATTAAGCATCCCAATGTCTCTGTTCATAAAGATGATGGTGAGGTGATGTTGCTACAAGAAGTCGCTAAACAGAGTGGAGATCATCAACTCTATTTGGTTCATCGCCTAGATAAAATGACATCAGGGCTTTTATTATTGGCTCGTAATCCTGAAGCGGCTCGATTACTTTCGCTTGCGTTTGCTCAGCGAACGGTGGAAAAATTTTATTTAGCGATAGGTAGCAGTAAACCGAAAAAAAAACAGGGCTTGATCAGTGGTGATATGCAACGGTCACGTCGGGCGAGTTGGAAATTATTAACTTCGCAGGAAAATCCAGCCCGCACACAGTTTTTCTCTTTGCCTGCGCAACCGGGTGAGCGATTATTTTTGTGTAAACCGCATACAGGTAAAACCCATCAAATTCGAGTGGCTTTAAAATCGATGGGTTCAGCAATTATTGGCGATCCTATCTATAGTCCCAGTAGCCAAGCCGATCGAGGGTATTTACATGCGTTTGCTCTGCGTTTTTCTTACCAAGAGGAGCGTTTCGAATTTGTCTGCGATCCCAGACAACATGATCGCCTCGGTGAGAAATGGAACCATCCTTCAGTGAGTCAAGGCATTGATTCTTGGCTGACACCTTGGTTATTGATTTGGCCTTCACTATCTAATGAATAATTTATGAATATCACTGCATTAAAAGAATTTTTTACAGAATTACATCAACAACTGGAAAAGACGCCCAATGAAGTTCGCCGTTTGTTTCATGGGCGAGGTCGTCAATGGCCAGGATTAGAGCAACTAACTGCAGACTGGTTACAAGGCCAATTGGTGGTGACATTGTACAAAGAAGTGGATATGGAGTACTTACAGGCTTTAACTCAAGGCTTAGAGGCATTGACTGATTCCCCATTGTGGCAAGAGAAAGCTGGGAAGTGCGTTTTATTACAGCACCGTTATGCCAATGGTGCACCTTCACAAGTGATTATCGGTGAGTTAGATTCGCATCCTATTGTGCAGGAAAACGGTTTATCGTATCAGTTGACCGTTGGAACTAACCAAAATATGGGGTTGTTCTTGGATATGCGTTTAGGTCGAGAGTGGGTTCGCTCTCAAGCTAAGCAGAAAACGGTATTAAATCTCTTTGCTTATACGTGCGGTTTTTCTGTTGCAGCGCTTGAAGGTGGAGCGGATAAAGTCGTCAATGTTGATATGGCGAGAGGCTCACTGGCCAAAGGTCGGGAGAATCATAAGCTAAATGGGCACAATTTAAATCAGGTAGACTTCTTGGGGTACGATATTTTTAAATCGTGGCGGAAAATCACTCATTCAGGTCCTTATGATTTGATCATTATCGATCCACCCTCGTTTCAAAAAGGCAGTTTTGCACTAACAAAAGACTATCAGCGCATATTACGTCGCTTGCCTGAGTTATTGGCTGAGCAAGGGCAAGTGCTTGCGTGTGTCAATTCCCCTATGGTTAGCTGTGATTTTTTAATTGATGGAATGAAACAAGAAGCGCCACAACTGAACTTTCAATACCGATTAGAAAATCCGTCAGAGTTTGCCGACATTGATAATGAAGCTGCATTAAAAGCACTGGTCTTTAGTTAATGGGGACATTTCCCTTCATTGGCTGAGGCTTGAACCAGAGTATGATAACCAGAATATAAGCGAGTTAGGGTGGTTAACCAGCAGGCAAAGCCAAATAGATAAGCGATTAAGGAAAACGCGTCAGGAAACAAGCAAAACAGCACAAAACAGACGATAGTTTCCGTTCCTTCCGTTAACCCACCCATATAATAGAGAGATTTATGTGGATAGCTTGGGTTTGTGATGTCTCGTTTGCTGGCCATGATAGCAAAAGCAAGGAAGCTACTGCCTGTACCGATAAATGAAAAAATCAAAAACGCGCCAGCAACAGCATTATTTTCTGGGTTGGCGAGGACAAAGCCAAAAGGAATCAGCGCATAGAAAAGAAAATCGAGGCTAATATCTAAAAAACCTCCCGCATCGGTTAAGCCTTGTATCCGAGCAACTGCCCCATCCAGCCCATCACAAATCCGGTTTGCTAGAATCAATAATAACGCCAATAAATACTGCTCAAGAACCAATGCTGGTAGGCTTAAACACCCTAGGACAAAGCCAAATAATGTTACTTGATTGGCAGTGATATTGATGGAGTCTAGAACGTGCGCGAGTTTAGAGAGTGGCCACCGAATGGCAGGAACAGTGTAGCGATCAAGCATGAGGTATCTCCTTAGGCCAATGAATCATGTGATCACAGTGAAGCACATCTTCCTCATCATGCGTCACCATTAAGGCTGGAATTTGCGAGTGATGCAGTTGTTCAAATACCCAGTCACGAAATTGATAACGCAGAGTTTTATCCAGTTTACTAAATGGTTCATCAAGCAAGGCTAGCTTAGGTTTTGCCAGCAGCATACGCAGTAAACTGATTCTTGCTTTTTGCCCACCAGAGATTTGCTGAGGAAAAGCATTCGCTAAAGAGGTTAATGAGACGTCTGCCAGTGCGTGTAATGCCGCTTCTTTTCTTTGTTGACCTTTTATCGTGTTAGGGAGTGCAAAGGCTAAATTTTCCCATATACGTAGATGAGGAAACAGTAAGTCGTCTTGAAATAGTAATCCAACGTTCCGTTGGTAAGGAGGGAGAGAGTTTAAGCGACATCCATCGAGCATTATCTCTCCCGAAAAAGTGAAAGCAGAATCAAGATGACCTGCGATGAGGTTGAGTAATGTCGATTTCCCACAGCCACTAGGGCCCATAAGGCTGACGATCTCCCCTATGGATATGCTCAGGTTAAATGATTCTAACAGTGCTTCACCAGTACGATGATGGAGAGATAAATGATGCAGATAAAAACTCATAACATTTCACTTCTGTAAGGCTTAACATGTCGTTGGTATGAATAAAACCGACTGACCACAATGGCGAGTAAGAAAAAGATAAAGGGCAGCAGTGTTTGCCACAATGCATAAATGGCGATCACTCGTCGGTCAAAACCACTGGATAGGGCGACCGCTTCCGTAGTGATGGTGGTGATTCGTCCGGCTCCGAGCATCAATGTTGGTAAATATTGTGCCAAGCTGACACTCACTCCGACGGCCCAAGCATAACCGATAGCCGGAAGAAGAAGTGGCATTTTAATTTGCCAAAAGATCTGCCACGATGCCTTGCCAAGGCTCTCAGCTATTTTGTTGTAGTTGTTTGGGTAGCTTTTCCACGGTCCAGCTAAGGCGAGGTAAACAAAAGGAAAAGCAAAAAACAGATGTCCCCAGATCGTCCATAGCCAATAACTGTGTACGGAAAAGAACAAAGTGACTATTTGCAAGCCAAACAATAATGAAATCGGTGGAATTAATAATGGTAGTAACAAAATGTAGGTAGGCAGTGCATGCTTAGCCTTTAAACGGTATTCATGAACAAGGAGTGCAGAAATCAGTGCTAAGCTACCACTGATAAAGGCTATCTCAATACTGTTATAGAGGGTAGGTGCTAGAGCTGGCCACTCTAACTGCCAAAACTGCAAACTGAATTTTTGCGGCCAGAGCGAGGGAAATGGCCAGCGTTGAGTCAAACTCCAGATCAACATGAGTGGAACCATGAGCAGGAAAGCACTAGCCAATAGTCCTAATAGCAGTTTACCTGCTAACCCGTGTGCATGCCGCCCAGACCACATCCAGCGGCGATAAATCCGGAGCATGAAATATTCGATGATGGTGATGACACCCAACATTCCTGTCGCAGTAAACATTAATAACATGGCCCCTGCTGCCGCACGTGGTAATCGTTGTAAATCAGGATCAGAAAACCACTGCCAGACCAGTACAGCAAAGGTTGGTGGTGTATTGGGTCCTAAAATTAAGCTCATATCGACTACTGAGGTGCCATAACAAATGACGGCAAAAAGAGGAAAGCGCATTTTGCTCAACCATTGAGGAAAGATAAGCTTTTGCCAGGTTTGTTGTGGTGAATAGCCCAATGAGCTACCTGTCGCAAGTACTGAAGACACGTTTAACTGTTGTAAAACGGGCAGGCTCATGAAAAGCAGAAATGGCACCTCTTTAAAGGTGAGCGCAAGGGTTAGCCCCAATGCATACGGATCATGAACCAACCACGTGCTATTTTGAGTACTCAGAAAGTTATCCGTGATGGCGTGCATAAGTCGAGCGGCAATCCCCGTTGGAGAAAACAGAAACGCAAAACCAATGGCAAATGCGACATGAGGGAAAGCCAGTAAAATCGAGAGCAAATTTTCAACGTGGTACCAGCGTTTTTGGTTCCAGAAGGTCGATAAAATAGCAAAGCTTATGGTTAATGCAAGGTAAGTGCTCAGTAAAGCAGAGCTTGTCGATAGCCATAATGAATGAGATATCCCAGCCCAATCTGTAAGTTCAATAAAACCTGATAGGTTAACTTGATGAAGCTCTAAGGCCGGAATATAAGAAAAAGCGGAACTTACCAACCCGAGAATTCCGGGAATGATAGGCGCGATGCAAATCAAAAGAATGGTTAAAAAACCAAAGCGTAAAAACATCAATAGCGACTACTTTGCTAAGCCATAACGTTTCTGCCATGCTTCCGCGAGCGCAGTTTGCCAGCTAGGATGTGGTTCAGCGATAGAGGGAAAACGCTGTGAATGATGTGTTGTATCTGTGAGGTATTGAGGTTGGATAACACTAGGATCTCCCCAGAGAGTTAAGTCACCTTTACGAGATTGAGCTTTAGCACTGAGTAAAAAATTGATAGTAACGAGTGAGCCAGATTGAGCGCTGGCATTCCAAGGAATGGCTAAAAAGTGAATATTGGTCAGAGCCCCCATTTTCATCGCGTAACTTTTTGTCTTAGTCGATAATTTTCCTGATGCTTGTGCGGAATAGACGGCATTGGGGTTAAACGTTAGGGCGAGATCAATCTGTCCGTCATCTAACAATTGAACCATTTCTGCAGAACCGGAAGGAAATTGTTTTCCACTACGCCATGCAACGGTATGGAGTGTATCCAGATAATCCCATAGCGGTTTAGTGATGATAGGGAAAGAGGCTTCATCAACAGGTAAAGCGAGTGATGGATCATTTTGGGTTAGTTCGATTAATAGGGCTTTTAGAAAACTGACACCATGAAACTCAGGTGGGCGAGGGTAAGTGATTCGATAAGGAAAGGCTTTTGCATAACTTAATAACTCAGCAAAGCTTTGTGGCGGATTATTCAATAATTGATAGTTATGAATAAAAACGAGCTGCCCAACTCCCCACGGCGCTTCTAAACCTTCAGTAGGTTCTGAAAAATCTTCATAAACGGGAAGCGTGTGATCGACCAACTGCCAGTTTGGAAGTTGTTGAACAAAAGGCCCATATAATAGTTGATTAGATTTCAGAGACTTAAAGTTAGCCCCATTGATCCAGACTAAATCGACACTTCCTAAGTCATTTTGTCCTGCAGTTTTTTCCGCAATTAATCGACTGGTTGTTTCTGCAATATCGGTCACTTTGACGTGAACAAGGTTTATTCCATATTGAGCCTTGAGTTGCTGTGCCGCCCAGCGGAGGTACTGATTCACTTCTTGGCTCCCGCCCCATGCATGGAAGTAGACGGTTTGTCCTTTAGCGTCTTCAACAACTTCTTGCCAAGCTTGTGCTTGAGTAAAAAATGAGAGCAGGCAAGTGAGACCGAATATGATCAGCTTTCTCATAATTATCCTAATTAACGTAATGATTTATCACTTATTATGGATGAAAAATGGGAAAAAATCTTATCGATAATGTAACTGATATCTGAATATTGGAACAGTAAGATGAGAGAGAGAATGAGAAATGGCAGCATAAGCTGCCATCTTACTTAATCTTATTGGACCCAATCACTTAGAGTAAAGGTGAGTGTATGAACATCATTTTTTAATGTTAATGTATTTTCTGAAACCGTAACATCGTTCCAATCAGAGAGTGATTGGGAAACCGCTTGTTCAGTATCCATCACATCACCAATACACATTTTCATGGTCATGCCCATTTTTTCAATACGGAACTGGTTATTTTTTAGTTCAGCTTGACCAAAAAAGTTGTTGCAACCGGCATTACCACTTGCCATCATTTTTTCACCGATTTCAAGACGAGGTGCATCATAATGCTCGCTCTTCACCCATTCTTGGCCATCAATATGCGTTAACTGCCAATTATGGTGTTGTAAATCGTCCGCAGTGACTTGTACTTGATCACCGTTACTTACACATGCAGTCACAAGGATAGGTAGTGCCATTGCCGCTAATAAGTTTTTTGAACTAAGCTTCATTTATCAATACTCCCAATATGGAAAACGTTGCTAGTATAATTAATAAAACACTGTTTTTGTCAGCGTAGAGTCATAGAATTTTTAATGCATTGGCGAGTATTCACCACCGTCAATTAGCCGATAGGAAACGATAAGGAGCCTCTATGGAGCAGTTAGAGTTTTTCCACATTCCGAGTCCGTGTATTGGCATATGTGCTGTCGATGATAAGGGGTATTGCCAAGGTTGCATGCGTAAAAGAGAAGAACGTTTTACGTGGCTAGAAATGACCCCTGCTCAGCAATTGCATGTAATTCATCTTTGTCGTCAACGTTATCAGCGTAAAAAACGGGCTAATAAAGTTGAACACTCACTTAATGTTGAATGTGATGACCCACAAAATGAATTATTTTGATACCCAACGATCGCTTACCCATCCTCCAGCGTGCTCATCAAAATGGAGGCCAGAAAAGGCACGCTTTTTCTCTTGTTTTTGTGCTGAATGAGCACTGTTTGTGCTAAGAAGAGTTTGAATATAGTTGGCCATAGGATCTGTGGCAGGGGATTGGTGGCGGTTAGCGACTTCTTTGATCATTTGAAGACGATAACTGGGGCTAGTACGTTTCATTGATAGACCTCCGAATGTGATCAAGACTACATAATAAGGTAGAACTTGGTTAATTATTCGTCAACACGGTCTATGCCATATATTTTCTAATCCAATCCACCCTAGTTATATTTTGGGGTTGGCTTTATTTGTGTGGGGGGGGGGGAGTTTCGGCGGGTTACTAATTGAATAGCCGAAAAAGTAGGGCGGAAACAGCCAGTACACCACTAACAAAAATGAAATAGGTACTGATATTCTTTTTATAAATATGTAAAAACGACACTTTGTATACGGCGACCATTGGCATGATGAACAGAATTACGGCAATTATTGGGCCAGATAGTGCTTCCATCATTCCAAGAATGCTCGGGTTTAGGATGGCTGTTAACCAAATCGTAAAAAAGAGAAATACAATGCCGATTTTATCTGCAATCGGGTAAGAAAGAGGGGTGTGCTTAGTGATTAATCCATTGAGGCTCTCTCTTGCGCCAAGAAAATGCCCTAAAAAAGAAGAAGTGATCGCAATAAAGGCAACGAATGGGCCCAATGTGCCAATCAATGGGTTATGTGTAACATTAGCAAGGTAGGAGAGAATGGATACATTCTGTTCTTTCGCTTCGACTAATTGCTCTGGTGAAAGCGTAAAAATACACGAGAAGACAAAAAATAAGACGAAGGCAATAAGTAATAAACTGGTTCGTTTTAGAATTTGCTCTGATTTTATCAGTGCTCGCCTTTGATAGTGGCGACGTTGTGTATGTGAAAAGCTTGATATGGCAGCAGCATGGCTAAATGAAAAGACAACTACTGGAATTGCTAACCATAAGGTTTGAGTAAATTTAGTCAACTCTGGCAGTGCTAGAGAAGGTAGGTTCCAACGTGGAATTAAGTAAATTGATAAGATGAGCAAGATTGCGGCTAAAGGATAGACCATCACTGCAAAAGTGCGCAGCATTATTCTTTCTCCACCGAGCATAATAGAGAAGAGAATTAACACTAAAAGCCCAGAAAGCAAAGTGCGAGGCGGCGGAGTAATGGCAGCTTGGTGAACAAGAAAGCTCTCAACCGTATTGGTTAAACCAACTCCGTAAATCAGTAAAATAGGAAAAATGGATAAGAAATAGAGCCAAGAGATGGTTCGTCCGGCTTTTACGCCAAAATGCTCTTGAATAACATCGGTAAAATCTCCTTGGCTATGCTGAGAAGAGAGCACAAAGCGAGCCAAGCCTCGATGGGAAAAATAGGTCATAGGGTAGGCAAGAACCGCTAAGATCACTAAAGGCCAAAATCCCCCTAATCCTAAATTGATCGGTAGAAAAAGAATCCCAGCGCCAACGGCAGTACCAAATAAGCTCAGTGTCCAATACGTATCATGTGTATTCCACGTTGATGAATTATTCGTAGTGCTGCAATTTGGCACGTTTATAGATTCTTTCACTTAAATTTAAACCATATTTAAATCTTAATTCTGGTTAAGCTACCATAAATAGACTATATGATCATTTTGACTAACTAGTTAAATACACTGTTTTATTGTCTATTTGAAATAGGATAAAACCGGGATAAAGCATTTTTATTGATTTTTTATTCTGTTTTTCTTGGTGGTTCTTAGTTGAATGGTCTTATTTTGTTATTATTTTTAGATAGTCATAATGCATTATCGAGATGATAACGAATAAACAAACTTGAGCGAAGAGTGGTGCTGCCGAGAGAATTGTCGCACAATTCACTTTCCCTAACTAAAAGAAGGCTCAGACCTTTACTATGTTTGTTCATTTACGTGCTGAACTAATTTTGATCATTACAACTGTGCTTGCGGCGGCCGGATGGGTGTTTTCAAAGCAAGCGATCGAAGGCTTACCTCCATTTGGTTTCATTGGCTTACGCATTATTACTGCGGCATTCATTTTGGCTCCTTTTTGTTTTTCTGCTTTTAAACAAGCGACATGGCAGGACTGTTTTCGTGCGATGGGTGTCGGTTTCTTCTTGGGCGGTTCAATTTTTTGTTGGATATATGCGATTTCAATCAGCCCAACGTTGGGGGAAGGGGCGTTCATCATGAGCCTATCTATGCTGTTTGTTCCACTGTTGGCATGGCCTTTATTTGGGCTGAAGCCTAATCGATCATTTTGGATTTCATTACCGATGGCTGTTTGTGGGCTATTCTTACTCTCTTGGAATGGTGCATGGCACATCGCTCCCAATCAGCTATGGTTTCTTATTGCTGCTTTTGGACTGGCTTTGCATTTTAATTTTAATAGTCAATATTCAGCGACGTTACCAAGCATGCTACTAACTACATTACAGTTGTTGATGGCGGGTTGCTTAGGGTTAATATTGTCGGTTTTCTTTGAAGCTTGGCCGAAGACGATTAGCTTAGTCACATGGAAGTGGTTTGCATTCAGTGTGTTGTTGGCAACCAGCTTGCGTTATTTAATGCAAACCATTGGGCAAAAAAATACACATCCTTCTAATGCCGCTATCGTAATGTTGTTGGAGCCGGTGTGGACATTGTTATTCAGCGTTTGGATTTACCAGGAAGACATGCCGTTTAACAAAGTGGTGGGGTGTACTTTATTATTAGGAGCATTACTACTTTATCGAATACCTTGGTCTCGATGCTCATAACAAAATGGGTGGGTATATTCCCACCCATTTTATGGTTAGAATCCGACTCGCGATCCTTTTGCTATGACAACAATACCTTCTTCTGAAACGGTAAAACGTTGTCTATCGAGTTCCAAATCTTCACCAATAATTGTCCCCGGTGCAATCTCAACATTTTTATCAATAACGGCTTTGTTAATTATGCAACCAGCACCAATTTTAACATCACCTAGAATAATGGACTCATTAACCATTGAGCCTTCAGCAATATTGGTACGGTAGCCTAAAATCGACTTATGGATTTTTGAACCCTGAATATAACTACCACCTGAAATCATACTGTCAGTAACTTCTACTTTGTTATTGCCTACGTCTACAAATGTTGCTGGTGAAAGCGGCGGATAGTAAGTGTGTATTGGCCAGCGTGGGTTATACAGCGAAAAGAGCGGATCTTTGGCTAACAAATCCATTTGTGATTGCCAGTAAGAACCGATCGTACCGACATCTCGCCAGTAACAGGATGAATGTTCCCCTGCAATGATATTCGTTGCAAAATCATAGACATAAACATTACCGCTTGGGTATAAGGTTGGAATGATGTCTTTGCCAAAATCATGCGAAGATTGTTCATTATTTGCATCGGTTCTTAGCTCATTACATAGCGTTTCTGTCTCAAAGATATAGTTACCCATTGACACTAGTGCCCAATCTGGTTCTCCAGGGATGGATTTAGGATGAGCAGGTTTTTCTTCAAAGCCGATCATCTTATAGTTTTCGTCTACTTCAATCACACCAAATTGAGAGGCTTGCGAGATAGGCATTCGAATTGCAGAGACGGTCAAACTCGCAGCATTTCTTTTGTGAAAATCCAACATCTGGCGAATATCCATCTTATAGATATGATCAGAGCCAAAAATGCAGACATGATCGGGACGTTGCAGCTCAATAAAGCGGATGTTCTGATAGATAGCATCCGCCGTTCCCTCATACCAACGTTTCCCATCACGCATCTGAGCAGGAATGGCATCAATAAAATGCCCAGTAATGCTGGAAAGGTTCCAACCTTTTTTCATATGTTGGGAGAGTGATTGTGATTTAAATTGCGTAAGTACATAAACGCGCATTAAATCTGAGTTAATAAAATTATTTAATGCAAAGTCAATCAGACGATAACTTCCTGCAAAAGGAACGGCAGGTTTTGTTCTTGTACTAGTTAGGGGCATTAAGCGGGAACCTTCTCCGCCGGCTAAAATCATGCCTAATATGTTCGACATTGTACTGTCCTCATTTATAGTATTTATTTTTAGGGATTCCCTTCATTGAGGGTAGTTATTGTATTAAACAACTTTTAAGTTACGTTCAAAAACTTGTAACTTAAAATATTCTAATGACATTGCTTTACACAGTAATTTTCCTTGAAAATAAGCTTTTCGATATTTAGATGTGATCGCATATTGTAAAATAGTATCGATACCATTTATTACGATTTTTATCTTATTCTCTTCAGCCATGCTAACGATGTTTTTTAGCCTTATTTGTTTCTCATTGTTATCAATCAATGCACTGATGAACTTCCTATCTATTACAATCGAATCAATATTATATTGACTCAGATAATGTAAATTAGATACGTCACCTGTATAGCTTCTAATGCAAATTTTTACTCCAAGTTGACGGAAAAGCCGTAGTACTTTTCCATACGGAGCACATCCATTAGCAAAAGTGCTTTTATCATTAATAACCAAGGAGATAACGAGGTTCTTGTCTCGTTTAGTCAATATGCTACAAAATCCATATAAGCATTCTTTTAGTTTGCTGCAAGCTAGGAAAAGCTCATTAATATTAATGTATAAGTTAAACTCACTCACATCATGAGGGGTGATGAAGTTATATATAATAGACTCAAGAAAATTTTTTGTAGTGATGAAGCTATCATTACTACAATTTTCTATATTGGCCATTTGGCTCAAAGAAATTAAACGCTTTTCTTTTGAAAAAGTATTAATGACTATTTCGCCACCAGTTAGTTCATGCTTATTATTAAAGATGGGTTTAATATATGGTTCGTGAATATCCGTATTGTTGATATATTCTATATTATTTATGCTTTTCATTTTAGCGATTCTAGTCTTCTTTCCATAGGGACTTATTTTTCGATGAAAATAATACTTCAGAAATCTCCTACTCGAAATGTTTTTATATGTAACGAAAAAATCCGAAAAGAAATATGTGTTGTTTTTTTGTTTTCTTATCTTACATTATGTGATGTTTCCATTCGTTATATGTGTTTTTTTTCTAGTTCTCCGTGATCGATGAATTTTTAAAAATATAATAATGTTGTTATATTTCAATTGGTTAAAAAAATAATATTATTATCTACACATCAAGATATTGGCATGAATTGTGTGTTTTTGTGAAATTATCAAAATAAATGATGGATTTTATTTGTAATATATTCTTACATTTGTTTTGTGGGAAAAGAGGATGTTAGAGGTGAATGGGAGGTTAATCGTAACTTTTTGTAGGATAATTCTGCTGTTTCTTTATCATTCAGTGTTAACTTCTGTTCATGTTAGCTTAAATTGGATGACATTGAGCTGACACAAATCAACCTATATTCAATTGTCTTTGATAAAACTTGGGTAAGAGGAGGTTTTTTGTTACTCTGCCAAACCGTAAGAAGTAAGGACGACCTTACCGCTCTATTTCCATTTCGGGGACGGCCCCATATTGATAGATAGGGGCATAGTGATGGCTTGGGTTCTTCTTTTTATTGCTGGTTTGAGTGAGGTCGCTTGGGCAACAGGCCTTAAATATACAGAAGGGTTTAGTAAGCCTATTCCTTCAATGATTACATTAGCTTGCTTAGTGGTAAGTTTTGTTTTACTGGGCTTATCGTTGAAAACTTTGCCACTTGGATTGGCGTATAGTATATGGGTTGGAATCGGTGTTGTTGGAACAGCGCTCGTTGGCCAAATCTTTTTGGGGGAACCATTTAGTCTGGTTAAAGCTGTGAGCTTAGGGTTGATTGCATTAGGGATTATTGGGATGAAATTAGCATCTTAGAATAAAAGTAAAACGCAGTGCCTCAGCACTGCGTTTGGGAATTATTGGCGTTTAATGCTTACAGAGCGGTTACTTGAGTCGCTTGTGGGCCTTTTTTGCCTTCTTCAACGTTGAAGCTCACTTTTTGACCTTCAGCTAAAGTTTTGAAGCCTTCTGAAACGATAGAGTTGAAGTGTACGAATACATCTTTACCACCGTTGTCTTGAGAAATGAAGCCAAAGCCTTTAGTTTCGTTGAACCATTTTACTGTACCAGTCATTTTACCAGACATAGTCACCTCTAAATATCTTAAGTGTTAATTGAATGAGTTTTTGGCCGAGATAAGCTGAATGGTCGATCTAGGTGCAGTTGACACAGGTATAACGAAAGATTTCGTGACTTGTATAACACTAAACTTACACTGAATTTACATTAACAACTCTTCTTTAAGAGCCGATAGCTACTATACACGGAGTGATTTAAATAGCTAGGATTATTTTTAATTATTTAGAGATATGCATCTATATGGTGATACAAAGCAAGGATATAGAGATTAACTATTTGATCTAACGGGTGATATAGAGGGGGTAGAACGAGAGACTCCCGTTCTACTTAAAGATTAATCAGTTTTTTTTACGCGAATTTTACTTTTCGCAAACAGGGTTAAGTTAAGGGCTGTGATGGCCGACTTTGCTTCTTCATCATTGGGCATAGTAACAAAGGCGAAGCCTTTTGAGAGTCCGGTTTCTTGGTCAAGGACTAATGTGCATTCCGTGACTTGGCCAAAATCGGAAAAGAGCACTCGTAACTCATGTTCTGTTGTCGTGCGAGCAAGGTTTCTAACTAACAATTTCATGGTGATTATCTTAAATGGATTGACAGCACATTGTCGCAGTTAATCCATGGGAAACCAAGATAATCTCAAGGAAATTTTGCTAATCAATGTAGTGAAGGTGAACTCATGGTTCACCTTCTGTGTGCTAAGCAAATCACCAGGAACTTTTATTCCAGATAATGATCGATACTTTGGCAAGAACAAATCAGGTTGCGATCGCCGTATACATTATCCACTCGGTTTACCGTTGGCCAATATTTATTCGCTTTTACGTAAGGCGAAGGAAAGCAGGCTTGCTCTCTAGAGTATATGTGTGGCCATTCATCGAGTGCTAAATCAACCAGCGTATGCGGAGCATTAACCAGTGGATTGTCCGTGATTGACCAATACCCAAGTTCTACTTGCCTAATTTCTTCTCGAATCGCAATCATGGCGTCACAAAAGCGCTCAAGTTCAGTAAGGCATTCAGATTCCGTTGGTTCAATCATGAGTGTCCCCGCAACAGGAAAAGACATAGTTGGTGCATGAAAACCATAATCCATGAGGCGTTTGGCTATATCTTCTTCACTTATGCCAGTTTGTTCTTTAATTGGACGAATATCGACAATACATTCATGGGCGACTCGGCCGTGTGTTCCTCGATACAGAATAGGGTAGTGAGGGCGTAAGCGTTCCATTATGTAGTTGGCATTTAATATGGCGAGTTTAGAAGCTTGTTGAAGTCCTTTGGTTCCCATCATGGTAATGTAAGCCCAAGAGATTGGGAGAATAGAAGCACTTCCTAAATCAGCGGCGGATACTGCAAATTGTTCTCCATCAACACCTTGTTCAACATGGCCGGGTAGGAAAGGAGCTAAGTGAGATTTTACTCCGATAGGCCCGACCCCAGGGCCACCGCCGCCATGAGGAATGCAGAAAGTTTTATGCAAGTTAAGGTGAGAGACGTCAGAGCCTATAAAACCTGGAGAGGTTAAACCCACCTGAGCATTCATATTGGCTCCATCTAAGTACACTTGCCCACCCGCTGCATGAACCTGTTCGCACACTTGCCGAACGTGTTCTTCATAAACGCCATGGGTCGACGGATAGGTAATCATAATGGCGGAGAGATGTTCGCGGTGTTTGTTGATCTTTTCAGAAAGGTCATGCAAATCGATATTACCGAGATTATCACACTGAACAACGACGACTTTCATTGAAAGCATGGATGCCGTTGCTGGGTTGGTTCCATGGGCAGAGCTTGGAATTAAGCATACATTGCGATGCCCTTCTCCGCGGCTTTGATGATAACGTTGGATGGCAATTAGCCCTGCATATTCGCCAGATGCACCTGAATTGGGTTGTAAAGAAAAGGCATCATAGCCCGTGATTTCACACAGTTTCTGCTTGAGATCCTCCGCTAAAGCTGTGTATCCAAGCGCTTGTTCTTTAGGAACGAAGGGGTGTAAAGATGCAAATTCTGGCCAAGTAACGGGGATCATTTCCGCCGCTGCATTTAATTTCATCGTGCAGCTACCTAGTGGGATCATGCCATGGGTTAAAGAAAAGTCCTTATTTTCTAACTGTTTTAGGTAACGCATCATCTGTGTTTCACTGTGATAGGTATTAAATACAGGGTGAGTCAGATAGCGAGAGCTTCGTTGACATGAATAAGGGATAGCGGCTAATTCATGATTCGCAATTTGAGTGGAGAGATCATAAATGGATGTTTCTATTCCAAACAGAGAGAATAACACATCAATATCCTTTAAGGTCGTTGTTTCATCAAAACTGATACCCAACTGGTTTGGCCATTTTCGTAAATTGATATTGGTTTTTAGGGCTTGTTGATAGTGCTTTTCTGTGGTGTTGCCGGTTTTGATGGTTAAGGTGTCAAAAAAAGTATGGTGTGCTAATTCATAACCCGCTTGTGTTAAGCCAGCAGCAAGAATCGCGGTGTAATGATGAGTTCTGCGCGCAATTTTTTTGAGTCCCTTTGGCCCATGATAGACGGCATAAAAAGCGGCCATGTTGGCTAATAGAGCTTGCGCAGTACAAATATTGGAGGTGGCTTTTTCTCGCCGAATATGTTGCTCTCGAGTTTGCATGGCCATGCGAAGTGCACGGTTACCTTTACTATCAATTGAGACGCCAATAACACGGCCTGGCATAGTACGTTTATAGGCTTCACGAGTTGCCATAAATGCAGCATGAGGGCCGCCGTAACCGATAGGAACACCGAATCGCTGTGCAGAACCAATCACGACATCTGCCCCCATTTCTCCCGCAGGTTTGATCAGCGTGCAAGCCAGCAAATCAGTGGCAACCGTGACTAAGGTATTTTGATGATGGGCTTGAGTAATGATCTCCGTTAAATCGTACACCGCTCCTGTTGTACTAGGATTTTGTAGGAGTGCGCCAAAAACAGGTTGTTGAGTGAGTTCCTCAAGTGGGCCTACTCGTACCTCAAACCCAAGGAAAGAGGCTCGTGTTTTCACCACCTCTATGGTTTGTGGGTGGACATCATCCGCGACAAAAAAGGTATTATTCTTGTTTTTCCCTGCTCGATGACACAGAGCCATGGCTTCTGCTGCCGCAGTGGCTTCATCCAATAATGAGGCGTTGGCAATATCCATGCCCGTTAAATCCATGATCATTTGCTGAAAGTTAAGTAATGACTCTAACCGACCTTGAGATATTTCAGGCTGATAGGGAGTGTAAGCGGTATACCAGCCCGGATTTTCGAACACGTTACGTAAAATGACGCTAGGGGTGAAGGTATTATAGTAACCTTGGCCAATGAAAGTTCGTTTGAGCTGATTTTGCTTAGCAAAACGTTTGAGATGGGCCAACATCTCAGCCTCACCTTTTGGATCGGGAAGGAGTAATGGTGCTTCTAAACGAATATTTTTAGGAACGGTCTGTTCAATAAGGTTCTCAAGGTTTTTTGCTTGAACGAAAGCGAGCATTTTGGCTTGTTCCGCCTTGCTAGGACCATTATGGCGAGCGATAAATTCATTTTTTGTTTCTAGGCTTTGAAGCAGTTCAGTCATTTTCCTTTACCTTTTACAATCACAACAAGAAATGAAGTTCATTGAATTAATGCTGATACTTCAAGCCTGTGATAGTTAAAGCTACCGGTGAGAAAAGGTAGCTTTATCCTTGATTACTCTTCTTCTATAGAGCGAAGATACTCGTCTGCATCTTTTAGATCATCGAGCTCAACCGGGTCAGACAGTTTAATTTTGACGATCCAGCCTGCATCATAGGGGGATTCATTAATCAACTCTGGGCTATCAGAAAGTTCATCATTCACTTCGAGAATGATGCCGGAGACCGGAGCATAAATATCGGAGGCTGCTTTAACCGATTCAACTAGAGAAAAATTATCTCCTGCATCGTATTCACTCTCTATTTCAGGTAACTCAACAAAAACGACATCTCCTAGCATATCTTGGGCATGTTCTGAAATACCTATAGTGGCGGTCCCATCACCATTATCACGCACCCACTCGTGGCTATCTGTAAACTTCAGTGCTTTATCCATATGTTTATTCTCCAAAAGATGATTGAATGATCAACGAATAGAGAGGAATGATATTCTCTATTTTTGAACGATTGACACCTAAACAGCCACGAGTTTGTAACAGCTAGGTGAAAATGTTTGCGCCATCGATCACTAAATCGACAGGAAGCTCAATTGCTACAAATTAATAACATACTCCGCCATTTATAGACGTTCAATTAAAAAATTTCCTATAGGAAACATTAGTGATTTTTTTGTTACAGAAAGCACGTTTTATAGGCATGATTCCACCTTATTTGAATTCTTAATGCACAATGTAAAAATGAACATTAATGCTGAATAAGAAGCCCAATACACAATGAGCGATGATATTCCTGATGAATACCCCTCGATGACTATAGCCAAACAGGTCAGTGAGGAGGTAGAGAACCATGTTACCCCATTAAAATTTGGGCAGAGAATTAAAACCATTCGAACCCAGTTAGGTATTACGTTGGAGGAGGCGAGTCAACGTACGGGGCTGGCTCGCTCAACACTCAGTAAAATTGAGAATGAACAAATTTCCCCCACCTTTCAAGCTATGCAAAAATTAGCACATGGATTACAAATTGACATGCCGCAACTTTTTGAACCACCAAAGAAAATTATAGCGACAGGTCGGCGGGATATTACTCGACACGGGCAAGGTAAACCTCATCCAACGCAAACTTATGAACATGAATTGCTCTCAACTCAACTCTCTAATAAAAAAATGATGCCATTTAAAAGCCGGGTTCGGGCTCGTAATTTTGAGGATTATCGAGATTGGATCCGTCATGATGGTGAGGAGTTTTTGCTGATTTTAGAAGGCGAAGTCATTTTCTACAGTGAGTTTTATGAACCCGTATCGCTCTTTTTGGGTGACAGCGTTTATTACGATGCCACGATGGGACATATGCTGGTTTCTAGCAGTGAACAAGATGCCTTGATTTTATGGGTAACGGCAAAATAGCCTAGATTTCCAATAGTGGATTTATTGTTCATGATGTTGTGAAAGGCGGTCTAAACCTCGATTCTAATCCTGACTGAAATGTGATCTTGGTGTTAAATATGATGGGTAATAGTACGAGATCGTTGTTGATAATCAAAAATTAGCGCATTTTGTTTACTATTGGAAATTTAGACTTAGCGAGCAATGATAGTGCTTGCTGGCGGCTTTTATCTTGAATCGAAATTCATGGAGATGACAATGACTCAGCAGCAGACTTCCCCGGATCTTTTAATGACCCCTTTACATGCTCTTCATTTAGCGATGGGAGCCAAAATGGTCCCTTTCGCTGGGTATGATATGCCCGTCCAATATTCTTTAGGTGTTAAGAAAGAGCATATACATACACGCCAAGCGGCGGGGTTATTTGATGTGTCCCATATGGGGCAACTGCGTCTACATGGGGAACATGCTGCGGCCGCACTGGAAAGGTTAACCCCAGTCGATATTCTAGATCTCCCCGTTGGTAAACAGCGTTATGCTTTATTTACTAATGATCAAGGGGGAATTCTGGATGATTTAATGGTGGCTAATATGGGTGACTATTTATTTTTAGTCGTCAATGCTGCGTGTAAGCAACAAGATATTGACCACCTACGAGCTCATTTACCCAGTGATGTGATTCTAGACGTTGTGGAGGAGCGAGCATTGCTAGCATTGCAAGGCCCTGCTGCAGCGGAAGTTCTCGCTCGATGGCAGCCTAAAGTACATGATTTGATTTTTATGGATATTCAGCAAATGGAGATCAATGGTATTGACTGCATTGTGAGTCGTAGTGGTTATACGGGAGAAGATGGTTTTGAAATCTCGCTACCCGCAGAGCAAGCGGCAAGTTTTGCAGCGATGCTGGCTGAAGTTGAAGAAGTGGAATGGGTAGGGCTTGGTGCTCGAGACTCACTGCGTTTAGAGTGCGGGCTTTGTTTATATGGTCATGATTTGAACGAAACGACGACACCTGTCGAAGCGAGTTTACTGTGGGCGATTTCTCCGGTACGCCGTAAAGGAGGAGATCGAGAAGGGGGCTTTCCTGGCGCAGAAATGATTCTAAGCCAAATTGAAACCAAAACGGTTGATCGTAAACGTGTTGGGTTGGTTGGAGTAACGAAAGCTCCTGTTCGAGAAGGGACAGAACTTTTCGATGCTAAAGGAAACCAGGTTGGAATTGTTACCAGTGGAACCGTTGGTCCTACGGCTGAAAAACCGATTTCTATGGCCTATGTACAAAGTGATCTTGCCATTTTGGGGGCAGAGGTTTTTGCTGAGGTTCGAGGAAAGCGGTTAGCCATGCGGGTCGAAAAAATGCCCTTTGTTCCACAACGCTATGTTCGCGGTTAACGATAGAAAGTATTTATTTTAAGCATAAAAGTTCAAGCGCCATGCTTTGTATTGATGCATAATATTATTAACTTATGGATTAATTGGTTGCTTTTATGAATAAATGGATGCTTTCGACTCTACTTTCGGTGTCTTTTTTGCCTTCTTATGCCTTTGCCGAATGGGCGATTTCGCCCTATATTGTTAATGGCACTCCAACAACCCTGATTCAGTATCCCTCCTTTGTTAGCTTATTTTATGATCGCATTGAATATGATGGAGTCTATGGTGTCGGCAGTTTCTGTGGCGGAACCATGCTAGATGAGAGCCATATTCTTACGGCCGCTCACTGCCTTTTTGATGGTAGTGGGCAATTAAACACCCATGTTTTGCTCTTTACCTCTGCGGCGCAAACGAATGATGAATCAGCCTTTCCTAATGGAAATATTGAGATCGTGCGTGGCGCTGAGTTTTTTTATCATCCTAAGTATATCGATTCCTCAGAGGCTTTGTGGGCAAATGATATTGCGATTATTCGGCTAGCTCACCCCATGAATCTGGCGGGAAAAGTTAAATTACCTGATAACACAGCATATCGCTTAGGTGCTGATGGTATCGATAATGATGAAAATTCATATTTTTTCGAAGCAGTAGGGCATGGCAATACCCAATCTGGTTTGGACGATGAGCAGAAATTGTTAGCCACTACTATTGATTATGTTTCAACTGCGACTTGCCAACGTGATATATCCGTAACGGATAAACAGCTTTGCTTTAGTGGTGTGAATCCAGCTCGGACGTTAGACAATGGTACATGTCAAGGAGACTCTGGAGGGCCTGTCTATTGGGACAATAGCGGTCAGTTCGTACAGGTTGGTATAACAAGCTTTGGGCCAAGTACATGTGGGGAAGGTTTTAATCATTCGAAGGTCACTTCTGTATTTACAGAAATTTATGATTATCGAACGTGGGTCAATGATGTATTAGATGGAAATGTTGCTGCCAACTATATTGTTACGGATGAAATGCGGCGAGCTTTCTTTGACCCCTCTTCTGCTGACTCGTCTAGCAGTGGAGGGGGTAGTCTTCATTTTCTTTCTTGGTTTGGGGTAATGTGCCTAGGCTATTGGCGGTGTAGAAAGCAGAGTATAACGGCTTGCCGTTGCAAAAGATAAAGGCTTAGAAAACCAGTAACCTTGTAAGTAATCAACGCCCATTTGGTAAAACTTCTCATGCATTTGGGCATTTTCTATTCCTTCAATGACCACTGCCATCTTTTTGGAATGGCACAGTTTAATAATAAAGCCGAGGTATTCTTCTGAGATGGGATTTATCAGTATTTTTAATGCCATTGTTCGATCAATTTTGATCTGATTGAGGGGGAGGTCGAAAAAGCTGTAGATGGAACTTAAGCCCGCGCCAAAGTCATCTAATGATAATTGAAATCCCATTTCACTGAGCGTGTTTAGTTGGCTAATCGCATGTCGGTTACCATCTAAAATCACTGTTTCCGTCAGCTCCAACACAATCGATTGAGGGGGAACCCCCGCTTCGTCAGCCATCATTTTAATATTCGAGGGAAAGTTACTGTTTAAAAGTTGTAAAACAGAGACATTAATATTAACTCGAGTTGTCACACCATGAATGGTGTGGTACTGACTAATAAATTGGCAGGCTTGTTCAAATACTTGATATCCCAGCTCAGTAATTAACCCTTTTTTTTCAGCTAAGGGAATAAATTCGTCGGGGTAGATTTCACCAAACTCTTGTGATCGCCACCGAACGAGCGCTTCAAAACTGGCGACCTTACCTGTCAGAGCATCAATGATGGGTTGAAACTTGACCGAAAGAGAATGTTGATACAAGGCCTCTTTTAATCCTCGCTCAATAAAGAAAAACCGGTCTACGGCTTGTTGAGTTTGGCCACTATAAATCTCAATATGAGTACAGCTCTTCTCTCCTGCATATTGGCAGGTACGTGATGCAATATTAAGGATTTGAACCGCATCTTCTTCGAGAGAAAAATGAGGATAAACCCCAATATTCATTTTATCGCCAAAAAGATGCCCTTGCTCTTGTGCCGATTTTGCATAACGTTCAATAATTGTTTGGCATAACGCTTGAAGTTGTTCTTGGCTCTTTGGTGAGAGCAGTAAAATAGCAAAGTCGTCAGTTCGCACTCGATAAATAATAGAGTTATTGTTAATTAATGCACTGAGAGCTTGATTCATATGATGAAGAATGTGTTGAATAACATCGGAACCATATTGATTGAGGTAGGATTTTATGTCCTCAATTTGAATATACACTAGCGTGGCTTCAGGTGAGGTAGACTGCTGTTTAATGTCGTTGATGTCACGTAGCAATTTAGTTGTGTTGGCCATACCTGAAGCGGCATCGTAAAAGGCAGCTTGATGTAGAAAAGAAGTCATTTTCTTTTGTTCAGAAATATCTCGATGGCACCCGACTAGAAATCGTTCATTTTTGTCCGTCTTTGTTACTGCGGTACCCTGAATCCAGAGGTACTGTCCATCTTCTCGTTTGACTCGGTATTCTGTAGTTACACGAGATTCTTGCCCTAAATGTTGTTCCACTCGCTGCTCAAGTTTTGCTCTATCGAGCGGGTGTACGATAGCTAACCATTCTTGATAGGTGATTGTTGAACGGTAAAACCCAAACTGTTGGTAAAAATGAGGATTATAAAAAGTCATATTTTTATCCATCCCCATGTGAAAAATACCTTCACTGAATAGGTCAAAAATATGTATTAAACGCTGCTGTTGATACTCAAGAAAGGGCGTTTTGTTTTTTGTTGAGGAGCCTTGTGTTAATAACATATTAATACACCGGGTTTTACCATCATCATAGGTAACCTACTATAACGCCAAGTAAAACTAGGCTCAATGAATCAATTTCAAACAATATTCCTCCCGATGGCAGACGCAGTTTGACTTAGTTTTGTGGCGTCGCGCTTGTATTTTGATAGGCCTTTGTCCCCCACAATGGTACGGTTGATAGGCTGTGCTTAAAGCTGCCAGAGGTTTCTTTGGTGGAATAGGATAAATAGAGCAGAGTCTGATTTTCAGAGTCGTAGATACGACGAACTTTCATTGACTTGAAAAAAATACTTTTTGATTGCTTAAATACGACGTCACCGGATTTACTTTTATCAATCTGAGCAATCATCTCAGGCGTGATTTCTCCTGTTTGCCGACAAGATATCGAGCTATCACTAGGATCGGCTAAGCTTAAATTTGCTTCAATGGAAGCAATATGACAAGTGACCCCCGTGACAATCGGATCATCTAGAGAAGCGATCTTAATGTCTTTCATGGTGAATAAACCAAGGGATACATCGCCCACTTCATTATTATCACATCCTACTAGCAATGCAGACAGACCAAGGGTTAATGCGATTTTTTTCATATTGATACTCGTTGAAATTCCGTTCTCTGAATTGGATTGATGATAGCAGTAATGAATAAGAAAGGCAGGAGAGAATTGTGTTAATATAGTTTCAACCTCGATCCATGTTGATGATGAAGGGCTCATTATCGATGTATCGTTTTCATACTAAGAAGTACCACTATGACCCACGCTTTTGAGCTTGACATGCAAGCTATTGTAGATAAAAAAAACGCATGGCTTTGTCATCACGTTGATGTTTTATTTCCTACGCCTGAGAGTATTAAAGGGCGAGATCTCTATTTATCACTCAATACTCAGCAGAGTGTCACACCATTAATGTTTAATGCGCAACACCACATTAATTTAGATAGCATTTATTTGGTTGATTTTCATCGTTTGACAATTATGTTCGCACTATTGCAGGCTTCGCGTTGCCCACAAGAAGAACAACAAGCATTGCTGGTGGAATTTTTTACCCAAATCATTTATTCAGCGCCTTGTTCTTTATTTCTAGGTTTTGTTGATACACAACCTGTCGCTGCCGCTTTGTTGACTGAATATGAACAAAGTTTGTTAATTTCCGATATTGTTATTCATGATGCGGTAGTTTTCGGAAAGCCTGATGATTTTGCTTGTGCGGTAGTTGATAAATGGATGGAGGGGCATTCATTTAATGGCACTATCTATATTGAATCGTAGGCTGTAGGCTAATACTCAAGAAGAGTGACATAGCCTGAAGATATGAGCTTTGGCCGTATCATCTTACGTCATTCTGTTAACTGCATCATTTTGTTATGCATCTATCCGTATACACTCTTTGATAACAGGGGGAGTCGTATATGAAGAAAACAAAGTTTAGCTGCGTGATATTTGATTGCGAGGGGACTTTAGTCGATAGCGAGCGTTTATGTTGCATGGCTCTTGTTCAAGTATTCAATGAATTAGGCGCACAACTAACACTACATGATGTAGCTCAGCATTTTTCCGGTGGAAAAATTGCCGATATCTTGGCAGATACACTAGAATTAGCGGGAATGAGCGCGGATCTTGATCTACTAGAAATTCGTTATCGACAAGTGCTTGAGTCTATTTTTATGACACAATTGAAACCGATGCCTGGTAGTGAATCTTTATTAGAGCAACTTGAAATGCATAATATTGAATATTGTGTTGCTTCTAATGCGCCTTATGAAAAAATTGTGGGTTCTCTTTCCCGAGCAGGGCTAGCGGATCGTTTTGAAGGTAAAATTTTTTCCGCTTTTGAAGCAAATAGCTGGAAACCAGAGCCGGATCTTATTCGTTACTGTGCCATGAACATGGGGTTTCCGCTTGAAGAATGCGTCTATGTGGATGATACAGCGAAAGGGGTTAAAGCGGGAGTCAATGCTGGTGTGATGACTTTTCAGCTTCAACCATTAAGCCCACTGAATCATTTTAATCACCCCAATGTTCACTTATTAAGTCACCTAGATGAGTTGATGGGGCACCTATTTTAAGACGAATTGCTAATGAGGTAGTAATGAGTAATCAAAGCTTTTGTATGGTATTGACAACGACCAACCGGCTAGAAAATGCTCAGTTAATGATTCAGGCCCTATTGTCTAAATATTTAGCGGCCTGTATCCAAACCCTACCGATTCAAAGCCATTATCGCTGGAATGGGGGCATCTGTTGTGATGACGAAATCTTGCTGATTATAAAAACGCGAGAGGCTTGTTATGCGGAATTAGAACAAGAGATTGTTCGCTTACACCGCTATCAAGTTCCACAAATTGTGCAGATCCCGATCACCGAAGGTTTTGACCCTTATTTATCTTGGATCTCTCTGCATACTCAGGCGAGCGGATTGCACAAATCTTGTTAATCTTCCCTTAATTGGTAAATCGTTTAGGGGATCGGTAGCATTGCCAATTTAGAATCATTAATGCCGTGATACCTCCTAAGGTATCGCACAGCATATCTTTTTGTGCATCCCAAATATCGCCTTGTGATCCTAAAAAGGCCAAACCTTCTTCTCCACCGGCCAGCTCGGCGTACCACCATTCCACAATTTCATAGCCTGCTGCAACACTCATAATGGAAAACAGTGCAAACAAAGTGGCGATCATACGGTTGCTCAGCTTTTTGCGTAGCAATAACTCTGCGATGGGATAAGCGTATAAACCGATAGCAAAGTGTGCCACTCGATCAAAATGATTACGAGAGGAACCTATGAGTTGGTTAAACCAATCAAATGGCACTTCAGCAAACGTGTATTTAGCTCCAATCGTATGAAGTGCAAGCCATAGGAAGGCAAGTAGATAGGCTGTTTTGCTTAAGGTATGGTAATAAGAAATCCACCATAGTCCTGATAGAATTAATACGGCAGGTAAAATCTCAGCAACCCATACTGCATGTGAGGTTGGAGCTATCGCAGAGAAAAGAAAGATAGGGAGATAGGCAAAAGTCAATAAAGCAATGGGTTTAGAAAGCATCATAACGGTTTTTATTCCCTCATCAACATTAATGATTAATTATTCATTATTCATTATTAATTGTGAACAGCGTTCGATTGGTATCTTACTCTGATCCTACGATGAACTTCAAGAGAGCTTTTAGCTCAGTTTTTTCTGATAAGAGGCTTGAGAAGCGGAGTCTAGTTCAAAAACTGACAATCTGGTTGGAATGGGGCTCGACAAATCCTTTGCTTTAGCTTTGAATGAACATCATGAAGGAAATTATGGGTATCGCATGTCAAATACACAAGCATTGAGTACGACCTTTCAATCGTACATGGAAAATCCATTATTATGGCCTATTCTAGAAGTGCTAAAACGTCAGCCTTCTGGCTGGAAGGTACACACTTTGGCAGCACATTTGAGTGAACAAGCGTTAATGCCAACTTTGGATGCGGCAGCGGATAAGGATCTCTTTAAGCGTAATTTTTTGATTATGAATGCCCTTTATCAATTACAAGAGATGCTGTACCCCAAAAGTTGGTTGCAAGTTGAAGCGATGGATATAGCTTTACGACCGATATTTCGTCATGCGCAGCACGTGATTGATGCAGATGATCCGTTACGAGACTATTACACCCGTTGGGAACACTATGAAGCCAGTGAAGGGGAGGTTCGACGTTTATTGAATGAGTTTTGGACTCGGTATCAACGTTTTGTTGGTGGGGAAAATATCAAAACGTTGGATCGTGCTAAAGCTCTGCGCCTATTTGAACTGACAGAAGAGGCTTCTTCGTTTGAAATCCGGAAAACTTGGCGGAAACTCGCTCTGCGCTGGCACCCAGATCGGGATAACGGTAACGCAGAGCGGTTTCGAATTTTATGTGCGGCATGGAACGTTTTACGCCAAGAGCCTTAATATCCATACGGCTATATTGGTGACGTAAGGCAATAACGAGTCTTTATCCTTTAAATTGGGCTTTCCGTAAACGGTTTAAGGCAGCCATGGCATCAAGAATGCGTGGTTTAGCAAGGTCGCCTTGGTTAGGCATCTTTGTGTACCATTCCCCATCGAGCAAGTTTTCCATTTCCAAGGTAGGGTTGGTTGACCATCCCGGTTGTTGAGCGAGTTGAAACCATAACCAGCCAATAGCATTAATTTCGGAGGCAGACTCCAATTGTTCAAGAGCAGAAATATCAGTGAACTCTTTCCCAAAACGGAGTGAGCCTTTTCCTTTTGCTGAAACGCGGAATTTCCCATCAACCAACAACTTTTGTAATGCGTTGCGATTAAGGTGTCTTGGTGTAAAGACGGCTAATGGCGTTTCACATTCGTTACGTCGTAACGTTGGGTGTTGTTCTATGACCGCTTTTGCTTTTTCTGTCACATCAATGGCTTGATAGTCATGCATTTGAATGACGGTATCTGCGATATCAAGGTAATCACCAGAGCCGCCCATCACGATCAGTGTTGAGGTTCCTAATTCGTCTCGAAGTTGACCAATACGATCAACGAGCGGAGTGATGGGTTCATCTCCTTTGCTCACCAGAGCCTGCATTCTTTCATCACGGATCATAAAGTTGGTGGCGGAGGTATCTTCATCAATCAGTAAGGTTTTTGCTCCGGCTTCAATAGACTCTTGTAACCAAGCGGCTTGAGAAGTCGAACCTGAGGCATCTTGTGTACTGAAATCATGGGTATTTTTACCCATAGGAAGATGGTTAATATAATTAGATAAATTAAGGTTATGGACGCAGCGACCTTCTTCTGCTCGTATTTTCATCGCTTGTCGATCGATGACAACACGTTCACGGCCATCGCCCGGAATATGATTGTAGATCGAACGTTCTAATGCGGTTAACAACGTCGATTTTCCGTGAAACCCTCCCCCTACAATTAAGGTGATGCCTTTAGGAATCCCCATTCCAGTAATCGGTCCTTGATTAGGGGTTGATAAGGTCACTTGTAGGTTTTGTGGCGTCTGAAAGGGAACGGCTTCTTTCATTGGGAGATCGCTGTCACCCGCTAGGCGAGGTAAAACGCTACCATTAGCAACAAAGGCAACTAACCCTTGTTTGCAGAGTTGATCTCGCAGGGCTTCTTGATCTTCAATAACTTGGCAGTGATGAATTAAAGCCTCTTTATCCAGTTCACGCTCAAGTGTGGCGCGGCGAATAAATTTAGGGAGATGAAAGGTTAAAATGTTGAGTGCTTTTTTGGCGAGAATATCTCGTCCTTCTGCGGGTAAATTCATACGAAAGCGTAGCTCAATACCATCATCATTAAAAATCACGGCTGTACTGTCTAGTACGGTTTGTCCACTTAACGCAATCGATAGACTATTTTCTTGTTTGGCTAACTCAGCAAATCGTCTTGCAATAAAGTCACGGGCTGCTTGCTGATAAGCCGGCGATTGGTTTCTTATCCACTCTAAACCTGTTAGTGACCATGCACGAGTTGCACGTAATCGAGAGGGAGAAGCGTAAGGATCAGGCTGAACATGGTCGATAAACAGAGTAAAATCAGTAAAGTCATATTGCCCTTTGATCTTTTGATAGATGCGGTAATTCTGTTTTTCGAGTTTTTTCAGTGTCGCTATTAGTAAATCCATCTCGATTTTCACTTATTAGAGAGAGAAAGAAAGGAGGGCGATTATAGGGATCGCTCCGTATAGAGTAAAGGCATGATAAGTAATCTCACCTATGAGGAAAAGGCTTATAGCCTTTATTGCTTGGCATTTTTACAGTATTGGTGCCGATTCTCTTCTTGCGAATCGCATTTATCTGCACTTATGGGCCTGATGGAAGCGAAAGGTCACTTCCATCAGGGAGTCGCCCGAGGATATTATGGGCTGAAAGGTTTGAGAGAATATCGGCTTAGCGCGATAGCATAAATGAAGATAAGTCTACATTTGCTTGGTAGTCTACGCCTTCAATCCCAAACCCATTCAGGCCTAAAAATGCTTGTTTAAATCCTTGATAGTCGCCTATTTCAGTGAAATTGCTGGCATTCATCTGCTGTATAATCTCTTGCACACGAGTTTGAGTATCAGGATTCAGTTCCCAGTCATCCATACGCAATAGCCTTTCACTATCTACGGGCACAGGGACGTTTGCATACAGTTTATCGCTGAACAATCGTTGCATTTGTTCAATACAGCCCTCGTGGGTTCCTTTTTCTTTCATCACTCGGTAAAGAGCAAGAATGTATGGGGTGAATGCAGGAATGAATACACTGGCTTTGGTCACTAATGCCTTACATACTGTCGCATAGGCGTTACCGTCAAAATTGGCCAATTTTAAGTTAAGTGCATGGCTGGTTTGGTGAAGGTCAATTTTGGCTCGACCTAATGTACCATCCAAATAAATTGGGTGCGTCATTTTTGGCCCGACATAGGAAAAAGCAATGGTTTTACAACCTTGAGCCAGTGACTCATTGTTGATTAAGGTATCGATCCAACTTTCCCAATCTTCCCCGCCCATGACTTTTAAGGTGTGATCAATTTCCTCCTCAGTCGCAGGAGGTAATGTGGTATCAATCCACGTATCATTTTCTAATAGAACGGTTGCCCCAGAAACAGCCTCGCCAATGGGTTTAATCACTGAGTGCCAAAATTCGTCTGATTGAGGCTTGCGGCGCATGCCACTGGCAATACTGTAAATAACTAAGTCCACTTCACCTTCAAAGTAGGTTTCAATGGCTTCAATCACTTGTTCTTTGATCTCGTTTGAGAACACATCTCCATTGATATTGACGGCAATGCGTCCGGCCTGTTCTGCTTGCTGCTTAAAAAATACGTTATTGTAGAAACCTGCGCTACCGACGCTTTTTTCCGAAGGACCTTTTTCAAAAGAGACACCAATGGTATCAGCATCCGCGCCACCAAAGGTAAGCGCGATTCTGGCAGCTAGGCCAAATCCAGAAGAGGCACCCAGAATTAAAACCCGTTTAGGGCCGTGAGAGATAGGCTTCGCTGATTTCACGTAATGAATCTGTTCGAGTACGGCTTGTTTACATCCAAAAGGGTGAGCGGTGCGAGCAACCACACCTTGGATAATCGGCTCAATGCGCATGAAAAATCACCTATTGATACTTGGGAGAGCCTTCAAAATAGCGTAAAGCTAGGTAAAGTTTATTGAGCTAGACCATTAAACAAGAGACTTTTAACCAGAAGTTAACCATATTTAACACTTATTGTTTGAATTCATGGCTAAGGCCTTGAAAGCGGTTATAGTAATGGTGCGAGCTGTTTTGCCATGTATTGTGCTATCCAGGGTTGAGCTTCTGATGTGGGGTGCAGGCCATCCGCCATCATCCATTCTGGTTTGACGATCACTTGTTCAAGAAAAAAGCGGATCAGAGGGATAGATAACTCTTCACTTAAACGCGGGTAGATTTCTGAAAAAGCCTCACTGTAGCGCCGGCCATAATTGGGAGGGGTGTGGATCTGCATGATAATGGGGTGGGCATTGCTGGCTTGGATCTGCGTAATCATAGTTCGTAAGTTATTCTCAATAAGATGAGGAGGAAAACCACGTAAACCGTCATTGGCTCCTAAAGTAATGAATACCCACTGGGGGTGATGTTGTTCTAATAAGGCGGGGAGGCGTTCTAACCCATTTCCGGTAGTATCCCCCGAGATGCTTCCGTTGACAACGGTGATGTCTCGTGCTTGCTGTGAGAATGTTTGATTCAATAAATTTGGCCAAGCTTTCTCTAAGGGCATTTGATACCCCGCACTTAGGCTATCTCCTAAGACTAAGAGTGTATTACTACTGACGCTTGTGGCAAACAATAGTGCGCTCGTCGGAATCAACCATATCAACATTAAGGAAAGCCGTTTCACCATGCAAAGCTCCGTTATTATTTCTGTTCAATCGTTATCTAAAGTAGTCTCCACCAAACAGGAGTCGTTGACAATCCTTCGAGACATTAATCTGGCTATTCACGCTGGTGAAAGTGTGGCGATTGTCGGAAGTTCTGGTGCTGGGAAGTCGACTTTAATGACGCTGCTTGCCGGATTGGATACCCCGAGTAATGGTGAAGTTCATCTACTTGGTCACCCATTATCAACATTGGATGACGAAGCGCGTGCTGCGATTCGAAGTCGCTCGGTCGGTTTTGTATTCCAAAGCTTTTTGCTGATCCCCAGCTTATCGGCGTTGGAGAATGTAACCTTGCCCTGTTTATTAAAGGGAGAGCCAGAAAATAAACAACGAGCAAAAGAGTTGTTAACGTCCGTCGGGTTGGCGCATCGAATCCATCATTCACCTACGCAGCTTTCTGGTGGAGAGCAGCAGCGTGTAGCGATTGCCCGAGCCTTCATGGTTGAGCCTCAGATCTTATTTGCGGATGAACCGACGGGCAACCTTGATCAAGAAACGGCAAGTAAAGTGATAGATCTCTTGTTTGATCTCAATCAGCAGCACGGTACAACGTTGGTACTCGTCACCCATGATTCCCGATTGGCGGCGCGTTGTGATCGCCGTTTTTATATGCATGCAGGGTTATTGGAGGAGCAAAGATGAATCCTCTTTTTTCACTGGCGTTAAATCGACGTCTTCTCGGATGGAGTTTTAGTGAAATTCGCCATGGTCAGCTATGGCCAATTTCTATTGCTCTAACCTTGATCATTGCTTGTATTTTTGCGCTTACGGCGTTAGCACAACGTATGGAACAAGTGGTGGTTAAACAAGGAAAAGAAGCATTGACTGCCGATAGTGTCTTTGTGTCAGCCAACCCTATTCCTACAACATTAGTGCAACGGAGCGAGCAAAATTCCCTTATCACCTCACAGATGACCCGTTTTACAACCATGGCATTTAGTGAACATGGAATGCAGCTCGTGACCGTAAAAGCGGTCGATAGCCAGTATCCTTTACGAGGTAAGCTAGTGCTCTCTGATGGGCAGAATACCCGACAGAGGGTTTCAGCGAATGAACTCTGGTTGGATGAACGCTTATTTTCTCAACTGGATGTGGCGATCGGGGATGTGATGAGTGTTGGTGATGCTGACTTTATCATCAGTGGACGAATTATCGATCAACCCGGATTAAGTTTTAATCCATTCCAGCAAATGCCAACGGTATTGATTCATCAAACCGATGTAGAGAAGACAGGAGCTATACAACTGGGGAGCCGAGTGCAATACCGTTTATTTATTAATGCTGCGCCAAGTGCTTTACGGGAGCTTAAAGATGCGGTTGCATTAACTCCCAGTGACTCATGGCGCGATACGGAAACAGCCAATCGAACCAATGAAGTGTTTGAACGCACGCAACAATATCTTTCACTGACGCTAGCCATTGTCATTATTATGGCGGCGACGACGTTAGTGTTGACCTGTCAGCATTATGTGGAGAGCCGACAACGCACCATTGCAATGCTAAAAAGCTTGGGCGCAAGTAAGGTGTGGATTGCTCGTTGGCTGAGCATCCAAGTGTTGTTGCTGTTTGTTATGGCTGCATTGGCTGGAGGGGCGATCGGGATATTGCTGGAATATGCTTTAAGAGTCCCATTGGCGGATCTTTTACCAGAGCCATTGCCCACTTATGGGATGAAACCGATGCTCGTGTCATTACTGTCGAGTACGTTAATCGCCGTGCCAGCGTTAGGAATACCATTGGGATATTTGCTGAATGTCAGTGCAATTCATTCCATGCAAACAGTCAGAAAACCTCCTCGCTTATTATTAAATGGTGCATTGTTACTGGTTCCATTACTTCCGATGGTGATCGTCTATTGGCAAAATCGGCTGGTATGGATGGTGTTTGCTGGTATGTTTGGGGTATTTTTTATTTTGGCTGTGGTGAGCTTGTTGGTTACTCGAATTCTCACTTGGTTGCCATTGAGTACGGCGATGACATTAGCGTTGAGTCGAATTAACCGTTCTAGCGTCACAACAGGGCTTCAGTTTGGGGCGTTAGCGCTTTCTTTGATGTTGCTTGCGGTGATGTGGTTAGTTCGAACCGATTTACTAGCAGATTGGCAAAAAATGCTACCGCATAATGCCCCTAATGCGTTTGCCATTAATATAGCGAATTATGAAAAAGAGGCTTATTTAGCCGCATTAGATAATGCTGGGATTGAGCGTTCAACCGCTTTTCCAATTATTCGAGGTCGTTTAACCAACATTAACGGTCAGTCAGCTCAAGCACGAGTAGAGAGTGGAGAAGGGCCAAATGCGTTACGTCGAGAGCTGAATTTAACGTGGGGAGAGACGCTACCCAGTTACAACCCGATCGTGGCTGGGCGGTGGGAAGGTGAAAAAGGTGTTTCTGTTGAACAAGAATTGGCTGATGAACTCGGTATTACATTGGGTGACCGATTAACTTTTTTGATCAGTAGTCAGCCTATAGAAGCGGTTGTTCACTCCGTTCGGAAAGTTGAATGGCGAGAGATGAAACCGAACTTCTTTTTTATTTTTAGTGCGGATGTAATGGCGAATTTCTCTGGCAGTTGGATGGTGAGTTTTCGGATTGATTCTGATCATCAATCCGTGTTGGACTCTTTATCACGCCAGTATCCGACCGTCAGTTTGATAGATATTCGACTGATGGGTGAAAAAATACAGCAGCTACTGACGCAAATCGTATGGGCAATGACTATCTTAGCCGCTTTGGGGATGGTCGCGGGTTTATTACTTATCTTTACCTTATTACGACTCAGTCTGAGTCAACGCCAGCAAGAGATACAGCTTTATCGGACGCTTGGAGCAAGTCGTCGCCGAGTCACCACCACTATTTGGGCTGAATTTGGTGTTATGGCGTTGGTAGCTGGATTGATTGCTGGTGTGGGTGCCGATGCGGTGGTCGCCGGAATTATGTACTGGGGATTTGCGTTATCCCCACAGGTGCATTGGGGCATTTGGTTACTATTACCATTACTGACATTTTTAACGTTAGCCTTGGTGGTGGGAAGTTTACTCCGTCAATTATTAACACCGATAAATAAAGCATTTAATTAGAAATTCATTGAGTAAGTTAATAACTTATCCACAAAAACGGTGGATAAACTTTGGGATAACTTAGGGTGTGAATAACCCATATTTCAGTGCTAAGCCAATGGCAATCAAGCTTACCTGAGATGGTTTATTCACAAGTCGTAGAAAAAGAAGATTTGCCAATAATGAGTCAAGCATTTTTTTGTCTTTTTCAGCGGATTTTTCAATTGTGTTATTGAGTAAATCGTGAGTGGTGTTTTTTCTTTTTGCTGGTATTTTTACTGGTAAATAACCTTGTGAAAAATGTGATTTTCATAACGTTTTACACGTTTTAAACTAAGCAACGAGTAAATGACTAGCAGCAGTAATATGGTATCAATGAAATCAACACAATCGATCCCTAGTGTGGCTATTATTGGTGGTGGCGTAGCAGGAAGTACCGCCGCTATCCATTTGAGTGAACAAGGGTTAAAGGTCAGTTTACTGGAAAAAAAAACCGACTTAGTGGATGGCCCTCCGATATGTCACCTTCATGCAGGCGGCAACCTCTATCGGGATATTTCTTTAGCTCAATGCATGGAATTATTGCGTCAATCGATAGAAATCATTCGACTTTATCCCCATACGTTAAACCAGCGACCAACGGTGATTGCGGTTCCACATTCTGATCCCGGTTCTCCACAAGAGTTGCTTGCGCGGCTAGAGGTGATACAAACGGCTTATCAGCGGTTAGTCGATGAAGATTCGAATAATCAAATTCTCGGTGATCCCAAGAACTACTATCGCCTTTACCAACAAGAGGAATTGGAGCAGTTAGCTAAACAGTCTCAGCCTAGTTGCCCTCAAACGATGGATGACTGGCTCATTCCTTTTGCTCAATATGCACATTTAGATCAATTAAAATATCCGGTTATAGCGGTGCAGGAATACGGCTGGAGTGTCTTTCGTCTGGCTGCCAGTGTCGTGTTGACGCTAAACCGTTTAGATAACTGCCAAGTTTTCACTCACAGCACTTTAGTTGATGCCATTTTCAAGGATGAGCAATGGCATTTAACTTATCGAGATCAGGCTGGTATTGAACATTCATTAGTTTGTGACTATTTGATTAATGCGTGTGGTTATGAAACTGGAACCGTCGATGATTTAACCACTCACCCTCGCCACCGATTCGTTGAGTTTAAAGCTGCCTATGTTTCTCATTGGCCTCGCTGTCATCAAGCATGGCCTGAGGTGATCTTTCATGGCCCAAGAGGGACGCCCAAAGGCATGGCCCAATTAACGCCTTATGCCGATGGGATGTTTCAATTACACGGTATGACTCAGGATATTACATTATTCAATGATGGATTAGTGACATCCAGTTCGGCTTCTTCTCAACCTCGATTGCCTCAATACTTAGAACAAAAAATTACTCAAGGCTGGTCGCTAGAAAGCTTAACTAAGCGGACACAACGAGCGATTGACCATATGAGTCAATTTATTCCCGAGTTTACTTATGCAGAAGTGGCGGGGACGCCGTTATTTGGTGCGCAGCAAATTCCGGGAGAAGAAGCGTCGCTACGAGCAGCAGATGTCACCTTTGAAGCTAATCATTATGCTCGCATTGAAATCGTGAAAGGATCTTCTGCGTTGGAAGCCGCCAAAAAAATCGTTTCGGCGTGGCAACTCATTACCGAATTTGTGCCATCTTCGATTGAGCAACAGCATCCGGTGAGCATGAGTTTAACAGAGCAAGAAGTTGAGCATAAAGCCATGCAGTTAGCTAAGAAACGAGGTTACCCCATTGCTCTCGCAAAAGTGGTGGGGAGTGGTGTGAGCTAATCTCTACCTCTAATAACCGAAAAATTTCGCCCATTGGCACCATACTTGTTGTAAGCCTGCCAGATCGCCACGAACAAACTGTACCATTTGCCCCGGTTTGGCTTGCGCCAGTCTGGGCAGATCAATCCTCGCTACACAACCTATTTTGGGATATCCCCCTAGGGTTTGTCGGTCATTTAACAAGATAATTGGTTGACCATCGGGGGGAATTTGAATACTACCTAAGGCTATGCCTTCTGATAATAATGGGCGAGTGGGAGAGATAACCTTCGGGCCGTTTAAACGGTAGCCCATTCTATCCGCATGTTGGCTAACCAGAAACTTCCCTTGATAAAAGGTATCTAAGCTTGATGGGTTAAATTGCTGAAATTGGTAACTTTCGATAACACGCAATTTAAGGGGTAAATTATAGTTAGGCAGAAAACGAAAGGTGACTTGACGTCTACTTTTCTCGATTGAATGAGGGGAAAAATGGATCTGCTCGCCAGTCTGTAGCGCCATTCCATTGTGTTGTAATCCGCCTAAGGATTGTCGACACGCGGTAGAAACACTGCCTAACTGCTTGGAAACGTGGAAGCCGCCTCGAACGGAAAGATAGGCTCTAAGCCCATTGCGTGGCAGTGCGAAGGTCAACCTATCTCCTGCTTGAGCGGTAAATACGCTCCAGTTGGTGAGTGGCTGTCCTGACAATTTGGCGGCTAAATCCCCTCCAGCAATAGCCAACTGACAAGAGTGGTGAATGATAAATTCAGCTTGGCCTAAGGTGATTTCTAAAACTGGGCTATTGATTGGATTATCGAGTAAATGATTTGCCCAACTGTAGGCATATTCATCAACAGCACCTGCGGTATTAATACCTAAATGGCTGAGCCCATAGCGGCCAAAATCTTGCAGTAAGCTTAAATTACCCGGCTTGCTGACGGTGAGGAAGGCGTTGCTCATACATTGCCCTCTCTCTGAAATAACTGAGGTTGAATCACGCCGCCTAAAGCTAAAAATTCTTTGCGATCAATAGAATAAAAGGTAACTTTTGAGCCAATTGTCCATGGTAGCATAGGATCTTGTTCTGGATTAAATAAGGTTATCGGGCAATTACCAATAAGGTTCCATCCTCCGGGAGAATGATTGGGGTACACCGCGGTTTGTTGTTCGGCAATGGCCACACTGCCTCGGGGGACACATAGCCTAGGTGTTGTTCGTCTTGGTCGTTGTAGTTTGGGATGAACGTCGGTCATAAAAGCGAAGCCGGGAGAAAACCCGATGGCGCAGACGGTATAAACGTGTTGAGTATGTAACGTGATGAGTTCTGTTAAAGAAAGGCCTTGTTGCTGATATGAAGCCAAATCTGGGCCAACCTCTGAGTGATAATAAACTGGCAATTCAATAGGTTTTACTGGCACGGGTGGTAAGTCATAGGAATGGGCCAGCCCGTGTCTCAATCGTTGCTCAAATTCTTGCGGAGTGATGCGGTAGGGTAAATAGTCAATCAAAATGGTGGTATAGGCTGGTGTAATGTTCATCACACACTCACCTAACTCAGCATGGATATAGGCTGCTATTTGACCTATGCGTATTGATAGATTTGGCTGGAAAGGGGATTCAAACGTTACTAATATGCTGGTTTCTGAGATTGATTGAAGCGTGTAGTTCACAATCGAGTCCATCTTAATTAAGCAAGCAATTTCGAATCTTCTCAATCAGAAGAGTCGCGTGTGGATTATCACCGTGAACGCATAACGTATCGGCTTCAATGGGGATAATAAAGCCATCAGCGCTGGTTACTTTTCCATAACGAGCAATTTGTTGAACTTGGCTGAGTATTGCTTCTTCGCTGGTCAGGACAGAGTTTGGCATGGAACGAGGGGTGAGCTGCCCATTTGCAAGGTAAGTTCGATCGGCAAATGCTTCAAACAATAGGGGAACATCAAAACGATCAGCTATATCTAAATAATCTTGATTATTTGAAGAGGCTAATATCATCAGCGGTACGTTAAAACAGGAAACGGCATCGACAATGGCCCGAAAAATAGCTTTATCTTGCATCATATCGTTATAGAGTGCACCGTGAGGTTTTACGTAGCTTAATTCAGCATTTTTGCTTTCACATAAGGCTTTTAGTGCTCCAATTTGATAGATCAGAAGTTCGCAAATTTCGTCATCTGAAAAGTGAAGAGAACGGCGCCCAAATCCTTGTAGATCGGGATAGCCTGGATGAGCACCAATCATCACATCATTTTGTATGGCCAAGTCAATGGTTTTGCTCATGACATGAGGGTCAGAGGCATGGAAGCCGCAGGCAATATTAGCCATATCGACATAAGGCATAACTTGCTCGTCTGCGCCCATTGTCCAGACGCCAAAGCTTTCCCCCATGTCACAGTTTAGTTTGATGGCGCGGTTTGTTATTGTCACGAAGCTGAGTCCTTATGTCTTTTCCACAGTTGAATGCTATATCTTAAAAGATCACCATAACGCTTTGTAGAGTATAGAATATACTCTAAGGTTTCCCATTGTTGTAATTGATGATTTTTACGAACAGGAGGGGAATGAACCGTGATCTATCGCGTATTTATCGATACAATCTTGACCAGCAATAACAACTAAGGTAGCTAGGAATGAAAGTATTAGTGACAGGGGGGATGGGATACATTGGTAGCCACACCTGCATCCAAATGATTCAAGCAGGAATGACCCCAATCATTATGGATAACCTATATAACAGTAAATCCACGGTTCTCGATAGAATTGAAAAAGTATCCGGGGTTCGTCCCACATTTATTTTGGGTGATATTCGGGATAAAAATCACTTAGTGGATATTTTAACTCAGCATCAGATCGAATCGGTGATCCATTTTGCGGGCTTAAAGGCTGTGGGTGAGTCTGTTCAAAAACCACTTGAGTATTATGATACCAACGTTAATGGTACTTTAGTACTCGTGGCTGCGATGCGCGAAGTCGGGGTGAAATCACTGGTCTTTAGTTCTTCTGCTACGGTATATGGCGACCCAGCGAGTGTGCCTATTACAGAATCTTTTCCGACCAGTGCAACCAACCCGTATGGACGCAGTAAACTGATGGTTGAAGAGTGTTTGACGGATTTTCAAAAAGCAAACCCAGACTGGAGCATTACCTTATTAAGGTACTTTAACCCAGTGGGGTCACATCCTTCTGGTGAATTAGGGGAAGATCCACAAGGTATTCCCAATAATTTAATGCCTTTTATTTCTCAAGTTGCGGTTGGGCGACGTGAGCATCTCTCTGTTTTTGGTAGTGATTATCCAACGAAAGATGGAACCGGCGTTCGTGACTATATCCATGTTATGGACTTAGCGGATGGACACATTGCGGCCCTGCGTAATGTGGGTAACCATGCCGGGTTACACATTTTTAACCTGGGGACGGGTAAAGGTTATAGTGTGCTCGATATGGTGCAAGCTTTTGAGGTCGCAAGCCAGAAAGAAATCCCTTATCAGTTGGTGGAGCGCCGCCCCGGAGATATAGCTGAATGCTGGGCAGATCCAACGAAAGCACGCCAAGAATTAGGTTGGCAGGCGACACGTACGTTGCAAGAAATGACGGAAGATACTTGGCGTTGGCAATCACGTAACCCACAAGGTTATCCAGATGCTTAGATAGTCATTCAAAGAAAAAAGCCAACCTCATCGGTTGGCTTTTTGGTTTCTAATTGGTTTGATAGCGGCTTAATATCTGGCTCAAATTTTGTGTTGCTTGAGCGATTTCCTGAATGCCTGAAGAGGACTGCTCTGCTACTCGTCGGATGGTGTTAGACTGGTTGCGGATATCACTTAATTCAGAGGCAATATCATTCGCTACTGCACTTTGTTCTTCTGCAGAAGTTGAGATCTGGACGCTCATATCATTAATCATGCGTGATGATTCTGCGATATGTTCAATATCATAGCCGATTTCAGTCACTAACTGGCTGCTGGTATGCGCTTGACTCACCGTCTGATCTGTGATTTTGGCAATGTGTTGGCTTTCCGTTTGCAATTTTTCTATCATCGATTGAATTTCGACTGTTGCCGCCTGAGTTCGACTCGCCAGCGTACGTACTTCATCGGCGACCACGGCAAACCCACGACCTTGCTCACCCGCACGAGCTGCTTCAATCGCAGCATTTAATGCTAATAGATTCGTCTGTTCAGAAATGGCATTAATAGTCGTAATCACCTCATTAATTTGAATCGCATTTTCATTTAACGTGGTTACAGATGAAGATGTTTGCGCAATAAAGCGTGAGAGTTGCTCAATCTCATTAATTGCTTGGGTAACTCGCTGGTGACTGGTTTCCACTTGTTGCGCATCTTGATTGGCCTGCTGATTGGCTTGTTGAGAAATGGTAGAGACTTCTTGTGCGGAAGCCGTCATCTCTTCCATTGCGGTTGCAACCGAGTCGAGTGATGCATATTGATGAGAGATTTGTGTTTCGCTCTCTTTCATTTCACTGGCAAAAGATCGTGATGTTTCACTCAGTGTTGCGGAGTTATCTTTAACTGTAACCACCAGTTCGGTGAGGGTGTCCATGGCGTTATCTAACGCACAGCCAATTGTGCCAAATTCATCACGTCCGGGGTGAAAACCTAATCGAGAAGTGAGATCACCTTGGGCAATTTTTTGGGTTGTGGTGTAAAGCACCCACAGTGCTCCACCAATAAACGTTGCGACCCAATAAGTGAATAGAGCAAAAGGAATCAGCCACAAATAGCTAAGTAAAAAAGTGGTGAAGGCATGAGAGCGCGTTTGTTTCTCTTGGAGAGAGAAGTCTTCACTTAAACGATAGATTTGCCCATTATTGGCTCGTCCTGTTGCGATGGCTTGGCCGTATTCATATCGGGTTTCAGATAAGGTAGAACGTGTCTCTAAACCTGGAATGGTTATAATATCGTTTTGGCTGAGAATACCTTGTAGCTTATATTCAACTGCCATTTTAGCTTGCGTTTCAAAATTTTGAATCGTTTGCCAATAAAGTGTTCCCGCTAAAGTAGTAAGTGTGATGATAAAGAGCGTAAAGATGGCCCACATTTTATCGTTGATCGACATTTTAATGAACACACGGTCAATCATCCTGAATTGAACTTCTTTCATTGTTTCTCCGGTGTAACTGATTTTTGTAGCTCAAAAAGCATACGGCTAGCAGAGGTAAGAATGCGTAATATCTCATAGATTTATGAAATGAATATGTATATATATATTAGAAATGAGATATAGATCAATATATAGGAGGGGAAACCAAGTCGATGTGATCACCACATCGACTTGGTCGGTAAAACGAGAGGGCTCATTAACCTAAAGCAGGCAGAATACCCACGGTGATAAGAAGTTGCGCTGCCACAATGATAACCCCAACCACTCCCGTAAAGAGTAAAGCGGGTTTGCCACCGAACACTTGATAATACTGGCCATCAGTATTTTGTTGACGAACTTTGATGACCATGGCGATAGGAAGAAAAATGGCTAATACGGCCAAGGCAATAGCAGCATAGCCCAGAGCCATAATAAACCCTTGTGGATAAAACAACGCAAAAACCAGCGGTGGAGTATAAGTGACGATGGAAGCTCGAATTCGACTTTTCGTCGCGCCGGGTTTACGCAGTGTATCACCCATGAATTCAAACAACCCTAAGCTAACTCCAAGGAAAGAGGTTAATAGTGCTAAATCAGCAAAAATACCAATCATATTACTTAGACCTGATTGATGTGCTGTTTGTGCTAGGGTTCGAATCAGTGCCGACAGTCCGCTGTTTTGAACTAAATCGGCTTGGCTAACAACCCCTAAGGTTGCTAACTGCCAAAGAACGTAAATAATTAGCGGAATCGCGGAACCAATGACAATCGCTTTGCGAAGTGATGGGGTATGTCCATCAAGGTAATTGACAATCGCGGGAATGCTGCCATGAAAGCCAAAAGAAGTGAAAATGACCGGAATAGAGGCAATCACTAACCCTTGTTCTAATGGCATACTGAGCAGGTAGGATTCTGTAACGTTAGGGGCAAGAAAAGTCAGCACCATAATCATGGCAATAATTTTTCCTGCAAATAGAATCCGATTGACTTTATCAACAGTGGCGGTACCAATGGTGACCACGGCAGCAACGAGAAAAGTAAACAGCAATGTTCCGATTGAGCCTGAAACCTCAAACCCTGTCAATTCCGCTACTCTGTGGGTAAATTGAGCACCGCCTCCGGCAATATAGGCAGCACAAAGGGAATAGAAGAGAAAAAGCATTGCAAAGGTTGCGATCCATTTCCCTTCATATCCTAGGATTTCTTTTGCCAGAGTGTGTAATGTCGCCTCTTTACTTGAGTACTGGTGGATTTCAACCATCAGTAACGCAGTAAACGCCATTAACGCCCACAAAGTAAACATAATAATAAGTGACGTAGAGAACCCGATACCTGCAGACGCTAAAGGAAGCGCAAGCATTCCCGCTCCAATGGTGGTTCCTGCAATAATCAAACTACTGCCTAAAAGTTTAGATTTTTTCATAATGTAAATATAATTGTACGATAGTTGTGGTTACAGAAGGGTAATGTGCGAAAAACAACCAGATCTATTGGCTTTATTCACTAAATTTTGCCTATTTTGAAGAAATAATGGGAGTGGGTCAATGCTGCTGTAAAAATATCAAACCAAAAGTGTATTTATTTTTGTACACGATGATCTTTCAATGATTATGCTCTTTTTAGACGATGTCCAATGGCCATTAGCTGTCTCCAGTGGTGATGGTTAGACGAAGCCAAGTGACCTCGAATTTGATACAATCTGCCACTTACATCGTTTGACGCTTCTATGGCGTCTATTTTTATGGGAAATGAATATGCCTTCACACTCGGTGACTTTTCTGCAATTAGGGATTGCGCCCGCTTTAGTTGAACGCTTAGAAACGTTAGGGATTCATACCCCAACTGAAATTCAAAAGCAGGCCATTCCTCATGCCCTCGCGGGAAAAGATCTGCTGGCGGGAGCACAGACCGGAACGGGAAAAACAGCGGCATTTGGCTTACCGTTATTGCAACAGCTCTCGCAATCTGAGGTTGAGTCTAGAGGTGAAACGAAAGATATTCGAGCATTAATCTTAGTGCCCACACGTGAATTAGCTCAGCAAGTCTTTGATCATCTACAGGCTTATGCTCAGGGGAGCGGGCTTAAAATCGTCGCCGTTTATGGTGGCACCAGCATGAATATACAAAAACAGCATTTACGAGGCGGTGCAGATATCTTAGTCGCAACACCGGGACGTCTTCTCGATCATGCTCACGTTAGAAGCTTATATCTTGGTAATACACAAACATTGGTTCTGGATGAAGCCGATCGAATGTTGGACATGGGGTTTATGCCGGATATTCAGCGCATACTCAGAAAGCTTAACCGGGCAAGACAAACGCTGTTTTTTTCGGCCACTTTTGATAATAAAGTGAAAAGTCTGGCTTATCGTTTATTACATGAACCCGAAGAAGTTCAAGTGACACCGGAAAATTCAACCGCCGAGACGGTGACACAAATGGTGTATCCTGTTGATAAAAAACGTAAGCGAGAGTTGCTCGCTTATTTAATTGGCTCACGAAATTGGCAGCAAGTTTTGGTATTTACGAAAACAAAGCAGGGCAGTGATGCTTTGGCCCAAGAGTTGAAATTGGATGGTATTAAGTCGGCGTCAATCAATGGAGATAAGAGCCAAGGGGCGCGTCAAAAAGCGCTAGATGATTTTAAAACGGGTAAAATTCGCGCATTGATTGCCACCGATGTAGCAGCACGAGGTATCGATATTTGTGAACTAGAGCAAGTGGTTAACTACGATATGCCATATAAAGCAGAAGATTATGTACACCGAATTGGGCGAACCGGGCGTGCAGGTAACGCTGGAATGGCTATCTCGTTTATGAGTCCGAACGAAGAGCCCATGCTACAAGCGATAGAACAGTTATTGGATCAGCGTTTGCCGCAAGAATGGTTAAAAGGGTTTGAGCCATCATTTGTTGAACCAACGGAAGATGTCTCTTCTGTTCGCCGTTTAAGCCGCTCAGAAGAAAAACGTAAGCTAAAAGCTAAGCTCAAAATACACGCTAAACGAGGTAAGAAATAACCGCTCGACCTTTATTAAACAATACGGGCAAAATAAGTGGGCATCAATGTGGTGAGTTTTCCTCTCTCATTTTGGCACATTGTTGCTCCCAGCTATAAGCCACATCGTAGACCAATTCTTGCACACTGTTTGGATTGAGGATAAATTCGTCAGCGATTTGATATTTGTGGATCATGAGTTCATTGAAAAGCTGCCAATGATTGAGTAGGCATTGATCTAAATCAGCATCTTCATCACGCCACGTTTCTTTTAGAAACGGAGTTAAACTGGCGGCGCTGTGGGTATACATAATCATCTGCCATTTTACTTCCCAAATTTTAATAGGGTTGTCAGGGCATTGTTGATTATATTGATCAGCAAAACTTTCGATAAGATGCTCAAGTTCACCTGACGTATCAATAAAGTAGTCAAACAATGCGTCTTCTTGTCGAACGGCATCCGCGATCAGTTGGATCGGTTGCTTGATAATTAATCCATGAGCCAATAAACGCATAGTGAAATGGTACAATTTTACATTTGCCGGCGTAGCACTCGGGATTTCATCAATCACTCGACGTAAGTAGTGCTCCATATAAAGGTGGAGGCCATCACTGATACTGTGCCAAATTTTCTCTTTACTGCCAAAATGGTGGCGAATCAAGCTGTGCGAAACTCCTGCTTTTTCGCTGATACTACGCAGTGAAACTCGTTCATAGCCCAGTTCGCAAAATAGCTCTGCAGCAATTTCAAGAATATGATACCGAGTCTTTTGGGCATCTTGGGCACTACGCCGCCCTTGTTTTTTTTCGCTCATTGCTCTTCTTCGTCAGCCAAGATCCCTGCTGTTTTACCAGATATACCTACAAGTTTCACGGATAACGGAACACTTGAGCGATTAACTGCACATTTCATCGCCTTATATCACCCCTTTGCAAGAAATTTACTCTATTTTGTTACATTAAATGGATTAACGAAGATGAATGTCACAGCACCGTTGACTCAGGAGAGATGCCCACATAATTTAGCTTTACTAAGGCAAGCAATGGTTTTTGCGTCACTGATTTCACCGGTAATAATTTTTTGTTCAAGTTCAGAAATAGACAAGGCAAGCACTTCAATAACTTCGTCATCATCACAGGCTAAACGTTCGGTTTTTCTTAATTTTTTTGCGACAAATAAGTGCTGTATTTCATCACAAAACCCAGCCATAGGGGTGACTTGGCCTAGTTTAATCCACTCCTCTGCGCTGTAGCCGGTTTCTTCTTCTAATTCTCGTTGAGCACACTCAAAAGCATGTTCATTCGATTCAATGGTTCCCGCAGGAAGCTCAAGTAACCATTTATTAAGTGAAGGACGAAACTGATTAATCAAAATAATTCTTTTATCCGGATCGAGAGGCAGAATAACCGCAGCTCCAGGATGTTTGATGGTGGTATGGGTAATGATTTTCCCCGTGGGTAGCGTGATCGGTTCTTCTACTACACTGATCGCTTTCCATTGGTGTACGGTTTTACTCATGAAGATCCTTCGCTTAAATCAGAGAACATCACCTTACCTTATTTGACAAATTGAGCCAAAATGCAATTCCGCTATTTGTAGGCACCGATGACGCAGTTTTATCAAAATAGAGAGAAAGCGCACAAGTGGGGAGAGTTGGGTTATAACGTGAAAAATAGTGTGATCAATACACCACAAGTGAAAACATTGATTGCAATTACTTTCAACGGGAAGAGATCTGCTATAAAAATGCGTTGAAATGAAAAACACAATGTAACAAAATGATAACCAATGTATAAATTGATTTATACTTACCATTCTTTATCCCTCAGTGGAGTGATTCAATGATCAATACTCCTTCTGCTTCTTATGCTCAAAAAGCACTATTGGCGGAACGAATCAACAAATTAGCTCAAGCCCTTTCTGATGGTGTTTACGAGCGAGAAAGTACCATTAAACTTTGTCTGCTAGCTGCGCTGTCGGGGGAAAGTGTTTTTTTGCTTGGCCCTCCTGGCATTGCGAAAAGCTTAATAGCTAAACGCTTAATTCAAGCTTTTGATCATAGTAGCTATTTTGAGTATTTAATGACTCGTTTCTCAACGCCAGAAGAAGTGTTTGGCCCACTGAGTATTCAAGAATTAAAAGATAATGGGCGTTATGTTCGTTTGACAGAAGGGTATCTTCCAACGGCTCAAGTCGTTTTTCTTGATGAAATCTGGAAAGCCGGCCCTGCAATTTTAAATACACTGCTTACCGTAGTGAATGAGAAAACCTTTAAAAATGGCAGTGACATTGAGCGTGTTCCTATGCGAGTTTTAATATCAGCCTCAAATGAACTGCCTGATGAAGAGAGTGGGCTTGATGCGCTGTATGACCGTATTTTAGTCCGAATTTTTGTCAATCGAATTCAAAATAAACAAAACTTCAAATCAATGCTGACGGTGGGGACGGAACAAGAAGCTAAAATTCCGGAAGGCCTTGCGATAACAGATCAAGAATACCACCAATGGTTAGCTCAACTTGAAGCGTTAACATTAAGCAATGACGTATTTGAAAAACTCTATCAACTTAAGCAGATGCTTGAGCAAGCGGCAGAAGAGAGTGGTTTACCTGCTGATGATGTGTATGTCTCTGACCGTAGATGGAAAAAATCGGTTAAATTACTAAAAGCATGTGCTTTTTTTAATGGGAGAGATCAAATCAGCCCATTAGATTTATTACTTTTGCAAGATTGTCTATGGAATAGCCCAGAATCCAGAGATGTGGTTTATCGCATCATTCGTGAATTTGCGCTTCGAGAAGCATTTGATCAATCTCAGGTTGAGCAACAGCTTGAGATTTGTCATGCTGAACTGGCCGCGATCCAGCAAGAAATTGAAGCGGAATTATCCATTGTGTTATCCCTTGAAACATCTAATGGGTTAAGGAAAAAACAGGTTTATCAATACGATTTTAGCCGAGCTAAAACACATCAAGTTGGGCAAGCCAAAAATCTAATTAAGCTGGTTTTATTGCAAAGCAATATGTCTGTGGCTGAAGGTGAAAAGGGTGATAGTCGTTGGGTTTATGTCACCCGAGCGGATATGGAACGTCTTATTAAAGAAGGTCAGGGGGACATTTATGGTTATGTTAACCATAACCCTAACTTATATCGTTTACGCTTTGAGTTAGATGTTAATAATAACTTAGTCATTAAAGATATTGCGAATCGTTCGGTTTTAGTCGCATTGGCCACCAAAGAGGGGCTCGATGCGTCGGTTTATCAGCAATGGCTGATAAACGCAGAACAAGCAACGATTCAATTAAAGCAGGCAGAGCACCATTTGCGTAAAGTTCGTTCGGATTTTCATGGTTCATTACCGCATAATTTTATCGATCCAGATCTACCGGTTGCGATGGAATCTACTTTACATCAGTTGCAGCAACAACTAGAGAGTACTCAAAAAGAATGCGAAAAACAGGTACAGCGATTTCAGCATCTTGAACAGTTTTTTTCTTAGTAAAAGGTGAATCATGCTCGGTGCTGATGGGTTAAATATCGTTTTAGCTATTGCAGAATCAGGAATCATTGAAACGGCGGTCAATGATCTCTTAGCGCGTTCGCAAGTGATGATGATCGAAAATGAAAGCATTCGAGTGTCGGTGAAGAGCCATTTAGCCAAATGGCGAAACAGTGTAAAAGCACGTATTACCCAAGTTGGGGAGGCGGAACATTTTCAAAAAGAAATTGCATTATATCAGCAAAGTGTGCAGCTAGATGAAGTGGAGTTTCTTCATCAGCTACCCCAGTTAATCAAACAGTTAGAATGGCACTCTTCATTTTATACCCGAGCAAGACAATTGCTTGAAGATCAAAAAGCAGTCAATAATCCTATGTTTGCGCATTTTTTCTGTGATCAGTGGTACAAAACGTTATGTGATGATATTAAGCAAGCGCAAGTGATCGAACTTGAAGCAAGCAAAGAGCAAATTTATCTTGACCTCTATCAGCGTATGGAAACGCTGCGTAGCATGGAGCAGGTCACGGAGAGCGGTAATGAAATGGGAGTTGGTCGGTTATGGGATATGGCTTCTGCGAAGTTGAGCCAAACTGACTTGTCGGTAATGAAACGTCATGCGGAATTTCTTAGAAAACACAAAGGGTTACAAGAAATAGCCGAACAATTAGGACGAATGGCTAGTCAAGTGGATGATCCTCTCCTTAACTCTTTGCCTACCGAGCAGCCTCAAGCCATTGAAGAAAAATCAGACAAAGCAACCGATGATATTGTCGGAATTCATCCCAGTGATGATCTGCATAAATTATTACCCAACGAAACACTTTTTCTCACTTACCCAGAATTGGAAGTTGTTTTTTACAAGCATCTGATTGATAAACGGTTAATGAACTACCGTATGCAAGGAAAATCACGGACACTTCGAAAAATTCGAGCTCAGTCAGTGGATCCCTCTCAGAGTGAAATAGAAAAAGGTCCTTTTATTATTTGTATTGATGCGTCTGGTTCGATGAAAGGTCTGCCAGAGCAAAGTGCTAAAGCAATGGCTTATGCTCTCATGCAAATTGCACTTGCTGAGGATCGTGACTGCTATGTTGTGTTATTTTCAACTCAAGCAATTATTTATGAATTGACGCGCCAAGATGGGTTAAGAGAAGCCAGCGATTTTCTAAGCTATACCTTTCATGGAGGAACGGATCTTAATTTAGCGATGGAAAAGGCGATGGAACAGATGAATGGAGAGCGTTATTACAATGCAGATTTAATCATCATTTCTGATTTTATTGCCCCGAAGCAAAACGACGACATTTTACAGCAAGTCGAGGGGTTAAAGGTGAGAAAGAATCGTTTTCATGCTGTGACATTGTCACGTTATGGTAATCCAGAGCTCATGAGTATGTTTGATCACTGCTGGCATTATCATCCTAACTTATTCGGCCGCTTAATTAAAAAATGGTAGGCGTCTTATGACGCCTACCATTATTAAGGTTTTTTACTATTTAAAATCGCTTGTATACGAGGATTGAGTTGTTTGCCATGCTGCTGCTCATATTCTTCCCGTTTGATATCATTGAGGTTTTTGACTGAGTGAGAGGGCAACAGGTTGTCAGGTAACTCCGTCACCAGTTTCCCCTTTTCTTCCAATCGTTTGGCTTCTAAATAATATTTTTTAAATAGTTGATCAAGCTTGTTTTCTGCAACTCGTTTTAAATCATACAGTTTGTTTTGTACTAACCATTTTTCAATTTTATTTTCTGGCTCTCGGGAAAGAACACGAATACGGCTATCTAAGAGTTCTTCGGCAGTTAAAGCATCACGGAGCACCCACAGCTCACCCATTTGTGGCGGCCAACTGTTGCCTAATTGAATCCGTTCATGGCAATGTTTCAGTACTCGATTCAGACTATTGGGGTCAATCGACTCGGCAAAATCAATAAATTTTCCAGTGGGCTGACTGCCGTATTGATATTCCCATTGAGTCTCATAGACACTCAGAAAAGAGCCAAAGACATGTAGACACCAGTCAGAAGGCTCTTCATTCCCGAGTACTTCTGGCATTGTTGGCTCAGAAGGTGGGTTTTTTTCCTCTTTGGATAAGCTGCTGTCGGAAGCGTTCAGATGGGCTAAGCTTTGGTTTATACCCATTTCCCGCAGTTTGCTCTCGATTTCCTGAATGTTCAGAGGTTTTCGCTTGCTGTCTTTCATTGAGTTTCTCGTTGGTCAGCCAATACTGGAGTTTGTTTTCTAATCGTGCAATGGTTAATAACTCGCTGGCTTTAGATTTATGCCAAAGAACGAATTTCTTCCAAACCAGAATATGATCATTACTGATCCCCGAAAATTTGAAAGCTCGTTCTGCCCACATTGGAATTTCATTTTCATCTAAATCATGTGTGGCAATCGCATTACCCTGCATAAGATTTGAAGCGTTATTACGATAGTGTAGTGCTTGCTTGGGTAAATTAGGAAAGGTTTCCTGTGATGCAGGTGCAGGTGCAGGTGCAGATGAAGTCAGAACTTCCTCGCTACCTTGCTGATTGATCAGCATCCTAAAAATATGTAACTCAGCACCTTGACGATATTCTACTTTGATTTTTTCTAATCGTTTCTGCTCACATAACGCACGCAAGCATTCGGCCAACCCAAAAGTTGACAGGCAGCACAGGGGACCCATATGTTCTAAGTTAACTGTGACATACCCCATATCATCTGTACTGTCTGCAAGCATCAGTAACACCAGCTTTTCGGCAGGGCTTGCACAATTGAGTTGCCAGGCTAGATGGGTATATTTTGCGCTCACTTATCTTGGCTCCGACTGGGATAACGTAAAAATGAATTGCTATTGTATGCCACCCAAGGAGGGAGTTGTAGAGCTAGTCGAAATTAAATCGAGTGGGAAGGCAAAGATCCGATAATCTCTTGAATAAAAAGGCGGTTCTATTTCTCCTTCATCGTCATGCCAAGCTCAGAGGAAGGTCTCTTCTGAGCTTGGCGGATAGCATTACAGTGCAGCGAGAATGGCTTCAGCTTTGCTGACTTCAAACGTTTTTGCTTCTTCGACATTTAGCGTGGTGATGATGCCGTCGTCGATAATCATCGCATAGCGCTGTGAACGAATGCCTCCAAAGCTGGCGGTATCCATTTCTAGACCGAGCGCTTTTGTAAAGCTGGCATCGCCATCAGCAAGCATCATCAATTCTGAAGCATTTTGTGCTTCTCCCCATGCTTTCATGACAAAGGCATCATTGACGGCAACGCAAGCAATGATATCGACACCTTTCGCTTTTAATTGATCCGCTAAGATAACATAGCCGGGTAAATGAGCTTCAGAACAGGTTGGTGTGAATGCTCCAGGAACTGCAAAAAGGACGGCTTTTTTGCCAGCAAAGAGCTCGGAGGCATTGTGGTTAACCATGCCTTCTGCAGTAATTTGGCTCAGTGTGGCCGTTGGGAGTGGTTGTCCTTGTTTGATCATGATGAATCCTTGATTATAAGTGATGAGAAAACATTTCTATCAGTCTAGCGCTAAATCCATGCGCTAACCACGGAGAAAGAGTGTGGTATTATCTTTATGTTTACCCGTTTTGGGTAAGAACCGATGATTCGCTTGGAGGCAGGATGCTTTCTCAACATAATACCGGACTTGTCGTTATCGATATTCAAGGGAAATTAGCTCAGATAGTGGAGAACAGTACAGAGCTGATAACACAGACAGCTCGGCTTATTCAAGGGGCTCAGCGGTTAGATCTTCCTATCGTTTGGCTTGAGCAAAATTCAGAAAAACTGGGGCCAACAACACCTCAACTGGCTCAATTACTTCATTCCTCTACTTTTCCCATAAATAAAATGACTTTCGATGCTACACAAGAACCCGCCATGGTTGAGCAATTGCGACAAGCGGAAATTTCCCATTGGTTAGTCTGTGGAATTGAAGCACATATTTGTGTATATCAAACTGTTTGTGGGTTATTACAACTTGGTTACCAGGTTGAAGTAGTCGCGGATGCTATCAGTGCTCGGAAAATGACGAACAAGCAATTGGCTCTCGATAAAATGCAACACTTAGGGGCGCAATTAACCTCAGTAGAGATGTGTCTTTATGAGATGGTCGAAGACTGTCGATCACCACACTTTAAAACGATCCTTTCACTGATCAAGTAGCTCAACTACATTGAACCTATAACAAAGCAATCGGGAGGTGCAAGATGCTGACAATACATGGATTGGATCATGTTGTTTTACGCACTACGCAATTAGAGCAAATGTTGTATTTCTATTGTTCAGTATTAGGCTGTCAGATTGAAAGAGATATATCGGAAGAGCTCGGGTTGACACAACTTCGAGCGGGTAATGCCTTGATTGATTTAGTAACTGTCAATAGTGAACTCGGCCAAATGGGAGGACGGGCTCCTCAACAAGATGGCCGCAATGTCGATCATCTCTGTTTACAAATTACTCCGCTTACCGAAGCTTCGATCATTCAATATTTAGATAAACACCAGATCCCACATTCAGACTTTGCCAAACGCTATGGTGCATAAGGGTTTGGCCGCTCGATTTATATTGAAGATCCTGAAGGTAATGTGATTGAACTCAAACCGCTTAATATGGAATGAGGAGAAACAAGCGGATTCATTGAGGATTATTTTCACGTTAAAGGTTAAACAGGGTGTGTTTATCATTGAGTGATAACTCTTACTTTACATTTGGTTACATAGGGTTATAGTCAAATGCGGTGAGTGTCGCAAAATAAGGATGGTTATGCTGGCTCTGTTTTTTAAATGCTTGCTGGGTGCGTTGGCTGTTTTGCTGATAGCTCTGCTTTCAAAAAGTAAAAGTTTTTTTATTTCTGGCTTGGTTCCTCTTTTTCCTACTTTTGCCCTCATCGCTCACTACATTGTTGGTACGGAACGTACCATGGAAGAATTAAGAATAACGGTGCTCTTTGGGTTGTACTCGCTCATTCCTTATGCCGCTTATTTACTGGCAGTTTATTACTTCAGTTATCAATTTAATCTACTGTGGACGCTCGGTTTTGCTACGTTGGTGTGGATTGCTTTTGCTGGTCTACTTTTGGTGAGTTGGAGTCGTTTTCATCCGAGTATGGCATAGCCTTTGGTGTTAACGTGTATTGCTGTCTGTATGGCTTTTTAAGCCTAGTGAGGCTTTCTCGTGTTCAAAATAACCTCTTTGTCTAATCTATTAAAAATTACCGGCATCGCTTTACTCTCGATGTTAATGGGGCTGTTTTTCTCTCTGCCATTAGCAGAACTGTTTGTGGCAGCAATTTTCGTTATTCTTCTACGTAAAAGAGCCAACGTTGCTTTAACTTTACCTAAAACTCTGCTGATGTTTATTCAAGTAGTATTGGGGATCAGTGTTGGCGCGACCATTTCGATAGGAGAACTTGCTCAAACGTTAAGTTTACCTGTGGTAATAGGGCTAATAATTTGTCTTATTTTACAGACCAGCGGTGGTTTCTTGTGGCTATATAAACGGGAGGGTTGGCATCCATTTGAGTCTTTATTGGGTGCGGTCCCTGGAGCAATGGCGGCGATATTAGTGATTAGTGAATCGGGCAGTAAACCGTCATCTAAAGTGGTTTATGCGCATTCTGTTCGTTTGATCATTTTGATCTTGATGGCTGGGGTTATCTCCAATAGTGCGACTGAGACAACAATCAATAGTGCCACCATGGCTATTCAACATTGGATAATGCTATTTATATTGGTCGCTATTAGCATGTTATGTGGGAAACTCTCAATTAAATTTGGCATTCCAGCCCCTTATATGATTGCGTCATTATTAATTGCGGCAACGGTGAATAGCGTGATGCCACCCGATTCATTATTGGTGCCTGTTCACCTAGTACTATTTTCAACCGCTTTGTTGGGAGTGTTGATCGGTGTACGCTTAGCCGAAACCACTTTACGAGAAGCATTTTCTTATTCAAAAGCGGGTGTAATGGTGACGCTAATCGGGTTAACCGTTGCGATTGGTGTTTCTTTTTTAGCCGCCCACTGGCTGGGAATGAGTTGGTTGGTTTTATTGCTCTCTTGGGTTCCTGGGAGTGTTGAAGCGATGACGGCCGTGGCTCTTTTACTAGGATTAGAGCCTGCTTTTGTGATGGTCAATCATGCTATTCGATTATTGCTGCTTTATACCATGCCTGCGGTATTTAAAAACCAGTTAGAAGAACTGCGTGATAAAGCTTAAATTGAGAGTGAGCTTCTAAACTCGTTTGCCGGAAATCCACTCATTTCTTCTGGATTTCCGGCGTTGTTCGCTTTTTGTCTATCAGGTTATGGTCTTAATCAAGAGCATGGCTTGGTTGTGAAAGTTCTGAAGCATTTTTCAAATAGAGTTCGACTTTTTCGATACAACGGGTGTCATGATCAATCCCTAGCTTGCTTCGTCGCCAAAAGATATCTTCCACTTGATAGACATATTCGTTCTCAATCAAATAATCAATTTCTCGTTGGAAAAGGGTATTACTGAATGCATGGCCTAAATCTTCTACAGTTTCTACTCCGCGTAACAGCTCTTGAGTTCGTGAACCATACTGTTTGATCCAGCGAGAGATCGTTTGCTCATCAACAAAGGGAACTTGTTGTTTGATGGTCTCCAACAGGGAGCTTGGCTGGTAATTTTCACCGCCGGGTAAGGTAGATTGTGTGGTCCAACTCGGTTTCATTGGTGGCAGAAATGGAGTGAGTTGTTTCATGGCGGCTTCCGCCAGTTTGCGGTAAGTGGTTAATTTTCCACCAAAGATGGATAGCAGTGGAGCTTCCTCTCCTTGTTGATCGAGCGAAAGTGTGTAGTCTCGAGTAATCGCCTGTGGTGAGTCTGATTCGTCATCACACAAGGGCCGTACACCACTAAATTCAGAGACGATGTCATCGACACAGATTTCACGGACAAAGTGTTTATTGACGACATTGATCAAATATTGTCGCTCTTCGATGGAGATGGCGACGTCTCTTGGGTTGCCCTTATATTCGACATCTGTGGTTCCTATCATGGAGTATTTGTCTAGATAGGGAATCACAAAGACGATTCGTTTATCTTCATTTTGTAGAATGTATGCCTGTGGTTCATCATGAATTTTAGGAACGATGATGTGTGAACCTTTGATTAATCGGATGCCATAGGGTGAGCGAATTTGAATATTCGTATCTAAAAATTGTTTTACCCATGGACCCGTTGCGTTCACTAATGTTCGGCTTTTGCGTACAAAATGTGTTTGCGTTCGCTCATCAAATAAAGTGACATTCCAGAGCTTACCTTCTCGAACGGCTTTTTCTACCCGGCAGTAATTCATGACTTCTGCTCCCAACTCTTTGGCTTGCATTGCATTGAGGATCACAAGTCGCGCATCATCTACCCAACAGTCTGAATATTCAAAACCGACTTTCATCTGTGGTTTCGTGACGATTCCCGCCTTGAGTGGGACTTTTTTACTCGCCGGTAAAGAGGTACGTTTACCTAAATGATCGTATAGAAATAGCCCAATGCGAATCATCCATGCCGGGCGAAGAAACGGACGGTGAGGAAGACGAAAGCGCATAGGGGTGACAATGTGAGGGGCTTTTTTGAGGAGCACTTCTCGTTCTGCCAGTGCTTCGCTTACTAACCGGAATTCATAGTGTTCAAGGTAACGCAGGCCACCATGGATTAATTTCGAGCTAGCAGAAGAAGTGGCTCCTGCAAAATCTTGCGCTTCATATAAACCGACGTTTAACCCTCTGCCCGCTGCATCAGCTGCAATACCGGTTCCATTAATGCCACCTCCGACCACGATGATGTCTAACACATCATGTTCGTTAAATGGCGTTGAACTGTGTTGTTTTTTCATTTTGATGGCCTTTTTTGTTCGATTTTGTTTGTTTATGTTCGTATGAAACCACTAAAAAATGATAAATGGCAGTTTTTACTCGTTTATTTTTGATCTTGATCATATTCTGCTAGTGCATTTATCGTCGAGCATGCGCGAAGTTGGCTTTAAAACCATATTATGGAAGAGATTACGCTAAAGGATGAATAAGTGAAGGAGATGACAGAAAGAGGTTGGCTGGTAAGTATTGGGAGAGCGAGGAGCGGCCATAAAAAAAGCCCGCGTATCAGCGAGCTTTTTTATCACGGTTTGGTTGGCAATTATTTATTTTTGAAACACTTCTTTAAAGTCACGTTTCAAAATAGGATCGCGGCGAGCCTTTTTAATTTGCTTAACCATATCTTTGACACAGTTGTGTAAAACTTGATCAAGCAACTGAGCGCGATATTCTTCCTTATCTTGCTCTGTCATTTCTTTAGGTAAGTTTAGTTTTGGAAACTCTTCCATTACATCAATACCGGCAAAGGCCTGACTCACAGAAATAAGCGCATGGAACTGTTCGAAATTATCAAGAATATTTTGTGCGCTGGCTGGAAGGCTATTCCACGCCTCTCGAACGACTTCTTCTGATACTTCATGGATAGAAGTCACCATGCTGTACATCTGCTCTGGCACTTGGTCAAATTCGATGACTTGGCGGAGTTCAGGCGAAATAGTATCTAAAGTAATGGTAGGTGCTTCAGTTTGAGTCGTTTCTGACATGAAAAATTTCTCATCAAGGGAAAACGCCATGCTAAAAAGTTACGCTCAAAAGTCAATACAGTGTGTGGAATAAAGAGAAGAAAGTGTGAAAAGAATCGGGATTGAATATAAAACTGGTACGGAAAAGAAAAAGCCGCTCATAAAGTGAACGGCTTAAGATAAAGCAAAATGGGTAGGCTCCTAGAAAAGGCGAAGAAGATTTACCCGTTATTTTGCTTCCTATCCGATTGGGCGAATTAACCTTGCTGACGAATAAGGTAATCAAAAGCGCCAAGGCTGGCTTTAGCCCCTTCACCCATCGCTATGATAATTTGTTTATAAGGAACCGTTGTCGCATCACCAGCAGCAAAAACACCCGGCATACTGGTTTCACCACGGCTGCCAATTTCAATTTCACCACGAGCAGAAAGCTCTACCGCTGAATCTTTTAGCCACTCGGTATTTGGGACTAAGCCAATTTGGACAAAGATTCCAGAGAGTTCGATCTCTTTGATCTCATCGGTATTACGGTCTTTATATTTCAGTCCAGTAACCCGTTTCCCATCGCCAATCACTTCTGTGGTTTGTGCCATGGTAATAATGTCGATATTCGGTGTTGAGTTGGCTTTATTGATCAGCACTTGGTCTGCTCGCAGCGTATCAGCAAATTCCAACACAGTGACGTGTTCTACAATACCAGCAAGGTCAATTGCCGCTTCAATCCCTGAGTTACCACCACCGATCACCGCGGTCTTTTTACCTTTAAATAAAGGACCATCACAATGAGGACAGTAGGCAACCCCTTTATTACGGTATTCTTGCTCACCCGGTACGTTCATTTCACGCCAACGAGCCCCCGGGCTTAAAATGACACTTTTACTTTTTAGCTGAGCTCCGCTTTCTAGACTGACGTGAATAGTACCGTCGTTAGTAAAATCAGCGCCCATCAGCTTATCTGCTTGCTGCTCCGTAATAATATCCACACCGTACTCTTTGAGGTGTTCTCCTAAATCCGCAGCCAATTTTGGCCCTTCGGTATGTTTAACCGAGATAAAGTTCTCAATCGACATGGTATCCATCACCTGACCGCCAAGGCGTTGGGCGACGATTCCCGTGCGAATGCCTTTACGAGCCGCGTAGATAGCCGCTGCTGCCCCCGCAGGACCACCACCGACAACCAGTACATCATAAGGAGCCTTCTCATTTAAGCTTGCTGCGGCTTTTTTAGCTGCACCATCATCCAATTTATTGAGAATTTCAGTGAGACTCATTCTGCCTTGACCAAATAATTCACCATTAATAAAGATGCTTGGTACTGCCATGATGTCGCGCTGTTTTACTTCATCTTGGAATAGGGCACCGTCAATCATGGTGGCACGAATATTAGGGTTGATCGCAGCCATCATGTTGAATGCTTGCACAACATCAGGACAGTTTTGACAAGAGAGAGAAATAAAGATTTCCACATCCAGCTTTTTATCCAATTGCGCGATTTGTTCGATAACCACAGGTTCCAATTTCATTGGATGTCCACCTGAGTGGAGCAGAGCCAAAACTAAAGAGGTAAATTCGTGCCCCATAGGCACGCCAGCAAAGCGTAATTGGGTATTTTTTGTTGGGTTACTCACCGTCATCACGGGTTTACGTGCACTGGCTTGATCATCTTGGATCACGGATACCAAATCACTGAGGTCAGCAATTTCATTCGCTAGTGAAAGAATGTCTTGTGAAGCTTTGCTTTCATCTAGACTAACCACTAAACGGACTTCTTCTTTCAGATTACTGAGATATTGTTTTAATTGTTGCTTGATCGCTTGGTCTAGCATTGTTATCTAATCCTGTCGAATAATGTGATAAAGAGAATGGCTACTCTGGATAAATGCAAAATACCCTTTGGTCGCTGCTAAGTTTTTATCGATGTTGACTTTATGATAGAGATTGAGCGAAAAGGGAGAGCAAACTGGGCATTTAGGTCGTCAGAGTAAAACACCCAGCTTGCTCTTAATCAGTTAGGTAAAGGTTAGATTTTACCGACTAGGTCGAGAGAAGGAGCAAGAGTCGCTTCACCTTCTTTCCATTTCGCTGGGCACACTTCACCTGGGTGTGCAGCAACGTATTGTGCCGCTTTAATTTTACGTAGCAGATCTTCTGCATCACGACCGATACCTTCAGCAGTGATTTCCATCGCTTGGATTACACCTTCTGGGTCGATAACAAAGGTTGCACGGTCTGCAAGGCCTTGACCTTCACGCATCACGCCAAAGTTGTTAGTGATGTTACCGGTTTGGTCGCCAACCATGTAGTAGTTGATTTTACCAATGGTATCAGAGCTGTCATGCCATGCTTTGTGTGTGAAATGTGTGTCTGTTGAAACAGAGAACACTTCTACGCCACGTTTTTGTAGTTCTTCATAATGGTCAGCAAGGTCACCAAGCTCAGTTGGACAAACAAACGTGAAATCTGCTGGGTAGAAGAAGAACACGGCCCATTTACCGAGAACATCTTGTTCTGTGATCTCTACGAATTCACCGTTTTTGTATGCTGTTGCGCTAAATGGTTTGATTTGAGTGTTAATCATTCTTTACTTTCCTTTCAGTTTTTTGATTTCGCAATGTCTTGCGTTCGGAAAGTATATTCACATTTCAGGTTGTTAAAATAAAATTGCTTATACCTATATTATCGATAGGCAAAAACTATATTTATCACTAGGAAGAGGAACCGAGGCTGATAGAGCCCAGACAGAAAAAGCCAGCACGGGTTAGGTGCTGGCTATTGAAGAAAGGAAGGACGTTAAGCAGTGGCAAATAGGTAAGTACGGTATCCCCCAATTAAGTTCCGAGCCTTAAAGCCATGATGCACTAATTGTCGATAGGCTACGTTACCGCGTAACCCAACTTGGCAATAAATGATGATTTCTTTATCTTTAGGCAGTTCATTGAGTCGTTGGCGAAGTTGGTCAACAGGGATATTGATATCACCAATGAAGTGTTGGTTGCCTTCTCGTTCGTTGGGATTACGCACATCCAATATGATCTGATTTTCATCTAAGTGGTCGATTTCATCAAAGTGAATCGCTTTGGCGTCACCTTTTATAAGATTATTGGCAACAAATGCGGCTTGGTTAATCACATCTTTTGCACTGCCGTAGGGGGGGGCGTAAGTCAACTCTAAATGTTGTAGCTGCTCTACTGTCATTCCTGCGCGTTGAGCTACCGCCATTACGTCGATACGTTTATCGATACCATCTTTACCAACTGCTTGCGCGCCGAAAATTTTACCCGTTTGGGGATCGAACAATAGTTTGAACGAAACCACTTCTGCGCCAGGGTAGTAGCTCGCATGGCTTGCGGTGTGTACGTAGACTTTTTCGTACTCTATGCCTTCACGTTTAAGTTGCTTCTCATTCTTACCGGTTGAAGCTACGGCTAGATCAAAGATCTTACAAATGGCTGTTCCTTGAGTGCCTTGGTAAGTTTCCTTGCGGCCAAGCATGTTGTCTGCAGCCATACGACCTTGACGGTTGGCAGGACCTGCTAGAGGCACTAACGTCTGTTTTCCAGTCACAAAGTCTTTTTCTTCAATGGCATCACCGACGGCATAAATATCAGGATCACTTGTTTGCATTGATTCATTGGTCCAGATACCGCCTAGCTCACCGATTTGTAACCCGGCTTCTTTCGCCAGTTTTGTTTCTGGGCGTACACCTATTGCCATGATCAACAATTCTGTGGACAAGGCGTCGCCATTACTTAGTGTTAATTCTAACTGGCCACAAAGATGTTGTTGATTTGCAGCTTCGCCAGCATCCACATTGGCAATTGAGGTTGTTGGAGTAAATTCGATTAACTGCAGCGCTACACCTAAACGTAGATCGATGCCTTTTGCACGAATTTCAGCATGGGCAAAACCGGCCATTTCACGATCGATTGGGGTCATGACTTGATCGGCCATTTCAATGAGCGTGGTTTTTATCCCCAATTGGTGAAACGCTTCCATCATTTCTAACCCAATAAACCCACCACCCACAACGGTGGCATGGCTAGGTTGGTTCATCTGGATCGCTTTCATGATGTTATCCATATCCGGGATATTACGAAGCGAATAAGTCAGCGGATTATCTAAACCGGGAATAGGGGGAATAACGGGCCCAGCACCGGGGCTAAGGAGAAGAAAATCATAGCTTTCTTCATATTCGCTTTGATCGATAAGGTTGCGAATAGTCACGGTTTTTGCATCACGATTAATCCGTAGGACTTCATTCATGACTCGGACATCCACGTTGAAACGAGCCAAAAAGCTTTCTGGCGTTTGTAGCAGTAAGTTACTGCGTTCTTTTATTTCGCCTCCAATATGATAAGGCAATCCACAGTTAGCGAAAGAAACGAAAGGACCACGTTCCAACATGATGATTTGAGCATCTTCGCTTAAACGACGAGCCCGGGCCGCGGCTGAGGCGCCACCTGCAACGCCACCGACAATGATGATTTTTGTCATAACAACTCCAAAAGTGATATGCCTTACACAGTAGGGCAAATGATAAATCCTGTTATACCCACTTCTATTGTAAGTAGGGCAACGACAATAGGCCCAAGTCTTACTTAGCGAGAATGCCTAGCTTTTTTAGGACAAACACGCCAGGGCAAGTACCTGTAAATGCGCTCTGTAGTAAGTTGGCACCAATAAATATTGTCAACCATACAAAATGAGGGTGAACAAAAATGGTTAATAAGACTGAGAGAAGTATCGTACTGCCTGCGATCACTCTGATACCATTTTCGATAGTCATGGTTTTAGCCTCCGTTGCAAAATTAGTGTTACTATAAAACCTTAATTTAGCTATGTCTAATTTTTGTTTTGCTAAATTTGTTTATGCTAAATAAGGTTTGACTAATTTATCGATTATTACGTATCATCTCGATAAACCGTAAGCAGAGGGGCGGATATGGATGAGGTAAATATTGAGCAGATGCATGATCGTGCCATTGAAGTGTCTGAGTTGTTGAGAATTATGGCTCATCCCGAACGATTAATGGTGTTGTGTCAATTGACTCAGGGAGAAGTGGGGGTTGCTCAGTTGCAAAAATGCTCTTCACTGAGTCAATCGGCATTCTCACAACATTTAACCGTGTTGAGAAAGCAAGGGTTAATCCAAGCCCGTAAATCATCACAACAGGTTTTTTATTCATTAGCCGATAGCCGTGTTAAGCAGTTGATCTACCACCTACACAGGGTGTTTTGTTCTGAATTTAGCGTGAATCAATAACGAGGTAATTATGACATTTTCCATTCCTTGGGAATCGCTGTTTGGCGGTATGCTATTAGGTGTTTCAGCAACGTTAATGTTGCTGCTTAACGGAAAGGTAGCGGGAATTAGTGGTATTTTAGCGGGAATTTTATCTCCCAAACCGCGAGATTTTGTTTGGCGTTTACTGTTTGCTTTAGGCATGGTTTCTGGTGGTGTCTTAGGCGTGCGGGCTTTCGAGAGTGATATTCCTTTGCAGTTTGAATCTAACCAGATTTTGTTGGTTTTGGCTGGGTTATTGGTCGGCTTGGGAACCCGCTTAGGCAACGGTTGTACGAGTGGTCACGGTATTTGTGGTATTGGGCGATTATCCATTCGCTCTATTGTTGCGACTGGGGTTTTTATGCTGGTGGCTGGTATCACCGTTTATTTTCGTCTTCATCTTCTTTAATTGAATAAGAGTAAGGATAACTTCATGAATAAAATACTCTTTCAACTTACCGCTTTATTTTCTGGGCTACTGTTTGGAATCGGTATGGTTATCTCTGGTATGGCGAACCCAACAAAAGTCATTGGTTTTTTAGATATTACTGGTGTTTGGGATCCCAGTTTGATTTTTGTGATGGGGGGAGCCTTGCTGGTGTTTATGCCAGGTTATTTTCTATTGATTAAACCTCGGCAACAACCGTTAAATGCAACAGAGTTTTGTTTAGCTAAAAATCGAGTGATTGATACCAAGTTACTGATAGGCGCTACCTTATTTGGTATTGGTTGGGGGATCGCTGGTATTTGTCCTGGGCCGGCTGTATCTAGCTTAGCCCTTGGTAACCCGGATGTTTGGGTATTCTTTATTTCTATGATGGTTGGATTAGGGGTGATGAATATTTGGCTTAAAGTAAAAAATAATTAAATAGAATTCAGTGATCCTCCTTTTCTGTTTGCCCCTGTTTCATTCGATACATGGGGCTTTTTTATGTTAGGTTGTGCATAACTTTAGGGATAGCAAAACGACTGAATGAGAGTGGCAATGACAGTGATCATTTGGGGCGTTTTCTGCTTTTTTTCACCGTCATCTTTCCTAGCCCTTAGCCGATCAGGGTTACAAAAAAATCAAGCATATTATCGATAAAAATTATCTTTTCATTCGTTCTCAGCAGATTGAGATCTTATTCAATAAGATTGATTCCTTCTTACCCATTGTCGGTTTTTAATTGATCTAAATCAATACGGTTCGCTAGGTCTTTGCGTTAAATACAGCACAACATATAGTGTTCATTGGCTAGTATAAAGCCCTATATAGTGTATTTGTGGATAATTCTGTGAATATGCTGGGTAAGGAGAAATGGTGAAACCAATAGTAATCAAACGTGATGGCTCAAAAGCCCCGTTTAGCAGAGATCGCATTCAATCCGCCGTAGAAAGCGCCGCCGAACAGGTGACCAATGAAATTGCTATTTACGCACTGAATGTGGCTTTAGCGGTTGAGTTGAAGCTGAAAGAGTATGAACAAGTTCATATTGCTGAGATCCAAACTCTGGTAGAGAACGAGCTAATGCAAGGTCCGTATAAAGCATTAGCTCGTTCATACATTGAATATCGCCATGATCGTGACATTGCCCGAGAAAAGCAGAGCACGTTGACCAAAGAGATCGAAGGGTTGATCCAAGAAAGTAATGCGGATCTTCTCAATGAGAATGCCAATAAAGATGGCAAAGTGATCCCAACTCAGCGTGATTTGTTGGCGGGCATTGTTGCTAAACACTATGCGAAAACGCGTATTCTTCCACGTGATATTGTGCAAGCTCATGAAGAAGGCGATATCCACTATCATGATCTGGATTACGCGCCATTTTTCCCGATGTTTAACTGTATGTTGATTGATCTAAAAGGCATGTTGACTCATGGATTTAAAATGGGTAACGCCGAGATTGATACGCCTAAATCTATCTCTACAGCAACGGCCGTTACTGCCCAAATCATTGCGCAAGTGGCCAGCCATATTTATGGTGGGACAACCATTAACCGTATTGATGAAGTTCTTTCTCCTTATGTTACTTCTAGCTATAACAAACACTTAGCTATTGCTCAAGAATGGGCGATTGCCGATCCTCAGGCATTTGCTATGGCCCGTACTGAAAAAGAGTGCTATGACGCTTTTCAATCTTTAGAGTACGAGGTCAATACCTTGCATACAGCTAATGGGCAAACCCCCTTTGTCACGTTTGGGTTTGGGTTAGGTACTAATTGGGAATCTCGTTTAATTCAGCAATCAATCTTAAAAAATCGAATTGCAGGGCTTGGTAAAAATCGTAAAACAGCCGTTTTCCCTAAGCTCGTGTTTGCTATTAAAGATGGGTTAAACCATAAAGCTGGTGAGCCGAACTACGATATTAAACAATTGGCTTTAGAATGCGCATCTAAGCGTATGTACCCTGATATTCTCAACTATGACAAAGTAGTAGAAGTGACAGGGTCATTTAAAACTCCGATGGGGTGTCGCAGTTTCTTAAACCCATATGAAGAAAAGGGTGAGTTAGTCCATGAAGGTCGTAATAACCTTGGCGTAGTGAGCTTAAACTTGCCGCGCATAGCATTGAAAGCAAAAGGGGATCTCGATACTTTCTACCGTCTACTAGACGAGAAATTGAAGTTAGCTCGTCGAGCATTGGAAACTCGGATTAGCCGTTTAGAAAATGTGAAAGCGCGTGTCGCCCCTATCTTATATATGGAAGGCGCATGTGGTGTTCGTTTAAAAGCTGACGATTCGGTTGCACAAATTTTCAAACATGGTCGAGCTTCTATTTCGCTTGGTTACATTGGTGTACATGAAACTGTGAATGCTTTATTTGGCCAAGAGCAGCATGTTTATGATAACGCTGAACTTCGTGAGCATGCATTGAATATCATTGGTAAACTTCGCTCCGCAGTGGATCAATGGAAGGAAGAAACCGGTTATGCTTTTAGCTTGTATGGAACTCCCAGTGAAAACCTCTGCAGTCGTTTCTGTCGTATTGATACTAAAGAGTTTGGGATTATCAATGGTGTCACTGATAAAGGGTATTATACCAATAGCTTCCATTTAGATGTTGAAAAGAAAGTTAACCCTTACGATAAGATTGATTTTGAGATGCCATATCCACCTCTCTCTAGTGGTGGTTTTATCTGCTATGGTGAATTCCCGAATATGCAGCGCAATGTTGAAGCATTGGAAAATGTTTGGGATTACAGCTATACCCGTGTGCCATATTACGGAACGAATACACCGATTGATGAATGCTATGAATGTGGATTTACCGGTGAGTTTGACTGCACCAGTAAAGGGTTTGTGTGCCCTAAATGTGGTAATCACGATTCTTCAAAAGTTTCGGTAACTCGCCGTGTCTGTGGTTATTTAGGCAGCCCGGATGCCCGTCCGTTTAACTTTGGGAAACAAGAAGAAGTTAAACGTCGAGTGAAACATCTGTAGCCTTATGAATTATCATCAATACTACCCGATTGATGTGGTGAATGGGCCGGGAACACGCTGTACTTTGTTTGTTTCCGGCTGCCTTCATCAATGTCGAGGTTGTTATAACAAAAGCACATGGTCATTAGATTCTGGGCATCCTTTTACCAAAGAGATGGAAGATCAAATTATTGCCGATCTCAATGATACGCGTATACCTAAAAGAGGTTTATCTCTTTCCGGTGGCGACCCGTTGCATCCAAAAAATGTGTCGGCAATCTTACAGTTGGTTCAGCGAGTGAAACAGGAATGTGTCGGTAAAGATATTTGGTTATGGACCGGTTATTGTTTAGACGATCTCGATGAGCAGCAAAGTCAACTCATTGATTATATTGATGTCTTGGTGGATGGTAAGTTTGAACAGTCACTGGCGGATCCCAGTTTAGATTGGCGAGGGAGCAGTAATCAGATCATTCATCGCTTCAAATTGTAAAAATCACTTTCGATTTTTTCTTATCTAGTGTTTACTTGAAAGTCATTACTTGAATTTCAAAGGGTTGTGACTTTCATGCTTTCTCATTTACCAACACCTGCGTTAGATCCTATTCTTTCCCTTTCCGTTGCGTTTCGCCAAGATCCTCGTCTAGAAAAAGTCGATCTTGGTATTGGCGTATATAAAAATAGCCAAGGTGAAACCCCAATAATGCAAGCCGTGCAGCAAGCACAAAAATTGGTTGTCGAAACACAAACCACCAAATCGTATGTCGGATTAGCCGGTTGTGAAGAGTTTAACCAGAGTATTGCTAAGCTGGTGTTGGGTGAAACACCTGTATTTGATCGGCTCACCTCAATTCAAACACCGGGAGCCAGCGGTGCTTTACGTATGCTTGGCGACTTAATGCGGGTAGCTCAGCCGGACACCACCGTTTGGTTAACCAACCCTAGTTATATTAACCATAAACCCGTGATGGAAGCAGCAGGGTTAAAGGTTAAATACTATGCTTATTTTAGCCCACAGAGCAAAATGGTTGATGTTGAACGCATGCTGGATGATTTATCTCAGGCGGGGCCAAAAGATGTGGTGTTACTGCATGGTTGTTGCCATAACCCTACCGGGGCTGATATTGATTTCTCCGCTTGGCAGGCCATTACTGAATTAGCACTAAAGCAAGGTTTTACTCCATTTGTCGATCTGGCTTATCAGGGATTTGGTGGTGGATTAGAAGAGGATGCAAAAGGTTTACGCCATATGGCTGCGCAAGTTGAGGAAATGCTGATCACGGCCTCATGTTCTAAAAACTTTGGTTTGTACCGAGAAAGGACCGGAGCTGCGATTGTATTAGGAAAAAATGCACAAGAGGTCGCTAATACTCGAGGTAAAATGCTGACCTTAGCGCGCTCTACTTATACCATGCCGCCGGATCATGGCGCAGCATTGGTAAAAACCGTGTTACAGAGTGAAGCATTAACTTCGATTTGGAAACAAGAACTAAACGAAATGCAACATCGTTTGTTAAGCCTTCGTCAAACCTTATGTAATGAGTTGAGAAATCAACATAATACGGCACAATTCGACTTTATCGAAAGCCACAAAGGGATGTTTACTGTGCTGGGATTTAGTGCTGAGCAGATGCATCGTTTACGAGAAGAGTTTGCTATTTATGGAGTTGTGGATGGCCGTATTAATATTGCAGGCTTAACAGAAAAAGACATTCCTTATGTGGCAGAAGCGATAGTCAAAGTATCTTAACTGCAGTTTGATTAGGTGAATGAATGAAATCACAATGGAAAATCCTTATCCCGTTTATGCTTTCTGGAGGTTTAAGTGCTTGTGCTCTTATGCCATCTACGCAGCAAGAGCCAAGTTCTATGGAACAAACACCAAAAGAAGAGAGTGCTCAGGTTAAGGATAAAAAACCGAATTCAGCGCCTCAATCTACGGAGCAAGCCGTCGTGGTTTTGGCCTCAACCAAAACCTCAGATGGTAAATTAATTCTTGGCGAGAAAGAGTGGGTGTATGTTCCTGCGCTAGAGGAAAATTTCCGAGCCAGAGTTGATACCGGTGCAACAACATCGTCCATCAGTGCTGTTGATATTGTACCGTTTGAACGAGATGGTAAAGATTGGGTTCAATTTCGCATTGAGCATGATGGTATTAAAAGTGGAGAAATTAACCTTCCGGTTGAGCGCTGGGTGAATATTCGCCAGTCAGCCAGTGAAGGAGAGCATCGACGTCCTGTTGTGGTCGCATGGATTCAGATTGGAGAGCTGAAAGAAAAAACAGAATTCACGCTGGCTAATCGAACCCACTTAACCTTTCCTCTATTATTAGGAAGAAGCTTTTTTAAGGATGTGGCAATTGTTGATGTAAGTCGGCAATACGTTCAAGAAAAACAGCAGAATTAATCTAGAATTATTTCGGCTCAATCCCCCTTTATAAAGGGGGATTATTTTTATTTAATAAGAGGCTACAGCCGTAAGAGGGGCTTGTTTTATACAGTTCCTTCCCGAATTTTTGGCTTTATACAAAGCTTCATCCGCCAGTTTTAATGCTCGTCTTGGGTCTTTTTCAATACTGCTGTCACAAATGCCGATACTAACGGTAATGTTGACCGATGTTTTCTTCTCATTGCTTCGTTTTTTCATTCCCGCACGCTGGCTTTTAGGGCGTTCTTCAATATTGCGTACGATAAGATCATATTGCTCAATATCATTACGTAACCACTCTAAAGACTCTTGTGCTTGAGCAACATTTTTCCCTTTGAACAAAATGGTAAATTCCTCTCCACCATAACGATAAACATGGCCTCTACCGGGAATATGTCGTAACCGACTTGCGACAAGCTTGAGAACATCGTCACCAGTATCATGGCCAAAGTTATCGTTGAAGGTTTTAAAGTGATCAATATCTAACATGGCTACGGTAAATTTTCGGCCTAATCTCTGTAGGTCGAGGTCTAAAGCATACCGACCGGGTAGCTGGGTGAGACGATCTTTAAATGCCAGTTCATGCCCGACAGAAAGCAGATACAAGAGTAGGAGAATGCCTGCTAATGAGAACATCGTGCTAGAAATATAAGGGACATGGAAAAAAATAAAGGTATTAGTAATTAATAATACCGAGGTGTACGTCACTGCATCCATAAGGCGATTTCTCGTCAGCAGTAAAATGGCACAAACTCCAACAATAGAAGCAAGATAAAGAATGACGATCACGGGCAAACGGGACAGCCTTGGCTCGGAATACAGTAGCCCCTCATTTAGCCCTGAAAACCCTTCAGAATCAAAGTGCACAACAATCAAGCCACTCCATAGGGTAAAGAACGCTAATATACTAAGGTATAATGCAAACCCTTTACTGATGAGTCCTTCATTATTAAATGCATAGCTAATCAGGCAAGCAACCGGTAGTAATACCGCTAATAGAGATAATTCAAGTAATGTTGATCCCATCGTAAGCGGGGTTTGTAAGCGACATTGAATAACCCAATAGCTGATCAGCATAGTAGAGGCGATCATCGCAATGCGGCTCTGTTTAAAGAGATGGGCAACCGCAATGGCGGCAGAAAAGAGCACATAAGGCAATGTTCCTGCAAAACCACTGTTGGTACGGCTGACGAGAATTACGTTATTCATTCCTATCCATACTGTGATCAGTAAGAGAAGCGGAAAAGCAAAACGAAACCAAGACGAGGAGGTAAAACCCGTTAACATGTTTTATTTATAAACCATTTACTGTGATTACGTAGAGATACAAATTAAACGTCATGAAAAAGAGATAAATGACTTTACCCCTCACTAAATATAAGGATACGTTGATTTCATCAATTGCCAAGCTTTTGCTAAACTAAACACGAGAATCACCGTGTCGTTTTAGTAGAAAATGCCAATCTTAGCTCTCATTGCCAACCTTCTTGCTGAAGTGTAACAGGCTTTCTGTATCACAAGTGAGATAAAGTCGTTTTGTCTGCTATGAAATGATGAGGAGTTCAGCTTATGCAACTGAACATGGAAGTCCATAATTATATGGAAACATTAGTTGGGCAAGTGCTTGCCCAAGAACCGTATGTCTCACATTATAATAATGATCAACTGGCTGATTTAGCTTGTTTGGCTTTAAATCAAATTCGGCCAGTATACATTCGTTTTGATATTGATTTTTTGTCGTCATTACCAGAAGAGCGTTTAGTCGTCTTAAAACAGCGGGCAATCGCTGCGGTTGAAGCGGCTGAACCGATGATCATTGATGATCGTCGAACCGAACGTGACATGGTGACACCGGTTACATATGGAAAACGTATCGTTGATGAAGAGGTGGCTCTAGAATGGTATGAAACCCCTATTATGGGCCATAAAGTGATGGAAAAGGAGTAGTTGTGGGATTATTTTCACGTGTGTTTGGCAGTCAATCAAAAAAGACGAAAGAAGAAGATCAACCAGTTGAATATAAAGGTTTTTTAATCTATCAGGAACCGATTAATGAACACGGTCAGTATCGTGTTGCAGGCCGAATAACTCAAGAAGTGGAGGGGGTGTGGAAAGTGCATCGTTTTATCCGTTCTGATCTCCTTTCCAATGAAACAGAAGCCAAAGAACTTATGCTCAATAAAGCACAGCTCTATATTGACCAGATGAGAGGAGAAATCTTCGAATAATTCGCCAAGTCGTTGACAGAAATCATAAATAAAAGAACCGTAAGTCGATATGCTTACGGTTCTTTTATTTATTTGCGTACTTTGCAAAAACCTGTTTTTCTCTGTCACGACTTGTGTAGATTTGCTATCTTATCTGACTTAATGCAAGTTAGATGTTTAAAAACAGCAAATTCGAATCCGTCTTTCACTAAATACTGAGCCTGAGGTGATTCATGTTATCAGTTTTTAGGGCAAGCAGATAAGAACAGAATAATCATTGTGCCAATAGTCAAGGAACTGCTATGCAAATTGGTGTACCAAAAGAAATACTCGCAGGAGAAACGCGAGTCGCTGCTTCACCGTCATCGGTCGAACAGCTAATAAAATTAGGTTTTGAGGTCGTCATTGAATCTCAAGCAGGCCTTTTAGCGAGTTTTGAAGATTCTGCTTTTCAAGCAGCAGGAGCAACAATTGCTGATAAAGAGCAAGTGTGGAATTCAGAACTGATTTTAAAAGTCAATGCGCCTGTTAGTAATGATGAAATTGACGAAATTTCTTTGCTCAAGGATGGGGCCACACTGATTAGCTTTATCTGGCCAGCACAACAAACTGAATTGATGGAAAAACTTTCCAGCAAGAATATTAACGTACTTGCGATGGACTGCGTTCCACGAATTTCTCGTGCTCAAGCTTTAGATGCATTGTCGTCAATGGCAAACATTGCAGGATATCGAGCTGTCGTTGAAGCCGCTCATGAATTTGGCCGTTTCTTTACTGGACAAATCACCGCTGCGGGGAAAGTGCCACCAGCCAAAGTATTTGTTGCTGGTGCAGGTGTTGCCGGCCTTGCTGCTATTGGTGCTGCTGGAAGTTTAGGCGCGATTGTACGTGCATTTGATGTGCGACCTGAAGTCAAAGAGCAAGTACAGTCCATGGGGGCTGACTTCTTAGAAGTTGACTACCAAGAAGCCGCGGGATCTGGCGATGGTTATGCTAAAGAGATGTCTGACGACTTTAATCGCAAAGCGGCTGAGCTTTATGCTGAGCAAGCAAAAGATGTCGACATTATCATTACGACCGCATTAATCCCCGGTAGACCGGCACCTAAGCTCATTACCAAAGACATGGTTGATAGCATGAAAGCGGGTAGTGTGATCGTTGACTTAGCGGCTGCGAATGGCGGTAACTGTGAATACACGGTAAAAGACCAAGTGTTTGTGACCGAAAATGGCGTCAAAGTGATTGGCTATACCGATATGGTTGGGCGCTTACCGACTCAATCTTCACAGCTCTATGCAACAAACTTAGTTAACTTACTTAAACTACTTTGCAAAGAGAAAGACGGTAATATTCATATTGATTTTGATGACGTGGTATTACGCGGCGTCACAGTGGTGAAACAGGGTGAAATTACTTGGCCTGCGCCACCAATTCAAGTCTCTGCACAGCCTCAGCAGGCACAAGCAAAACCTGTGGTAGAAAAACCGAAAGCTGAGCCTACCTCTCCGATCAAGAAGTTGGCAGCATTGGCCGTTGGTGTTGGTGCTTTTGCTTGGGTTGCCTCAGTGGCTCCTGCCGCATTTTTAGGTCATTTTACGGTTTTTGTTTTGGCCTGTGTGGTTGGGTATTACGTGGTTTGGAACGTAACGCATTCTTTGCATACTCCACTAATGTCGGTAACGAATGCTATCTCAGGTATCATTGTCGTTGGGGCATTATTACAAATTGGTCAAGGAAATGGCATTGTTACCGCCTTGGCATTTATTGCTGTTTTAATTGCAAGTATCAACATCTTTGGTGGCTTTACGGTAACCAAACGTATGCTTGAAATGTTCCGTAAAGACTAAGGGAGTTCACAATGTCTGCAGGATTAGTACACGCGGCTTATATTGTGGCTGCTCTATTTTTTATTTTGAGTTTGGCGGGCTTATCAAAGCAAGAATCAGCAAAAGCAGGGAATTACTATGGTATTGCGGGTATGGCAATTGCTTTACTTGCAACTATTTTTAGCCCAGATGCTCAAGGGTTAAGCTGGATTTTACTTGCGATGGTCATCGGTGCGGCGATGGGTATCCACTTAGCAAAGAAAGTCGAAATGACCCAAATGCCTGAGTTGGTAGCAATGTTGCACAGCTTTGTTGGTATGGCGGCAGTATTGGTGGGCTACAATAGCTTACTGGATGCCCCTCTGGTTGCCACTCATGCTGAACATGTTATCCACCTTGTTGAAGTCTTTCTTGGTGTATTCATTGGTGCGGTTACCTTTACGGGTTCTATCGTTGCTTTTGGTAAGTTGCGTGGAACGATTAATTCATCACCACTTAACTTGCCACATAAACACAAGTTAAACCTTGCAGCACTGGTTGTATCCGCTTTCTTACTAATCAATTTCTTGAATACTGATGGGGGGCTATTCCCCTTGATCGTAATGACAGTTATTGCTTTAGTTTTTGGTTACCACTTAGTTGCCTCTATCGGTGGCGCAGATATGCCAGTGGTTGTTTCCATGTTGAACTCTTACTCAGGCTGGGCAGCAGCTGCCGCTGGGTTTATGCTGGCTAATGATCTCTTAATTGTTACCGGTGCTTTAGTCGGTTCTTCAGGTGCTATCTTGTCTTATATCATGTGTAAGGCAATGAACCGCTCATTTATCAGTGTAATTGCGGGGGGATTTGGTCAAGAAATCGTAATTAATTCGGATGAAGAGCAAGGTGAATACCGTGAGATGAATGCAGAAGATGTTGCCGATATGCTGAAAAATTCCAGTTCGGTAATCATCACTCCTGGATATGGTATGGCGGTGGCTCAGGCACAATATCCGGTCTATGAAATTACCGAAAAACTCCGTGCGCATGGTGTGAAAGTTCGCTTTGGTATTCACCCTGTTGCTGGTCGGTTACCGGGTCACATGAACGTACTCTTAGCTGAGGCAAAAGTCCCTTATGATATCGTGCTAGAAATGGACGAAATCAATGATGACTTTTCCGATACGGATACAGTTCTCGTGATTGGTGCAAATGACACGGTAAACCCTGCTGCACTAGAAGATCCCAATAGCCCAATTGCGGGTATGCCCGTTTTAGAAGTTTGGCATGCTAAAAATGTGATTGTCTTTAAACGTTCAATGAATACTGGCTATGCTGGTGTACAAAACCCACTGTTCTTTAAAGAAAACACCTATATGTTATTTGGTGATGCAAAAGAGAGTGTAGACTCAATATCTAAAGCATTGTAATCTTCGTCTTTAGGTTCTACTAAGAAGCCAGCATTTGCTGGCTTTATTCGTTTTGGATATGGCCCAATTTCTTTTGACGATAGCTCGGTCTATTATTGACAGTGATATAACAAGAACACTATATATCCATTGGATAATTAATCTCCATTTTTGGGGTTTTATGATCAAACGAACATTAACATTGGCTACTGCTATTATTCGCTCCCTCATTTTTTTATGGGTGACCGCCTCAGTTTTTCCGGTTTATGCCGATTCATTGCCGGAGCGAATCGATCAGTTTGTTTCATCGTTTGATTATCAAACTGCCGTGGTAACTTATGATATTCGTAGTATCCAGAAAGAGTATCCCACTCGGTTATTGATTCACGAAACGATGTTACCTCAGACTTCGGCTTATCCTTTAAAGGATATCCAGTTACTGTATCGGTTGGCTGAAAATTGTTCAGGAAATTTGCCTCTTAACCCTTTAGTGACGGAGCCGTTGGTTTTTACTCGAGCACTCTGTAAAGGTACACAATTACCGATACGCTGGTTTGCTCGAAGTGCATTAATTCACCCTGGTGGTGGAACCTATGCGGCGCGTTATGCGGAAGCTTATCCTGACATGTTCACTGAACTTGAACCATTTATGCATATTCAAGAACGACCAAAAGCGACCGAAGAAAGCCTGCTTGGACGTCTTCAGCACATGGATGAAGAGACGATGAGCGCACTGATTTCAGGCTCAGTCATGTTTAGTGATGGGACACTGTACTGGCTCAGAAAGGGTGATAAGTATCATCTATTTGAAGAGAGCGCTTGGCAGCAAAATGCGGGTAAAGCTGGATTATCTTTTACCTTAGCAAGCAATGACACTACCTGTTTTGTTCAACGTGGGAACTTATGCTGGGATATTGAAGATCATTCAGATCTCTTACGCATTAGTATGGTGATATTGGTCATTGCCAACATCTTGCTAGTGATTGGATGGTCAATCTACCGATGGAATTCCAAACGACAAGATATGAAAAGTCGGATGCTCATTTTACAGATTCTCACTCATGAGCTGAGAACTCCGATTGCCAGCTTGTCGTTAACGGTTGAAGGTTTTCGCCGTGAGTTTGAACATTTACCTGAATCTGTATACGATGAGTTTCGTCGACTCTGTGAAGATTCTCGTCGATTAAGGCAGTTAGCCGAAGCGAGTAAAGATTATCTGCAATCGGATAACAAACCACTGGCAACCGACTGGGTTCCTTCTGTTGCTGAGTGGTTAGAATATAAAGTAGAAGAAGAATTTGTAGAACCGATTGAGTTTATTATTAACCAAGACATAGCTGCGAAATTAAATGTTTATTGGCTTGGAACTTGTGTGGATAATTTAATCCGCAATGCGGTCAAATATGGCGTTACCCCCGTGACGTTAGAAGTTTTAACACAACCGAACTCAGTTATTATTAAGGTTACTGACCAAGGGACACTTACAAATAAAGATTGGCGTCATTTACGCAAGCCATTTGTTAGCAAAAGTGGCTTAGGACTTGGCTTAACTATAGTAGAATCGATGGTTGGAAGAATGGGGGGATCGATGACCCTTATTGGACCACCGACCACTTTTATATTGGAGATACCCTGTGAAACAGACATTGCTTCTCGTTGAAGATGATAAAAACCTCGCTGACGGATTATTAGTTAGCTTGGAGCAAGCAGGATATGACTGTTTACATGCAGAAACCATTGCAACTGTAAAACAACATTGGGAAAAAGCAGATTTAGTGATTTTGGATCGCCAATTACCCGACGGTGACTCTGTGCAGCATATGGCTGAATGGAAAAAGATCAAAGATGTTCCGGTTATCTTACTAACAGCACTTGTTACGGTTAAAGATAAAGTAACGGGCCTTGATGCTGGAGCCAATGATTACTTAACCAAACCCTTTGCCGAAGCCGAGCTATTCGCCAGAATAAGAGCACAGCTTCGCTCCCCTGATAGCGATGAGCATGATGATAGCAAAGTTATTACCCCCAATTTGGTTATTGATAAAGCCACCAGAGAAGTGTTTTTCAACGAGCAAGCGGTTACCTTAACCCGAACTGAGTTTGATTTATTGCTATTTTTGGCCAGTAATTTAGGCCGAGTTTTTACTCGTGATGAACTTCTTGATCATGTATGGGGATATAATCATTTTCCAACCACGCGTACGGTTGATACGCATGTTCTGCAACTACGCCAAAAGCTTCCAGGATTAGAAATTGAAACTTTGCGTGGTGTGGGATACAAAATGAAAGCCTAATTTCATGCAAAAAAAAGCATTGATTCTGGGCACGTTACTTAGCGTGCCTTTTCAGCTTCATAGTAGTGATTGGTTTGAAACGAATACACCTTTGACTCAAGCTCATCAAAATCTATTGACCAATGATCTTGAAAGCATGTTTGCTTCTTTGGTTGAAGTCTGGCAATTAGAACAAAACAAAAATACTCAAACTCATCTAAATGATTTATTACTTCAATCACTCTCGGTTGATTGTGGAAAAAGCTTAAGTAGTAAACCTTTTCCTGAGTGGATCAAATCTGTCACCATTACGAATGTTGATATTCAAAGCCCTGGCCGAGATGCCTATCAGGTATTAGTAGAAGCACAAACGAGTAAAGAACTTGCCAATGTTAAACTGACTCAATGGGTTGAGAAACCACTGTCTAGCGATGTGTTATTTAATCTAAAAGGTGACGATGTCACTAGTGATTGGAGAACGTATCTCAAACGCTATAATTTAAATACCAAATTATCGATCGGATTATATCGGTTAGATATCACAGCAAGTGATCAAACTTCTTGGAGTTCATGGATAATCTTTGGTGATCCTAAAGCAAAACAAACGGTACGCTGGGCATCAAAAGATCAGTGGGTTGTGGAAAAAAATGCATTGTTGAATCGATACTGTCCATTACCAAAACTGAATGTGTCGGTTTTTGATTATGTAGAGAATGAATATAAAGAAATCTGGACCAAAAGCTACGAATCTGACTATCCGACAGAGCTTGAACTAACAAATTTAGCCTCAGATCGCTATGTTCTTGCGGTATCCATGACACATCAACGTTGGCAGGGAGCGATAACCATAGAGCAAGCTCAAGTTATCAGTAAGACATATAATGTTTCACTAGAGGAATAGCTAAAGTTAATAGACAATAGGCCGCTAAAACAGAAAAGGAACGGACGGTTTATTTGGCATGAAGTATAAAATTAACCTTTTAGCGTTATCTGTTACGCTAGCAGCAGGACATTCCTTTGCTGCAAACTACGCGATTGAAGCTCGCGGTGATGCTATGGGTGGTGTAGGGGTTGTCGCCGCTAACTATCTTACTGCTCCATTCTATAACCCAGCAATTGTTGCTATCTATCGACGTAGTGATGACGCAGGTATGATATTACCCAGTGTTGGCCTAACCTATAACGACCCCAATAAACTGGTTAAAGGTATTGATAATATTGCGGATTTGATCAACAGCAGTGATTTATCAAAAGCGGGTGAGCTACAAGCGGCAATGGATGATATTGACGGTAGCGTACTGAACGCCAATATCGGTGGGGTGGTTGCTTTTGGAATCCCAAATCGCTATATCTCTGCCAATATTTTTGGCAAAGCCTATGTTGAGTCCTTTGCGTCGCCAGTCATTGCTGAAACTTGTCCAGATTCTCTGAATAGTGATGAATGTACGCTTGAAAAAGCAAAAAATAGTACCGTCCATGCGGTTTCCGTAGCTGTGACAGAAGTCGGAATATCATTAGCTAAGTATCAAACGGTATTGGGGCAGCATATGTCTTTTGGTATAAGCCCAAAGCTACAACGTATCCATACCTATGTTTACCAAGCTAGCTTCACCAACTATGAGTTTAAAGACTTTTTGGATGACGGTACTGGTGAAACCACATTCAATATTGATGCTGGGGCACTGTGGTTTCATGGCCCTTATCGACTAGGTGTTTCTGCGAGCAACTTAGTGAGTCGAGACATACAAACCCGCAATATTGGCAGCGTACAATACGAATATCAGATTCGTCCCCAAGTAACATTTGGAGCGGGAATTGTCGCTGATTATTTTTCTCTCAGTGTTGATTATGATGTGAATACTGATAAGCGCTATAAAAACTTCGCGGATGATACTCAAATGATTAGAGTAGGCGGTGAAGTGGATATCATGCGACAGCTTAAACTCAGGGCAGGGTACAACAAAAACCTAGCTTATAGTGATTCAGAAGATACGGTAACCGCTGGAGTTGGGCTTTCTCCACTTGGCTTATTTCAATTAGACATTGGAGCGAGTTATACCAATGAAAAAGCAATGGGAGCCTATGTAAACTTCCTTGCGAGTTACTAAATGAACCTCTATAGTTTGGCTCCTTTATAGGAGCTTTTTTATGTTTGATGATTTACCAACTTTAACTCATGCAGAGCAACAAGCCGCTGTTGAACAAATTCAACAATTAATGTCACAAGGTATGAGCACGGCACAAGCGATTAAAGTTGTTGCCGAACAGATACGATCTAAGCAATCTACCCCCTCTCAAAGCAAAGAATAAACAACTGAAAAGATAGAATAAAATAGGGCGCAAAAGCGCTCTTTTTTTGTTTTAAATAATGACGTTAAGCAATTAATTTATTTAAGTTTCAATTGGTTACGCTAGTATAAAGTGCTAGTGATAAACCTGAATGGTTAGGTGAAAACAATGAGTTGTAATAAAATTACAAGTTAATTTGACCAGTCAAATTCAGCTAGTGGAATATTCTGAATTTAAACGCTGTCACGTTTTTGCTCGCTAAATCGTTAAAACAAGTGGCATTTATATATGAGAAGGAAGGACGGTACAGAAAACGTTTAAATAGAGATATATTAGATAAAGAAAAAGCTCATCAATATAGTGACATTGTCACTATATTGATGAGCTTGACATAGTAAAGGCTAAAGCCATTGGTAATAAGTATTATTGTGACGCTTTAAGAGCTTGATCAAGATCTGAAATTAAATCATCAATGTGTTCAATCCCTATAGAGAGGCGGACCATGTCGGAAGAGACTCCCGCTGCCTTTAATTCTTCATCATTGAGCTGACGATGTGTGGTTGCAGCAGGAATTGCAGAACAACTTTTTGCATCACCGATATTAACCAAGCGAAGAATTAATTTCAGAGCATCATAGAAGCGGGCTCCTGCATCTCGACCTCCAACGATTCCAAAACTTAAGATTCCCGATGCCTGTCCCTGCATATATTTTTCTGCCAAGTGATGATCTTTATGTGTAGGCAAGCCGGCATAGTTAACCCAACTTACTTGTGGGTGCTGAGAAAGCCAGTGAGCAATAGCCAAACAGTTTTGGTTAATACGTTCGATGCGTAACGCTAAAGTTTCTAATCCTTGCAAAAGATTCCATGCTGATTGAGCACTAAGTGCTGCTCCCATATTACGAAGAGGAACCACGCGCGCTCGGGCAATAAAAGCTGCAGCACCAATATCTTGTGTGTAATTAACACCATGATAAGAAACATCGGGTTGATTAAGTAAAGGAAAACGTTCTGCATGTTCAGCCCATGGAAATTGCCCTGAATCCACAATTAATCCACCGATAGTGGTCCCATGTCCACCGATATACTTGGTGGCAGAATGCACGACAATATCAGCACCATGCTCAAATGGACGCCAAAGAAATGGAGTGGCAACCGTATTATCAACAATTAAAGGGAGACCATGTTGATGAGCTATATCGGCTAAAGCTTGAATATCGACAATACTGCCTGAAGGGTTACCGATACTTTCACAAAAAATGGCACGAGTATTTTTATCAATAAGCTGAGCAATGTGATTAAAGTTATCTTTATCAGCAAAGCGGACTTCAATTCCTTGTCTTGGTAAAGTGTGAGCAAATAAATTATATGTTCCACCATAGAGCTCGCTAATTGAAACAATATTATCTCCAGTTTGAGCGATGGTTTGAATAGCGTAGGTGATGGCTGCCATACCCGAAGCAACAGCTAAGGCTCCAACACCACCTTCAAGGGCTGCAATGCGCTGTTCAAGAACATCACAAGTCGGGTTCATAATTCGAGAGTAAATATTCCCTTGAACTTTTAAGTCAAATAGATCTGCAGCATGTTGAGCATTATCAAAGCTAAATGATGTCGTTTGGTGAACGGGGATCGCGACAGCATTTTGATTATCAGGTTGGTATCCATGATGTAAAGCTATTGTTTCACGTTTCATTACATATCCTTGTTGTATCTAACGTTTTCCCATCAAAGCATGGGGTTAAAAGCATGTCAATTTCGATTATCAACAAACCTGAACGACCCAGAACTAGTATTACTTGGATGCCACGCAGACCGCAACGAAAACCCACGTATCAAACAGCTATGGGAACACATAGCAAAAAAGCAAAACGGGCTAGGATTAAAAGCAATATCAATGAGTTGCGGAGCGTTAACGCTGACAATGTTGACGGTTAATTCCCCACTTTCCCAGCGCGCGTTATGTTTGCTTACGTTAATTGTTGCTAATCAATCACTTAGAAGTGAAACCTCTTCTTTTATAGGTTTCGACAATGAAGTACCGCGAAATGACCAAAATATATATTTCGTGAATTCAAGTGCAAGTTAACAGAAAAAGAAACGGCTAAACTTTGTTTTAAAAGTGTGAGAATGGTCAAAGAATGGGACAAAGGAAAAACTATACCGCCAGAGTGTAAACGGCTTATGCGGTTAGCAACAAAGAATAAATTGAGCACGCTAGACGCGTGGTATGGCTTCAAAATTGTAAATAATTTGCTCGAATTACCAACGGGACAAAAAGTGACACCGCAACAAATCCTAACCGGAATCGCACTCGTTGAAATAGAATCGACAGAGGACATTAAAACAAAAGCAAAGCTACTCAAATATGCGAGAGCAATCGCTAAGTTGAAAGCATAAGAAAAGGGGCTTTAAGCCCCTTTATCATTGAATTAACTTTAAATCTCTTTTACGGCTTGACTTCATATCTCGATAGAAATTTTCATGACTACCAAGTTGAAGTAAGTAAATCTCTAATTTCTTATCAAGCCAAGAATAGCCTAAAAGAACCTGCTGATTCTCAAGTCTAAACTTATGAACCCTAAGATGTGATAAATCTCCTTTTTTTTGCTCTCCTAGCTCAGGATCACAAATGAGTTTATCAATTTCATCTTCTACGACTTTTAACTGCAAATCCGACAGTTTAGCCAACGCTTTTGTAAAACGAGGGGTTTCATAAACATCAATTTCTTGCGGTTCGTCTAACATATCGTTTTGCTAGTCCCTGTTTGATTTCTTCAGTCGCAAGCAAAGTCTCATGCACGAATTCATAGGATAAATCAGGGTTATCAATCATTATCTGCCCAATTTTAGCCCAGTACTCGATTTGTTTAGGCAGAGAGCGGTTTTCCGCTTCAGCGTGAACCTTAGCATGTGAGACAAAACCGTCATCTAGCCTTACACTAGTTGCCATAATTGTTTCTCCATTATGTCTATTCAATGCCGATATGATGCGACAATTTGTTGCAAAATGCAATCATTTAACCCATTGAGATAACTGACGCGCGGTGTTTACATGATCAACATGCTTAGCATGGCCACCGCTTGTCTGCTCAAAAGCCATAGATAAATGTGCAAAAAGACGCCCATTTATCCATGACTTTCGACCTTAAATTAAAACTATAACAACGTTGTTTTTATTATCATTTTAAGCTCTTTCTTAACGTCATTCGTTGACGTAGAACGAAAGAGATCGCCCATCAAAGGAATGTCTTTTAGAACAGGAACTCCGCTTTCTACATTGCGCTTTTCACTCGAGATTAAGCCACCCAATACGATAGTTTCTCCATTTCTTAGTATCACAGTAGTCGTAAGCGTGCGTTTATTTGTGATGATATCGGATGCGATGGTACTGTTTGTTACTGTGCTGGATTCTTGATTGATTGTCAGTACAACTTTATCAGCAACGATGTGGGGAACAACCTCAAACGTCACGGCGCTCAATACGTTGAATAGAATTGCCGCCGCTTGTGACTTCAGACGCAACAAGGAAAGGGACGTTTTGACCGACGGTGATATAACCGTGCTCTCTATCCATGATCAACATATTAGGCCGTGACAATAGGGCGGTATTATTTGAAGTAGAGACCGCCTTCACTAAAGCACTAAAATCACCGCCTTCGAATATGAAAAAATTATCCTTCAGTCGGTTAGCAGTAACAGTATTCACCGTAAACCCCGCATTCTCAAAAGCAGCAGTAAGATTGATACCAATTTCGCTTGAATCCAAGCGAATTGTCATAACTGTTATTGCTGCTGTGATAGCAGCCTATACCATAAAAAAACTGAACGAGTGGAAATTGCTATGAAATCATATTTAAACAAATGGGGAGTAGACCTGAGCCAACCCTCAACAAGAAAAGGCTTGGCATTAATTGGGGCGGGGGTTGCGCTTGCCGTTGGTCAGCCTGAGCTTTTAACTGCTGCCATTAGCGATGATGGGATAAAATATGGTGGAGTCATTGGTACAGCCGTTCCGGTACTTCTTGGCCTATGGGAAACGATTAAGTAATGGGCGAATACCAAACCATTATAGTGGCTGCGGTGAGTGCTTTGTGTAGTGGGATTGGTGTTGGAGTAACCTTAAAAACAGATGTTAAATGGTTACGACTCATGATGGAGAAAATGGATAAACGAATCACTCGTTTAGAGAACAGCGCCCCAATTATTAGGAATTATCGTGGATAATCTGATTAACCATTCATTACAATTGCTTATTTATTTAATCATGAAATAAATTAGGGAATATAATGAAATTTACTAAAAAAATGGGTTATACCTTTGCGATTGCGTCAATGTTTTCAGTGGCGCTAAGTGGATGTGGCGGCGGTGGCGGCTCTGATGAATCGGATTCATTTTCTTACAATGGGTTATATGCCAATTCTAACGACCATGTTTTTATGGTCGTTGATAGTCAACGACCTAATGAAAACATAATCGTAGGTGACTTTTTAAACAATGCTATTATTGTTTCTCATAAAGCAACAGTGAGCAGTAACCGTTTAAGTATTAAAGGTCTAACTTACATTGATTTATCAACATGGGTCTATGATGAAGCTTTAGCAGGCTCTGTTTTGTTTAATGATGATGTAGTCACATTAAGTGCAGTTGTAGAAAATCAAACCTATCTGTACAGCATGAAAAAAACGGATAACAGCTTGTCACTATTAAATATTGCTGGAACACATACCAATAGTATTGATGGGAGCGTCTGGACAGTGGCCTTGAATGGTGCATTTCAGATTAACACCGGATGTTTCATTTCTGGAACAATGAGCCGAAACGGAGCGTATTTTGATGTTACCGCTCAAGCTGAAAATTGTGCAGATAGCAGTCTGGACGGGCAATATACAGGAGTCATGGCAACAGCTTTATACGGAGGGAGCCACTATTTAGCGGGTGTTATGTCTAGTGATACTGGCGCTATATGGGGTTCAGTCCCATTATAACGAATGAATTAAATGATAAAGCCCGTATTTTACGGGCTTTATCATTACTTAAATTTGGTGGGTATCCACGGTGCGGCTTTCATTCTACGCCCGCCACGAAATGGTAACACGTTCTCTTTGGCAGGAATAATACGCGGGTACTCAATGTGACCATGTAACGCAATCAGTTGATGATATTCATCTTTATGATAAGCAAAGGATTCCAGCTCGGTGGGAGAAAATTCGCGGCCAGTGGGCGTGATAAACACGGCTCTTTGTTCGTCAATGCGAAAGCCTTGCCAGCGAATATCATTGGGAAGATAGCCCAATGCTTTAATGATAAGCAGCTTTTCGGCCATCGGATTGATGGGGCTTTTTCCTGATAACCAACGCTTAACTGTGATGGGTTCAACGTGAAAATAATCGGCTCCTGCGCCAAATACTTTTGAATTCTCGCCAAAATAACGTCTTAAATGCTAAATCGTCCACGTGATACAACTCTCATTTTTGAAATCTGTTTAATAGTTTTTTCCTATTGATAGGGCTTTTTTGTTTGGCAATACCGAAGGGTATTGAGAGGTCAACATTTCGAATAAAATTGCTAAATCAATAGTGGAGCGATTAGAATCAATTTGAACCGTGTTATTAACTAGAATGCTCAATATAAGTGACTGAATTTAAATAAATAATTTCTTGATACAGCTAAAAATAGCAAAATGTTAAAGCTTAACACCTTAGTGCGCATTATGGATATGAGTTATGTTGAGGGTTTGCCTTTGGCCTGAGAGCCGTTAAGAGTGGGCGAAAGACTTAGCTAAATCCGGCCAGTGCAACGCTGGCCGTGATGCTTAGGAAAGAGAATCGCTTAACAAGCGAAGCCCGTAATATAACTTGCATAATGCGCATTTGAATCCCTGCTTTTTAACCTCAACCGCTCGCCGCAAGTAAATTTCGCTACGCGAATATTTACGAGGAAGCGGAATTTCCCCTATCTGCATTAAATCAGCGGTCGCCGTTCTTCTATCTATTGACGTGTATTTGGCGACCAAACGACGAATGACGACGACCAGACTGGGGAGGAGGATTAAGGAGAGCAGGGAGCCGCATGTACCCTTGTCTCATTTTGAGACATTTTTGGATAACTTGCCGTGTTGCTTTTTTGACCGCAAAGCGGTTCGGGTTCCTGTTATACCCGAACTAACTCCGGACTTCCGGAATCACACACCTCTGAATTTAGCTTCTGTAGAGCTAACTTCACCGTAATCGGAGTAATATTCGTCTTCACTTAAACCTCTAATTCGACTAAAGAATGTTGCATGATCTGGAATCATTTTCCATGAGTACATGGTGACAATTTCATTAGGTACTTTAGCGAGAGCAATATTCAGAATGAATTCTTCAAGATCCATTCGCTCATTTCGGACACCTGTACATATTTCATTAGGTGATACCTTCAGAACCTTACTTAGTTGTACCACTTGAGTGGCTTTAGGTTCTGTCGTTCCATTCTCCCATTTCAAGTACGTTTGCTTGGTAATCCCAATTGCTTCTGCAACTTCTTCCTGACTTAGGTTAAGTTCATTCCTAGCCGATTTAAGTACATCTTTAATCATCATATTAACCATAAAAGTAAACCTTAATTTAATTATACATACACATTTCTACACCTCTATGTTAGAGTAAATAAAAGTATTCATGCAAATACATATTTATATACTTGACAGGTTTTTGAGAGTGCTAGATTTCTTCATTGATTGGCTATCAGTCCAGCAGTTTTATCCTGAGGGTGGTTTACCGCTCGTGGGTAAAAGTGTCATGGAAGAAATCGACTCTGAAACAGGCGAACGTCTTTCATCATTCGTAAAAACAAAGGGTCTTGAAGGTTCATTTAGCACAACGTTAAAAGTTCGTTGTGATGGATTCACAGTCAGAATCGAAGGTAATCCGTCACGATGGCAACGCATGGATAACCTTTTTGGACTCCGTTCTCTAGATGACTGTATCGATATCTACAACCACATCTTAGCTAAATTTAATCTTCCACCTTTTACTGCAAATACAAAGGTTTACTTCGGACAAACACCAGAAGATAAGAAACCTCGCCTTATTGGTAATGGAGCAGAAATCACACGTATAGACTGGACTCGAAACCATAAAGTAGGTAAGGGCAGAGAAGTCACATTTATACGGGCGATGTCGTCGACAACACTTGGCCGCAGCAGAATACCGGCTCCTTATCCAGACTTTACGAGCTGTTACTGGGGAAAACGGTCTTGGAAACTATCCAAAATCTACGCTAAAGCCCACGAGTTGAAGAACCACTTGAGAAAAGATCAACGGAAAAAAGACGGTGTATCAGAAGAACAACTGAATTACGTGGAAAAACTCATCTCATACTGCGAACAACATGGTGTCGTTCGAGAAGAACACCAATTAAGCCAGAAGCATTTAAAGCGATACAACTTACAATTTTATGGAAAAACCAAACTACAAGACTTCATTGAACACATAAAAGATCTCGAGAACATTATGAAAACACTAACAGCAACTCATGACACGCATAAATCGATATCAGATCAATTACTTGAACAAGGGATCGTAAAAAGTAGACAAGCCGCAAATGCATCTCAAAGTGTCGCGTTGATGTGGCAACTTGGACAGAGAATCGAGAAAAACAGCCAGTATTATGTGCATAGACCACGACTAAAAAGTATCGGCATCGATATAGCTTTACCGTTCGATGTAACTCGAATCTGTCCGACACTCAAACGTTCAGAAGTTATAGAGGTTCAATCACTTAGTATTCCGGACTGGTATCAATTACCAATTGTCGAGAAATCTAACATCATGCCGTTCAGGGCAATCGCTTAAAGGAAATCAGCCATGCTTAAAATCGAAATCTTCCCAGAGAACGTTCGAGTAGAAACTCGTAGCATCCCAAGTAAAGATGACAAACCTGGTCGCACGATCTACGAACAAATCGCGTACGCACATCTAGGCGGTAAGTTCCCAATAGAAATGAAGCTGACGCTTGAGAAAGACCAAGAGCCGTACGCCGCTGGAACATACACGCCGCACAGTTCAAGTTATGTGGTAAACAACTTTGGTGGCTTAGAGTTAAAACGCTTTGGTATGATAATCGAGCCACTAGAAGACAAGCCAATCGACATTGGTTTAAAGAAAACAATGGCATAGAACGCTCTAAAACAACCCATCAATGAGTGCGCATTATGTAGGTTATGTTAAATAATGGTTTGGATAATTGTTGTTTAAGAGACGTTGAAATAACCTTCCATCATTTCTAAATTTTAATTCAACATAATCTATTTACCATAAAGTATATAATTAGCTTAATTGTGTCATTACTGACACTGACCAATTAAGCTAATTATTGTTGATAACATTATTAGTTTGGTTCATGCAGCTGTAAATAAAATTGAGCTAGGCGTTGTAATTCTTGACTGCGTATTGGTTTTAAAATGACATCGTTCATACCCGCTTCTAGAAATATTTGATGATCACTTTGCATGGCATGCGCGGTGAGAGCGATGATTGGGGTTTGAATATTCTTGGTTCGTAATTGTTTTGTTGCTTGGATACCATCCATGATTGGCATAGAGATATCCATAAGGATGAGATCAAAGGAATCATCACTCTTTACCAATTCAATGGCTTGATGACCATGATCAGCAATTGTTACATTGTAACCCATTTGGGATAAAATCAACTGAATGACCACTTGATTTGTTTTTGTATCTTCTACAACTAGAATATTTTTATTTATTAATCTTTGTTCAGATTTATCTAGCTGAGTGTTTGTAGATGAAGGAATATTTGTACCTTTACTAAGACGAGATTCAACAGGTAAGGTAATGGTAAACTGGCTTCCCTCACCAAGGACACTTTGTACAGAGATATCTCCCCCCATTAGACTAACAAGATGCTTTGTTATGGCTAATCCTAATCCAGTACCACCATAATTACGAGTGATCGAGCTATCTGCTTGAATAAAAGGTGAAAATAAATGTTCAATTCGATGCTTTTCAATACCAATGCCCGTATCTTTTACTTCAATCAGCAATTGGTCTCGTGCTGTGATTAATGAAACATCGACTCGGCCAACATGAGTGAATTTAATGGCATTACCTATGATATTGAACAAAATTTGAATCAGTCGAACAGGATCAACCCAATATTCATAATGATCACAAATTGAAGTTCTAACGTTAAAGTGAATGGCTTTGGTTTCAGCCGCTTTATGGTGGTATTCAAGTGCATGCATTAAACGTTTATGAAGCTGCACCCAGTGACAATGTAACTTAAAATGACCTGATTCAATTCGGCTTAAATCTAAAATATCATTGATAATGACCAATAACAGCTCTGCTGAGTCTTCCATTTGTTCGAGCAGATCTTGTTGATAACGATTTGACTCTTTACGCAAGATATCAATCAAACCTAATACTGCATTGAGTGGTGTTCTTAGCTCATGGCTCATCATCGCTAGAAACTGAGATTTTGATTGATTGGCTTGTTCTGCTTGCTGCTGTGCGATCGTTAGCTCACGTGTTTTCAACTCAACGAGACGTTGTAACTCTTCTTTATGTTCAATATCATTGATGGCTCGTTCAAGTAATGGACGAAAACGTTGCAGTGTCGCTTTTGTTTCTAAACTAAACTGCCCTTTCCTATTACCTAGTAATAATAAAATAGAGTCGCTTGTTTGTGTTCGAATACCAGTAAAGAGTGCAGATTTGATTTGGTTTTGAAGAAAAGGATTAAGATCATGAAATTCTTCTAGTTTGATCGGCTCAAAAAGAATGATGCACTCACCTTCTAATACCCGCTGAAATTTATCACCATTCAACCAGTTCTTATCTTGGAAAGCTTGATTTGATGCAAGAAAGGTAGAAAAAGAGCCCTTTTCTTTGAGTTTTGAGATAACAACAAAATCGTCAAATTTGATATATCGATGTAAGACATCCTGTAATTCGTCGAATATCTGATATTTGTTTTCGGCATGACCTAAAGCTGAAATTGCCGTTAGTATGACCCGGTTCTCTTCTGCTAATCTGAATTCTCGCTCTTTACTCCGCTCAAGCTCAAGCAGCATCTCATTAAACTGTTCAATTTTATCTTGTTCCATCATTGATCATTATTCTGATTCATAGAAAATAACCGAGGCAATCATTAAGTTACCATGCGCATTTTCACCGCCAACAAATCGGCCTTGTTCTCCAAAAGTGAAGGGACAGATAAAAGGCTGACCATGTGTTTGTTTCGCCAGTTGCTGGTAAACCGTCAAAATTTCACTACCTAATCGCAGCATTGGTCCTGCACAATAAATAATTATTGCTCCAAGCAAAAGAGATTCATGATAATTTTGAGTACTCACATCTTTAATCATTTTTGAAGCACGATTGACTAATTGTTCTTTTGAACCCGTCATTAATGTGATCGCCTCACCTTCCTTGATGGTTGAAAACAATTCCAGTGCTCCATTTTGTGTCATTCGAATTGGATGTGATAGCTTATAGTAGGCTTGTTGATGGACATAACCTGCAATACGCCCTAAAGGGAAACGGGTAACATGTTGGAAAAGGTAATCATCACTAATTTGTATTCCTGAATGATCGCTAATCCATTCCTTGTAGATATCAGCGGCTCGTTCTCCATCAATTTGTTCAATGAACCGCCCTACTGCTTGTGTGACCGTTCCTTCAAATTCTGTCGGTGAATAGCCAGCACTTAACCCAGTAATTAGTGGTTTTGAAGGAAAGAAAAGTTGTATGGCAATGCCATGCTGGCTCCACCCGTCTTGAGTGATAATCGACCACTTTTTTTGGATATTATTATCCGCTGAGCTACCGCCGATAATCGGCACTTGAGTCCCAAATGTCTCATCAATCGCATCAATAAAGAGCTCTTCATTACCAGGTGTTGAATGTAAAACAATCAGGCTTGGCACTTCACCAACACGGTGAGAAGCAGTTAATGCTTGTTGAAGCGCGATTTGTGTAGCTTTTTTATAATCACTACAGTGAGAGAGATCAACTAGCCCTGTACCATAAGCACTATAAGATGAGTCATAAATACCCATAAGAGCAATGACTGGGCCTGGATGATAACCTTTATCAGTCATAACCCCTAAGCAAGATGAACAGCCAATAAAAGGTGTTGTGGGAAAAGCCTGAGTTAGTGCATGTTGTATTTCATGACTATAATATTCTTCGGAGTAATAGCAGATAAGACTAGATAAACCTTCTCTACTGATCTCTTCCTTCAATTGGTCTATAGCCTGTATCGGTGCTAATCGGTGAGTATGGGCGGTAATGAGTCGCATCTGAAAATATGCTTAAAAAGTCCTTGGTTTGTTATACATGATCTTTGGTTTAGATGATAATTTTTATCCTCATTTAGTTTGTAAAAGTTGAATTTTAATGCCTAACTCTATGATCTGTATCTCAGTTGCGCTATTGGTTACTAGCCATGCATCACCATTTCTAATGGTTTTTCCTTTTGGCTTGATTGTCCATTCTTTATTTATTGGATAAACGATATAACCATCATAAATTCCCTTGCTTTTTGTGATAGTTATGGATATCTCATTTACAATTAATGAACATTTAGGTTCTGGTATGCAATTCATGGTGACAACGTCACCATATGTTGCGGTTCGCCAAATAAAAGCAATAAGTAAGATCGCTAAAGTGACGATTATTTGAACAAGCCTGTATTTTGTAAGTGTTTCTGATGGCATTACTTTATGTTCTCCGTGTGACAAACTTCAAACTTTTTAAATAAAAAAGCAAACCCAGAACAATAGCAAGGTTACAACTCTGTCATTGAATTGTTAAATGCAGTATAGTTGCGTTCGGAAAATGCCACTTTTTATAAAGCCAGCAATAATTTTAAGGGTTTGATAATCATTGTTTTTATTGTGAACTTGGTGGCATTACGACATGAGTCGTGTTGGAAGTAAAGTGTAGTTAATGAGAAATTGGAAGCATGCAAATGAGCCAAGAACAGCAGCTTAAACAAAACTACAACTATACGGTCGTTCGCCAATTTACCCTTGTGACCATTCTATGGGGTATTGTCGGTATGGCTGTGGGGGTTTTGATAGCCGCTCAATTAGTATGGCCACAGCTCAACTTTGATACGCCGTGGTTGACGTATAGTCGTTTACGTCCTCTGCATACAAATGCGGTAATTTTCGCGTTTGGTACGAGTGCCCTATTCGCAACCTCTTATTATGTTGTGCAACGTACCTGTCAAACTCGTCTTTTTGGTGGCCCTCTAGCGGCTTTTACCTTTTGGGGATGGCAGGCGGTCATTGTGGCGGCGGCCATATCCTTACCATTAGGTTACACCACGAGTAAAGAATATGCTGAGTTAGAATGGCCTATCGATATCTTGATTGCTATCGTCTGGATAGCTTATGCCGTGGTCTTTTTTGGAACTATTGTTAAGCGAAAAACTTCGCATATCTATGTTGCAAACTGGTTTTTTGGTGCATTTATCATTACCGTTGCGGTGTTACACATAGTGAACAGTATGGCCATCCCAGTGTCGATGATGAAGTCATATAGCATCTATTCAGGTGCTGTTGATGCCATGGTGCAGTGGTGGTATGGACATAATGCCGTGGGCTTTTTATTAACGGCAGGTTTTTTAGGAATGATGTATTACTTTGTTCCAAAACAAGCAGAACGTCCTGTTTACTCGTACCGTTTATCGATTGTTCACTTCTGGGCTTTGATCTCTTTATATATTTGGGCTGGGCCTCACCATCTTCATTATACAGCCCTACCTGATTGGACTCAGTCACTTGGCATGGTGATGTCTCTGGTGCTTTTTGCTCCTTCTTGGGGAGGAATGATTAATGGCATTATGACATTATCAGGTGCTTGGCATAAGTTACGTTATGATCCAATTTTACGGTTTTTGATTGTTTCGCTCTCTTTCTATGGGATGTCAACGTTTGAAGGGCCAATGATGTCGATAAAAACCGTGAATGCGTTATCTCATTATACTGACTGGACTATTGGGCATGTTCACTCCGGAGCTTTAGGTTGGGTTGCTATGGTATCGATTGGTTCTGTCTATCATTTGATTCCTCGCCTATTTGGCCAAGAACGAATGTTTTCTGTGGGGTTGGTTAATGCCCATTTCTGGTTAGCCACCATAGGAACAGTATTGTATATCGTTGCGATGTGGATATCGGGTGTCATGCAAGGCCTTATGTGGCGAGCGGTTAACTCTGATGGCACGCTTACTTATAGCTTTGTTGAATCCGTGCAAGCTTCCTACCCATTTTATACCGTGCGTTTTATTGGTGGGTTCATTTTCTTATCAGGCATGTTTGTAATGGCTTATAACACTTATAAAACCATTACTGCACCTAAAGATAGCTTAAAAGCTATTCTTCAGCCGGCCTAAGGAGATTGAAAGAATGAGTAGTAATTCTAAAAATCGCCATGAAATTGTAGAACGCAATGTCGGCTTATTGGCTATTTTAATTGTTTTTGCTATTAGCTTAGGGGCTTTGGTGGAAATTACCCCACTAATATTCCAGCAGCAAACAAATGAACCGGTGGAGAATCTACGTCCATATACAGCTTTGCAATTAGAAGGCCGGGATATTTATATTCGTGAAGGATGTAATGTTTGTCACAGCCAAATGATTCGCCCGTTTCGCTCTGAAACTGAACGTTATGGACATTATTCGGTCGCTGGTGAAAGTGTTTGGGAACACCCGTTCTTATGGGGTTCAAAACGTACAGGGCCAGATCTTGCTCGAGTCGGTGGACGTTATTCAGACGAGTGGCATCGAGTTCATCTGCTTGACCCTCGTGAGTTGGTGCCTGAGTCCAATATGCCAAGCTTTCCATGGTTAGCAAAAAATACACTAAGTCATAAGCATACCCAGCAGAAAATGACGCTATTCCGTGACCGTTTTGGTGTGCCTTATACCGATGAACAAATTGCCAATGCACCAAAAGAATTAGAAGGTAAAACAGAGATGGACGCCATCATTGCTTATCTTCAATCTCTTGGTCATGCAATGAAATAGAGGAAGTATTTATGGATATAGGTACGATTCACAGTATTTGGACCATAGTACTGTTTGTTTGCTTTATCGGTGTTGTGTGGTGGGCATACGGGAAGAAGCGTAAAGCACGTTTTGATGAAGCGGCCAATCTCATCTTTGATGAAGAGCTTTCTTCTTCGACAAAACAAGGAGAGACTAAGTCATGACGACATTTTGGAGTCTTTGGATTATCGTCATCACAGTCGGAACCCTGCTTGGCTGTGCTGCTCTACTCGTTTGGTGTGTAAAAGACAAAACGGGTGTAGAAGAAGGCAAAGATATGGGCCATGAATATGATGGCATCCGAGAAATAAATAATCCGTTACCTAAATGGTGGACATATTTATTTATTGGAACGTTTGTATTTGCCGCTATTTATCTCGCTCTTTACCCAGGTTTGGGTAACTTTAAAGGGTTGCTGGGTTGGCAAAGTTCAGACCAAACGGTACGTTCATTAACTGCCTCTAAGGCTTCTATTGAAGCCGCACAGAAAAATCGAGCCTTGGTTCAATACGCTAAAGAGTTAGATGATGCGCAAAGTTATTTTGGTGAGGAGTTTAAAAAACTTGCCTACCAAAGTGGAGGGACAGATCTACGGCCACTACCCGATATTGCGGCAGATTCAGATGCGTTAAATGTCGGACAACGCCTCTTTTTGCAAAACTGTGCTCAATGCCATGGCTCTGATGCTCGAGGGCAAAAAGGGTTTCCTAACTTAACGGATGAGGCATGGCTGTACGGTGGTGAACCCGAGGCTATTATTACCACAATTCGTCATGGGCGAATAGGTGAAATGCCAAGTTGGAAAGAGGCGCTAGGAGAACAAGGGGTTAAAGAAGTTGTCAGCTATACTCTGAGCCTTTCTGGTCGTTCGGTAAATGCCCGAGAAGCTGAAGCAGGAAAAACTCGGTTTGTGGTTTGTGCGGCATGTCATGGTACTGATGGCAAAGGAAACCCTGCGGTTGGTGCGCCTGATTTAACCGACCAATACTGGTTATTTGGTGGTTCGCGAGCGGATGTAACGGAAACCGTTATGCATGGCCGCTCGGGTGTTATGCCCGCATGGTTAGACATATTAGGAGAAGACAAAGTGCAGCTTGTTGCCGCCTACGTATGGAGTTTGAGCAATTCAGACACAATGGAATAGCGCTTCAATACAGCCCCTTACAAAAAAAGGGGCTGATTCTCTATCTGTTGTATGTTCTATCTTTTGTTGTAGAGAATATTCTTATGGAACAATCTTGGTATAAACAGTTCTGGCCCTGGTTTTTAATTATATTACCCTCCATTGTGGTCATTGGAACCTTAGTCGTTGTCTTTATTTTTCATCAGAACGCTGTTTCCCTCGTTACAGAGGATTACTATAAAAAAGGCAAAGGCATTAATGTTGACTTATCAAAGATTAACGAAGCTAAGCGTTATCATCTTCAGGCGGCGGTTCTTTCTGAGGGAAGTGATATCGTGATTGAGTTAAAAAAAGGGTCTTTAGCTCATTACCCTGCTCTACAGATTATGTTTGCTCATCGAACTCTTCCAGATCGAGACTTTACTCAGTTAGTCACAGCCGATTTTCAAGGTCATTATCGAATAAAATTAGAAGAGGCACTTTCTGGTCCATGGTTTTTAGAGTTATCGCCTTATGACAATGAATGGTTAATTCAAGGAAGGGTAAATTTTCCTATTACTTCCTCAACGCCATTAATGAATTAAACTTATGAATAAAGCGTGTTATCACTGTGGTGAAGAGGTCCCAGGCGATACCCAATTTACGGTAACGATTTTAGGTGAACAGCGAGAAATGTGTTGTCCGGGGTGTCAGGCGATCGCTCAGACGATTGTAGACAGTGGACTTGTTTCCTATTATCAATATCGCCAAACGACAGCAGAAAAGCTTGATCTTGTTCCTGAATCCATAAAAAACTTGATACATTATGATGATGAGCAAGTTCAAGAAGAGTTCGTCTTTAAACATGATCAGCACAATGAAGTCACACTAAGCCTTGAAGGTGTTTCTTGTGCAGCCTGTGCTTGGCTAATTGAAAAGCATATGCTTCAGCAGTCAGGGATTACAGAGGTCAGTGTAAATACACTTACCCACAGAGCTAGACTTGTTTGGGATCCTACGAAAACAAAACTAAGTAGAATTATCACTCAGCTACAACGTTTAGGTTATAAAGCCTCTCCTTTTGAACAAGATGATCAAGAACAAGCGTATCATCGAGCTTCAAGGCAATATCTTTATCGTATTGGTATAGCCGGTATTGCCTCAATGCAGGTGATGATGGTTGCCATCGCACTCTATTTAGAAGTATTTTCTGATCTTGATGAAGCCTTCAAACATTATTTTCGGATTGTTAGCCTATTCTTTGCCACTCCTGTCATGCTCTATTCAGCATGGCCATTTTACGAAAATGCATGGCGGAGTATTAAGGCTCGGGCACCAAGTATGGATGTTCCCGTTTCCATTGCTATGATCATGGCTTATGTCGCAAGTATTGTGGCAACGGTTAATCGTTCGGGTGAAGTGTTTTATGAAGCGGTAACTATGTTTGCTTTCTTCTTATTGCTTGGACGATATTTTGAGATGAAGGCTCGTCGTGAAGCCTCAGCTCATAGTGCTAACCTCCTCAAACTCGTTCCAACTTTTGCAACCTTATCTGATGGAACACAAGTTCCCGTAAGGCAACTCAAAGTGGGTGACTTGCTGAGAGTTCTACCGGGAGAAAGTATCCCTGCTGATGGACACGTTCTTTTAGGACAAATTTATGTAGATGAGTCCATGTTGACAGGTGAATCTGTTCCCGTCGCAAAAACTGTGGGTGATGCAGTTTTTGCTGGCACCTTAAATGGTGATGAATCTTTTGAGATGCAGGTAACCAAAAATAAAACCGATTCTATGATCTCTCATATTGTGCGTATGCAAGATAATGCTCAAATGAGTAAACCAAGAATTGCCGAAATTGCAGATATTGTTTCACGTTACTTTGTGATAGCGACTTTAGTTATTGGCGCAAGCACTTGGCTATTCTGGCATTTCTACCATCCTGACGATGCTTTTTGGATCATGCTTTCGGTATTAGTGGCAACCTGCCCATGTGCCCTAGCCTTAGCGACGCCAACCGCCATTACTTGTGCAACGTCTCGATTAAGTCATTTTGGTATTTTACTGCGTAAAGGACATGTTTTTGAAACGCTTTGTTGTGTTAACCATTTTATTATGGATAAAACGGGTACGTTAACGGAAGGCCGTATCGAAATATATCGTACACAAGTACATGATTTACGTTTTACCTCACAACAATGCCAAGCGATTGCCGCTAGTTTAGAGCAGCATGCCAATCATCCTTTAGCCAAAGCTTTTGCTTCTTTTTCTGATCCTCATCATTTAGTTGAACAAGTGGAAAATGTGATAGGTAGTGGCCTGCAAGGTCGTTATCAGGGGGTATCTATTCGTTTAGGTTCAGCTTCTTTTGCTTTAGCTAAACCAAATTCCATATCACAAGACCCCGATTGTATTTATCTCAGTGGTGATGGGCAGTTGATTGCTTCTTTTTATTATCAAGATCCAATACGCCGTGACAGTTTAGCGATGGTTACAGAATTTAAAAAATCAGGCATTCGCTTAACACTGTTATCTGGTGACAATCAACTTAACGCTCAACGAGTAGCGGATGAAATGGGTATTGAACAGGTCATTGCTAATGTATCCCCAGAGCAGAAATTAAGCTATCTACACTCCCTACCGGATGATAACATCACATTAATGATTGGTGATGGCATCAACGATGCCCCTATCTTGGCCGGTGCGCATCTTTCGGTAGCAATGGGAGGTGGAACAGATGTAGCAAAAGCCTCTTCAGATATGGTTTTATTGAATGATAAACTCAGTAATGTACTTAAAGCTCGAGAACTTGCTTTTAAAACGCGAAAAATCATCAAAGAAAACTTATGGTTTTCCCTATTTTACAACCTACTCATTCTACCTCTAGCCATTATGGGTTATGTTCCCCCTTATATTGCCTCTTTGGGGATGTCTGTTAGCTCGGTTGTCGTGATTGCGAATTCGATGAGGTTATTAAAGTTCCATGGATAGTTTTTTTCTATTAGTTCCCGCGGCTATTTTATTTACCGCACTTGCTTGCGCGATTTTTATCTGGGCAGTCAAACATGATCAGTTTGAAGATCTAGAACGTCAAGGACATAACATTTTGTTTGAGGAAGATACCCCTAAACACAAGGAGTCAACCGATTCAAAAGCAGAAGAGCCTAACGAATATTCGGAAAATCAATGATGATTACTCCGGATTTTATTGGAGCATTTGTTATTGGCCTGCTCGGTGCTGGGCACTGTATGGCCATGTGTGGGGGACTAAGTTCATTATTAACCATGGGGCACTCCTCTTCGATTCCCATTTATCATACCCTCCTTCTTTATAATATTGGCCGAATTATCAGCTATATGATTTTTGGTGCGCTGATTGGCGGAGTTACTGCATCAATTACCCAGCTAGCCAGTTTAAATGAATCCCTTATTTGGTTACGTTTATTAGCAGCCATTTTTATGGTTGTCCTTGGTCTTTATATTGGCCGTTGGTGGTTTGGACTACTGAAGCTTGAAGCGATAGGGAAAAAACTGTGGCAATACCTTTCACCATTAGGTCATCAATTTTTACCGCTAAAGCACCGTTGGCAAGCAATTCCCTTTGGTTTTATTTGGGGGTGGCTACCTTGTGGCCTGGTCTATTCAATACTGACTTGGGCGGCGGTTTCCGGTAGTGCCCTTTCAGGGGCTTTGATTATGGGATCATTTGGCATGGGAACGCTCCCTGCCATGCTACTGATAGGCGCAGGTGCCGCTAAATTAAAACGGCTCCAACAAGATAAATATTTTCGCCAATTAGCCGCTATTTCCATTATGGTGTACGGCGGTTACACTGCTTATGGTGCTGTTGAAATATTAATCGCCCTCACTTAAGAGAGAGATGGCCGTGACTTTTAGACTATCCTTTAGAGTTAATGGATGTTAGAATCTTGATGTATATCAATTTAGTGAAAGGTTGTTATGATTTCTGATAAGCCTGCTGCAAAGCGTATTCAATCTGGTGGTTGTGCGATTCACTGCCAAGACTGTAGCATTAGTCAGCTTTGTATTCCGTTTACATTAAACGAGTCAGAGTTAGACCAGCTTGATCAAATTATTGAGCGTAAAAAGCCCATTCAAAAGGGACAAGAACTATTTAAAGCAGGCGACGATCTTCGCTCTCTTTATGCAATACGTTCAGGAACCATTAAGAGCTATACCATTACTGAGCAGGGCGATGAACAAATCACAGCCTTTCATCTCGCCGGTGATTTGGTCGGTTTTGATGCCATTACCGAGGACTCCCACCCCAGTTTTGCACAAGCGCTAGAAACGTCAATGGTCTGTGAGATTCCTTACGAAATTCTTGATGATTTATCAGGTAAAATGCCTAAATTGCGCCAGCAAATTATGCGTCTAATGAGTAACGAAATTAAAGGTGACCAAGAGATGATTCTCCTGCTTTCTAAAAAGAATGCGGAAGAACGTTTAGCGGCTTTTCTGTATAATTTATCGACTCGTTTTTCTCAACGTGGTTTCAGCCCCCGTGAGTTTCGTTTAACGATGACTCGTGGTGATATTGGTAACTACTTAGGTTTAACCGTTGAAACCATCAGCCGCCTATTAGGTCGCTTCCAAAAATCTGAAATTTTGAGCGTAAAAGGCAAATACATCACTATTTTAGATCATGATGCACTCATGCAACTGGCGGGAGTGTCAAAAGAATCTAAATAAGTTCAATGATGTAGCTCATTAATGAGCTACATCATACTTTTCCCCAAAATCTTCCCTTATTCGCTAAAACTCTTGCTCTAACTGCGCTAAAGTAACTCTAAGGTTGGTAAGTCTTCAATCTCCTCCACAAACAAGGAGTCTGTTATGAGCATCTACAACAAAATATTAGTGGTTGCAGATATTAATCACGATGAGCAACCCGCACTTGCACGAGCGGTCCAACTAGCAGCTAAGAGTCGCTCACCTAGCCAAATCACGTTCTTTATGTCGATTTATGACTTTTCTTATGACATGACTTCAATGCTTTCTATTGATGAACGAGATGCTATGCGACGAGGTGTCATTCATCAACGTGAAAAATGGATGAAGAAAGTGGCAGAGGCTTATGTGGACTCTTCCATCGAATTTTGTGTAAAAGTTGTTTGGCATAATCGTCCCTATGAAGCGATCATTGCGGAAGTGTTCTCTGGTGAACACGATATCCTCATTAAAGGAACACGTAAGCACGATATTTTAGAATCAGTCATTTTTACTCCTACCGATTGGCACTTGTTGCGTAAATGCCCGACTCCTGTTTTATTGGTGAAAAATGCTGACTGGCCTGAAAACGCCAACATTCTTGCCTCTGTCCATGTGGGGTCTGAAGTTGAAACACATCTTGAATTAAACGATATCATGGTAGAGCAATTACTGTGTCTAACCTCTCGGCTCGGAGCGGCACCTTACTTAGTGAATGCTTATCCAGTCACACCTGCCAATATCACAATTGAACTGCCTGAGTTTGATCCAACGACTTATACCGATGCAGTGCGAGGCCACCATCTCACAGCAATGAAAGCATTGCGACAAAAGCATGGGTTAACTGAAGAACAAACCGTGGTTCAACAAGGGTTACCAGAAGATGTAATCCCAGCAGCGGCTGAAAAACTGAATGCTGCGATGGTTATTTTAGGTACGACAGGGCGAACTGGCCTATCAGCCGTCTTTATTGGTAATACGGCGGAACAAGTTATTGATAAAATCAATTGTGATGTTTTAGCACTTAAACCCAAAGGCTACATCAGCCCGCTTGATCCAAAAATAGCAAGCTAATTGCGCTCTGGTGTTTATCATCAATAACGCCCCAAGCATGATCTTCGGGCGTTTTTATTTAAGCGAACTACTAGCATCTCCAGCATATATCCGTATCATACGCACTTCATTTTGTTTTGAAGATTAAAGACCGCAAGCTAATGACAGAGCAGACTCAAGCATTAACGAAAGCCCAACACTACAATTTTAATAAATTGCAAAAGCGTATTCGTCGTAATACAGGCCAAGCAATTGCTGACTTTAACATGATTGAAGATGGCGATCGGATCATGGTGTGTTTGTCCGGTGGTAAAGATAGCTTTACCATGTTGGATATTTTGATGAGTTTGCAAAAAAGTGCCCCAGTTTCTTTTTCATTGGTTGCTGTCAATTTAGACCAAAAACAGCCCGGATTCCCAGAGCACATTCTTCCTGAATATCTTGCAAGCTTAGGTGTTGAATATAAAATTATTGAAGAAGACACCTATTCAATTGTGCAAGATAAAATTCCAGAAGGTAAAACCACCTGTTCACTCTGTTCTCGTTTACGTCGTGGTATTTTATATCGCACAGCAAAAGCATTAGGAGCAACGAAAATTGCGCTCGGACATCACCGAGACGATATTCTTGAAACTCTATTTTTAAATATGTTTTATGGTGGAAAAATGAAAGGTATGCCGCCGAAATTGGTCTCCGATAATGGTGAGCATGTTGTCATTCGTCCCCTCGCTTATTGTCGAGAAAAAGACATCATTAAATATGCTGATATGCGTGGCTACCCAATTATTCCGTGTAACTTGTGTGGATCTCAACCAAACTTACAACGACAAAATATTAAACAGATGCTCAATGGTTGGGATAAACAATTTCCAGGTCGGATTGAAACCATGTTTAGAGCGATGCAGAATGTTGTTCCAAGCCATTTAGCCGACTTCGAGCTTTTTGATTTTAAATCAATAAACCGTGACTCTGGTGTGATTAATGGGGGGGATATTGGTTTTGATAAAGAGCCTCTTCCTCAGCCAAGCTTAGATGATGAAGATATTGTGGCAGAGTTTGACCCAAGCTTAATGCTTAATGTGACTAACCTATAAATTGGGTTGTTGTGAATGTAAGGCTGCATAAAGTTATGCAGCCTTTTGTTACCGACCAGCTTTAGGTAAAAAAGGTAGTACACGCTGGGTAGCTATCGGTAATCGAATCCAACCATCTTCACCTATCTGCTCAAGCGTAATTTGAACTTTACCATCGATAATAGGTAACCATTCTCCTCGGCTCAATTCCACCCTCCCTTGTGCTTCTTTAGCAAACTCTAATGTTACACCGGCAACTTGAGGTGTAAACCAACGAGCAAACATTCCACCTAGCTCTTGTAATAAGCTCTGCATTTGAGGCAAAAGTTGTTCAATTTCTTGGTAAGAAATTAGCCCTTTTAATGGTTTTTTACTCAGTACGACGACCGAGAAATCACAAGGTTGATCATTCGGTGTATCAACAAAAACTAATGGATTAGCTTGGCGTAAATGGTTATCGAGAGGAAGTAATAGTTCATGGATTTTATTTGAAGGCAATAACTCATAATGTGCTTCTTTTTCCATCCATGCTTTTTCAATCGGACAAAGCTGCTTATTTTCGGCATTAACAAAAAAAATACCGACTTTCACATCCGAATACTGTTCCTTTGTGTTGTATTTTAACTGAGAAAACAGCTTTGAATAGGTAAACATGTACTCTTGTGCTTGCGTAGGAAGCGAGGCTCCCAATGATAGGCAACTTAATAGAAGTGTCGTCGGTAGTCTCATGTTTATTCACTCTGCCAATAAGGTTGGTTATGACGCATCATCGTTTGTAAATCGTGCACATAATCTTCACCACGTTCCGAATATTTCAGTAAGCCATTACTCAACGCTACCGCACTTTCAACACTGAAAAGATCAGCATCATGGTGACGTAACTGGAAACGAATCTCTCTGAGATCGTGATACGCAGCATTACGGTTTACATTCATAAAATAGCGATGGATAGATTCTTGTACTGAGGTAAATTTTGCTACCTCATGATTCATACCTTCGCTACGAGCCAAAGGAACGAGGCCACAGCCTTGAGAATAACACCATTGACCAAAATAATTATTTGCCTCCCGAGCAAAGCGCGAGGTTCCCCAAGCCGATTCATTCGCCGCTTGAGTTAATACAAGCGCTTCCGGTAATATATCCACCCGATGGAGTATGGATTTAAACCATTCTTTCGCCCGCTCATCTTCCCATGTCACACCATACTGATCGCCGAACTGCGTTGCTTGTGTACGATCTTTAGAAGAAAATTTTCCGTCAGTGAAGTTTTTTTGTAGCAGCATAATTTGCTCTCTTTCTTTTAAAATCCGAGCATTTTCAAAAGCAATACCCGGTTTTAAATAAGAAAAGAATGCGTGTTTTTTTTCTGGAATATCAGTGATTGCACGGAAATCGGGTGCGCCAGAGATCGCTTTACCTTCTAATCCACTTTCGGGGCTATCCAACAGTTTTTGATAAACATAAACACCACAACTGGCAGAAAAAAGTACAGCAATAGAAATAAGAGTAATTTTACGCATTAAACACCTGTGAATCAGAATTACCGTTGTTATTTGGCTTTTGTGTGGTGATGATTTTCAAACGAATCCCAAACATGTTTCGGTAAATAATGCCTTTGATATGAAAAAAGAAAGGCAATACAAAAATAAGACCAATGCCATAAAATAAAACGGCAGCCACAAACATTAACATCAGTAAGGCATAAATACCGGCCAACGGAAGTAGTTTTCTATTTACGGCTCGTAATGAAATCCATAACGATTGAATCGGCGGAACACGTTTTTCGCAAATAAGAAGAATCACATTACTAAATGCCAACGAAAAATACATGGATAAAAGGGGAAAGATCATTCCAGCAATGCCTTGCAGTAGTAAGCTAAGCAACGTTGCCATGATGACGGGAATGGTAAATTGTAGCCCTTTGGTAATCTGGCTGGTTTTGGTTTTTAGGCCAGCAGTATGACTCATCGCCATTAAACTCACCCCAGCATAAATGGGGGCACTAACCACTTCATAACTAAAGTTAGCGATCAGAATCCCCTGTACGATTGACTGTGGGAAACCCTCTTTTTGATCTAAAACTGTTAGAATGATGGATGGATCACCAATCATTAATTTCAGTGCAATAAAGAAAATCACCACCTGAACAATGATTAGCATGACAATCGCGGGAGAGAAAGATAAGAAATGCTTGAGCGTACAATCCCAGGCTTCCTTTAATACCTCCCCTACTTTTAGTTGATATTGGCCCGAGAGGGCTTGATCAACCGTTCCTCCTAAATTGAAATCTTTTTCGAAATTATTGCTCATAGTTTGCCCTAGGTTGGCTGGTCGAAACGCGAACACACCAAAATGAAAAAATATCTGGTCATTATACTGAAATACGGCTCAGTCTAAAATCTCAATGCCAAACTCAGCTTGCTTTACGGTCTGGATGGTTAATAATTAACCATTTTAACTCGTTAAATCTTAGTAAAATAACGATGTTATCGATCATCACTATTTCTAAGCAAAAAATTTTCTGTTTCAAGAGGTGAAAATACTTTGATTTCAGAGTTTATGGTAATTATGATGCGCCCTTTAAGAGAGCATAACCAAGTTGCTTATTGAAGGCTCAATTTTACAATTTTGGTCGTCATCATCATTTTGGTTGTATCACTAAAATTACTTTATATCACACTCCAATACACTGCTTACTCACTTTCTACTGTGAATACATCCATGATGCATTCAACAGGATAAGGAGTAGGATAAGGGTATAACGATTACAAGTGGGAGAAAAACAGACGTTGAACAAACAACACTCGGTAGGAAAGCCAGTTATTCGTCTATCTGGCATTAGCAAAAGCTTTGATGGAAAAGAGATTATCTCTCACCTGAATTTAGATGTGAATCACGGTGAATTCTTAACCATTCTTGGCCCATCAGGGTGTGGTAAAACCACCGTATTACGCATGATCGCTGGTTTTGAAACCGTCGATGAAGGTCAGATCTTACTTGATAGTCAAGATGTTACTCAAGTTCCTGCAGAACAGAGGCATGTTAATACGGTTTTCCAAAGTTATGCTCTATTTCCTCATATGACGGTGTTCGAAAACGTAGCCTTTGGTTTACGTATGCAAAAAGTCCCCAATGCGGATATCGAGCCACGAGTGATGGAAGCACTGCGTATGGTACGTTTAGAGCAAATGGCACAGCGTAAGCCTCATCAGTTATCTGGTGGACAGCAACAACGTATTGCCATTGCTCGAGCTGTGGTAAACAAACCGAAAGTATTGCTTCTCGATGAATCCTTATCTGCGCTTGATTATAAACTGCGTAAGCAGATGCAAATCGAACTTAAGCAGTTGCAACGCCAGTTAGGCATTACCTTTATTTTCGTTACGCACGATCAAGAAGAAGCTTTATCTATGTCAGATCGCATTATTGTGATGCGTGATGGAATCATTGAACAAGATGGCTCACCTCGTGAGATTTATGAAGAGCCTAAAAACCTCTTTGTGGCTCGTTTTATTGGTGAAATCAACGTGTTCAATGCAGATATGCAAGAGCGTATTGATGACAAACGGATACAAGTGGATATCGATGGTGTTCCTGCCATTGTTTATTACGATCAAACCGTAGAAAAAGGCGATAAGTTGCAAGTTCTTCTTCGCCCAGAAGATCTCCGTATCGAAGAGATTAAAGAATCAGAAACCCGAGGTATTGTCGGCCACGTTACCGACCGCACCTATAAAGGGATGACACTTGAGTCCATCGTTGAGCTCGATTCTGGTATGCGTGTGTTGGTCAGTGAATTCTTTAACGAAGATGATCCGGACGTAGACCACTCTATCGGCCAAAAAGTCGCTATTACTTGGGTTGAAAGCTGGGAGGTAGTCCTCAATGATGAGCAACAAGATTAATCTGCAAAATGCGATTATTGCTTTAATTGTTGGCTGGCTGACTCTGTTTGTCCTTGTCCCTAACCTAATGATTATTGCAACCAGTTTTCTGACTCGTGATGAATCAAATCTGATTGATTTTACTTTCACCTTTGAAAACTATTTACGCTTGATGGATCCTCTCTATGCAAAAGTGATGCTGCACTCGTTTTATATGGCGATAGTGGCAACACTGTTGTGCTTAGTCATTGGCTACCCTTTTGCTTATATCGTAGCGAAAATGCCTGAAAAGTGGCGTCCTATCATGCTGTTTCTGATCATTGTTCCTTTCTGGACTAACTCATTAATTCGTACTTATGGGTTAAAAGTTGTATTAGGTACACAGGGTATTTTAAACAAGTTACTACTTGGAATTGGCGTCATTGATGCGCCACTGCGTATTATGTATACAGAAACCGCAGTCATGATTGGTCTTGTTTATATCTTATTGCCATTTATGATCTTGCCTCTTTATTCTGCTATCGAAAAACTTGATAACACTTATATTGAAGCTGCTCGGGATTTAGGGGCTAATAAGTTACAAACCCTTGTCAAGGTCGTGTTACCTCTGACCATGCCTGGCATTATCGGTGGCTGTTTACTGGTTCTTCTCCCTGCTTTAGGAATGTTCTACATTGCGGACCTTCTTGGTGGCGCGAAAAACTTGTTGATCGGTAACGTCATAAAGAGCCAAGTCTTGAATGCTCGAGATTGGCCATTTGGTGCCGCGACCAGTATTGCCTTAACCATGGCTATGGCCATCATGCTATACGCCTACTACCGCGCTGGAAAATTATTGAATAGAAAAGTGGAGCTAGACTAATGGGAAGAACAGTTAGATTTAGCTTTATGAGCTTGGTATATCTTTTTTTATACCTCCCTATCATAGTGCTAATCGTTAACTCTTTTAACGATAACCGATTCGGTATTCGTTGGGGTGGGTTTACAACCAAGTGGTATCACGCTTTAGTTAATAATGATAGTTTGATGCAAGCCGCTTGGCATTCTATTAATGTGGCCGTATTTTCCGCCACCGCAGCTACCGTTATCGGAAGTTTAACCGCCGTTGCTTTATTTCGTTACCAATTTAAAGGTAAAAAAATGGTTAATGGTATGCTGTTTGTGGTGATGATGTCGCCTGACATCGTTATGGCTATTTCCCTATTAGCCCTCTTTTTAGTGTTAGGGGCACAACTTGGCTTTTTCACGCTTTTAATTGCTCATATCACGTTTTGTTTGCCGTTTGTGGTTGTTACCGTTTACAGCCGACTTAACGGCTTTGATGTGAAAATGTTAGAGGCCGCCAAAGATTTAGGGGCCAGTGAATGGGTTATTTTGAAAAAAATCATTCTTCCTTTAGCTAAGCCTGCTGTTGCGGCTGGTTGGCTATTGAGCTTTACCCTATCTTTAGATGACGTGATTATTAGTTCATTTGTGACAGGCCCTACCTATGAAATTCTGCCACTGAAGATTTATTCTATGGTTCGGGTTGGGATTTCACCGGAAGTCAATGCACTTGCTACTGTGATGTTAGTAGTTTCTTTGTTACTTGTTATCACATCACAGTTGTTAGCAAGGGAAAAAGTGAAGTAATATTGACAGGATGATATAACACGGAACAGAATGGCAATGGTCATTCTGTTTTTCTATACAACGCCCTTAACGGGCAACGTTTGGTTTGGAGCTAACGTCAATGAAAAAATGGGCTACTTTATTAGCTGGTAGTGCATGTGCGCTCTCTCTGTTATCACATACAGCTGTCGCGCAGGATGAGGAATTGGTATTTATGAACTGGGGGCCATACATTAACAGTGGCATTCTGGAACAATTTACCAAAGAAACAGGCATTAAAGTTATCTATTCAACTTATGAATCTAATGAGACTTTGTATGCCAAGCTAAAAACCCATAACCAAGGCTATGATCTTGTTGTCCCTTCTACCTATTTTGTGTCAAAAATGCGCGATGAAGGAATGCTACAGAAGATCGATAAATCAAAGCTAAACAACTTTGCCAACTTAGATGCTAACTATCTAAATAAGCCTTACGATCCAAACAACGATTACTCGATTCCTCATGTTGTGGCTATTACCGGCCTTGCGGTTAACACTGACATGTATGATCCCAATGACTTTCAAAGTTGGGGCGATTTGTGGAAGCCGGAGTTAGCTAGCCAACTGATGTTGATGGATGATACTCGTGAAGTTTTCCATATCGCACTACGCAAACTCGGGTACTCAGGGAACACCACGGATGATAAACAGATCGACGAAGCTTATGCGGAATTGCGTAAACTGATGCCAAATGTGTTGGTTTTCAACTCGGATAACCCAGCTGCTCCTTACCTCTCTGGCGAAGTTGGCCTAGGTATGTTGTGGAATGGCTCTGCAGCTGCAGCACAAAAAGAAGGGTTACCGATTAAGCTTGTCTTCCCTAAAGAAGGCGGTATTGGTTGGGTAGATAACTTTGCGATAGCTTCTGGTGCAAAAAATGTCGCTGCTGCCCATAAAATGATCGATTTCTTGTTGCGCCCAGAGATTGCAGAACAGATCTCTCGTGATACGGGATACCTCACCGGAGTTGCCCAATCCAATGCTAAATTTAAAGACATTGAACCCCTCTTCCCTTCACAAGAAGATTTAGATCGTGTTGAATGGCAAGCCGCCGTTGGAGATAAAACCGTGAAGTATGAAGATTACTTCATGAAACTAAAAGCGGGTCAATAAGCTAAACGTTATTGATAAATAGGCAGCATAAGCTGCCTATTTTTTTGTGATCTGCTATACTTACCCGCTGATTAGCTTAACCTTTTGCCTTATTTAGGCTCTTGCTACAAAGAATACGGAACTGTAATGAAGAAAAGTAAACTGTATGCTGGCGCTTTATGCGCAGCTGCGCTATTCACCTCCTCAGTAATGGCTAGCGACACTGAACTCTATTTCTACAACTGGTCTGAATATATTCCTAATGAAGTTCTGGAGAACTTTAGCAAAGAGACGGGAATCAAAGTCATCTATTCGACCTATGAATCAAATGAGAGCATGTATGCAAAATTAAAAACACAAGGCTCAGGTTATGACTTAGTTGTCCCTTCTACCTACTTTGTTTCTAAAATGCGCAAAGAAGGAATGTTACGTCATATCGACAAATCTAAACTGAGTCATTTTGCCGATTTAGACTCTAACTTTTTAAATAAGCCATTTGACCCTGATAATAACTACTCCATTCCCTATATTTGGGGTGCAACGGGCATCGGTATTAATTCTGACATGTTAGACAAAAGCTCGATTAAAAACTGGGCTGATTTATGGGATGCGAAGTGGGAAGGTCAATTGATGTTAATGGATGACTCTCGTGAAGTTTTCCATATTGCACTGAGTAAATTGGGCTACTCGCCTAACACAACAGATCCAAAAGAAATTGAGGCGGCTTACCACGAGTTAACCAAATTAATGCCAAACGTATTAGTGTTTAACTCAGATTTTCCCGCGAACCCATTCTTAGCCGGAGAAGTTTCTCTGGGAATGTTATGGAACGGCTCCGCTTATATGGCTCGTCAGGAAGGTGCGTCTATTGATATCATTTGGCCTGAAAAAGGCGCTATTTTCTGGATGGATAGCCTCGCCATTCCTGCGGGTGCAAAAAACGTTGAAGCTGCCCATAAAATGATCGATTTCTTATTGCGCCCAGAAAATGCAGCAAAAATTGCGTTAGAAATTGGCTATCCAACACCTGTAAGAACCGCTCATAAGCTCTTACCTGAAGACTTTGCTAACGATCCCAGCATCTTCCCACCTCAGTCGGTCATGGATAGTGGTGAATGGCAAGACGAAGTCGGTGAAGCCAGTGTTCTTTACGACGAATACTTCCAACGCCTAAAAGTAAAATAAATAATAGGTCTTAGAAGAAAATAAAAAAACAGCGATATCACAATCGCTGTTTTTTATTACTGAATACGTCATTTCCACCATTTAAAAGCAACCTATCAGTAGGTAACCCATTCCTAATAAGTTATCGAAAATAACGGCGGTGAACTTAAGCAAGTTTAGGTTACAGTTTGTAAGGCTAATAATTCTTGAACTAAGCGAGGGACTTCTACACTGGCTTTGCCATAACGTTTTTCTGCAAATTCGCTTTCGACAGCACTGGGTTCAAGGTTAATTTCTATAGTATGAGCACCATGCATTTTTGCGTCATGCACGAATCCTGCGGCAGGATAGACAACGCCAGAGGTTCCAATGGAAATAAATAGGTCAGCTTGCTCTAAGGCACTATAGATATCCCCCATACGCAGCGGCATTTCACCAAACCAAACAATGTGTGGGCGTAATTGATGTGGGATTTGGCAGCAGTGGCACAAATCTCCTGTTTTTAAATCTTCTTTCTGTTCCACCACTTGGTTAGAAACACTACAGCGAGCTTTTAATAGTTCACCATGCATGTGAATAATATTGTGACTCCCTCCTCGCTCATGAAGGTTATCGATATTCTGAGTAATAATAGTGACTTGACCATGAAGCTTCTGTTCTAGCTCTCCTAACGCAATATGTGCCGCATTGGGGAATATCGCCTCAGACTGCAATTTCTGACGGCGCTGATTATAAAAGGCTTGCACTCGTTCAGGATCACGTTCAAATCCTTCTGGTGTCGCAACATCTTCAATTCGATGATTCTCCCATAAACCATCTTGAGCGCGGAATGTTTGGATACCTGATTCGGCAGAAATTCCCGCACCCGTTAGTACGACAATATTTTGACAGGGAAAATTCATACCATATTCCTTCTGTTCGCTACATTAGCACTAGCTTAACATTGATAAACACGTCACCCTAGTTTTCAGGGTTAGACAATAGTCGAACTTCTCTCTACACGTATCACGTTTATGAGTGAAAACACCCAGACAAGCTGGGTGTTTCAACAAGGTCGTTACCCAAAATCTATGCCATTTATCACGGCTTAACTATAGGTTTGGTCCTTTTGATGGCTGATGAGGGACGTTGGCTTGAAGTTGCTTCATGCCTTGTAGCATCCGTAAAATCCAAAGAGTGATGGCTCCTACAGCCATGAATGCACCGATATAGGGAATTGCATGGCCAATAGCTGCTAACCAAGTGTTGCTAAACCAATAACGATTCACACCCATGATCACACCATTTGCTGTTGCAACGGTTACAATCAACACCACAAAAAAAGTTAAGAAGAGAAAGAAAGTTCGAATTAAACCATAATAGTGAGAATTAGCGACCTCACCATCTAGGTTTTTATCAAGTCGGTAACCCGCATAGATAATGCCAATCACACCAGATAATAAACAAGTGACCGGAGTGAATAGGCTGGCGATGTAAACGAACCATACCGACTTATTTTTATTGGCGGGTAACATCGCTGTCTCCTTCTGGTTTTTGCTGGCTTTTTGTATGATCAATCACGGTACCATCAACAGATTCAATCTTGCCTTGTGCCTTCATCTCTTCATACCATAAATCATGGTGTTCTTTTGCCCATGTCTCATCGACTTTTCCGGTCACCATTCCTTCAAGCGCCCCTTCCATGCCAAATAATCCTATATAGATATGGAAGATAAACCCACAAATTAGAATCAGCGCAGAAAACATATGGATCAAATTTGATAATTCCATATCACGACGAGTTTGACCAAAAATGGGAAAATCTAAAATAAGCCCACTGATGGCAGCAAATGTCCCAAAAACAATCAGTAACCAGTAAATGGCTTTTTCACCACCATTAGAAAAGCCAGCGGAAGGGTGTGTTCCTTTATATTTTCCCGCCATTCCCCCTAATTTCAGGAACCATTGAATGTCCACTTTGTTAAACAGCGATTTTCTCCACCACTTCAGGAGAATAAAAATTAACAAAATGAAGAACAGTGGCCCAATGTAGTTATGGTATTGTTTTGCTGAATAAATCACCATTCCCCACCAATCCGTTGGAATGTAAGGTTTGAGAAAATGTTTGCCATAAACAAGCATTAAGCCGCTAAATGCCAGTGTCAGAAAAGTAAAGGCCATACACCAATGCAAGGCTCGATCTAATCGAGACCAGCGGGTAAGCTTTCTCCCGGTCCTTGATTGACTGAGCATTAATGGCCCCAACAGCCAATAGGCCATCACTACCATAGCGAGACTACCAAAAATGGCGATCGCTCCGGCTGGTGACATCCATTTTTCTTTTAGAACAAACCACGTTTCTCCCGGCGTACTGATCAAAACCCCATGTTCAGGGGATGTAGAAGTCGTATATCCTTCTTGCCCTTGCCGAACTTGTCGCCAGTAATCTGCCCCTGCTAACTGAGTCATCTCTCTTTGCGCCACTTCGGATTGATCCCCCTCTTTCGCCAAGGAAGGCAAAGAAAAGAGGCTCAGTAAGGCTACCAAAAAAGGTAGCACTAAATGTGTGGCTCGCAATATCCCGTGTCGCATAGCCCATTAGCTCCTTGTCGCATCAAAGGCAAGATCTTCACCATCTGTCCAACCGGCCTCTTTTGCTCCACGTTCAACAACACGTTGGCGGAAAATATCTGAGACTTTTTGTGCATCCCCAGCAAGTAACGCTTTGGTTGAACATAGAGAAGCACACATTGGTAATTTCCCTTCCGCAATACGGTTTGCACCATATTTACGGCGTTCTTCTTCTGAACCAGGTTCGGTTTCTGGTCCTCCGGCACAAAAAGTACATTTATCCATTTTTCCGCGTTCACCAAATGCGGTTTGTTTAGGAAATTGCGGTGCTCCGAATGGGCAAGCGAAGAGGCAGTAACCACAGCCAATACAAAGATCTTTGTTATGCAATACGATGCCATCTTCCGTATGAACGAAACAATCGGCAGGACAAACTGCCATGCAGGGGGCATCCGTACAGTGCATACAAGCAACGGAAATAGAGTTTTCACCGGGTTCGCCATCGTTAAGAGTGACAACACGGCGACGTTGAATCCCCCACTCTAAAGCATCGTCGTTTTCGTTTTTACAGGCAGTGACACAGCCATTGCACTCAATGCAGCGCTTGGTATCACAAAGGAATTTCATTCTAGCCATTTGTTCGCTCCTTACGCTTTGCGAATGTTACAAAGAGTCACTTTGGTTTCTTGCATCTGAGTTACCGGATCATAACCATACGTGGTCGCAATGTTTGCCGATTCCCCTATCACATAAGGGTCAGTACCTTCTGGATATTTATGACGCAGATCTTCACCTTGGAATTTGCCCCCAAAATGGAAAGGAATAAAAGCCATTCCCGGTTTTACCCGACGAGTAACCATGGCTTTTACATGAATACGCCCTTTCTCTGCTCCTTCAACCCACACCATATCCCCATCTTTGAAACCAAGATCGTTGGCATCTTTCGGGTTCACTTCGACAAACATTTCTTGTTGTAGCTCTGCTAGCCAAGGGTTAGAGCGGGTTTCCTCACCCCCACCTTCGTATTCAACCAAACGACCAGAAGTCAGGATAATAGGATACTCAACCGATCGATCTTGTGCCTGAATCGATTTATACAGTGTTGGCATACGGAAAATGGCTTCTTTATCATCCCATGTTGGGTAATCGGCAATCAGATCACGGCGTGGGGTATAAAGAGGTTCACGGTGCAACGGCACGCGATCTGGGAAAGTCCAAACAATGGCGCGAGCTTTTGCATTACCAAAGGGAATACATCCATGCTTAATGGCCACTCGCTGAATACCGCCAGACAAGTCGGTTTTCCAGTTTTTACCTTCTGCGGCCACTTTTTCAGCATCAGTGAGATCATCCCACCAACCCAGATGCTTCAGAAGTTTGTCGTTAAATTCTGGATAACCATCTTCAATCTCACTACCTTGAGAAAAGCTGTCCTCTGCCAGTAATGATTGCCCTTCAAATTCCACCCCATAACGGGCGCGGAATGTCCCACCACCAAGAGCAATTGGCTTGGAGGTATCGTAAAGAATATGTGTTCCTGGATGCTTCAGCTCTGGTGTTCCCCAACATGGCCAAGGTAAACCATAAGTTTCACCATGAATAGGCCCACCCTCTGCTTCCAACGTCGTTTTATGGAAAGTATGCCAGTTCTGTTGATGAGCTTTTAAACGCTCTGGACTTTGACCGGTATAACCAATGGTCCACATCCCTTTATTGAATTCTCGGGTAATATCTTCAATTAAAGGTTGATTGTTCTCTATATGAATATGTTTAAAGAGCTGTTCAGCAAAACCCAATTTCTTACTGAGTAGATACATAATTTCATGGTCAGGTTTAGATTCAAATAGAGGTTCAATCACTTGATCTCGCCATTGAATAGAACGGTTTGATGCCGTCACACTGCCATAAGTTTCAAATTGTGTAGTCGCAGGGAGTAGATACACACCATCACTGCGTTCATTCATTACGGCGGCGACGGTTGGATACGGGTCAACAATTACCATCATATCCAGCTTTTGCATCGCCTTTTTCATTTCAACGCCACGAGTTTGAGAGTTAACAGCATGACCCCAGTAGAACATCGCGCGGATATTTTCTCTTTGCTGAATATTGTCTTTATTTTCAAGCACACCATCTATCCAGCGAGAAACTGGAATACCAAAGGTATTCATTGGCTTACTGCCACCATAGGTGCCATTATCAAATCGATTGGCTATCCAATCAAAATCTAAATCCCACACTTTGGCCCAATGACGCCAAGCGCCTTCAGCCACACCGTAATAGCCAGGAAGAGAATCGGCTAAGACACCCAAATCCGTTGCGCCTTGCACGTTATCATGCCCACGGAAAATATTGGCACCGCCCCCTGCTTTACCTAAATTCCCCAAAGCCAACTCAAGTACACAGTAAGCTCGCGTATTGTTATTACCTGTAGTATGTTGTGTACCACCCATGCACCAAACCACACAACCAGGACGATGCTCAGAGAGTAATTTCGCGGTTTGATAAACATCCGCTTCACTCACCCCGGTTACGCGCTCAACTTCTTTTGGATTCCACTTCGCCACTTCTTGACGGATTTCATCCATGCCAAAAACTCGCTGGCGAATAAATTCTTTATCTTCCCATTGATTGTTGAATACGTGCCAAAGCACGCCCCAAATAAAGGCAACATCGGTTCCGGGGCGTAGAGAGACGTAGTGATCGGCTTTCGCAGCGGTGCGTGTTCGACGGGGGTCGGCCACCACAATCTTACAATTGTTTTTTTCTTTAGCGATCAAGATGTGTTGCATCGCTACAGGATGTGCTTCAGCCGGGTTAGAACCAATAAAGAGGATCGATTTGCTGTTGTGCATATCGTTAAATGAGTTAGTCATCGCCCCATAGCCCCAAGTATTTGCAACTCCGGCAACCGTCGTTGAGTGACAGATACGCGCTTGGTGATCGACGTTATTGGTTCCCCATAATGAAGCCATTTTTCTAAAGAGATAAGCTTGTTCATTACTGTGCTTAGCACTGCCTAACCAATAGACGGAATCGGGACCAGATTGCTGACGAATTTTTAGAACTTCATCACCGATTTCATTAATGGCCTGCTCCCAAGAAAGGCGTTTCCATTTACCCCCTTCCAGTTTCATTGGGTATTTTAAACGTCTTTCACCATGACCATGTTCACGCAATGCTGCCCCTTTAGCACAGTGACCACCGGCATTAAAAGGGTGATCAAAAGCCGGTTCTTGCCCAGTCCATACACCATTTTGTACTTCAGCATAAATCCCACAACCCACAGAGCAATGAGAACAAATGGTTCGTTTAATTTCTGTTTTTACATCGTGATTAACCGAGCTTGCTTGGGCTTTTTTGATCATGCCCGGTGCAAAAAGTGCCGATCCCACTACTGCGCCACCCGCGGCGAGTGAGCTATTTTTCATGAAAGCTCGACGACTCAGTCCTAATGTATTGGGCTGCTTTTCTATCTGCTCAGAACGTTTAGTGAGTTTCATCACGCTCTCCTATAAAGTGTCATAATAATCGCGGATATGCTGGGTTTCGTGATACCCTTTTTTGAGTTTTGTCTGACTTTCAGGCTGTGGCTCCGCAGCAACCGCTGATTGTCCAACACTGGCAATCACGCCTCCAGCGACGGTAGCAGTGGCCAAACTTTTAAGCATATCTCGTCTGCTGGTATTAATCGGTTGTTCTTTTTTCATTCTTTGCTTCCTTTTCCCGTTCTAAGTGGCGAAGGTGTCATGTGCCTATGGGCTGGTCTGCTGACCGTTATCTTATACTGCTCATTGCTTTACTAAATTCTTTACCCGCATGGTGTGAGTATTGCGTTTACTGGCGATCGTCGATGGCGTCATTGTCGTTTGTTCTAGGCGGAAAAAAGCCTGCATTAATGCCCCAATCGAGCGATAAAAATGAGCATGCTGAGCCTGTGCAATTTGTGCCGCTAGCTTTTCAAACCAAGGGGTTATATGTCGATGAAAGAAAACTTGTTGTTGCTCTGACGCCTCAGTGATTAACAAGGCCATACTTTCACACAATGCAGAGATATGATCCTCCGGCTCTTTGACCGTTTCATTGCGTGACAAGCCAAGTTCAACCATATGCTGCCGAAGCTCAGCCAGTGGTTTTTCCATTAACGATCCAGTGATGTGCCATGAGGCGAAAGGCACAACTTCACCACGTCCAATACCAATAAATACGGTCTGGTATTCTTCTTCTAATTGATTGACGTTGGCTTGACGCGCCGCATCGACCACATTCTGCCATGCCTGACTCATTGCACTCTCCTTCTCTTCAACCGCTAATTCAGCCAGAAAAGCTTTCTGTTCTTGGTTAGGGGCACGGCGAAATAATGAAGCTAAAAGAAGATAAATTTCTGCGCGCATTGCATCTGCTTGTTCCATCATCACGACCTTAATAATTGAGTTGTTGCTCAGGGTTTTCTGCCATTGATTCAAAAATATCGATCACTCGGCAGTCTTCACACATGGCAATTCGGTTAATCGCTGTTTGATCGGAAAAGTGAGAGTGACCGCGTAACTTATCTTGTAGCATGGAGATCATCGACTGCGGAGCAAAAGCCTTTTGACAACGTAGGCAGCGAGCCGGCTCTTCCTGATGTAAAACCAGAGCAGATTGACGCTCTTTTGCATCCCAGTTAATCCGTGGTATGGCGGTCAACGCCTTCTCTGGGCAAGCAGAAACACATAATCCACACTGCACACAATCTTGCTCAATAAAATTTAATGAAGGAATGTCGCCACTATGGTGTAGAGCGCGAGTGGGACAAACCGCCACACAACTCATACATAAAGTACAATCTTGACTTACACATTCAATTCGACCAAAAGGGGCTGAATGAGTAAGTGGTAAGGTTTCAGGCGGCTGTGGTAATAGTTCCACGAATGCATCTAAAGCTTGGTATAAGCGTTGACGTTTATTTCCCGAAAGATCACCTAATCGCAATCCAAAATCGAAGTCATATAGCGTGGGAGCGCTTTCGCGCAAAGACTCTAAATAAAGAATATCAATGGTTTCTTTGGCTATTCCCAATGATTCGAGCAAAGTTTGGGCTAATGCGACTTCTTGATTCAGAACTCGCAATATCGTTTCAGGCATGTGCCGGCTGGCCGCGAACAAGACTTGAGTCGCACCATTCACTAATGCGGCAAACCAAGTATCCATTCCCACCGAAGGAAGTTCTTCCAAAAATACGGGAATCACATTATCCGGTAACGCTCGTAACGCCATAAGGTTGTATTTTTCGTGGCGTTCACTGCAAAAGAGTACAATCGGTTTTTCACCTTGAGCTTGGAAATAGTGTTTGAGTAACCGCTCAATAAATTTTTGGGTATCCGTTGGGTTTGGCAACGCATAGTGAATCGCTTCGGTTGGACACGCCGTCGCACATGTCCCAATGCCTTGGCATAGATAAGGGTTAATCTGTATATGATGCCCTGTTTGTGGCGATCCCTCACTTGATAATGCGCCCGCAGGACAAGCATCGACACAACGTTCACATCCTTTTACGCCACGGGAACTATGTGCGCATAAATCAGTATCAAGACGGAAATATTTCGGTTTGTCAAAAGTCCCCATCAAGGTCGGAATGGTCTCTAAAGCTTCAGCAAGTTTGGTTTCCCCTCTACCCACAGGGAAATAGCCAGGTACAGGGACTTCTTCATTCATCACTCCACTTAATGATAAATCAAGCACAATATCGAAGTGATCTTGCGAAATCGCGACATGGGCTAAGTTACCTCGCTGCCCATCATTATCGACTTGAACCTGAAAAGCACCAAGATAGCCACTGATCTCAACAGAATCGGCATAATAAAGTGATGGCGCATCGCCCGCTTCACCATCAATCGAAAGCAAAGTGAGAGAATTCATGGACGACAATTGCTGAGCAGAACGCTCAATGAGGCTCGTTGGCCCAATAATCAAGGTATGCCCACCACTTTGATAACTGACCGTAGGTGGAATTAAGTTATTGAGCTCTACCGTATTTTGTAGCGCATACCAACGCGCTTGCCCTGCAAGTGACGTGGCTTGTTGTAGATAGTCATTTAACATTGCTCATTTCCATATATAAGCAGGCTCGTTGGCCAGCCCTTAGTTATTGCATGGATTTTGCAAATAACGTTCCAACTAAAAACAAGCTGTAACGTTATGATTTATTGAAAATTTTAAAGATTATAATGAAGGGAAATAGACATTGAGACATTTTGTCTTACTACGGTATATGCTACTGGGTCAAAATGTCCATAATGATCATGTGACATTCTGTCCATCAGCCCCCTCGTTCGAGGATAGCAAAGAAACTGATGATGAATCCTCGTCTTCTTTCTCTTCTCGTGGATAAGTCGCGGGTGGATCACAAGGATCCTGAGTGGCAGTATTTGTGGATGTTTGTGAATCATCAAACCATTCTCTTAATGATTGTGAGAGTTCATTCGCTAAATTCGTTTGGTTATGATAGTCGTCATCGTAGTCATCCAATCGATCACGCTCGTTAAATTCACCATTAAAGAAAAGGGTGCGCAATGCACTTTTTTTTATCTCTTGAGAAGCTTGTGAGAGCAATAATGCAGAGAGTGTTTCTTCACTCGGTGGACTTGAGGTATGTTCACGCTGAACTTCTGTGGCTTCCCCCGCTTTATCTTCTTCAATATGTAACGGCGCAGAAAGATCATTTTCAAGTGGTAATAAAAGGTTTTCGTCTTCCTTTTGATGTAATTTGCGTTTAGACCAACGATGGAAAAAAGAATCAGTTGCCACTGGCTCTCCCCGCGCCCTTGCGCTTTTTAGTGCGAAATTCTAACAATTCGCCTTCCCGACCGATATACGCTTCCATCCAAGCTTGTACGGCAAGGGGCATAGGCGCAGAAAGCACAACATAGTCGCTATCCATATAGCGAGCGGCAACATTTTGTGAAGCCGTGATACGAACTAATTTCGGTTCTGACTCTGTCTCATTTTCTAAAATAACAAACAGTTTTGGTTCCCGGGAGCTAAGGTTAAAACGATAATCTGTCCGTTCATCTCTAAATAATTCCAGCTCAAACCAAGCAATATGGGAAGAGGTTGGAACTAAATCAAATCCCATTAATTGCCATTGCGTCGTTAACCAGCGTCCCGCTTTGACTTCTTGTAAAACAAGTTGGCAACCCATCGGCCATTGAACATCAGTTTTGAGTGGCATCGCTGTGGGCGATGGTTTTACGAGCATCGTCATCCAGTACCTCATGCAAATAAGAAGAAATGAGTATAATAGAAAAAGTAGCAATTATTGAGCCACACTACGAAAATGGTATCAATACTCATCATGGAATGATATTTGCCTTAACTTGGCATACGATGAATTACCCCAGTAAACACCCAAAACAGAATGGATAGGAATCAACAGTGCCCAACACATTTTCAATTATTAAACCGAGTGAAAACCCTCAGCAAACCATGGATGTGGTTGTGTACGATCAATATGGCGAGCCACTCAATAAATCCATCGCCTGTGAACGCCCTTTAACGGTGTTGTTAAACTGGAAAGAAGTGGTCACATTGATGACGCTTGGCTCACGCCCAGAAGCTTTAGTACTTGGCTATTTAAAAAATCAAAGCTTTATTTCTATGCGAAACAAACTGCAATCGGTCATTATTGATTGGCAAACCCACTCTGCAGCGGTGATCACTGAAGAAAATATTGAGCAGGTAGAGCCTGCACTCAAGAAAAAAACCGTTACCTCTGGTTGTGGTCAAGGGACGATGTATGGCAATGTCATGCAGCAACTTGAAGGGTATCAAGTACCACAAACTCGTCTGAAACAATCCCAAATTTACGCCGCTTTGGAGGCGTTAACTCACTATAACGAGACTTACCGCAAAGCTGGAGCGGTACACGGTTGTGCTATTTGTCAGGATGATCATGTGATCTCTTTTGTTGAAGATGTTGGCCGACATAATGCTGTCGATACTTTAGCTGGGGAATTGTGGTTAAAAGGTGACACTGGTGCAGATAAAATCTTCTATACCACGGGGCGTTTAACCTCAGAGATGGTGATTAAAGTAGCGCAGATGGGAATTCCTGTCTTGCTTTCTCGGTCTGGCGTGACTCAAATGGGGTTAGATCTCGCCAATCAATTTGGTATTACGACCATTGCACGAGCAAAAGGATTGCGGTTTGAAATTTACAGCGGTTCAGAAAAAATTGAATTTGATGTAAAAGGGCATCAATAAGTGTTCAAAAAACATTCGACCTTGGTGAAGGTCGAATGCTTCGATGATCATTTGATGGTTTAACTCGCTTTAGTAATAAGTAAGTGGCTATCGGCTTTCTCGGGTAAATAAATACTAAAGGTGCTGCCTTCCCCATATACAGATTGAACACGAATTTCACCGCCCACATGGCTTAATAAGCTTTGTGAGACAGAAAGCCCAAGACCGGTTCCTTCTCTTTTCGTCGTATAGAAAGGATCAAAAATACGGGTTAAATGTTCAGGTTTAATCCCACACCCTTCATCGTGTACATGAATCACCGCACCAAGGGTATCACCTGCCTCAACCCAGTCTTCACTGTGAATGGTTAGCCGTCCCTGCCCTTGCATCGCGTGAATCGCATTCATTTGTAAGTTCACCAAAATTTGTAATAAATGGTGACGATTGACTTCGACCGAACATTGAGCCTGCAACTGGGTAATAAATTCAACGTCTCGTTTCTTACTTCCCGCTTTTACTAAGGTAATACTCTCTTCGATGATTGGGTTGACATGCTGCCAAGTAACCTCATCTTGAACACCGCCATGACGGCTGTATTGCAATAAGCTGCGGGTGATATGACGAATCCGATCAACCTGCAGTAAAATAGCCTCAATTTCTTCGTTAACACGTTCTGCCTCTTCTCCCAACTCAAAGCGAATTAATTCTGTATTACCCAAAATAACCGCCGTAGGATTATTGATTTCATGGGCGATTCCTGCGGTTAATTCGCCAAGTGCGGCCAGTTTTTCATGGGTAATCAGCTTATTTCTCGTCTGATTAAGGAGTTGAATATGATGCTCAAGTTGCTGTGTTTTTTCGTGCAAACTGGCCGTTCTTGAATGGACTTTTTCTTCGAGTTCATGAGCGGCATGTTGAATCTGTTCATTGCGCTGTTGTAATAAATCTAACATGGTATCAAACTGTTTCGCCAGCTGGGCGAGTTCGTGTTTTTCATCTAATCCAAGTGAGCCAATCCGCTGATTTTTTCCCAGCTGTACTAATTTGACAACTCGATGAATACGTTCAATGGGGCGGAAAAGATCTCGTGATCCTCGGTAGACAAAAAGCCCTGAAACCATCAGTAAAATGAGCGTCATACTCCCCATTTCAACAATGTTAGTAAGGTAGGTTTGAATAAAAGGCCACAGTAAATACCCCGTGTAGATCATCCCAACAACTTGATTGTATTGATCACGAATCGGCTGATAAGCACTGATGTACCAAGCATCATAAACATAGGCTTTGTCTACCCACTGCTGCCCTTCTCGTAACACCTGATCAGCCACTTCAAGAGAAACGCGAGTACCGATTGCTCTACCGGCTTGAGCATGACTGTCTAACGGAACATTGGTACTTACGCGCAAATCATCAAGAAAAAGGGTTAACGTCCCTGCCGGGCCTAGGATATTCGATTGCGTTGGATAGATTAAATCACGAATTTGGTCAACTAATATGGTGCTGTTATTAAGCAGCAATCCACCATCTAAAAAACCAATGATCCTTTGTTGATCATCTTTTACGGGAATGACCGTTCGGCTCACTAAACCTCGGGTTTCCATTTTTCGGTTATTCAGAATAGGGATCTGGGCTCGAATCGCTAACTCTGGATCCAACCGTTTAAGTTCGGGTTCATTGAGAATATCAAAAAACGACTCTCTACGAGTCAGATCTAAGTAACGAAATTTTTGTTCTAAGGTATCAACAGGCTGAAAAGAAAGAAAATCGAGCCCATAACGCTTTTTCTGTTGTTGTACCCAATTGAGGAACCTTAAATGATGAGTATCACCGTGTTTTATCTTTTGCTTAAAATCATAAGAATCAGCAAAAGCATGGACATAACCGGCTTGCCTTTGCTGAAGCAAAGCCACGCTATTTTGTGCAACCCCCAACCGCTCTGATACATCGACTAACGCACTTTGCCACGTGTAATGTAACGACCAATAAAGGCTGATCGCAATCAGGGCAACCAGAGTAAAGCCGATCGGTAACGAAGTGAGAATGAGTAAACGATAACGAACCATGGTTTTGAAGCGGCGCTGCCACTTCTGCCACCAAAAATCTTCATTGCATGATTTGCTCATCATTTTCCCATTCTTTGAATTTTCTTTCTAAGGTTTTTCGAGCGACGCCTAAATCTCGGGCCGCCGCCGATTTATTTCCTTGATGTAGAGAAACTATCTGCTCGATGTGTGCTTTTTCTACCTGCTTTAAACTCCAATGGTTTGGGTAGCCGTGGGAAACCGAGCTTGATTTTTCGTCTAAGGTATTCGGATCGTGATGGGAACAAAGTGACATCGTCACCTCAGATTGAACGAGTAGGCTTTCTTTCTCACTCCAGTAATGCGCCAGAGGTTTCCCCAGCAATAAGCTGCGTTCAATCAGATTTTTCAGTTCTCGAATATTTCCCGGCCAATCGTAATTATGCAGTGCTAAAATATCCTCATGGGCCCATTTAGGAGGACGAATGGCAAGTTCGGCACAGAGTTTTTGGGTAAAGAAAGGAACCAACTCTTGCAAATCATGTTTTCGTTCCCGTAACGGGCTAACATCCACTCTTAATACATTCAGTCGGTAGTAAAGGTCTGCACGAAAGCGCCCTTCTTCTACTTCTTGGTGTAAATGGCGGTTAGTCGCAGCCACAACTCTAACATCAATCGATAGCTCTTTCTCAGAGCCCACCGGACGAATCGCTCTTTGTTCCAACACTCGCAATAGTGCAGATTGCATGTTTAATGGCATTTCACCTATTTCATCTAAAAATAGAGTGCCACCATTGGCAACCCGAAATAGTCCTTCTCGATGTTTTTTGGCTCCCGTAAATGCGCCCTGCGTATGCCCAAATAACTCGCTTTCTAATAGTTCAGGGGCAATGGCACCGCAGTTGACTGGTACAAATGGCCCTTGGCGCTGGCTAGCCTCATGAATGCTACGGGCAACCAGTTCTTTCCCTGTGCCTGATTCGCCTTCGATGAGTACTGAAGCTCTTGAAGGAGCAAATTGCACAATCAATTGCTTAAGCTGCTCCGTTTGTTCTGACTGGCCTAAAATTTGAGTGGCACAATGGCGTTGAAAGTCTCGTTGTAGCGCATATTGCATACGCTGATTTAAGCGCTTGTCTATACAACGCCCAACCGCTTGCAACATTTGTTCAAGATTAAAAGGCTTGAGGATAAAGTCAGCTGCTCCCAATTTTAAAGCACTAATCGCGGTTTCTAAGTCGGCATAACCGGTCATAAAAATCACATCTGGTTTTTGGTAAGCATCGGTAAAAATCTCTTCCCACTCGATCCCAGATCGCCCTGGTAGGTTGATGTCCAAAATAATCAAATCGTAATGGGTTGTGCTGCGTAACTGTTCTGCTTCGTCAATACAGCCCGCACAGTCTACTTTCGAAAACCATTTACTTAATGCTTTTTGTAAAATGGACTGCATCCCCACTTCATCATCCACGACTAATACGGAAAAAGCCTGATAATGCTGTGCCTGCTTATTGCGACTTAAATAAGACATATTGCTCTCTATTGATAGTATATAGACATAATGACCCAATAAACCTTACACCGAATTCGGTTAAGTTGAGACATTTTGTCTTAGCTTATGCAAGTTGTCACGGTTTCACCACTCTCTTCACGGTTATTCTTTGTTTTTACATGAAAATTGTCGTAAATATCTTGGCATTGAGTTTGCTATTCATTACGACGCTCCTTCTTTTTAATCATAATGGACAGATAGAATGAAAAAATTATTCGTGCGTCTGATGGCATGCTGCCTACTTTTAAGTAGTAGCTATGTACTAAGCGCTGATGATGCTCCTCGTATTCGCTTGGCCACCACAACCAGTACCTACCACTCCGGCTTGTTGGATTATCTCCTTCCTGAATTTAAAAAAGATTCAGGCTACACCGTGGATGTGATTGCCACTGGTACGGGTAAAGCTTTAAAAATGGGTGAAAATGGTGATGTGGATGTGGTGATGACTCATGCTCCCGAGGCGGAAGCCATCTTTGTTGAACAAGGCCATGGAGTATTGCCCCGTAAGCTAATGTATAACGATTTTATTCTTGTTGGCCCGAAAGCAGACCCAGCCCATGTCGCTGCCCAACCCAATGTTCAACAAGCTTTTGCTCACATTGCGGCAAGCCAAACGCCGTTTATTTCCCGTGGTGACGATTCAGGGACTCATAAAAAGGAACTGATCATTTGGTCGAAGAGTCAAGTCAAAACCGATTTTTCAGGTTACCGTTCGGTCGGACAAGGAATGGGACCAACGTTAAATATGGCTTCAGAAATGCAAGCTTATACGTTAACAGACCGTGGAACTTGGCTGGCTTATCAAAGCACTCTGGACTTAGTGATGTTGTATGAAGGTGATGCACTACTCTTTAACCCATACCAAGTAATTTTAGTGAATCCTGAGCGTTACCCTAGCATTAATTATCAGGGCGCAAAAATATTCAGTGATTGGTTAGTTTCCCCTAAAGGCCAAGCTTTAATCAACGCCTTTAAACTTCATGGTCAGGCACTCTTTGTGGCCAATGCGGATGAGTAATTATTGATGAGTCTTTGGCAAACCACCTTAGAAGCCTTAGCCTTATTAATCAGCTTTGATGCTGAGCTATGGGAGATCGTTGCGGTCTCCTTTAGTGTCTCTTTAGCAGCGGTTGGGTTTGTTTTACTGCCGGCGATCTTACTTTCTTTTCTCTTTGCTTACAGTCACTTTCGAGGAAAGTGGCTACTGTTATCATTAATCAATACCCTGCAAGCCGTCCCAACAGTTGTAATTGGTCTATTACTTTATATGCTGCTATCACGCTCTGGTCCGCTGGGTGATTGGCAAATGTTATTTACGCAAAAAGCCATGATTCTAGGACAAATGCTGATCGGTTTTCCTATTTTAGTTTCCATGATGCATGGCGCTCTGCAATCCAGCGATCGACGCTCTGTCGAAACCGCCATGACATTAGGGGTATCCATACCACGTATTGCAATAACGATGGTGTGGGAAACGCGCTTTCCCCTCTGCGCAGCCATCATTGCTGGATTTTCACGGATTGTCACGGAAGTCGGTTGTTCAATGATGGTGGGGGGCAACATTATGGGATTAACGCGCAACATTCCTACCGCCATTGCAATGGAAAGCCAAAAAGGCGCTTTTGCTCAAGGGGTCGCACTTGGCATTGTCCTACTTTGTTTAGCACTGGTGCTCAATTTTTTACTCTCAAGTCTACGTGGTAAAGGATACCTACGAACCTGATTTAAAACGATAGAAAGGATATTCCATGTCGATAAAACTTACTGCCAGTCAGCTATCTATGCGTTTTAATGAACGAGGCTTATTTCATATCTCTGAGTTAGAGCTCGGCCCTAATGATGCAGTCTATCTTAAAGGGGATAATGGGGTTGGAAAAACCACATTGCTCAAAATTCTTGCGGGTTTGTTAACGCCAACCACAGGTGTTGTTTCTCATCATCAAGTCTGGTGGCAACGTTTATTGCACAGTCGAGCCCATAAACACGTTGTCTATTTACACCAAACCCCTTATTTATTTGATGATACCGTTTATCGTAATGTTGCTTATGGCATTCGTTTTTCACCTTTACCAACCAAAGAAAAACGCAGCAAAGTCATCAATGCGTTGCGTATGGTTGGCTTAGAAACCTTAGCGAATGAACATATTTCAGTATTATCTGGTGGAGAAAAACAGCGCGTTGCTATGGCGAGAGCTTGGATCTTAAGCCCTTCGATTTTATTAATGGATGAACCTAGTGCCTCATTAGATCAGGAATCTATCGATAGATTAGTTATAATGGCGAAAGATTTATTAAATCGTGGATCCAGTTTAGTGATCACCAGTCACCAAACCAATGCACTAACCGATTTATGTCATAAACAGTGGTGGATCAAAGAGCACCAGTTAGTTGAATCGCCGTTACTGCATGTCATCCCCGAACCATCAGAGACCATTTATGTTACTTCCATCTCAAACTAGTTGGGTTATTTTAGCGGGCGGGCAAGCAAGCCGCATGGGGGGAAATGATAAAGGGTTAATCACGCTGAATGAAAAACCACTGATTGAACATGTTCTGGAACGGCTTTCCCCTCAAGCCGAACATGTGTTGATCAACGCTAACCGCAACCACGCCTTTTATGTGCAATACGCCCCTGTGATTAGCGATTTATTTGAACACTACCCGGGGCCACTTGGTGGTATTCATGCCGGTTTAACCTACGCGCAAACCGACTGGGTCGGTTTTATTCCCTGTGATAGCCCATTATTGAGTGATAATTTTGTCACTCGATTTTGCCGTGCCGTTACCGCAGAGAGTGAAATATTAGTGGCTCATGATGGCCAACACCTACAACCGGTTTTTACCCTTTTTCATCGTCGAGTCTTACCTAAATTAGAAGCGTTTTTAATGCGTGGTGATCGTAAAATTATTTTGCTCTATGAAGAGTGTCATACTGAATATGTCGATTTTAGTGATAGCCCATCCTGTTTTTTCAATTTAAACACCCCCCAAGAACTCGCCCAATTTGGAGCATTACACTCATGAATACTCAGCGTCCAGCCCTTCCCCTGCTCGGTTTTGCCGCTTATTCAGGAACGGGTAAAACCACGTTGCTTGAAGCCTTACTACCTAAGTTAACCCATGCAGGGCTTCGTGTTGGGGTACTGAAACATGCTCACCATGATTTTGATGTTGATATTCCCGGTAAAGACAGTTATCGCCTACGTAAGGCAGGAGCCTCACAGATGTTGGTAGCCTCTCGCAATCGATATGCCTTGATGACTGAAACACCGGATGCGGAAACCGAATTCAATGAATTACTGCAATGCTTTGACAGCCAACAGCTAGATTTGATTTTAGTCGAAGGATGTAAAAATATTGCTTTCCCCAAAATTGAGTTACACAGGGCAGAAGTCGGTAAACCTTGGTTATACTTAAATGACTCAAATATTATCGCCATTGCAGCTGACGAGTCTGTCGAAACCACCCTTCCTCAAATGTCTATTAATGATTTAGAGGGCATTGGGCAGTTTATTTTAGACTACGTAAAAAACGATTTGGGTCAGCCTTCAACGACTGCCTGCTGCGATACGCTTTCTCCAGCATTTCTCTCTGTAAAACAAGGGATTGAAAAAATTTTAGCGTCGGTTACCCCCATTCACGAACAAGAGGAGGTGGCCATCAAGGATACTTATGGACGCATACTGGCTTACCCTATCACCTCACCGATCTCAGTCCCTGCTTATCGCAACTCAGCCATGGATGGGTACGCGATTCGTAGTGACGATCTTGACCGTTCACACTACACGCTAGTGGGAGAAATCTTAGCGGGGCACCCCTATTCACAACCGTTAGCACTTGGGGAATGTGTCAAAATCATGACCGGAGCCCCAATGCCAGAGAATGCTGATACAGTAGTCATGCGAGAGCAAGCCGTTGAAAGCCATCTGTCTATTTCTTTTACAACGAAAGTCATTAAAGCGGGGCAAAATGTTCGCCAAGCGGGCGAAGATCTCGCACAAGGTCAAATGGTCTTTCACTCTGGTCAACGGATACAGTCAGCAGAAATGGGCATGCTTGCTTCTCTGGGAATGAGCCATGTTCATATCATACGACGTCTAAAAGTCGCCATCTTTTCAACGGGTGATGAAGTACAAGCCCCAGGGACCCCACCCTCCGATCATACGATTTACGATTCCAATCGCTTTTCATTAATCGGACTACTCTCCCAACTGGGTTGTGAGGTACTTGATCTCGGTATTATCGAAGATAATGAAGATAAGATGATAACCACATTACAGCAAGCTGCCCAACAAGCGGATGTGGTCATGACCTCTGGTGGGGTATCTGTCGGTGATGCAGATTTTATTAAATCAGCCCTCAGAAAGCTTGGTCAGGTCGATTTTTGGCGGATTAATATGCGCCCGGGCCGTCCGTTAGCTTTTGGCCGTATTGGTCATTGCCCCTTCTTTGGGTTGCCAGGAAACCCTGTGGCCGTCATGGTATCATTTATCAACTTTGTTGAACCTGCCTTGCGAAAGATGCAAGGTGAGATCGATTGGCAGCCGTTAAAAGTTCGAGCGATCGCCAGTGAAGAGTTACGGTCACGCCAAGGAAGAACCGAATTTAGCCGTGGTGTTTACTCCACTAATACATCGGGACAACTTGTCGTGAAAACGACAGGAACGCAAGGTTCTGGAATCTTGCGTTCCATGAGCCAAGCCAACTGTTTAATTGAAATTGAACCCGCCGTTGATAAGGTTAGTGTCGGTGAAAGCGTGACAATCATTCCACTTCAAGGCAGAATTTAGCCCATTAATAAGAGCAAATAGAGAACCTCATGGCTCGTACCATTATTTACAGCTACAAAGATAAACAGAAAACATTAACGTTTTCTTATGAAAAACACCGCAATATTCATGAAGCCGTTGCAGAAGCAGAAGGGATTGATCTTTCTGAGTATCTGAAGATGGAATTACAGCTAGAAGCCGTCTCAGATACGAAAGCGGTCCGTAATTATCGAGATAACTATTTTAAGAAATTAGGCTTTGGACTGATAACGTTACAAGCAAAAGAAAATCATGGTGTCGGTAAAAAGCCAAAGGCTTAAATTAGGATCTAGCATTCGTTCACAAAAAAGGCTTACTTCTTAGTAAGCCTTTTACCTTATGAGAAAACCAATTACTTAATATTCAAGAAAGCAGCGCCGCGAACGCCACCAGAATCACCATGTTTAGCTTTAATGATTGTTGGACATTTTGCGACAGACAATAGATGTTTGGGAATACGTTTTGGCATTTCTTGATAGATCAAATCAAAATTAGACAAGCCGCCCCCTAATACCACAACATGCGGATCGTTCGCGGTAAATAAATTCGCAAAGCAGATGGCTAATAACTCCATAAAGCGCTCAACGTGCTCCACCGCTTTCGCTTCCCCTTGCTGATAAGCCGTAATAATATCGATCGCCGCTTTCTTTTCAGCAAAGTAATGTTCATAAATCAGTTCAAAACCACGACCTGACAAATAGTTATCAAGACAACCTTTGTTACCACAACCACAGCTTAATAAGGGCGCTTTTTCACTGCCAAGATGGAACCAAGCATCAATCGGCAGACGCATATGTCCCATTTCACCCGCGACATGGTTACGACCAGAGAAAATTTTCCCATCATAAACTAAGCCGCCACCAAAACCTGTCCCAAGGATTAACCCCATTACAGAAGGCGCCTCTTTTAGATCTTCATCCCATGCTTCTGACAGTGCAAAACAGTTAGCATCGTTTTCAATTTTCACGCTGCGCCCAACTTTTGCTTCAAGATCTGCACGTAAAGGCTTGCCTTTCGCCGCTGGAACGTTAACGGTTAAAACGGTACCGTCATCAGCATCTTCCATGCCCGGTAAGCCAAGGCCAATTTTCCCTTCTACACCAAATTGAGCATCATACTTTGCTATCAAGCCAGCAATAGTATCAACTAGCAGGGCATAATCATCCGTTGGTGTCGGTACTCGTTCTGTGGCAACACGCTGTAAATTTTCATCAAAAGCACCAAACTCAATTTTTGTGCCACCGACATCAAAGCCATAATACATGCTCATCTCTCCTTAAAAATACCCAGCCTTGGGCCAAATCATCAAAAAATAAAAACGGCAATATTATCCATATTGCTCAGTAACCTGTCCGTGACCAACCCCGAGTTTATTCTTTTCTCTATCGGGTTTACACATGAAAACATCACCATAAGTGGATATGTAGAGTCACGTCACTTTACACGGTTTGTTGATACGCTTGCCATCTCTTAAGTGCTGGTTTATCTCGCACAGGTTTAAGCCGAGATTTCCCCAATAAGTAGCTTTCTTTAAATGCTTCAAACCAAATATGCAATGCTTCTGCCCCTTTTTCTTCACCGCATAATGACAGCACTAAGCTCGCCACTTCTGCGGTGGCCAAATATTGCTCATTACTGGCTTTTCGCATTAAATAATTCGATAAGTGCTCTGGTTCAATCGACAATATAGGGAGTGAGGCAAGATAAGCTGAGCGACGGAAAATTCGTTTGGCTTCGCGCCAACTGCCATCAATAAAAATCAATAATGGTTTTTTAGCGTCATTAAGCTTAGGAATCGAGAGCAGTTGACGGGCTCTATCCTGCTCAGTTTGCGCAGGGAAAACCAATACTGGAAAAAAAGCGGGATCAGAGATCAAAGCTAACATCTGAGGATCAGGCTCCGTACGGTGCCATTGATATACATAAGTTTCTTTTACCGTATCCGCAATTAATCGCCCAGTATTGCTGGGTTTAAAAACCTCATTTTCAGAAACCAATAACATAACCGCAACGGCTGTCTCAATATCTGGCTGGTATTCGCATAAACAGTGTTCGCAAGGGACATGACAAAATGAACAACGCGCTATTTTTGAGCCGCGGGCTAAGAAAGGTTTGGTTGATCGTTGCAAGCGATCCTGATACAAACGATGAAAAGCGTGAATTCTCATAACCATCACGGAACATAAAAATAAGCGGCGATTCTACCGCTCTGCACTTCAACTGGCTAGTCTTTTAAAAGAATGGGCCGGCTCAATAAAAGGTTCAACGCCGATGCAACCAGAGATATGGCGATTAGCCATTTTTATCTTCGTACTGTTCGCCTGTGCTGTATGGGAGAAATGTCTGCCTCGTAAAAAAAGGACCCAGACAACATGGATCCGCTGGCTTAATAATTTAGGACTAGTCGGGTTAAATAGCTTATTAGTAACAATATTGATGCCTATTGTGGCTTTCTCTGCTGCCCAATGGGCGCAAGAAGAGCAATTTGGGCTAATGTATTGGCTAACTATTCCAGCGTGGTTCGCTTTACCACTTTGTGTCGTCATCCTTGATGGCATCATTTATGCTCAACATGTTTTGTTCCATCATATCCCTAGCCTTTGGCGTTTACACCGTATGCACCATGCTGATCAAGACATTGATGTCACGACCGGAGCTCGATTTCATCCAATTGAAATAATGGTATCTATAGGAATAAAAATAGCGGCCGTCTTAATACTGGGCGCTTCACCATTTGCCGTTCTTCTATTTGAAGTGATTCTTAATGCCAGCGCTATGTTCAACCACAGTAATGCTAAACTCGCCTTAAACGTTGATCGATGGCTACGTAAAGTTGTGGTTACGCCTGATATGCATCGAGTACACCATTCGATAATGCCAACTGAAACACATACAAACTTTGGCTTTTGTTTATCCATTTGGGATCAATGGTTTTCGACCTATCGCGCTCAACCTAAATTGGGACATGAAAAGATGACTATTGGTCTCCCCCTCTTTCAAACCCCAAGAGAGCAATGGCTAGACAAAATGCTGACCCAGCCTTTTCGTCGTCGTTAAAAAAAAGTACCGAGATTTAAGATGAAAAAACATAACTCCCTAAGTTTATTAACTCTGTGTATGATCATTGGTTGTAGCACTCAATCAAACCGCACACCAAGCAGCCAACAATGGCAACAATCTTCACAGTGGCCGGAAACATCACTGTTTTCAGTCTACCAACAGTGGCAGGGAGTTCCTTATCGCCTCGGCGGTACTAGCAAAGCGGGTATCGATTGTTCTGCATTTGTACAAATTGCATTTCAAGACGCTTGGCAACATTCGCTACCAAGAACGACGCGCTTACAGAGTCAACAAGGTCAAGCTATTCGCTACCGGGATGCACAGTATGGTGATTTGGTTTTTTTCAAGACATCCCGTTCAACCCGCCATGTTGGGATCTACTTAGGTAATCAATATTTTATGCATGCATCCACCTCGCAAGGTGTGATCATATCGAGACTGGATAACCCTTATTGGGCATCTAAGCTATGGCAGTTCCGGCGGATAAATAATCCGCCAACGATGATGGTAAATGATTCGACAAAAGTTAGAATGTAAAACCGTCAAAGCTTAGTCATATTTACTCACGGCTGAGTCAAACAGATTTTTTACCAGCGCAATATATTCATCTAAAAACAAGATCTGATCATTGGTTGCTGGTTTTGCCCAAACGCCTGCCAGTACTTCCCCTAAATCATCCACCACGAGATCAGCCTCTTTTAGTAACTGAAAGCGTACACTTGAATGCAGTTCAGGGTTTTGCTCGAATATCGCCATAATATTACTGGCAACCATATCAGTGATGACATCTTCAACACTTTCTTTTCCCGTGTAACCATCACGAGTAAAGATGTCCATGTTCATCGCTAAATGTTCGATTAGAGCTGAATAACCATCGGTGTCTACAACCACTTTTTTTCTCCGCTTTACCGCTTACTGCCAGAATCAACGTTCTCTTAAGTAATACTAAGCCATGAACGACCTTTTTCACAGATTTATGCGACAGAATCTTTGAAGACAAACGATTTATTCCATCGATAATCACAGCAAGACTCTGTATCGCACATTGATGCGGTCCTTTATAAGAAACATCATTATTGCATCTCAAACTCAGTGTACAAGGAAAAGTGTATTTAAGGCCCACTTAGAAACTTGATAATTATCACATTTATATGTTTTAACACGACTGAATTGATAAACAGATGAAATTATGTGCATTAGAGTCAGAAATCTTTTAGTCAATCGCCTACACTAAATGTACGTTAATAGGGATGGGAAGATCGCTATGTGGCAGGCTATTGCGCAACAACTTTCAGAGACCTTATCAATCCACTATCGTATTGTTGAAAAAGAGAAGTTAGAAGGCGGCGAGCTTCACGACTGCTATGTAATTTCTGATGATACTGAACGCTACTTTGTGAAGGTTAACCAACGTGACTTTATCCATCATTATGAACTGGAAGCTGAGAACTTAAAGCTTTTGGCAGAAAGTCAATCCATTACCGTCCCCATTCCCATACTCGTGGGAACAACCAAAAACCACGCTTTTATTATTCTTAATTACCTACCCACAAAGCCACTCGATGATCCAGAACAGAGTTACTTATTTGGGCAACAGTTAGCAAAGCTCCATCAATGGGGCGAACAAAAAGAATACGGATTTGATGTGGAAAATCATTTAGGTATGTTGGTTCAGCCTAACTCTTGGCATAAGAAATGGGCGATCTTTTTTGCTGAACAGCGTATTGGCTGGCAACTGCAATTGCTCAAAGAAAAAGGGATAGATCTGGTTGACATTGATGAGTTTGTCGAACTTATTAAACAAAAATTAGGCCCACATATACCAAGGCCATCCTTGCTACATGGAGCCTTATGGTCTAACAATGTCGCTCAATCCGTGATGGGTCCAATCGCTTATGACCCTGCTTGTTACTGGGGCGACAGAGAGTGTGATCTCGCGGCAACTGAGCTATTTGGCGGGTTTAAGCCAGAGTTTTATCAAGGCTATGAGAGTGCCTATCCTCTGGATGCTCGCTATGAAGAACGCAAAAATATCTATAATCTTTACCTACTACTCAGTTACTGCAACCATTTTGGTGGCCGTTATTTAGCCCAAGCTGATGCAATGATCAAAAACCTACTGGCTAACTAACCTATTGCTTTGATAACGTTGAGTAAGAGTGAAGTGTTTATACCCATAGGGCTTCACTCTTACCGAATTTATTTCTTTAGTTTTACTGCCGTACCAAAAGCAAGAACTTCTGATGAACCATCAGTAATCGCACTTGTGGTTAACCGCACAGCGACAACTGCATCGGCACCTAATAACCTTGCTTCTGTTAATAATCGCTCAATAGCGACATTGCGAGCTTCCGTTAACATTTCGGTATAACCTCTTAACTCTCCCCCAACTAAGCCTTTTAAATTTGCCATAATATCTCGGCCAACATGCTTAGATTGAACAACATTGCCCATCACAACCCCTAAAATATCGACAATTTCCTTTCCGGGGATAGTTTCTGTCGTCGTATATATCATTGATATGATCTCTTAATTATTTGAGTGTTTACCGAATTCTATGTTCTTCTTCAAAATTTGCACTTAATTTTCCACTTTAAGTAACTTACCTGCTTACTATTAGTGTATCTCCCACAGAAGTAAGGAAAGAGAGATGAACAATTTTACTGAAAGAACGGCGCGGTGCCCTCATTGTGGACATTCTATCCGTATCACTTTAGATGCGAGTAATGGCAGCCAAGACTTCTATGATGACTGCCCCGCTTGCTGCCACGCGATACATTTAAATATGACGGTTAATGAGCTAAAAAACACAGTCGAGCTTAGTATCGATGCCGATGATGAACAAATATTTTAGCGTTGAAATGATACTTAGTGCAGAAAATAATTGGGAATAAGAGTGCCTCTCTTATTCCCAATTCGCTTAAAATGATTCATTTACAACCTGTTAAGCCCATTTGTCGCCAAACTTAGTCATCAAAATACGTTCAACCGTATCAACAATCGCTTGTGTTTGAGGGTCATATTCAACGTTCACTTTGTCTCCGACCTGACGCCGTCCAAATAATGTACGTTGTAACGTTTCCGGAATAAGGTGAACATTAAAACGATTGCTTTCTACTTGACCAATGGTCAATGAACAACCATCAAGGCCAATATAGCCCTTTGCTAACACATACTTCATTGAAGCAGTAGGCAGTTCAAACCAGAGTGTTTTATTGTGCTCTGATTCAATAACCTCCACTAATGTTGCCATATCACTGATATGGCCAGACATTGAGTGACCACCGATTTCATCACCAAATTTTGCCGCACGCTCAATATTCACTTCATCCCCAACTTGCAGTGTCCCAAGGTTGGTTACCGCCAAAGTTTCTTGCATTAAATCAAACGCCGCGTGTTGGCCATCAATTTGGGTCACCGTTAGACAGCACCCATTATGGGCCACAGAAGCACCAAGGGTTAAACCATCACTAAGCCCTTGAGGAAACTCAATAATGTGTGTCTGAAATTGTGTTTTTTTATCAATCGAGACAATTTTTGCGGTCCCTTGTACAATACCCGTGAACATTTTGTAATTCCGATAGATTTTCATGGTGCTTAGTGTGACATTTCTTTATCATTCTCTCTAGTACTACGTAATATCATGGCATTTTCCTTAGCTATATAACCAAACTCTGAGCCTTTTCTGTGGTTCAGCGCATCGTCTTTGCGGAGAAAACAGTGCAACGTTATAAAAAAGAAGCGTCGACCTTAATTAAATTGGCGACGCCGGTATTAATTGCCTCTATTGCACAAACCGGGATGGGGTTTGTCGACACGGTGATGGCGGGCGGGGTGAGTGCAACGGATATGGCAGCAGTCTCTATTGCTGCCAGTATCTGGCTACCTTCTATCTTGTTTGGTATCGGTTTACTAATGGCACTGGTTCCTGTTGTCGCACAATTAAATGGTTCAGGTCGACAAGAACGAATTCCATTTGAAATACAACAAGGAATAAGCCTAGCGTTGTGGGTATCTATCCCCATTATTCTCGTTTTATTTCAAACAAAAACCATTTTAAGTTTAATGGATGTTGAAGCTTTGATGGCAGAAAAAACGATTGGTTATATGTATGCCGTGATGTTTGCCGTTCCCGCCTTTCTTCTTTTCCAAACCTTACGCAGTTTTACTGATGGGATGTCACTCACCAAACCAGCCATGGTCATTGGCTTTTTAGGTTTGCTTTTCAATATTCCACTAAACTGGATTTTTGTGTACGGAAAATTTGGCGCACCAGCTCTTGGTGGCGTAGGATGTGGTGTCGCTACCACCATCGTTTACTGGTTGATGTTCCTTATGCTTCTTTTTTATGTGGTGACTTCAAACCGACTTGCACGTATTCAACTATTTGCTACCTTTCACGCTCCCCAGTGGCAAGCTCAGCGGCGCTTGTTTAAACTCGGCTTTCCAGTGGCAGCTGCACTCTTTTTTGAAGTCACGCTTTTTGCCGCGGTGGCATTACTGGTCGCGCCATTAGGTCCACTGGTTGTTGCTGCACATCAAGTAGCGTTAAGCTTTTCTTCACTGGTTTTTGTTTTACCCATGAGTATTGGCGCCGCAGTCTCTATCCGCGTAGGTCATACCCTGGGCGAAGAAAACTTACGAGGAGCAGCGATCGCATCTAATGTTGGATTGCTAGTTGGGGTCGTCGCCTCTTTATTTACCGCAATGTTTACCATTTTGTTCCGAGAAGAAATCGCTTTACTTTACACACATAACCCCACGGTTATTACTATGGCGATGCAATTGTTGATTTTAGCGGGTATTTATCAGTGTGTGGATGCCATTCAAGTTGTTGCAGCAGGAGCTCTACGTGGCTATAAAGATATGGCAGCCATTTTCAACCGCACCTTTATTGCCTATTGGATATTAGGCCTGCCAACGGGTTATCTATTAGCCATGACAGATTGGATCGTTGAGCCAATGGGTGCCAGCGGTTTTTGGATTGGTTTCATTGTTGGGCTAAGTTCTGCTGCACTCATGCTGGGGCTGCGTTTGTATTGGATGCAACACCAAGATGATGATGTTCAAATGCATTATGCGACTAAATAATAGGCACCATGATTAAGCAATGCCGCGTTTATCCTCAATAAATCGCGGTATTGCTTAAAACAGCCCTTAGAGAAAGGTAAAAACCTCAGCATTGGCACAAGATTCTTTGATACGCATAAAGCGAGCAAAACGAGGCTTGCCTGAGTCCGTCACTCCATTAAATCGATAAGTGATCACACAACCTATTTCTGGCGGTTGTTGTCGTAAAAAATCACTCAGCCCACTCCCTAACGCAAATTCGACACCGTCTTTATTTCGCACTAAAAGTGACCCAACCATATTCTGATATTTACCTTTTCCCATCTTATATCCTACAACTCGCGCTTCACTATCTTGGTGTTTTTTTAGTTTTAGCAAATCATCATTTCGCCCCGAGGTATAAGAGGATGTCATTTTTCTCAACATCAACCCCTCGCCTCCTGAAGCAAAAATTTGCTCAAGATCATTGAGTAGAACCTCTTCTGATGCAATGGGATCATGTTGAATATATTGAATATGTTCTTGAGAAATGGTGGATGTTAGCGCAATTAATCTTTGATAACGTATTTGATAATGCCCCGCGAAAGTCGGCAAATCAAACAGCATGAACTTAATCTGCTGCCACGCAGTATCGGATGGATGATGATCGAGTACCGTTTGTTGAACCAGAGGGAATCGACCTCTACCTGCCCAAAGTTCTCCTTCTACCGGGAACTCAGGTAGTGCAGATGTAAACCATTTCGGAGCATAAATCGGATTGCCAGTACGAGTCACTAACTGTGTGCCATTCCATATGGCACGAATCCCATCTAATTTTTCACTTTGCCAGTATTGCTCTAACGCTATACCTTCCCGATACTCATTGGCCTGAAGGAGTGGTATCGGCTGAGCCTGGAGGTCAGCAGCATATATTGGAGTTACCGCCAATAGTGACAGCGTGATGAGCGAGAGTTTTAAATGCACTTTTCCTTTCCTCTTCTGACTGAATGTTTGATGATGCATAAGGAAAAGTATGTGAAATCACACGATGACGATCTTATGATTTATGATGAGCTACGAGCCTTCTCACACCAGATAAGACTTTCTTGTTTCTAAATCATTAGATAACTGTGTCACTGTTCACGATCTTCTTGGTAATCATCGTCTAAACCCGCAAGGACTGATTGATAATTATTGATATCACAGGTAAAGATGATGATCTTGTCAAACAAGTTCACATTTTTTCTCCACAGACTGTAAATACTGCTTTCCTGCGTTAAGTCCCATCTGATAACCCTGCTGCAATAGTGGCTTTTTCATCGTTAGCCGCTTAACGGCAAAATTTTCTGGTGGCGCAATAACCTGAATATTGGCATCTTGTGGAGGATGATGAATAAATTGTAGTGAGCCATTGTATTTTTCTGAACGATGTACAATCGAGTTGGCTACTTGTGGATAACGAGCAAAAAGTTTCTTCACCATCCACTCACTCCTTGGTTTATTCATGGTATAGCTCTGCGGATGAGATAAGATCACCGTGATATCACGGGCCCCACGGCGATACGCTTCTTTAACAGGGATAGAGTCGGCAACACCACCATCGGTATAGCATCCACCAGAAATGCATGGGGTATTTTTATACACTAAAGGCAGTGCTGACGTTGCTTCAATGGCTGTCAAAAAGTTATCCCGTGTAACTTGATAATAATCAGCTTTGCCTGTTTTAACGTTTGTTGCCGCAGCAAAGAAAGGAATCGATGAGAATAAACGTTCTTCATCAATAGGATAATGTTCGTTCGCTTCATCAATAAGCCATCGAACATCAACGAGACTTCCGCCCCGTAAGAATCGTCCCGGATTATAAAATCGTTTACTGGTTGCCAGTTCAGTGAACACTTGATAGCTACGCTGGGGCTGATGAGCTAAGTAACCAACTAAGTTAGATGCACCAGCAGACACTCCCATCACAAAGTCAAAAGGTCGGTAGTTTTCTTCCATGAACGCATCTAACACACCACAGGCAAAAATACCGCGCATGGCTCCCCCTTCAACAACCAGTACTTTTTTACCTGACACAATAAGACTCCTCTTTATTTCTTGCTCAAGCCTATGAGAACTGAGCATTACCCAGCCCCATGAATAGATTAGAACAAGGATAGAGAGAAAAGAAACAAACCGCTAATGGGTTTTAGTTATTGATCGAATAGGAAAAGAAAGGCGCATACCTGATAAGTTGCGCCTTTTATGATTAGGAAGTTTGTCGTGCGTCAATCGCTCTCAGCTGGGAGAGATAATTCACCCACCCTTTACTTTCTTTAGATGGCTCTAAATGATGAGCTTTCTTCGCTTGTGCTAACGCATCATCCAGTTTATTTAACTTATATAAAATTCGAGCTCTGGCGAGAGCTATCTCTGGTTGACGTTGACTATCTTTAACTTGATCTAAAGAAACTAATGCCTGCTGATACTCCCCTTGCTGGCTCTGCAGTAAGGCCACATTCCAGTAATATTGACTTTCTCTCTTAGCGGCGATCAACCAAGTTTCAATGGCTTTATCCCACTCTTTTGCTCTTTGCCAATAAGTTGCACACTCAGTGAGCAGTTCAATATCACTGTTTGGTGTCGATAACTGCACTAATAATTGTGCTGCTCGTTCTGGGATACCATTTTGAGCATACAATTGGGCTAACAATCTCAATTCTTGCTGACTAAGTTCAACACCTTGTAATTTAGCCAACCCTAAGCTGTTTAACGCTTCTTGTTGCTGACCAGTACGTAGTTCAAGGCTAACAAGTTGCAACCACCAACTACTTTTCGTTGGCTCTAGCGTAATCAACCTTTTCAGTGTATCAATCGCGGGAGACCAGCGTTCTAATTGCAACTGGGCCCCTAATTTGACCGATAATGGTGTGATCTCATCAGGGCGTTGAAAGCGGTCATAATGTGCCATAGCTTCTAAGGTTTTTTTCCACTGCTGTAATTGGTAATGAAGCTGACCAATTCTTAGCCATAACTCATGAGCATTTTGATTGGAAGGCACCTGCTTGGTGAGTTGATAGTAATGGGGTAATGCCTGCTGATATTGTTTATCCATCAACAAGAGATCAGCCAACATACGTCTAGTTGTCCAGCCCTGTTCATCCTGTAGCTCACCACTATTGACCGCATTATTCAGTGATTTTATCGCCGGTTTTAGCTGTTCATTTTGCCAATAAAACACCCCGATCATGCGAGCTAAATAAGCTTTATCATAAGCGCGAGTTGAGTGGGTTTCCTCTAACAAACGAATCGCCTCTCCAAATCGTTCTTCTTGAGCAAACTGGTTTGCTTGCAAGGCTTTATTCGCAGCATAAGGGCTAAGCTCACTCGCGAATGATGAAGCAGAACCCAGCAACATGAGGTAAAGGATAAATTGTCTGATCATTTGGCTAACTTAAACTCCAGTTTTACTGTTTGGCCTGGCTGAGTAACTGCACTGCCATCTAACAGTTTGGGTTGATATTTCCAACTCCGTAATGCTTGCATCGCTTCGCGCTCAAACATCCGCCTTGGGTTAGCATCTAGCACTTCAATCTCGGTCGGCCTACCTGTTTCATCAATTGTGAACCGTAAAACAACATAGCCTTCAATATTACGCTTTAAGGCACGAGCCGGATAACTCGGCTCAACACGATACAAAGGCAATGCTTGCTGATTCGCTCCAAAGTCACCAAAAGTGGGGGCGTTAATCGCAATACCATTAATGGCCGTGTCTAACCCCAATGACGGTACACTGGTTGGAGTTAACGTATTGGTCATGGTACTTTGCTGTTGAGAAACAGGCGCTTTTGGTGGTGGCTCTGGTACTTGTGGCTGTTCAGGAACCGCTCGTTGACGACGTTGTACTTCTTGTTCTTGCTCCACCATCACCATATTAAAACTCAGTGATGGACTTTGTTGTGGCGAACGCAATCCATCGTTATTCACCATCCAAGCCATAAACGCAAATAAACCGACGGAAACCGCTGCAGCAAAAGGCATTGCGAGTAATAAACGCCTCATCCACGCTTCTCCGCCGCCAGAGCAATGTTTTTTACACCCGCCCCCTTTGCTGCATCCATCACTTTTACCACCGTACCATTATAGGCATGCTCATCGGCCTGAATAACCAGTGAAGCTTCCGGTTGCTCAAGCAATAAATGTTCTAACGTAGCTTGCACCCTTTCCGCATCAATTTGTCTTTTATCAATGTAGATATCATTGGCGGCCGTAATGGCCACAAAAATACCGGCATCTTTTTGTGCAGCAACATTCGCCGCCGATGGACGATTCACTTCAACGCCGGATTCTCGGACAAAAGAGCTGGTGACAATGAAGAAAATCAGCATGATAAAAACAATATCTAACATCGAGGTGAGATCAACTTGTGCTTCTTCTTGATTCGATGAATGTCGACCCAGTCTCATCACTGACTCCTTAATGATTTTTCAAGTTTTAATTCACACAAACGGCAAGTTTTTGCAAGGCGAGCATGAATAAACATGCCCGCTAAAGCAGCCACCATGCCTGCCATTGTGGGTAACGTGGCTAATGAAATACCGGAAGCCATCAATTTAGGGTTACTACTGCCTTGTGTTGCCATCACATCAAACACAGAAATCATGCCCGTTACGGTGCCTAGTAATCCAAGCATGGGGCAAATCGCTACCAACACTTTAATAATATTTAAGTATTGCGTTAGTTGAATATGCGCTTGCCCTATCCATCCGGAACGGATGGCATGCGCATACCAAGAGTGATGGTCACTACGCTGGTGCCACGACGTAATCCACTGCTTACGCTGCTTCGGAAAAGTAAAAGCCAAGTACAGAATACGTTCAATGACCAACAGCCAACAGATGGCAACGATCGCTGCCAACCACCAAAGGACGGTTCCCCCTTGAGCCATAAACTCCGACAGAGGCATAAATAGGCTGGCAAAAGAAAATAATCCATCAGCTTGGTTCATATTGATTCCTTACGCAGCATGACTGACGGTTTTATTCGCATCGGTATTTGTACTTTCACGTTCAGCTTGTTCAGCGACTAAACCAATGCCTTGTTTTTCTAAAATAGTCCGAATATTCTCAGCCTGAGAACTGAGTATATTATGCGCCAACAATAAAGGCATGGCGGCAACAAGACCTAAAACTGTCGTCACCAATGCCATGGATATTCCCCCAGCCATCACTTTAGGATCACCATTACCAAACTGAGTAATGACCTGAAAAGTTTCAATCATCCCTGTTACCGTTCCCAGTAACCCCAACATTGGTGCCAAGGCAGCAAGCAGTTTCAGCATGGAAAGCCCTTTTTCCAGCCCAGTTTGTTCATCCACCACCGCTTCCAATAAACGCAGTTCTAATGCTTCGACACTACGAGTTTGTTCTTTGTTATAGACCGAAAGCACACGACCTAGCGGATTGTTGCCAACCTGATGTGGATTTTTCAATTGCTGCTGTATTTTTTGTCGAGCGATCGCAAGCGTGATACCGCGATATACTGCAATAATCAGCCCCACACCAAGTAAGAGCAAAATAATTTTACCTATTACGCCACCGGCTTCGAGTCGTTGTTTCAAGGTTGGAGCAAGCGCGAGTTGTTCCAATAGCAAACCACGAGAGGGATCAAGCAGTACATTTTCCATACTACCTTGGTGTAACGCCCGTAGAGAAGAGTAGCGAGGGGCATTATTCGGTTGCTGTTGATACGCAACCGCATCTTGGCGCTGGGAATTCCAACTCACATATCCTTGCTCGGTCACAAGCCCTAATGCTCCTAAACGAATCGCCTCCACTTGCTGCTGGCGGCCTTCCCCATCAATAAACGCAACGGAGCTGTGGCTCACTTCACCGCTGGCTGTGACCTGTTCTTCCATCGCTTGCCACAACCCCTGCAATTGTTTCATTGACGGAAGCGATTTAGCGGCCACAATCGTTTCAACAATATGAGCATAATGTTGGCGATCGACGCCTGTGACCGAAGCCATTTGAGTGGCTTGCAGCTCTTTGGCATTTTGACGAACAACACCAAATATTTCGCCTAAACTCCCGGTTTCGAGACGTAATTTTTCTTCTAAACGAGCAAGACTGTTTTCGTTTTTACTAAAACGAGCAGACAATTTGTCCGCTTCCTCTTGTAAACGATTACGTTGAGCAAGGAGTGTATTTTTTTGCTCCCTGAGTGACTTCTCTGTCTGTAAAAAGCCGGCTTCGCGTTGGCTATCATGTGAACGTTGAACACGGTGCTCACTTTGAGCTTTCTCAACAAGTCCAGTTGCAGCAAACGAAGGAGAAATAAAAGTAACCGTCAGCCCTAAAATAGAAATACAACGGGTCAGTTTCATTGTTTTTCCTCCGCTGCTGTAAGTGATACGGGTAAATTAAGTAGCGTTGGCGCAATTTGCTGATAGGCCAATTGATAAGCCGTATCAATGTCACCTTTCATTTTTGAAGACAATGGTTGCCACTGCTTATTTTTTTGATTCCAAGACCAATAACGAGTGCCATTAAGATTACGAGCCACTAAAGAAACCCGGCCTAAATAGAGAATATCCGCTTCAATGCGCTCATTTTCTGTGAGCGTGATGCTATCTTGATAAACACCGAGTTTTGATCCGTAGTCCATTTCAATTTGGTAGGCTTCTAGAATGCGGCGATACTTTTCAGCATCACTGACATCCGCGCGTGGCATCAAAGATTTCAAACGAGATAAACGCTCTTGGCGGGCAGAAAGACGAATCGGTTTATCTTGATCGATAATGGTTTCTAATCCGTCAAGCATCCGATACATCAACGGCACAATACCCTGTCGAGTTTGATGGACATCGGTAATTTGTTCTTCAAGGCTGGCCATTTCAGACTCTTGGCTAACCACCAAAGATGACAGGTGATCTCGATAAATAGTGAGATTTTTCACTTCTTCATTCAAACGCTCAATTTCAGCTTGAAGAGCTAGGGTTTGCGCTGAACTTTTATCGATTTTTTTCTGACTCGTTGCTGAATGACTATTCGTGCGGTTTTGTATCGCTTTAGCGTCATCCAGTGTACTTGCGTTAGAAGGCAGCACAGAGACCGCAGAAAGCAGTATTAGGCTGGATTTTATCAAATTCATCATCATCATCTGTTACCACGAAAGAATGGTGATATGTTATTGATAAAAACTCTCATTATCAACTGTATTTTCGATGGATAATTATTTTTCAGCGATTTCTCATGCTGAGTTCTTCACTTTTAGCTCCAAAATATGTTTGATGATGCCTGATAATGGGCTAATTTGCTGTACTGCGCCCAGAGCAATGGCTTCTTTTGGCATACCAAAAACCACGCTCGTGGCTTCATCTTGAGCAACCGTCATAGCCCCTGCATCAAATAAGGTTTTTAACCCTCTCGCACCGTCATCTCCCATGCCCGTCATAATGATTCCCAATGCATTTTTCCCTGCTTGCTGAGCCGTTGAACGAAATAATACATCCACGGAAGGTTTGTGACGGTTGACGGATGGGCCATCAAACACTTCAACTTTATATTGTGCCCCACTTCGAATAAGCTTTGTATGCCTTCCTCCAGGAGCAATCAAAGCGCTGCCGGCTAGTACGCGATCCCCTGTTTTTGCTTCACTCACGGTAATTTGGCACAAGCTATTTAAGCGTTCAGCAAACATTGCGGTAAATTTTTCTGGCATATGTTGAACAATCACAATGCCTGGAGCATGCGCAGGCAAACGAGTTAAAATATATTCTAACGCTTGTGTTCCTCCGGTTGAGGTTCCTATTACTACAATTTTCTCACTGCTTAACCATGGATTCATTGAGGGGGTCGCTCGGCTACTTACTGGTAGTGATTGACCTGAGCGAGATGTGAATAAATTTTTCAGTTGTGCTTTGGCCGCAGAACGAACCGCTTGTAACACTTGGTTGGCACTCTCTTCAAGGAATCCTTTTAAACCCATTTTAGGTTTAGTAATGACCGTTACCGCCCCAGCTTGTAAGGCATCTAAGGTTATTTGCGCACCTTGTTCAGTGAGTGTTGAACAAATAATAACGGGAGTGGGTCGCTCTACCATCAATTTCTTGAGAAAGGTAATACCATCCATCCTTGGCATTTCCACATCTAAAATCATCACATCAGGCCATGTTTTCTGCATACGTTTCATCGCAAAAATAGGATCTGCCGCCGCGGGTAATAGTTCAATATCTGGCTGCCCTAATAACATTTGGCTAAGAACTTGCCTAACCACAGCGGAATCATCGACGATTAACACTTTAATTTTGTGAGATGTCATCACACAGCCCTAATTTATCTATTTTGCCCATCATGTTTTTGCCTCACCACGTATGGGTAAGCTCTACACTTTCTGGTAAATGGAAGGAGAAATCAGCTTCAAAGACGATCGAACCGATTGAAGAGTCTCTGCATGTCCAATAAATAAATATCCGCCTACATTAAGCTGACGTTGAATATTCTCAATGACCCTTTGCTTAGAATGTATATCGAAGTAGATCATGACATTACGAAGTAAAATAAGATCAAAATGACCGAAACGCGCTAAGTTATCTTGTAAGTTAACCGACTGAAAACTCACTTTTTCACGCAATGCTCGGCTAACTTTAAAAACATTGGCTCTTTCCCCTATCCCTTTAAGACAATATTTTTGTAAGTAGTGGTGAGGTATATTGGTACTCCGGCTGAGAGGATAGACACCATGTCGAGCCATTTCTAATACTCGGCTACTGATATCCGTCGCTAAAATTTGCCAAGGTTGCAAACCGTGCTCCATTAACAACATGGCTAATGAATAGGCCTCTTCTCCTGAGGAACTCGCAGCACTCCAACAACGAAGCGGTCGTTTAGCATATTTAGGAATAATCTCGTGTTGAATAAAGGAAAAGTGTGCTTCTTCCCGAAAAAAATAGGTTTCGTTGGTGGTCAATAAATCAATCACCATTTGTTGTTCGGCTTTTTTGGCAGAACTCTCAGCGGATGAGGAAAAAAAATCAAAATAAGCATCCCAATCAGACAATCTCAAATGCTGAATACGAGAGCCAAGCCGCCCCATCACTAATGACTTTTTTCCATCATTGAGATAAATGCCCGCTTTTTCATACAGCCAACGCTGGTAGCGTACAAATGTTTGATCAGATAAATTCTGCGGTAGATAACATTCTCGATAAACAGACTCAAGAAACGGCATAATATGCCCTCCTTTCAACCACCCACTAATTCGTTAGTCACTTTCTCAACCATGGCTAACTCTTCTACAGAAAGCACTCTATCTTCAGCAAGAATGATGACAAAGTTATCCTGCAATTGCCCCATAGCTCGGATAAAATCAATGCGTATTTGGCAGCTAAAAGAGGGAGCCGCTCTTAAATTTTCCCCAGGTATATCAATTACTTCAGAAACACTATCGACCAAAACGCCTAAATCTTGGCGCTGATTCTCAGTTTCAACTTCAATAATCACAATACAAGATCGTTTGGTAATTGGCTGAGCTTCAATATGAAAACGATGAGCAAGATTGATCACAGGAACCACTTCACCACGAAGGTTAATAACGCCTTGAATAAATTTAGGCATTCTGGGAATAGGCGTAATTTTCCCATATTCCAAAATCTCTTTTACATTCAGGATGGCAAACGCATACATTTCGCCATTCAGTAAAAACGTTAAATATTGCTGATCATTGTTTTGTGTCTCGCCATTGGGAGTTACGGCTAATGCTGTCATTTCTGCCTCCTAAAAACGTACATAATCAGCATCATCATCAACTTGTATAGATGCATCATGCAGCGGTTTTACAAGTGATTTATAGGCTTTTTTCTCAGTCCGAATTTCATGGGAATGTTCCGTAGTAAAGAATGTCATTAATTGTTGTAATTGCTGAGCTTGACTGCTCATTTCCTCGGAAGTTGAAGCTAGCTCTTCTGAAGCGGAAGCACTTTGCTGCGTCACACTATTTAGCTGCTCCATAGCCTGATTTATTTGTGATGCTCCGGTGGCTTGTTCCATTGAGGAAGCATTAATTTCTTGAACCAAATCGGCTGTTTTTTGAATCGAAGGGACAATTTCTTCTAATAACATTCCCGCTTGTTCTGCTAACGCCACACTATTTTTAGCGACCTCACCAATTTCTTGTGAAGCCACTTGACTACGTTCAGCGAGTTTACGCACTTCTGCGGCAACGACCGCAAACCCTTTGCCATGCTCCCCCGCGCGAGCTGCTTCAATCGCAGCATTTAAAGCTAATAAATTGGTTTGATACGCAATATCATCAATAATACTGATTTTTTCTGCGATGGATTTCATGGCAGCCACTGTTTTTGTTACAGCGTCACCACCCTCTTGCGCTTCTTGGGCTGCTTTGCTGGCAATGCCATTGGTTACTTTGGCATTTTCCGTATTTTGAGCTATTGACGCCGACATCTGTTCTATCGATGAGGTTGTTTCTTCCACACTAGCTGCCTGCTCACTCGCTCCTTGGCTTAAGTTTTGAGCTGTTGCAGACACTTGCTCTGAAGCGGAAGCCAGCGCGTTACTCGCACCATTCACTTCACCCACGATTTGTGAAATTTTCCGAACCATCTGTTGCATGGCTGCTAATAAGCGCCCCATTTCATCCTTACTGGTCACCTCAATACTGGCGGTTAAATCCCCTTTTGCTAGCTGTTGAGAAAGTCGAACGGCACTTTCCAATGGACCACATATGCCACGAATAATGACAACGCCAAAACTTAAAGCCAGAATGAGGCCAATCGCAATCGAAGAAATCGAAACCATACGCAACGTGGCGTAGAGGACGGTTTCTCTTTGATATTCATTGGCGGATTCTTGGATTTGTAGCTCAATCAGTTGATCAAGCACTTGCGCCACAGGTGTATAAAGAGGGCGAACTTTCTGTGCCGCGAGTAAGGTTGCCGTAGCAATATCATTCGCTCGTAATGCAACCAAGGTCGGCTCAATCGCTTGAGCAACAAAAGCTTGATTATCCTGTTCAAACTGAGTGACTAAACGAGTTTCTTCTGACGTTAACGCAGTACTGACATATTGCGTCCAAATATCATCGATCCGTTTTAAATTACTTTCCACCAAAGCGACTTGCGCGTTGATATTTTCTTTATCGTCATAAAGCTGGGCAAATGCTAAGGCAATACGATTGTTTAAGAACCTGGCTTTCACCTCTCCCAATTGACCGATTGGGATGGTTCGATCTTGATAGACCATTTTTAGTCCATCGACCATTTTCCCCATTCCATATAAGCCGGCGGCACCGACACCAATCAACAGAATACCTAATAGCCCAATTAATAAACTGAGCTTAATTTTTACTGAGAGATCCTTAAACATTGCCAGATTCCTTATTTAAATGAACATCATGTTCTTAATCTGATAAATCAGGTTTTCCTATACTTCTCAAACAACAGTTTTTGCTAGTGCACCGTAAATTGCTGAGCTTCTTTCTGCATGATTTGCTGGGTTAAACTTGGAATATCAAGAATAAGTGCAATATCCCCATTTCCTAAAATCGTTGAGCCACTGATACCTTCAATATTGGTAAAAATAGGTCCAAGAGGTTTAATAACGGTTTGCAGCTCACCCAATAATCGGTCAACAACTAATCCGGCCATATGCCCTCCGGTTTGTACAACAACAACGTTTTGTCGCCGTGGAGGCCGCTGATTTAGATTAAACTGTTTGCGTAGGTCGATGAGCGGTAAAACATTTCCTCTTAAATTGAGGTGATGGATCACTTTTCCCTTTGTTTTTTCCAACGGATGATTCAGTTCAACACACTCTTTGACGGAATCTAACGGCACAACAAACTCTTCTTGCCCGACTTCCACCAAAAAGCCATCAATAATGGCTAAGGTTAGCGGAAGAATTAGCCGAATAGTGGTTCCAATTGATGCTTCACTTTCTATTTCAATTCGACCTCGTAATTCATGAATATTTCGACGAACCACATCCATTCCCACACCTCGACCGGATAGGTTCGATACCTCTTTGGCCATCGAGAAACCCGGCTCAAAAATCAGTTGGTAAATCTCTTCTCGGCTGAGGACACTCTGTTCATCAATTAAGCCTCTTTCCACCGCTTTAAGACGGAGTTTTTCTGTATCTAACCCTTTTCCATCATCACTGATCTCTAACACGATATTTCCTGAATCATGATAAGCATTGAGTGTGATTTTCCCTTCACAAGCCTTTCCACACTCTTTTCGATGTTCAGGAGACTCTATCCCATGATCCATCGCATTACGGATAAGGTGCATTAGGGGGTCACCAATTTTCTCAACGACTGATTTATCCAGTTCCGTTTCCGCGCCATGAATAACCAGTTGAATCTCTTTGCCTAACTCTTTCGATACATCTCTCACCACACGTTGGAAACGAATAAAGGTGGATCCAACGGGCACCATTCTTAATTTAAGTGCCGCATCTCTTACTTCTTCTAAAAGTCCATTTAAGCAAGAGACGGATTCTTGCATTACGCTATCAGCATAGTGGCTAGCTTGTAGAGCACATCCAGCACCTGCGGTAACCAATTCCCCAATAAGATTAATTAACGTGTCCAGTTTTTCGGCATCAACCCGTAAACTTTTTGAATCACGAAGGTTCGCCTCTGTGCATGCTTTCGGTGGGCGGCTTTGTTCTTTTTCCGTCGGTAAGGCACTGATCGACAGTTCTGACTCGGGAGTTATTACCGAAGTAGCGTGAAGTGACTCTCGCTCAGATAAACCGCAATAATGAAGATGAGGTGGGTTGTTCGGACTTCGTTGCTGCAGAGTTGCCATATATTCAGGGGTGTACTGTTCTGCGGTAAAAATCCAAATATCACCTTCATCACGAATAAATTCAAAAACATCCTCTATTTCATTGATCGCTGCGTGGGTAACCAAAGATAACTGCCAACATAAGTAGTGGTTTTCTGGATCAAATGCTTGCCATTCTTCAGGTAGCCCACCATCATCTAGAATGATGTTCTCGATGTCTCCCAACTTAACCAAATAGGTAAAAAAGGAGAGCGGATCCATGCCATCTTGTAAGGCTGTTATAGGAAATCGGATAAAAAGGAAGTAAGTGGATAATGATGTTGCACTGGGAGAATGAGCTTTTGTCGGTTCAATCTTCTCCTCTTCAATAGTCTTCGCACCCGAAAATGGCGTCAGATACTGATCCAGTTCTGCCATTAAATGTGCACTGATTTGTGCATTATCTTGATGATCAACTTGCTGATACTGTGCTTCATCCAATAGCCGTAACATATGATCTCGGCAACGAAACAATAAGCTAATCACCTCATCAGAAAGTGACGATGGCATTGATCTTAATTGATCCAATAAGTTTTCGACTTTATGCGTAAAATGAACAATCGAATCTAAATTAAAAATACCTGCCGAACCTTTTACCGTATGCGCGGCTCTGAAAATCGCATTGAGTCTTTCTGCCAGTTCATCATGATTCCCCGCTTCCAGTTCCAGTAGATCCAGTTCCATCGCCTCGAGTAACTCGCGGCTTTCGGTATAATAAGTCTCTAAAGCGGCTAATAGCATCGGATCCATCTTCATACCCTTATCCTTATTTTAGGTTTGATTGCACCACCAACCGACTCACCATACTATTAACCCCCAATTTCTCTATTACTTGATGCAGCAATGGATTCTCTCCGAGCAACACACAACGTTGATGCTGTTGTCTTTTCACCTTATGAATCATTAACAATAGTTGAATGGTACTGGTATCTAGGTCGGTAACCTGTTCAATATCGAGTAACAGATCACCGTTTTTTTCAACCCAAGGTGTAAGAAATTCATACAATGCATGCACTTGATAAATGGTTAACTCACCAGATAAGGCGATCTGAACTTGCTCACTATTTTCTTGGAGTAACTGCATGTAAAGCCTCCTAGGCAGGCATCAATTTATTCACAGCTGCCAACATTTGGTCTGGGACAAATGGTTTCACAACCCATGCTTTGGCTCCGGCTAAGCGTCCCTGATCTTTTTTGGCTGCTTCAGATTCAGTGGTCAACATGATAACGGGGGTAAATTTGGTGGTGGGTTGTTTTTTCAACTCTTTCAACAAAGTAATACCATCCATATTGGGCATATTGACATCACTGATCACCAAATGAATTTTGACCCCTTGTATTTTTCGCAAAGCATCTGCACCATCCATCGCTTCAATGGTTTGATACCCCGCTCCTTTAAGAGCCAAGCTTACAACTTGACGAATAGCCGCAGAGTCATCCACGACTAAAATGGTTTTGCTCATACTCAAGCCTCCTTGTTGATCGCTTCAATCATTTAAAAAAACGTAATATCTGACTGTACTGGCTGTTTAACCTTCGACGACTTCGATTCTCCACGATGAACTTGATGTTGCTCTATCATGGTGTAATTACCTTTCATCTTTTCTAGCCATTTTTCGGGCGATAACTGCCCAACCACCGGATGATGACGATCCTGTTGAACGAGAGCGATTGACTCACTAAGCTCTTGTAAATTTAAGCTAATTTGATCGAGAATTTGGCTAACTCTATCTTGAAACTGTAAGCGAATGATCACGTGAGTCACCGTTTCTTTAACCTGGTGGGCCTCTTCGGTTAACCCTTGCGCTTGAGCCTCTAAGGTATGCAGCATATGCTGAAAATGACTCATCACTTCCTCCACACATTGCTCGGTATGGTTCATCTGCTCGGTTTCATCTTTATTAACTTGGTGTACCATTTCGCAGGCTTTTTCTATTGCTAAATTGACGGAGTTAACCTGATCAGTCATATGATTAGCGGTTTCTCTAGATTGATGAGATAAGCTGCGCACTTCATCCGCAACGACGGCAAACCCTCTCCCAGCCTCTCCTGCTCGTGCCGATTCAATCGCTGCATTCAGTGCCAGTAAGTTCGTTTTCTCGGCAATACCGACCACATCACAAGCCATCTTTTTCAGTGCGCTGGTGTACTGAACCAAGTTTCTCATCTCACTGAGTACTTGTTGGCGTAGTGTTTGCCCTGAACGTAGCGCTTCTACTGCATCAGTGAGCATGGTTCGACATTGATTGATCTCTTGTGGAATCGATTGATCTTGTGTTCGCTCCCCCCCTTCCGTTAATGACAAGGTATGAGAAAGCCGTTCAACCAACTGGGTAAATTGCTCACTCAGTTCAGCCACCGACTCCGTTAAATGATGATTTGCAGAATCAATATGTCTCGACCAAATGGGTAAAGACTCAATAAAAAGAGGCTCAAGAGAATGAAAAGATTCCAGCTCTGATTCTTGTTGTGAGGAAAGATGTTCAATTTGCTTTTTTTGCCATTTGACCGTTTGGATATACGCCTCGTAATGCCAAGCGGCATAGCTGAGGCTAAGTATTGAAGCCACAAGGAGAAATACACTGATTGACAGTGAGATATCCGAGTAAACGATGCCTATGCCGGACAAGACGAGCACAGGCATAAACAGAGGGATAAGCCTAATCACTAACATTGATCATTTTCCTATGCCTAACTGACGTGGTTCTAATGATTATATTTGGCTACATTCCTGCTCTTTATAGTCGTTATATGAGAATTTATGAATATAAGCCTGTGTTTAAAAAGTAGCAGCTGGATATCAAGTAGGCAAATGACTCAGTGAAATAACATCCAATCTATTAATGATTTTACAAAAAGAACGAAAACCGAATAAAACGCTGGACTAGCCCTCGAACAAGTTTTTTCATTTTTATGCTTACAACACGCCAGTGCGTCACGGGGCTTCGGGGGGCGGTCTTGAGTATGTGTTGGTAAATCTCATAATCTAAATTGACTTCTCCGCCATGCGCTAGCAAAAGTTGTTGAGGGTTAAGTTGGTAAACTCGCTCAACAGAACGCCGATAAAGCTTTGGGTAAAAAACGGGGAAAGGAGCAATGAGGTGATTTTTTACCTCAACCATCAAGTCGGCCACATAAAGAATGCCTTGTTCTGCATGATATAAGGACAAATCTCGATCGGTATGACCGGGTGTATTTAAAACTTGCCATTCCTCAAATAGTGGGATCCTCTGTTGATCAGCCAGTTGAAGATCAGCATACAACTTTCTTGGATACCATAATCGTGCTTTTGATTTACCAAGCCGCTTCGCCATCCAATGAGCTAGTGCCAAATCACTCCAAAACATCAACACACCTTGCCATCCTTGATACCAATGAGTGGTTTGAGCGCCTGTCACAATTTTACACTGGGTTCTTTTACGTAACAGGTGAGCAGCTCCCGCATGATCAGGATGCATATGTGTTACTACCACCACTTTTAAATCCCCGATTGACCGTTGCAATGTCTGTTCAATGAAGGTGATCACGGTCGTGACGTCTGCTCGACATCCACCATCTAACAACATCAATTTATCTGCATATTCAACTAAATATAACGTCTGAATATGGCCAATTATGGGATGAATTTTCACGCGCCCTCTCGCTGGTCTGTTCTTATCAATAGCAAGAAGAATAACATTAGCCAGAACGGATATATAACAAAAAATTAACATGCAGTAGCAATAGTCAACCATCCATGCTGTCTTTATTCCACCATAAATCTTTCATCGCAATGAAACTGAATAGCCACGGATATGACATATTTTGTTGTCACCATAGCATCAAACGAAACAAGAACAGCCTCGTTCGAAACTCAATAAGGGAAACAAAAATGAACAAGCTATGGTTAGCGAGCCTACTGTCGGTCGCTTTTTCAGGAAGCAGCGTTGCCGCCACCAATATTACTTGGTGGCACGCAATGGGTGGGCAGTTAGGAGAAACCGTCAATAAGATGGCTGCTGATTTTAATGCCTCACAAAATGACTATCAGATAACCCCCATTTACAAAGGGGAATACACCGAAACGCTGACAGCAGGGATTGCCGCTTTTCGTGCCGGACGATCCCCGAATATTTTGCAAGTGTTTGATGCCGGTGCAGCAACCATCATGAATGCTCCGGGTGTCGCAAAACCGGTACAAGATATTATGATTGATTCAGGTTATGCCTTTCATTCCCAAGATTATCTGGCCGGTGTACGTAACTTCTATGCGGACAATAACGGTAAAATGGTTGGCATGCCATTTAACAGTTCAACCCCGGTATTGTATTACAACAAAGAGATTCTCAAGAAAGTGGGGGGTGAAGTGCCAAAAACCTACGAACAATTAGAAGCGCTGGCCATCAAGCTCAAATCACAAGGATATGCGGCATTTTCACAGTCACTCACTCCGTGGATCATGGTCGAAAACTTCAAATCTCGTCATAACCTCCCTCTCTCCGATCAGAACAATGGCTATCAGGCACTTTCTTCGACCATTATGGTGAATACTCCAGACATGTTAATGCATGTTGGGAAGCTGAAAGAATGGTCAGACAAAGGTTATTTTAAATATTACGGCAGCAATTGGGATGCAAACCAAACACCCTTTGAACGTCAAGAAGTCGCTATGTGGATGGGGTCATCCGGCTCTTTTGGGGGGTTACGTAACCGAGTCGATTTCGATTTTGGTACCACTTACTTACCCTACTGGCAATCATTAAATCAAAGCGGTACACACACCTTTATTGGTGGCGCGGCCCTGTTTGCTTTAAATGGCCATTCAAAAGCGGAAGATAAAGCCGTCGCCGCTTTCTTTGCCTACTTAACTCGTCCAGAAGTTCAAATGTATTGGCACCAAACCACGGGCTATGTTCCTGTCACCAATGCTGCTTATGAGATGACAAAAGCGTCAGGCTATTACCGTGATCACCCCGATGCTGAGGTGGGGGTAAAACAACTCAGTTTACCTTCCGGGGAATGGACCAAAGGGTATCGCTTAGGCTATTACCCACAGATTCGAGAAGTGATGCACCGTGAATTCGACAATATTTTCGCGGGCCGCTCTTCTGTCAAAGATAGCCTCGATAAAGTAAAAGACGAAAGTGAAACACTGCTGAGCCGCTTTGCGCGCACTATGCAGTAATGTTTATTCACCCCCGTGGGACTCTCTGCGGGGGTGTTTTTGATAGCTTATTAATGGAAAAACTTGTGGAACGTCGACAACAATTTCTACACTCGCCTTTGCCTTATCTCTTGCTGGCACCTCAGATCGTTATCATTGCAATTTTCTTTGTTTATCCAGCGGTCAAAGCGATTTATCTCTCCTTTATGTTAGAAGATCCTTGGGGGATGTCCTCGACTTTTGTTTGGTTTGAAAACTATCAGATGCTTTTTCAATCCAACGAATATTTATCATCACTCGGTTTTACCGTGCTGTTCTCCATCTTGGTTTCTTTTCTTTCTCTCGCTATCGCTCTATTACTGGCCGTCAAAGCCGATAATATTATTCATGGTCAAGGTTCATATAAGGTGACATTGACTTGGGTTTATGCTGTAGCCCCTGCTGTCGCAGGGATCATCGGCGGATTTTTGTTTAATCCGCACATCGGTATTTTGACCGAGCTTTTTGCTCAGCTTGGTTGGCAATTCAGTGTACAAACCGATCCTGTTGATGCCACCGTTGCGCTGATCTTAGTCTCCGTTTGGAAGCAAGTCGCGGTTAATTTCGTCTATTTTCTGGCGGGGCTGCAATCTATCTCTTACGCAGTCAAAGAAGCCGCCACGCTAGACTGCATCAATGATACAAAACGTTTTTGGACCATCACCTTCCCTCTCTTAGCACCGACGGGGTTTTTCCTACTGGTGATTAACCTCACCTACGCCTTTTTTGAAACCTTCGGTGTTATCGACACCATGACCAATGGTGGCCCAGGCGGGAGTACCACGTCCCTAGTGTATAAGGTTTATCGGGATGGTTTTGTCGGTGCTGATTTAGGCGGCAGCTCTGCACAGTCTGTGGTGTTGTTAACGCTGGTTCTTATCCTAACCTTCATTCAATTTCGATTTGTTGAAAAACGTGTCCACTACTAAACACAAGGTTTGATCATGAAAAGCAACAAACTCTCTGACCATTTAATATTGATCATTGGTGCTCTATTTATGCTGATCCCGATCTGGTTGATTTTCGCCAGCTCAACTCACCACCCGAACACGATCATGAGTGAAGGGCTGCAATGGGGGTTAGGTCATCACACCGCAGCCATTTACGAAGAGGCATGGAATAAAAGTTTAGGTTTCGCTGGAAATGTTACCGCGAGTACGATGATTGCAAACTCCATGATCATGGGGCTGGGTTTTGCTATTGGTAAAATTATTATTTCCATGATGGCAGCCTTTGCCCTAGTCTACTTTCGCCTTCCTTATGCCAGTGCGTGGTTTTGGCTGATCTTTGTGACCTTACTTTTGCCTTTAGAAGTCAGGATCATCCCCTCTTATGAAGTCGTATCCAGCCTAGGAATGCTCAACAGCTACACTGGATTAATTTTACCTTTGATCGCATCAGCAACCGCGACTTTCTTTTTTCGGCAATTTTTTAAAACCATTCCCGATGAATTAATGGAAGCCGCACAACTCGATAATGCAGGTCCGATTCGTTTTTTTATCGACATACTGCTTCCTTTATCCAAAACCATGATGGCCGCCATTTTCATCATTATGTTTGTCGTGGGATGGAATCAATATTTATGGCCAATCATGATGACCACCGATGAACACTACAACACCATTGTAATGGGTATAAAGCAAATTCTTAATAATATCAATGAAACCAATTTACCGCGTTATGACTACGCTTTTGCCATGGTCATATTAGCCATGTTTCCACCTGTTTTGGTGGTCGTTATCTTCCAACGTTGGTTTGTCAAAGGACTAATCGAAAGTGAAAAATAATACTGCAATCCATTTAGTACCACATACTCCCGCACAGGAGCCAAAAAACATGATGCTTGAAATCAAACAACTCGTAAAAACTTACGAAAATGGCCACCGAGCCCTGAAAGGTGTGGATCTTTCTATCCAACAAGGTGAGTTCATTGTACTTGTTGGCCCATCAGGCTGTGGAAAATCGTCTATTTTACGTTCGATTGCAGGACTAGAACCCATATCCGATGGGGAGATTTATCTCTCTGGCCGACGAGTGGATACTGAAAAGCCCGCCAAACGAGACATTGCCATGGTATTTCAAAACTATGCACTTTATCCGCACATGAGTGTGTATGATAACCTCGCTTATGGATTAAAAAATCGAGGGGTTGATAAAAAAACCATCGAAGAAAAAATTCAGCAGGTCGCAAGAACACTCAAGATCGACGAGTATTTAACACGTAAACCCAGTAAACTCTCCGGAGGACAGCGGCAACGAGTAGCGATGGGACGGGCAATTGTTCGAGATCCTCAACTCTTTTTATTTGACGAACCGCTATCTAATTTGGATGCCGCACTGCGCGCTCATATGCGGCTAGAAATCAAGAAACTGCAACGTAAATTAGGGGTTACCAGTGTTTATGTCACCCATGATCAAGTGGAGGCCATGACATTGGCCGATCGCATTGTCGTACTCAAACAAGGCGAAATTGAACAAATCGGTACACCGACCGAGGTTTATCACCAACCAGCCAGTACCTTTGTTGCCAGTTTTATCGGCAGTCCTGCTATGAACTTTCTTCCTGCTCAGCTCAAAAATGGTCACTTACACATTGCTGGCCAACACTTTTATCTTCCTCAATACCAAGGGCTTAGTGCACAAACATTAACCTTGGGGATTCGCCCTGAACATGCAGAACTGACTCATGTTCAAGATAAGCTAGCCCTTGCTTTAAATATTCATGTCATAGAGCCATTAGGGCCAAATCAATTAGTGCACGGGCAAATTATCGGGTTAGATACCCAGTCTGACTTTATTGCCGTCACCCCTGAAATGCCGTTAAACCTGCATGATCCCCTCACCTTATCAATCGCCCCTGATCACTTGCACCTCTTTGATGAGCAAGGTCAGCGTTTGAGTCCAATTTCTCTTACAAAACGTGCCATTGCATAAGGATTAATGTGAGCTTATCTACCCGACAAAAGCAGATTCTAGAATACTTGCAGCAAGCACACGGCGTTCTATCTAGCACATTATTATCAAAACATTTTGATGTTTCTGTGCAAACCATTCGCAAAGATATGAATGATCTCAGTGATAAAGGAATGGTGCGCCGAGTGCATGGAGGGATATCCCTCCCAAGTGCCAATGATAATGTATCTTTTACCAATCGTGAGCTTATTCATTTATCAGCCAAACAAAGCATTGCTCAAAAAGTGGTGAGCGAACTGCCTGAAGGATGTAGCCTTTTTTTAGGAATAGGAACCACGCCAAAACATGTAGCTCACGCCTTATTGGATCATCCTGGGTTAACGGTAGTCACCAATAACCTCAATGCGGCCTTAATATTAAGCCGAAACCCCAATATTTCTATTCATTTGGCTGGTGGAGCCGTCCGCCCTTCAGATGAGGATACAGTTGGAGAGTCAGCCACTAATTTTTATCGTCAGTTTAATCTTAAAATTGGTATTTTTGGGGTGGGAGGGCTCAATAGTAAAGGTCAATTACTGGATTTCACTTCTGAAGAAGCGTGTTTAACCCGAGCGATTATTGAGCAAAGCCAACAATGCTGGTTAGTGGCAGACAAAAGTAAATTTGGACGTTATGCGCCTGTAGTTAGTGGTAAACTCTCTGAAATACAACGTCTATTTATAGACTATGCGACGCCCGAGCTTACACAATTAGCACTTCATCACTCAATCGAAGTCGTCGTCGCTTCATCAACCATTGAAAAAGCTTAAGGACGCATTATGTCTCCCATCATTATCGGCCACCGAGGTGTGGCCGGAAGCTATCCCGAAAATACTCGAGTCAGTGTACAAGCCGCCATTGATTTAGGGTTGTCTTGGGTAGAAATTGATGTTCAACCGACCAAAGATAACATTTTGGTTGTCTGCCATGATCATACCATTAACCGCTGTAGTAATGGGAAAGGACGGGTTGATGCCTACACGTTAGCCGAGCTACGCCAGTTTGATTTTGGTGGTTGGTTCCAACCTCAATTTAGTGGTGAATCCATTATGACACTGCAAGAGCTGCTGGAGCTGTCGGCCGTTCACCAACTAGGGCTCAATATTGAAGTCAAAGTAGATAAGCATGACGTGACTCAAGTCGCTAGCCAGCTTAAAGCACAACTGGATCGCAGCCCCTTATCTCAAGAAAAACTGCTGCTCTCTAGTTTTAGCCATGACATTATCCGCGAACTGCATCAACACTGCCCAGGATACAGGCTCGGCGTACTGAGCGAGCGTCTTTCTCACAAAGACAAGGAGATACTGCATGAAATCAATGCTTTTAGTGCCAATCTCAACTATCGCTGGATAACCCAAAAACATATTGATTATTTGCGAGAGCATGGTTATCAAATTTGGTGCTATACCGTCAATGAGCCAAGTGCATTTGCTCATTTCAAACAGGTGGATGCGATTTTTTCAGATTGGCCAAATCGATTCATCGATTGAGAATAACGCTACCACGACGCCTTCATAGAGATCAGTGGTAGCGACGTTCAATATTCAATCGTTCCAAACACTTAAACACGATTTTCTTAAAAAGATTACTCAAAAAATAGGTATGCTTTTTCGCATCAATCACGATGTGTTCACCAGAGCAAGCAAAGGTGTGTAGGCCGTCAATATAAGGGCTCACACCGGTTAGCTCCCGAACGGCCGACTCCTGATATTGCGTGGGCGTCAACTGCTCAATTTTGATCACTAACAAACTCTTTCCATATCCTCCAACCCCATTTTGTCCAAACCGATAAAGTTGATGATGGTCCCGCAAAATGGCGCCACCATTACGGCCACCTAAGCGGTGACAACAAATGGGAGACTGAGGATGCTCGGAAAAAACGCCCGTCAATGATTCTGAGACGAACAAACGTTGAGTATATGGATCTTGCGCCGATGAGGTGAATAAATACCAATAACCATCCTCTTGAATAATAGAAGTATCAACAAAATCCTTACCTTCAATCAAATGCTGCTGCCAGATAAACCTCTGCTTCTGCTCATCAAACTGGTAGAGAGAGACCGCGTTTAGATCACTCGTTTCTGGGATTAAGTAGATTTCCCCATCATGTTCAAAAACTAATGGATAAGATTTATGGCCTTTGACTCGATTCACCTCATCAAAAAAAGGATATTCTTGTCCATTAAGGTCATAGCACCTCAGTTTTCCTTTGGCAGAGAAGTAATTAAAAATTTCACAAGCAAGATAAGGCTTCCCCTTGAGGGAGAAGAGAAAAGGATCCGCAATAAAATCGTATCGATGGCAAGGAAACCATGCCACCCGCTCTGAACGGATACCAAATTGAAGGACCTCAGCTAAGGTTTGATCCACCATTCCAACGCGCCACTGTTCTAGCTCAAATAACTTTCTGTATAGTGTTTTTATCGCATCTAACACGGTAACGCTCTCATTCATCACAGCCCATCAATGTGTGATCAGCCTCCACAAAATTTCTGCAATTATGCAACCGGACAAATAGTTATGCAACGAATCGTGTTCGAATAAGTAGAAGAAATCTGCCGTTAAAGCCATATATTAAATAAATCCTGACCATTAGCGGATGCCATCGCCCCTCCTAATTCGGCATGAAATACGGTATTCCACTCATTTTTTAAGCTTTTTATCCGTGAGCGCATCCTCTATACTGCGCAACCTATACATAAAATGTATCGATTTTAAGACTAGGAAACAAAAAGATGAAAAAGGAATTGCAAAATAATAAAAAACGATGGTTGATAAAAGTTCTTATCACATGTCTTTTGCCCTTCCCTATCATCTTTATCTACGCTTATTACTCAAGTTTAGAAAGTATTCAACGTCAGTTGCACAACATTGCTAGCGCTTATGCCAACCGTATAGAAGCATTGATCATCGATTTACATACCGAAAATGCAAAAGCTTTGTATGGCAGTAAAAACTGTTCGCAAATCCAAGAAGAATTGCTGTTTGAAAGCTTATTGCGTGAAATGTTCATTATCGAACATCAGAAAATTGTCTGCTCCTCCAAACGAGGAAAAATGCAATCTGATGTTAGCCATTACTATCCCGATGGTATCGTCACCACCAAAGAACGTTTTTTTGATTTACCCAACAATGCATGGCAACGCACACTACTCGTGATTGATGCGGATAAAAATAACCCCTACCGTGGCGCGGTTTCCGTGGTCGATGAAAAATATATCCAAGCCTATTTGGGCTATCATGTGGATAACAGAATTGCAAAACTGATTGTTAAAGTGGGTGACGATTACTACCCCCCCAATGGCCACTTTTTAACACACGCTCACAGTGTGTTAATTCATTCTCCTCAACAACGCTTTTCCTTGCAGATCGTCGCCAGTCAGAAGTTCGCATCAGAACAAATCACCTTTCATCTTTTAAGTGCGATTCCGGCTTCTTTTGTTCTATCACTGCTAATATTTACCCTGATTTACTTTCAAAATAGAAGAACCAGCTTGCTTGATGATTTAAAAAAGGGGTTGGAACGTCATGAGCTATTTTTAGTGTATCAGCCTATTGTGTTTACCCATTCAGGAGAAGTTCACGGATATGAAGCGTTGATTCGTTGGGTTAACCCGAAATTGGGCTTTATTAACCCAGATAGTTTTATTCCTATCGCAGAAGAGTACGGTTTAATTAATAAATTAACGGATTATGTCCTTCGTCAAGTTGAACACGACATGGATCATCTACCCATCAATGACTCGCATCGCTTACATATCGGTATTAATGTTCCACCCAGTTATTTATCCACGCAAAAACATATTAACCGATTAATAGATAGCTCAAACTACCTTGCCAACCAAGGGTTTCAGTTAATTGTAGAAATTACAGAGCGTCAGTTATTGGATGAACAAGGACAACAGGTCCTAAAATTATTGCGTGATGCTGGAATTAGAATTGCAATTGATGATTTTGGTACTGGCCGCACAGCCCTGTCTGTTTTACAGCATATTACCTTTGACTGCTTGAAAATTGATAAATGCTTTACAGATACCATTGGTGTTGACTCTATCAATGCGCCTGTCTTGAACAGCATTATTGAACTTGCCAAACAGTTAGAAGTGGAAATTGTTGCAGAAGGAATAGAACAAGCTTATCAAGCTGAATACCTAAAAGCGAAAGGGGTAAAATATCAACAAGGTTACTACTATTCAAAACCTCTCTGCCTCGAAGAATTAGCGAACATCTCCCCAACCCTTCCCGCTAATCATTAGCCAGCCAGCACCTTAGGCTTTTCGAGCTAGGTGCTGACCCACTCTGAGCAACAGCGCAAAAAGCATAATTAAGATAGGATAATAAAACACCTGCATGAGTAATGAAGCGAGCCCATTTGACGAGACAAAGTCAGAGAGATAAGACAGCAATAAACTGGTTAATAACAAGCTTACCGCAATCAAAACAAGAAACGGATTACTGACTTCAACTTGCTCTTTATGGCTCGTCACCACCATAACAGAAACGGCAATAAGCACCAAAAGCCATGCTAGAAATATGGGGTGAGGCCAAAGATAAACCAATACACCCGCACACAATGTCATCGTAAACCAAACCTTATACGAGCACAGTAGTTGGTTAATATTAATCTCCGGCTGACTATAAAACCGTACGATATGCCAGGTGACCAAAAGCCCTAATAGCCCTCCCACCAACATATCGGTAATAAATGCACAACCTAAATAAAACTGAGCAAAACCAACCCCTAAAATGGAGAAGAGACCAAGAAGAGTCTTGCTGTTGATTTGTACTTGGTCTTTTTCTAATAACCAAAGCGCAACCAAGCTGGTCCAGACCGCAATCGATAAGTTTGGAAAACCAAAACCATAGTGCGGAATTTTCAGAACCTCAGGCGCATACGCATACGGGCCGGGTAAAGAAAAGCCTTGTTGAGCGACTAAACACAGCAAGGAGGTAGCCGAAACAGAAAAAAATGCTTTATAACAAAATACTTTTCCATTTTGCCAGTACAACCAAGGAAAAAGCACAATACCAAGTAGTGGAGAGGCTAAATTAGCAATCAAAATCCATATTGAATCAAAACGATTTTTGAGCGAGTGAGGCCATGTCGCTGACCAATATTGCACGTGGCGCATCCAACCTAACTCAAGCTGATGAAAAGAAGGCGCCGCTTTAATCAACTCATCAACAGTGCGGGTTGATTGATGGGTTGCTTTGGTAAAAAAGTCTTCAATTAAGGCCCATTGTTCGGGGTAACGATACTGACTGGTTATGATCCGTGAAGGGTGAATTAACATGGCATCAGACACTTCCACCCCATAATCGGGAGCAAACCATAGTGGTAACACTTCTCCACCTAATGCATTCACATAACGAAACTTAACGATCTCGGAATCGCTGACACAATCAAAAACCGTCGCTGTTGGTGTTTCTCCCAATATTGCCCCCACTGTGACAACAAGCCCGGTTTCTTCCCAAGTTTCACGCTGAGCCGCTTGTTCTGGAGATTCACCGACTTCAATGGTTCCCCCCGGTAGTGAGAGCTTTTGAGTGATGGTTTCATGGGTTACCACCATTTTGTCATTTGCCCGGATAAGGCATAATGCCCCGCGTCGGGTTTCCGATGCCAAGGCACCAGAGGTGTAGATCATACCAATAAGGAAGAAACCGAGACTCAGTAAAGACCACGGTTTATAAATCTGATAACACTTATTTTCTTTCTGGCTCATCAACAGGACTCTTCTTCGTATAAATGACTCTTGCAATGGCAAGATTAAACTCACTGACTCGTCACTGACTTACGTAACCAATGAATATGATGAGTAAACCCCGATGCTTGATAAAGCTGCTGCGCCGTCTGATTAAATTCCCATACTTCGACAAAAATTTCTTTCACACCGTAGGTTATAAAGGTGTGTTCTAAATGAGTAAGCAGTTCCCGAGCCACGCCTTGCTGACGAAATAAAGGATGCACATAAAGTTCATCAATACTGCCCATTAATACCGGTTTACTGACCGTTGATACCAATTCACAAAAATGTCCTGTCACAAACCCAACTATCGTTTCATTAACTTTAGCGATATAAACCAAACATTGAGGATCATCGAGATAGCGAGCAATACTTTTTTCTTGCTCTATTTCTTGCGCCGTTTTGAAATATTCTGGACAAGAGTGATGATGTTCATCATGTAGATCAAACATCAATTGATTTAGGGGTTCTAAATCACCAAATTGAGCGGCAGAAAGCACGATAGAAGACATTTTTTGTCGTGTTAATTAAGACGTTGTGTTGCAATTCTATCGGATTGGCCAATGAAAGAACACCATCATATGATTCAGATAGCGTAAAGAGATAGGAAGTGCTGATTAATTCAGCAAAATTTGCCATTAATGGCTAAATAAAAAGCAGGCCGTGCGATCTTGACACAAGAAGCTTTTAATCAAAAAACAAAGCGCAATTGGTAACAAGAAAGGTTCATTGAACCTTTCTTTCCCTATATTAAGCCAAATAAAACCGTTACTTTCCCTCAACCATCAAGGCGTCTTTACGTAAACGGCTCAAGGTTAATAGTACGGCACATAAAGCGAGAATACTCATACCGATATACACTAAGCTAAACCCTTGAGCAAGCAAGTGATAGCTGGCAGCATCACCTTGCTTTGAGCCTTGCTCACTGACCATCACTGTTTGTGGCACACGCAAGTAAAACAGTGCCGAACAAAAGGCCACGCCTAACGCCCCACCCAATTCACGGCCAAAATTATACAACGACATGCCAATACCGCGATCTCTGGCGGGCAGCACACTTTGCACGACAACATTAAGCGCTGGTAATGTTAGCCCAAGGCCAATTCCTGAAAAACCAAGTGCAAATTTTACCCAAACGTCATAATGTATCTGCCATAACCCAAGCATCGCTAAAATAAAACCTAACATCACTTGCAGTTTATAACGCCCATGCTTTGAAACGAGTTTCCCTCCAACATAGGCACCCGATGTAATACAAAACATGAAGATCACCATGATGCTGCCACTTTGTGATGGCGATAATCCTTTCTGCCATTGCAATTGTAGAGGCAAGTAGACTAACAACGCAAACATCAACATTTGCGAGCCCATAATGAGCATAATCGCGGTTAAATAATTGGGTAAGCGAGCTAGCCTCGCAGGAAGAATCGGGTCGCTGGCCTGTCTTTCGACCACAATCAGGCCCAAAATCGTCGCCAGAAGAATAAACGCGCCCCATCCACTTGGCATAAATGAATGCGAAGAAAGCAGTAATAACAACATGGTGGTAGCGATCATTAGCAACCCCGCCCCCATCCAGTCAAATCGACTATGGCGACGTCGGTTAAGATGTCGTAGGTATCGGTTAACCATAAACAACGCAACCCCCCCTAAAGGTAAGTTGATACCAAAAACCCAACGCCATGTTAAATGCTCAGCAAAATACCCGCCCAATAAAGGCCCAGCGATGCTCGATACAGCATAAACCGCAGAGATATAACCTTGATACTTCCCAACTTCTCGCGGAGGGATCGAATCAGCAATAACGGTAAAGGCTAAAGCAATTAGACCTCCCCCACCAATCCCTTGAATGACTCGGGCGCCAATTAAGGTCGGAAGATCAATCGCAAACGTACACAAGGCCGAGCCGAGCATAAAGATAAGAATGCTGGTATTAAGCATACGAACGCGCCCAAACAGATCACTTAATTTTCCATAAACTGGTAATACGGCCGTCGCTGCTAATAAATAAGCGGTAATCACCCAAGTGAGTGATTTGCCCGCAGAGAGTTCCTCACCAATCAAAGCTAATGGTGTTGTAACAATACTTTTCTCCAATGAACCTAAGGCAATAACCAGGGCGACACTGGCAAAAATAATTTTTGGCTTATCTGTATAGGTTGAATCGCTTAGCATATGCCCCTCTAGATGAATGAAAAGATCTCCCTCGACAAGATACCCTAATCCCATCATCTCCAAAATAGGATAGAATGGGATAGTCAATTGCAAAAATAGGATTAAGAATGAAACTTGATGATCTTGCGCTTTTTTTGGCGGTCGTTCGTTGTGGCAGCTTTACCCTAGCGGCAAAACAAAAAGCGATATCCAGCAGTACGCTAAGTCGCCGGATTCAGCAACTTGAACAAGATATTGGCAGTATTTTATTAATTCGCAGCAGCAAAGAGATTGCTTTGACAAAAGAAGGTGAACACCTATTTGATACGTATGCAGAGCTGTTTGCAGAATTAGAATTCAAACAAGAGCAAGCCTTGAAGGCGAAACGTGAATATCGGGGAGATATAGTGATCAACGCGCCAATTATTCCCATTCGTCATCAACTCAGTCCGCTCGCACTAGAGTTCTGCCAGCTGCACCCTAAAGTCAATATCAACATTCAAGTTGGCGCAGGTATGGATTATTTCACCCGCTACGATCTCGATATTGCTCTGCGTTTTGGGCCTCAACCTCAATCCGAATGGGTGGCCAGAAAACTGGCCAGTAACCCTTCCCTATTATGTGCATCTGCTCAATATGCTCATTCACTCAACCTTCAGCATCCAGAGCAATTGCTTAATTTACCTTTGTTAACGCTCAACACGAAACAAACATGGGTATTTCTACATACCCAAAGTGGGGAGCGATTTCAGTTTATGCCTAAGCCTAGGTTAGGATCTGAAGATCTCGATACCATTCTCAAAGCAACATTTTTGAATATGGGAGTCGCTCGATTACCCAAAGGGCTGATTACTCAAGAACTCAATCAAGGAAAATTGGTTCCATTGCTCCCAGAGTGGCAAATGGAAGGGGCTGATGTGCATTTATTACATCCTCAGCGACGTTTTTTACCCGAAAGAACTCAAGCTTTAATTGACTATATTATTACCCATTGGTCGAGAGTTGCCTTTAGTCATTGGTTGGCATAGAGAGTAGAATGAATAGGAAGGAAACGCCTAACTCACTCAATAAAAAACCTCACCATTCGTTAGCAAAACCAATGGTGAGATTAGAGAGTGCTTCAGACTGTATCTTTATAAGAAATGGAACGTCGCATTAAAAGAGAGCACTTTAACGTCGTGTTTATCAAGCGTGTAACGATGATAGCCAGCGCCAATAGAAAATGGGCCCATAATGAAATACTCTGCGCCGACGCCATACATAACATCAATGCCATCATCATCTTTGCTGCCACCGATCTCCGTTTTCCAAGAGTGGATGCCACCACGAGCATAAACATGCAAAGGGCCAAAATCGATGCTAGGTTTTAACGCGGCATACATTGTCGATGCTGAAGTTTCAACGCCGTTCACTTTGAAGTCACCGAAATCACTGTAACCACCTTCAACAGCAAAAAAAGGCAGAATACCGGTACCCACATGCAAGTTATAAGCCGTACTTGTGTCACCACGATAATCCGATTGACCGACCGATGCTCCTGCATAAACCAGTGCATCTGCCATCGCGGTTGAAGATGCACCGATCAACGCAAGTGCAAGAAGAGTTTTTTTCATAATAAACCTTTTCATTGTTATAAGGCATGCATCATACAGCCTCTATCTACCCAAACCACTTAAATAGCGAACAACGTAGCCGCTTCAAGTGGGCAGGTATACCACTTCCACAAATTATAGAATCATCCCCTAGTGACCTCAAGAAACAAGGTTATCTAAAAGATAAATTTCTTATTAAGCACTCAGCTAGTGAACCATTAACACGCATCAATAGCCTGAATTATACGTTTATCAGAAATAGGATAAGGTGTGCCTAATTGTTGAGCAAAATAACTCACGCGCAATTCTTCAATCATCCAACGGATATCTTTCACCGCATCAGGGACTACGCCCCCTTTCGGTATTTTATTGAGCAGGGCTTTATAGCTATTGGTGACCGATTCAATCTTCAGCATATGAAGTCGATCTTTATTCGGATCAATCGGTAATTTTTCCATTCTCCGTTCAATCGCTTTCATGTAACGCAATATATCAGGCAAACGTTGATAGCCACACTCTGTCGCAAAACCTTTAAAAATCAACCCTTCCATTTGAGCTTTGATATCAGATAATGCAAATGCCATGGTAAAATCAATTTTTCCTTTAAGGCGTTTATTAATGTTATAAGCCGTGGTTAAAATCGTTTCAACTTGCTGAGCAATCGCAACAACCGTATCCCCTAATTCAGCCCGCACTTGTTCTTTTAATGCCTCAAATGCTTCCGGTTGCCAAACTAGCCCACCTTGTTCTTCAATCAATTTATCGACACCACAAGCAATACAGTCATCTATCAGATCCAACACTTTGCCATAAGGGTTAAAGTACAAACCAAGCTTAGACTTATTGGGCAGGTTCGCATGCAAATACTTTATGGGAGACGGCACATTGAGCAAAATCAATCGCCGTTGTCCGGCTTGCATAGCACACTGTTGTTCATATTCTGTTTCAAACAGCTTGATTTCGATACTCTCTTTATTGTCTACCAATGCGGGGTAAGCCTTAACTTCAAAGCCTCCTCGTTTTTGTTGATAAACTCGTGGTAGTTCGCCAAATGACCAAGTATGCAAACTTTTTTGCTCAATATCGTCATCCGCCACTTGTGACAATGTTTGTTGTACTTTTTCTTTTAAACGCTCTTTCAGTGCATATAAATCTTTGCTTTCATGTAATTTACGATGACGATGATCAACAACACGGTACGTCACTTTTAAGTGATCTGGAACTTGTGCCCAATTCCAGTCGTCACGCTGAATAGCAGCACCTGTCATACGGCGCAGCTCTTTTTCTAATGCATCGAGTAGTGGCAATTCCATCGGGGTGACTCGTGCTAAAAACGCATCGGTATAGTTCGGCGCAGGCACAAAATTTTTACGCAGCGCTTTTGGCAATGATTTAATTAAGCTCACCACCAATTCATGACGTAACCCTGGAATTTGCCAATCAAACCCCGTCGCTTCAATTTGGTTAAGGATAGGCAATGGAATATGAACGGTGACACCGTCACTATCCTCACCTGGTTCAAACTGATAACTCAGTTTTAACTTAATGTCATTTTGATACCAGAAATTGGGGTAATCAAGCTCAGTAATATGGCTGGCATCCCCTTTAAAGAGCATCTCTTTTTCAAAGTTGAGTAAGTCTGGCTGAGCTTGACGTGCTTTTTTCCACCATACATCAAAATGACGACCAGAAACCACTTCCGTTCCCACTCGCTGATCATAAAATTGAAACAGTTCTTCATCGTCAACTAATATGTCTCGGCGGCGAGACTTATGTTCTAATGCTTCCACTTCCTGCAACAGTGAACGGTTTTGCTTGAAAAACGCATGTTTTGTTTCCCAATCCCCTTCAACTAAAGCGCTCCGAATAAAAATTTCTCGGCTTAACGCTGCATCAATGTTGCCATAGTTGACTAATCGCTTCGCAACGATCGGCATGCCATATAACATGACCTTTTCATAAGCCATCACCGCGGCTTGTTTTTTCGACCAGTGGGGTTCACTGTAACTGCGTTTAATCAAGTGTTTCGCTAAAGGCTCAATCCATTCTGGCTGAATTTTCGCCACAATTCTGGCCCACAGTTTAGAGGTTTCCACCAATTCAGCACTCATCACCCATTTGGGCTGTTTTTTAAATAATCCAGAGGCGGGAAAAATATGGAAACGAGCATTACGCGCCCCGTGGTAATCATTTTTTTCTGCATCTTTGCTACCAATATGTGACAACAAACCGACTAAAATTGCGCTATGAACGGCTTGGTAACTGCCAGATTCATCATTGAGTTTGTATTCCATTTCTCGCATCGCTTGATGAATTTGGAAGTAAACATCTTGCCATTCTCTCACTCGTAAGTAGTTCAGGTAATCTTGCTTACATTGACGACGAAATGAGTTACTGCTTAACGCTTTTTGTTGCTGCTGAAGATAGTTCCACAGGTTTACTAAAGTTAAAAAGTCAGATTCTTCATCAAAAAATCGCCGATGTTTTTCATCAGAGGCTTGTTGCTTGTCGCTCGGCCGTTCCCGAGGATCTTGAATAGATAATGCCGAAGCAATAACCATTATTTCTTTCAAGCAGCCTAGGCGTGGCGCTTCAAGTACCATTCGAGCTAAACGAGGGTCAATGGGTAAACGAGCGAGCTTACGCCCCATTTCGGTTAAGCGTTTTTTGGGATCCGTGGCGTCATTATCGATTGCCCCTAATTCTTCCAATAGACGCACGCCATCTTGAATATTTCGTTTATCTGGAGCTTCAACAAAAGGGAATGCATCAATGTCGCCTAAGCCAAGGGCAGTCATTTGTAAAATGACTGAGGCCAGATTAGTTCGTAAAATTTCAGGATCAGTAAATTCAGGGCGAGAGAGAAAATCGTCTTCAGAATAAAGGCGAATACAAATTCCGGCTTCCACACGCCCACAACGACCTTTTCGTTGATTCGCACTGGCTTGAGAAATCGGTTCGATGGGTAAGCGTTGCACTTTTGTACGATAGCTATAACGGCTTATCCTCGCCGTTCCGGGATCAATCACATATTTAATCCCCGGAACGGTTAATGAAGTTTCCGCCACATTGGTAGCGAGCACAATGCGTCTCCCACTGTGTGGCTGAAAAATCTTGTTCTGTTCGCCGGCGGATAAGCGGGCATATAAAGGCACAATTTCCGTATCTCGTAAGTTACGTTTTGAGAGTGCATCCGCCGTATCACGGATCTCCCGCTCTCCATTCATAAAGATCAATATATCACCCAGACCTTCAGCGCACAGTTCATCAACTGCATCAAAAATGCTTTCCAATTGATCACGATCGCTATCATTATCACCAGCTAAGGGGCGATAACGGGTATCCACAGGATAAGTTCGGCCAGAGACTTCGATGATGGGGGCGTTAGAAAAATGCTTGGAAAAGCGCTCAGGATCAATCGTCGCCGAGGTGATAATCACTTTTAAATCTGGGCGACGAGGCAAGAGTTGCTTGAGATAACCAAGAATGAAATCAATATTTAAACTGCGCTCATGGGCTTCATCGATAATAATGGTGTCATACTGATTGAGATAACGATCATGCTGAATTTCCGCCAGCAAAATCCCATCGGTCATCAGTTTAATTTGGGTTTGATCAGAAATTTGATCGTTAAAACGGACTTTATACCCCACAAAACTGCCCAGTTCTGTTTCCATCTCTTGAGCAATTCGAGTCGCCACCGAACGAGCCGCTAAACGACGTGGTTGAGTATGACCGATCAAACCATATTTACCACGCCCGAGCTCGGCACAAATTTTAGGTAGCTGGGTTGTTTTGCCCGACCCCGTTTCCCCCGCAACAATCACTACTTGATGGTCAGCAATGGCTTTCGTTATTTCATCACGTTTTTGACTGACGGGTAAAAGTTCAGGGTAATCAATCGTAATCTTTTGCTCCATGCGCTGCTGGACCACCAACATAGAGCGGGCAATATCTAAAGCGATTTCATCAAATACTGCATGACGGGCCGATTCTTTGCGAATTTTACTCGCCCCCATAATCCGCTTATTGAGTCGAAAGCGGTCTTTGATTAAGCATTGTTTGAGGGCTTGTTGCAGTGATTGAGCGCTGTTAGCTTTTGCTTCGCTACGCGCTTCTGAGTGAGGCTGTGACTGAGTCAAAGCATTACCTATTCTTATTCATCTATAAAACTGTGCGAATTGTATCACAGAGTTATCATCAAGTGACCTCTTCACCGATACGCATCCACACGGTGATTCTTATCTTCAAATTTTTTGAATGAGTTCAGCAAATTTACCGACTTATATTGCCTGAGCGTAATGCTTACTATAGCGCCATCAACATGATGACTGAGCGCCACGCCGTCAACATGCTCAAATAGAACAGAAAAGGAAAAAATATGTCTCGTATACTTGCCCTAAAATCTAGCATTCTTGGTGAATATTCTCAGTCAAGCAAATTACTTGATACTTATTTAAGCCAATTTGATACCAACGATCTGTTGGTTCGTGATTTGGCCGCAAACCCACTCCCAGTGCTGGACTTTTCTGTTGCAACCGCACTGCGTGCAACGGAAGACCTTTCGGAAGAACAACAAAAAGTGGTCACGCTATCTGACACGTTAATTGCTGAAGTGAACGCCGCAGATACGATTGTGATTGCTGCACCAATGTATAACTTCACCATACCAACGCAACTCAAAAACTGGTTTGACTTAATTGCTCGCGCTGGGGTGACCTTTAAATATACTGAAGCGGGTGTACAAGGGTTAATTACAGGCAAAAAAGTGGTGGTGATCACGACACGCGGCGGCATTCATAAAGACAGTGCAACTGATAATGTAACGCCTTATTTAAAAACCATTTTAGGTTTTGTCGGTATGACCGATGTTCAATTTGCTTACGCAGAAGCTCTAAATATGGGTGAAGATTCTGCTTCAAAAGGCATTGAGTCGGCAAAAGCTCAATTGACTGAAATCGCACTATAAACAGCGATTAGAGGGTATGGGAACATACCCTCTTCCCCACCGTATTTAAAGCCATCTTTCGATGGATACGGCACTCAAGCCAAACTGCACTTCTCAATAGTCCTCCCGTTTGATGATTATTTCCCCTCTTATGCTTGTTTAATGATAGAAAGCTTAGTTTTCTTTGCCATTGACCGCTAGAATAACCCTAGGCGTAACTAAATAGACAAGACTGTGAAAGCTTCTGAACTCAAACAACGACTAGATGATCTCCCCAGCGATATTGACCCTGACATTGTGATGGGCGAACTTTGGCTGCCAGAACAATTAGTCGGTACTCAGTTGGACGATGAGCTGCTCTTTTTGCAGTTTGACAATGCCCCACAAGAAGAGGAAGAAGAAGAAGGTCGAGGATTTGTCGAACACGAAATTGAGCTTATCCGTTATCGGCTTGCCCAAGTACTACGTGAAGAGAGCGCTCAACGAGAAAAAATTGAAGCTTTACTGGCTTTACTCCTTGCCGCTCATGAACATACCAGCGCAGAGTTTATTGAAATGATTGGTGATCAAATCTAAAACACCACTTAATAAGACTCTCGTCTTTAAGCTTGAAAAGTGGGAACTGAGTCTCAATAAAATTATCCAATAGATGAAAAGACACAGAAAGTAAAGGCAAGACAATCATGTTTAACGCAATCACAACCCTTTTTAAGCAATTACTTGATGGGCAAGATCTCAGCCAGCAAACACCCAGCCCTAACTTTGCAATAGCTTGTTTGCTCAGTGAAGTTGCTGGGGCCGATCACCAAATTAGCCTCACAGAACGTCAAGCCAAACTGGCGCTGTTGGAACGACTGCTAGACATTGATGCCACAGAAGCACAACGGCTAGTGACTCAATCAGAACAGCACATTCGTCAATCCGCCTCACTCTATGAATTTACCTCTCAACTTCGCAGTTTAAGCCAAGAAACACGCTTTGATCTGATTAAAGCCATGTGGGAGGTCGCTCATAGTGACGGTGAAATTGATCCGTTAGAAGATGCCGTTATTCGTAAAACAGCAGAACTCCTTTACGTCGATCATAGCCAGTTTATCCGTGCAAAATTACTGGTCGTCGAGCAACAAACAAATCGCTAACATGGGTTTACTCTACTTACAGCATGGTAAGCGCTAGTTTGGCAAGGTTATAGGCGTCAACATACCCTGAATGCTGACGGCCTTCCCATTCTATCCCTTTCGCTTCTTGAGCGGCTCGATGCCCAATACGTTGGTCTTTCATTCGGTGCTGAATTCGGTAGAGTGTCGCTAAATTTAAGCACTCTTGAAAAGGCAGAGTTAATCCTTTGTTTTTACATTCTTTATATAAAATACGGTCGTCTCTTCCCCAGCAAGCGTAAATTTTATTATTTCCCCCAAAATTTTTTACCATCGACTGCAATACATCCGCTAATGGTCGCCCTTGTTTGGCTATTTTTCGAGGTGTAATCCCCGTCAATTCAACACAAAAAGCGGATATTTCATCATGCGCTGGCTTCACATAATATTGGGCTCTCTTGACTATTTTATTGGCTGCTAGGTCAATCTCCGCTAAACCAATTTCAATGATTTCGCCTGTTGTGCCCACACCATTTTCACTCCAACAGCACATTTCTAAGTCAAAACACACAACTCGGTTATGATTCATTCATCTATCCAGCTTATTTGACCAAACATAAAGCGCGCCATCTTACCGAACTCTTCGTAAAAATTCGACGATCAAGCGGTGAATTACTCTTCAATCGAGACGGTATTCCGCCCTCTTGCTTTACTTTCATACAATTGGGCATCCACTTTTTGTAGTAACTCTTGCTCGGTGTATGCCTGATTAATTACCGCGCCAATACTGAGTGATAAGGTTATCTGATGACCTTCATAATTAAACTGACTTTTTTCTATTAAACGACGTAACTGTTCAAGATATTCATACAAAGAGACGCTGTCGGTAATTGCGCATAAGATAGCAAACTCATCCCCACCGGTTCGAACAAATACATCTTTAATATTTAAGTGAGTCTTCACCACCTGAACCACATCGACCAGAACTTTATCTCCCGCTAAGTGACTGTAGTTATCATTGATCTGCTTAAAATAATCAATGTCAAAACTCACCAACGAAAAGGCTTTCTTATCCTGAATATAAAGCTGAAAAATTCGGTTAAATGCTCGACGATTATAAATCCCCGTTAAGCTGTCATGTTCAACCAAAAATTTAAGCTCTGCAGTACGTTCTTCCAACCGATCATTCAGGAATTCTTTCTCACGTGTTAATAATAAGCTGACCACACCCAGCAATAAGCTAATAACTACACCACCGCTACCTAAACCAAATAAAACCCAGCGGTCATTGGCAGTTAAAGGCTCTGGCAAGTTAAATTCGATCACCCACTGTCGATTGGGTAAATTAATGACCCGACTAACTTGCATACTCCCTTCATCCTCCTGCCAATTTGGGCTTAAATAGAGCAAACTATTTTTTTCATTATCAAACCCTTTATCAATAACGCGCATCATAAAAAGTTCATTCGATGCGGTTTCCTGAATTAAGCGTTCAACATAAATGGACAAGCGAATAACACCGACAACGATACCGGAAAGAGTATCGTGCTGAAGGTCAAAAACTGGGTAGTAAATAAGCAAACCATCTTGGCCAGAATATTCGCGTTGCTCATTCTTTAATAGATGTATTTTTTCAGATACGCCGGCTTGTTTTGATATTAACATCATCGATAACATTTGCTGAAAACGTTGATTTGAGGAATAAAAACCCAATAATGCTGTATTCGTTAATGTTCGTGGATAAATATCATCAATGACATAAATCGGCTGATCTTTTAAATGATAGCCCGGCAAAATAACGTTGTTATCCATTTGTGTATAAAGATAAAAATTAGGGTCGCGGGCACGCCTCATATCGATGTAATGAGGCAAATCACTCTTTTCTACTTTTTTTAGCCATTGCAACCCGATCAAACTTTCGGAATCTTGCAATATTTGCTCAGCAAAAAACTGAAAATTATCTCGGCTTTGTACAGAAGCAGCGCGCAAAAAATTAGCGCTTGAACCAATCAGATGAATATCATTGTCGATATATTGCTGTACAACAAGTGCTTGCCGAGAGGCTAAAGTATTAAATAAAGCCTTGCTGTAACCTTGCTGAACGAGATACGCAATAGAGACGATGGCACCAGTAACCACTAAATTTGCCATCATGACCAAGAGAGGCAGACGTTTTTTTATTGTATCGGGCATCTTTCCGCCTTAACTGAACTTTGTTGTGGTTTTACCGACTCTCTTTCACTTCGTCAATATCAGGACTTTTATTTCCCTTGATGTAGCGCAAAGTAAACGGGGTTCATAACCAAATGTTGACAATTAACACGAATTTTTCACGAAATCCGTGAGCGATTTGATTAAAAGTTCAACTAACAAATAAACGAGCCAAGAGATGCGCGCATTTATCCATGTGATCACTCTTGAATATGGTAGTATCAGCCCCAAGTTTTACCTAATTCTGACTCTTATGAAGATAAAAGAACCTCTCTTTTATCGTTGATTATGGACACGACAGAGAATTCATCATGAACTTCGATTTAGCTATGATTCCCACCACCTTCGATATGCTTCATGCCGGCCTTGCCGCATCCACACTACTTCTACTGGTTTTCTCTATCAGCAGAAAGTCCAAGATCGTAGAAAAGGTCATTGAAAAACCCATTGAAAAAATTATTGAAGTTGAGAAACCGGTAGAAAAGATTGTTGAGGTCGAAAAAATCGTTGAAGTTGAGAAAGTGGTTGAAAAAGTGGTCGAGGTCCAATCTCAATTGGCCACGGCTGCAACCGATTCTGCGATGCAATTACTTTCTATTATGCAGCAAGAGGCTCGACTCATTGACTTTTTACAAGAAGATCTCACCACCTTTTCTGATGAAGACGTCGGTGCAGCAGCGCGTGTGATTCATGCCGGTGGTCAAAAAGTCCTCAAAGAGTATCTCACACTTGAGCCTATCTGCTTAGAACAAGAAGAGAGCCGAGTGACCATTGAAGAAGGTTTTAACCCTCAATCAATTCGCTTAGTTGGTCATGTTACCGGATACGCCCCTTTTACTGGAACCTTAATTCATAAAGGCTGGAAAGCGACTGCGATGAACCTACCTCAATTAGCCGAAAATCATGACGTATCGGTTATTGCTCCTGCAGAGGTAGAGTTGTAATGGATAATCTCACCTCAGTAGTAAATCAAAGCGGTGCAAAATTTAGTGTGGGTATTGACTTAGGGACAACACACTGTGTGATCTCATATATTGATACTCAAGATGAACAAGCACGTGTCCAAACTATGCCCATTCCACAATTAACCGCACCAGGCACGGTAGAGTCACGCTCTCAACTCGCGTCCTTTCTCTATCAACCCCATGAGCACGAAATGAACGCATCAGCCCGCGTGCTGCCGTGGACGAACGAACCGAAAGCTTTAGTTGGTGCTATTGCGCGTAATCTTGGGGCTAAAACCCCTATTCGCTTAGTCGCTAGTGCCAAATCTTGGTTATGCCATGCTGGTGTCAATCGCCGAGATGCCTTCCTACCTGCAGGAAGCCCAGAGGAGGTAGAAAAAATTTCGCCACTCAAGGCAACCGAGTGTTATCTTGAGCATCTGCAAGCCGCGTGGAATCACGTACATCCTAGCGCACCGTTATCTGAGCAAGACGTGACCATCACGGTGCCAGCCTCGTTTGATCCTGCAGCTCGTGATTTAACCGCAGAAGCCGCCAGAAATGTGGGTTTTGTACACCTGACTCTGTTAGAAGAACCTCAAGCTGCCCTCTATAACTGGATTGATAACAGTCATGAACAGTGGCGTCATCAAGTGAGTATTGGCGATATCGTCCTTGTGGTGGATATTGGTGGTGGAACCACAGACCTTTCTTTGGTTGAAGTCACTGAAGAAGAAGGCAATCTGAGCTTAAAGCGTATCGCTGTCGGTGAACATATTCTACTCGGCGGTGACAATATGGATCTTGCCCTCGCTTACCATTTAAAAATAAAGCTGGCAAAAGAAGGGAAAGAGTTACAGCCATGGCAAGTTCAAGCGATGACTCATGCTTGTCGAGATGCAAAAGAGGCATTACTCAATGATCCCCTATTGGCCTCTGTTCCTATCGTAGTACCTAGCCGAGGCTCAAAATTGCTTGGGACAACGTTGAAAACGGAATTAACTCAGCAAGAAGTGCAGCAAATCTTGGTTGATGGTTTTTTTCCTACAGTAATGGTTGATCAACACCCACAACAACGCAATCGTGGTGCATTAACACAAATGGGCCTACCTTATGCACAAGATGCGGGGATCACTCGTCATATTGCTGCCTTTTTATCCAAACAAGCGATGGCTCAAGGTGAAGCTCAAGCCACGCCTACTGATGCATTTAACCCATTTATGGGGGGCATTCCAGGCATGGAAAATGAGTCAACGAGTTCAATGAATGATTTCATCAAACCCAGCGTGCTGTTATTTAATGGCGGAGTACTGAAATCCTCCCTATTGGCCAACCGTCTTGAACAAACCATTAATGATTGGTTAACCCACGCACAGGTTCAAGTTGCAAAGCGCTTAACGGGCGTTGATCTTGATCTCGCGGTTGCCTGCGGCGCAGCCTATTATGGACACGTTCGCCAAGGCCAAGGTGTCCGTATCCGTGGTGGTATTGCCTCTAGTTATTATGTCGGAATTGAAAGTGCAATGCCTGCCATTCCAGGTATGGCTCCCCCAATGGAAGCACTCTGTGTTGCTCCTTTCGGTATGGAAGAAGGCTCCAGTGTTGATGTACCTAGCCAGCAATTTGGTCTAGTGATTGGCCAGCCAGTAAACTTCCAATTTTTTGGTTCAACAGTACGCCGAGAGGATAGCGTGGGCACCCATCTTGATTACTGGAATGAGGGGGAACTAGAAGAATTGCCAGAAATTCAAGTCTCGCTTCCAGTCTCAGAAGGACGTCGTGAAGGTGACATCGTGCCAGTGACTCTCGCAGCTCGAGTGACTGAATTAGGTACGCTCTACTTAGAAGCGATCGCCGCTGATAATGGTCAAAAATGGCATGTTGAATTTAATGTTCGTGAAGATGCTAACGCTCAGACGCAACACTAAAATAACCGAGATTCATACGACTTGATACTTAACGAGTGGGCATTGTTGATAAACCGCCCTCATCACGAATCACGTGATTGGAGCGAATTCATAGTGCCCATATTTTTATCATCAGTCGAACAAAGAAATATGGCATCTTCACCCATGTCGTTCTTTAACTCATGAAAGGTATGTCTTATGGGCTCTCCTCGTTTTTTGGTCGGTATTGACTTGGGCACGACCAATACCGTCGTTGCCTTCTGTGAAATCACCGACAATCTGTCACAATCTGAAATCACGTTATTTCCTATTGATCAATTGGTGGGGCCTGGTGAAGTGGTCCGTAAACCTTTACTCCCTTCTTTTCGTTACCACCCGGCTCACGGACAAGTTGCTTACTCTGACCTCATCTTACCTTGGAAACATCAAGCCGTTGAGGGAGATATTGAACCGGTGATTATCGGTGAATGGGCACGAGAATTAGGCTCAAAAGTTGCGGGACGCCAAGTATCCAGCGCTAAAAGTTGGTTATCTCACCAAGCGGTGGATCGCCGTGCGAACATATTACCGTGGGCAGGCACGGATGATGTTGAAAAAGTCTCCCCCGTCATTGCTAGTGCCAGTTATCTTAACCATATCCGTCAAGCTTGGAACTATCGCCACCCGAGTGACCCATTAGAAAATCAAGAAGTCGTCGTGACCGTTCCTGCCTCTTTCGATGAAACGGCTCGAAAACTGACGATCGAAGCCGCAGCACTGGCTGGGCTAAAAAAAATACTGCTGTTAGAAGAACCACAAGCGGTTTGCTACGATTGGTATGCCCGACATCACAACACCGCACATCAAGAGCTGCAAACACTGCCTCTCATCTTAGTCTGCGATGTAGGAGGCGGTACAACGGACTTGAGCTTGATCGAAGCACAGTTTCAACAAGGTGAACTAGCGCTCAATCGTATTGGTGTCGGGGAGCATTTGATGCTCGGAGGAGATAACCTTGACCTTGCATTAGCTCATCTCGCAGAGCAGCGACTAAACCAAACCCAAAAATTGAATGCGGCCAACTTAACGAAACTCATCCAACAAACTCGTAAGGCGAAAGAAAATCTGCTGACGTCGAATGCACCACAAGAGGTGAAAATTACGATGCTTGGTAGCGGCTCAAAACTGCTGGGGGGTACAAAAAGCATTCCACTGAGCCAGAAAGAAGTTCACCACATTACTTTGGATGGATTCTTTCCTTTAACGGATTTTTCACAACACCCAGATAAGCGGCGAAGTGCAATGGTTGAATTTGGCCTGCCTTATGTGGCTGATCCTGCGATCAGTAAACATATTGCTGACTTTCTCCATCAACATCAGTCTGTGGCGATGACCGCTTTAGATCAGCAAGAACCAAACCAAGCTGCAATTCCCGTTGGCCTATTACTGAATGGGGGTCTGTTCAATAGTGAACTGATCACAAAACGCCTGTTACAACTGCTAGAAAACTGGCGACAATCGCCCATTACCTTACTCGATAACCCACATCCTGACTGGTCAGTAGCCCTTGGTGCAGTAGCCTTTGCTAAAGCTCGCCGAGGTGCGCAACTGAAAATTGGCGGAGGCGCTGCCCGCTCTTATTTTCTACATCTACAAGAAAAAAATAAAATGGGTAATGCGCTTTGCCTTCTTGCCAAAGGGACTGAGGAAGGACAGGAAATCCGCTTAACAGGCCGACGATTCTCATTAACACTAGGAGAACCCGTACGTTTTAACTTGCTCACCTCAACACATGACACGATAGCGCAAGATACCGCGATTCAAAATGGCGTAGTGGTTAAGGTAGATCCGGATCTATTTGCTCCTCTTCCTCCCTATATTGTTACCTTAGACAGTGAAGGCGCAAAGCTTGAGGCAAACCAGAAAGAGCGGGTTACCGTTCAGCTTGCCTCTCAATTAACCGAAGTCGGTACTTTAAAACTTGAATGCGTCAGCATCGACGACGATCAAAAACGCTGGGCTTTAGAGTTTGAGGTACGTAACCAAAAGGCACAAGCAACTGAACCCGTCGCTCACTCCCCTCACCTCGTAGAGTGTCAAGCTCTGATCTCTCGCCTCTACAGTGGTAATAAAAAAAGCAGTGAAGGTCATGAGATTAAAACACTTGCCAAAGATCTCGAAAAAAGATTAGGGAAACGCGATGAATGGGATTTCATTACTCTACGTCAATTGTTTGATACCTTAGCACAAGGACGTAAACGTCGTCGTCGCTCAGAACAGCATGAAAAAAATTGGCTACGCTTAGCCGGTTTTACTCTCCGCCCCGGTTTTGGTGATGCCACCGACTCATGGCGTATCGAACAAGTGTGGGGGCTTTATCAACAAGGCATTCAATTTCAAAATCATCAAGGTTGGAGTGATTGGTGGGTTTTCTGGCGTCGTATTGCCGGAGGGCTCAATCAAGAACAACAGGAAACAATTCTAGCGGATATCGCTAAATACCTTCATCCGAGCGCAGCGAAAAATCCACAAACAGTGAAAGCAGCTCAAGAGATGGGATACGAAGCCATGGTTCGCCTTGCTGCCTCTCTCGAACATTTAGAGGTAGAAGATAAAAAACTGTTGGCCCATTGGTTCTTAAATAAAGCTTGCCATCATCATCAATTTGAACAAGCCCACTGGTGGGCAGTCGGACGATTGGCCTCTCGGACTCCGCTTTACGCTAGCCAACACACGGTCATTCCACGAGACATCGTCGAACAATGGTTACCGACATTGCTCGCTCAAGATTGGCAACGTGAACCGATGATCGCTTTTGCTTGTGTGATGATTTGCCGTAAGACTGGAGATAGAACGCTGGATATTCGAGACGATGTGCGCCAACAAGTCACAGATCAGCTAAAACAGTGTAAAGCACCAACATCATGGATCCATTTAATGGAGAACCGTTGTGAATTATCAGCAGGTGAATCAAAACGAATATTTGGTGATGCTTTACCAAGCGGACTCATATTATTAAGTCATTAAAAGTTACTTGGGCATGGGGGGGTATTCAGTGTAGAATAGCTCTCCGCGCTCGATATACCATAATAATCTTCCACGAGTGTTCGTTGTTTGGCTAGGTCAGTATTAACGTATTTCAAAACCCGATTATAAAAAAATACAGGGTAAGATGTATTGGTCGTTAGATAGACTTACTGGATCATCGTATTACTATGACGCAAGATAAATTTATGCATATATTCCGCCTACCGGGGTCGATCCAAGTTCGTATTGCAAAATGGCAAGCGACCTTTCGTGGGACATCAGATATTGTTTTACATGAAGCCATTATACTGCGTAATAAACAGTATAAAAAAAACTCGTTTTTACCGAAAGGCTGGTGTTTAACGCCATTTACTGAACAAGATATTTCGATAACGCATCACGGTCGCTATATTCAAACGACTATGCTGACCATGATCGATAGAAAAGTTGCCTACAAGCGAGTGTATCTCTCGCGGCTTCCACTTGAACAGGCTGAACCCGCTTTACGAGCTTTTAAACAAGAATGGATGAAACAGTATAATTTGGTGGTCAATGAGTATAACCAAATTAAGAAGAAAGAATTTATGCGTTATGCTTATGAAGAGGTTGATACACTTTATCCTTCTATCCCTAAAGGGAGTTTTGATAAAACTTTGTGGAATCAGTTGGTTAAATCAAAACTCAGCCATATTAAAAAGCCCAAAAATCCTTATTACGTAGTTAACGCAGACTTTTAACACATCATTAAGCTTTCACTCATCAACCGGTAGAAGGAAGCGACTTCTGTGCTACGCCAATAAAAATAACCTGAAGCGATCATGGCTGCGAGCACTAAGATCCCAACAACAATAAATTTTCTCACCCTGTTTGGTACATTTTGCATTTCCATCCCCTTAAGCTCATGAATGGGAGACGTTACTGGTTTCCCACTCATTAATTCATCCTGCAAGTTAATGAAGGAAAGAGAATCAAGATTACTTATAGTTTAGACAGAAATACTCAAAGAGAATATGGAAAATAATGTAGCGGGATAAAAATGAACCTCCACCTAACAAAAAGAATGGATAAATACGTTCTCTTCGCTGTTGTCGAGGCACTAAAATTTTACGCCCCACTCTTCATCATAGGGCGTAAAGCACTTAGTGTTTTATACCAGAAGGGTTATAGCTGAATTCTGTTTGTTTATAAATATCTGCCAGTTTTTTATCTTTTGCAGATTTAGTTTTACGTCGACGTTTAGGTTCAAACTCTTGTTCGACCTGCTTGAGGGTTTCTTCATGATTTTTTGCTGACTCAACAAATTCTGGGTCAGACATCGCCTGTTGGCGCAGGCGGTTAACTCGTTCTAATGTCTCCCATAACATAGATGACCTCCTTTACCACTGGTTATACATCCAGCATAGTGCAGTTGGTTTCTTTGTCAAGCAAAAACACTGTTTTTACATACAGGAAAATGAATTATTTATCGTGACGAACTTCCGCTATTGTTGATTTTTACTGGATTGCTTAGTAAGTAATGACTTCGTCCACACAGATCGGTCCGCTAAATATTGCTCTAATCCTGCTTTTCGCAAATCACAAGATGGGCAATCGCCACACCCATCACCCATGATTCCGTTATAACAAGTTAAGGTTTCATGCCGAATCAATTCCAATGCTTGATACTGATCGGCTAGAGCCCATGTTTCCGCTTTATTGAGCCACATTAAAGGCGTCCGAATGCTTAATGGTCTCGCCATTCCTTGAACAAGTGCATGATTCATCGCTTTTACAAATTCATCTCGACAATCAGGGTAGCCAGAAAAATCGGTTTCACACACTCCGGTAATGATACTGTCAGCACCAATTTGGTAAGCATAAATACCCGCTAGGGTTAAAAAGAGAATATTACGTCCAGGTACAAAAGAGTTGGGTAAGCCGTTATCTTGCCGTTTATGCGAAACAGGAATATCATCACGCGTCAAAGAACTAATGGCCAACTCATTGAGCAAAGTCACATCCATCACTTTGTGCGCTTTCACACCTAATGTCGCGGCTAATTTTTGTGCCACCTCAATTTCCAACCGATGTCTCTGACCATAGTCAAATGTGATGGCATGTACTTCGTCGTACTCTTTTAGCGCTTGAACGAGACAGGTTGTTGAATCTTGTCCACCACTGAACACCACAACGGCTTTATTCATATTGACATCCTCTATGCGATATTTAGGTATTTATGAGTTTGAATGGATAAGCGCCAATTACGGGCAATACAAGTTTCAATACACAATTGAGTCGCTCGTGGCTTCTGGCTCAGTGGTTGTAAAGCGATGATCGTCGATACGGGCAACACTATTTGGCTTAATAAAGCCTCCAGTTGCTCGATATCTTTTTCCGTTCCCACTGGGTGCTTAATTTCATTAGCTCGCAGTAACGTCGACGTTAAAACAGGTAGTTTGCCTTTCATGGCAATTTTCGGTGAAACGGTCACCCAAGTACGCTCACTGGCCTGAACCTCAAAAGTGCCACTGGTTTCAATTTGACATTGGCATCCAATCGCTTCAAATGCCAGTGTCAATGGCATAAGATCGTAAAAACACGGCTCTCCGCCAGTAATAACAATATGTTTGGCTGAAAACCCTTGCTGATGATATTGCGAAATAATTTCATCAGCAGACACCGAACACCATGTCGGGCTATCCCCCTGCTTCACGATGATTTGCTCCATACTGCGTTGATCTTGCTCGAACGCCTGCCAAGTCTGTTTAGTATCGCACCAAGCACAACCAACCGGGCAATATTGCAAGCGAACAAAGACAGCGGGAACCCCAGTAAAGACGCCTTCGCCTTGAATGGTCTCAAATATTTCGTTTACTTTATACAAGGTCAACGGCCTAATCTATCGTTATCAATTTCAGGTCGCAGACCTTAATAGATGCGCTTCGTTAGGTCAATTTAAAACCGAGTGGATAAAAGAAAAAAACAGCTTCATAATTTGAGCCAATGCTTGATTGTTGTACAAGGTTACTTTTAGTTTTCATAGAAAACGCGTATCTTGTCATGTTTTAATTGGTCTGATTCCATCACTTTAGGTAACACATGTATAAATTGATCGCTCTTGATATGGATGGCACCCTGCTTAATAGCCAGAAACAGATTTCACCACGTACCAAACAGGCCATTGCAAAAGCTCGGGAACAAGGAATTCACATCGTTCTTGCTTCTGGACGTCCGCTGGCTGGTATGCGCAGTAAATTGGAAGAGTTAAACCTCACTTCACAGGATGACTACGTTCTCCACTACAATGGCTCCGTAGTACAGAACGTGGGGACCGGTGATATCATTTATCAGCAGATCCTTGATGGTCGCTCAGCGAAAATGGTCGCTCGCTTAGCCAAAGAACTAGGAGTGAATGCTCATGCATTCAGTCAGATTCATGGGCTTATTACCCCAAAAATCAGCCAATATACTGAAGTCGAAGCCACCATTAATGATTTAACCATTACTGAGATGGATTTTGAACAATTAGAAGATGATCACCCGATTATTAAGGCCATGATAGTTGCAGAACCTGAAGCATTAACCGAAGCAATCCGTCAACTACCCTCTTCATTACATCAAGATTATACCATCGTTCAAAGTGCAGCCTTCTTCCTTGAATTTCTGAATCCAAATAGCAACAAAGGTATCGGAGTCAAAGCGATAGCCGATCATTTAGGTATTCATGCCAACGAAGTGATCTGTATGGGGGATGCAGAAAATGATCACCATATGTTGCAGTATGCCGGGCTTGGCATTGCAATGGCAAATGCGATGGAAGAAACCAAGCAAATTGCCGATCATATTACCCTGAGTAACGATGAAGATGGCGTCGCCGTGGCGATTGAACAATTTGCACTGCGCTAACAGGAACAAAACGTAGGGTAACACAGTTTCGTTACCCTTCTCTTCCTTGTTTTAAAACCCGTTCTTGTCCTTGTAATAACAAGTACTCATGCTTATCAGCAGACACCAATACTACGACTTTTTGCTCGGCTTGTTTCGCTGTAGCTAGGCGCTCACTCAATTGCGCAGGATGATGAAAACTCTCTCGCTCAGCATCTCGCCGACAAAGATCAATGTAGCCATAAGGGCATGTTTGTTCAAATAAAACCAATTCGGCTTGCTGCATATAACGCAACGCTTTCAGAGGTAAGAGCTCAACATCTGTACCATATTCGATCCAAACCACCTCACCCCGTTCATCTACTTCTTCTGTGAGCGCGACTCGATAACACTGCTCTAAGGCTTCACGACTTGTCGCATTTTTCACTGAACGTTGTGCAAAAAAATGTTCCCAAAATTTACGCCTTAGCTCAACGGTGGGTAAATATTCTTTAATCGAATTGCGTTTCGATGCCCCAAAATCCGCCAATAAATCAAGATTTTGAGGTAAAACCGTTTCCAGTGTTTCACGAACATTACGGATTAATACCGGAGAAGCTCCACCACTGGAAATCGCAATCTGAATGCGTCCTCTCTCTAAGATAGAAGGAGTAATAAAATCACAATAGGGTTGGTCATCAACCACGTTCACTAAAATACCTGCCGCTGTAGCATCACGATACACTTGATGATTAAGTTCAGGGTTATCGGTTGTCGCCCACACCTGGCGATACTCTTTTGTAACATACTGTGAGGAGTAGAAATTTTTTACCCACTGACAACACCCTTGTTCAACCCACGCTTGAATGGGTGAAACAATTTGCGGAGAGACGAGCGTAACCTGTGCGCCGGCACGTAGCAGGGCTTCAACTTTTCGGCATGCGACTTCACCTCCACCAACGACCAATACCGCTTTATTCAGCAAATCAAGAAATAGAGGGAAATAACGCATTATGTCTCCACCTTTTAAACCGTTTAGAAGGTGCGACCAAAAAAGGTGCACCAAAAGAGAATATCATCAAATGATAAATAATTATTCACTAAATTTATCTTTGTTTATGGCTTTTTATTTCAAATAATAACCACATTTTAAATAATGAAATTAAGAGTGAGAAATTTACACTTTCTCTGCTCTGTTGCACCAAGATCGTTCCCAATTGCACTATTTACAACTAAGTAACATTTAGCCATGCTTATTCCAAGTCCAGTATCAATGTGCAACGACGATAACGACACTAAAAACGTACATTCACTAATAATAAAATTCACCATTGAAGTGGGCTTACCACCGGATCAGACAGGAATAATTATCATGGCAAATAAATTAACATTGATGACAACAATCATCGCAGTATCAACAAGCTTAACCATAAATAATGCGCAAGCGGCGAGCAGTACTTTAGATAAAGTGTTAGCTCAGGGAAGTTTAAGTTGCGGAGTCAGTACTGGATTACCCGGTTTTTCTAACCCTAATGCGAAGGGGGAATGGGAAGGAATTGATGTTGAATATTGTCAAGCTTTAGCGGCAGCAGTATTGGGGGACAAAAATAAGGTTAAATATGTTCCTCTGACAGCAAAAGAACGCTTTACCGCTCTACAGTCAGGTGAAATTGATGTGTTGTCGCGCAATACCACTTGGACATTACACCGTGATTCCGCACTGGGCCTGAATTTTGTTGGTACCAATTACTATGATGGCCAAGGTTTTATGATCAAAAAAGAGTTGGGAATTGAGAGCGCAAAAGATCTGGATGGAGCATCGGTGTGTGTCCAATCAGGAACGACAACCGAACTTAACCTTGCAGATTACTTTCGTAAAAATGGCATGAGTTATAAGCCAGTTGTTTTTGATACTGCAGCACAAACCGCACGAGGGTTTGATTCAGGCCGCTGCGATGCATTAACGACAGATCAATCCGGTTTGTATGCTCTGCGACTAAATTTATCTAAACCCGATTCCGCTACGGTTTTACCAGAAATCATTTCTAAAGAACCGCTAGGCCCAGTCGTGCGCCAAGATGACGATCGCTGGTTCAACATTGCCAAATGGACGCTTTTTGCCATGATCAATGCTGAAGAATATGGCATCACCTCTACCAATATTGATCACATGCTTAAATCTGATAACCCTGATGTCAAACGCATTCTGGGTGTTGATGGGCCAAAAGGACAGGCTCTTGGTCTTCGTGACGACTGGGGGTATCAAATCATCAAACAAGTGGGCAACTATGGAGAAAGTTTTGAACGTACTGTAGGAAAAGGCTCTCCGTTACAAATTGCTCGTGGTGTTAACGCCCTATGGAATGAAGGTGGATTTATGTACGCTCCTCCTATCCGATAATTCTCATGCTAACCATAACGTAATCAGGGATAGCCTAATTGCGTTATGGTTTCTCTAGCGCGGGACCTTGCCCGCTCCCATATTGATTGATTTGAGGTTATCATTCTATGAAACCTGAGCCCCTTGCTGTGCTTAAAATAAGCGAAAAAAACAATAAAACTCGAACTACGTATAAAAGCACACGCTTTTTCTATAACCCAGCCTTTCGGTCTGCTTTATTTCAATTGCTTGCCGTCATCGCACTGATTTTTTTCTTCTACACCATTATCAATAACGCACTCACCAACTTAAGTGATCGAGGTATTGCCACAGGATTCGATTTTCTTAAACAGCCAGCTGGATTTGGGATTGGCTTATCTTTAATTGACTATAATGAAGGCCATTCTTATGGACGAACCTTTATCGTCGGCTTACTCAATACAGGATTAGTCTCAATATTAGGGATTTTTTTCGCAACCGTATTGGGGTTTATGATTGGAATTGCACGTCTTTCCTCAAATTGGCTGATTAACCGATTAGCTGCACTTTATGTAGAGACGTTTCGCAATATTCCGTTGTTATTACAAATTTTTTTCTGGTATTTCGCTGTACTGCAAGCGCTACCATCACCAAGAGAAAGCTTGAGTTTCGCCAATGCTCTTTTTTTAAATGTACGCGGATTATTTTTACCTTCACTGGCGTTTGAACCCGGAAGTCAATTCGTTCTCATGGCACTCGCTATTGGACTAACATCTGCCTTTAGTTTCCTTATTTGGAGCAAAAGCCAACAACGAAAAACAGGCAAAACTTGTTCAAATGCTCGTATTGTTTTCTCTGTAAGTTTGGGGCTCCCTTTTATTATTTATTGGCTATTAGGCATGCCTATTTCACTCCAATATCCAGAATTAAAAGGGTTTAATTATCATGGTGGCATTAGTATCATTCCTGAATTAGCCGCTCTATTACTTGCTTTAAGTGTCTACACCGCCGCTTTTATTTCAGAAATTGTTCGCTCTGGAATCAATGCTGTCAGTCAAGGTCAAAGTGAAGCCGCCTTATCGCTAGGTTTGTCTCGATCTCAAACCTTACAGTTGATCATTATTCCCCAAGCCCTGCGAATCATTATTCCACCCCTAACCAGCCAATACCTCAACTTAACAAAGAATTCATCCTTAGCCATGGCGATCGGCTACCCAGATTTAGTCTCCGTTTTTGCTGGCACGACGCTCAATCAAACCGGACAAGCCATCGAAATTATTGCCATGACAATGGGAGTTTATCTCGCTCTTAGTTTATTCACTTCCGCATTGATGAATATCTACAACCGCAAAGTTGCTCTAGTGGAGAGATAATAATGACAACACCTCTATTTCACGCTCACTCACCTGCCTTATTCACCTCCATACTCACTTGGTTGAGGGAAAATCTATTCAATGGGGTAATCAATACATTCTGTTCCCTATTATTGGGCTACTTAGCTTTGAGCGCTGCTTGGGCCGTATTAGATTGGGCTATTTTTAATGCTGACTGGATCGGTTCAACTCGTGACGCTTGCCACGGTGAAGGCGCTTGTTGGGTCTTTATTTCCGTTCGCTGGGAACAATTTATGTATGGTTTCTATCCACCAGAAGAACTATGGAGACCCCGTCTCTTTTTTGCCTCACTGGCCATCCTACTTCTGCTATTAGCTTATGAGAAAACCCCAAACCGAACCAGAATCTGGGCCTTTTTTGTCACAGCCTATCCTTGCCTCATCGCTACACTGCTCTATGGTGGCGTTTTTGGCTTAGCCGTCGTTGAAACTCACCGCTGGGGAGGGTTACTCATCACATTAGTCATCGCCTTAGTGGGAATAATTGCATCTCTACCTATTGGAATACTACTCGCGTTGGGCCGTCGCTCTCGTATGCCAATCATCCGTAGTTTATCCACCGTTTATATTGAAGTTTGGCGAGGGATACCACTAATTACGGTTCTCTTTATGGCTTCAGTTATGTTACCTCTATTTTTATCTCATGGAACAGAGATCGATAAACTGATTCGCGCCTTACTTGGTGTGATCATGTTTAGCGCAGCTTATATGGCAGAAGTCATTCGAGGAGGCTTACAAGCGATAACGAAAGGGCAATATGAGGCAGCCAATGCATTAGGCCTAAGTTACTGGAAAAAAATGACGCTAATTATCCTTCCGCAAGCGTTAAAAATCACCATTCCTTCCATCGTCAACACGTTTATCGGCCTATTTAAAGATAGCAGCTTAGTGCTGATCATCGGCATGTTTGATGTGTTGGGAATTGGACAAACCGCCAATACGGATCCTGACTGGCTAGGCTTTGCTACCGAAAGCTATGTTTTTGTTGCCCTTGTCTTTTGGCTGTTCTGCTTTGCGATGTCTCGCTACTCTATTTGGCTCGAACATAAACTGCATACTGGCCACAAACACTAAATAATAATGAATAAAAGGAATTGAATCATGATGATCCCCCACTCTCATAATCCATCAGTCATTGATATTCAAAATATGCATAAATGGTATGGCGAATTCCACGTGTTGAAAAACATTAATTTGAATGTGCACAAAGGAGAGCGCATCGTTATTTGTGGGCCATCGGGATCAGGAAAATCAACGATGATCCGCTGTATCAATCGACTAGAAGAACACCAACAAGGGAAGATTTTAGTTTCAGGTCATGAATTAACTGACGATTTAAAAAATATCGAAGCGGTCAGGAGAGAAGTAGGCATGTGCTTTCAACACTTTAATCTTTTCCCTCATTTAACGGTATTAGAAAATTGTACGCTAGCCCCAATCTGGGTAAAAAAAATACCGAAAGGGGAAGCTGAGGCAATAGCTATGAAATATTTACAGCGAGTCAAAATTCCAGATCAAGCAGATAAATATCCCGGTCAGTTATCCGGCGGGCAGCAACAACGCGTAGCAATTGCTCGTTCATTATGCATGAATCCACAAATAATGTTGTTTGATGAACCTACATCAGCGCTGGATCCAGAAATGGTTCGAGAAGTACTTGATGTTATGACTGAACTGGCAAAGGAAGGAATGACCATGCTCTGTGTCACCCATGAAATGGGCTTTGCAAAAGAAGTGGCAGATCGAGTTATCTTCATGGATGGCGGTGAAATTATTGAAGAAAATACCCCCACCAATTTCTTTAATTACCCTCAGTCTGAGCGGACTCAAAACTTTTTAGCTCAAATTCTACATCATTAAGTTTTTCTACAGAGAAAGCTGGTAATATCACGTTACAACTTGTTCACACATAACCCTCTCGTTTGGATTATGATTCTAACCAAGGAAAAGACAAAGTATGGGATTGAAATTAGGAACTTTTGGCCCCATCAATGTCTACATAAATATCACCACCTTCTATGAGGAAGAGTATGAATAGTCCTATGTATTCACGCACCTCGTCTTATGACAGTGCTCTACAAACCAACAAAGTGCTCAGAAACACCTATGCACTGCTTTCTATGACGTTGCTATGGTCAGCGGTGATTGCTGGTATTTCTATGGCAATGAACCTACCAAGACCTGGCTTACTGATTATGTTAGTCGGTTTTTATGGTCTATTATTCCTGACAGAAAAAAATCGCAATAACGGTTTAGGTTTAGTCTTTACCTTCCTATTCACTGGATTCTTAGGCTACACCATTGGCCCCATTCTCAATATGTATGTTGGGGCTGGGATGGGCGATGTGGTGCTGACTGCGCTAGGAGGCACAGCTCTTGCCTTTATGGGAGCTTCGGCTTATGCGCTAACCACTAAACGCGATCTTTCTTTCCTTGGCGGCCTCTTAATGGCGGGCTTTGTGGTATTACTTGTAGGTATGGTAGCGAACATTTTCCTACAAATGCCTATGTTGTATTTAGCCATGAGCGGAATGTTTGTGCTGTTTTCAACAGGTGCAATTTTACTAACTACGCAACAAATTGTACGTGGTGGAGAAACAAATTATATCTCCGCAACCGTGACCTTGTATGTTTCAATTTATAATCTGTTCATCAGCTTATTGAGTATTCTTGGCATTATGCGCGACTAACTGCTCGCTCATTTACTTTGTATTTTTACCTAGCCCGAAAGTCAATTTCGGGCTTTTATTTTTTCTTGAGCTCCTTCAGCCTCTCTATTACCCTATACCCACTTTAAGTTTAGGCAACTCACTATGTTTGAATATAACGGTAAAACCATCGATACAGATTCACAAGGCTACCTACTTGATCATACGGTATGGGAAGAAGGTATGATTCCCGTCCTTGCTAAAGAAGAAGGCATCACTCTCGATAACGCTCACCTAGAGGTCATACATTTCGTTCGCCAATTTTATTTGGAATTCAATACGTCTCCCGCAATCAGAATGTTAGTCAAAGCTATGGAAAAAGCGCACGGCCCTGAAAAGGGAAACAGCAAATATCTTTTTAAACTTTTTCCGAAAGGCCCAGCGAAACAAGCAACCAAACTTGCCGGTTTACCAAAACCAGCCAAATGTTTGTGATCATTAACTCTGCATTGTTTAATGCATGTAGCTAAAGAATTTGAAACCCTTGACAGGGAGTGTCAAGTATCGTTGTGGTACGTTCTACTTGGTCCACCTGAGCACTTTTGGGCCCTTGATTTAGCCACTCCCAAAACACTTCAACCTTGTTGGGATCACCACAAGCAACCACTTCCACATCCCCATTATTTAAATTTTTAGCATACCCGGTCAAACCCAATTTAAGACCTTGATGCGCAGTGTGATAACGAAACCCCACCCCTTGGACAATCCCGGACACTCTAAATTTTTCGCATTGTATCGTCATACTATCACCTTGATAAATGGCTTATCATAAAAGTAATGGATAACCTAAGTATATATCACTGGTGATCCTTGTTTGCATTTCAGCATCACTTACATGACAATACGCGCCCTTTTTTATGAAACATGTGAGTAGCCCTATGACTCCAGCAATCTATCTGGTCAAAGACCGTGACAAATCTCTACGTCGCCGTCACCCTTGGATTTTTTCTCGTGGTATCAGCAAAGTAGAAGGTACTCCACAATTAGGGGATACGGTTGATGTTTACAGCCATAATGGTCAATGGTTAGCAAAAGCGGCCTACTCTCCTCACTCACAGATTCGAGCTCGAGTATGGAGCTTTAACAATGAAACCATCGACACTTCTTTTTTCATCAAACGTATCCAACAAGCACAGTGTTTGCGCGAAGAATTGATTCAACGTGATGGCGTCACAGGGTACCGATTAGTTGCCGCTGAATCGGATGGATTGCCTGGAATAACCATCGATAAATATCAAAATTATCTGGTCTGCCAATTACTGAGTGCTGGAGCTGAGTTCCATAAAGACAACTTAGTAGAAGCTCTCAAATACTGTTTCTCTGATTGCTCTATTTATGAGCGTTCTGATGTCGCAGTAAGAAAAAAGGAGGGGTTAGAGGAACGAGTCGGCGTTCTCTATGGTAACACACCACCTGATTCTGTGATTATCGAAGAAAATGGCGTGAAAATCAGCGTTGATATTGTCGGTGGACATAAAACAGGTTTTTATCTTGATCAGCGTGACAGCCGTTATCATTCGATGAAATATGTAAAAGATAAGGAAGTACTTAACTGTTTCTCTTATACGGGTGGATTTGGACTATATGCATTAAAAGGTGGAGCAAAACGAGTAATTAATGCTGATGTATCACAACCTGCGCTCGATACAGCAAAATTAAATGCCCATCTCAATGAGTTTGATATAAGTAAAAAACGAGCAGTCTTTTTAAATGCAGATGTATTTAAGTTGCTGCGTGAATACCGTGATCAAGGTACACAATTTGATGTGGTGATCATGGATCCACCTAAGTTTGCAGATGCTAAAGCTCAATTAGCAGGGGCATGTCGTGGTTATAAAGATATCAACATGCTAGCGATGCAAATACTAAAACCGGGAGGCACTTTACTTACCTACTCATGTTCAGGCCTAATGGACCAAACTCTGTTTCAGAAAATTATTGCCGATGCCGCTTTAGATGCTAAGCGAGAAGTGAAATTTATCGAACGCTTTGGACAGGCTGCTGATCACCCGATTGATTCGGCCTACCCAGAAGGGTTTTACCTAAAAGGCTTTGCTTGTAAAGTTCTATAACTTAATTTGAGTCATTATACTCACCTCATTAGGGGCTGAGTATAATCGCCCTGTATCGGGCAACAAGTTTAAAATACAGCAGAAACAACAAAGCCCACTTGAAGTGGGCTTTGTTGTTTGTTCATAAAGAACGAATCTGGTGCGTCTGAGTGGACTCGAACCACCGACCCCCGCCATGTCAAGGCGATACTCTAACCAGCTGAGCTACAGACGCAAACTCTATTATTCTCTTTGGTGCGTCCGAGTGGACTCGAACCACCGACCCCCGCCATGTCAAGGCGATACTCTAACCAGCTGAGCTACGGACGCATCACTTGAGAACGAGGTGGATATTAGCGATTGATTTTAACCAGTGCAAGTCTATTTTCTATGTTTTTGAACTGATTGGCTTTTACACCACCAATTTGCTGTTTTTTTATCCTTTATTCTTGCTAAATTCACAAACCTGCCTAAAACTATAGTGCAAATGAGGAAAGAGAAAAAAACAACTCATCGAGGCTTATCACACTACGTGCAAGGTAACTAATTAGAACTACCTCTCCTTTTGTGACTCGGATTCAAAAATAATATTGATTGCTGAAACCAAATAAGTACTATAGCGCATATGGATTAAGGAATATGCAATCGAGTCGTTAGAACATGGATGCAAAGTTGTTTGGCAATTCGCATACGTTAAGAACATCAGTTCTAACAGGATTAAGCCTGTTTCTGACTGCTATTGCTCTTTTCTTTGCTACCTTTAACGTTATCTACCATCAGACTTATTTACTTGCGGGATTGGAACTCTTATTTGCCATACATTCAGCCTACCTCTATCGACTCACAAGACGAGAGCGGCACACCTTTCGACACATTCAATGGTATGTCTATTTTTTGGTCACTATCATCAGTATTGGTACGTACCTACAACCCATAAGTCATGGGCTATTTTTATGGAGCTTACTTTGTCCCGTACTTTTATATGTCTTGCTGGGTTTAAAGCAAGGCCAACTGATAACAGGGATTGTACTTATCATTCAAGTCACCAGTCTCTTTCATCAGTCATCCCCCTTCGCGGGTTACAACATAGGGGCAACCTTAATTAATCTGATTGCTTGTTACAGTGGTATTTGGATTATTGCCCACATCTATGAATTTAATCGAAATAAAATTGAAAACACCTTAACCTACTTAGCATCCAGGGACTCTCTCACCGGAGCCCATAACCGTTTATCACTAAACTCAGCCTTTCAACACTTTAAACATAATAAAGACCACGATTCGTCACTATGTCTTTTAATCCTTGATTTAGACTACTTTAAACAGATCAATGATGAATACGGTCATGATGCTGGAGATAAAGTGTTAATAGATACCAGCCATTTATTAGCTAACATTGTTGGTGATAATAATATTTATAGAATTGGTGGAGAAGAGTTCTGTATCACCTTATTTGACCACTCATTGAGCCAAGCAGAACATGTGGGAGAAAGGTTGCGCAATATTATGGCAAACCACCTCTTCTCTCATCATAACAAACGTATTCAACTCACACTGAGTGTTGGAATCTGTGAGTATCGAGAAGGTGACAACTTAAATGAATTAATTAAACTGGCAGATTTAGAACTCTATCGAGCCAAAAAAAATGGTCGAAACCAAGTTCGGATCTGCCAAACATCGGATACTGCTGCATATACCGCTTCTCAAGCAGAGACACTTTAACGCTCAATATCCTGGGTGTTATCTTCTGTCTCTTCTAATTCATACACTACATTGAAATTTTCAGTATAGGTACAATGGGGCTGGCGGCTACAGGTAAAAAAGCGTCGCCCTTTAAATTCACCTTGACTGGCAACCTTTATAACCATTGGGCTACCACAACGCTTACAAAAACGCACTTCTTTATCTGTTTCAATAAGATCAATATGAGCAGCCAATAATCGGCGTAACTTCCCCACTTGATAACTGTATTTCATGTTTGCCCCAATTAAGGGAATGTTAGCCGATTGACAAACATGCAGTAGCAGTTTCTGCCTTTCTAATTTATTTTTCGCCAGCGGCTTACCATCATCTAATTCAATGATAACCCTAGGCTCAAGAGTCCGAGCATCACAAACAATAAAATTAAAATGATTCTTAGCAATACGATTATAGGCGGCAAACTGACTTTTCTTTTTTAGCTTTCCTGGGGCAATGACATTCGCCATATTCACCTTGGCTAAAACTACGCCATGATCACCAACCGCTGCTCTTAATGCATGATAGAAGGTGCTTTCAGAGGCATTAAGCAATACCCCCTTTTTTTTATATGTATACTCTTTGCTACTCTCTTGACGAATAACGTATTTCTGAATAAAAACGAAAAAAACAACCAATAGTGCAACGATAATAAATATGTTCGTCATAGTACCTGTTTGAGGCTAAATATGGTTAAAAAATATAACTATCCATCATACTGACTAATTTGCCAATTTCAGGTTTTGTAATGGTATCATTTGCTCCTAGTGACAGCGCTTTAGAACGGTTGTCATCACTCATTAAAGAAGAAAACATAACAATAGGAGTGTTATTGTACGCTTCATTTTCACGTAAGCGTTTCACCAAATGCATTCCATCCATTCGTGGCATTTCTACGTCGGTAACTAAAGCGTTAACTAACTCACTGACTGACAACTTCTCTTCATTAGCAATACGTTGAATGTCCATCAATTTTTCATACGCTTCACCGCCATCTTTACAAGCGATGACGTTATACCCAGCAGAGCTTAATGTATCTTGAATCAGGCTACGAATAAAAGCAGAGTCATCAACCACCATCACCGTTTTTGCATTACGCTTAGCAAGCATTTTCTGATTAAGGTCAACTGAACGATCCACCTTAACATCATATTTTTCCATGCTTAATTCTGGGTTAATGTCAGCGATGATTTTTTCAAAATCCAGAATCATGATTAATTTTTGTTCTTTTCGTACCACAGCGACAACACAATCTTGCTCTCCTGATTCAAGAAACTGACTCGGTGATTCAACATCATTCCATGAAATACGATGAATACGGCTAATGCTGTCAATCAAAAATCCATTGGTCATCCGGTTAAAATCGGTCACGATGACATATTTGTTGTCGACACCTTTACGAGTCGGTACGCCTAGCCATCCTGCGAGATCCACCAGCGGAGTCAAAATGTCACGAGAAGAGAAAACACCAATCATATGAGGCTGTGCATTTGGGTAATCCGTGGTATCTGGAACCCGGATCACTTCTCGAACTTTGGCTACGTTAATACCGTAGTAACAAGTTTTTGTCTCACCATTCGGTAATAATTTCTCCAGATGAAACTCAATAATTTCCAGTTCGTTGGTGCCGCTTTCTAATAAAATAGTACTGCTTGGGTTACTCATAATGATCACATCTTTAAGGCAAGTCGACGATATTGTTCAATTTTTCTAGTATACACCGAAGTTCCCGTAAAGATAATCCGCTCAACAAGACATACTCTCTATTTTGTTAGGTATCACTGATAATTCAGCAGAAAAATACCCAAACAATGACGTCGTACAAAAACAGGCTGAACATTAACCTCGCTATTCAAAATCATTCTAGCTAACTTGGCTTGGATGAAAGTCAGTCATTCGAAATAATAATATTTAACGCTATGATTTATAAATATAAAATAAAGGAAGACAAAGATTCATTAATGATAAATTTATTAGCTAATAACTCTTCCCTATTTACACTCGAAAATCTGTCATTGATCACATTAAGATTCGCGTATTTTTTGCCCAATTGCGTGGTTACCTATATACTAAATGGAGCAGTGAGGAGTAAAAGTTATTGCCATTCTACGCTCGATTATAATGACTAATGTGGTAGATAGCTCACCCTATACATTGTCAGGAGGAAAGTAACAATGGAAAAAGATGCTTTAGGTATATGCCTTTCACGAGACATGCTAAACGAGCATCTCCTTTCGACGTTTACTCATGTCCGGGCCTATGAATTAGAAACCGAAGATCATGAAAACTTACGTGTCTTGCTTGCGTTCCCACAAATGTCTGGAAAAGATGTACTCACAACAATGCAAGGGACCAAAAAGCTCATATGGCGCGCAGATTTCTTATGTCCCTACTATTCTCATAATATTCATATATAACATTATTGCTGGTTCGGGTTTTCGAATCAGCAATTCGACTTTTGTTACAACAAAATACTACTCAGCCCTGTCGAAAATCTATAATATAGAGCATTAACTCTAAACCTGATTCTGAACGGAAAGTATGAAGCCAAAATCACTCACTCTCTTGATGTGCTCATTGCTGGGTATTTCATCGGTATCCGCTGCGCCCATTTCGTTCCAGCAAGCTTGGGAAATTTTGCAGCAAAGTAACCATTCTTTAGCCGCTGAACGAGCCAATGTTGAACACTATCAGTACATGCAAGATTCAACGTTTAATTTGAATTTACCTTCCGTTACCGTCAGTGCAAACTACATACGCTTAGATCAAGATGTCACACTATCCTTAAAACAAATCGAAAAAAGCAGCAATGCAAGTTTAGGGGCACTCAATAAACTGGGTTCCCTAACATCGACGATGACAGAACGCGATATCTTCAGTTCTTCCATTCGAGCCGTTTGGCCCATTTTTACAGGTGGCCGAATTACGGCAGCACAAACCGCTGCTGAAGGAAAAAAAGAAGAAGCACAAAGCCAGCTTGCCATGGTCATTCAAGCTCGCTATGAAGATCTAGCGAAGTATTACTACAGTGTGGTACTGGCAAAAGAAGTGCTTAATACTCGCATTGCCGTTGAACAAGGCCTAACCCAACACAGAGATAATGCCTTAAAACTTGAGAAGCAAGGTCAGATTGCCCTAGTGGAACGCTTACAAGCTGAAGCATCGCTAGATAAGGCCATGATTGATCGTAAAAAAGCAGAAAAAGATCTCGACATTGCCCAAAGTGCATTAACTCAGATACTCAATCAAGATCAATCGGTTGAACCAAGTGGTCAACTTTTTATCAACCAAAACTTACCACCACTTTCTGCCTTTGTTGAACAAACATTATCGACGTATCCAGGTTTAGAATTACTATCAGCTAAAGAGAAACAAGCCAATAGTTTAATAAAAGCAGAAAAAGGTAAGTACTACCCGGAAGTTTATGCTTTTGGTAACTACAGCCTATACGATGATGATTCTCTGGTTAGTCAAATGAAACCAGATTGGATGGTCGGTGTTGGTGTCAGCATTCCCCTAATCGAAAATACAGGGCGGAGTCATCAAGTAAAAGCGGCAAACAGCACGGTTTCACAAGTGCGTTTTTTACGCGCTCAAGCAGAACAAGATCTCACCGTTTTAGTTGAAAAAACATACAAAGAAGCTGAACAAGCTCTCGAAGAAGTTCAAGGTTTGGATTCCAGCTTAACTCTCGCACAAGAAAACCTTCTTCTACGTCAAAAAGCATTTAACCAAGGGCTTGCTACCTCTTTAGATGTGGTTGATGCCGAACTTTATTTAGCCAGTATTCGCACTCAACAAGCGGTTGCTGGATTTAACTATCTTATCTCCTTGAGTAAACTTTTAGCACTCTCTAGTGAAATGAATACCTTTTCACAATATAAACAGACGGCCACCCCTCTGACTATGCAATTTACTCAAGATCTTACTTCACAAAAGGAACCATCATGAAAGCGGTAAAATCGTCTCTTCTTACTGTTACAGCCATCGCGGCCGTCACTTGGGTCGGCTACAGCTTTTATCAGGCTTATCAGCCAAAACCGGTTCGCCTTCAGGGGCAAATAGAGTCTCAGCAATACAGTATTTCATCAAAGGTGCCGGGACGAATCGATCAAGTGTTTGTACGTAAAGGGGATGATGTAACTAAAGGTCAGCTTATTTTCACTTTGCATAGCCCTGAAATTGAAGCCAAACTTGACCAAGCCTTAGCGGGTCAAAAAGCCGCTGGTGCTTTGGCTCAAGAAGCCGAAAAAGGGTCACGTAACCAACAGATTCATGCTGCACGTGATCAATGGCTGACAGCTAAAGCAGCGGCTGATTTGGCTGAAAAAACCTATTTGCGTGTTAATAACCTTTATCAAGAAGGCGTTGTTTCTGAGCAGAAACGTGATGAAGCCAACACTCAATGGCAAGCCGCCAAGCACAGTGAAAGTGCTGCGTTTCAAATGTATGAAATGGCTAAAGAAGGTGCTCGTGAAGAAACCATTCTTGCCGCGTTAGAAAAAGAGCGAATGGCAGCAGGAGCAGTCGCTGAAGTTGAAGCGTATGCGGCAGATACACGGATTGAAAGTTGGTTTAATGGTGAAGTTTCACAAGTGCTAATGCATGATGGTGAATTAGCACCTCAAGGTTTCCCTGTGGTCACGGTGATTGATCGAGCAGATTCTTGGGCTGTCTTTAATGTGCGTGAAGATCTTCTGCAACACTTTAAAAAAGGGCAAACATTTAACGCTTTTCTTCCAGCATTAAATCAATCTATTGAGTTTAAAGTTACCCATATTGCCGCAATGGGCGATTTTGCGACTTGGCGCTCAACCGATGCGACACAAGGGTTTGATCTACGAACTTTTGAAGTGGAAGCTCGCCCAACACAAGCAATAGAAGGGTTGAGAATGGGAATGACTGTCGCAGTTGAGCTATAAATCATGCGTAATCCCCTACCCTCACAATGGCAGTTATTACGTCACGACCACTGGTTACTCTCTTGCCTAACATGGGTTCCGCTTCTTGTCGGAGCCCTGCTCTGGTGGATATTCTCGCAAGGCGTCTTACAAAACTTACCCGTTGGTGTGGTTGACTTATCGCACAGTCAGCTCTCTCGGCAATTAACCCGTCATTTGGATGCCACTTCAACCCTTTCTGTCACACGACAGTATCAAACGGTTGCTCAAGCGAAGGAAGAGTTAATCTCTAGCCAAATCTACGCTTATGTGATTATCCCGGATCAATTTGATAAAAAGATATACCGAGGAGAACAACCCAAAGTAACGACGTTTTACAATAGTCAGTACATATTAGTTGGGCGTTTGATTAATTCTGCGATCCTTCAGGCTCAAGGAACCTTGAATGCTCAAATAGAAGGGATGAAAACCTTAACTAAAGGTAGCCAAACATCGCTCAGTGCAATGGGAAGAGCCGTTCCCGTTCGCACCCAAATGACCCCGCTATTTAATCGAAACAATAACTACACCCAGTTTTTAGTTTCAGCAGCCGTGCCTGCCGTTTGGCAAATATTTATTGTCGTCACCACGATTATGATTTTAACGGCAAACTATCGAGAGTATGGCTTGAACCGCTGGCTAAACGATCGACCTCTTCGGCATTTAATCGCCACTCTCGCACCCTACTCGGTTATATTCCTTCTCCAAGGCGTCATTTTTCTCGTCTGCTTTTATCGCTTTATGCAATGGCCTATACATGGCAGCCTACCGGTGATCATCTTTGCTCAGGCGATTACAGTGATAGCTTGCATCATTATGGGCGGTGTTTTCTATTTTCTGACCCTTGATCCTGCACGAGCAATGAGCTTCGCCGGTGCTTTCACAGCCCCAAGCTTTGCCTTTATGGGGGTCACTTTTCCGGCCTCAGATATGAATAACCTTGCTTTGATTTGGCGGAGCTTATTACCGATTAGCCATTATATTGAGGTACAGCTAACTCAGATCAACTATGGCTTAAGTGCTATCCAATCTTTACAGCACCTAATACCTATGGTGGGTTATCTTATTCCACTTTGGATCACTCTTGCTTTGATCCGTAAGCATCAGAGCAAAGAAACACAATCAGGGGGTGCTCATGACCTTGTTTGAACTATTTAAAGCTGAATTAAAAGCTTTACTGACGAACCCTGTGGTTATGCTCACCATGATCGGTGGTGTTGTCTTTTACTCTTTTCTTTACCCTTTACCGTATAGTCAACAAACCCCAAGAGAACTCCCTATCACCGTAGTTAACTTGGATAAAAGTCAAACCAGCTATCAACTTGAGCGTATGGTCGATGCCACACCGCAGGTCCATGTGGTTCAGCGAGATCACTCCATTGAAGAAGCCAAACAAGCTTTCCTTAAGGGTGATGTTAGCGGCATTTTAGTGATTCCCGAGCACTTCTATAAAGATCTACTGCTAGGAAAAAGCCCAACATTAGCTTATGCCGGAGATGCAGCGTACTTTCTTGTTTATGGCACCATCGTTGAAGGTTTAGCTCAAGCGGGAGGAACTCTAGCTGCCAAAGCAAAAATATCCCGCCTAATAGTAGAGGGGGAACCATTAAGTATTGCTCTTGGCCACGCCTCCTCATTACAGTCAAACCAGAAACCCACATTTAACCCTCGTATGGGATACATTGATTACGTCGTGCCCGCCGTGTTTGTGCTTATTTTACAACAAACCTTAGTCATGGCTTCTGGTCTAATGGTTGGGACACAAAAGCAAGGCAATGGTTATTGGAGCCGAGTTTCCCCACTTCGCTTAATTTTAATGCGTAGTCTCATCTTTGCTGTCTGCTACTACTTATTAAGTATGTACTACTTCGGCGCTAGTTTTAGCCGATTAGGCATCACTATGTTAGCAAACCCCGTCGAACTTCTGACATTACTGTTACCGTTTTTACTCAGTGCTTGTTTTGTCGGTATCTGGCTTGGAGCCTTAGCACCAAGACGTGAGTTGGTGACCATGTTAGTTTTATTAAGCTCTTTACCGTTAGCGTTTTCAGCTGGCTTTATCTGGCCAATTGAGGCACTTCCAGCCCCTATCACATGGATAGCAAGCTTATTTCCAAGCACCCCAGGAATACAAGGCTTTTTAGCGTTAAACCAAATGGGGGCGGATTGGCAACAAATCGCACTTCAATGGACACTCCTTTGGCTACAAACCTTAGGATGGGGATATCTGGCTTGGTGGCAATTTAAACGAACGGGCAAAGGCGCTCTCGCTCACAGAGATTAATCTTTACTCCTGCCACTGTTTGCGCATACGAGCCACAGTGGCAGCATCCACATGGTGGATATTATCAAACGATCCACGACAAACTCGTATCACTAATTGAGCATGATACTTTCGTGCTAAATATCGATAAGCCTCCATCTCCCATTGCCGAACAAACGTATTGGCCACTACTACGCTCTCTCCTTTTGCTAACCAATATTCCGTCTGCTGCTGACACCACAAATGGGCCTGTGAAATAGCGTTAGGACGATAGCAATACTCTCCCTGATCATTGATAAAATACATATCTGCTTCGATATGTTTTCCTGGCAATTTTCTCGCAAGCGTGGATTTTCCGGAGCCAGGTAACCCACGAATTAAGGTCAATGACAAAACCATAAGTAAGCCTATTATATCCCTTTTCTCTTTCTACTTCACGCCACTGTGATATTGCTTACCGAGTAATAGCATCATCTATAGTCATCAGGATAAATGTACAAGCGACCAACGGAGTATCCGTCTATCTGGGTATTGATGTGTATTGAAATTTAGGTAAACGAGTTAATTTAAACGATAACGGTAGTTAACTATCGACTTTCTTAATCAGTTAAGCTATAAGTCTAGAAGTATAGACGTCCAAGTACAATGCTTAGGGAGAAAGCTGTGCCTATTAAAATTCCCGATCAATTACCAGCCACCGATGTATTGCGTAAAGAGAATATCTTTATCATGGCTGAGTCTCGCGCTTCAACGCAAGAAATCCGACCATTAAAAGTTCTTCTGTTGAACCTGATGCCTAAAAAAATCGAGACTGAAACACAATTTTTGCGCCTATTATCCAACTCTCCACTTCAAGTGGATATCGAACTGCTTCGGATTGATGATCGCCCAAGTAAAAATACACCCGAGGAGCATCTCAACGCCTTCTACCGTCAGTTTGAGATGGTTCGACACCGTAATTTTGACGGGTTAATTATTACGGGTGCACCTTTAGGCCTCGTGCAGTTTAAAGACGTCGCTTATTGGGATCACTTACAACATATCATGGCATGGGCAAAAGACCATGTCACCTCTACGCTATATGTTTGCTGGGCCGCTCAAGCAGCACTGAAACTCCTTTATAACCTACCAAAACAAACGCGGGATGAAAAACTGTCTGGTGTTTATCACCATGATATCCATCAACCTTTTCATCCGTTACTACGTGGGTTTGATGATACGTTTCTTGCCCCGCATTCTCGCTATGCTGATTTTGATGCTAATTACTTAGCACAACATACCGATTTAGATCTCCTCGCAACGTCGGAGGTCGCCGGGGTCTACTTAGCCTCAACCAAAGACAAACGCCATGTTTTTGTTACAGGCCACCCAGAGTATGATGCTTATACTCTTCATCAAGAATACGTTCGGGATCTAGCCGAAGGACTACAGCCCCCTATCCCAGTGAATTATTATCCTAATGATAATCCGGATAATCCACCGAGAGCCAGTTGGCGTAGCCATGGGCATTTGCTGTTTTCTAACTGGCTCAATTACTGTGTTTACCAACAAACTCCTTACGATCTTGAGCACTTTAGTGAAGATAGGTTCACGAAAGACGATTAACCCTTTCTCACGTATCCAAAGCGGCGATCTGCCCTTTGGATACATTAAGATTGCCAACTGACTCGCATTGTTTTTCCCCCACCATTCTCGGGCGACCTGATTTATCTATCATGCTTTCTATACCAAAATTCGGCTTGAGTTCGGTTAGGGAGAAACGTAATGAAATATGTGTTGGCATTAAGCCTATCTATAGGCTTAACAGGCTGTGTCACCATCACAGAAAACGAACAAGCGGAATCGGTAAGCAACCCGATTGAAATGGCCGAATCACGAATAGAGCTTGGGCTAGGCTATTTAAAAAATGGCAATCGCGTAAAAGCCCGTCAAAATTTACAAATCGCCATGCAGCATGCCCCTCATTACTATCGCGCTCAACTGTCAATGGCACATTACCTAGAAACTGTAGGAGAAAATAAAGCCGCAACTGAACTTTATCAAAATGCACTGCGTGATAATCCGCGTAATGGAAATGTACTCAATAATTACGGTACTTTTTTATGTAAACAAGGAGAGTATGCGAAAGCCGATCAATTTTTTATGCGCGCAGTAAAACAACCCTACTACTACCTGATCCCTGCCAGTTACGAAAACGCGGCATTTTGTGCTTTAAAATCCAATGATACCCCCAAAGCCAAACAGTATTTTAAACGAGTGTTGGATCATGATCCCACACGAGTGAACTCATTACTGCAACTTGCCAAACTGCAAATGGATGATAATGAACTCACTCAAGCGCGTATTCATTTGATGCAATTGCACCAACAGTATGGATACCAAAAAGCCTCATTGCAGCTCTTGATTGAGCTGGAACAACGAGCTGGCAATAGCGCATTAGAGAACAAATATCAGGCCTTATTAGATAATCTCTCTTAAGGTTATTTTTTGATATTAGTCGGACGACCATTTTTACCGCCTTTACGATCTCGGTAATGAATTCTACGCCGACGTTTAACATTTTTAGCTCGTTGAATTTTCAGATATTCTCGATAACCGATTCGAATAAACAGAATCAGGCCAATGAGGAGTAACAGACTAAATACCGTCATAAAAGGCTTACAAAGCCACTCAGGCTGGCATGGTAGATAGAAATCAAAATCCATATCCATATCGCCCCCTTATCTCACGTTGACTATGCATGACCTCTAATAACAATATCGGCTAAATTTTCCTGATCTTGAGAGAAAAAGTTATTAGATTGGCATGCTTATCTGGTTTTACTGTGATTAACGACAGTATATATGGAAACCGCCTTAAAATCCGCTCGTCATCAAGCAGCTATGCTCTTAACTCAAGCACCATCATATACAAACGAGCATCCAACTCCAGTTGGTGGTAGTTCGGTTCCATATGACAACACAATTGGTAAAAAGCCTTATTGTGATCTTTCTCGCGTAGGTGAGCAAGCTCATGAACCACCAGCATTCGTAATAATGCTTCCGGGGCCTCTTTAAAAACACTAGCAATTCGAATCTCATTTTTCGTCTTAATTTTGCTGCCATGCACACGGGAAACATAGCTGTGTAAACCTAACGCATTATTAATGAGATGAATTTTTCCGTCATACACCACTTTACTAATAGGGGCCGTTTTTTTCATGTAATGGTTTTTAATCGCCATAGTATAAGCAAATAATGCCTTTTCACTTTGAATATCATGCCGTTGTGGGTAACGCTGCTCAAACCAAGGCACTAACTGCTCTTTCTCAATTAATTGCTCAACCTGTTCAATAATAGGTTCCGGATATCCTTGAATATATTTTAATAGAGACTGCATAACCCTACCTCATGCCCTGCGCCCTTTTAGATGAATGCGTTTGGCTAAATATCATGAAGCGCTCAGTCTAGCGGAAAGCGAAAAACGATTCATCGCTGATTGCATCCCTACGGCTCAAAAGCTAAAATTCGCCTTTTTCTATCATCGAGTTTAACTATGAAACGTGTTGTTCTTTACGTAAAAGATAAATGCCCCCACTGCAAAAGTGCTCAGCAATACTTAGATGCAAAGGGAATAAAATACCGCTTATGTAACGCAAAAATGGAACGAGGCCGAAAAGAACTGGACGCTTTAGGAGCTCGTAGTGTTCCTGTGTTGAAAATTGCCGATCGGCTTATGATTGGATGGAATGCCAGCAACTTTGAACGCATCTACCACAGCAAGGGCTAAACTAGGTATACTGTTTCACAAACTCGATAAACGTTCTGTCAGCATTAGAAAGGTAAGCATCTTTACGCCATGCCAGCGCCAAATCGAGCCACACCGGAGGATGAAAAGGAATCGCCCTGACTTCAGGTTCATTATCTGTCACTAATTCGAGTAAGGCCGTAATCGCATATTCTTGTTTAACAATGCTGAGAATCATAGGCAATAGATTAGTTTCAAAAGAAATATTTGCTTTATGCTGGTGTTTTTTACAAACATGATCGATAAATTCCCGATGGAAATATCCCGGTTTAAACATCACTAATTCATGCGAAAAAAATTGCTGAAAATCAATCACCGTCTGCTTACCCAGTTCGTGCTTAGGGCCAACCACTGCGACCATTTGGGAAGAAAGTAACGGATCAACCTCTAAATCATCCGGCACATCTTGATTTAAAATCACACCAATATCCAACTCACCAGACAATAACATTTTTCGGATAGATTGAGTTCCAGCATCAATCACCGTCATTTTCAGCTGTGGGAAATGGCTTTTAAATGCCATCACAATTTGAGGAAAAAAATAGCTTCCCATCATACTAGGAGCCCCGAGGCGAACCTCTCCTTTGACTAGACCTTTTAATTCATCTATTGCTAATTGTGCATCTTCTATTTGCTGATAAATGCGCTTAGCATGTTCCAGCAATACTTGCCCTTCATGGGTCAAGGTGACTTTGCGATCATCTCGCTTAAAAAGAGTCACACCTAGCTGTTGCTCAAACTTCTTAATTGAAATACTGAGTGCTGGTTGTGCAATATGCAGTTGCTGCGCTGCATGAGTAAAATTTTTCCACTCTGCTACGGCCAAAAAATGTTTTAAATGACGCGTTTCCATTGACCATAACCAATATATATCACAACCATATTTTTAATATATTTTATTAATCAAAAGAATACTGTTACTTTGATCACATCAGCAGCTACGCTCAACATGGATGAGTTTCTATGATTGAATTACACAGCCCACAATATCGTCAAGTTACCTTCGCTTTAGCGTTTGGCTCCTTTCTGGTTTTCTGTAATTTATACCTTTTCCAACCAATGCTGCCCTATTTAGCACAGCATTTCGTTGTGTCCGAAACGCACATTAACTGGTTATTCGCTGCATCGACCCTAGCTCTCTCGATCAGCCTAGTGCCTTGGGCAATCGGTTCTGAATCCTTTGGTCGTCGCCAAGTCATGCTATTTGGGCTATTCGCTATGCCATTGATTGGAGTACTGATGCTGATCAGCGCGCACTTATGGATTTTGGTCTTAACCCGAGCACTTATGGGGATTGCATTAGCGGCATTTGCTTCGGTCGCGGTGGCTTATATGGTAGAAGAACTCTCCCCCCAAGCGTTTAACAAAGCCATTGGTGGTTATATTGCGGCGAACTCTCTTGGTGGAATCAGTGGACGAATTGCGGGAGGGTTACTGACCGATACATTGGGCTGGCAATCAGCCGTCCTTTCGATGGCCCTCTTTACGTTGTGTGGCGCCATACTTGTTTTTCTCCTTCTACCAAAACAGCAACATTTCACGCCTCAAAAAGGTATGTTCTTCCATCATAATAAAGCCATGGTTCGGCATTTAACCAATCGTAACCTTTGGCTCGCCATGCTCATTGGGGCAACCAATTTCGCGCTGTTTGTTAATCTTTATTCCGTCATGGGTTTTCGCTTAGTCGCAAAACCTTACTCTCTTCCTATTGGTTTAGCCTCTTTCATTTTCCTCTGTTATTTAGCGGGAACGCTCAGCTCTAAACTAACCAGTCATTGGACACAGCGGTTTGATCCTGTGCTCGGCATGGCGGTGGGAGGCCTACTCAGTATGCTTGGAATGTGGCTGGCTAACGTCGAATCCATCCTATTTATGTTACTGGGGCTAAGCTTAATAAGCTTTGGGGCCTTCTTCACTCATACACTGGCCTACGCCTAGGTAAGCCAGAAGGCAACACAGGCAAAAGCAACGGCGACAGCGCTGTATCTCGTCCACTATTATGTGGGTGGCAGTTTAGGTGGGTTCTATCTGCTCTATTGCTGGCAGCACGGTGGCTGGAAAATGGTGACGCTGGGCGGCTCAGTTATCTACGGCGTACTCTTTAGCTTATGTTGGGCTCTCAAGCATCAGCGCACAAGAAGCACCACCGTCTTCAACTTATAAATCAGCCCATTAACGTGCTAGAATGACACTCTATACAAATAATAAGCGCCGTCCAATGAGCTCAACGACCAACCAACAAACCATCACTCAAGAAGTAAATCAATGGCTGAATGACGTAGTGATCGGGCTAAACCTTTGCCCCTTCGCAGCCAAACCTCAGCGTAATAAGCAGATAAAAATTCACGTCAGCCAAGCACAAAGCGAAGAGGAACTTTTGCAAGACATTTTGGACCAACTCCTTGAGCTCGATACCAAAGACCCCGAAGAATTAGAGACAACTTTAGTCGCGATTCCTAACCTACTCCATGATTTTACGGACTATAACTTTTTCATTGACTGGGTTGAAGCACTGATCCGCCAGCAAGATTGGGAAGGTATTTTCCAAGTTGCCACCTTTCACCCAGACTACTGTTTTGCCGGTACGCAACCTGACGATGATGAAAATCTAACCAACCGTTCGCCTTATCCTATTTTTCATCTCATTCGTGAGGAAAGCATGGAAAAAGTGCTCAAACATTATCCAAACCCGGAATTCATTCCTGACGTCAACATTAAGCGAGTTTGTCAGCTAACCGATCAGCAACGCAAAGCACTATTCCCCTTTTTATTCCGCTAAAATCTCAAGGGTAAAGGGGGAGATCGCATCATAAATCTTAATGGGATTTACCCCTTGGAAATGCTACCCTAGCCGCGTCATTCTTAGTGAGAGAATAAAATGAGCAAATTAACGGCAGATGTGCAAGCTAACCTAGACCTTTTCATTAACGAGTCGAAAGAAAACCAATTGGTTTGGGGGCTACGTAACGAAGAAGGTTGGCTCTCTTGTGAATCAACAGAATTTGAAGACAGTGAAGTAATGCCTTTCTGGTCCAGAAAAGAAGATGCCCAATTACATAATGTAGAAGAGTGGGCAGATTTCGATGTTTTAGAAATTCCACTCGATATTTTCGTTGAAGATTGGCTGATCACCTTAGCAGAAGACGGTGTTTTAGTTGGAACCAATTGGAATGCTAACCTTGAAGGTAAAGAGTTGGAGCCAGCAGAGCTGGCAAAACTCTACCTATAGATCAAAATGCCATCGGCAGAACTTCTGAACCTTTATGTCGTCATTCTCATTCACAATACACATGCCGATTAGGAATGACGTCTCTCAGCTTTCTTCTTCCATGGCTGCTTTCTAAATGTAACCATAACAATGCTTGCTTATCCTCCTCATCCATAACGGCAAGCTTGTTCGAATATTTTTTTATTTTACGATATGGATTAGAACATGCACTTATCTAAGCTGACTCAAGAAATTTATCACCACCTTTATCACGATATCAGTGAGTTTCGCAGTACCTTTGATCTTCCTGTGGCCGCTCCAACCAGCTTAGATGCACAGGCAGATACGTTACATACTTCTTTAGCGATTGAAGAGCTGACTGAATTGGCTGAAGCCGATAATAAAGTCGAACAAGCAGATGCGATTGTAGACAGTGTATACGTTTTGATGGGACGCCTCGTTCACCTTGGTCACAAGCAGGTGAATGATAATATTGCCATCAGTTATCTTATTGATTTACTTCTTAATGTCGCCGCTAACCGTGGTATCGATTTTCTTCCATGTTGGGATGAAGTACACAGTTCAAACATGAGCAAAGTGTGCCGTAGTGAACAAGAATTTGCTGACACGGTCGAATTCTATGCCAAACAAGGCATTAAGCTGATAGCGGTTCCAAAAGGCGATTATATTATCGCCAAATGTGCTGAAGATGTGGTAATGGAAGGGAAAACCATTCGCCAAGGAAAAGTACTCAAATCCGTTTACTACCGTCCTGCTGATTTAGTCTCACTGACACAATAATTCGCGGATATCTTCTAAAAAATATCCCAAGACAGGTCGCTTGGGATATTGATACATGAAGACTGACGAATTTATGCGCCGATAACACCACCGTTTTCACGGGTGATCATCATAATCGTTGACCGTGGTTTGCTATTCGCTCCAGCAGGAAAGTGAGAAGGAGCACCATCTTCCCCCGGGTGTTGAACACCCACAAACATCGTTTTGTGATCAGGAGAAAAGGCTAATCCTGTGATCTCACAAGCAACAGGCCCAGTCAAGAAACGTTTGATTTCCCCTGTGATCGGATCGCCACACAACATCTGGTTATTCCCTTGTCCAGCAAAATCTCCTTGATTGGAGTAGTTTCCATCGGTTTGAATCCATAACCTTCCCGCTTGATCAAAACCAATGCCATCTGGGCTATTAAACATGTTTTCAGCGAATATGTTTTGACTTCCAGCGTATAAAGTCCCTTTATGAACTGTCGGGTTGCCCGCTAACAGATACAGATCCCAAGCAAAATGTTCACTGGTGTGATCGCCATGTGCGGGCATCCAACGAACGATCTGACCATAGTGATTTTTCGCTCTTGGGTTTGGACCACCGATTGGCTGACCTTCTTTACCGCGATTCTTATTGTTAGTTAATGTGCAGAATACATGTTTATTCTCTGGATGAATCGCGACCCATTCCGGTCTATCCATGGTCGTTGCGCCAACCTGTGTTGCTGCACGTCGAGCAAAAATCAATACTTCCGCTTGATCGTTAAAACCATTGTCAGGAGTTAATCCATTTTTTCCCCAGGTCAATTCAATCCAACGTCCGATACCTTTAAGCGTATCTTCTTCCATTTCAAATTGAGCAACATACAAGGTACCTTGCTCAAGAAGTTGGCGATTGGCCGCATCATTACCCGGTTGATAGCGATCTTTAGAGACGAATTTATAGAGATGCTCTCCTCGCTCATCATCTCCTAAATACACAACCGCATGCCCATCTTTATTGATTGTTAATGCCGCATTCTCATGTTTAAAACGCCCAAGTGCCGTTCGTTTCAGTGGCGTTGATTGTGGATTATGTGGATCAATTTCTACGACCCATCCAAAACGATTGGCCTCGTTGGGGTGTTTGGTAATATCAAAACGCTCATCATATTTATGCCATTGATAATGGCTGGGAGAAGCAGAAAGACCATAACGTTTTTGGTCTGCATTCAGTTCCGCTTTTTTATCACTCCCAAAGAAATCATCAAAGTTCTCTTCACACGTGAGATACGTTCCCCATGGCGTCTGTCCATTAGCACAGTTATTAAACGTTCCCAGCACGTTGGTACCAGAAGTGTCGGCCGCCGTTTTTAATAACGAATGCCCAGCAGCAGGCCCAGTCATTAACATCGGTGTATATGCTGTGATTCGTCGATTTCGAGCACCTTGTCGATCCACCACCCACTGCCCTTTATTTTTGATAATTTCAAACAACGTCACTCCAACCGCTGCTTGTGCTTTTCGCACATCATCCACGGTCATCGATTTTCCTTGATGAGCAAACAAATATTCATAATTGGTGTATTCATTATTGACCGCTAAAACCGCACGCCCATCGCTAATGGGGAAAAGGCTCATTCCATCGGTATTATCACCAAATTGCTGCGCTTGTGCCTGAGATGTCTGCTTACCGCTAGACTCAAACTCTGGCGCATGAGCAAAGATAGGATCGCCCCATGAAATTAAAGGTGTCGCCTTATAGCCTTTAGGCACAATAACGCGATCTTCAATGGATGCTGGAATTGGTTCAAACTTAAGCAGCGATGAAGGGGCTGATGCGGCGACAGCACTCGCAACTGGATTGAGTGCCAGAAAAGCGCCAGCACTCGTCGCTGCACTACCGGCTAAAAAGTGACGTCTCGACAAACGCGCCTCAATCATTTCACTCAATTGCGATGCTTGCTCTTCATTTTTACACATTGGCTGGTTCCTTTACTTTATGATTATTAATTTAATAAATAGCTAACATGAATACCACAAAACCATAACCAGCAAAAATGACGAAGAGATGAACCTTATACTGCTGTCTCATGACACCTTAATGCCTCTTCGCGTAATAATGAACAGCTAAAAAAATGGCCGCATCACAATGATACGGCCATACGCATACTTCTATAATGTTTAGTCTTGTGCGGTCAGAGAATCCACGTGCGGGTTTATATCCTTTGCCAATAGTAGATACATTGCAGGAACAACAAATAAGGTAAATAACGTACCAATTGTCATACCACTGGCAATCACCAACCCCATCGCATACCGAGACCCAGCTCCCGCGCCCGTCGCAATCAATAACGGAATCATCGCCAGTACCGTTGCCGCCGTAGTCATTAAAATGGGCCGCAGACGAATAGCGGTGGCTTGTTCAACTGCATCTCGTTTACTTCTGCCTTCCATTTGTAGTTGGTTAGCAAATTCCACAATTAAAATGCCATGTTTTGCAATCAGCCCCACTAAGGTTAACAGCCCCACTTGAGTATAAATATTAATGCTGGTCAACCCTAAACTGGTAAAGATCAACGCACCACAAACACTCATTGGAACGGTGACCATGATGATAATGGCATTCTTGAATGACTCAAACTGCGCCGCAAGGATCAAGAAAATCACAATCAGTGCAAAGAAGAAGGTGACAACCAACTGTTGCCCTTCACTCTTATACTGACGTGACTGCCCCGCATAATCGACACTAAATCCAGCGGGCAATAACTCCTCAGCAATGGTATCAAGGATATTTAAAGCCTCCCCTAAGGGCACACCGGGGCGAGGAACACCCGATATTTTCACAGCGTTCAACTGCTGAAAACCACGCAAAGCCTGCGGCTGTACCGATTCCGTTAGCGTCACCAATGCTGAAAGAGGCACCAATTCCCCTTGCTTATTTCGAGTGTAATAATTGGTCAGTTGATCTGGATTTAAGCGTTCTTTGCGCTCAACTTGAGGGATCACTCGGTAAGAACGATTATCAAGCGAAAAACGCCCAGTATCAGCGCCTGATAATAAACTGCCTAAATCTGCCGCGATTTGCTGCATAGAAACCCCCATCAATGCTGCTTTTTCTCGGTCCACTTCTACCGTTTGACGTGGGCGATTAATTTTTAAATCGCTATCAACAAAAATAAACCGGCCACTCGCCATTGCTCGCCCCAAGATTTCCTGCACCACTTCTTGAAGTGCTTCAAATGGCTGTGTAGAACCAATGATAAATTCAACCGGTGTCCCGCCCCCTGGAGAAGGCAGTGAAGGTGGCACTAATGCAAAACTGTTTAATGCTGGTTGCTGAGTAAGAAAAGGTTGAATATTGTTTTCCAATACCGCCTGAGTATCCCGCTCTCTTCGCTCCCATGGTGCAAGTACAATCCCTGCGATCGCCGAATTGGTTCCCCCAATTCCATTGATGATAAAGACATTCTCCACTTCTTCGACTTCATCCACCAAACGGTTCAGTTCACCTGTTGCTTGGCTCAATGCGTCCAATGTATGGTAGCTATCACTTTCAAGAATCGAGAAAACAAACCCTTGATCTTCGGCTGGCTCTAATTCAGAAGGACTGGTCACAAATAGAAAATAACAAGAGATAAGTACAATCGAACCAAAGGTGAGCACCACACTTTTACTATCAAGTAAGCTGTGCAATGTACGCTGATAAGCATGGTGTAAACGTTCAAACTGTTTATCTAGCCACTGTTCCAGCGACTTCTCTTTTTCATTATTTGCATCATGAGGTTTGAGAATATAAGCACACATCACCGGAGAAAGCGTTAATGCCACCACACCCGATAAAATCACTGAGGCAGCCAATGTAAAAGCAAATTCCACAAAGAGAACACCTGTCAACCCCCCAACAAATCCTATCGGTAGGAAGACAGCAACCAGCGTTGTGGACATAGTAATGATTGGCCAAGCAAGTTCACGAGCGCCTTGAATCGCCGCTTCAGTACGGCTCTTCCCCTCTTCAATATGGCGATGAATGTTTTCTAACATAATGATGGCATCATCCACTACCACTCCAATTGCCAGCACCATGGCAAGTAGTGTCAGTAGGTTGATAGAAAAGCCCAGTAACCACATTAAGAAAAAAGTCCCGATTAAGGAAACGGGAATAGCGACCGCTGGAATGATGACTGAACGAATAGAACCGAGGAAGGCATAAATAACCAATACCACGATCGCCAAAGCTAAGACGATGGAAATCACCACCTCATCAATCGCATTTTCAATGTATTCAGTGGAATCATAAGCGATATAGGCTGACAAACCTTGGGGAAGCTGGGGAATAATATCTCGGTCCCACACTTGCCGCACCAATTCAATTACATCTAAAGCATTCGCATCAGGAGAAACCTCGATCCCGATAAAGGTTGCGGCTAACCCATTGAAGCTAACCGAACTTTCATAACTTTCGGCACCGAGTTCAACATCCGCTACATCTTCCAAACGAATCACACTCCGGCCATCGCTACCAATAACTAATTGTTTAAATCCTTCGGCATCGCGTAGGTCAGTGGCCGCGGTTAAGTCAATGGCCACCATTTGCCCTTTGGTTCGGCCAAGCGCAGCCAGTACATTATTATTATTCAGTGCTGCAGCAACATCGCTTCCGGTTATCCCATAGGCTGCCATTTTGACGGAATCGAGCCAAATACGCATCGCAAAGGTGCGAGCCCCCAAAATTTCAGCACGCTGAACCCCTGGTAGGGTGGATAGCTGAGGTTCCACCACTCGAACTAAATAATCCGTAATTTGGTTGTCACCCAAGACTTCAGAATAGAAAGATAAATACATCGCCGCGACACTTTCACCCACTTGTAAAGTCACAACGGGCTCACGAGCATTCTCTGGCAGTTCAGAGCGAACCTTATTGACCTGTGCCGCAATCTGCGTCAACGCTTCATTTGGGTCATAATCAAGTCGCAAGTAAGCTTCAATAGTACTGTTGCCTGCCACAGAAGTGGAAACGAGGTAATCAATTCCCTCAGCTGCGGCAATTTCTCTCTCCAATGGTGTGGTAATAAAGCCTTGAATCAAATCCGCGTCAGCCCCAACATAAGTCGTACTGACACTGATCACTGCATTTTGGATCTCTGGAAATTGGCGAACGTTCATATCCATAATAGCTCGTAAGCCTAATAGGAGAATAAACAAGCTCACCACCGATGAAAGAATCGGCTTTTGAATAAACTTATCAGTAAAACGCATGAAAACTCCTACTGATTGTCAGGTGACGGTGCCACGTCAGCACTAGGCTGAACTTGGGAGTTATCACTAATAATAATCGGAGCACCATTACGTAATTTAAGTAAACCTGAAGTCACGACTCGCTCACCTACCTCCAGCCCTTTTTCGATCACGATAACATCTCCACGACGCTCGCCAGTTTGAACAAAACGCTGCTGAACCAACAAGGTGTCATCGTGTTCTTCAACCACAAACACCGAATTACCATAAGGGTTAAATTGAATGGCCGTTTGCGGAACTAGACTCACGCTAGCAGGATCTCCGGTATTCAACTGCACTCGGGCAAACATTCCAGGGCGCAAAGCGAAATTCTGATTCTCCAGCGTGGCTTGCACTTCAATGCTTCGGCTCGCTTCTCGTATCGAAGGAGCAATAGCAGTGATTCGTCCAACAAAAGTTTGGTCAGGTACAGAATCGACCCCAACTTGAACGCTTCCGCCTAATTCAATGTTCGGTAACTGCTGCTCTGGCAAAGTAAAGTTAAGGAAAATCGGTGCGAAAGATTGCAGTGAAACCACCGTACTACCGGGTGATAACCATTGGCCTAAACTGACTTGCCGAATGCCTGCGACCCCATCAAAAGGGGCTCTAATCGTTTTTTGGGCAATACGAGCTTGTTGGCTTTCAACCGTGGCCGCCGCTTGCTTCGCTTCACTTTCACGCAAGCGTAACTCCGATTCAGAGACATTTTTCTCTCGATACAAGCGCTGATAACGAGTCAGTTCTAACTTCGCCAAGTCTTCCACCGCTTGTAACCGTTTTAATTCTGCTTTATCGACCGAATCATCCAATGTAACAAGCAGTGTGCCTTTTTTGATACGGATTCCATTGTCAAAATAGATACCAGTAATAATGCCACTGGCTTCTGTGGTGAGATCGGTACTATGAACGGCAGCAAAACTCCCAATCGCACTGACAAAAGGTTGCCATTCATCGGTCGTCACTTCACTCACCGTCACTGTGACTGGAGGAATCGGCATATTGTCAAAAAATTGATTCATAAAATAGTTACCGACCGCTTTGTAGGCAAAAATGCCACCAAAAATCAGCGTACTGACGATTAACATCAGGATCATGCGTTTTAACATGAAAACTCCTTGCTGGTTGATCCTTAAATGAAATAACAAAAAGTAATGAAAATCAGGAGACATTTCTAATCCTAATTCCAATACCGTTACCTTGCTCAAAATAACGTCATAATGTCACAATAATAAAGCGAAAAGTGCTGAAAAGATGATTTTCAAAAAACCTTATGTCACTACCATTTTATGCGTCAAATATGAAAAAGGTTCTTTCATATCCAAAACTTTTCCCTGTGCCAAACCATCATAGTGTTGAATAAATAAAAAAGCATGAACAGACATCAAGAAATAACTTATGGTTATCATTCACAGTACGTTTTACGCCATAGTACAGAGCTTCTCTAGCGCTCTTTTCAGACAGCAATAAAGCGATCATTTGATAAAAAAAGCCACCTCAAGAGTAAGGTGGCGAATGTGACTATAAAAGCCTAACAAGAACGAGAATGTATCGCTAAGAGTAATGCGATTGGTGTGCCAATATTGGGGAGAAATTAACCGATTGATTTTTAAATGAAAATATTCTATCAACTTCCAATAAATTCATCACACTGCCCAACAAATGGGCTTAATGCACCAAAATCACTCAAACAGAAGGTAGGCTCGCCCCTGCCAATCCACTCGCTTCACTGAGGTTTGAAAAACGCCCGCAAGGTTCTCTTCCGTTAATACATGAAGTGCGGGACCAAAGGCATGCATAATGCCCTTATCAAGCAATAACACTTGATCGGCATGATGAAGTGAACGATTTAGATCATGATTAGACATCATAACCGTAATACCTTGATTCGCGATCCGCTGAATCAAAGTATAGAGTAACTGTTCCTGAGCAATATCGAGCGGAGCAGCAGGCTCATCAAGAATCAACACTTGACCATCAAGATTAAGCGTTGGCCAAATCTGTAAACAACTACCGGCAAGGCGTACACGCTGCCATTCTCCACCAGATAAAGAATGGATGGTGCGATGAAGTTTGTCACCTAAATTGAGCAAGCTGCAGATTTCATTCAGTGCGATCGTAACCTCTGAATCGTGATGATGCTTACCCTGGGGAAGAGATAAAGCGAGGTATTGAAAAACATCCAAATTAAAAGCGGGTTTATCACTTTGTGATAGATAAGCTCGTCGTAGTGCAAGCTCCGAGAAAGAAAGCTGAGAAAGAGGAGTTTGGTTAAGCATAACCTCTCCTTGGCTTTCCAATACGCCAGCCACAGCTGCTAATAACGTACTTTTTCCACTGCCATTAGGGCCAACCACATGTAAAATTTCACCCTTTTTGCACTGAAAAGAAAGGGGAAGTAAGCGTGTTCCAACCTGTAAACCGTTAATTTGAATCATGGTTTTTTATCAACATCCAGATAAAGATTGGCGCACCTAACGTAGTAGTGACGACGCCGAGTGGCAGTTCAGCCCCCTCTAACATCAGGCGTGCCACAATATCAGAAAAAACCAGCAGTAAAGCTCCGCCAATCGCGGCAAGGGGAAGCAACATTCGATTTTCACTGCCTAAAAGTAAACGCAAGAAATGAGGAACAACGAGACCAACAAAGCCAATTACACCACCAAGCGCTACACTCACCCCCACTAAAATCGCCACAGAAAAAATCAGCTTCCAGCGTAAATTCAGCACATCAATACCAAGCTGTTTAGCATGCCCCTCACCTAGCATCAGTTTATCCAGTTTAGCGCCTTGAAACATCAGCCACACCATCACCGGTAATGCGAAAAGCGACAGGCTGTGCTGATACCAACTAACACCACTGACGCTACCCATGAGCCAATACATTAACTGTCTTAAATTTAAGTTGTTACTAAAATAAAAGGCCCAAGTCACTGCCGCACTAGACAAAATGCCAAGTGCAACACCAACCAATAATAGGCGCGTCGTACTTAGATGCATGGTTTTTGCTAAAAGAACAAGCAATAAAGTAAACAGTAAGCAGCCGATGACGGCGGCAATCATAAAGATCGGCGGAGTCGCCAATAAGGGAAAAAAGAAGAGTACGACAACCATGGCGACACTCGCACCGCCAGAAATACCCAGAATGCCCGGTTCTGCCAGCACATTACCCAGTAAAACTTGTAAAGTCGCCCCCGATAGCGCTAATGCGCTACCTATCAAGATAACAGCAAATAAACGCGGTAATCTTAATTCAAAAACGACCTGTTGTTCTAAAGGAGTATGGGAAGTCCATGGCCAAATCCAAACCTCACCCACCATGGTATAAACAACGCTACTGATTAGTAAGGCACATAACATCAGCCATGAAGCATGATGCCAGCGGCGCTGTTTTTGTTGGATGAGCTGACTAAATTGCATTGAGAGATCAAAGGCTTTGATGAGAATGGGTTAACCTTACCGTCATCACAGGCCAAGCTCAAGAGATTTACTTAGTCGTAGACTAATTGATCCTCTTCATAGCGAGTATCCACTTTACACACCATCAAGGCAGCTCGCTGACCAATGGCAACATGACGGTTAGGAAATACTACCGCTTCCCCTTCATTCTTCGCCATTAACGGTTTATCCCCATCGTGCCCAAACACTTCACCATGCATAAAGGCTGTAAAATTCTCAACGTCTTCACCAAAACGGAAATCAAAATCATCATGCATACGCACAATGGTTCGACTGACTCGGTAAATAACGGGTTTCTTAGGCAAATGCTCAGGTGTTTCCCTTGAAACAAGATCGCGCAGCGCAAGATCAAAAGCAACCAAACGAGAAAGATCGTTCTCTCCCAATCGAGCCGTTCGACCCAATTCAATGGTCATGGCTTGCGCAGCAAAATATTCCGCACTAAACCAACTAAACGTACTTGATGGAGCATTAGAAAGCATGACGGCTTCAATATGTGCTTGTTCAATAAAATGCATTAATGCTCGGCTACGCACTGGGTGGCGAGTTTTGGGACTGACGGCAAAAGAATAGTGCTTAGATTGACGAATCGCGCAGTGTAGGTCCAAATGCCAGCGTAGCACTGGGGCCGTTCCCACATAGAACTCTGCCACCACTTTCTTTAAATGCTCAGCAATCGAGTATTCTTGGGTATTAGGGTGCGGCTTATCATCGAACAGGCGGTTCAGGTTCTCTTCAATAAAGCGAGTATGTTTTTGCATTGCTGCTGGGTGAGCAAAAATAAATAGACAACGTTCTTTAACCGTTTGAAAACCGCTTAGAATATCTTCCAGCAGTTTATCCACTAATTCCATCGGGGCGGTTTCATCACCATGAATACCACAAGAGATAACAATGTGTTTCGTTTGTGCATTGTTCTGTGCAGGCACAACTTCAACCAAACCACGTTCATGTAACTTAACCGTTACACCCGAAAGTGTGGTGACCTCACCACGTAAAACTGGCTGCTCAAGATCAAGACTGTCGAAAAGAAAAGATTGGCGAAATAGTGACTTCGTCATGCGCTACTCCTTTATTGCACAGCGGTATGGTAAAGAATTGTTCAGCCAATTTATGTTGGGAGGATCGCACTTATCAAGACAAAAGCTATTTATTCATAGATTTATGAACAATAAATACAGTCCGTCTAACAGCGCAAATTCTACCACTAACTGTGGCGAATACTCTATAACTACCTTTTAGTTATTATGGATGCCAATGGTAATGGAACACCAATATAGTTGACCATTACCTGCGGAGGATCCGTCGGGTAAATGGTTAACTGAGTTATTGATTGATTGGCAATCGACAGTGAGGAATACCAGCGTGGATTTTGCCAATTGAGCTGTAAAATGTCTGCCAATAATAGACGGATGGTTCCGCCATGTAAGATCATCAAACAATCTTTATCACACTGATGCAACCAACGGTGCCAAGCGTTACTCACTCGCTGATAGGCCTCGAATAGCGGCTCTGCTCCGGGCAAAGGATGATTGACTGGATCTTGCCAAAACGCCTCTAAACAAGGCCAATGGAGAGATAATTCATCAAAGGTTTTTCCATCAAACTCACCAAAATCAAGTTCTTGAAATGCAGGCTCAATTATCACCTCCAACTCTGGCCTCAGAGCTTTAAGTTGTACCGATAAATCAGCGCAGCGGCGCAGCGGTGAAGTCACGACCGTCGCAAATGATAAGGACTTAAGCTGTTCTGCAATCGCTTGCTGCGTTTTATCCGCTACAGCGACATCCGTTCGCCCATTCAAAGCAGCAGGTCCTACCGTTTTCCCATGGCGAAGCAGATAGAGAGAAATCATCAACCGTTTTCCTTTAATATGAGAGGAAGCCCCGCACAAATAAAGACGACTCGCTGAGCCACTTTAGCAATGGCTTGATTCATCCAACCAGCGTAATCCACAAACAAACGTGAAGCTTCGCCGAGTGGTACAATCCCCATTCCTACTTCATTAGAAACAAGCACAACTCTTGCCTTGCTGCACGTGAGTGCCACCAGTAATTGTTCTAACTGTTGCTCTATCTGTTTTTTGTTCAGTACCTGCCCATCATTATAAATCACATTGTTAAGCCATAAGGTCAGGCAATCAACCAGCACAATATCATGCTCACGAAACTGGGTGAATAATTGCGCCAAAGCGAGAGGTTCTTCATGTTCTAACCAACCTTGACCACGTTGCTGCTGATGATGTGCGATACGTGCTTGCATCTCCAAATCACAGGCGGTTGCTGTTGCCACATAATGAAGTTGAGAGGAGGGACTCTCAGCAAGCCACAATTGAGCTTGCTGCTCTGCATAATGGGACTTACCACTTCTTGCCCCACCTAAGATCAGTTGAATAGCCACTGTACACGTCCTAACACTTGAATACCTTGCTGCCAATAAGCAATCAACAGTAAATAAATAGCTAGCTCCATAATCTGTTGCGCTGCGCCTAAGCAGTCTCCGGTAAATCCGCCCAGCTGCTTGGTTAACCAAGCCTTAAAACCCACTCGGAATAACCCGGTTAACAAAAGCAGCCCAATAAACACTTCGACGCTAAACCAGAATGCAGGAAACACTCCAGTAATCAACAATATCGCCAACTCGCTACGACTTTGGCGGCTGGCAAGAGGCTTGCTTTTACTGCTGTCTGGATCACTCACATAAGGCAAATCATAAATAAAGCTCGCGGCTACCGCTCGGCTTAAGGTATACCCCAGCAACCAAACGGGCACTAACGACATCCAAGAGTCCAAGGAAGAGAGAAACAAATATTTCCCCAACAATGCCATGATTAATGCGGTTGCACCATAAGTCCCGATGCGGCTATCTTTCATGATGAGTAGCCGCCGCTCAATGGTCATTCCACCACCAATGCCGTCAACCATATCGGTTAACCCATCTTCATGAAAAGCACCCGTCAATAATAAGCTCATGAGCATAGTTAAAAATAGGCTAATGTGGCTAGGTAACACCCCACTTAACACCGTGAAAGTCAAAGCACATAAGCTGCCGAGTAACAGCCCAACCAAGGCGAAATATCGCCCCGCTTGATTCATCCGTTCTACACTGTAAGGCAAAGATTTCGGCACGGGCAGACGGGAAAAAAAACTGACCGCTAATAAAAAGAGCTGCCACTGATATTGCACTCGGCAAAACATTACACTGTCACTCCGGCTTGCTCAAAGCTGGCCATCGTATTGTAAAATTCTGCGGTGGCACGAAGAAGAGGCACGGCCAATACCGCCCCCGTTCCTTCCCCTAACCGCAGTCCTAAATCCAACAAGGGTCTCGCCTCAAGCAGTTGTAACACCGCTTGATGTCCTGATTCATGAGAGCGATGAGCAAAAATCATGTAATCTCGACAGCTAGGGTTAAGTAAAGTGGTAACATACGCCGCCACCGTCGCAATAAACCCGTCCACAATGACAGGAGTATTGTGCTGAGCAGCGGCTAAAAATCCACCGACCATTTGCACAATCTCAAATCCCCCCAGTTCTGCAAGCACCAGCTTAGGTTCTTGTTTAGGATCACCCATTGCTTCTTGACAACGTAATACAGCTTGATGAATAAGCATTTGTTTTTTCTGAAATTGTTCCGATGATATTCCGGTCCCCTTCCCTACACAGATTTCACTCGGTAGCCCTGATAATGCAGCCAATAATGCAGCTGCACTGCTGGTATTAGCAATGCCCATTTCACCAAACATAACAAGGTTGGAACCAGAATGAATCACCTTTGTCACTAACTGCTGCCCATATTCTAGCCCTTGCTCGACTTGTTGAGGCGTCATCGCCGCTTGCTGAACAAAATTCTGGGTTCTTGCGCCTAAGCGCTGTACCACCAAGTGAGGATGAGCAGTTTCAATAGGGAGTAATATGCCACAATCTACCACTGTTATCTGTACTTGGTTAGCTCGACAAAAACAGTTAATCGCCGCACCACCCGAGAGAAAATTCATTACCATTTGGTGAGTAACGTCACTGGGCGCAATACTCACGCCTTCGTCAGCAATCCCATGGTCGCCAGCAAAAACAACCACGTTCGGGTTATTTAGGGTGATGGATTCTGCGGCTTGCGTTTGTCCTTGGCTCTGAATGAGTGCCAACTGATAAGCAAGGGATTCCAGATTACCCAGTGCTCCTAAAGGCTTGGTTTTTTGGTCAATACGCTGAGTGATCTGATGATGAAATGAAAGATCTAACTGTTTGAAAAGGTAAGACATTGCTAATCCCTAAGCCGAAATAAAATCAGTGGGAGCAGTCTACTCGTTATCCTTTGATGATGCTACGCTTTGTCCATCACAATCTTTACTTAACAAACCCGCGTGAGCTTTCATTCATGCTATGCTCCTACTCTCATCGATTCAGTGGCGAGACAAGAAGATGAATTCATCGATTCGCAACCCCATTGTTATAGTGGCTGGAGCTTCCGGTTTAGTTGGATCCTGCGTGATGCAACGCCTGCTCGCACAACCGGCTATCCAGAGAGTCTATTCTCTTACACGACATTCTTCTGGGCTTCCACATCCCAAGTTAACCGAATGGATTGATGCACAACTGAATATTACTCAGTGGGATGATGACCAGCCTCGCCCAACCTATGGAGTGATCGCTTTAGGTACAACCCTCAAACAAGCCGGTTCAAAGCAAGCATTAGAAAAAATCGATTTTGATTTAGTCTGTCAAGTCGCTCAAACCATGAAGATGTTAGGTGTGACTCGATTAGCCGTCGTGTCCAGTTATGGCGCAAATCCCACATCACGCTCACACTATCTACGTTGTAAAGGCCGAATGGAAGAAGCAATCCGCCGGCAAGGGTTTGAACATGTCACCTTTGTTCGCCCAGGACCGCTGAAAGGTCAGCGAAAAACACCAAGGCTGGACGAAATTTGGCTACAACGCGTCATGATTCTCGGACAATGTTTCTTATTTGGTCGGCTCAAAAACCTGATTCCGATCGAAGCGGATCGAGTTGCTCAGGCCATGTTGTATCAATTATTTGACTATTCCGAACAACGCATCTCTCTTTTACATTCACAAGACATCCATCAAATGTTGAAGAAATATCAATAAAACGAACAATTCACCAGCAAAATGTTGTTTGGATAAACAAATCGTTCAGTTAGATAACCATTTGTTCTAAATCATACTGTTTTTTTCTTTTTCATATAAACCTTGAAGCGGTATCCTGCCTTCGTTTTCCATTCTTTACTCTTACCCCATTTTAAGGATGTTTATTATGTCAGTTACAGCTATCGCCATGCTCGCGGTATTTGCCGGCATTTTGCTGTTCCTGTTCAGCCAGCAGAAAAAAGCGTATTCCCTTTCTCGTGTTGTATTACTAGGCCTTGTGCTTGGTAGTGTATTCGGACTGGCTCTACAGCTAACCTTTGGTGAGAACAGCCCAGTCATCAGTCAAGTCCTCTCTTGGATTGCTATCGTCGGTAGCGGCTATGTGGGGCTACTAAAAATGGTCATTATGCCATTAGTCCTTGTTTCCATGATTTCTGCTGTCGTAAAACTAGAGAACAGCGGTTCACTAGGTAAAATCTCAGGGCTGACCATCTCGATTCTATTGATCACCACCGCGATTGCCGCTTTGATTGGTATTTTAGTCACTCAAGCCTTTGGCTTAAGTGCAGCAGGCCTCACGGAAGGAAGCCGAGAAGTCGCTCACATGACTCAATTAGAATCTCGTGCCGCGACAGTGGCTGATTTAACGATCCCACAGATGCTGTTGAGCTTTATTCCAACCAACCCGTTTGCAGACCTAACGGGAGCACGCTCATCATCCATTATTGCGGTCGTGATTTTCGGTGTACTCATGGGTATCGCAGCTCGTAAAGTGATGATCGAAAAAGAACAATTTGAAGCGCCGATTCGTCAATTTGTTGATGCGCTGCAATCGATTGTGATGCGCTTAGTAAAAATGATTATCGCTTTGACACCTTATGGCATTGCCGCGCTCATGGCTAAAGTCGTCGCCACATCCAGTGCGAGTGATATCCTCAATTTGCTCGGTTTTATCGTCGCCTCTTACATTGCGATTGGCCTAATGTTTGTTGTACATGGAATATTGGTTTCTTTTGTGGGCGTTAACCCTAAAACGTACTTTCAAAAAATTTGGCCTGTATTAACGTTCGCATTCACATCACGTAGTTCTGCCGCCACGATTCCGTTGAATGTTGAAGCACAAATTACGAAATTGAATGTGCCACCCGCCATCGCCAACCTTTCAGCTTCATTTGGAGCAACGATTGGCCAAAATGGATGTGCAGGAATTTACCCAGCCATGCTCGCTGTGATGGTTGCACCCACAATGGGGATAAACCCACTCGACATTCACTTTGTGCTCTCTTTAATTGCGATGATCACAATCAGCTCATTTGGTATTGCAGGTATTGGTGGTGGCGCTACATTTGCCGCACTGATTGTACTGCCAGCAATGGGATTACCTGTCACCATCGCAGCCCTGTTAATTTCGATAGAACCTTTGATTGACATGGCACGTACCGCATTGAACGTTTCTGGTTCAATGACGGCCGGTACTATTACGAGCCGCTTAATGAAGCAGATTCATGAACCAGAAGCTGAACAACAACAAGCTTAAGTTCGTTTAATGGCTTATCATCTGTTAGCCGGCCTTAATCGGGTCGGCTTTTTCTTTCTCTAAACTTATGCTTTATCACCCAGTCCAATCATTGCCATGTCTTGAGTGGAATGTTCTAATACTCATCATCTCCTCTTCGTTACTGGGTTAATCACACATGCAACAACACCAGCCAACTTTCTTCTTCTTTGATTATGAGACTTGGGGAACGAGCCCTGCGAAAGATCGTCCCAGTCAGTTTGCCGGTGTCCGTACCGATATGGATTTCAATATTATCGGTGACCCATTAGTGATTTACTGCCAGTTACCTTGTGATTACCTACCGGGGCCGGAGGCTGCGTTAATCACCAAAATTACACCACAAAAAGTGATGGAGGAAGGGCTAGCTGAGCCTGAGTTTATTGCTCGGATTCATGCGGAACTTGCCACCCCCAATACGACTAGCCTAGGTTATAACAGCATTCGTTTTGATGATGAGGTGACGCGCTATACCTGTTATCGCAACTTTCTTGACCCTTATGCGTGGAGTTGGCAAAACGGTAACTCTCGCTGGGATCTATTAGATGTGATGAGAGCCTGTCACGCGCTACGTCCGGAAGGGATCCACTGGCCAGAAAATAACGATGGGTTTACCAGTTTTAAATTAGAAGACCTATCAAAAGAAAATGGCATTGAACATGAAAATGCACATGATGCAATGGCCGATGTCATCGCTACCATCGAACTCGCAAAAAAAATCAAAGCTGCCCAACCTAAGCTTTTCGATTATTTTTTATCAATGCGTCATAAACGTAAGCTGATCGATCTGGTCGATATTGTCAATATGACGCCTTTAATGCATGTTTCTGGCATGTTGGGGCGAGAATGCCAATACACCAGTTGGGTCGTTCCAATGACATGGCATCCCACCAACCAGAATGCTGTTATTGTGGTCGATTTAGCCAAAGATCCTGAACCATTATTCACGCTATCTGTCGAGCAATTACATCGACGTCTTTACACCAAACGTGAAGAGTTGGCCGAAGATGAATTACCGGTGCCCATCAAATTGGTGCATCTCAATAAATGTCCGATTTTAGCGCCTGCAAAAACCTTAACTGCAGATAATGCCGCTGTGATTGGGATTGATCGTGAACAATGCTTAGCAAATCTCGCCTTACTTCGTCAACATCCAGAAATTCGAGAAAAATTAGTTGCCCTATTTACGATTGAACGAGAATTTCCCACCACGGTTGATGTCGATAGCCAACTGTATGATGGGTTCTTTTCCCCTTCTGACAAAGCTGGCATGGAAATCATTCGCTCAAGTCATCCTGAATTACTCGGCAGCTTAGATATTCAATTTAGCGATCAGCGAATCGCCCCACTGCTCTTTCGCTATCGTGCTCGTCATTATCCTTGGACACTTAATGATGCTGAGCAGCGTCGCTGGGCTAATCACTGTCGAGATTATTTTGAAACACGTCTACCCAGCTATATGCTTAATTTAGAAAACTTAGTGCAAGAGCACCAAAGTGATGAGAAAAAAATGGCGATACTCAAATCTGTGTATCGCTATGTAGAATCTTTAGCTTGCTAAAAATCGCTTTTATTAATTGTGAAAATTAACCATGAATACGATCACTCTTCACCTCAAAACCGCCGCTCAATACTTGGTGTCTATGGGGTTAATCTTTCTCTGCCTCTGGGCTGGGATCACCATACAGCATTGGTTGGGGATCGCCATTCCCGGCAGTATTATCGGCTTATTATTTCTTTTCACCTTATTAGCCAGTGGGCTCGTACCCATTGAATGGGTAAGACCCAGTGCTCATCTTTTTATCCGCTACATGATCTTACTGTTTGTCCCAATCAGTGTTGGGTTAATGGTTCACTTCGATATGTTGCTCAATAACCTGTGGCCAATCCTCGCCAGTGCCATTGGTGGCACCGTTCTCGTTTTGGTTTCACTCGGTTATGTATTGGATCGGCTACTTAAAAAAGGAGAAAAATGATGTGGTTACTCGTCACATTAGTGGTCTTTTTCTTTGCTCGTTGGGTTGCACAAAAATGTCGAACCCCTTTGGTTAACCCACTGTTGATCTGTATTGCTATTTTAATCCCGACCTTAATCTATCTTCAGGTACCGTTTGATACCTACTACGCTGATAATCATTGGATAAGCGATCTCCTACAGCCTGCTGTCGTCGCACTTGCCTACCCACTGTACGAACAGCTCCCCCAAATTCGCTCTAACTGGCGCATCATCATGTTAGCCTGTGGTATCGGCAGTATTATGTCTATGCTTACGGCCAGTTTTATCGCGTTATCGATGCAGGCAGACACATCATTAGTCGCCGCCTTGATGGGAAAATCCGTCACCACTCCCATTGCGATGGAAGTTGCCAATAACCTAGGAGGGGAACCTGCGATTGCGGCCATTCTTGTTCTACTGGTTGGCCTCTTTGGTGCCATCATGGCCTACCCTATTTACAACTTGCTTAACATTACCCACCCCATCGCAAGAGGCCTAACGACAGGCACCGTTTCTCACGCACTCGGTACCGCAACTTGTGCGGAAAAAGATGCACGGGATGCAGCATTTAGCTCACTCGCCCTTGTCGTTTGCGGCATTATTACATCCATTTTAGCCCCAACCCTGTTTGCATTTAGTGTTTGGCTTATCTACGGATAAGCCACGCCTGCTCACCTAAGGATACCGATTGCGCCATGTGTGATATCACTCTAATTATGAAATATTAGAATCCATTACATATCTAGTCGTGACACAGATCTCAGCAAGCACCGCTCAATTCACTAAAATGAAGTTCAATAAACGGATAAGGATAAATTATGAATCGTCGTATTGAACAAGCTTTAGCACAATTGCCATTGGCCGTGAGCGAATACCTCTCACCGATCGTGCTCACTGAAAAATATGATGCAACCCTGTCTGCTGAACAGTTTAACCAGTTACTTGCTATTTCAAAGTTAACCGATGCTGAATTAAGAGTCGCTTTACTCCCGCTTGCTGCGGCTTATGCTTATGTCCCTATTTCTCAGTTTTATGTCGGTGCGATCGTGCGTGGCATCAGTGGCCACCTTTATTTTGGGGCGAATATGGAATTCTCAGGTGTGCAGCTCGGTCAGACGATTCACGCAGAGCAAGCCGCCATTAGTCATGCTTGGATGAAAGGTGAGCAAGGCATTACGGATATTACGGTTAACTACAGCCCATGTGGACACTGCCGTCAGTTTATGAATGAATTGACAAGCTCACACACGTTGACCATTCAACTTCCTGAACGCGAAGGAAAATCACTGCAGTATTACCTCCCAGAATCCTTTGGTCCGAGAGATCTCGGTATTACCTCTGGCCTAATGTCAGAGACGGATCATGGGTTATTTACCGATATCCAAGAGCCATTATTGCAAGCTGCCATACGAGCCCTTAACCGTAGCCATGCCCCTTACACGAATAACTTAAGTGGTGTTGCTCTGCGCACAGCTTCAGGTCAAGAATTTAGCGGCGCTTATGCTGAAAATGCGGCATTCAATCCAAGCCTTCCGCCACTACAAGTCGCACTGATCCAACTACGAATGGCAAGAGAGTCATTCGAACAAATTCGTGAGGCTGCTTTAATTGAAATGTCGCAAGGCACCATCAGCCACTTGGCGGATACTCAAGCCACATTAGAAGCGATAAATCCAGATATTCCTCTGTCCTATTTATCGCTCTAGCAATAAACATTTAAAGTTTGTGAGCCTTGATAAATACTCAATGTTTCAAGGCTCACTTACAATGGCACAGGGCCGTACCTGTGAACGGATTAAATTCGTAATCATCAAATTATCTTAGATCGACAAAAGCCGCTTAACTCAGCGGCTCAAATTAATAGTGCCATTCATATTAAGCGACCATTACAGTATTGTGAGCCACAATCTCATCGTTCATAAGGGACTTAATAAAGCGTAAATTTTTCAAAGGCTTGCTCTGCAGTCATGGGTTTATAAAAATAATAGCCTTGAATTTCATCAATATTCCATACCGTTAATTTTCTAAGCTGCGATGCTGTTTCAACGCCTTCTGCGACGGTGGTCATTCCTAGTTCTTTCGACATATGGATAATATTTCGGATAAGGCTTTTGGCCTTACTATTGGTTTCTAAACCATCAATGTAGGATTTATCCAGTTTCACAATATCCAATGGGAAATTACAGAGTGAACTGAACGAGGAATACCCCGTACCAAAGTCATCCAGTGCCAGTTGAACCCCTAATGCTTTAATGGTCTCCATTCGGTGAATAATATCATCTTCCGCTCCTAGCAAGATACTCTCCGTCAACTCAAGAACCAACTGCCCAGGGAGTAAGTGATAAGTCTCGATTACCTTGTGTAACGTTTCCACCAAACTATTATGGTGAAAATGAGGGCTAGAAATATTGACATGAATACTTAAGTGGGAAGAGAGGGTTTTATCCGCACATTGAATTTGTTGAATAAACTGACACGCTTTCTCCAATATTTGTTCGCCTAATTCCACAATCAATTTTCTCTGCTCGGCCAGAGGAATAAAAACCGCTGGGGAGATCATCCCTAATGTTGGATGAGTCCAACGAGCCAATGCTTCAAAACCAACCAATTGACCAGATTCAGCTTTCACTATCGGTTGATAATGCGCCGTAAATTCACCATTTTTTAAAGCTGCAACAATATCTCGGTTTAACACTAATAGCTCTTGAGTTCGCTCAAAATGCTGCGCATGAACCAGAGTCACAGACGTATTAGTGCCGCTGTCATGTGTGACAGCATACAACCCGGTGTGCGATAAATTTTCAAAATTTTCAAAATCAATAGCAGAAGATAACAATGCGGCTTTTAAGCCGATATCACATTCTATATCTTCTAGCATGATTTTCTGGCGATATTCCATTAATACGCGATTACCTTCCCGCTCAAAATCAAGGGTCGGTTGCTCTGCCCAAATCATAAACTCTTGTTCACTGATTCGGCCTATCTCCATAGCGGGGAAATGACGTTTCAACGTCGCCGCTAAATGTTGAACAATTCGGTCGTAGTAATCGTGCCCATATACATCATCAATTTCTTTTAAGCGTGATGCATATAGATACAGCACATTAAATGTAGTCTCCGCTTGCTGAATACGGTGATTCACTCGTTTCATCAAGGTCTGCCGATTCAGTAAACCAGAAACAGGATCACAATGTTTTAATGTTTCAATTAATTCTGCCTGCTGCTTTTGCTCACTGATATCTTTTACTGAAAGCATAATGGATGAATTTTCACCATCATTTAGCAAAGCGGCTTCAACCGAGCAGGCAATGTCTGAACCATCATGTCGCTTCATTGTCGTTTCAAAATGATATTGCCCTTGGTTAATCGAATGATACAGTTGCTCTGTACCACACTGAGTATGTTTACAGCCGCAAATCATACTCAGTGGCTGACCGATAAGTTGATCACGCTGGAACCCCAATAGCATGAGCACCGTAGGGCTTACATCCACAATGATTCTATCGGTCAACAATATCATTCCAACCGTGCGACTATGATAAAGGACATCGAATTTTTGTAAGGTTTCTTGCAGCTTCTCTTCTGTTTGTGAAGAAGAGAGAGCCAGAGTTTTCACCCATTGGGTGATTCGATCAAACTCATCGGTATGATTGTTTTTTTCAGGCGCGGCTACCGTACTCAATAAATTTTGCATTCCTTGTTCAAAATAACTAAAACGTCGGCTCACCGTGACCCAAAAAATACCGTACATAATGAGCGCTATGGCACTGGTAACTGCGAGCATAACGACAATAAGCAATACAAAAACGCTTTTCGCTCGTTGATAATAGAGCCTCGGCTCTGTGGTTTTTAGTACCGCAATCGCCTTACCGTGATCATTAGTTAGGAGAGTATGATGAATGAGATGTTGATCGGTTCGCTCTATAAATAAATGATCATGCCCACTTTGCTGAGCAGAATTCCAAAATGCCACACTTTGCTCATCGGTTGACAGTTGGTTATCTGCCATTAAGATTCGCTCATAATGCTGAGGAAAACGGTTTGTTAAATTCTGCCCCCATAGCATCCAACCAACGGCTTCAGTATCTCCACCACTATCTCTGACAGCTGTTAGGCTGATGGCCCACAATTGCTGTTCAATACTGACCAAGCTTGCTGTACTGTTTTTTTTTGCATCTAACTGCTTATCCATTTGTTGCAAATAATGTGTCAGTACTTCCGTTTGTAATAACTGCTTCGCTTGTTGGACAGATTGGTCTGTCTCCCGAGCAAAAGAGAGTAACAGCGTTCTATTTGGACGAATATAAGCCACAAGGTCTAAATCCAGCGCGTCTAAACCATCCTCTGTTAAATTTCGTTCGGCATAACCCGGATCTCGATCGGTCAGCAACATGTAGGTTTCATCCCAATACGCCCAATCATAAGAGGATTCTTCCTGCCGTTGGACAACAGATTCTACAACCGATAATGCTTGGTTACTGGCTCGGTGAACTTCAATATTTTCTAATTCATAGAGGCTATAGAGAAAAAAATACCGAGTGAGAAATAAGCTACTTAGTACCACACCGATTAACCCTACGGCAAACAGCAACGCTGTTTTTATTTCTAAGTTAATTGTTCGAAGCATCGCTGTGTACTCATCTACTACTTGATCGTTATAGGTAAAATACTAGTTGTTAAAATCAATAAATAAAATGATTTTATTCATGTATATATCACCAAAACAGATGAGTTGTTCGATTTACAACCACATTTAGACAAAAGCAATAAGAGATCCTATTCAAAGGCGTCCTGTTCTTACTTACCCACGGTTGAAAATTGCTCGCTTTGTCAGCTTATGTCAAGAAAGGTAAGGTTTGATAAAGCTGATACCCTTCTCTATCTATCAGGTCTAATATTTAACCATACAATAAACAGGGATTTGTTGTGATGAAAAAAATAACACTACTGGTCTTGCTGCTATGGTTACCTAACCTTGTATTCACTTGGTCAGAGGATGCTCACTTTTTCTATTGGCGTCATCAGTTCATTTTGCTGAGTGGTATGTTAGGGCTCGTTTACATGGCACTCGCGATGTTACTGGCCATACGACTACCAAAAGTCGAAAACTATGTGCATGGCCAGGATAAGGCTTATGCCATTCACAAGTGGCTAGGCATCCGTGCTGGTATCACATTAGTAATACACTGGCTACTGGTAGAAATTCCTCATTGGTTGATCCGTTTTAACCTCCTTGAACGACCTCAACGCCGAGCCCAATTCGCACAATCATTAGATCTGATTAACTGGACACATCTTGCCAAGACAATTGGCGAATTGAGTTTTTACTGTTTAACGGCAGTTATCGCTATTAGCTTAATTCAAAGTATCAGTTATCGGAAATTTCGTTTTACCCACAAATTAGCAGGGGCTCTCTTTTTAGCGGGGGCTTTTCATTCGATCATTTTATTAGACAATCAACCCAGTGCACTTGGTATGAACCTTCTGGTTTGGGGTGCAGCGCTTTTAGGATCAATATGCGCCTTTATTTCACTGAGTGGGCAAATTGGGAAAAGGCGTAAAGTTCAAGGACAGGTTTCTTATCTAAAGCACATCAATGAACCACAAAGCCAGTATCGAGTTCTGCATATTGGTATCACACTTGACACCCCTATGGCATACACTGCGGGTCAATTTGCCTATCTTGACTTTCTTGATGGTGAACCCGCCCACCCGTTTTCTGTCCTAAAATATGATGTTTTTTCTCAGCAAGTAGAATTCGCTATCAAAGATCTCGGCGATTACACTCACCAGCTCTATCACAGTTTAACATTCGGTCAACCCGTTTCCGTTGAAGGTGGTTACGGACGTTTCTGCCTTCCACAAGCCACGCATCAAGTATGGATTGGAGCTGGCATTGGTATTGTCCCTTTTATCGCTTGGATACAAGCCTTGAGTCAAAAAGCCTCAAACTCAAACCATCAAATCGATTTGTACTATTGTCGAGAAACGAGGCAACAAACGGCTTTTGTTGAATTAATCCAAACCATGATAGCTCCTCTGCACAACATTCAATTGCACATTTATACTGCAGGTAACCATGAATATTTAAGTGCAAAAGAGATTACGCAAGGGCGAGATTTATCGGAGTTGAGTATCTCTTTCTGCGGCCCCATGGCTTTTTCACAAAGCATGAAAAACGCACTGATTGATGCTGGATTAGCACCAAATAACTTTCATTCTGAGCGGTTTATGATGCGTTAAGATTTGATTCCTCCCTAAAGGCAAACGTTTTCTTTTTTTTACCTTTCCAGTATCATGGCCGCTGTTTTCGCTCTCGGTATAGTGAAGTCTTTGTATCATTAACCCTCATCGCAGATGACTTCACACTATATGCATGATTAATAAGGATTCTTTATGTTGGGGACCGCAACTCTCAATAGTGCAACTCGTGTTCTTTTACTTGGCTCAGGTGAGCTAGGAAAAGAAGTAGCCATTGAATGTCAACGCCTAGGTTTAGAAGTGATTGCTTGTGATCGCTATGCCAATGCCCCTGCGATGCAGGTAGCTCACCGTAGCCATGTATTCGATATGCTCAACCCCCAAGCATTGCAACAAATTGTTGAGTTAGAAAAGCCGCATTATATTGTCCCGGAAGTAGAAGCGATCGCTACAGCGAAGCTGCTGGAACTCGAAGCTCAAGGCGTAACGGTTGTCCCGACGGCTAATGCAACAAGCTTAACCATGAATCGTGAAGGGATTCGCCGTCTGGCTGCTGAACAACTCTCTCTGCCAACCTCACCTTATCAATTTGTAGACAGTTACGCAGAATTTGTCTCTGCGGTAGAACAAGTTGGCCTTCCTTGCGTGTGTAAGCCAGTGATGAGTTCATCAGGTAAGGGGCAAAGTATCCTTAAAAAGACTGAAGATATTGAGCCTGCATGGCAATATGCACAAGAAGGTGGACGCAGTGGTGCTGGTCGCGTCATTGTGGAAGGGTTTGTTGATTTTGATTATGAAATTACACTCCTGACTGTTCGAGCGGTTGATGGGGTACATTTCTGCGCGCCTATCGGGCACCGTCAAGAAGAAGGTGATTACCGCGAATCTTGGCAACCTCAAGTCATGTCAGAAAATGCCTTAAAAGCAGCAGAATACGTCGCAGAAGAGATTGTGAATGCACTCGGTGGTTACGGTATTTTTGGTGTGGAACTATTTATCAAAGGCGATCAAGTTATCTTTAATGAAGTTTCCCCTCGCCCACATGATACCGGAATGGTTACCCTTATCTCACAAGATATTTCCGAATTTGCACTGCATGTACGTGCCTTTCTAGGCTTCCCTATCGGGAAAATCACTCAATATGGGCCATCGGCATCTGCCGCACTGTTAGGTCAAGGAACCTCCCGTGATGTGAAATTTTCTGGACTCGATGACGCATTAAGTATTCCAACCGCTCAGCTTCGCTTATTTGCAAAACCGGATATTGATGGTCGCCGCCGCTTAGGTGTTGCTCTGACTCGCGGTAAAGATACAACGCAAGCGACTGAACGCGCCATAGAAAGCGTAAAATCGGTTAAGATCCATTACTAACCCTCTTTTCTATACCCAAGCCTTTGTATTGGCTTGGGTATTTCATGAACGTTAGTGCTCATTTCGCTCAATCAACCAAACTTCTTCTGCAAAACGACTTAGCCCTTTTTGCGCGCGTTTCGGATGCGGTACCCCCACTTCATCCCGATGCAATTTTTTAATAGAAAGCCCGGAAAATAATCGATGAACTGCGGCTTCAGAAACACTAAATGGAGGCCCATTCAGCTCGCCTTGCTCATAGTCAAGTGTCACTAATAAAATTCGCCCACCAGGGTTTAGTAAAGAAAGTAGCCGTTTAACATACTCATTCCACCTAGTTTCCGGCAACGCAACCAGTGCAGCACGATCATAAATAATATCCACAGGTTGAAGAGGTGCAGTAAAAATGTCCCCCGTATACAAGCAGAGTTCATCAAACTGATAAGAGGTATGGTAAGCCGATAAGTCCGTCACCAGTGGTGTATAAAAATGTTCGGCAAAGAAAGCGCGAACCGCTATTGAGCTTAGCTCAACCCCTTGAACATCATCATGCTGCTCGGCAAGCCAAACTAAATCTTCACTTTTACCGCATAAAGGCAGCAAGACTTTATCTTGGCGCTGAGGGTTTGTTGCTGACCAATACTCCATCAATAATGGATTTACTTCCATTAAGTGAAACCCAATTTGATTCATTGCCCATTTATTATGCCAAAATTCAAGATCGCTCATCACAACACTTTAACTCAAAAAAGGCCTAGCATACCCAATTGTGACAAATTACGATAGCAATGCGCTGCCTCATCTTTTGTTACATTTATCAAGGGAACGGATTTCATTTTTACGCTTCTAATTATTGTGACCAATAACTCACTCTACAGAAATGAAAGAGAGACAACGTTGAGTTTTCTTTCATAGACCCAATACTCTAAGTAACGACTTTTTTGTTGGATTAGGATGCTTCTAGGTTCTACTTTTGACCTAAACCACATAAGTTAAGGAGAGTGAATGAGTCTATTGCTGAGAACCACGGCACTTATGCTGCTCACGCTAAGCCGAGCACCAGCCTTTGCCGCAGCCATTCCGGTCATCAATTCATCCTCACAAGAGCCACAAGGAGAGTACCAAAATCAGATTAATGCCCAGCGGTTTAAACACAGCTTAAGTGGCCTGTATGGTATTAAAACGACTTACCATACTATGATCCAACCTTACAATGATTTTGATGTGCTCTATAGTAAAGCACACCAAGCTCAACATGAACTCGAAACATTGTGTAAAAGTACCGCAATGTTAACCTCAACTCAGGCGCACTTTTCCGGAGTAAAATCGCAACAGAGAGCCCGCGAAAAAGTCACACTGGAATTGGCTGGACAAGCAGAACGCATCACAGACCTTGCCCGAGCAACCATGATTGCAGATGACGTTCCAAGCTTAGTTGAAGCGTATGAAGCACTAGGCCGCGAAGCGACCATTGTGAAAGTAAAAAACCGCTTTAAATCGCCCGCTCCGTCTGGTTATCGAGATCTCAACGTGTTGGTCGAATTACCTAAAACTAAAATTATTGCCGAAGTGCAATTTCATTTAAAAGCCATCGCTGATGTGAAAAGTGGCCCCGAACATGCTTTATATGAGCAGATCCAACAAATTGAACGTCAAGCAAACCAAGAGCAACGACCTCTCAGCCTTTGGGAAAGTGCACAAATCAAACGATTCCGCACAGAATCATTCAACCTATATCAACAAGCTTGGTTGCCATACATCACAACCAATATCCAAGCAGCATAACTCATGCTTTCTTCTATTATCATTACTATTACTCTCTACCGCTTTTGCCGGTAGAGAGTAATAACAAAAAGGCCACGTTAATTCGTGGCCTTATGCTCGGTCTTATTTTTCGACTTGAATGTTCTCGACTCGGGCTTTTAGTTTCTGCCCTGGGCGGAACGTTACGACACGTCGAGCAGTGATTGGAATATCCTCTCCCGTTTTTGGATTTCGACCAGGTCGTTCATTCTTTTCACGTAGATCAAAATTACCGAAACCGGACAGTTTAACCTGTTCGCCGCTTTCCAGTGCTTTACGAATTTCTTCAAAAAACACTTCAACCGTATCCTTGGCATCCCGTTTACTAAATCCTAGATTTTCGAACAGGTTTTCAGCCAAATCGGCTTTTGTGAGCGCCATAAAACTTCCCTCAAAGCTAGGTTTAACCTTGCTGCTTCAAGCAGCACCAAAGCAATTTTTGCTTAGCCAATCAAAGACATATCGGCTTTAAACAAAAGTGTATGTCAAGCTTATGATTTTCGCCAACTTTTTTATTTAACTAAATAATTAAAGCATATTCAACAAGTTGGATTTTTACTCTTAAATTCTCACAAAATAAAAAATAAAAACATAAAACAAAAGAAACAGTAGAATTTTAAAATAACAAAACAATATTTTTGCTATTTTATTCTGAATGTAAAAATTCAGCTCCATTTTATCTCTATTATAAAAAATACATGAATAAGCAGAAAAATCATAAACTTGCTGAAAATGATTGTATACCTAAAGCTAAATGAAGTCACTGAAAGCGCAACACTGGCTAAAAAAAAAGAGCAAAGCCACAGCCTTGCTCTTTTTGAATGAATAACCGTTAGTGAACGATTAATCTCGTAGCGTAGCAGAGAATTGTTCTGAAACCACCTTGACGATATTGTCTACTGCTGCAGCAATATCGGCCTCTTCCAAAGTGCGTTCTGAAGATTGAAGTGTCAAAGCAATAGCTAAGCTCTTCTTCCCTTCTGCAACCCCTTTGCCAACATAAACGTCAAAAAGTTTTGCTTCTTTCAGTAATTCTCCACCCGCCACTCGGCATGCATCAACAATATCACCAGAAGCAATCGTTTGATCAACAACCACAGCAATATCACGACGATTTGATGGGAATTTAGAAAGAGCCACGGCTTCTGGAATGACTTTACTGTTGATCGCTGACCATTCGATTTCAAACACGATGGTGCGGCCATTCAGACCAAATTTACGCTCAAGCTCTGGGTGAACCGTCCCGATCACACCGATCGTTTTGCCATCCAGAACAATCGCAGCAGATTGGCCTGGGTGCAGCGCTGGGTGTTTTGCCGCAGCGAAGCTGTATGCTTTGCCGTTTGCAGTCAGTTCCAGAATCGCTTCCACGTCGCCTTTCAGGTCAAAGAAATCAACGGTTGCTGTCTCGATATTCCAATGTTCTTCACTACGAGCTCCAGAGATAACGCCCGCCAACATCGGCTCTTGACGCATGCCGTTTTCAGCTGCTTGATCCGGAATGAAACGCAGACCTTGTTCGAACAGGCGAACGCGTGGTTGCTGACGTTTTTGGTTATGAACCACAGTGTTCAACAGACCTTGAATCAAGCTTAAACGCATGGCAGACATGTCTGCTGAGATTGGGTTTGGCAGAATCAAAGGCTCAACATCTGGCACGATCAGTTTTTGCTGCTCTGGCTCAACGAAGCTGTATGTAATGGCTTCGTGGTAACCACGATCCACCAGCAGATCACGAACGCGTTTCAGAGGCAGGTTTGCTTCTTTGTGCAGGTTCATGTTCAGCGCAGCCGCTGGAGCTTGGTTGGGAATATTGTCGTAACCGTAGATACGGCCCACTTCTTCCACCAGATCCTGCTCGATGGCGATGTCAAAACGCCAAGTTGGCGCTGTCGCTGCCCAGCCTTCCGTAGTAATTTCAACGGTCATACCCAAACGTTGCAGGATTTCAACCACGTCCGCATCCGCGATGTGGTGACCCAGCAGGTTGTCTAGTTTCGTTCGACGCAGAGCCACGGTGTTCGGTTTTGGCAGATCGGCATCAGATTCAGCCGCAACCACTGGCGCAACTTCGCCACCACAGATATCGATCAGAAGCTGAGTTGCACGTTCCATCGCAGCAAATTGCAGTGCGTAGTCCACACCACGTTCAAAACGCATTGAAGAATCGGTGTGCAGACCGTAGCTGCGTGCGCGGCCACGGATATGATCCGGAGCGAAGAAGGCACATTCTAGCAGCACGTCTTTGGTTTCAGTGCTCACACCTGAGTGCTCGCCACCAAAGATACCCGCAATTGCCAGCGCTTTGTTGTGGTCAGCAATGATCAGTGTGTCGGCATTAAGTTCCGCTTCGTTGCCGTCCAGCAGTGTAAGTTTCTCGCCTTGCTCAGCCAGACGCACCACGATGCCGCCTTCGATCTTCGCCAGATCAAATGCGTGCATTGGCTGGCCTTGCTCAAGCATCACGTAGTTAGTGATGTCGACGATTGGGTCGATGGAACGAATGCCACAACGACGCAATTTTTCTTGCATCCACAATGGCGTTTGCGCTTGAACGTTCACGTTCTTCACAATGCGACCAAGGTAGCGAGGACACGCCGCTGGCGCTTTCACTTCAATCGAAATGTTCGCATCAATCGTGGGTGCAACGGGTGATACGGCAGGCTCAGCCACATCCGTTCGGTTCAATACGCCCACTTCACGTGCCATGCCACGCAGGCTGAAACAGTCGGCGCGGTTTGAGGTCAGGTCAACATCGATGGTGACGTCATCCAGCGCCAGGAATTCACGGAAATCCGTACCGATAACGGCATCTTCCGCTAGTTCCATGATGCCGTTGGATTCAACATCAATGCCCAGTTCAGAGAAAGAACACAGCATACCATGAGAAGGCTGGCCGCGTAGTTTCGCTTTTTTAATTTTGAAATCACCTGGCAGTACAGCGCCAACCGTCGCAACCGCGACTTTGAGGCCCTGACGGCAGTTTGGCGCGCCACATACGATGTCGAGCAGTTCTTCTTCGCCCACATCCACTTTTGTCACACGCAGTTTGTCGGCATCTGGGTGCTGACCACATTCCACAACGTGGCCCACTTTAACGCCAGTAAAAGTACCCGCAACAGGAAGGACGTCGTCAACTTCCAAGCCGGCCATCGTAATTTGATGAGTAAGCTCGCCAGTGGTAACCGCTGGGTTAACCCACTCACGAAGCCAAGATTCGCTGAATTTCATTGTGATTAAACCTCTGGATTACTTGAACTGTTTTAGGAAACGAAGATCGTTTTCGAAGAATGCACGCAGGTCGTTCACACCGTAACGAAGCATGGTCAGACGCTCGACGCCCATACCGAAGGCGAAACCAGAGTATTTTTCAGGGTCAATACCCACACTGCGCAATACATTTGGATGCACCATACCGCAGCCCAGTACTTCCAGCCATTTACCATTCTTACCTTTCACGTCCACTTCGGCTGAAGGCTCAGTGAATGGGAAGTAAGACGGACGGAAACGCACTTCCAAATCTTCTTCAAAGAAGTTGCACAGGAAGTCGTGCAGAATGCCTTTCAGCTGCGCAAAGTTGACGTTTTCGTCAACCAGCATGCCTTCCACCTGGTGAAACATTGGCGTGTGCGTTTGGTCGTAGTCGTTACGGTAAACACGGCCAGGTGCGATGAAACGCAGTGGTGGCTGGTTTTCTTCCATAGTACGAATTTGTACGCCTGACGTGTGAGTACGCAACATTAACTTGGGATTAAAAAAGAAGGTATCGTGATCAGTACGTGCTGGGTGATCATCGGCGATGTTCAGAGCATCGAAGTTATGGAAATCGTCTTCGATTTCAGGACCAGACTCAACGGTAAAGCCCAGTTCACCAAAGAAGCTTTCAATACGCTCGATAGTGCGGGTTACAGGGTGCAAACCACCATTTTCAATACGACGTCCAGGCAAAGTAACGTCAATCGTTTCTGCCGCTAACTTCGATTCAAGCTCTGCACGTTGCAGGCTATCTTTACGTGCAGCAATGGCTTTTTGTACCATTTCTTTCGCAACGTTAATTTCTTGGCCGGCAGTACGACGCTCTTCGGGGGGTAATTTACCTAGACTTTGCAGTTGAGCGGTTAACTCACCTTTTTTGCCCAGATACTGAACACGCACTTCGTCCAGTGCAACCAACGACTCAGCAGCGTCAATCGCTACAGTCGCGTTAGCAATAATCTGTTGTAGATGTTGCATTGTTTCCTCGTCTGCTGATGAGCAGTGTCCTTAAGGAGCCCGTAAAGGGAATAAGGGATTCTTGGTTTTTAAGTAGCTGTACATAGTAACGAAAGCCGCTGTCAAAGCCAAATTGAAATCGTAGTCAAAGGGACTTTTACGCAAATGAAAAACACTTTGTTCCCATATTAATAACAATTATATCCATCCCTTTATCACTCATGTTCTTTTAAATTTAGGTTTCACTTCACTTTATTTGAAGTGACCGAAACTGAGCTATGTTCATACTCACCATTACCAAGGGCTAACTACTTATCTGCATCGTCAAACTATTTGGGTATACTAGTACGCGCTTTCAAGCGATCCCCCATTTATTCAAACACGATTGAGGTTGTAAATGAAAATAGAGATTTTCCCTATCAGCAGCGAATTTGATCAATCACTGGCCAATATTATTAAAACCGTTGGCGCAGAATTTGGGGCTATTGGTGAGGGATTCGGCCCTTCCGACGCAGAAGTCAATCGTATGAGCCAACACTACCGACAAGAAAATAAAAGTGGTTACTGGATAGCGACATTGAATGGACAACTAATGGGTGGCGGAGGTATTGCTCCTTTCAACGGTAGCCATTCGCTGTGTGAGTTGAAAAAGCTTTTCTTACTACCAGAAAGTCGTGGGTACGGCATTGGTAAAGCGATCGCAGAGCAATGCCTTTCTTTTGCACAGCATCAAGGTTTCACACAATGCTACTTAGACACACTATCAACAATGGAGAGTGCAATTCATCTTTATCAAACCCTTGGTTTTACCCTTCTTTCTGAGCCCATGCCAGGTACTGAGCATAATGGCTGTGATGTATGGATGATGAAAACATTCTAATTTAACCGTGCTGGTGTGAAAATTTTCACCCAAACCTATAGCCTAATAATGCAATCAAAAACAAAAAAGCCTCGACATTCGTCGAGGCTTTTAATTTTGGAGCGACACACGAGGTTCGAACTCGTGACCTCAACCTTGGCAAGGTTGCGCTCTACCAACTGAGCTAGTGTCGCA
>NZ_SGOM01000010.1 GCF_022113815.1 Vibrio cincinnatiensis
AACTTTAAGTTGTACCATGACTTTCCCATTACAACCAGTTAAACCTAGTGAAACTTTGGAGGAAAGAATGTCACTTTTAGTTTGGTTTCAAATTATAGTTATTGGCCTTGGCGCAACCTTTATTATGGATTTATGGGCTTGGATTCAAAAAAAACTATTGGGTATTCCATCTTTAAACTATGCCCTTGTCGCTCGATGGGTTCTCTATATTCCTAGTGGGCAATGGGTTCACACCCCAATAATGAATACCTCCCCAGCCACCAGAGAAACGGAGTTGGGTTGGTTTTTACACTACGCTATAGGGATAATGTTCGCCCTTATTCACGTGCTGATCATGGGTGCTGAGTGGCTGAAAAACCCAACTATGATACCGAGTTTAGTGACGGGTATCGTCACCATTATTTTTCCATTTTTCATCATTCAACCCTGCTTAGGGTTCGGAATTGCCGCCTGTAAAACACCGCATCCTTGGAAGTCACGCTTATTGAGCCTCTTGGCACACCTAGCTTATGGTGCAGGTATTTTTATTACGGCGTATATGATGAGCTTTTTATGATCATCGTTGTTTTTGCAGTACTGGTCGTGGATGGATCCATCATGCTAACAAAGAACAGAAATGAAAAAGGCGCTAGCAAGAATCTTCTTGCTAGCGCCTGAAATAAATGGCGCGCCCTACAGGATTCGAACCTGTGACCACATGCTTAGAAGGCACGTGCTCTATCCAACTGAGCTAAGGGCGCGCTACAGGGAGGGGATTATACGAGTTCAATGCGTTAAATCAACGGCTTTATCTTAAGTTTTGTGTTAAGTGTCTAAATTAGAAGCAAGAGGACATTCAATTCTCTTTTTTATCGCTCATTTTTCATGCTTTATTCCATCAACTCTTCACCGAGGGTGAACAACAGTATTTATCCATTTTTATCTCATGAATCATCATCGATTAAAACCCCAACAAAGCAAACGATTGCCTGTGGATATTTATTTTGATATCTGCGACAATTCGCGCAAAATTTTTGGCTACCAATGAGTAAGTAAGGAAAGTCATGACGGCTCAAAATATTGATGGAAAGTTAATTTCCCAAACGGTGCGTTCGGAAGTTGCCGCTCGCGTTAAAGCACGGATAGAGGCAGGGCGACGAGCACCAGGGCTCGCTGTGGTACTGGTTGGAGAAGATCCCGCTTCCCAAGTCTATGTCGGTAGCAAACGTCGTGCATGTGAAGAAGTCGGCTTTGTATCTCAATCTTATGACCTTCCGGCAAATACCAGCGAAGCTGAGTTATTGGCCTTAATTGATACCTTAAATGCCGATACCAGTATTGATGGCATTTTGGTCCAGCTCCCCTTACCAGCTGGTATTGACACCACACAAGTACTAGAGCGAATTCTGCCAGATAAAGATGTTGATGGGTTTCACCCCTATAATGTCGGTCGCTTAGCTCAGCGAATCCCAACCTTACGTTCATGTACACCAAAAGGTATCATCACGCTATTAGATCGTTACAACATTCCCTTGCGCGGTAAGCATGCTGTAATTGTTGGCGCATCTAATATCGTGGGTCGGCCGATGACGTTAGAGCTGCTATTAGCAGGTTGTACCACCACAACCTGTCACCGCTTTACCAAAGATCTAGAGCAACACGTTCGCCAAGCAGATGTATTAGTGGTCGCAGTCGGTAAACCTCACTTTATTCCAGGAGATTGGATAAAAGAAGGTGCGGTGGTGATTGATGTCGGTATTAATCGATTAGAAACCGGTAAATTAGTGGGAGATGTCGATTACGATGTAGCGAGCACTCGGGCCAGTTTTATTACGCCGGTTCCAGGAGGGGTTGGCCCAATGACCGTGGCCAGCTTAATTGAAAATACACTGATGGCTTGTGAGCAATTTCATACTCAAGACAGCCACCAATAATTCACTCGCCAATTCGTTACAGGGGCGAAAAAAGAACGGCGACCACATTCAGTGTCGCCGTTTGATGTTTTAAAAAGAAAGAATCACGCCAGCTAAAGCGGCACTCATTAAATTCGCTAACACTCCCGCACTGATTGCGCGAAAACCGTATTGAGAAATAAAACTACGTCGCTCAGGAACCAAACTACCGAGCCCACCAATCAATACGGCCATCGTTGAAATATTCGCAAAACCACATAAGGCAAAAGTCACAATCGCCTGAGAATGTTCACTCAATTGAGACTGTACGTTCATTAACTGAATAAAAGCCACAAATTCATTTACAATGATTTTATTACCAATCAAAGCCCCTGCCGTTATTGCTTCATTCCATGGGATACCCAACAACCAAGCGATAGGTGCGAATAAGTAGCCTAAGATCAGCTCAAAACTGAGCTCGATGCCCACCAAGTTGCCAGCCCAACCGAGTAAACCATTAAGTAATGCAATCACACTGACAAATGCCAGTAACGTTGCCCCCACCGCTACCGCAATTCTTAAACCTGACATCGCCCCATCGGCGACGGCTTCAACCACATTGGTCGCCTTCGGAATTTCAACCTCATCATCGGCCTGTTGCAAAGCATGAAGCTCTGTTTCTGGCACTAATATTTTTGCCATTAATAGGCCCGCTGGTGCAGACATAAATGCTGCCGCAATCAAATAATTCAAGTTAACGCCTAATGAGGCATAACCGACTAAAGTCCCTCCTGCGACCGAGGCTAGCCCACAAGTCATGACCGCAAAAAATTGAGAATCCGTCATGTGTTTTAAATAAGGCTTAACCACCAGCGGCGCTTCAATCATTCCAACAAAAATATTAGCCGTAGCAGATAATGACTCCGCTCGCCCTGTCCCTAAAAGCTTCTGTATTCCTCCGCCAATCAGGTTAATCACTTTAGGCATGATCCCAAGGTGATAAAGGCCAGAAATCAGTGCGGAAAAAAAGATGATAATCCCCAGCACATTAATCGCGAACACAAACCCAATGCTACTACTGGCTAGACCACCAAAAATAAAGTTAATCCCTTCTTGTCCATAATCAATCAGATGTGATACGGCTCCTGTCACCTGATTTAATACCCCTTTCCCCATCGGAACATACAGTACCAATAGAGCAAAACCCACTTGCAGCAAAAATGCTGGAATGACGGTTTTCAATTGAATATTTTTTCTATTTGTAGAAAGCAGCCAAGCGATACATAAAATCGCGGCAACACCAAGAAGTGAGCTCATGAAAAGAATCCGAAAGTTTATCAATAAGGGAAGGCGTGGGATTCTATTCTTCAAATAAGAATGCGCAAGTCGCAAATGTTAATAGAGTAGAAACAAAAATCATCGTCATGACAGTCAAACGCTAACTCATTGAATTTTAAAAAACTAAACGATTGCTTAATTATATTATTTCTATATAGAAACAGTATTTATCAGTGAGGAAATAATGTTTCCTTGCAATACGCTAGGAGAGCCCAGAGCGAAGGTATGGAGCCAGGCGAGCATCCCAATAACAGGGTGAACCAATTTTCGCTTTGATAAATTCGATCACTGCTGTGATTTTTTTTGGCATGTGTTGTCGGCTAGGATAGACCGCATAAAACGGCATGACTTGGTTAGCATGCCAATCTGGCAATAACTGAATCAACTTACCTTGGCGAAATTCATCTCGAATTAAATACGTCGCTAAGTAGGCAATCCCCCATCCTGCAACGGCGGCATCTCGCACAGCCTCAGCAAGATCGACAGAATAATTTCCGGAGACTTGGATGGTTAACTGATGTTGAGCATTCGCAAACGACCAATGGGTATAATCACGTTCCCAACTGCGATAAATTAAACAATTATGCGCGAGCAAATCATGGGGGGTTTTCGGTGCAGAATGTTGCAATAAGTAATCCGGTGAAGCGGCGACAACAAACTGACAATCAGCCAAGCGTTGAGCGACATACCCCTCAGGTATATGTTCATTACTGGTGATCCAGAGATCTAACCCTTCTTGTAACATATCCACTTTGTGATCGAATAAATGCACTTCAACTTGTAATTTAGGATACTGCTGACGCAATGCTTCCAAAGCCGGAAGAATATGCAACGTACCAAAGGATTGTGATAACCCCAGCTTTAATAACCCGGAAACTTCATCACGCCGACTTTCCACCTCAGACTGTGCAGTATCGATGATGTTTACCAGTTGATCACAATGACGATAAAATGCTTGCCCCGTTTCAGTGATCGTAAAACTGCGTGTGGTTCGCTGAATAAGTTTTGCATTTAATGACGCTTCCAGCTGTGCTAACTGCTTGCTGACATGAGACACCGATACACCCAATGTTTTTGCCGCTGCGGTAAATCCTTGTTGTTTCACTAATGCAGCAAAGATAACCATCTGTCCGGCACGTTCTGACAACACATTCACTCCTGCTTTCATGATCAAAAAGGGCTGTCTGCCAGCCCTTTAAATAAAAATACCCGTTTGAGTTAAAACTTAATTCTATCGGCGAGATGGCTAACTGCCAGTGCAAAATAATGTGAACGGTTCCACTTCATCAGTACATTATAATTGTTATAAACCAAATAAATTCGCCCCTGCTCATCATCTGGAATAATCAACCATGCTTGGATATCTTCTTTCAACTTAGGCAAAGGTTGACCGTCATAGCGCGTCACCCCAAGTTGACTCCACTCTTTTAGATACTTGCCTTTTTCTGGCTGCCGCCCTTCTAGGTTACGATCAAAACCTTTCGGGATTTTTACTTGTCGCCCCCACGTGTATTGATCATCCCACCCAGACTGACTCAGGTAATTCGCCGTGGACGCAAATACATCGGCTTTGGTACCCCAAATATCTTTTCGACCATCCCCGTCACCATCGGCTGCATAAGCCAAAAACGAGCTGGGCATAAACTGACATTGCCCCATCGCACCTGCCCAAGAACCTTTCATCTCTTGTGCGCTAATATGGCCTTGCTGCAAAATCTGTAACGCTGCTATCGTTTCTTTGCGAAAGAAAGCTTCTCTCCGCCCATCATAAGCCATCGTGGCCAACGCATCGACCACAGAGTAATTGCCAGTAAAGCGACCAAAATTACTTTCAACCCCCCACAGCGCCACAATAAAGCGAGGATGAACCCCATACTGTTTCCCAATGCGTTGCAGCTCATCATAATGCTTCTCATATAGCGATTGGGCCTGATCAACTTTCCAGTTCGGTACAGCACGAGGAATATATTCGTCTAGTGTTAAACGTTTCTCTGGTTGATTGCGATCAGCGGTCACGGCTCGAGGACGATGCTCTACATTAGCAAAAGCCTCCGTTAAAATAGATTCAGAAATACCTTCTTGACGCGCTTCTTGCTTTAACCCTTCAAGATATTGTTCAAAACTGACTGGATTGGCCAATAATGGAAATGAACACGTCAAACCAAGCATAACTGACAAGATTTTTTTCAAGATATTCTCCTCAAACCTTCCGAATCACGAAAGTTGTTCTTTTTGTTCTTTATAGCGTTCTAGTAAATTTTCTGGTGGTGGTGGCAGTTGTAAAAAGAACCCCGGCTGTTCTAGTGCCACTTTGACTTTTTCCACATCCACATGAGCCAATTGGCGACTCGCAAGGTTTACCAGCATCACAAAAATAGGTTTACCAAAGGTCTGCATTAAAGTGTCAGGAACCTGTGAAAAATCGTCTCTCTTTGGAATATAGAGATAAGTACCTTCTTTTTTAGAACTTTTATAGATAGAACAAAGCATGCCAACCCTTTTCATTGAATTTTCCCACATTGCGTGTGGATTTTCTCTCATTTCAGATATTCCCCACTAAAATTGCGAGGAAATCACTGAATTGACCGCAAGATAACTTGCTGTACCAAGGCGCTGAATATAACATGACACTTATAGTCTCCGACAACGCTAATTGTTGTATACCCAAGTAACCTCGCTATCGCTGGGGTGACTGTGCGCTGAAAATGTGTCTGCTTAGGTATAGAACAAGCGTTTATTGAGGTCAACGTTACGATGTCAAATATACCTGACCTAAAAGGCCGCAGTTTTACTTTGTCTGTGTTACACCTTTCTGATAACCAAGTAGACACCACGGTCGATTTTCTCAAGCAAAAAACCGAGCAAGCGCCCGCTTTTTTTGCGAACGCGCCCATTGTTTTAAATATTGATAAAGTGGTGGGTGACATTGATTTTGCTATGCTAAAGAATGGCATTCTTGAAGCAGGTTTTGTCCCCGTGGGTATTACTGGCTGTAGAGATAAACGTTGCCAAACGGAAGCCTTTAACGCTGGGTTCGCTGTGATGACGGCCAGTAATACCCCATTACAAGCGCCTGCACCAATGACACCGACAAAAATTATCCGAACCCCAATTCGCTCTGGGCAACAGGTGTATGCAAAAGATGGCGACTTGGTCATTTTAAACCATGTTAGCCCAGGGGCTGAGGTTATCGCCGATGGCTCTATCCATATTCATGGCACGCTACGCGGTCGAGCTATTGCGGGAGCCAGTGGGCAAAAAGAGGCCAGAATTATTTGTCATGATTTACAAGCTGAGCTGGTTTCCATCGCTGGAAATTATTGGCTAAGTGATCAAATTGATGGTGAGTTTTGGCAAAAGAAAGTGATGCTAAGTTTAAGCGAAGAATCACTGTATTTTGAATTACTTACGATTTAGATTCGAAAGGAAACTAATTAGATGGCACGCATTATTGTTGTAACATCAGGAAAAGGTGGAGTAGGCAAAACCACCTCCAGCGCAGCTATTGCGTCTGGGTTGGCTTTAAAAGGAAAAAAGACGGCGGTGATCGATTTTGATATCGGTCTGCGTAACCTAGATTTGATCATGGGTTGTGAACGTCGCGTCGTTTACGATTTCGTCAATGTACTTAATGGTGAAGCTACGCTAAACCAAGCGTTGATCAAAGATAAACGCAATGAAAACTTGTTTATTCTTCCCGCGTCACAAACACGAGATAAAGATGCCCTAACAAAAGATGGGGTACAGCGTATTCTTAATGAGCTCAATGATATGGGCTTTGAATTCATTATATGTGATTCGCCTGCTGGGATTGAACAAGGCGCATTGATGGCGCTGTATTATGCCGATGAGGCGATTGTCACCACAAACCCTGAAGTATCCTCTGTTCGTGATTCTGACCGCATCTTAGGGATTCTAGATTCTAAATCCTTGCGTGCTGAACAAGGGCTAGAGCCGGTTAAACAGCATCTTCTACTGACACGTTATAATCCAACACGTGTTAATCAGGGTGAAATGCTCAGTGTTGAAGATGTGGAAGAAATCCTGCATGTTCCTTTGCTCGGTGTCATTCCTGAAAGTCAGGCAGTATTAAATGCCTCGAACAAAGGCGTTCCCGTCATTTTTGATGATCAATCCGATGCAGGCCAAGCGTATGATGATACGGTTGAACGCTTACTGGGGCAAGAAATTGAGTTTCGTTTTTTAACTGAGCCAAAGAAAGGCATCTTTAAACGACTTTTTGGAGGCTAACACGATGTCATTACTTGAATTTTTTCGTCCACAAAAAAAGAATTCTGCAAGTTTAGCTAAAGAGCGCTTGCAAATCATTGTGGCAGAACGCCGCAGCCAAAGTGATCCTGCTCCTACTTATTTACCTCAACTTAAAGAGGATATTTTACAGGTAATCGCAAAATATGTGGCGATTGATCCTTCAATGGTCGAGCTTTCCTTTGAGCATAAAGGTGATGATATTTCCGTTCTGGAACTGAATGTCAAGTTACCAGACGAAGAAAAGTAATGGCGAACTCTCTCGTTACGCTTTTTGAGCTGATGGGATGTAGATTAAGCACGTTATTCTCAATAGATGGAATGCTGTAAGTATTACGCTTACAGCGTCATCCCCGCGCAGGCGGGGAGAGCCATTATGCCTGATATCACTTTATCAGCTTATTTAACCGCTCACCGAGTAACGGCAAACGCCAACTTTGCATTAAGTCGGGTAAATGCTCTGGATCTTGTTGTTTATTCCATACCCAATTGACTAATTGGTTCAACTGTTTTTTCGATGCTAAAAACTCAGTGGCTAATCCTGAAGTATGCGACACCTGTTTTACTTCATCCTTTAATTTCTTAAATAGTTGCTTATAACCTGGATAATCCATTAAAGGCACAATCGGCGCTGGGTATTGTTCAGCTGGGGTTTGCTTTGCCTCTTTCACTATCTGCGAAATTTTAGCACTATGGCGGCGAATAACATGAGAATCGATACCCTCTTCTTCCATCCGTTTAGGAGAATGAAGTGCTAAACGGGCAATGGTTAATAAATCATGTTCCCGAATGACAAAATTAAGCGCTAAATCTCGTTTCACGGCCTCATGGTAACGCCAAGTCGCTAATGGTTTTAATATCGCCAATTCACGAGGGTTCAGTTGCCAAGCCCCTTTGATGTCAAGATAAACGTTATCTGGGTCGGTAATGCGGGATCTTTTCTCTACCTGTAATAAGGATTCTTGCTGTGCGGCTTCCCACCACCCCGCTTGTATCACTTTCTCTAACAGTTGTTCATACATAGGCAAAAGGTAAAAGACATCTGCGGCAGCATAATCAAGCTGCTTTTGTGATAATGGACGCGCAAGCCAATCGGTACGAGATTCACTTTTATCCAATTCAACACTCAGTAAATCTTGCACTAATGCTGCAAATCCGGTTGAAAGTCCATAACCGATAAATGCCGCCATCAACTGTGTATCAACCATCGGGAAAGGGACACAACCGAAACTGTGCTGAAAGACTTCCAGATCTTCCCCACAAGCATGCAGAACTTTGAGTACCGACGTATCTTGCAGGAGTTCAATAAAAGGGCTCATTTCCTCAATCGCTACAGGATCAATCAACGAAAGATTTTCACCGTCAAACAGTTGAATAAGTCCCAATTGAGGATAAAAAGTACGAGTTCGAACAAACTCGGTATCCAGCATTACCACATCCGCTTGACGAGCAAGCGCACACACACGTTGTAGTTCATTAAGTTGGTCAATAATTTGATAATTCACAAATGGCTCACTTTGCCTTGTCTTATTTAGGTTCGACAACCTCAAAAAATAACAATGCCGACGATTTAGGTCGGCATTGTAGCATCATAATGGGTAATTACTTACCGGTTGATCTAAGCACATTTTGCCTTTTCCGCTTGCTGAGCATCATTTTCTTCACGTAATACGCGACGTAAAATCTTACCCACATTGGTTTTTGGCAACTCTTCACGAAATTCAATCAGTTTGGGGACTTTATAACCCGTTAAGTGTTTACGGCAATGCGTGATGACTTCTTCTTTGGTTAAGCTGGGATCACGTTTCACTATATAGATTTTCACAACTTCACCCGAGACTTCATGCGGCTGTCCAATCGCGGCGACTTCAAGCACTTTGCCATGTAATGCAACCACGTCTTCAATCTCATTCGGATAAACGTTAAAACCAGAAACCAAGATCATATCTTTCTTACGGTCAACGATATACAGCATGCCTTGATCATCGAACTTAACAATATCCCCCGTCGATAACCAGCCATCTTCATCCACCACTTCTTTTGTCGCTTCAGGACGCTGCCAATATCCTTGCATCACTTGAGGACCACGAACTTGTAACTCTCCCGTTTGATCATAGCCCAGCACGTTGCCTTCTTCATCAACAATCCGGACTTCAGTAGATGGCACAGGCAAACCAATGGCACCAGAATAATCAGAAAGATCATAAGGGTTTCCTGTGACTAGGGGTGAACATTCCGTCAACCCATAACCTTCAAGTAAATGGATACCGGTGATCTTTTTCCACTTATCCGCAACCGCACGTTGAACGGCCATTCCACCGCCGACTGAGAGCTTCATATTGCTAAAGTCGAGTTCATGGAAATCTTCATTGTTGACTAAGGCATTAAATAAGGTATTCACCCCAGTGAGGGCTGTAAACGGATATTTTTGCAGCTCTTTAATAAAGCCAGGAATGTCTCGTGGGTTAGTAATCATTAAATTACTCCCCCCCATTTCGATGAACAGCAATAAGTTTACCGTTAAAGCAAAAACGTGATATAGAGGCAGTGCCGTAACCACTAACTCTCGCCCTTCACGCAATACGGGCCCATAAGCTCCTCTTGCTTGAAGTACGTTCGCAATCATGTTGCGGTGCGTTAAAATTGCCCCTTTTGCAACCCCCGTCGTCCCTCCGGTATATTGTAAAAAAGCAATATCTTCACCCGACATAAAAGGTTTCACGTATTGCAAACGGCGGCCTTTATGTAAAGCCTTACGCATAGAAATCGCGCCCGGCAGATCATATTTAGGCACCATACCTTTAACATACTTAACGACAAAATCGACCAAAGTACCTTTCGCACGAGGAAGCATTTGCCCAAGGCTAGTTAAGACCACATGTTTAACTTGAGTATTGGCAACAATTTGCTCTAACGTATTCGCAAAGTTAGAGACAATCACAATAGCGCGAACGTCAGCATCATTCAGTTGGTGTTCTAACTCTCGAGGAGTGTAAAGAGGGTTTACGTTAACAGCAATCATGCCCGCACGCAAAATCCCAAACAGAGCGACTGGATACTGCAATAAGTTAGGCATCATCAGGGCGACTCGGTCGCCTTTTTTTAACTTAAGCTCATTTTGTAAATAGGCAGAAAACGCTCGACTGCGTTCTTCCAATTTACGAAATGTCATCACTGAGCCCATATTCATGAAAGCAGGCTGATCCGCATACTTGTGTACTGACTGCTCAAACATCTCAACCAATGATAAATATTGGTCAGGATTAATGGTTTCCGGTACATCGGTGGGATAACGTGAAAGCCAAGGTTTATCCACGGTAATACTCCTCGTAATTGGCTGGCATGATTATCATTGTCTTTGTTATAGAAATGATCTCTATTACAGCACAGCCAGAGCACTTGAGCACGAAACACTCAAACACTTGTTTAAATTTTGTTAACTAAGCCAAATATTAGTTCTGCGACCGGCAAAGGTTGCTGAAGATGACAATGATGGCCACCTGAAATGACATGTTTTTCCATCTTTGCATACGCATCGCTTGCTGCGTCTTGCTGAAGAGATTCAAAACCGTGTTCCCCCAATATCAGTTGGTGGGGGCAAATAATACTCTCAAGCACCTTTTGCGCATAAGGGTATGACGGACGATAAAGTGACTCACTGGTTAGCTTTTTATCATACCGCCATTGCCATTTATCTTTCACTTGCACAATTCCCCTTAGAACGATGGGTTCGATTAAGTGAATCGGCAGTTGATTAACATATGCTCGATGTTGAAGAGCATCAGCTAGGCTTGAGTAATAACGTTCGGCTTTACGTCGCAAACGATGACGGCTGACGATCCCTTTTCGCAAACGTGCAAGGCTATTGTCTGGAGATTCCACCAAAGGTGCCAGGCCTTCAATCTGAACTAATCCTGCAACTTGGTCAGGAAAGGCGGCACTATAGCAACTTGCGATTAAAGCACCAAGTGAATGACCCACTAACACTAGTCTGTTTGGTGAAATAGTAAGCAAAAGTTGGTAAATATCGTCAATATAGTCGTGAAATGGGTAGTAACAAGCGGTAGATTTGTGACAAGAAAGGCCGTGACCCGGTAAATCGATTGCGCAAAGACACCAATCTGGCGCGAGTGAATGTAACGCCTCCATCACCGTTTGAAAACTGGCCGCATTATCTAACCAACCATGCAAAAAAACGATGGTCACGTCCGCCTGTTTCGGGCACCCCACGGTTAGCCCAGCCAGTTGCCCATATTCAAGATCATAGGATTGAGATTGCAGCATTACTTCACTTCTTGAATCACACGCCCACTGCGTGGATAGTCATCCATATGACGGCAATGAAAATTGCGGCAAGGAAAAAGATAAGGCCCCCTATCATCAACTATGATCCGCTCTTCCACTCGCCATAAATAGTAGCCATTGACCTTCATGACAGGAAAGAGGTAATCATACTCACCAATGCTTCCTCGTTCTGAAGGGGCGGAGGTGCCAATCACTGAGATTAAGCGACCAGGACTATATGTCACAGGGTCAAGAAACCCATCGACATAGCCAATAAAGCGCCCTTCTGGCTCACGAGCTAGGTTCGGCCGACCTGATGCGTCAATCGGCAAGTTGACAATCTCAATTCGGGTTCTATCCGCTAAGTTAGTCGTTTGAGCAATCACGCCTCCCAAACGAACATCCCTTTCTGTATGACCGTCCTGTTGAGACCATAGCGTGTAATCCGAGATGACCGATTCTTGATCACTGGCTAATTGAGGAGGAAGCGAAGCACAAGCCGTTAGCATCGCAAATATCGAGAGTAACAATAGACGAACTAGATTATGTATCATGGAGTTACCCCTTTTGTTAGATATACATATCGACACCGAGCATTTGGGCCAGTTCCTCTTTTCTCGCTTGATTCATTACCCCGAGATACTCTTCCAACGCTTTACGAGCATGACCTTCTGGCAAATCATATTGAAGTCGTGCACGATGAATATCAGCAGGATCTACCTGGCGAATAGAGTGAGAAACCGCATCTGCAACTTTGCTGGTTTGACTAACCGACGATTGCCCTTTTGTCCCTTCTTTTTTCTTCGATTTGGAAGTTCGATGCGTATTCGATATTCGAGCGGGGGGCAATCCATTTATTGAAACCATACTGATCCTACCTAACTCACAGAGTGAACGAATAACTCAAAACCGGGCCAGCTTGTTATCCGTTCAAAATTCTAGATGTGATGGTACTTGCCGATTACTCTCGACCCGGCAATTTTTTCCAAGCCACGGTATCACGCAAGTAAATCGGGCTTGTCTCTTCAACAGGGAGCGTTCTACCTTGTTTCCATTCCTGTTGTGCTAAAACCACCATATCTTGTGCTTGGGGATAGAGTAGCCCACTGTCTTGCAGAACAAATGGTAAAGTCGATAAGCTTTCTTGATAGGCAGCCCATCCCGTTCCCGCGGTTGCCCATGCTTGATCCACATCTTCACTTGCCAGCGTCTCTACCAACAATTCCGGTGCGACCACACATTCAGCATCAACTTCACGCCAAGTGCCATTGGATTGACGCTCAAAGCGAGCCCAATAAACTTCACTCATGCGCGCATCAATCGCACAAGCTACTTGGGTTAATCCTTGTTCCCGATAAGCGCCTTGTGCTAATGCCGCTAAGGTTGAAATTCCTATCATTGGCAAATTCGCTCCAAACGCTAAACCTTGTGCAATTCCAATGCCAATTCGTACCCCAGTAAAACTGCCTGGGCCTCGACCAAACGCTAATGCATCCAGATCTTGCAAGGTTAACCCGGCTTCTTTTAAAACTTCATCAACCATAGGTAGAATTTTTTTGGTGTGATCACGAGGAGCCACTTCGCTACGGGAATAAACGTCATCACCCACCATTAAAGCAACAGAGCAAGCCTCTGTTGCGGTATCTAAAGCTAGAATTTTTGCGCTCATGAATGTCTCTAATTGATTGCGGTTTTAGATAGAGATTGCAGAAAGTCTGTTACCACGGCTAAATCCCGTGTTCGGGGAATGGGCGGTAAACTGGCAAGAAAAACGCCACCATAATCACGAGTGACTAAGCGATTATCACAAATAATCAATGCGCCTTTATCTTTCTGATCTCGAATTAGTCGTCCTACACCCTGCTTCAAAGTAATCACCGCCTCTGGCAGTTGGACCTGAGAAAATGGGTCCCCTCCCCGTAAGCGACAATCTTCAATACGGGCTTTTAACAGTGGATCATCCGGTGCAGTAAACGGAAGTTTGTCGATAATAACACAGCTTAGGGTATCGCCTCTAACATCAATCCCTTCCCAAAATGCCCCCGTGGCGACTAGCAGTGCATTCCCTAACTCCATAAATTCCGCTAAGGTTTTCTGCTTACTCGTCTCTCCTTGCAGTAAGACAGGTAAAGTTAAACAAGTACGAAACCGTTCACCTAACTCCCGCATCATACTGTGGGAAGTGCAAAGGAAAAAACAACGCCCTTGGTTTTGTTCAATCACTGGCGCTAACATACGCACCAATTTATCCGCAAGACCTGGGCTATTCGGTTCAGGCAAATACCGAGGCACACAAAGCTTCGCTTGTCTCTGATAATCGAATGGGCTCGGTAGAGAAAATTGATCACTGGGCACCAGCCCAAGTCGTTGAGTAAAGTGGCTAAAATCATCGTTCACCGCTAAGGTTGCAGAAGTAAATATCCACGCCCCTTGTTTAAGGGTGATCTGCTCTTGAAATTTATCTGCAACCGACAGTGGCGTAATATGCAGGCTAAAATGGCGGGGGGTTGTATCAAACCAGTAAGAGTACCCCGTGACCGATACATCACAAACTCGATCAATTCGCCCTTTGATGGTATTCGCTCGCTCAAATGCCGTGTCAAGTAACTGGCTTCGCCCTAACGCTAACTTAAGTACCTCGATGGCAAAGTCTAAACTTTCCTGTAATCGCTCCATTTGCCGAGCTATCGCAACCGATACCATCGCCTCTCGCCAGTTTCCTCGAAAACCGGAATCCCCCAGCAAAAGGCGTAAATCCATCGCTGTTTGGAGCAGCTTATCCCCAACTTTTTGTAATTGGCGCATATCCTTGGCTTCGGTGCGATAACCAATTTCAATATCTTTCGCTAACTCCTGGATTTGTCGGCTTGAGACTGACTGGCCAAAATACTGGCTAGCAATATCCGGCAATTGATGAGCTTCATCAAAAATAAACACATCCGCTTCAGGGATCAATTCACCAAATCCTGTCTCTTTAATAGCAAGATCAGCAAGGAATAGGTGATGGTTGACGACCACAACATCTGCATCCATGGCTTTGCGACGAGCTTTAGAGACAAAACAATCCTGATAGCTCGGGCATTCTTTCCCTAAGCAATTGTCGTTCGTTGAAGTGATGGTTGGGATAATCAGGCTGTCTTCCGGTAATGCATCACACTCTCCAAGATCACCGGTTTTCGTTTCTGAAGACCAACTACGCACTTTAACCAATTGGGTTAATAAGGTGGGATCGCTCTCGTTATTGTGGCTTTCAACCATTTGCCGACTGAGTCGATCGAGACAAAGGTAATTGGCCCGCCCTTTTAATAACGCGACTTGGCCATGAAAGCCCAATGCATTAACCATCAGCGGTAAATCACGATGAAAGAGTTGCTCTTGCAGGTTTTTTGACCCTGTACTGATAATGATTTTTTTACCACTCAGTAAGGCCGGAACTAAATAAGCGAAGGTTTTGCCCGTTCCCGTTCCCGCTTCAACCACTAATTGCGATTGTTGCTCAATCGCCTTCGCCACGGCCTTCGCCATATCGACTTGCGCTTGACGACCTTGAAAGCCGGGAATGGCTTTACCTAAAGCGCCATGTTGAGAAAAAGTTTTCGCGATCATCCTAAAAACAAGTCCCGTGTAGAATGCCGCGATTATGGCAGGTTTCCCATCCTAGCGCGAACTCAAATCGAGTTCACACTAGGGTAAGGTTTTATTTGCGATTCAGATAACGAGACAACCAAACCGGAGCATCATAACCATGGCTGGCAGAAGAGAGCATCGCCTTAGCGGCATCCACAGGAGAGGCTTTGTTTTCCCACATCGTATCGAGTAATGCGCCATCGATTGGATTGTCGCCCACCAGAGCATGCACTCGCTCAACATACAATTTACGTGCAAGTAATTCTTTATCCATAAACACCACCTTAAATGCGCTCGGTTTGAGTAGAAAGAGAAAGCCTTTAGTGTCTAGCCATGATTGTTGTTGAATCCAACTTGATAATAGATTAATTATAGACGTCACAGTGTGGGCTACATCACCGTTCTGGTCGCCCCTTTTATTTTTGCACCAAAAAGTATTCATGGAAGTTATTGATGGAAAGAAAAACCCTCCTGACGCATTGCACTGATGCCCCAGGTCTTATCTCAAAAATCACCAATATTTGTTACAAGCACCAACTCAATATTATTCATAACAATGAGTTTGTGGATAACACCAGCGGCCATTTTTTTATGCGGACGGAACTTGAGGGGTATTTCAATGACACCACGCTGCTTGCCGATCTGAATAATGCCTTACCCTCTGGAGCGAAACACAAACTGATCGACTCTGCACGTAAACGTATTGTGATTCTGGTGACCAAAGAAGCGCACTGTTTGGGCGATATCCTCATGAAAACCTATGATGGCAGTTTAGATGTCGAGATTGCAGCCGTTGTCGGTAACTATGACAAACTGCAAAACTTAACCGAAAAATTTGAGATCCCTTACCATCACGTTTCACATGAAGGTTTAAACCGCCAAGAACATGAACAGAAAATGCTGGAAGCGATAGAACCTTACCACCCTGATTTTTTGGTGCTCGCAAAATACATGCGAGTTTTGACACCAGGGTTTGTGGAACAGTTCCACCATAAAATCATCAACATTCATCACAGTTTCTTACCTGCCTTTATCGGGGCGAAACCCTATCAGCAGGCTTACGAACGTGGAGTTAAGATCATTGGTGCCACCGCTCACTTTGTGACCAATGATTTAGATGAAGGACCAATTATTAAGCAAGATGTCATTCCTGTCGATCACACATTCAGTGCTCAAGATATGGCGCAAGCGGGCCGAGATGTCGAAAAAAATGTATTAAGTAAAGCCCTCAATAAAGTGATTAATGATCATGTTTTTGTCTATGGCAATAAAACGGTCATTTTATAATTTCACATACTCCATTATCTAAAGATGATGAAGGGCCGATCTCGCTATCGGCCCTTACGAAATGCTCCGTTACTGTGATGGTAATAGCTACAGTTTCAGAGCCAACTCAACACCTTGACGGATAGCGCGAACCGCATCCAGTTCTCCAGCATGATCTGCGCCACCAATAACGTGTAATTTATTCCCAAACTGGGCCCACTTATCCTCAAACGGTCGAACCGATTCTTGGCCTGCGCAGAGAATAATATGGTCTACGGCTAAGAGCTGAGGTTTTCCATCCTGCGTGATATGCAGCCCCTTTGCATCAACCTTTTCATAGCTGACGCCCCCCAACAGATGGCCCCCCCGTTTTTCTAATGTACGCTTATGGATCCATCCTGTAGTTTTTCCCGGCCCCCGCCCGACTCGGCCTTTACGTCGTTGCAGTAACCAAACTTGCTGTTCACTTAACACTTCCGGATAAGGGTACAAACCACCTGGGTGCGCCATCTCTTTATCAATGCCCCACTCATGCAACCAATCTTCTAAGCTATTTTCTTCAGGCTCAGTCAACATAGTTGCTACATCAATGCCGATCCCACCTGCACCAATGATGGCAACCTTGTGACCAACAGGGGGCTTTTCACGAATGAGCGTTTGATAATTCATGACTTTCTCTGAATTATTAACCCCATTTAACTGAACATTTCTCGGTTCAACCCCAGAAGCCATCACGACCTCATCATAGTCAGCTAACATCTCAAAGGTGGCTTCACTAGCCAGGTGTAAATGAACGCCAGTTTGATCAATCCGGTTAGCAAAATAGCGGATGGTTTCTCGAAATTCTTCTTTCCCTGGGATTTGCATGGCTAAACGAAATTGCCCTCCAATTCGATCATGCCGTTCAAATAAATCTACCTGATGCCCACGTTCAGCTAATGTTGTCGCACAAGCAAGCCCGGCTGGCCCCGCGCCAATAACCGCAACTTTTTTCTTTATCACCATGGGTTGAACAGTCAGTTCCGTCTCATAACAGGCACGCGGGTTCACCATGCAGGAAGCTCTTTTTGCCTGAAATATATTATCTAAACAGGCTTGATTACAGCCAATACAAGTATTGATCAACGCGGCTTTCCCTTGCTCAGCTTTCGCCACAAATTCCGCATCCGCAAGAAAGGGTCGAGCCATCGAAACCATATCGGCTTGCCCACTGGCGAGAATTTTCTCTGCCTGATCCGGCGTATTAATTCGGTTACAAGTGACTACAGGAACACTCAAGTATGATTTAATCTTTTCCGTGACCCAACTAAATGCAGCTCGCGGCACTTGGGTTGCAATAGTAGGGATCCGAGCTTCATGCCAGCCAATACCCGTATTAATAATGGTTACTCCAGCCTGCTCTAACGCTTTAGCCAGTTCAATAACCTCTTCAAAGGTGCTTCCCTCTTCCACTAAATCCAGCATAGATAAGCGAAAAATAATAATGAAATTTGGACCTACCGCAGCACGAATAGCACGTACAATCTCTAAAGGAAGACGAATGCGGTTTTGATAACTGCCACCCCATTCGTCATAACGAACATTGGTTCGTTTACAAATAAATTGGTTGAGAAGATAACCTTCCGACCCCATCACCTCTACGCCGTCATACCCAGCAAGCTGAGCGAGTTCCGCACTATTAGCAAAAGCATCAATGGTTTTACGGATTTGTCTGGCACTCATTTCACTGGGTGAAAATTTGGCTATTGGGGCTTTAATGGCAGATGCACTTTGGGCAAAAGGATGCATGGCATAACGACCTGCGTGAAGTAGCTGTAACGCGATTTTTCCACCATGACGATGTACCGCATCAGTCACCACTTGGTGTGCTTTGGCATGTTTAGCTTTACTAAATTCAGCACTAAAGGGATGCAACCGACCGCGTAAGTTCGGAGAAAAGCCCCCAGTGACAATCAAACCGACCCCGCCTTTGGCTCGTTCTTCATAAAATGCAGCCAGCTTGTGCAAACCGTCTTTGTGTTCTTCAAGCCCGGTATGCATTGACCCCATTAATACGCGATTACGCAGTTGGGTGAATCCTAAATCTAATGGCTGTAATAAATGTGGGTACATAGCGACATCACTTTTGCTGTTCTCATTATGGTCGGACCAGAATAATCTTGCCCTTAATAAAAATCAAACAAGCGTTTACATTTTTGTAACACCGATCAATCTTGTAGTTGTTTGGGTATGGCAGATCACGTAGGATGTTACACACTATTTTCAGGACATCATCCACGGTTGCATTGGAGAGACAATGAGACAACTATTCCGATTTATTGGGCTGATATTTAAAGGGTTTTGGAAAATTATTACCTTTATCCGTTTGGCGCTCACTAACCTTATTTTTTTATTAAGCATCGCTATTGTTTACTTTTTGTATCTGAATGCCGACTCCCCCACTCCTGTCGTAGATAAAGCCTCAGCTCTTGTGCTTAATCTCTCCGGTCCAATTGTGGAACAAAGCTCTTACCTTAACCCAATGGATTCCGTCAGTGACTCATTATTTGGCCGTGAATTACCACGAGAAAATGTCTTGTTTGATATTGTTGACACACTGCGTTATGCAAAAAACGATGACAACGTTACTGGGCTAGTGCTCGCCTTACGAGAACTACCTGAAACCAATTTGACGAAATTACGTTATATTGCCAAAGCCATCAATGAATTTAAAACCTCCGGCAAACCCGTCTATGCGATTGGTGATTTTTATAATCAAAGCCAATATTACCTTGCAAGTTATGCTGATAAAGTTTATCTCGCTCCCGATGGTGCTGTCATGCTACACGGCTACAGCAACTATAACTTGTACTATAAAAGCTTACTGGAAAAACTTGATGTCAATACCCATGTGTTTCGGGTGGGTACCTATAAGTCTGCTGTTGAACCCTTTATTCGTGATGACATGTCTGATGAAGCCAGAGAATCGGCAAGCCAATGGTTAAGCCAACTCTGGGGCGCTTACATTAGTGATGTTGCAACCAATCGTCAGTTAGATCCGCAAGTGCTAAATCCAACAATGGAAGAATTTTTAGCATTACTCAAAGATGCCTCAGGTAACTTGGCTGAACTCTCACGCACTTTGGGATTGGTCGATCAACTGGCTACTCGGCAACAAGTACGCAGTGAACTGGCCCAAGTTTTTGGTAGTGATGGTGAAGACAGCTATAACGCGGTGAGTTACTACCGTTACCGTAATACGATGAAACCTACATTTACCCCTAATGCGGATGATATTGCGGTTGTCGTAGCAAGTGGCGCGATTATGGACGGAACTCAATCTCGTGGAAATATTGGCGGTGATACGACCGCAGGGTTGCTTCGTCAAGCCCGTAATGATGAAAAAGTTAAAGCGGTCGTCTTACGAGTAGACAGCCCTGGGGGTAGTGCGTTTGCATCCGAAATCATTCGTAATGAAATTGAAGCCCTGAAAGCAGCAGGAAAACCCGTTGTGGTTTCAATGTCGAGCCTAGCAGCATCAGGAGGATATTGGATCTCAATGAGCGCGGATAAAATCGTTGCGCAACCCACCACTCTCACCGGTTCTATTGGCATTTTTAGTGTCATCACCACTTTTGAAAAAGGGCTAAATAAACTCGGTATTTATACCGATGGTGTGGGCACTTCCCCTTTCTCTGGTGTTGGAATTACCAGTGGACTCAACGACAACGTTAAAGATGCGATCCAAATGGGTATCGAAAATGGCTACCAACGCTTTATCTCTTTGGTTAGCGAAAATCGTAACCTAACCATTGAAGAGGTGGACAATATTGCACAAGGACACGTCTGGACAGCCAAAGATGCGCAACAATATGGTCTCGTCGATACCTTAGGGGATTTTGATGATGCAGTAGTAATTGCCGCGCAATTAGCCCATCTAGAACACTATAATCTTTACTGGGTTGAAGAACCACTTAGCCCTGCTCAACGTTTTCTTCAAAACCTACTGAGTGAGGCACAAGCAAGGTTTGATATCAATTTATCGAGCTTGGTGCCTGCGGCTTTACACCCTGTCACGCAACAATTAATACAAGACGCTTCTATGCTCAATCAACTCAATGATCCCAAAGGGTATTACGCACTGTGTTTAACATGCCAAAGCAACTAACACACTAACATTAATTCCCCTTTTGCAATGCAAAAGATGAAGAGGCACTTTCTAGGACTGTGCCTCTTTTTATTGCAGAAGTTTCCGCTATAATTTTGCGCCTGTTCCCTACAATAAGTGATACCCCTATGACTAGAAAGCATATTTATATTGCCTACACTGGCGGTACTATTGGTATGAAAAAATCTGATCACGGTTATGTTCCTGTGGCTGGATTTATGGAAAAACAATTGGCTGGCATGCCTGAATTTCACCGCCCAGAAATGCCTCAATTTACCATCCACGAATATGATCCCCTGATTGATTCCTCCGATATGACGCCAGAAGATTGGCAAGTCATTGCCGATGATATCCGTGATAATTACGATAAATACGATGGTTTTGTCATACTACATGGTACGGATACCATGGCTTATACAGCCTCAGCTCTATCGTTTATGTTTGAAAACTTAGGCAAACCCGTCATTGTCACTGGCTCACAAATCCCACTTGCTGAAATTCGCTCGGATGGGCAAGCCAACCTACTGAATTCATTGCATATTGCTGCAAATTACCCCATCAATGAAGTCACCCTATTTTTCAACAACCAATTGATGCGTGGAAACCGAAGCACCAAGTCACATGCAGATGGTTTTAGTGCCTTTACCTCTCCCAACTTACCCCCCTTGTTAGAGGCAGGTATCAATATTCAGATCAGCAATAATGTTAACGTCGATGAAAAACCGCAGGGTGAATTTTTTATACATAACATCACTCCACAGCCAATAGGTGTGATCACTATGTATCCTGGCATTTCGCATGAAGTGATCCGGAATACTTTACTTCAACCTGTAAACGCAATGATTTTGCTGACTTTTGGGGTTGGTAATGCCCCACAAAACCCTGATTTATTAGCCCATTTACACGATGCCTCTCAGCGGGGAGTTATTGTGGTTAACCTGACCCAATGCCTTGCAGGTAAAGTGAATATGGGAGGTTACGCAACAGGATGTGCACTGGCTGATTCAGGAGTGATCAGTGGCTATGATATGACACCAGAAGCTGCCCTCGCTAAATTGCACTTTTTACTTAGCCAAAATCTTTCTTACCAAGAAGTGAAAGAGAAAATGCAGCAAGTACTGCGGGGAGAAATGAGTTTGTGAGATCATAACCAAGACCTCACGCTCTAAATGGGTTCTTTTTTCCCGACAATACCCAATAGGTGTTGTCGGGTTTGTAGCATCATCCGTGATTTATAGAAATTCAGAGATCTCTTACCTAAGTTCAAGCCAATTATTCTTGATTAGGATTAATACGCACGATATCTTCCTGTCCTGTTCGAAAACGCTTTTTAAGCTCAGCTTTCGATTTCAAAACCATCTCACCACCAATCGCTATACTCATGTGGTCAGCATCAAGATTATGCTTTGATTGATACAACATCACAGCTTGCATACAATAATCTCGCTGTGATGAAGAAAGTGGTGTACCTTCAGGCCACTTACCCGTTTCTACTGCGAAGAGTAAACGCTCATATGCTTCTGGGGTGATAGCATCAATCAACTGATGTGCATTCATGACCTTTTCCTTGACGACTAAAACTGGGGCTACCATAGCGACCCAATATAGTGAGTCAAGAGTTGCTAAATAAATAAGTGTATCGGATCACAAGCTACGACTATGAATTGGATAAAAGCCTTACCATTATTGTTACCTGTATTACTGAGCGGCTGTCTTGAAAACCGTAAAAATACAGAAAAACTTTGTCTCGACAATCCTGTGTTACAGTGCGAGAGATTAAACATTCATGATGGGCAATGCCGAGTCGCTCGGACCGACCTCATCTGGCATCGTTACGATGCCTTATCAAACCCGAGTATTGATAATAAAATTACCGAATATCAGCTAACCCAAACCTACCAAAAATGCTTAGAACTTGCCGCCCAAATCCAAGTAATTGACCAAACTGAGCTGAAACAAAAACGGTTCTCAGCTCTGATCAATTCGGGAGAAGATTTAAAGCGCTTAACACAAGAGCTACACCAATTGCGCACGCCGAAAGCGCTCTATTTTCTTTGGAGTCAAACTGGAGATAAGCAAGCTCGCCGTGAATTTTTACAATTAGAAGGGAAACCTGAACTGGATAATGCAGAGATGCAATATGCATTAGCGACCTTCTATACCACAAGAGATAGAGAGAAAACCTTACGCCTACTGATACGAGCATTGGAACTTAGCCCTGAAAATAATATCAATCCGGAGATTTTCCAATCACTCGCCAGCACCTACCAAACGTTAGGCCAGAAAGAAAATGCCTACCTTTGGGCAATGGTGGGTAAGCAGTTTGGTGTTCAAATCGCCTCTCAAGCGGAATTAAAATTGATGTATCCCTTTACGGATGAGAAGTTTTCTCAGATCAATGGGTTAGCCGATCAATTAGCAAAAGCTATTCGTAAAGGTGAATTTACCCATCGTTTAGTTCCCAGTTCATAGCAGTTCATCAGGTGAATGTAAGCTTTCAACAACACATGCTGAAATTATCACCACTTTTTTCACTTTTTGTTGAAAATTAACGACACCGAGTTAACACAGAATCGTTCCCCTGTGGTCTTCGGGCCATCGGGGAATACATGTCCTAAATGGCTATCACACACCGCACAACGAATTTCAGTACGTACCATTCCGTGACTATGATCCTCTAAATAGCGAATAGCCTGTTCATTAATTGGCGCATCAAAACTTGGCCAACCACATCCAGAATCATACTTGTTATCAGAACTAAATAAGGGGGCTTCACAACAGGTGCAATGGTACAAACCTGTTTGTTTATTGTGCAGTAACAGGCCACTAAATGGGGCTTCTGTCCCTTGCTGACGACAGACGTGATAAGCTTCCTCACTGAGAGTCTCACGCCAGTATCCATCTGGTTTTACAATACTTTCTTCTTTTTTAATCATGACGTTATTCTCCTATACATCCCCTGATTTTTATGCTTTTTTTATGAAAAACTTGCGCATTTTATATTTTGTAGCACATACTTTCTCACCATGACACAAGGAATAACTAATAAGCCACCACACTTCGGTGACTTGGGTATATTTTACGTCAATCGGTAGAGATAAAAAGCAGCACCCAGGCTAAATCTTAACCAGTTGCAACGGATTGTTAAAAAAAGCGCTGCTTTTTTTTGACTTTAAACAAGTTAAGTCCGATTATCTGTTGCAGACACTTACTGGATTCTGTAATTTTACTACCAGTTATCTTTAATCAGAAATTAAGTTGTGGAGCAACTATAATGACTATCAAAGTAGGTATTAACGGTTTTGGCCGTATTGGCCGTTTCGTATTCCGTGCAGCACAAGAGCGTAACGACATCGAAGTTGTAGGCATCAACGATCTAATCGATGTTGAATACATGGCATACATGCTAAAATATGACTCAACTCACGGTCGTTTCAACGGTACTGTTGAAGTAAAAGACGGTAACCTAATCGTTAACGGTAAGACTGTTCGCGTAACTGCAGAACGCAACCCAGCTGACCTTAAATGGGATGCCATCGGTGTTGACGTTGTTGCTGAAGCAACAGGTATCTTCCTAACTGACGAAACTGCACGTGCTCATATCACTGCAGGTGCAAAAAAAGTAGTTTTGACTGGTCCTTCTAAAGACAAAACTCCTATGTTCGTTATGGGCGTAAACCACGAATCTTACGCAGGTCAAGACATCGTTTCTAACGCCTCTTGTACTACTAACTGTCTAGCACCTATTGCTAAAGTTCTGAACGATAACTTCGGTATCGAATCAGGTCTAATGACTACAGTTCACGCAACAACTGCAACTCAAAAAACTGTTGACGGTCCTTCTGCAAAAGACTGGCGCGGTGGTCGTGGTGCTTCTCAAAACATCATCCCATCTTCAACTGGTGCAGCTAAAGCAGTAGGCGTTGTTCTTCCAGAACTAAACGGCAAACTAACTGGTATGGCTTTCCGCGTACCAACAGCAAACGTTTCTGTTGTTGACCTAACTGTTAACCTAGAAAAACCAGCTTCTTATGAAGAAATCAAAGCAGCAATGAAAGCCGCTTCTGAAGGTGCTCTAGCTGGCGTACTTGGTTACACTGAAGATGCAGTTGTATCAACTGACTTCAATGGTGACACTCGCACTTCAATCTTTGATGCAGCGGCTGGTATCGCACTAACTGACAAATTCGTGAAAGTTGTATCTTGGTATGACAACGAAATCGGTTACTCAAACAAAGTTCTAGACCTAATCGCTCACATCTCTAAATAATGTAACGATTAGCGAAGAAATTCGTTGAGAAGAAAGGCGACCTTTGTGTCGCCTTTTTGCTTATCTGGAATATAAAATATCCTAGATATCTAGGAGTTAATCCCTCAGGAGCTACACATGGACTTAACAACTCTCCCTACTTTAACCGCACTCTCTGACTGTGTGACCATTGTTGAAAAAGATGACGTTAAAATTGTTCGTATTATCCACGATAAGGCCGTAGCGGGTATTGCACTGCACGGTGGCCATGTCCTTTCTTTTCAACCAAAGGGGCAACCTGATTTGATCTGGATGAGCGATAATGCCCTTTTTGATGGAAAGGCTGCTCTTCGAGGTGGTATTCCGATCTGTTGGCCATGGTTTGGACGAATCGCAGCTCCTGCTCACGGGTTTGCTCGTTCAACAGAATGGACATTGATTGAACATAGAGAAAATGAGCAAGGGGTTATTATTTCCCTTGGACTGGAAACCTCAGAGCAAACGCTGGCAATATGGCCTCACCATTTCCAAGTTCGCTTACTAGTCGAAGTCCGTGAGACCTTGCAGATCACTCTCGAAGTACTCAATACAGATCAAAAAGAATGGACCTTCTCTGGAGCATTACATACTTATCTAAATGTGGGCGATATCCGTCAAACGGAAACAACGGGGATGGGGCTTGAATACCTCGACAACCTTAACCATGGACAAAAAACAGCGGGTACCAATAGCCTTGTTCTCACCGATACCATTGACCGAGTATACACTCAGCCAAACGAACAAATTCAGGTGAAAGACCCGGTATTGAATCGGACTCTAGTGGTTAAAAATCATGGTCATAATTCAGCAGTTTTGTGGAACCCGTGGTCACAAGGTGCACAAACCATGGCTGACATGAAGGATGATGGCTACCAAACCATGCTTTGTGTTGAATCAACATGGCATGCCAACCGTCTAGAAGATGGTAAAATTTTACAACCGGGTGAGCGTTATCAACTATCCACAACATTATCGGTTCAATAATCTTGAGGACAGCATCGGCTGTCCTTTTTATTTCGTTCGCTTACCGTTAAACTTGACCTCTTTATTTTGCTGATTATTGGATCCCTATGGCTTACGTCTGCCCCCTTTGCCATCACCCCCTATATTTACAAGAACGCAGTTACTTTTGTGATAATCGACATCAATTTGATGTTGCCAAAGAAGGTTATGTCAACTTAATGCCAGCTCATCATAAACGTTCTAAAGATCCTGGTGATAATAAGGAGATGATGCAAGCAAGACGCCGCTTTTTACAAGGCGATCATTACCATCCAATGCGAGAGGCGGTCAGTACGCTCTGCGTTCAAGCACTAGCCAATACCTCCCACCGATTACTTGATATTGGATGTGGTGAAGGCTATTACACTCAGTATATTGCCGCCGCCATTCAAGAGCATACAGCTAGCGCTAAAACGTACGGTTTAGATATTTCAAAAGTTGCCATTCGTTTTGCCGCTAAGCGATACCCAAAGGTAGATTTTGTAGTGGCATCCAGCCACCGACTTCCTTTTGCAGATCAATCATTGGATGCCATTTTACGGATATACGCCCCTTGTAAAGCGGAAGAACTTGACCGAGTACTCACTAATCATGGAGTGATCATAACGGTGACCCCCGCAAGCCGGCACCTCTACCAGTTAAAAGAAAAAATTTATCAACAAGTTCAATTGCATGATGAAACACCAGAACAAATTGCAGGTTTTACCCTCGAACACCAACAGCCACTACATTACACCATGTCCTTATCGGGTTCTGAAGCTTTTGATCTTCTTCAAATGACCCCCTTTGCTTGGCGCGCTACAGACGCTCTTCGTGAAGAGCTTAAGTCCGCACAACAGGTTGAATGTGAGGCCGATTTTATAATTCGCCTCTACAGAAAACTATAAAACACCACAACAAACAGACAAAGGATGATTCAACCACAAGATGTGGGCACACTCTTTGCTTATTAATTATCGACCATTGATAGATACAAAAAATACACACAAGTTTTTAGATAAACAGTCGATATCATTAATATTCAAGAGATCAATAGGGCAAAGAATTTGCCCTATTCCGGCAAAGGTCTGCAGCACTGAAGAAGGAGAAGCCATATGAACTCAGTTAGTACGGGAACCACCGCCCACTCTTCACCCAGTACGGTTCACTCCCCTTCCGCCCTCAACATTAATGATGAAATAGAAAAAAAAGCACCACTTAAAACAGAAGGTACAAAAGTCACGCTCTCAGAAGAAGGGAAAGCCTTACTTGCCGCCTTAAAAGAACTGGATAAAGAAAACCAAGCTGAAGAACTAAAATCAAAAACGGTGGGAGACAAAGTAGAAGCTTTTACTCATGGAGCACTCGGCATGGAGCACCCTAAAAAACCAGAACAACCCGATGATACCCCTTATACTGCGGGGAAATACCTTTCAGCTGCCGCAAAAGTCGGAGGTATGTTACTGCTTTTAGTATAAGCGAACCTTACCCAGTAACATCACGCTTATTCTCCCTCTCTCCTCTTTCCTTGCTGGCAGCGAGTCGGTACACTTAGCCATTATTTCTTGAGTGGAACGGACCATGACACGATTATCTCTTCAAGAGCAAATGCTCAAAGCTGGCCTTGTAAACGAAAAAAAATTAAAAAAAGCCAAAAAAGGTTCTAAGAAGTCACGAGTTCAAGCTCGTGAAGTAAAAGCGGCCGTTGAAGCCAATAAGCAACAACAACAAGAGCGGGATAAAGCACTCAATAAACAACAGAAAGAACAACTGCTAACCAAAGAAATTCGATCTCAAGTCAAACAGTTAATTGAAATGAACAAACTCCCTTTAAACAGTGGAGACATCCAATACCATTTCACGGATGGAACTTTAGTGAAAACGCTTTATATTGACCCACAAACCCGAGATCAACTGATTAAAGGCCTATTAGCAATCGCCCGTTACGAAGAAAGCTATGCCATCATTCCCAATATTGTAGCTCAAAAAATCTGGCAACGTGATGAGCAAAGCATTATTAATGCGCCCTGCGAGTCAGATGCAACCATTGATGAAGACGACCCTTATGCCGACTATGTCGTTCCTGATGATTTAATGTGGTAACACGCTTTAAACTTAAAAATTTTATGTAAGGCATACCGATAAATTCCAATCGGCAATCAAAATCACCCAATACGAACAAAATTACAGCAAACAGCATCGCTAGCACTTTACAAGCTGGAGGAATCCCTTTACTATTCGGCCCACAACGGAGAGATGGCTGAGTGGTTGAAAGCACCGGTCTTGAAAACCGGCGTACGTTAATAGCGTACCTAGGGTTCAAATCCCTATCTCTCCGCCACATTCAAGCCCTTGATTTATCAAGGGCTTTTCTCGTTTTAGTACCTAAATCATTATCTCTCTCAACCTGAGCAAAATCACCAACTAAACCGACTCCAAAATAAGTCTATCTTGCTTCTTTTTCTCTGTAGCCATACAACCAGCCACTGCTCAATCTAAAACCTTTTCGATAATTTTTTCATTCAAGCTTTGCTCAACGAAGCATTTTCGTCTTTAATATCGTCGTGTTCAATAACAGATTGGGGAAAAATAATGTCATCCGACTTTTATGGTTCTAGCGCTGAATATGCGCGTAAAGAGAGTGGTTACCGAGAGAAAGCACTAAAACTTTACCCTTGGGTATGTGGTAAATGTGCCCGTGAATTTGTTTATTCAAATTTACGTGAATTAACCGTCCATCATAAAGATCATGACCACACGAATAACCCTGAAGATGGCAGTAACTGGGAACTATTATGTTTGTATTGTCACGATCATGAGCACTCGAAATACACAGAACATGAGCGTTACGGCGTCGACCCTGTTGCACGGTTAGATGAGCATAAAAGTGCCACCTATAACCCCTTTGCTGACCTTGCAAATATGATGAAAAAATAGCAAAAACACAAGAAAAGATACTGGCCATTTAACGCTTGTTTTATATACAGATATTTTATTAGTCTTGTGTCAATTTGATAGCATATTAATGATACACATCAAGTTTTTGTCATCTTTGTCTGATAGTGTAGCTCTCTTAATCTTACAGGCATCAATTTCCACTCTTTGATAGCCTGTATGAATCATTGTTAATCAATTAGCATTAAAGAGATGAATATGGCAGATAAAAGAGTACGATATTCAGACAAAGATAGCCTGATATCCACCACAACCCCTGATAGCCATATCACCTATTGTAATAAGGATTTTTGCAAGGTTTCGGGTTACCAAGAAGAAGAATTGCTTCACCATCCCCACAACGTAATTCGCCATGACGATATGCCTAAAGCGGCGTTTGGCCAGTTATGGCAATATATTCAGTCTGGAAAAAGCTGGATGGGATTAGTCAAAAATAAATGTAAAGGCTCTGGACATTACTGGGTTTCAGCTTTTGTGACTCCTATCATGGATAAAGACGGTAAAGTCTTTGAATACCAATCCGTTAGAACACAACCAAGTGATGCACAAATTTCACGTGCCTATTCACTCTACGCTAAACTTCGTAAGGGAAAAATATCCATACGGCGAATCAAGTGGATGACACTCGCTTTGAGTGTGGTCATCGCAGAATTCGTTGCTCTTGGTGTCTTCACGATGTCATCGATCTCTCCCATTGAACTTCTAAGTACACTGGTTCCGCTAACCCTTGCTCAATTTGCATTATTAGCTGTGATTCAAAAACGCCTTAATGCGATCAATATATTAGCGAAAAATGATTACGATAACCCTCTAATGGAACAACCATATACTGGGTACTGTGATGATGTTTCGCGTATTGAGTTGGCGATATTAATGAAACGAGCCGAGTTAAGAGCAGCAACAGCTCGGGCAAATGAAACCGCCACCTATCTACTACAATCTGCCAATGAAGAAGTGGATAACTGCCAATCGATTGATAATGAATTGGGTGAGCAGAATGTAGCTACAGATGCCATGGCAGTGTCGGCTGAAGAGATGCTAGCGTCCATTGATGAAGTCGCCAAGCAAGCAAAACAAAGTGCTGAATTTGTCAATCATGCCAGAAATAAAGCACAAGAAGGAACGCAGACGATTGATGAAGCCGTCAAAACCGTCCTTGAGCTTAGTCAACATTTAGATAGCTCTAAAGTGGCACTGGAGCGACTCTATACCGATGTCAATGGCATTGAAACGATTCTCGAAATGATTCAAGGTATTGCAGAACAGACCAATTTACTGGCCCTAAATGCTGCAATTGAAGCCGCCAGAGCAGGTGAACATGGCCGAGGTTTTGCTGTTGTCGCCGATGAAGTCAGAGCTCTTTCGAGTAAAACCAGTGCCTCCGTAGAAGAGATCCATGAAAAGATTGAATTATTGCAAACAGCTGTAAATCAAACGGGCAACCTAATGGAAAATGGTATTCAATCATCTGAACAATGTGTGATTAAATCTCAAAAAAGTAAGGCTTCTTTTGAAGCGATCGTCAATGATTTAGCCTCAATTGGAGAGCAGAGTGCTCATACATCACAAGCACTGACAGAGCAAGTACAAGTAACACAAGGTATGAATGAGCATGTACTCAGAATGAAAGAAGCGATTCAGTCAACCAAATTACTGTCCTCCACTTCTGTCGAGCGAACACATACTTTGGTGGGTAGTCTAGAAAGCTTACAACGTTTAGTGAAACAATTTAGTGCTAAATAAGCTAAAGGAGTGAGATGTAAATGCCAATCTAGAAGGGATCGTTCACTTTTGGCAACCTCTTACCGTTGGTAGAGGTTGCCAAAATAAACGAAGGAAAGATGCCAACGCTTATGTCGGTATTCTTAGCTTAACGCGACTTCTGGATCCGGCTCTTTGGTCATTTTTTCACGCAGATAACCACGAATCATTTCAATAGACCAGAACCATACAATATGACCAAAGATCTCTGAAATGTACTCGCTTGCAGGAAGGTGAGACCAAGTCGGAGTCAGCCCTAGCCACACAAAAACCGTACCATGCGTACAAACAGTGACGATCAAACCCGCCATTACACCTTGCCACATTTTTACTTTTGGAAAAATTTCAGCAATCACACAGTAGCCGATGGCAAAAGTCAGAGAAAAAATGATATGAGTAACCATTACTGGGTTGATGATATGTTCAGCAAAAGTATAGACCGTTTGTGTTGGGTCAATACCAAGATAATCTCTTAAGAAAATATAAGGAGGGTTAAATTCAGCACGACCATCGCTAATGGTTCTCGGTGGTAATGGGACTTCTGCCCCCCACTTAACAAATGCTGACATAACGCCACTAATGATACCGATAAACAAAGCGACAACATAATGACGACGCTCTTTCGGTGTTCTAACAAAAAGGGAGCGAATAAATTCCACGTGAAATACCTCTTAAATCATACTGACTACAATTAGTCTGAGACATCATACATGAAACATTTTGAAACATCCTTATTTTTGTGACATGAGTCTCATATGATGATGTTTTATTACACTGATTTACAAAAATCCGTATTCCGGATTCATCAGAATGACGTGATGTGCTTAATCGATTCATTCCAAAAACTTCGGATGCTTATTTAGAAGCCCTTTTACTGTCATTATGGAGATAGCATGAGAAGTACATACTTGCTGTTGGGAACACCTGTTGAATATGGCAAAAAATAGAGCCATACCATTACCCTTGGCCCTCATTCACTCGCGTTACTCTTCGACAAATAAAGGATCAGGAAAGTGGCGAAGTGCCATCTTTAAATTCACCTTGTATTAATCGGCTGAGATCAAATCCTTTCTCTTTTGCCTTCGCTACACGAGCTGTTAGCGTGGAAAAATCTTCACTGCCCATCGACCACAACATACTGCAACGCGTGCCTGTACGACAAAAAGCAACAATAGGTTTAGGTGCTTTTTCCAGTAAATCGGTAAACATCGCCACTTGCTGTGAAGTGATCTGCCCAGAAATGACTGGCATGTGATAATACTCGAGACCATATTTTTCCGATTCTTGTTCAATGTCGCCATTTAAAGGCTGCCCCACTTCTTCACCATCAGGACGATTGTTAATCACCGATTTAAAGCCTAAATGTGCAATTTCACGGATATCGCTAGGTAAAATTTGCGGAGCAACGGTGATGTCATTGCTTAACGCTATCAATGTCAGCATAAAAAACCCTTATTCATTAAATCTGATTGACTGGAATTTTAAGATATTGAATACCATTGTCCTCAGCAGGAGGGAAAATACCCGCTCTCATATTGACTTGTACTGACGGCAAAAGAAGGGTTGGCATCTTCAACATGGCATCTCTTGCCTGCCGCATTGTCACAAACGCCTCTTCACTCATACCGTGTTTAACATGAATGTTATGTAAACGCTCTTCAGCAATCGTGGTTTGAAATGAAAAAGTTTCCCGCCCAGGAGCTTTATAATCATGGCACATGAAAACTCGCGTTTCATCTGGCAAAGTAAATAGCTTTTGAATGGATTGATACAGCATTTTTGCATCACCACCCGGGAAGTCACAACGAGCCGTACCGTAATCAGGCATAAATAGTGTATCGCCAACAAAAGCACTATCACCAATAACATAAGTCATACAGGCGGGAGTATGACCAGGGGTATGAATTGCTGTAGCTGAAATCGCCCCTAGCATAAAGGTTTCTTGATCGACAAAGAGGTGATCAAATTGACTGCCATCCATCGAAAAGTCCGAACCAACATTAAATAGCTTGCCAAATGTATTCTGCACAACCGTAATATGTTGGCCAATGGCTAATTGCCCCCCGACATGTTGCTGAATATAAGGTGCAGCAGTCAAATGGTCGGCATGCACGTGCGTTTCCAAAATCCACATAACGGACAAATGACGTTGATTGATAAAGGTAATCAGTTTATCTGCTGACGCATACGATGTTCGCCCTGAAGCTGGATCGTAATCAAGTACAGGATCAACCACTGCACATTGCTGAGTTTTGGGATCAACAACAAGGTAGCTATAAGTAAAAGTATTTGGATCAAAAAACTCATAGACTTTTGGCTTCATGGCATACTCCCGACTTTAAATTAGGCAATTCTAATTTAAAGACATATTGTCTGAAAGACCAACCACAATCCCCATTAATGTGATAACTTTCTCTTATCTAATGATATTAACCCAATATAACAAAATTGTTTTTACGCCTCGTGATACCGTCCCATTCGAGCATAGACTTCTACTGACGCACACGGTTAGGGCGTTTTTTAAATGGCCGTTTCCGACGTTTAAACGCCGGGCGAGAGGTTGTGGGCAATGAGCATAAAGAACGGGGGACAGGTTCAGCCTTCACCTGATTCATCCATTGGTTAATCTGTAATTCTAATGCTTGCATAAAGGGTTGATACGCTTGACCTCGTTCAGCCATAGCCTGAAGCTGATGCTCCCAATGTGCCGTCATGTCCGGGTAAGTCGCTTGAAGAGGAAGTGCATGGATCAAACCCTTTCCTGCCGCCGAGCTTTGAATTAACTTCCCATCTCGCTGTAAGAGCTGACGTTTAAATAATGTGTCTAAAATGCCTGCTCGGGTTGCTTCCGTGCCTAAACCATCGGTATCACGGAGAATTTTCTTTAACTCTTTATCTTCAACAAATCGTGCAATCCCGGTCATGGCTTGCAGTAAGGTAGCTTCTGTAAAATAACGTGGTGGCTCCGTTTTACACGCTTTAATTTCTCCTTCTCGACAGGTCAACACCTGATCGATTGCAAGAGGTGGCACACTATCAATTCCCTCTTCTTGCTGTAGGTTCTGCCCCATCAATATTTTCCATCCCGCAGATATTAACTGGCGACCTTTCGCAACAAATTTCCCCCCTGCAATATCAAACCCTAATTTCGCTTCAGCATACACAGCAGGAGGGTAAAACTGGATAAGGTATTGTCGAGCAATTAAGCCATAGATTTTCTGTTCAGTGGCAGATAACCCATTGACCGAAGCGGTTTTCGGCGTCGGAATGATTGCATGGTGAGCATCAACTTTTTTATCATTCCATGCTTTAGATTGACGAGATAAATCCGCTCCCTCCACAGCATGATGCAGCTCACTCAGGTTATGAGCAATAGCCAAGGTGACTTGCTTCGCCTGTGCAAAGTGATCTTTAGGGAGATATCGGCAATCAGAGCGTGGATAGGTAATCAGCTTGTATTTTTCATAAAGAGATTGACACGTATCCAACACCTGCTGCGCACTGAGTTGATAGCGCTTAGCCGCATCAATTTGTAACGCTGATAAAGAGTAAGGTAACGGTGCAGCTTGTTTCGTTTGATTTTGTTCAGACTCAATCACCTTTGCAGCTTGCCCGGCAATACGTTTAGCCACATTTTCAGCTAACTGGCGGTGAAGCACTCTCCCCTCTTCATCTTGCCAAGGTTTACACGCCTCACTCGGTTGCCAGCGAGCTCGAATATCAAAGCAATGATCTCCATCTTGGTAAGGAATTAAGGCGTGCAAAGTAAAGTAGTCTTTGGGTACAAAGTGGGCGATCTCTTCATCACGGCGTACCACAAGCCCTAGCACCGGCGTTTGTACTCGTCCAACCGATAATACACCTTGATATCCCGCTTTCTGGCCTAATAGCGTATAAGCACGGGACATATTCATGCCATACAGCCAATCGGCACGAGAACGTGCTAATGCTGAAACGGATAGCGGAATAAATTCTCGATTACTGCGCATCGAAGAAAGTGCTCGCTGAACCGCTGGCAAATTAAGATCGCTAATCAATAGACGTTGTATAGCTTGCTGCTTACTTTTTGCCACCTTACAGTAATCAATCACTTCATCAACAAGCAACTGTCCCTCGCGATCAGGGTCTCCCGCATGGATAATTTCCTGCGCTTCTTTTAACAGTTTGCGGACCACTGAAAGTTGCTTACTGGCGCTTTTTCTGGGCCTTAGTTGCCAGCGTTCCGGCACAATAGGTAAGTCGGCGAGGTTCCATTTTTTATAACGTTCATCATAACTATCTGGCTCAACTTGTTCTAATAAATGGCCAATACACCAAGTGACAACATCTCCGTGACCACAGCGGATAAATCCTTGCTCTTTTTTGTGAGGTTTAGGCAACGCATCAGCAATCGCTCGCGCTAAACTGGGCTTTTCAGCAATAAATAAGCGGCTCATAATACTGAATCGATAAAAAAAGTAAGGCCACATTACTCAATGTGGCCTTACAAAATCAAGAAAAACTGTAATTTTATACAGTATTACTCATTACTATCCGATGCGCGCCCTGCTGCTTCTTTGATAAGCGGTTGCAATTCACCTTTTTGGAACATTTCTAAAATAATGTCGCAACCACCAATCAACTCACCTTCAATCCATAATTGGGGGAAAGTCGGCCACTGAGCGTAAATAGGTAGCTCAGCTCGAATATCAGGATTTTGCAAAATATCTACATAAGCAAATTTTTCACCGCACGCCATTAAAGCTTGTGCGGCTTGAGAAGAGAAACCACAGCTTGGTAGTTTTGGGGACCCTTTCATATATAGGAGAATCGGATTTTCTGCGATTTGCTGTTTGATTTTGTCAATGGTTTCCATTGCTTCCTCTTAATGGATGGCTAGTTTGATTCCCCCATTCTAAATCATTAAGTCAGAATAAAAAGCACAATATATTTATGGTTTTTGATGAATAACTCTAAAGGTGTAGTCTAGAAATAAAATTTTTCTTAGCGATAGGGTGTTAATAAAGTAAAAAGTTGCTAAAATAGCTAGCAAGTCAGTCGTATCGACGAAATACAATAATACTGGAAGCCATCGAAGGAAGGGTATTGGTCTGTCGAGAGCTCTAATTTCCATCTACCTCGTCAGCTAAGCCGCTTCTTTCCTCGAAAAACGGAGAATAGAGCAATGGCATTTGAATTACCTGCGTTACCATACGCAAAAAACGCACTAGAGCCACATATCTCAGCAGAAACATTGGAATACCACTATGGCAAACACCACAACACTTATGTGGTTAAACTCAATGGACTGATCCCTGGAACTGAGTTTGAAGGCAAAACGCTGGAAGAGATCATCAAGACCTCAACAGGTGGTGTCTTTAATAACGCTGCACAAGTCTGGAACCACACATTCTACTGGCACTGCTTATCCCCAAATGGTGGCGGTGAACCGACCGGTGCCGTGGCGGATGCCATCAATGCAGCTTTTGGTTCTTTTGAAGAGTTTAAAGCGAAATTCACTGATTCTGCGATCAATAACTTTGGTTCATCTTGGACTTGGTTGGTTAAAAAAGCCGATGGTTCACTGGCTATCGTTAACACTTCAAACGCAGCAACACCGATCACTGAAGAGGGTGTAACCCCACTATTGACCGTAGACCTATGGGAACACGCTTACTACATTGATTACCGTAACCTACGTCCAGACTATATGAATGGTTTCTGGGCTTTGGTTAACTGGGACTTTGTTGCTCAAAATTTAGCAAAATAATGCTATATAAATAAGTTATGATGCTCTTAAGCCTGCATATATTGCAGGCTTTTTTTATTAAAGTTTTTTGCCTTGATGCCGCTATTAAAAATGCATCGAGGAGAAATAATGCAAGTACATACATTAGACAAAGCTGGAATTATTAATGAACTGCATATTGGCTCAGGTATTAGCCAAGCGGTTCAGCAAGGTCGTCACGCCGACTTTGCTTTATTCATGGCTCTATTTTCTAATGATGTGCGCGATGGATGCCCAATAGAGCCCATTGATGAACAAGTCACTACTGAGCAGTTACTTCGCCAACGGTTTGAACTGCCTGAATTACAACCGTTACGTAATGATCAAAGCTCTTACCAAATATCTGCTCAACAAGCTCGATACTTCCATGCGGGAGGGCTAGCCAGTGCCAAACTCTCACATTATTTAAAACCGGAAGCTCTCACTTACCTTCCTGAAGATACACAAGGTTTCCCAGAAGAGGTCTACCTCAACCTTTCTGGCCACGAGCGGAGAAGTTTAGCCACAAAATCGCCAAGATCCTTACTCACAACGGATCTCTATCCACAACTTAATATGGCTTTACGCCATGATCAGCTACGAGCTCAAATCTAGCAAATACATAAAATTCACATATGACAAACAAAAATGTGAACAGCGTCTAACATTCAAACATCAACACTTTATTTAAAAATTTTCTTTGACCCCATTCACACCATATTTTGCTCTCTTCTACCATGCTTCTCATTCTGATTCATATGCTTTGTGAATTTTAAGAAATAAAAAGGACAGCATAATATGAATATTAACCGTGCACTTGTTTTAATTACGTCAGCGGGATCATCATTAGGCAGTACGTTGGCAATCCACTTTGCTCGGCTAGGAGCAAAAGTGATACTCTGCGATACCGATCAACATAAACTGATTGAAACTTGGCAACGATGCCAATCCGTTGTCGATGATGTTCATTACTACCCCCTAACTGACCACTCCCTCGCAAGTATTGATCAATTGTTTACTCATATCGAAACCATGCATCAAACGGCTCCTGATGTGTTGATCAACTACTGGCCCACGACTCCATTTCCATCGGTGATCGATGACCGTCCAACAGAGCAATTTATTCAACAAATGGTTACTATGGCTGCCTCACTATTTACGTTTGGGCAAGCGTGTGCAGAACGCATGCGTCAGCATCAAACCAAAGGGGTCATTGTTAATATGGTTTCCTACTCCACCTTGGAAGAAAGGTCTGGAATTGAAAATGCTAACTCGATGGTGTCCGGTTTTACCCAAAGTTGGGCAAAAGAATTGACTCCCTTTAATATTCGGGTAGGAGGGGTCATTCCTGTAATTAGTGAGCGAGGTAACCCAGAGCATTGGGCCGAAATGCAAGATGAATTGATTCGTAATACTGAGTACATTGTCGCTAACGAATATTTCAGTGGCAGAGTGATGTCGGCTTAGCTAGGCCAAGCCGAGTTTAATCAAAAACCACCATCAAGATAATCATCCAGATAATCTTCTTCGTGTTCATCATAAACACTGGTGTCGATCTCTGCTTTGAAATCACGGCGCTGCAAATAAACTTCTCGCGTTAACGCATAAGGATCTGGAGAATTTTCTAGCATAACTTCTTGTGGTACGAGAGCAGCTCGCGTTTCCATTCCTTCAATAGCCCATTTGCCTAAACTGGCCCAAATATTTAAGTAGGAAAGTGGAGCATACAAACCATCAACCACATCGGTGGTTTCTCGCACAGTAAAAGGGCCATAACCTGGCACCATCACATAAGGGCCATTCCCTACCCCATAATGGCCAACAGCGTCACTAAACTGTTTCTCATCATGCTTATTGATTCCCGCCTCTGAAGCAATATCAATCAAACCTAATAAACCAAAAGTACTGTTAAGCCAAAATCGGTTGAAATGATCGAGCGCCTTTTCGCCATTACCCATAATCAAGTTATTAATCATGCTGGCTGGTTCATCTAAGTTTGATAAGAAGTTTGCCAAGCCTCGTCGAAGCGGTGAAGGAACATAGTCAACATAAGCCATTGAAACGGGTCGAACCACATAAGGATCTAAGTAATCGTAATTAATTGTCCACATCGTTCGGTTAAACCCTTCAAACGGGTCACTAGCGCTGGCGTCAGCATCAATTTTGTCATCGGGGACAGAGCTGCACCCGACAAGTATTAACATAAACAAAAGGGTCACAGACCGTGATAAACGGCTTATCATGTTGGTCATCCATCTTTTATCAGCCAAAGATTGAATCCTTAGCCTTTTCCTACCATAAACGGTGCTAACAAAATTCGACAATGTTAAGTCACCCTAATTAAACCAATAAGCATCAAGGATATTGAGTATCAATGGTTAACTCAACGTGTTCGCCAAGCTCAACCACCGCACTTTCCCCAAACCAATCTTCTTCTCGTGTGGCTACATTGCCATCACTATCTAAACGAGCTCGAACAATCAACGTCTCTAAATCAGATAAATCGCGTCCTTGTAGCATACTGTTGCTATTATCAAGCACAACGGTAACCGGAAACTGGTTTAAAGGGTAACGTCCAGCTGCAACAGGAACAGGCGCACCATCGGCACTATGAACCGAGACGATCAGCACGCCATTATTAGGTACTATCACCTTATCCGCTAAATGAATCGTCACTTTTACTGAAAGTTCAGCCTCCGTACTTGCTGACAGACTTCGCTTAGCACTTTCAATACTGCGCGTGAGCATATCATAACGGGCATCATTCGGCCCAATCATCTCTTGCATCTGCTGCCAGTAATGGATGGCATTGGTATAATCGCCATTTTCAAAGGCATCAAACGCTAATAAAGAAAAAACTCTCAGATCGACATAATCCGCTTGAGCCAACTGAAGTAATAACGTTCTCGCTTGATTTTGATCCCATTCATCATTAGACAGTATTAAGGATTGTGCATACCCAAGCTGCACATCGCCGTCTTGAGGCTCAAGCTCATACGCTTTTCTTGTTGCACCAATAGCTGTTTGCATATCTCGATTGGCCATACCTATCCGCCCGAGCAAAAGCCATCCCGTCGCATCATCGGGTTGATAATGCAACCGAGTCCGTAAAGATAAGGTTAGGTCTTGCATCTCTTGATCGGTCAGTTCAACACCATTCGGTGTAGGCGTCATCAGTTTCTTACTTAGCTCTGGTAGATTTGCACTCACTTGTTGCCAATGCTTGACTTGAGGATAGTAGCCATACCAAGCATAGAGCCCATAACTCAACACTACCACCAATAAAGTAGCCGAGATAAATAGCAAACGACCGGATACTACTGATTCACGTGATAACGCCGAACGGCTGGGAACGTCATCCAATAATGACTGTTTCAAATCAGCAATAAGCTCTTGTGGATTGTCAACTAACCCTTCTTGGGTTTCATCTTCTAATTCAGCTAAACGATCTTTGTAAAAGGCTTTGTTTAATTCATCACGTAGATACTGATCATTATTTACTTTTTTCTGAATCATCGGGAGAGCAATAAAAAGGCTTGCTATGGTCACTAAAATAAATGTTGAGAGCCAAAATAACATCATGCTTGCTTATCTCCTCGGCTTTCATCTTTCAGTAATGCCTTTAAGCGCGCTTCTTTTTCTTGATCCCAGTTGACTACCTGAGCCGGATTATGTCTATTGCGCCGACTGCGCACAACCAGAACGCTGAACCCCATCATTAACACGAAAAGGGGAGCAATCCACAAAATGGCCGTACTAAAGGTAAAAGGGGGATTATAGGTAACAAAATTTCCATATCGTGCGATCATGTAATCAATGACCTCTTGCTTTTCATGACCTTGTTTTGTCATTTCATACACTTTTTGCCGCAAGTCCTGAGCCAGTTCCGCGTTAGAATCAGCAATTGAGTTGTTCTGACATTTAGGGCACCGCAGCGTATTGCTCAGTTCATGAAACTGTTTCTCTTGTTCCGGTGTATCAAAGTCATAGACATCAATCACAGCCCAGCTAGATAATGAAAAAAGTAATGTGGCAAGCGTAGCCCAACGAATCAATTTCATGGTTGACTCTCCTGCAAAAGCTGCTGATACATAGGCTCAAGTTGGTTTTTCCAATTATTAGGATTCACGTCACCAACATGGCGATAACGAATGACGCCTTGTGCATCAATCAGAAACGTTTCCGGTGCACCATAAACCCCAAGATCCAACCCTAGCATGCCACTCCCATCAAACAAGCTGATTAAATAGGGATTGCCTAATTCATTTAGCCATTTCACCGCTTTTTCACGTTGATCTTTATAGTTTAGACCAATGATTTTCACCCCTTGCTCTGCCAGTTGATTTAAGTATTGATGCTCGGCATAGCATGTTGGGCACCAAGTAGCCCAGACATTCAGTAATAAAGGCTCACCTATAAAAATGGATTGATCATACAAGCGGCCTGGTTCTGCTAAATCTTCCAATTTAAATTCAGGTACGACTTTACCAATCAAAACCGACTCTAATTTTGTTGGATCGTCCCCAACGGAATTTTTCATCAGCTGAGTGGCAAAGATGCCAACCAATAGCAGAAAAGCCAACAAAGGAATAAACAACACCTTTTTATTCATTATTCCCCCTCCCGCTGGGTAGTCTTTCTAAAACGATAACGTTTATCGCTAATCGCAAACACACCACCAAGCGCCATAAGCAAACTGCCCGCCCAAATCCAGCGAACGAAAGGTTTATGATAAATTCGAACCGCCCAAGCATCGCTACCTTTTAGCTGCTCACCCATTGCAATATAGAGATCTCGGGTCATCCCCCTATCGATTGCGGCCTCCGTCATCATAGAACGAGCGGTACGGTAAAAACGCTTTTCTGCATGTAATGTATTAATATATTGACCATTTTTAGTAATATAGAAATCTGCAATATAGCCATCGTAATTGGGGCCATCTTGATCTCGTAACTGCTTAAAATAAAAGTCATAGGCATCTAAGGTAAAGTGTTCACCAGGGGCTAACCGTACATCACGTTCAACGCTATAGTTTTGAACCATAGCAATACCAATTACTGTGACGGCCATGCCTAAATGCCCAAGAAGCATCGCCCAATGGCTACGAGGCAATTTTTTCACCCCCACCCCAAATGTGTGTCGATGGGTGGCTCGTTGGTATAACTCCACACCATGTAAACAGATAATCCATAGCGCCATAACCCAGCCTAGGTAGGCCATCGGTCTGAATTCATCCGTAAGAAGATGAATCAATACCGAGCTAAGCAGTAATGAAAACACGCCAGAAATAGCCATGGGTTTCACTAGGCTAGATAAAGAATCGCGCTTCCAACGAATCAACGGACTGACCCCAAGGAAGAAAGCAAAAGGCACCATTAACCAAGCAAAAACAGTATCAAAAAAGGGAGCCCCGATAGAGACCGAACCCAATCCAAGCTGCTTATGAACCAACGGTAGTAGCGTCCCGATCAGCACCACAACTAACCCAGTGATCAATAAAATATTATTGGCTAATAACGCATTTTCACGAGAAACAAGTTCAAAGTTACCGCGTGAACGTATCGCTCCTCCCTTAAGAGCATACAGCAGTAAGGAGCCACCAATGACTATTACTAAAAATGCTAAAATAAACATGCCTCGGGCGGGATCTGATGCAAACGCATGAACCGAAACTAAAATACCCGAACGAACTAGAAATGTTCCTAACAGACTCAGTGAAAAGGCTGAGATGGCCAGTAATACCGTCCATGCTTTAAACGTTCCACGTTTTTCTGTAACAGCAAGAGAATGCATTAACGCCGTTCCCGCTAACCATGGCATTAAGGAGGCATTTTCTACGGGATCCCAAAACCACCACCCTCCCCAGCCTAATTCGTAATAAGCCCACCATGATCCTAATGCAATACCTAACGTTAGAAATAGCCATGCCGCCGTTGTCCAAGGACGAGACCAGCGAGCCCAGGCTGTATCAAGGCGTCCCGTCATCAAAGAAGCAATCGCAAAGGCAAAGGCAACAGAAAAGCCCACATATCCCATGTACAAAATAGGAGGGTGAACAATTAATCCCGGATCTTGTAACAAAGGGTTTAGATCTCGCCCATCGATGGGAAAGTGTGGCAAAGTACGAATAAAAGGGTTTGAGGTAACAATAATGAACAGTAAAAAGCCGACAGTAATCATCCCCATAATGGATAACACACGAGCTACCGACTCTTGTGGCATCCCTCTGCTAAAACTTGCCACTGCGACGGTCCAGCCAGCCTGAATCAATGCCCATAATTGTAAAGAGCCTTCATGCGCTCCCCAAGCGGCAGTTAAGCGATAATACCAAGGCAGTTGGCTGTTAGAGTTACTTGCAACATACAACACCGTAAAATCATTGACGTAAAATGCCCACAATAAAATAGCAAAGGATAAAGCAAGCATTGCCAGCATTCCCCATGAAAGCGGGCGAGCGCTATTCATTAATAGGCTATTACTGCACTGAGCACCAACCATGGGAAGAATGCTTAATAAGGCAGCAAACGCCAGAGCGAGTATCAATGCAAAATGGCCAATTTCAACGATCATTGCAGGCTCCCTTGTTGCTGTTCATCGGTATAAGTCAATGGAGCATGATTTTTTTGCATCGCTTCCGCAATTTCTGCTGGCATATAGTTCTCGTCATGCTTTGCTAACACTTCAAATGCCTCAACGGTTGTCGCATCTTTTAATACTCCTTGAGCGACAATACCTTGCCCTTCTCGAAATAAATCAGGAAGAATTCCCTCATATTCCACTTTTACCTCGGGCCCTACATCGTGCAATAAAAAGCTGACTTTGAGTGAATTCGGATCTCTTGCTACCGATCCCACCGTTACCATGCCGCCAATTCTTAGCCGTTGACCAACCTCTGGTTTTTTACCATCTTTACCATTAACCAGTTCTGTTGGTGTATAAAAAAGATCCATATTTTGACTCAATGCATAAAGGATTAGCCCGGTCGTTGCCCCTAAGCCAATCAAAATGGCTAAAACCATGGTAAGCCGTTTTTTTCTTCTCGGATTCATAGGGTATTCTCCATTTTTTTAGCCGCCTCAATACGAGCTTGGCGATTCACTTTCTTTTGAACATCATCAAGTAGCTTTCTACCTCGGCGTACACTCAACACCCACAAAATCCACATCGAAAAGAAGGTAATACCAAATGCACTCCACACATATTCAGCATATCCTCCCATCGCCCAAAACTCACTCCAAGAATTAAAATACATTTATTTCACTCCCTGTGATTGTGTGGCTAACTGTATGACCCAAGGGCGATGGCTCTCTCGTTGAATAATCTCATTACGTAAACGAATCAAGGTCAAAGCGGCAAAGAAAAAAGCAAACCCCAAAATGCTCATCAGCAAAGGCCAAAGCATGTCTGCGGATATGGATGGTTTGGCAAACTTAGTAATGGTGGCTCCTTGATGTAAGGTGTTCCACCACTCCACAGAAAAATGAATAATAGGTAGATTTATAACGCCAACAATAGCAAGAATACCCGCGGCCTTAGCCGCCATTTTGGGGTCATCAAACGCTTGGTATAAAGCAATAACACCTAAATACAAGAAAAGTAAGATAAGCTCTGATGTTAAACGCGCATCCCATACCCACCACGCACCCCACATCGGTTTTCCCCAAATCGCCCCCGTAATTAAAGCAATAAAGGTAAATACCGCTCCAATCGGTGCCATCGCTAAAGCAGCCATATCTGCCACTCTGATTTGCCAAACAAGGCCAATAAAAGCAGCAATCGCCATGGATAGATACACCCCCATGGACCAAATTGCCGATGGGACATGAATGTAGATAATCCGAAAACTATTACCTTGTTGATAATCTGAAGGGGCAAAAGCCAACCCCCAGATTGTACCAATAGCTAAGCACAATAACGCAAATATAGAAAACCAAGGTAGAAGCTTACCGCATAGTTGATATACCGTTTCAGGCTTGGCATAAGGATGAAGCCATTTCCACATTGTTTAGTCTCACTCTTGCTTCAGTAACCGAACCTTTTCTGTTCGGATTGTTATTCATTTAATTGAGAGATATCTCATTAATTCACACTAATGCGTAAAGCTGCACTGATCGCTAATGGCGTTAAGGTTATCGCCCCCATCAGCATTGCACCTAAAATGGCCAGTTGCCCAGAATAAGGCATTCCCAGCATTGCAGCATCAATCGCAGAGGTAGCAAAAATGAGAATTGGGATATACAGAGGTAGCACCAATAAACTCAGCAAAACACCGCCTTTTTGTAACCCTACTGTTAGTGCAACCCCAATAGCACCAATAAAGCTTAAGGTTGGAGTCCCCAATACGAGAGTAAAAACCGCAGCGACCCAAGTATTAAAATCCAGCGATAGCAACACAGCCAGTAAAGGAGTAATCAAAATAAGTGGAATACCGGTTAATAACCAATGAGCAAATACTTTTGCCATAACCGCAATAGGGAGGGGAACAGGCATTAACATCAGTTGCTCTAATGCCCCATCTTGAAAATCATCACGCAATAATCGCTCTAATGAAAGCAATGCCGATAATAGGGCTGCAACCCAAAGAATGCCTGGTGAGATCCGAGCAAGAAGGGCGGGATCTGGCCCAATACTCAGAGGGAAAAGAGTGATCACGATGATAAAAAACCACAATGGATTTAAAATATCCGCTTGACGACGATAAGCAATCAATAATTCTCGGCGAATAATGGTTGTCAGAATCGAGAGCATTACTCCTCTCCCAATTTAATTTTTCTCAGATTAGCATTATCCGCAAACATATCTTGGTGAGTTGTTAAGATCACGACTCCCCCTTCTTCTGCGTGGTGTAAAAATAGCCTTTCCAGTACCTTCACTCCCTGCTTATCGATCGCGGTCAGTGGTTCATCCAAAATCCACAACGGCTGCGAACTCAACCAAAGACGTGCTAAAGCAACTCTTCGTTGTTGTCCTGCAGACAACTGTGCAACCTGAACCTCTTCATACCCCGCAAGCCCCACTTTCGTCAACGCACGATACAAATCTTTATGACCAGCCGCACCTCTGTTCACCTTTTGATAGAAATGCAGGTTTTCTAGCGCAGTCAACTCACGTTTAATGCCCGTTTGGTGGCCAAGAAAAAGTAAATCACGATGAAAACTTTCTCGGTCTTGATCAATATTCTCTCCCTTCCAGAATATCTGACCACCATCAAGACTACCCAGCCCGGTAATCATCCTCAACAGCGTCGTTTTACCTGTTCCATTTCGACCTTCAATCTGGACCAAATCACCCGCTTGAATGTTAAAAGACAATCCTTCAAAGAGCACTCTATCATCTCGAATTGCCGTGAGATTTTTCGCTTCCAGCATGAGCTTCTATATCAATATTTTTGGGCGACCATATTAACACAGCCAAGAATAGACAAAATAGAATAAGGGCATTACTGGTCACGAAACTAAGTAAGAATCTGTTAAATTTTCCACAAATAAAGGCAAATTAACCCTTTAGGATTATATGGTTATTAAAGATAAGCCTAATGAAACGGTGAGAGAGACTCACCGCTTAATACTAAATGCTTCCCTCTCAATGGGGATACAGATTCCAACAAAAAGAAATAGATTGAATACGAATGGATAACAGTAACTAGCAATGAGAATGAGAGCCCAAAAAAGACAGGAGATGGTAGAAATAACCGACAAACAAAAAAAGGAAGCTTACGCTTCCTTAAATAAAAGAGAGGGTTATTTTAGCGCTGCTTTCCAACTGAATAAGGTTGTTTTCGATCTGGATCACTACTGAGTGGTGGAACCGCTTCTTTACCAGTCAGCTTCTTCTGTAATGAGAGCATCAGCTCTGCTTCTGCCTTAGGTAATTCACACTCTTCAATCAACTCATTAATATCGGCCCCCAGTTTGGCCATTTTACTGGCTCGACTGTACAAACGGGCATCGGTATCCACATTTTCCAACTGTTTCAGTCGTTCATTTAGATGAGTAATCATCTCTTGTTGCTCTGTCACCCGTTGCCCAAGCCCAATCGCAGCTGAGCGAACTTCTAACAACTGTTTTGCCGATTTTTGTAACTCTTTATCTAAATGACGAGTCTGTTGACGAAAGTGATCCGCCTGACGAATCACTGCACGATGCAATGAAATCAGAGCAAGTACCAACAATAACACTACCAACAGGCCACCTCCTGCTAAAACAGGAGGCGTTAAATTGAGAAAATCACCCATTATAGATGAGCCATTTCATCCCATTCTTCTTCTGACAATAGCTTGTTTAGATCAACCAAAATCAAAAGCTTGCCATCACGGTTGCTAACGCCTTGAATAAATTTAGAACTTTCATCGGTACCAACACTTGGCGTTGTATCAATTTCAGAAGAGCGTAGGTAAACCACTTCGGCGACACTATCAACTAAAATACCAATCACTTGGCGCTCTGATTCAATAACAATGATGCGTGTATTATCAGTCGTTTCGCCAGACATCAGACCAAAACGTGAACGAGTGTCAATCACAGTTACCACATTTCCGCGTAGGTTAATAATACCTAATACATAGTCTGGTGAACCTGGAACTGGGGCGATTTCGGTGTAACGTAAAACTTCACGTACTTGCATTACATTGATGCCATACGTCTCTTCTTCTAGCTGAAATGTCACCCACTGAAGCACTTCATCGTTTGAGTGTTCTTTTCTCACTTTTACTTCAGACATACCGTTTCCTCTCTAAGTCGTTACCGACAAACATATAAATTATTTATCGAGTGCTTTTACATCAAGTCCAGCATTAAGCATAGCGATTAATGCTTGAACATGGATAAGTGCACACATTTTTTCTTTAACCATTCCGGCGAGCCAAGGGCGTTTGCCCACTTGTTCCCGCCAACGTACTTTGTCACTACTCAGCCACTCGGTACCCAACAATTGAGTACAAGCAAGCCCCCACAGGCTTTCATCTAGCATGACAATGTATTGATACTCTTCTTTGTATGAATCATCACGTAGCTTTTCTGCCATAACCCACTTAGCAGTATCCACAACATCCAATTGATGTTCTCGACTCGTTTGTAGCCCTAAATACCATGGAGGTCGACCAATTAAATGGTTGAGGGCAGTTTTACGGTGAATACCACCGAGTTCATCAAGAGGGACCGCAAAAGTGACACCATTCACTTCAAAGTACAGTACTTGAAACTTCGCCTCTCGGACTGGGCAGTCCCACTGACCAATGCCTGAAGCTCCTGCTTGCGCTACTAGCGCAGACGCCACCTCTTCAACATAGTCCGTTCGTACTTCTTCAACTTCTAGCTCATCTGGTTGGGAAGGTTCAGTCTCTTCTACCACAACGTCAACAGAGAGAGGGACGATCTCTTCTTGATAAGGTTCGACCTCCCACTCTTGAATCTCTTCTACTTCAGCGACATAAGGCGCCTGTACTGCCTGAGCGATTTGTTGAGTATTTTGCTCTAAAATCTCTTCAATACCTAGATCCTCAACGGGATTCCGGCTTTCCAATTGACTCAGTAAACGCTGTACATCCTCTAAATTTGGCAACTCAAATTCAACTAAAGTTTGATCAACATAACTGACTTCGCTTTCTACCTGAAGAGCAGGAGCAAGCTGAGGCTCTTCAGGTTGACTCAATTCCAGAGGCGGCGAAGTAGGTTGCCACGCTTGCTCTTCAAACTCGTCTTCTAATAAGGCCGTAAAGTAGTCTTCTAATGCTTGTTCACTGGATAATAATGGACTACTCATTAATGGCCAACCTCTCTAAAAACAGCAGTAACTGCTTATAGGCAAAGACTCCACGACACCCTTCCGCAAAATGGGAAACCGGTAAACGTTTTAAACTGGCATCTCTGAATTTAGTATCAATGGGTACCGCTGATGTCCACACTTGATCAGGATAATCTTTTTTTAATTGATTCAGCGTCTGCAATGAAGCACGAGTGCGTTTATCATACATGGTAGGCACAATAGTAACTTTAAATTCACGACTACGTGATTTTTGCATAATGGCTAACGTTCGAACCATGCGTTCTAGCCCTTTCATTGCAAGAAATTCCGTTTGAACTGGTATTAAAATACGATCACTGGCAGCCAATGCGTTAACCATCATAACGCCTAAAATAGGAGGACAATCAATCAAAACATAATCATAGCGCGCACGTAAGGCAAGCAATGAACGTTTAAGGATAAGCCCCATTCCACTGCGGTTACCCATAACACGATCCAGTGTCGCCAAAGACATATGGGCTGGAATAAGATCAATACCTTCAATATCGGTATTCAAGATAAGTGGCTCAACACTTTGCTCTGTAAATTCTCGTAATTGAAAGAGATCAAATAAGCTGGTGGGTATCGCATCAGAATCATAGCCTAGATACGTTGTTAACGACGCATGGGGATCGGTATCCACCAACAACACGCGTTTGCCTTGTTTACTTAACAAGCCCGCTAGTGTGATGGTCGTAGTCGTTTTACCTACGCCCCCTTTTTGGTTCGCAACGCTCCAAACAATCATGATGTTTCCTTAATTCAGACCGACTTCAACCAACATCCGCTCGGCAATACGCTCAAGAGGAAGATCTTCAGATGAAATGCCTGCTTTCGCCACCGCTTGAGGCATACCATAAACAACGCAACTTTCTTCATCTTGTGCCCAGATAGTTGAACCAGCGGCTTTTAGCATGCGAGCGCCTTCTCGTCCATCAGCCCCCATCCCGGTTAACACCATAGACAAGACTTTATCACCAAAAATTTTTGAAGCAGAGCCAAAGGTAATATCCACACAAGGCTTATAATTCATTCGCTCACCACCATCAATAATGCGAAGACGAGCGGCACTTGGACGGCCATCAAGCATCATCTGCTTACCCCCCGGTGCAAGGTAAGCCACACCTGGGCGTAAAATATCCCCATCTTCGGCTTCTTTTACTTCAATCTTACACAGTGAATTAAGACGGCTAGCAAAAGCCGCCGTAAATGTGGCAGGCATGTGCTGAATCAACACAATGGGATGAGGATAATTGGCTGGCAATTTGGTCAAGATTTTCTGCAATGCAACAGGGCCTCCTGTCGATGTCCCGATCGCCGTTAGCTGATATTTTTTCCCTGATGCTTTAAAACGAGCAACAGGCGCACTCGGACGGCTAGCCACACTGGGATTTGGTGTAGACGTCGATACCTGACGCGTCGAACTGCTTGATGTTGCTGGCGTTTTAGCAAGCAGGCTCCGACGCATAAAAGTGCGTTTACCTGCAATATCCAATACTTTTTGCTGTAGCAGTAAAACGGCTTCATCTCTGTTACGAGCAATGTCTTCAAATTTTTTCGGAAGAAAATCGAGAGCTCCAGCATCTAACGCATCTAACGTGGCTTTTGCTCCGTCGTGCGTGAGTGAGGAGAACATCAAAATAGGCGTGGGATTATTAGCCATAATCTCACGCACAGCCGTAATGCCATCCATAATCGGCATTTCGATATCCATCGTGATGACATCTGGTTTTAAGCGCAGAGCTTTGTCTACAGCCTCACGGCCATTAGTCGCCACATCAATGACTTCTAAACGCGATTCGGCGTTGATGATCTCACTCACTCGACGTCGAAAAAAGCTCGAATCATCAACAACTAATACTTTAATCGCCATAGTTATCCTTATTATTAAGTAGCGAAGCTGCTACTAAAAACGCGATGCTGCCGCGTAATTTTTCAGTAAATCTGAGATATCCAGTATCAGAGCAATATGCCCATCACTGGTAATGGTCGCACCTGCCATACCTGGCGTTCCCTGCAGGAGTTTATCTAGCGGTTTGATAACGACTTCTTCTTGACCAATTAAGGTATCCACCACAAAGCCGACACGTTGGTTACCGATCTGTACAATAACAACATGCCCATGACCTTTACGAGCTTCTACCATACCCGCTTGCGGAGCGAGCCAGTTTTGTAGATAGAACAGAGGGATGGATTTATCACGAACAATAATGGTCAATTGCCCATCAACAACGTTAGTACGACTTAAATCAAGGTGGAAAATTTCATTCACACTCGCCAAAGGTAAGGCAAAAGGATGCCCTGCAACACCTACCATTAAAGTCGGTAGAATCGCTAATGTTAACGGAACCTTAATCGTAATTTTAGTTCCTTTACCCAACTCAGAATCAATATCAATCGAGCCATTTAAAGTATTAATCGCTGTTTTCACAACATCCATTCCGCCCCCACGGCCAGAGATGTCTGAAATTTTCTCTTTACTGGAGAAACCAGGCATAAAAATGAGATTAAAACATTCTTTATTGGTCAAACGTGATGCGGCATCTTCATCCATCATGCCACGTTTTACGGCAATACCTCTGAGTTTATCCGGGTCCATACCGCCACCATCATCAACGATAGCAAGTTCAATATGATCCCCCTCTTGCGAGGCAGATAAAATCACTTTACCCGTACGCGGTTTACCTGATGCGACACGGTCATCCGGCATTTCTATACCATGGTCAACAGAGTTACGGACTAAGTGAATGAGAGGATCTGCAAGTGCTTCAACCAAGTTTTTATCTAGATCTGTTTCTTCACCGCGTAATTCCAGCACAATGTCTTTTTTTAGCGTTCGAGCCAAATCACGAACCACACGAGGGAAACGACCGAACACCTTTTTAATCGGCTGCATGCGAGTTTTCATCACCGCGCCTTGTAAGTCGGCAGTAACCACATCAAGGTTAGACACCGCTTTAGACATTTCTTCATCGTTGCTGTTTAGGCCTAAGCTTAACAAACGGTTACGAACCAACACCAATTCACCGACCATATTCATGATGGTATCGAGAGTTGAGGTATCAACACGAACCGTAGCTTCTGCTTGTGGTTTTTTCGCAGCACTCACCGCTGTCGTTGCTTCACGCTTTTCTACTGTTTTCGCAACAGGAGCAGATTTTTCAGGTGCGGATGCAGCCGGTGGTGCGATTTTTTTAGCCGCTGGATCTGCTGCTGGTTTTGTTTCTGCTGGTTTATTCGTAACCACTGGTGGTGGATTTGATGCACCAACCGGCTTCGTGGCTATCTCAAGTTCATCAACAGAAGGGCCTTTACCTGTGCCATGTAATTCATCTAATAAGCGTTCAAACTCTTCATCCGTCATTAGGTCACTATCGGAGCTAAAACTGGAAGTAGCTGCAGGGTTTACAGGGGCTTTATCTGCTGGCGCTGATGAAGCTGGAGCATCATGTACAGAAGGGCCTTTGCCTTTACCATGTAACTCATCAAGCAGCTTTTCAAACTCGTCATCCGTAATGTCGCCATTGGCCTCATTATTGACTGGCGTCGATACCGGAGCGGTAGGCTCAGAAGTCGCTTTCGTTTCCGCTCCCGGAGCTCGGCCTTTGCCATGCAGTTCATCTAGCAGTTTTTCAAACTCATCTTCACTAATATCATCAATTGAGCTATTCACTGCTGCACTACTGTCTGGCATGTCTGCCGCCGGAGTCGTGATCACTTCTTCAACCTCAACAACGGGGTCATTTTGTTCATTAGAAGAAGGTTCATCTTCAGACTCTGGTTTGCATAAATCATGCAACTCTTCAATTAGTTGAGGATCAGCAGGCTGCAGAGGTTCGCGCTCTTGTACCGCGCGAAATTGTTCGTTGACCGTATCAAGGGCACGAAGCATGGTATCCATCAGGCTAGGTGTAACACTTCGTTGCCCATTACGTAGATAGTCAAACACGTTTTCAGCGCCATGACAGGTTTCCACTAACTCCGTCAGCGCTAAGAAACCAGCGCCGCCTTTGACAGTATGAAAACCGCGGAAAATAGCATTAAGAAGGTCGCGATCTTGTGGATTATTTTCGAGTTCCACTAACTGCTCTGATAGCAGTTCTAAAATCTCACCGGCTTCAACCAAAAAGTCTTGAAGAATATCTTCGTCTAAATCGTAGCTCATACGTTACCCCTAAAATCCAAGACTCGATAATAAATCATCGACCTCGTCTTGAGATGAAACTGCATCAATGCGCTCATGAGGGTTCATAATCGGCCCTTCAGGTTCGCAAATTGCTTTTTCAACTTTCTCTGATTGTTGTTCTAATTGACTCTTGCCAAATACTGTCAAAATATCCACTAAACGGCCTTCGACTTCGCTCACTAATGTGATCACCCGTCGAATAATTTGTCCGGTTAAGTCTTGGAAGTCTTGCGCCATTAAGATTTCAGTGAGTTGCCCACGTAATTCACTGCTATCCCCTTCGACTTGAGAAAGAAGATCGTCGATACGATGACACAGTGCTTTGAATTCACTCAATTCAATTCTACCTTGCATTAATTGATTCCACTGAGGTCGAACAGACAACAGGCTTTCGTGTAAGTTGTCTGCCATCGGCATACAACGTTCCACGGCATCCATGGTTTTATTGGCTGCAACTTCTGTTTTATCAATGACATAATGCAATCGGTCCCGAGCATCAGGAATCTCATCATTAGCAATCTGAGTCATTCGTTCATCCACGTGAAACTCTCGCATTGAATCATGAAGATCCCGAGTTAATGCACCGATTTCCTGTAGCACAGGGTTACCCTCAGATCCGTAAATCTGCTTAACCAGTTGGTCGGCACTGTCTTGCTGTCCAGTCTCTAGTAGTTGAACGAGTTCTTTTGCTTGTTCTAATGAAATCATCCTGTTTTAGCCTTGCTCGCGTAATGAATCAGATACCTTTACCGCTAACAAATTTCTGCATATACAGTTTATTCGTTTGGCATTCACAATTTTTGCCTTCATAGCCATCACTACATTAATGGAAGTTATAGACGCTCAAAGATCTTCTCTAGCTTCTCTTTCAATGTGGCAGCCGTAAATGGTTTAACGATATAACCATTAACTCCTGCCTGTGCTGCTTCAATAATTTGCTCGCGTTTCGCTTCCGCAGTAATCATCAACACTGGCAAGTGTTTCAGTTCTTCATCCGCGCGAATGTTTCGCAGTAAGTCGATACCCTGCATACCTGGCATATTCCAGTCAGTGACGACGAAATCAAAACCACCTTTTTTAAGCATAGGCAACGCCGTCAACCCATCATCTGCTTCTTGCGTGTTATTGAAACCCAAATCACGAAGTAGGTTTTTAACAATACGGCGCATTGTTGAAAAATCATCAACAATAAGGATCTTCATGTTTTTATTCAAAATTGCCTCCACTGAGTTCAAAGTCAGTGATATTTAGTCGTTTTGTGTCCAGGAACTTAACTTGGTTCGCAGACGTTGCATGGATTGGCTCAGTATTTGGCTCACGCGGGACTCACTCACACCAATTACTTCACCAATTTCTTTCAAGTTTAGCTCTTCATCATAATAGAGCGAAAGTACTAAAGCTTCACGTTCAGGAAGTGATTTTATTGACGCAACCAATGCTTTACGAAAAGCCTCGTCAGCCACTCCCTGAAAAGGAGAATTATCTTCACCATCTTCTAACGGTGAAAGGGCGTCATCCGACACGCCCAGATCTTCAATGCCCACAATCCTAGAGCAATTAATATCAGTTAAGATACTGTGATAATTATCGAGAGACATTCCCATATGCCGAGCCACTTCTGAATCCGTTGGATCCCGACCTAGCTCACCTTCCAGTATGGCAATGGCTTGGCTGATTTCTCGATTATGTTTATGCACAGAGCGTGGCACCCAATCCCCACGCCGTATATCATCCAGCATCGCACCACGGATGCGAATCCCGGCATAGGTTTCAAAACTTGCCCCTTTACTTCCATCATAGTTTTTTTGTGCCTCAAGCAAACCGATCATGCCAGCTTGGATTAAGTCTTCAATCAACACGCTTGGAGGTAAACGGCCAATTAAGTGATGAGCGATACGCTTGACCAATACCGAATATTTGTCCAGAAATAGCTTCTGGCTCGTCATATGTCCGTATTGATCGTAAGTAAGCGCTTTATTCACCAAAAGGTTCCCCTACTGTTTCTGTTCGGTTTAGTAACCGTTCCACAAAAAATTCTAAATGACCACTTGGCGTCCGAGGAATTGGCCAAGTTAGAGCCTTATTGGCTAATGAACTAATTGCCAATGAGGCTGGCGAGCGTGGAAAAGCATCGACAACGATTTTTTGTCTTTTTACAGCCTGGCGTACATTATCATCTAAAGGGATACATGCAACGAGTTCCAAACTCACATTTAAGAAGCGTTCTGTTACTAATGTCAACTTAGCAAACAGCTCTCTCCCTTCACGATAGCTTCTCACCATGTTAGCGACAATTTTAAATCGCTGAACTTGGTGTTCTCTGCTTAAAAGTTTGATCAGCGCATATGCATCGGTGATAGATGTTGGCTCATCGCATACTACCACAACCACATCCTGTGCCGCACGTGAGAAACTCACGACCATATCAGAAATTCCAGCCGCAGTATCGACAAGAAGGATATCCATCTCATCTTCTAGGGAACCAAATGCACGAATTAACCCAATATGCTGAGCATGAGATAGTTCTGTCATCGACTGAGTCCCCGAGGTAGCTGGGATGATTTTTATGCCATGAGGCCCTTCGACGATCGCATCTTTTAGCTCACACTCCCCAGCTAAGACATGTCCTAGGTTTTTTTTCGGGCGAATACCCAACATTACATCGATATTTGCTAGACCTAAATCGGCGTCCAGTACCATGACTTTTTTCCCTTGGCGAGCCATACAAATGGCCATGCCAAGCGTCACGTTTGACTTGCCCACCCCACCTTTACCACCTGTGACGGCTATCACTTTGGTGACTGAAGGTTGAGTTAAACGGCGTAAGCCACTTGCTTGATCATATATCATATTATCCGTCATATCTGTCCGCCGCCTAGAATCTCTCTGAATCACTATTCCAGTAATGAGGTTCATTTTCTGTCGACTGCTCAAGTAGCTCATTCGCTTTGGCTACCATGTATTTAGGCTGAGCAATCACTATGTCTTCAGGAACACGCTGCCCATTAGCGATATACGCAACCGGTAACGCGTTTTGAACGACAACACTGACAAATTCACCTAAGCTCAAACATTCATCAAGCTTAGTCATGATGCACCCTGAAAGAGGGATCCTCCTAAAGTGCTCAATGGTTTCTTGCAATACTTTGCGCTGTGCGGTAGCTGGTAACACTAAATAACTGTGAATGACATCTCCACTTTCTTGCATCAAAGTATCTAACTGTTCGGAAAGGCGCACATCACGCTGCCCCATTCCAGCGGTATCAACAAGAATTAACCGTCGATTGCGTAACTGAGAGATTACATCGGCTAACTCTTTGGAATCTTTAGCAACTCTTACAGGGCAACCCATAATTCGTCCATAAATAGACAGTTGCTCATGCGCTCCAATCCGATATGTATCGGTAGTAATCAAAGCGACATTATCTGAGCCATACTCCATCGCTGCACGCGCTGCCAGTTTGGCCACGGTGGTTGTTTTGCCCACGCCAGTTGGGCCAAGTAGTGCAACAACGCCCCCTCGTTTTAAAATGTCTTTTTTAACGACAGGGATTTGATCTGAAACTAAGCCTAATAAGGCTTTCCAAGCTTTGGGTGGCGGTGTATCTTCAGGAATATAGCAGGCCAATTGATCAGCGAGATCCAACGATAATCCCATCCGCTCTAATCGTTTAATTAACATGGCTCGCAACGGCTCTCGTCGCTCAACTTCTTGCCACATCAATCCGGAAACTTGATGCTCTAACAACCGACGAATAGAGTTCATCTCTTCTCGCATGTTTTCAAGCTCACTTGGCGTTAAGATGATGTCTTCACTCGCTTTTTGTTCATAGCGAGTCGGATCGAGCCGAGAGCGTTGTCGTGATGATGAACTATCATCACCGACTAATTTTGATAACGTAGATTCATTGGCTTTTTGATGCGTAGAACCTGAAGCCTTATTTCGGTTAAGCAATGCTGCTAGTGAATCCTCACTTTCTTGGCGAGATTCAGTTCCAGTGGTTTGATTGTTGCTGTATTGCTTAAGCATACTCGCAAAACGCTGAGTCATTGAACGACTGTTCGCGTCATTACCTTGTTGTAAACTAACGCGATCTTCTTCTAGCTCTCGTTTGGATTGTCGAGCAGACGCAGAAGCCAATGAAGCAAGTCGATTGTCATGCTGCGGTGACTGAGCTCGATATTGCTTAGCGGCTAAAGGCGCATTTGAAGCGGGCTCACCATCAACAGCAGCCACGATTTCGACGCCCCCTGCGACTTTTTTATTCGACATAATCACAGCCTCTGCACCTAGCTCTTCTTTAACTTGCAGCAAGGCCATTCTCATGTCTTTGGCAAAAAATCGTTTTATTTTCAAAGCAGATATCCGTACTTTACGTTAAGGTGGTTAATTGCCCACCGCTTGCACAATTCGAATTTGTTTTTCATCTGGAATTTCTTGATAGGAAAGAACTCGCAAATTCGGGATTGTATTTTTGACAAACTTCGCCAAGGTCGAACGTAACACTCCAGAAGTCAGTAACACTGCGGGCTCTCCTTTGAGTTCTTGCTCTTGAGTCGCTTGACTCAGTGCCATTTGCAAACGTTCTGCTAGACCTGGCTCTATACCGGCTGACTCCCCACCTGAGGCTTGCATGGTTTGATGCAAGATTTGTTCCAGTTCTGGGACAAGTGTAATAACAGGAAGCTCTGGCTCTATCCCATTGATTTCTTGAACAATTAGTCGTTTTAATGAGATACGCACCGCTGCTGTCAAAATGTCAGGTTCTTGACTCTTACTCGCGTATTCAGCCAACGTCTGCACAATGGTTCGAATATCTCGGATTGGAATCGCTTCATTAAGCAGGTTTTGTAATACCTTAACCATGGTTCCAAGAGGGAGTTGATCCGGTACAAATCCCTCCACTAATCTTGGTGCGGTTCGACCTAACATTTCCAATAAGTTTTGAACTTCCTCATGACCAAGTAGCTGAGAAGCATTATTGGTTAATAACTGGCTAAGATGGGTTGCCAATACCGTTGAAGAATCCACGACGGTATAGCCCAGAGCCTGAGCATGCTCTCGTTGGTCTTCACGAATCCAAATCGCTTCCAACCCAAATGCGGGATCGACCGTTTGCTCTCCATCAATCATGCCATACACTTGCCCAGGGTTAATCGCAAGCTCTTGATCTGGCCGAATTTCGGCTTCACCAACCGCAACGCCCATCAAAGTGATCCGATAACTGTTTGGGGTTAATTCCAAGTTGTCACGAATATGTACTGGAGGAATAAGGAAACCAAAGTCTTGCGAGAGTTTTTTTCTGACCCCTTTAACACGTTCAAGTAATTCTCCACCTTGGTCACGGTCAACCAATGGAATCAAGCGATACCCCACTTCTAAACCAATCACATCAACGGGCTGAACATCATCCCAAGAAAGTTCACGTTGAGCAGTCGATTCAGACTGACTTTTTACGGGTAATTGTTCGGTTTCTTTCTCTTGCGTTTGCTTACGTTGCAACCAATAAGCAGCACCACCAGCAATTGTCGCTAAACCAAGAAAAGAGAAATGCGGCATACCGGGAACCAACCCCATTACACCCAGAATACCCGCTGTAATGGTTAAGGCTTTAGGATTGTCAAACAGTTGGAAAATAACCTGCTGTCCCATGTCCTCATCGGTATTTTGGCGCGTAACCATGATAGCAGCGCCAATAGACAACAGTAATGAAGGGATTTGTGCAACTAAGCCATCACCAATGGTCAATAGGATATAAATTTCCATCGCCTGACTAAAACTCAGACTATATTGAATCATCCCAATGATAAGCCCGCCAATAATGTTAATAAATAGGATGAGAATACCGGCAATCGCATCCCCTTTAACAAATTTGGATGCACCATCCATTGAACCGTAAAAATCGGCTTCTTTAGTGACTTCAAACCGTCGAGTTCGAGCCTGTTCTTGATCAATCAACCCTGCATTCAAATCCGCATCAATCGCCATCTGTTTACCGGGTAAGGCATCCAAGGTAAAGCGAGCACTCACCTCTGAAATACGTCCAGCACCTTTGGTGACCACCATAAAGTTGATAATCATGAGGATAAGGAACACCACTAAGCCCACCGCATAGTTTCCGCCAATGACGACACTACCAAAGGCTTCGATAACATTACCCGCAGCGCCTGCGCCTTCATGACCGTACAGTAAAACCACCCGAGTTGAGGCCACGTTCAAAGCCAAACGCAATAAAGTTGCAATCAGCAGTACCGTAGGGAAGGCTGCAAAATCCAGAGGACGGCGCGTGTAAACGGTGACCAATAACACCACCATGGCAAGAGCGATATTAAAGGTAAAGAATAAATCAAGTAAAAAAGCGGGGATGGGTAACACCACCATCGCCAAAGTCGCCAATACCATGATCGGCGCACCCACCGCTGGTAGGCTGCGTTGAGGGATGTTGGGTAATTTATCCGCAAATGGCAGAGTAAATTTCATAGGCCTGCAGCAATTAAGTTAATGAGGTTTACGAAGTAACGGTATGTTACACCTTTAATTTTGATTTTTATGCAATTTTTAGTCCATCGGCGACTGTCAAAAATATGACAACGTGAGAGAATCACCAACCTTTCTCCTGATAGCCGTAAAAAAAGCCGCCTTAATAAGCAGCTATTCTACGCCTTTTATCGATCCCTTAAGGATATACGTTCCAGCGAACCTCTCCCTGAGCAGAGGATGGCGTATATTCAATACACATGATCCCTGAAGTTGGGAACATAGGAGCCGGCATATTAGCAACAAACTCCGCGCTAAGGTATCCAACCAAAGGAAGATGTGAAACCAGTAAAATACTCTCTAATTGTTCCGTTTCAATCAAGGCCACCAAATAATCGTAGACGGAATCGGCTTGCCCATAAGGCGTAATATCTTCACAAGTCTCCACTTGTGTGGCAGAAAAATAGCGAGAGATTGCTTGCCATGTTTGCTGTGCTCGTAAGTAGGGACTCACCAACACCTTATCAAATTGATGCAGATTTTGCTGTTCTGCGCATACTCGGGCAACGGCAACCGATTCATTACGTCCCCGCTCTGTTAACGCTCGTTCAGCATCATTGGCAGCATAGTGATGGGCTTCACCATGACGCATAATCACAATTTTCATTCTCTCTACCTAATCTACTTGATTTATGGCTGCTTATCCTCGTGTTATAAACAGTCTGCATCAGGTGTTTCTTTGCCTATTTCGGCATATTATTACGAGCGATTATAACAGCATAAAAGGCAAAGACCTCGATAGAGATAACAATCTTTTGAAAAGTTTTTTCGATGCTCAAAATGTTCGTCTGCTCAAAAAATTTACGTCGATCAATTGGCATCACAAGGTTTCAGACCCATACTACTAAGAACATGATTCCCAAACGCAGAACGCATCAGCACTGTCATCTATCAATTATGGTACGACACGTGAATACGATAATTTTTTGACACTCACTCTGCAGTCCCTTTCCATCAGCTCGGAGAACCCAGTGCATATTAGCCCTAATGATTCCAATCGCTACCGCAACCTAACGTTAACTAACGGTTTGCGAGTGCTATTGATCCATGATTCTCATGCACAAAAATCTGCAGCGGCTTTAGCCGTAAAGGTAGGGCACTTTGATGATCCTATCGAACGTCAAGGGCTGGCACACTACCTAGAACACATGCTTTTTCTTGGCACAAAAAAATACCCAAAGAGTGGTGATTTTCAACAATTTATTAGCCAACATGGCGGCAGTAATAATGCTTGGACAGGAACAGAACACAGTTGCTTCTTCTTTGATGTTTCCCCTAATACCTTTGAGAAAGCACTTGACCGATTTAGTCAGTTTTTTATAGCTCCTCTCTTTAATGCCGAAGCTTTAGATAAAGAACGCCAAGCCGTCGATTCTGAATTTAAGCTGAAATTAAACGACGACTCCCGCCGTCTGTATCAAGTACAAAAAGAAACCATCAACCAAGCTCATCCTTTTGCTAAATTCTCGGTCGGGAATCTAGACACTTTGGCCGACAGGGAAGGCAGTTCGATCCGCGATGAAATTATCGCTTTTTATCAAGATCATTACTCTGCAGATATTATGACGCTAACGCTGTTTGGGCCACAATCTCTGGATGAACAGGAAAGGTGGGCGACCGATAAGTTCACGAATATTGTAAATACCCAGCAAGCGAGTAAAAATATTGTTTCTCCCTTTGTAACCGAAGAGCACACAGGCTTACTTATTCATGTCGAACCACTAAAAGAAATTCGCAAATTGATCCTAAGCTTTCCGATGCCCAGTACCGATGCTTATTATCAGCGCAAACCGCTCTCCTATTTTGCTCATTTATTAGGTTATGAAGGCGAAGGCAGTTTATTGATCGCACTTAAAGAACGTGACTGGATCACCTCTCTTTCTGCTGGAGGAGGCACCAGTGGAAGTAATTATCGTGAATTTTCCATCAGTTGCACATTAACTGAACAGGGTTTAACGCAGATTGAAGCGATCATTCAAGCCGTTTTTCAAACATTAGACCTAATTCGTCAACAAGGGCTTAACGAATGGCGTTACATGGAAAAAAGAGCCGTTCTCGAAGCGGCGTTTCGGTTTCAAGAAAATGCTCGTCCTTTAGACATGGTAAGCCACCTAGTCATTAATATGCAGCACTACTCATCCGCAGACATCATTTATGGTGACTACATGATGCAAGCTTATGATGAGAAATTACTGCAACAAATTTTAACCTATTTAACTCCTGAAAACTTACGCGCAACCCTTGTTGCCCAAGGCTTACACTATGACCACAAAGCGCAGTGGTATCAAACACCTTACGCAGTCCAAAAATGGACATCACAACAACTTCAGCAATTTCGTTCACAAGATGTTCACTGGCCACTGAACCTCCCCCCTAAGAATATTTTTATTTGTGAACAATTGGAGGCGAAACCATTAGAGCAGCTCCAGACTCAGCCACAAGTTATTCAAGAGCAACCCGGTTTTCGTTTATGGCACCTACAAGAAAGCGAATTTAGGGTACCTAAAGGGGTGATTTATATTGCCATTGATAGCCCTCACTCCGTCGCTAACGTGCGAAATATTGTAATGACTCGCTTATGTGTAGAGATGTTTCTTGATAGCTTAGCAAAAGAAACCTACCAAGCTGAAATCGCTGGAATGAGCTATAACATGTACGCGCATCAAGGCGGCGTCACCTTATCATTATCCGGCTTTAGCCAAAAACAGCCTCAATTGATGAAAATGATTTTAGATAAGTTTGCCTTGCGTGAATTTAGTGAACATCGTTTTCAAACGGTCAAACATCAATTGCACCGGAATTGGCGTAATGCAGCGCATGATCGTCCGATATCGCAACTGTTTAATGCCATGACGGGGTTATTACAACCCAATAATCCGCCTTATGGTCACCTGCTTACTGCACTCGAAACGATTGAGCGCCAAGAATTAGCCCCCTTTGTTGAACAGATTCTCAGCCAGCTTCATGTGGAAATGTTTGTCTATGGCGATTGGCAACAGCAAGATGCACAAGCCATGGCTGAAGTACTCAAAGACGCATTAAGAGTTAACAACCAGTCTTATCAAGAATCATTACGACCACTTGTCATGCTTGGTGATAGTGGAACATTCCAATACGAAGTTAACTGTGACCAAGATGACTCAGCCATTGTGGTCTATTACCAATCACAAGAAATTACACCTCGCAATATTGCGCTTTACTCTCTTGCTAATCATTTAATGTCGGCTACATTTTTCCATGAAATCCGAACCAAACAACAACTAGGCTATATGGTTGGTACCGGAAATATGCCACTCAATCGCCATCCCGGCATTGTGCTTTATGTACAATCTCCGAATGCTGCTCCTGCTGAACTGATTCGCTCAATTGATGAATTTCTCAATGCCTTTTATCTGGTCTTACTGGAACTGAATGAGTATCAATGGCATAGCAGTAAGCGCGGATTATGGAATCAGATTGCCGCTCCAGATTCGACTTTAAGAAGTCGAGCGCAACGCTTATGGGTTGCGATTGGTAATAAAGATGAAACGTTTGATCAACGAGAGCAAGTACTGGACGAACTCAAGCAGCTTCGCCGATCTGATATGATTCGCTTTATCGTCAATGAACTCAAACCAAGAACGGCTAACCGCTTAATTATGCATACTCAGGGCAACGCCCACCACGATCATCAGCCACTTGAGCTTGGCGAAGACATTGAATCAGCTGCACAATTTCAACGTCGACCTAAAGCCTGTGATTTAGGCTAGTGTTCCGATTGGATAATAGACGTTAAACGGTGGGGATGTAGTTTGATACAGATCCCTTGCCACTTAAACGCTAGCGTAGGGTTAGCAAGACGCTCTCCCTCTCCTTTCGGTGAAGACAGTTTGGTCTGAATACCCAATTCAGCTAATTGTTCCCACTGCTTAGCCAGTGATGGGAATTGACGTAAAATATCTTGCTGATACGCTTCTGCATTATCAGCAGCAGAAGGCACGACAAACTCCACGTGCTCCCATCCCTGCAGAGGGTATACTTTTCCCTCTGCAGGATAAGGTAACTCTAGGCAATCAACCGACCAACCTTCACTCACCAAAGGTTGAGTTAACGCGAAAACGATAATCGGCCGCCCATGTATTTCTGCCATAGATAAAACATCGCCATGCTCTAACCATGCCTGATGCGCCGCTTCAGCCAATGACCTATCATTGATTCTTAACGCGATGTGATCCAATAAAAAAGAGGAAAGATCGAGCTGTAAAAGTTGGCAAAGTTGCTGAACTTTGCCCATAAAATCATTGAATTGATTTTTCATTTGTTGAGGATGAAGAGAAGATTCAATCAGTAAAGAACACATAGCCCTAGCCAAAAAGACGGATTTATCCGCTATGTTATCAACATTACATGGGGAAAGTAGAAAAATTCCTAATTTTCACCCTATAAGCCATTTCAGAATATTGCTATTATGTGCGCCAATTTATGAACAAGATCAAGATATGCATTCACCTTCTGTGTGATACAAATGCATACCTCACCAATTCTCGGAATTGAAGGACACGCGTGTGAATATTCAAGCACTGATTAATGATAAAGTCTCTCAGGCTCTTGAAGCCGCTGGCGCTCCGGCAGGGACACCTGCTGCGGTACGCCAATCCGCAAAACCACAATTTGGCGACTATCAAGCAAATGGCGTGATGGGTGCAGCCAAAAAACTCGGCATGAACCCACGAGAGTTCGCACAAAAAGTTCTGGATGTTCTCGATTTAGACGGCATTGCGAGCAAAACCGAAATTGCTGGCCCAGGTTTTATTAACATTTTTCTATGTGAGTCATTTCTTGCACAACAAGCAGAACTCGCTTTAGCCGATGCCGCTTTGGGCGTTGCCAAAGAAACCCCACAAACCATCGTTGTTGACTATTCTGCTCCCAACGTTGCAAAAGAAATGCACGTCGGGCACTTGCGCTCAACTATTATTGGGGATGCGGTCGTCCGTACCCTTGAATTTTTAGGTCATAACGTGATCCGAGCTAACCACATTGGGGACTGGGGCACTCAGTTTGGTATGCTTATCGCCAACCTTGAAAGAGTACAGCAGCAATCGGGTGAAGTTTCCATGGAATTGGCGGATCTTGAAGCCTTCTACCGTGAATCGAAAAAGCTATACGATGAAGATGAAACCTTTGCAGAGAAAGCACGTAACTACGTGGTTAAACTACAAAGTGGTGATGCTTTTTGCTTAGAAATGTGGAAAAAATTGGTCGATGTGACCATGATCCAAAACCAGCGCAATTATGACCGCCTCAATGTTTCTCTCACTCGAGATGATGTGATGGGAGAAAGCATGTACAACGATATGCTTTCTGGCATTGTTGCCGACCTTAAACAAAAAGGCCTAGCGCAAGAAGATGATGGCGCACAAGTGGTTTTTTTAGATGAATTTAAAAATAAAGATGGCGAACCGATGGGCGTCATTATCCAAAAACGTGATGGCGGTTTCCTCTACACCACCACCGATATTGCTTGTGCGAAATATCGTTATGAACAATTAGGTGCTGATCGCGTCTTATATTTTATTGATTCTCGTCAACATCAACACTTGATGCAAGCGTGGACCATCGTTCGTAAAGCCGGGTATATTCCTGAAACAGTCAGCTTGGAGCACCATGCCTTTGGGATGATGTTAGGTAAAGATGGCCGTCCATTTAAAACCCGTGCTGGTGGAACCGTTCGCCTAGCCGCTCTTTTAGATGAAGCAGAAGATCGTGCATTAGCCTTAATTGAAGCAAAAAATCCAGAGCTCTCTAACGAAGAAAAAGCTCAAATCTCAACAACGGTAGCAATGGCAGCAGTGAAGTATGCAGACTTGTCAAAACACCGTACCACAGATTACATCTTTGATTGGGATAATATGCTGGCCTTTGAAGGCAATACTGCACCTTATATGCAATATGCTTATACTCGCGTAGCCTCTATTTTTGCCAAAGCGGGCGTGGCGATGGAAAACCTGAATGGTGAGATCATCGTAAGCGAAGAAAAGGAAAAAGCCTTGATCGCTAAATTGCTTCAGTTCGAAGAAGCCGTTCAAGCCGTTGCTCGTGAAGGTCAGCCTCACATTATGTGTAGCTACTTATTCGAGTTGGCCGGTCAATTCTCTAGTTTCTATGAAGCATGCCCTATTTTGGTGGCGAGTGAAGAATCCATCAAACAGAGCCGTTTAAAATTAGCCGCCCTCACAGCTAAGACAATTAAGCAAGGTTTGGATTTGTTAGGAATCCATACGCTAGAGCGGATGTAGCCTCCACATTATCTCATGTCAAAAAGGTTGGCCATAGCGCCAACCTTTTTTCTCGCTACACCTAGATACTCTGTTGGGGATCTCTCTTCTTATTAGCGATATAATCTCATGATTAAAATATGATGGATTTGAGATATGCACTTTGAACTTCACCCTCAGCTAGCCCAAGATACCGATATGATTGGGCAATTTCCTCTCTGCTTAGCCTTACTTCATAAAGATGCGGCGGTGCCTTGGGTTATCTTAGTACCGAAAAAAAGCCCACTCAAAGAACTTCACCACCTACCAATGCAAGATCAACAGCAATTCTTACTTGAATCACAGGCCGTCAGCCAAGCTCTCGAAGCCTTGTTTCAGCCAGATAAACTAAATTTAGGGGCTCTAGGCAATATCGTACCCCAACTGCACATTCATCACATAGCCCGTTTTGCTACTGATTGTGCTTGGCCTGGGCCCATTTGGGGCAATACAGAAGGCGTACAACGCAGTGATAAAGATCAACAAGAAATGCTACAGAGATTACGCACCATTTTATCACTGAGCACGCTTTTTTCTTCTGAGGTATAAACCAATACCATCATTCAAGATCGTCGTTTAGGTCTGCATGAACAAAGAGCCGAACACAGCGTAATGCCAATCAGTTAAGCTGACTGGCATTTTTCTTTTTTAGTAAGGGGAGCAATCACATAGTCACGATTAATGACAAACTATTATCTCGATTCAAACAATAGCGAACTCGTGTAACATAGTTCGCCGCATTCGTATCGATCAAACGCGAAATCACCCCTTTTTTGATCCACACGGCAAGCATCGCATCGACGCCATCTTCACTAAGAGCGAAACGTTTGGCGAGATCTTTTCGGGTTGCTGACCCTTGTTGTTCAATCACCTGCTTAAGCTCAGATAAAATCATGCCAGTTGAACCTCAAGTGTCTGATGTTTACGCCCCAGACGTTTCATGTAGTGGAACACCAAAACAGACGTCAACACAATTCCCAAAATCCAACCACCACTACTCACAGGGTGATCATTAAAATGCGCGGCTTGATAAAATAGAGCGGCGGCTCCATAAGCGAGCCCCATTGTCCATACAGCAATGAAACGCGCATATTTTGAACCAAATTCGCGCACATAAGCTCCCATCGCAGCTACGCACGGTGTATAAAGCAGAATAAAAATCAAGTACGCGAATGCAGCGTAGCTACTCACAAAATAGTGCTGTAAATTACCAAAAATAGACGCATCCACTTCTTGCTCTGCAGCTATCGCATCATTATCAGTAAGATCACCCACATCAATGCCTAGCGGGTCAGAAAAATTAAGGCCCATTAGGTTCTCAGGAATAGTCATCACCGCTTCTTGCAAGCTAGCCAGTAAATCAAACTCAGCGTCTTCTTGGTCAACAGAGCTATAAAGATTGTTCAGTGTTCCAACAACGGCTTCTTTTGCAAAAATACCAGTAATAATCCCTACCGTCGCCGCCCAATTATCTTGATGAATCCCGATCGGTGTAAATATCGGTGTCACCACTTGAGCTGCACTTGATAAGACCGATTTATCACTATCTTCATTACCAAAACTACCATCTGTACCTAAGGAATTAAAGAAGCTCAAAATGGTCACCACAATAACGATGGTTTTTCCTGCACCCAAAACAAAGCGCTTTAATTTTTGCCATGTTTTGATCAACACATTTTGTAACGTAGGCAGTTCATAATCTGGCATTTCCATTAATAAACTGTCACTTGATCCAGGGTATAACGTTTTCTTTAACACCCATCCCGTAAAGACTGCCGCAACAATTCCTAATAGATACAGAGCAAATACGACGTTTTGTCCATTGTTTGGGAAAAAAGCGGCGGCAAAAAGTGCATAGACAGGTAAACGAGCACCACATGACATAAATGGTGCCATTGATGCCGCCAGTTTTCGCTCACGTTCTTGATCCAGAGTCCGTGTAGCCATAATTGCTGGTACATTGCAACCAAATCCCAACACTAATGGGACAAAGGCTTTACCCGGTAGACCAATCTTCTGCATGACTTTATCTAACACAAATGCAGCCCGCGACATGTAGCCTGAACTTTCAAGTAGCGCAAGAAATAGATACAGACAGGCAATAACTGGAATAAACGTGGCGACGGTTTGAATCCCCCCACCTAAGCCATCAGCCAATAAAGTGACTAACCAAATGGGAAGATGCTCATCGAACAGATAATGCCCACCATCAACCAATAATGCCCCGACACCAATATCAAAAAAGTCGATAAAAGCACTACCAATATTGATAGAGAACATAAACATTAAATACATGACAACAAAAAAGAAGGGAACGCCTACCCATTTATTTAAAATAACTCGATCTACTTTCTCCGTAAAACTGTGGCTTAACTTCCCTTCACTACGGCGCACGTGTTGGCAACACTGATGTAAAAAGGTGTATTTCACATCAGCAACAAGTAAATCAATATCCAATTCGCATTTTAATTGTTCACGATTAATCAATTGACGCTCTTCTTCCATCCGCTCATTGATCACCAATAAGTCATTCTCGAGCGCTCGGATCGCCAAAGCACGAGCCGACACTTCCTGAGCGGCAAAAATCGGCTCTAACTGTGTAATGGCCCCTTCAAATATCGAACCATAATCCAGCTCTAATTCTTTAAGCGCAATACCTTGCACCACTTTCTTATGCAGTTGTTCTTTAAAACGTCGTACTTGATGTTTGTTATTTGCAGACAAAGCGAAAACCGGGCAACCTAATACTTGCTCTAGTTTTTTTATATCAATGGTCTGACGTACCCGCTTAAGTGCGTCCATTTTATTAAGAACCACAACCATAGGGCGACCTAACTCACGTAACTGTAAGGTCATATAAAGGCTGCGTTCTAAGCAAGTGACATCAACCACATTGATGATCAAGTCGACTGGGTGAGTCAGCACTGCACGAGACGCTATCGACTCATCAATGCTATTACTGTCATTGCCACTGTCTAAAGCGTAAATTCCCGGTAAATCGGTCACTCGGAATTCATCGCCCGAATGACGATAACGACCCGTCTTCTTCTCAACCGTGACACCAGCCCAGTTACCAACTTGCTGTTTGGCACCCGTTAAGCCATTAAATAACGTCGTTTTTCCACTGTTGGGGTTACCAACGGTTAAAACTTGATATTCCATTAAACTTTCTCCACTTCCACGGCCGAGGCTATACTTTCTCGCACAGCAATAGAAACCCCTCTCACTTCAATTTGAAGAGGGTCTCCCATCGGAGCTCGACGAATCAGTGTTACTTGGGTATTCGGTAACAAGCCCATTACCATCAATTTCTTACGAATGTCTATCGACAATTCATTCAACGCGATGATGAGACCAGACTCACCCGCTTTCAATTCAGACAATTTCATTGGTCGCCACACAAACTGTATTGTAAATGAGAAGGATTTCTATTTCTAACTGTAATAATACGCCTACAAACGCCATTAATCATTGTGTGAAATCAAAGATTCCACAAATTGCCTCGTCACTTTCGCTAAAACGCCCTCGTTAAAAACGTCAAATAATTTTCTTCTTTGGATTAAATCTCTATTTACTCAGTTTTCATCTTCTAACAAAAAAACAAAAACTAAAAGTAAAACAAATGGATAGAATAGATTATTCATTAATGACGGTTTTATCAGGTTACGTTGTCGTTAATTTTATACGTGAAATAAGCCTGTTTGATTATAGTGATTCTGTCAACGGGGATTCTCCCCGCCGATAGAATTCCAGAGGTGATATGGCACTGCCCATATCACTCCGGCAGCAAGCGAAGGTGTCATTGACGCCCGTGGTATAGTCCCCCCGGCTATACCACGATCTTTTTTTCTATTCTGTTCCACTTTCTATCCTCCTGCCTAGCTCAACAGCCATCACTCATACTCCCAGCACCTTCTCGGCTCACTAATAATAAGAGGTTCATTTTGCTGATTAACTTGGTCAGTCAAATAATAAGTTCGTTACCGTAAGGAGGATGGTCGCTCATCTTCTGTAAATTGTGACGGAGATAAACCAAAGTGCAGCTTAAAACGCTGACTAAAATAAGAAGGGTCATTAAAGCCACATAAAAATGCAACCTGAGAAATTTTCTCACCGCTCATTAGTAAACCACATGCCTGCTCAAGGCGATATTCCGTGAGGTATTCTTTAAATGTTTTTCCGGTCGCATTTTTAAATCGGCGCTGCAAACTGCGTTCAGAGACATACATCTGTGAAGCAGCGGTAGATGTGGTGAAGTCTGGGTCAGCATAATGGGTGGCAATAATTTGATCCAACTTCATCAACCAATGAGATTCGGAAAGATCTGGCGCATAATGAATATTCACCGCGTTATCCGTCGTAGGCTGAACATGAGCTGGCCATTTCAGTTCAATCAAATTACGCTCTGGGGAAGAAAAGTCGTTGAACTCTCCTCCTGTTAAATTTACCGCCTCATGCAAAGTCTGCGTTCCATCCTCATCAAGCGTCACCATCTGTAAATCTAACCGCTCCGTTGATTCAGCGCAGTCCATTATCCTCACCACTATCCACTCTTCTTGTTGTCGCCCTTTAATACTCAATATTTGGTGTGGATGAAGACGATCTAGCACATCGGCAAAAATGGCGTTAAAAATAGCATCAAGCCCCGACTGTTTAAGGCAAACATCAGGAAGAGGCTCAGTAAACTCACACTCGACTTGAATCCCAGCTTGTGCAAATTCATGCTTCCACCCTTCAAGTATGGTATCCAATACAAGCTTTAGAGGCTGATTCATACCATGAGCAACTTTTCCCTTATTCAATAGACTGATTTGCTTAAATTGTGTCGTCATCCGCTGAGCTAATGGTAATAATGCTTTGCTTTGCTGTTGAGCCGCTTTCTCTGTCAGTACCGTTAATAATGACTGACTTTTCACTAACCAACGATCAATCCATAGCTGACGAACCTGTACTTGCTTACGCAACTGTTGATTATGGCTAACCAGAATTTTGCTTTGCTGTTGAGCCTGACGTGTTTTCAATGCGACCTGCTGACGTAAATCTTCATTCAAACGAATCATCACCCGAGCCCGCCAACGAATAAATAACACAATAAACATCGTTATAATGAATAAATATCCTATACATGCGAGTAAGGAAAAATACCACGGTTTCAGAACATGGAAGCGCCAAGTAAAACTCTCTGTTGGCTCATTTTGGTTACGTAATGACAAGCGATACTCACCTGGGAAAAGGTGATCGAAGGTAAGGTGAGGCCCTTCGAACGGCTGCCAATCATCATGATTAATTCGAAATTCAAGACGTTGGTTACCAGTAAGTGGTACTGAACCAAAATGAAAGCTGATCGCCTTTCCATAATCAACGTCTAATGATTGTTGAGCAAGCCCACCAATATGAATGGGATGGTACTCAATGCTCACCTGACTCAATACAATGGGCTGTTGTGGAATAGGCGTATCTGCAATCTCTTCGGCTTGCATATGAATAAGCCCTTGCGCAGAAGAAAAAAGCAGAGTTTCTTGACCTCGATCTCCACTAGTTGCACAAATTCCCGTCTCTAATTCATTATTTATTAGCCCATAAGGGGCGCCAATATGTTTTTGGATTGAACCATCAAAGTGATAAAGCGTAACCCCCTGTGATGAAGAGAGCCATAAGCCTTGAGATGTCAATAGCAAACATTTTAAACGAAGATTGTCTTCCTCCAAAGGAAGAGGCGTTACTGGGTAATTAAGAGCATGGAAGCGAAAAAGACCAAATTCACTTAAAAACCAGAGCGTCCCATTTGCTGCTTCAATAACTTGTAGACTACTCCCATAAGGGGCACTTTCTTTATAATAAGTGATTTGATCATTATCCAATCGGTAAACCCCTTGTTCCGTGCCTATCAGCAATCCATATTTTTGGCTGGCATGCAACCAAGTTATGGTTAGTGGTGAATGTTGAACGGACTGCCACTCTTGGGAAAAATCAACGTAATGCTTTTTCTGTGTATGGTAAGCCCAAAGACGGCCAGTTGAAGCGCCCCATAATGTGCCTTGCTTATCTACCGTTAAAAAGTCTATGTTATTATGGCGTAACACACTGGGTATTGAGGGCAAAGGTAACGATTGATTGGACAGAGAGTGGTAAATAAGCCCCTGAGCCGTAGCGATCCAGAGTCGTTGTCCTATTTGCAAGACATCGTTCACTCTCCCTTTATAGAGCAACGTTTTAATACCTTTGTGCTGTGTATCCAGTAAAAAAAGCCCGGTGTGGGTAATCATTAAATAGTTATTTGAACCGGATAAAGGCAGTAATTTTTTGACACTAGAGGCAATGCCATCATGCTCCATGTTATCCGTGAAGTAACGAGTGAACTTTTGGCTAAAAAGTGAAAAATATCGGATGCCTTTCTTCGTTGCTATCCAAATACCACCGCGTTGATCGTTAGCGAGAGCATAAATTTTTCCGTCTGGTAACCCATACTCAGCGGATTTTATGCCTGTAAATTCCGTAATTTCATCGCGGTTCAATGAATAAATCAATAACCCATTCTCAGTACCTATCCAGTAAGCATCCTCCGTTTCAATCATACTAGAAACCGTAGAGTTCCCGATTTTTTTCACCACTTGGGTAGGATGTTCAATATCAATCACCAAAGCACCATTGTGTGTCCCCACCAGTAAGTGGTTTCTTCTTGGAGAAAGAAATAAGGTTTCTATCGCATGTTTTCCAGATTGGAGAATGTGAGTAAATTGATTTTGTTTGGATAAGTACGTTCCAACATTTGTTGCTAAAACCCATTTATTCCGTACTTTCACCGCATCATTGATAATGATGTTACTGGCTTGATTAAGTTGATAAAGTTTACTTAAAGAAAGGGTTTGTAGTTCACCCTCTGCGATACGATAAGAATAGAAAAAACGATTATCGGTTAACCAGAGATAACCGTTGGATGCACCAATATTCTTAATCACAACGCCGGGCGTCAAGCTCAGCACTCGTTCCGGTTCACCTCCCGGATAAGTGCGATAAAGCTCATTGTCAATAAAGGTCCAAAATGCCCCTTGCTGATACACTAATTGCTGATAACGCTTGGGTAAGACAGAACCCCGCCTTGGTAGGATGGTTTGTCCATCAAAAAACATCACGTTACCATGAATATCATGAATCCAGATCCCCCCTTCATCTCCTCTAAAAAGTTGTTGGGCAACAAAGACTTTGCCCTGTGACAGGGTCGGTAAAGGGTAAGATATCGATGACGTCATATCTAACACTTGTGCAGATAGCGGTGAGAACCGAACCATCAGAAAGATGAGTAATAATATACGGTACAAAGTTATTCCTTTAACCGGTAAAAAAAGCACACTCATTCCTTTATCTAGGTTAATGACACAAGAGTTATTTTTTAGAGAAAATTAAATAATACGCTGATCTCTTGACCTTGCAAACCATTGAAAATTGATTATCACGAATGGTATTTATCGATCATGGATTGAAGATAACGTGCTGAGGAGAGATAACAGTAAAGTATTTTATCTAAACAAATTGGATTAGGTAGAAGCAATCAGAGAATATGTGATGTGGTTGATCGCTTTTTTGGCCTAAAGCGCATAAATGTCATCAATTATGACCAATAAAAACCGAACAATAAAGAAACGCTAACTAATGATACCACCATACCCTGATAGCACAAAAAATGCGTATCAGGGTATGATTTACGGTCTACCTTTTTACTTAACGGCAGAATGTCTTTTCTTCATTATTGAGATAAGCAAGAGTAAAAATTCCCTGCAAGTTGCTCCAGAAAGGAAAAATAGCTTCCCGCTTGAACAGGGATAGTAGACCCTAGCGGATCGAGAATACCGATATGAGTTTGGCTACCTCGGACCACGGTTTCAATCACTGCAGGTTGAAATTGTGGCTCAGCAAACACACATATTGCTTGATGGTTAGCCAAGTCGCGACGAATACTAATTAATGTTTTTGCACCCGGTTTTCTATCTGGACTGACGGTAAAATGACCAATATTATTAAGCTGATATCTATCTTCAAAATAAGCATAAGCATCGTGAAAAACATAGTATGGCTTGTTTTTGACTGGCGTTAATTGCTGAGCAATGGCTTTATCCGTCTCATCTAGCTTCGCTAAAAATTGCGATAAGTTCTCTTGGTAAACTTTGCTATGGTTAGGGTCAGTTTCACTTAAACGCTGCGCAATGGCTTCCGCCACTGTTTTTGCTTGTGCAATACCAAGCCAAAAATGTGGATCATAGGTTCCATGATGATGCCCATCATGATCATGCGATGCTTCTTCCCCATAAGATCGCAAGGCCAACTGAGGAATATCACTTAAAGTGAGTACATTGCTGTGTTGGCTGAGTGGCTTCTCTAGAAAAGGTTCAAGATCAGGACCAAACCAGATCACCAATTCCGCTTCACGAATCCGCTTTACATCTGAAGGACGAAGCGCATAATCGTGCGGCGAAGCATTCGCAGAAACAAGGACATCAGGTGTGTTTACTTGAGCTGTCAGCTCATAAGCGATCATCTGAATGGGCTTTATACTGGTCAAAATATCACTGGCCCACACCATTGAAGGTAATATGGTTAGCATAGCGATCAGTGTCAATCTAGATAACATGATACAATTTCCTGCTGGTAGCGTTCGTAGATTCGAAATGTTACATTATAACATCACCTAATTGCAAATGAGTTTCTTTCATGTCAACGCTAATTGAATTGCATGACATCTGTGTTGATTTCAATCAGCGCCGAGTTTTAGACAAGGTCAACCTGTCGCTCTCTCGCGGCAAAATTACAACATTAATCGGCCCTAATGGAGCTGGGAAATCAACATTAGTTCGTGTATTACTCGGGCTACACCAGCAAGATTCTGGTTCAATCTCCCGAGGGAAAAATATCAAAATTGGGTATGTACCTCAAAAACTCAAGCTTAATGATACACTCCCTCTGAGTGTGAATCGCTTTCTTCGCCTTGCGGGCAAGTACAGTGCACAAGAGATCAATGAAGCATTACTCTTAGTGGGTGCTGAACATCTCAATGATAGTGATATGCATAAATTATCGGGTGGTGAAAATCAGCGGGTACTTCTTGCCCGTGCACTACTACAACGCCCCGATGTATTGGTATTAGATGAACCGGCCCAAGGGGTCGATGTACAAGGACAAATTGATCTTTATGACCTGATTGATACCATTCGTCTTCGTTTTCACTGCGCTGTTTTTATGGTTTCTCATGACCTACATTTAGTAATGGCAAAAACAGATGAGGTGATCTGTTTACATCACCATATCTGTTGTTCGGGTTCTCCCGCTGATATTTCTCAACATCCCAGCTACCTGGCTTTATTCGGTCATCGTAGCCGAGAGACTCTGGCTTTTTATCAGCATAACCATCAACACCATCACGATTTAGCAGGTCAACCCGTTAAAGGAGATGCGCAAATTTGTTCTCACCATTCACACGGTCACCATCACCATGATTGAGTTTTTACTGCCTTCTATTGCTGCTGGAATCGGAATCGCCATCATAGCGGGTCCGCTTGGCTCTTTTGTCGTTTGGCGTCGAATGGCTTATTTTGGCGACACCCTCGCTCACGCCTCTTTACTGGGGCTGGCGCTTGGTTTTTTGCTCGACATTAACCTTTACTTCGCATTACTTATTTGTTGCTTGGGACTTGCTGTGATTTTGGTAACAATGCAGCGGCAAAAATTGATTGCGACCGATACATTACTCGGCATTTTAGCCCACAGTTCTTTATCACTTGGCCTGATTGCGGTCAGTTTTCTCGATAATGTACGAATTGATCTCATGAGCTACTTATTTGGTGATCTCCTCGCAGTTAGCCCTGTGGATCTCTGGTTTATCTGGAGTGGTGTAATTGCGGTAAGTGGATTAGTTTATCTCTTTTGGCGACCTTTGCTGTCCAGCAGTGTCAATGAAGAATTGGCAAGTGTTGAAGGAGTCAACATTGAGTTAATGCGCTTGATCTTAATGTTGTTAATTGGCGTGGTTATTGCGGTTGGTATGAAATTTGTGGGAGCATTAATCATGACCTCGTTGATGATTATCCCCGCGGCAACCGCCAGACGCATCGCCAAAACACCAGAACAGATGGCTCTGATAGCATCTTCAATTGGGATTATTTGTGTGTTGACAGGGCTTTCTCTTTCCTGGCAATTTGATACTCCTGCAGGCCCCTCTGTGGTGGTAAGCGCAACAATGATGTTCATGCTCAGTCAGTTAATAAAGCAACGCTAAAGCATAAAAAGGGCCACCGGAAATTTGGTGGCCCTTTTTTAGAATAAGTGAAAACTTACCAACCTGTCACTTCACGTAAAGCTTGACCGATATCGGCAAGGCTTTTCACGGTTTTCACACCCGCTGATTCCAGTGCTGCAAATTTTTCATCTGCCGTTCCTTTTCCACCAGAAATGATCGCACCTGCATGTCCCATTCGTTTACCCGGAGGTGCGGTTACACCCGCAATGTATGAAACAACAGGCTTAGTCACATTATCTTTAATAAATGCCGCCGCTTCTTCTTCTGCAGTACCACCGATCTCACCGATCATCACAATGGCTTCCGTTTCAGGATCTTCTTGAAACAGCTTTAGAATATCAATAAAGTTCGAACCTGGAATAGGGTCGCCACCAATACCCACACAGCTAGACTGGCCAAAACCTTCATCCGTGGTTTGTTTCACCGCTTCATAAGTGAGAGTTCCAGAACGCGACACAATGCCAACTTTACCTTTCTTATGAATATGACCCGGCATAATACCGATTTTACACTCATCCGGCGTAATCACGCCCGGGCAGTTAGGACCAATCATGCGCACACCCGTTTCTTCCAACTTCACTTTTACATCAATCATATCAGTAGTTGGAATACCTTCTGTAATGGTCACGATAAGTTCAATACCAGCATCAATCGCTTCTAAAATAGCGTCTTTACAGAAAGGAGCTGGAACATAGATAACTGATGCCGTCGCACCTGTTGCCTCGACTGCTTCACGAACGGTATTAAAAACGGGTAAACCTAGATGGGTTGTTCCACCTTTGCCCGGTGAAACCCCACCTACCATTTGAGTACCGTAGGCAATGGATTGTTCAGAATGGAAAGTTCCTTGACCGCCCGTGAATCCCTGACAAATAACTTTGGTGTCTTTGTTAATTAATACTGACATTATTATTTGCCCTCCGCAGCAGCAACCACTTTCTTCGCTGCGTCCGTCAACGACTCAGCGGCAATGATATCTAAACCAGATTTCGCTAACACTTCACGGCCAAGTTCCGCATTGGTCCCTTCTAGACGAACCACAACCGGGACTTCCACACCCACTTCTTTTACCGCACCGATAATCCCTTCTGCGATCATGTCACAACGCACGATACCACCGAAAATATTCACCAGAACCGCTTTCACATTATCATCAGACAGGATAATTTTAAAAGCTTCAGCGACGCGCTCTTTCGTCGCACCACCACCGACATCTAAGAAGTTGGCAGGCTTGCCGCCATGCAGATTAACGATATCCATGGTACCCATTGCAAGACCGGCACCATTAACCATGCAGCCAACATTACCATCAAGGGCAACATAGTTAAGTTCCCATTGCGCAGCATGAGCTTCACGGGCATCTTCCTGAGAGGGATCATGCATTTCACGCAGTTTAGGCTGGCGATACAAAGCATTTGAATCGATATTAATTTTTCCGTCTAAACACAGTAGGTTACCTTCTGCTGTCACCACGAGCGGGTTAATTTCTAAAAGAGCAAGATCATACTGCGTAAACATCTGTCCTAGTCCCATGAAGATTTTGACAAACTGTTTAATTTGTTCACCTTGCAGACCAAGTTTAAATGCGAGTTCTCGGCCTTGATAGGCTTGAGGACCAACGAGAGGGTCAATAGCCGCTTTATGGATCAGCTCTGGCGTTTCTTCTGCCACTTTCTCAATTTCCACGCCGCCTTCAGTCGACGCCATAAAGACGATACGACGGGTAGCTCGGTCAACCACTGCACCTAAATAGAGTTCATTGGCAATATTCGACGCTTCTTCAACCAAAATTTTTGAAACTGGTTGTCCATTCGCATCGGTTTGGTAAGTAATGAGATTTTTTCCTAACCATTTTTGGGCAAATTCTTTAACGCCGTCTTTGCTTTCATGCAGTTCAACACCGCCCGCTTTGCCACGACCGCCAGCATGAACCTGACATTTCACGACTTTTTTAACGGTACTAATACGCCCTGCAGCTTCGAAAGCTTCTTGCGGGGTATCACATGCATAGCCTTCAGGGACAGGCAAACCGAATTCTGCAAACAGCTGTTTGGCTTGATATTCATGCAAATTCATTATGTTATTCCATTTATATATTTTTATTCCATATAGCCCAATACTTTGTTGAGCTGTACGTCTGTAGGGGTACTCTCAATGAGTAGCCAAATGGCTGATAAATTAGGCCGGATGTTGAGCTGATCCGGCCCCGTGCTTAAACGTATATTACGTCTAAATTTTATACATCCAGTAATAGGCGTGCAGGATCTTCCAGCAACTCTTTTACGGTAACGAGGAAACCTACGGATTCACGACCATCAATCAAGCGGTGATCATAAGACAATGCCAAATACATCATTGGTAAGATTTCAATCTGACCATCCACCACCATGGCTCGATCTTGGATTTTATGCATTCCTAAGATCGCCGCTTGTGGTGGGTTAATGATCGGTGTTGACATTAAAGAACCGAAAACTCCGCCATTGGTAATGGTGAAATTTCCGCCAATCAGTTCATCAACCGTCAACTTACCATCACGGCCTTTTTCCGCCAAATCTTTAATGCCTTTCTCAATCTGAGCAAGGCCTAAAGTATCACTATCTCGCAGTACGGGGGTGACTAGACCACGCGGCGTTGAAACGGCAATACTGATGTCGAAGAAGTTATGATAAACAATATCATCTCCATCAAGTGAAGCATTGACTTCAGGGTAACGTTTAAGTGCTTCTGTTACTGCTTTAACGTAAAAAGACATAAAGCCTAAACGTATGCCATGCTTTTTCTCAAACAGATCTTGATACTGTTTACGCAGCTCCATGATGGGCTTCATATTGACTTCATTAAACGTCGTCAACATCGCTGTGCTATTTTTGGCTTCCAGCAAACGCTCAGCAATACGCTTACGCAAACGTGTCATCGGGACTCGTTTCTCACTACGAGCGGCCACGGGTGCCGCAAGTGCCGCTTGTTCAACCTCAGGTTGAGCTTTATTCGTAGCTAAGTAAGCTTCAACATCCTCTCGAGTAATGCGTCCACCGACACCGGAGCCTTTCACTTGTGAAGCCTCTAAACTGTGTTCGGCTAATAAACGGCGAACCGCTGGGCTTAACGCATCATTCGTTTCTTCGGTGAGAGCGGCTTTGTGTCGCTTATCGGGTGATGGCTCTGTCGCCGCAGTACTATCTTGTGTTGGTTCACCCGCAACCGCACCCGGCTTAAGCCGAGCTAAGAGTTGCTTAGACAATACGGTCGCACCTTCTTGTTCCAAAATCGCTTCCAAAATACCTTCTTCCGGAGCCGGAACTTCTAGCACAACTTTGTCTGTTTCAATCTCAACGATCACTTCATCTCGCGCGACTGCGTCACCCGGTTGTTTATGCCATGTCGCTACCGTTGCATCAGCGACTGATTCAGGTAAATCTGGAACCAGAATTTCAACTGTCATAATCTGTCTCTTCCTTTTACTTCTAGTTCTTAAGCTAGGGTCAGAGCGTCTTCTACCAACGCTTTCTGTTGTTTCATATGTACCGACATATAACCAACGGCCGGTGATGCAGAAGCAGGGCGGCCCGCATATTTCAGATCCGCTCCAGCAGGAATTGCTGCACGGAAATTATGTTGGCTGCAATACCAAGCACCTTGGTTCTGTGGCTCTTCCTGACACCATACATAATCAACAACATTGCTGTACGGCGCGATAGCAGCTTGAACTTCCTCAAGAGGGAAAGGATAAAGCTGCTCGATACGAACAATCACTACATCGTCTTGTTCCTTGTTACGTCGCTGCTCAAGTAAGTCGTAATACACTTTACCTGAACAAAACACCACCCGTTTCACTTTGGTCGGTTCAAGGTTATCGATTTCACCGATAGCGGGTAAAAAAGTACCTTGCGCGAGATCATCCATACTGGATACACATAGCGGATGACGTAACAAAGATTTCGGAGACATCACAATGAGAGGTCGGCGCATTTTACGAACCACCTGGCGACGCAGCATGTGGTAAACCTGTGCTGGCGTTGAAGGCACTACCACTTGCATATTTTGTTCTGCACAAAGCTGCAAGTAGCGCTCTAGACGAGCCGATGAATGCTCTGGACCTTGGCCTTCATAACCATGAGGAAGCAGCATCGTCAAACCACATAAACGCGCCCACTTTTGCTCACCCGATGAAATGAATTGGTCAATCACAACTTGAGCACCATTGGCAAAGTCACCAAACTGAGCTTCCCAAATCGTTAATCCACCCGGTTCTGCTGTTGCATAACCATATTCAAAAGCTAGAACCGCTTCTTCAGACAATACAGAGTCAATGACTTCAAAAGGCCCTTGCTTATCATGAACATTGGCTAATGGAATATAAGTACTTGCATCAGATTGGTTATGTAAGACCGAGTGACGATGGAAGAAAGTTCCGCGCCCCGAATCTTGCCCTGAGATGCGAATGCGTTGTCCATCATCCACTAACGTTGCATACGCTAATGTTTCAGCCATCCCCCAATCGAGCATTTTCTCACCCGATATCATAGACATTCGGTCGTTGTAGATCTTTTCAACCCGACTTTGTAACTTATGACTCTCTGGATATTGGCAAATTTTCTGACCAAGCTCTTGTAAGCGTTCTAAGGAAAACTGATTATCCCAAGCTTCGTTCCAATCATGCCCAATATAAGGAGACCAATCCACTGAATGCATGGTCATTGGTCGCCACTCTTTCACAACCACTTCACCATGATCCAACGCATCACGATATTCATTGATGAGCTGTGTGGCGACTTCGATATCACACTCTTTTCGCTCAATCAAAACATCAGCATAAAGCTTGCGAGTTGTAGGATGTTTTTTGATCTTCTGATACATCAAAGGTTGAGTGGCATTCGGTTCATCCGCTTCGTTATGACCATGACGGCGATAACACACCAGTTCAATCACAACATCACGCTTGAATTCATTGCGATAATCCAACGCCATCCGGGTCACAAAAGCAACGGCTTCAGGATCATCAGAATTTACGTGAAAAATCGGAGCCTGTACCATCTTAGCAATATCGGTACAGTACATCGTTGAACGAGTATCACGAGGGTTTGATGTGGTAAATCCAACTTGGTTGTTGATAACAATTCGAACCGTTCCACCGACACAATAGCCACGAGCCTGTGACATATTAAATGTTTCAGCAACCACCCCTTGCCCTGCCACTGCAGAATCACCATGAATCGTGATAGGCAAAACTCGGCTTCCTTCGGAATCCCCTAAACGATCCTGACGAGCACGAACCGAGCCCATTACCACGGGGTTAACAATCTCTAAGTGTGAAGGGTTAAAAGCCAAAGCAAGGTGAACATCTCCCCCCGGCGTTGCAAAATCAGCGGAGAAACCTTGGTGATATTTTACATCTCCGGTTCCCCATGTTTCATCGTGTTTACCCGCAAATTCATCGAATAAGCCTTGCGGTTTTTTCCCTAACACGTTGACTAACATATTCAAACGACCACGGTGAGCCATACCGATCACCACTTCTCGCATACCACTTTTACCGGCGTGACGAATAAGCTCTTTGGTCATCGGGATTAAGGCATCTCCCCCTTCTAAAGAGAAACGTTTAGCCCCAGGGAATTTTGCACCGAGATAACGCTCCAGTCCTTCTGCTGCAGTCAGTTCATCGAGGAAAGTTCGTTTCTCATCCAACGTAAAGGTGGGCTCACCGAGCACAGGCTCCAAACGCTGCTGAATCCAACGCTTTTGCTCTGTATCAGTCATATGCATGTATTCCGCACCGACAGAACCACAGTAAATTTTATTCAGAGAATGATAGATATCTTTCAACTTCATGGTATCTGCGCCAACGGCAAAAGAACCCACGTTGAACGTTTCTTCCATGTCATCTTCAGTGAGGTTATGGAAGGAGGGATCTAATTCCGCCACCGGTGGGCGTTTCCATAAACCAAGGGGATCGAGTTGAGCGGCCTCATGCCCGCGGAAGCGGTACGCATTGATTAGCTGCAGAACTTTTACTTGCTTTGCATCGACTTCAGGATCACTAACTTGGACATTGTAATGCTTTGTGTCTTGAGCGAGTCGCCGGAAGTAATCACGGATACGTGAATGTGGTTGTTCAACCACATGATCAGGTTGCGCAGGCAAACCTTCAAAAACACGTTTCCACTCCTCACTTACCAGGTCGGGGTCACTTAGATACAGTTCGTAGAGATCTTCTACATAAGTTGCATTGGCGCCAGCCAAGTGTGAAGACTCGAGCCATGCCTTCATCACGCCGTTGTGCATTATTTTCCCTTAACCAGTAGTTTTCACGTTTGCTTCGGTCTTACGCCGAGCTATAAAGGCAGGCCCCAAGGGCCTGCAATCTTCTATTATCTAAACCGAGCGATTCACCAACATCGATTTAATATGGCCGATCGCTTTCGTTGGGTTTAGCCCCTTAGGACAAACACTTACACAATTCATTATGCCATGGCAACGAAAAACGCTAAATGCATCATCAAGATTTGATAAGCGCTCATCGGTTGCCGTATCTCGACTATCAATTAGCCAGCGATAAGCCGCTAATAAGCCGGCAGGACCAATAAATTTATCCGGGTTCCACCAAAAAGAGGCACAAGAAGTAGAACAACAAGCACACATAATGCATTCATATAAACCATCAAGATGCTCACGTTCTTCAGGTAGCTGTAAATGCTCACGAGATGGCGGTAATTCACCATCGGAGATCAAAAACGGCTTAACTTTCGCGTAATTATCGTAGAACTGTGTCATATCAACGATTAGGTCACGTACAACGGGTAAACCGGGCAAAGGCCGAATAACAATTTTACTGCCTTTCAGGGCAGATAACGGTGTAATGCAAGCCAAACCATTTTTACCGTTCATATTTAAGCCATCAGAGCCACATACTCCTTCACGGCATGAACGACGAAACGCAATCGTTGGATCTTGTTCTTTCAATAAAATCAGCGCGTCCAACACCATCATATCCGAGCCTTCTTCGACTTCAAGTAGATAGTCTTTCATATAAGGCTTTTTATCGACATCCGGATTGTAGCGATACAAAGAGAAGTTCAGTTTCATTCGTTATTCCTCCCTTAGTACGTACGAATTTTTGGTGGGAAAGCTTCACGATGAACGGGTGACATATTCACGTCACGTTTGCTCATTTTTTCAGTTTCCGGATTATAAATAGAGTGACACAACCAATTGGCATCATCACGATCTGGGTAGTCAAAGCGAGCGTGGGCTCCACGGCTCTCTGTGCGGTAGTTTGCTGCAACCGCCGTCGAAAATGCCGTTTCCATCAAGTTGTCAAGCTCTAAGCATTCAACACGCTGAGTATTAAACTCTTTAGATTTATCCGCCAAGTGAGCCTCTTTGAGACGCTCACGTATCACTTTCAGCTCTTCAAGCCCGGTTGCCATGGCTTCCCCCTCACGGAATACTGAGAAGCTGTTTTGCATACAACGTTGGAGATCTTTACGGATTTGTACAGGATCTTCACCTTGGGTGCTATTTTCCCAACGCATGGTTCGGGCCAAAGAGGCTTCAATATCCGATTGGGTTGCAGGACGAGCTTCCGCTTGTGCTGCTAACGTTTCACCAAGGTGTAAACCGGTTGCGCGTCCGAACACCACAAGGTCAAGCAGTGAATTCCCGCCTAAACGGTTTGCTCCATGAACTGAAACTGAGGCAATTTCACCACAAGCAAATAAACCTTGAACCTCGAAATCCTTACCTGACGCATCTTGTTTTAATGCTTGCCCAGAAACCTGAGTCGGAACACCGCCCATCATATAATGGCAGGTTGGGATAACTGGAATCGGCTCTTTAACAGGGTCAACATGTGCAAAGGTACGTGAAAGCTCACAAATACCTGGCAGACGAGACTCCAAAACCTCTTTACCCAGATGATCAAGTTTCAACTTAAGGTGCGGGCCCCATGGACCATCACAGCCACGCCCTTCACGAATTTCGATCATCATTGAACGAGCCACCACATCACGACCAGCGAGGTCTTTCGCATTTGGAGCATAACGCTCCATAAAACGCTCACCGTCTTTATTGAGTAGGTAACCGCCTTCACCACGACAACCTTCTGTAACCAGAACCCCCGCGCCTGCAATGCCTGTTGGATGAAACTGCCACATTTCCATATCTTGCATCGGAACGCCCGCTCGCAGAGCCATTCCAACCCCATCACCAGTATTAATGTGTGCGTTGGTTGTTGAGGCATAAATACGTCCAGCCCCACCCGTGGCTAAAATAGTTGCTTTAGATTTGAAGTAGCAGATTTCTCCGGTTTCCATGCATAACGCAGTACAACCAAGTACGGCTCCATCTTGGTTTTTCACTAAATCAAGTGCATACCATTCTGAGAAAATCGTGGTTTTATGTTTAATGTTTTGTTGGTAAAGCGTATGCAATAAAGCATGGCCAGTACGGTCGGCCGCCGCCGCCGTACGAGCAGCTTGTTCACCACCAAATTCTTTGGATTGCCCACCAAAGGGACGTTGATAGATGGTGCCATCTTCAAAACGAGAGAAAGGCAGCCCCATACGTTCTAGCTCAATAACAGATTCAGGTCCATTTTTACACATATATTCAATGGCATTTTGGTCACCAATGTAGTCGGAACCTTTCACAGTGTCATACATATGCCACTGCCAGTTATCTTTATGTGAATTTCCCAATGCCACAGTAATACCACCTTGAGCAGAGACAGTATGAGAGCGAGTTGGGAAAACCTTAGAAAGCAAAGCACAGGTTAACCCTTGCTCTGAAATTTGTAGTGCAGCACGCATACCTGCACCACCAGCGCCAATGACAACGGCATCGAACTCACGAACAGGAATAGTCACTTACACACCCCACAATACAAATAGTCCAGAGAAAAAGTACCCCAATAAGGTCATAACCACGACCAACTGCAATGTAGCCCGGAGTTTTGAGCACTTAACATAATCAGTGAGTACTTGCCATAAACCAATCCAGCCGTGGATAAGAATGCAAACGAGTGCCAACATGGTAAACACTTTCGTTAAGGTGGTACCGAAGAATTGTGACCAAGAGAGGTAAGAAATATCCGTGAAAGCACAAAAACTCACCAGATATATTGTATACAGTGTTAAAATTATCGCTGTCGCGCGGAGTAATAAAAAATCATGGACACCATTACGACCCAATGAAGAGACATGCTTTACCATAGCCACACCCCCACCAATAACGATAAAATACCAGTAATTGCAAATGACACTTTGGCTGTCATCGAACCTGTATCAAGCTCTTCGAAATACCCCAGATCCATGATCAGATGACGAATGCCACCGATGATATGATAGGCCAACGCAGTCAAGATGCCCCATAGAATAAATTTAACGAAGAAACCACTGACGATTTCACTCGCCTCCATAAACCCAACAGGAGAGGATAAGGAGAGGGATAGTAACCATAGCAAAATACCGACCGCGACAAACGTAATAACCCCCGCCACTCGGTGGAGGATAGAAGCGATTGCGGTGATCGGAAAGCTTATGGTCTGCAAATCTAAATTAACAGGTCTTAACTTTCTTTCTTTCACGGGCTTGCTCACTCAGCTTTAATTGAAGCATTTATAGTTATGAATGAAATTTAGTGATAAACCGATAAAACCCAACCTCTATTAAACATATTCACCAGAATTATCATGACAAAATTGTAAAATAAAAGTTAATAAATAAACCTTGATTATTACCTTGGGTTTATTTTTTGTGTTGAATTTATAAGATTTTCACCAAATTTTGCTACGCCGACATGCGACTGGCAACATTATACAACAAATGATGTAACAATTTTTGCTACACAGAACAGATTTTTAACTTTATATGTATAAAAAATCAAAGTAAGTGCACACAACAGAGGAGAAAAATTGACTTTAAATGAGATCAGACGTACAAGAATGACACACAAACATCCTGGACGGATTAAATAATAAACAAAGGAGATTGTTATGGCAGATAAGAAAGCAACCCTTCACATTGAAGGAAAAGCACCTATCAACCTGCCGATCATGGATGGGACCATGGGTCCTCAAGTAATCGATGTTCGTCAGTTAGGTTCGAATGGCTACTTTACCTTTGACCCGGGTTTTCTTGCCACTGCATCTTGTGAATCTCAAATCACTTATATTGATGGTAATAAAGGTGTTCTATTACATCGAGGTTACCCTATCGATCAATTAGCCAATAATGCGGATTATCTAGAAGTTTGTTACATCCTGCTTTATGGTGAAGCCCCGACTCGACAACAATATGATGAATTTAAGAAAACCGTCACTCGCCATACCATGGTGCATGAACAAATTGCGAGTTTCTTTCATGGATTCCGCCGAGATGCTCACCCGATGGCGGTGATGTGTGGTGTTGTTGGAGCACTCGCGGCTTTCTATCACGATTCACTCGATATCAACAATGATACACACCGAGAGATCGCAGCTTATCGCTTGTTATCTAAAATGCCCACGCTCGCGGCCATGTGTTATAAATATTCCATTGGTCAACCCTTTATTTATCCTCGTAATGATCTCACTTACGCGGAAAACTTCTTGCACATGATGTTTGCAAACCCATGTGAAGAGTACGAAGTTAACCCTATCGTTGCTCGAGCCATGGATAAAATCTTTACCTTACACGCGGATCATGAGCAAAACGCATCAACCTCGACCGTACGCCTTGCGGGCTCTTCAGGAGCCAACCCCTTTGCTTGTATTGCCGCAGGTATCGCATCACTATGGGGGCCTGCTCACGGTGGAGCAAACGAAGCTTGCCTACGTATGCTGGAAGAAATCGGCTCTGTCGATAAGATCCCTGAATATGTTGAACGAGCAAAAGATAAAGATGATCCATTCCGTTTAATGGGCTTTGGGCATCGAGTGTATAAAAACTATGATCCTCGTGCGACCGTAATGCGAGAAGCATGTCATGACGTATTGAAAGAGTTGAATATTCAAGACCCACTCTTGGATGTGGCAATGGAGCTAGAACGCATTGCCCTTTCTGATGAATACTTTATTGAGAAGAAGCTCTATCCTAACGTAGACTTCTATTCAGGTATTATTTTGAAAGCCATTGGTATCCCAATTTCAATGTTTACCGTGATCTTTGCCATGTCACGTACCATTGGTTGGATAGCGCACTGGAATGAAATGCATAGTGACCCAGATAATCGAATTGGCCGCCCTCGTCAGCTCTATACTGGTCAGAAACTAAGAGATTTCCAACCACTTCATGAACGTGAATAAGTACCTAACGTGGGTTAGATAAGAAAAGAGCGAGGTCAAAACCTCGCTCTTTTCTTTTTATACTGGATTATCAATATCAATAAACTCGACCTCAAAACCATGATTTTTCGCCAACCATTCCCCTAAGGCTTTAACACCATAACGCTCCGTTGCATGATGGCCAGCTGCAAAATAGTGAATATTAAGTTCACGCGCTATATAGGTCGTTCGCTCTGAAACCTCTCCGGAAATAAAGGCATCCATTCCTTGTTCAGCAGCAAGCATGATGTAGTCTTGTCCACCACCAGTACACCAAGCAATATTCTTAATCGGTTTATCTTGCTGCTCAGGTGCAATGTGTAACGGTGGCCGATGAAGGACTTGAGCTATCTTGGCTGCCAAGGCTTCACCGCTTGATGTGTGACGCAAAGAACCATACATAGCCACTGATTGAGGATGCCCTTCTAAACCACCTTCCACTTCAATTTCCAACAACTGTGCTAACTGAGCGTTGTTACCCAATTGAGGATGAATATCAAGCGGCAAATGATAAGCCAGCAAATTGATATCGTGTTTTATCAGGGTCCGTAACCGATCACCTTTCATACCACGAATGGATTCAGACTCGCCTTTCCAAAAGTAACCATGATGAACAAGCAGTGCATCAGCTTGATGTTCTACTGCCTTTTCAATCAATGCCTTAGATGCCGTCACTCCGGTAATAATTTTTTTTATTTCAGATTTACCTTCTACTTGCAGCCCATTAGGGCAGTAATCTTTAATTAATTGTGGAGATAAGGTCTCATTTAACAACGCTTCTAACTGAAAATTGTTCATCTTGTGTTCCATAACTTGATTAGCATGGCGTGGTTATAACAATTTCAAGTTAGAATGTCGAAAACTGTACGGTCGCAGTAAGAGTAAACATTATGGACATAACACCGCTGATCTCTTGGGTCATCAAAACCCCAACGCTATTTGAACACGCTTCCCCTCTGGTGAAAAAAGTACCTTTTTCACCACCATCGAATGAGCAATACTGGCCTCCCTATCAAGGAAATCCAAGGTTAGGATTTATTTACCAGTCTATATGCCAGCAACTGTTTACTCTCACCCCTCGTTATAATGCGGTATCAGAAGAAATTCAGCTTAACGAACATGGGAAAACACTCGGTGCGATTGATTTTATTGTTAAAAATCGCCAGACCAATGAGTATGAGCACTGGGAAGTGGCGATAAAATTTTATCTTCTTCATCAGGGGCGATGGTATGGCCCCAATGCGGAAGATAGACTGGATCGAAAACTTTCCCACATGCTTAATCACCAGTTAACACTCTCATCCCATCCCATTTTTTGTGAAAACTACCCATTATGGGCGAAGGCCAAACCGCATTTATTGATGCAAGGGCGTTTATATACCAATCCATTTCAGTCAGAGAATCTTCCCAAAGAATGCTTAGGCTACCCACTCAATCGCACTCAGATTCAAGGGCATTGGTGCTATCAAGATCAAGTATCTCTGATTGATGAACCACTCTACTCTTTAGATAAGCCACAATGGTTGACTGGCAGAGGAAAAACATCATCACCTTACTTCGCTGACCACCTCGCTCAGGAATTTATTCATTGCCAAAGTGAATCGGGTCTCTTTTGGTTTATTATGCCTCGTCATTGGCCAGCATCGGCTGACGTCAATTAGCTCAAATAAAAAAGGGAAGTACTTCGTACCTCCCTTCCCATACAAACTGTGTATCGCGTGTTTACAAACCAGCGTCGTTAAAAACTTGATTAACAATCTGCTGTGCTTCTTGCTCAATCAGGGTTAAATGTTCCGCCCCTTTAAAGCTTTCACAATAAATTTTATAAATATCTTCCGTTCCCGATGGACGAGCAGCAAACCAACCAAATTCTGTGGTCACTTTTAGCCCACCAATGGCTGCACCATTACCCGGTGCATGCGTTAAACGAGCCGTAATCGGATCACCGGCTAATGTCTGAGCAGAAACCATTTCTGGTGATAGCTTACTCAGTACAGCTTTTTGTGGTCCATTCGCCACCGCTTGAATACGGCTATAATAAGAATCACCATGTTTAGCGGCGAGTTCATCATAATATTGTTGAGGATTTTTCCCGGTAACGGCAGTAATTTCAGCAGCCAGCAAACATAAAATAATGCCATCTTTGTCCGTTGACCAAGGTGTACCATCTTTACGTAAGAAAGAAGCACCCGCACTCTCTTCGCCACCAAAGCCAAATTTTCCGGTGTACAGGCCATCAACAAACCATTTGAATCCAACGGGGACTTCACATAATTCACGGCCTAAATCAGCAACGACTTTATCAATCATAGCGCTAGACACTAATGTTTTGCCAACGGCAACTTCTGCGTTCCACTCTGTACGATGACGATAAAGGTAATCAATACATACTGCGAGGAAATGGTTGGGATTCATCAAACCTTGTGGGGTTACGATGCCATGACGGTCATAATCAGGGTCATTACCAAAAGCAAGGTCGTATTGATCTTTAAGTGCTAATAGCCCAGCCATCGCATAAGGCGATGAACAGTCCATACGTACCACGCCATCTTTATCTAATGACATAAATTGGAAAGTAGGATCAATCGATTCACTGACCAAGGTTAAATCTAGATTGTAGGCCTGACCAATTTGACGCCAGTAATCAATCCCACTCCCCCCCAGTGGATCAACGCCAATTTTCAGCTTGGCGTTTTGAATGGCTTGCATATCAACAACATTAGAAAGGTCATCAATATAAGGTTTCACTAAATCCACTTGCTTCAATAATGGGGATTGCTTGGCCTCTGTTATAGAAAGACGTTTAACGCCGCTTAACCCTTCAGCAATCAGTTGATTAGCCCGATTTTCAATCGCTTGGGTTAACGCCCCCTCTGCAGGTCCACCGTGAGTTGGGTTGTATTTGATTCCACCGTCTTGAGGAGGGTTGTGCGATGGTGTAATCACAATACCGTCTGCTTTCGCCGTATGCTGAAGATTATGAGTCAAAATGGCATGGGAAATGCCCGGTGTTGGTGTATAGCCATTATTTTCTTGAATAATCACTTCAACACCATTGGCAATCAGAACTTCAAGTACACTGCTTAATGCTGGTTCTGATAGAGCATGAGTATCTTTCCCCACATAGATAGGGCCATTTGTTCCTTGCTCAGCACGAATATCCACCACTGCTTGAGCAATGGCTAAAATATGATTTTCATTAAATGTCGCCTTATCGGCGCTGCCCCGATGGCCTGATGTGCCAAACTGAACTTGATGCTGCGGATTTTTTGGATCAGGTTGCAATAAGTAGTAGTTGGCCACAAGGGCGGGGATATTGTGCAAATCCTGCTGTTGTGCTTTTTGTCCTGCACGTGGGTGCATAGCCATAATGACATCCTATGTAAAATAACGACAAATAAAAAACCTCATAATACGCTGTTTTAACTGCATATTATGAGGTTTCAATCAGACTTTTGGCCTTCGTTCTCTAAAAAGTCAAATAGATTGAGTCACTTTATCAATGATCTCGGTCGGAAAATTCATCCGAACCATAACTTGCTCAACCATTTGCTGTTTTCGGCTCGTGTTATTATTAGTAATGACCCAGAATGGCGTATGAGGAATCGCTTTTGGCTTCGTGGTTTGTCCATTGGCCAATAATGTTTGTTCATTATCCGCAAAATACACTCGCTTCCGGCCTTTAACCGACATGGCTTCAGAAAAACTTTCAGGATCGACACGATAGAGTGTGGAGAGCACTAACATAAAACGATCAATCGCTTTTTTCAGATCAGCAAATTCATCTGAAATCAGTAAGGCGCGCATCTCTTTGACGCTATCGATTTTCGTTTCTTGAGCGGCATCTTTACTCACAACTATACCTTTAGTCGCCAGCACATCCGATGCTGACTCTTGCATAGACTGTCTATCCACATTCAGCAAACGGCGCAAAATATCTGACGCACTTTCACCAATATGTCGGGTTTGGCTAGCAATGTAACGGTATAGATCTTCATCAACCTCTATTGTTTTCATTCGCTTTTCACAATCTCAATGTTTAAACTCTGTGGGATTATAGCGAGATCTTTGCCGAGACTCTACGTTAAACCCATTACTATTAAGATAAAATGTCAGCACTGCTCAATTATAAACTCGAAGGTGAGGGTCACACCGTTGTTTTGATCCATGGTCTATTTGGGAGTTTGGATAATTTAGGATTATTAGCCCGAGACCTAAAAACAGACCACCAAGTATTAAGTATTGACTTACGCAACCATGGTCAATCTTTTCACTCACCAGAGCATAACTATGCGTTAATGGCACGAGATGTCGCTCGGCTGCTTCACCACCTCCAGATCTCTCAAGCCACTCTCATTGGCCACTCAATGGGTGGAAAGGTCGCGATGAAGCTAGCCGATTTAGATCCAGAGATCATACAACAGTTAATCGTACTCGATATGGCCCCCATTGCGTATACAGTACGTCGACACGATAATGTTTTCGCTGGGTTAAACGCTGTTCTAGAACAAAAACCGACCTCTCGTAGTGAAGTGATGGCTATTTTAGCCAAACACATTCAGTTGGAAGGCGTTCGTCAATTTCTCAGTAAATCACTCATAAGCCAAGACAGTGTGATGGCTTGGCGCTTTAATGTTAAGGCAATAAAAGCTAACTACGGGAATATCCTAGGCTGGGAACCTATCGCGCAAAATAAAACGCCGACACTCTTTATTAAAGGAGCTGATTCAGATTATTTAACCGCAGAGCATCAAGTGGTGATTCAACAACAATTTCACCATGCTAAAGCGCATGTGATTGCTAATACAGGGCATTGGTTACATGCCGAAAAACCCGTCGAAGTATTGCGTGCAATCCGGAAGTTCATCGTTTAACCCCATAATCCATATAAAAATAAGGGATAAATCAAAGATCATGGGTTGATTAACTTTGACCAATAACAGTGGTATAGTTCGCGCAAGCAAATTGGTATAAAGGATAACCATGCTTTACGACTATATGAACATGCTCGAATCGATTGGGCTTGATCTGCTTTTTGCGTCCATTTTTTTCTTTATTGGAATGGCAATAAAAGACGTATTGAAACAAGGTAATGTTCCGCCATTTGGCCGTCGTATCGTATGGCTTGTGCTATTTTTAGGTTGCGCGGGTTTTATTGCCAAAGGCCTTATTCAACTCAGTTGGGAAGGCACAGGGCTGGGCTAATGACCTAGCATTATTCCCATCAACCGATAACAATGTAAAGGTAAAGACTCTATGGCAAGTGTAGGTATCTTTTTTGGTAGCGATACAGGTAACACCGAAGCTATTGCAAAAATGATTCAAAAACAACTCGGTAAAAAACTGGTCCACGTCCAAGATATCGCCAAAAGCAGTAAAGAAGATATTGATAATTTCGATCTTCTACTGCTAGGCATCCCTACTTGGTATTACGGTGAAGCTCAATGTGACTGGGATGATTTTTTCCCTGAGTTAGAAGCCATTGATTTTTCTACCAAGTTGGTCGCCATTTTTGGGTGTGGAGATCAAGAAGATTATGCGGAATACTTCTGTGACGCGATGGGCACGGTACGTGACATCGTCGAAGCAAAAGGAGCAACTATTGTGGGTCATTGGCCAACAGAAGGCTACGAATTTGAAGCCTCGAAAGCATTAGTGGATGACAGCCACTTTGTCGGTTTATGTATTGATGAAGATCGTCAACCAGAACTCACTGATCAACGTGTCACCACTTGGGTAAACCAAGTTTATGAAGAAATGTGTCTCGCTGAGCTAGACGACTAAAAAATAGCCCTCTGTACTGAGGGCTATTTTTTACCTAAATTCACACCTCCGTCTCGACGTGTTACCACAAAAGTTGTCCTAAGAATGGAGCTATTAATACGGTAACCATCCCTGCAATCATCATAACGACACTAGATACGACACCTTCAGAGTTTCCTATTTGATATGCTTTGGCGGTTCCTGCACCATGGGCCGATGCCCCTAAACTCGCACCTTTACCAAAACGAGAGCGAATCGACAGCACGGTTAACACGGTTTCCCCCACCGCCATACCAATTACACCCGTTAACACAACAAACAGAGCCGTTAAGTCACTTTGCCCACCAATAGAACGTGTTGCCTCAACAGCAAAAGGCGTTGTTATCGAACGCATGGCTAAACTGCGTTGTAACAATTCGGGTAATTCAAACCAACGAGCAAGCAAAACGGTACTGCCCACTGCCACAATGACCGACACCACAACCCCAACGGATAGTGAAAGCCAATGGCGGCGAATTAGCTTACGGTTATCATAAACTGGAATAGCAAAAGCGACTGTTGCCGGGCCAAGTAACCAGAGCAACCAGTGAGATTCTTCCATATAAGCTTGATACGGAATCCCTAACCCCATCACGACAACCACCAAGAGTAAAGGAGCAAGCAGAAGCGGCATTAATAATATCGAACGCTTACGTTGATACAGCATTTTGCTGCCATAGTAAAAAAGCAACGTTAAAACAAGGCAAGCAATCCCCAGTAACGATAGATGAATAGACATCTTATGCTCCTCTCACCGAATGGCTTTTGCGTCGAGCTAATTTTAATTCGAAACGATATAGCTTATCGACCACCCAAGCCGTCGCCGCAATCACCACGATGGTACTGATCACTAAAACCAACATAATACGCAGCCCTTGCTGACGCATTAGCGGCTGATAATTCACGACGGCAACGACAGCAGGGACAAAAAATAATAACATCTCCGCCAGCAGCCACGATGCACCTCTGCGCAGCCAATCCACCTTCACAACTCGGCTAAACACCAATACCAATAACAAGAGCATACCTGTTAAGTTAGCCGGGATAGGAAGATGAAAACGATGTACCAAATAATCGGCAATAAACCATATCAAGGCTAAAACCGAAATTTGACCTAAAGTCAGCAAACCATTTTCTAGTTTTCTCATTCTATCATTCGATATTTTTGTGAAATTAGTCACAGTATAGTAAGGTAACAAACCTGCATAAAATGACTTTTTATTATAAATATCATTCCAAAATGGAATACTGAGGACACCGAGATCATCATGGACATTAAAGCGCTTCGATACTTTGTTGAACTCGTTAACCAGCAAAGTTTTACCCGTGCATCAGAGCAGCTCTATGTAACACAACCCACCATCAGTAAAATGATTCGTAGCCTTGAGCTTGAAGTAGGTCAACCACTATTACATAGAGAAGGAAGGCGTTTTTGGCTCACCGAGGCAGGCGAGATCGTCTACCAACGTGCCGTAGAAATTATCGCACATTTGACCCAACTCAATGCCGAACTGATTGATCTAAACCAATTACAGCGAGGTCAACTTCGATTAGGAATCCCCCCAATGGTTGGGCACCTCTATGCGAGAGTGATTCGCCAATACCGCCAAGCGTACCCAAATGTGGAAATGACGATAGTTGAATACGGAGGCCGAAAAATAGAACAAGCCGTATTAGATGGCGAGATTGATGTGGCTGTCACGATGCTTTCCCATCATGCTGAACAAAACCTAAATACTTTAGTGCTTGATAGTTATCCTATTTATGCGGTTGTACCCAATGTTTCCCCTTGGAAAGAGACGCCTAAAATTACTTGGGACATGTTAAAAAATGAGCCCTTTTACCTTTATACCCAAGAATTTACGTTAAGTGATTATGTTCAGACTCTCTGTCAGCAACAAGGGTTTACCCCACAAATCGCGGCGCGTAGCAGCCAATGGGACTTTCTAGTAGCCCTCGTCAAAAGCGGGGTTGGTGTAGCCTTTTTACCAGAACCCCTTTGTCAGCGGATACAGAGCGATGGTGTTCTGGTACGGCCCATCATTCCGACGATTGATTGGCAACTCTGCGTGATTTGGCACGCTGAACGGTACGTTTCTCGTACAGCGGAAGCATGGATTGAACTGTGCGAGCAATATCAAAGTACAGCAAATAACTCTCCTCGATAGAATATGAATAAGTTCGTGATTCTCATAAAGGCAATGTATCAACCCCACTGGCGCGATACTTTGGTCTTTTCCGAACGTATAACTTACGATGCACCTCAGAAACCACATTTCCCTCCTTATCTTTGACATGAATGATGAATTCCGGAAAACATTTATCCCCATTGGCGGTGACGCTCAATATGTCATCTAATTGAGCCTGAGAAATCAAAAATTCAGCATAAAGATCGCTTCGGCCGGGTTTAATAAAATTAATGCTCGCCTCTTTATCCCACACATAATATTGCTTACCTAAAATCCCCATCAACATCAACGAGTAAACAGGGTCAGTAAGAGAAAAAATACTCCCTCCATATTGGGATCGGTTCGCATTTTTATTCCACCAGCGTAATTTTAAACGTAGCTTTGCTTCACGAAAATCATTGCTAATCGATTCAATTTTTATTCCTGCGCCCCAAAAAGGAGGCCAACTATTTAGTGCCCACTTCACAATATTGGGTTTATATAACATTTCCAGTGTTTTATTCATGCTATCCGTGCCTTAGACTCTAAGTGCTCTCAACCTCTTAGCGATAAGGATAAGCTTGATCATGAGGTTGAGAAATACAATACGGTTAATGTTGCACAATTGTAACTGGCCTGATCGGGTTTCGCCGTGATTTGGCTAGACTTTATAAATAAAGACAGTAACCCTTTGAACTTCGGGTTTATTGTTTTAACTGGGTGACCTATAATGTGGGGCAATATTGACTTCTGTTTACGACGGCAGATCATCAACGGGAAAGTATATGTCAGACAATAACCAAGCGCTAAAGGATGCTGGTCTTAAAGTAACCCTTCCTCGGCTAAAGATTTTAGAAGTATTGCAACAGCCAGAGTGCCAACATATTAGTGCTGAAGAGCTGTACAAAAAGCTGATTGATCTCGGTGAAGAGATCGGTCTTGCCACCGTTTATCGAGTTTTAAACCAATTTGATGATGCTGGCATTGTTACTCGCCACCACTTTGAAGGGGGCAAATCAGTTTTTGAACTCTCGACCCAACATCATCATGATCACCTAGTCTGTCTCGATTGTGGTGAAGTAATCGAGTTTTCAGATGATGTTATCGAGCAGCGTCAAAAAGAGATTGCCGCTCGCTACAATGTAAAACTAACTAATCACAGTTTATATCTGTATGGTAAATGTGCAGACGGAAACTGTAAAACCGATCCTGATGCACACAAGGCAAAGTAATCGAATAAAAAAACCACCGTACGGTGGTTTTTTTATGACTCATTACCTCAACACATTCAGCTAAAAGTAATCTCGGATCAAAACTTCTGCAATCTGCACGGCATTCGTTGCAGCACCTTTACGCACATTGTCGGCAACAACCCATAAGTTGATACCACTATGGTGGCTAATATCATTACGGATACGTCCAACTAGCACATTGTCTTTACCGCCAGCATCACGAACTTGTGTTGGATACTCCTCTCCTTGGAAAACCTCAATACCATCCGTTTGATCTAATAACGTAACAACTTGTTCAGCATCTATCGGATGACTGGTTTCAATATGTATCGCTTCAGCATGGCCATAAAAAACGGGAACCCGCACACAAGTTGGGTTAACCATCAAAGAAGGATCATTAAAGATTTTCTGGGTTTCCCACACCATCTTCATCTCTTCTTTGGTATAACCGTTCTCCATAAATTGATCAATTTGTGGAATGCAGTTAAAAGCGATTTGCTGACTGAAGGCCTGAGGATCAGCTGGAATACCATTCAGTAACTTGGCTGTCTGCCCTGCAAGTTCATCGATGCCTGCTTTACCTGCACCAGAAACGGATTGATAAGTGGTCACGTTAACGCGTTCAATGCCAACAGCATCATAAATCGGTTTTAAGGCCACCAACATCTGGATGGTTGAACAGTTCGGATTAGCAATAATATTTCGATTACGAAACTCTGCAATGGCTTGTGGGTTGACTTCTGGAACAACCAGTGGAATATCGTAGTCATAACGAAATTGTGAAGAGTTATCAATCACCACAACACCAGCCTCTGCGGCAATCGGAGCCCAGCGCTCAGACTGCTCTCCTCCTGCAGAAAACAAAGCAATATGAGCAAGAGACCAATCGAACTCTTCCACATTCTGTACGCGGACTGTCTTACCGTTAAAACGATAGGTTTTACCTTCACTACGCTCACTGGCTAGTAAAAATAATTCACCAACTGGAAACTGGCGTTCTTGCAGAACTTCCAACATCGTTTCACCCACGGCACCTGTTGCGCCGAAAATGGCAACATTAAATTCTTGGCTCATTCGTTACCTCTATATTAAAACCTAATTTTGCTAGTGGCTCGAGTTGACAAGATTCATCCCCCACTAGCCTGATTGCGCTATATTCCCGCCGATCCCAATACTGTTTCCGCATTTGATCAAAGGCTCCGGGTTGCTGAATTTCGCGGCGAAACTGCGCATCATCACGTCGAACATCGTAAACCAATTGAGTTAAGTTTAGCAGCGTCGCTTCATCCCATCGTCGATTTAATGTCACTTCTGGAATAAGAGCAACCGGGAGTAAGCTCGATGGGTTTGCCCAAAATGCTTGCCCTAAAAACTCACTATAACGATTAAACACCATCGTTGTGCCACGTGCTTTCCCTTCTAAACCATAACCTGCGACATGTGGCGTCGCAAAAGCAAGCAATGGAAGTAACGACAAATCAACCTGAGGTTCAAACTCAAATACATCCAACGCTGCCGTGAACCCATCGTGCTGCTGTAATCGGGCTTTAAGTGCCTCATTATCAACAACAGGACCACGGGCTGCATTAATTAAAATTTGATCACCACGCAAACGTTGGAGAACAGACTCATTAATCAAGTGGTGTGTCGGCCATTCACCATCACGAGTAATCGGTGTGTGTAACGTAATCACATCCGCCTTTTCTAATAGTGTCGGTAACGGTGTAAACTCACGACTATCCCCTTGAGCTTGTTTAGGCGGATCGTTAAGAAGTACCTTAATACCCAGACCGGTTAAGCATTCCGCTAAATAAGTCCCAACTTGACCTGCACCTATAATCCCTACGGTTTTATCAAATACCGAGAAGCCTTGCTGCTGAGCAAGTACCATCAAAACACTAAACACATACTCGGCTACTCCAACTTTGTTACAACCGGGAGCGGCAGTAAAAAAGATGCCCCGCTCAGCCAATAAGGCTTGGTCTACATGATCCATACCTGCAGTTGCCGTACCAACGAATTTTAATCGATTCGCTTTCGTAAGCAGACGTTCATCCACATTCGTCACTGAGCGAATCATCAAAGCATCAATATCGATTAAATCATCGGCTGTTAGTGTTCGCCCGGGTTTTAAGATCACCTCACCAAGCTGACAAAATAACGACTCAGCATAAGGCATATTTTCATCAATCAATATTTTCATAGCAGATTCACACAAGTTATTTTTGAGGAATAAAGGGGAACAATGAGAAGAACACTCAACTCACCGAGGCGTATCGTCTGTTTGACCAGCATTGTGCAGAAAAGCATTCACGGTGTCGAGAATAAAAATACCCGGTGCCAATTGGTCACCGGGTGAATATCCAGAACAAAAGGATCCCGTCCCGCTCTCCAGGGGACAGAGTCTGCGTCTGTTTGATCGGCGATACCGATCGGTTCTGGAAACCTTTTACCTTACGGTATTTAGTAATTACGCTGAGTACTTTTTAATGACCAACGTTGCGTTCGTTCCGCCAAATCCAAAGCTATTAGACATAACCGTTGTTAATGGCTGCTCGCGCATTTCCGTTACAATATCTAAGCCTTGAGCGGCGTCATCTAATGTTTCAATATTAATGCTGGGAGCAACAAAATTATGATGCAACATCAAAGTAGAGTAGATAGCTTCATGAACGCCTGCCGCACCAAGAGCATGACCCGTCATAGCTTTTGTGGCAGAAATGGCTGGGCTGTTACCCGAAAAGACTTCTTGAATCGCGCCTAACTCCTTCACATCACCAACCGGTGTTGAAGTACCATGGGTATTCACATAATCCACATGATCAACATTTTGCATCGCCATTTTCATACAACGTGCGGCACCTTCACCTGAAGGAGCAACCATGTCATAGCCGTCAGACGTCGCACCATACCCTACGATTTCACCATATATTTTGGCACCACGAGCTAAAGCGTGTTCTAACTCTTCAATCACCAGCATACCGCCGCCTCCAGAGATAACAAAACCATCACGGTCTGCATCATAGGTGCGTGAGGCTTGCTCTGGTGTATCGTTATACTTCGTTGAGAGTGCGCCCATCGCATCAAACATCATCGTCAAAGACCAATCTAATTCTTCACCACCACCAGCAAAGACGATGTCCTGTTTACCTAATTGAATCAGTTCCATCGCATTACCAATGCAGTGAGCAGATGTGGCACATGCCGAGCTGATGGAATAATTCACACCACGAATTTTAAATGGGGTGGCTAGACATGCAGAAACGGTCGAAGACATCGTACGTGGCACCATATAAGGCCCAATGCGTTTCACCCCTTTTTCACGTAGTGTATCAACAGCCACCACTTGATTTAATGATGATGCCCCACCGGAACCGGCGATGATCCCTGTACGATCATTAGAAACTTGTTCTGGCGTTAAACCAGCATCTGCAATGGCTTGCTCCATGGATAAATAAGCATACGCAGCAGCATCACCCATAAAACGCATTTGTTTGCGATCAATATGTTCTGATGGGTTAATTTTCAGGTTACCCCACACTTGAGAGCGTAGGCCTTGCTCTTTAAATTGCTCAGAAGCAGTAATGCCTGATTTGCCGGCTTTCAGAGACGCTAAAACTTCTTGGACGTTGTTACCGATACTGGAAACAATACCCATACCGGTGATTACGACTCGTTTCATGTGACATTCCTATAATTCAAAATTTCTCGCTAGATAATAACGAAGATAAGTAACAAAAGTGGTCAGCTTTCCTATAAATCCGTACAATCTTGCCTTATTAAACGCATATTTCCTAGAACTCATCGATTATGACTTCCATTACTCATGCACAATTGGCTTGGAATGAAGCAGGAACACCTGTTTCAGACCAATTTGACGACGTCTATTTTTCTAATACTAATGGATTAGAAGAGACTCGTTACGTTTTTCTTGAAAAAAATCATCTCCCACAAAGATGGCATGAGTATGACCAACGCCGTTTTGTGATCGCAGAAACGGGATTTGGAACCGGGCTCAACTTTCTTGCCACTTGGCAATGGTTTGATCAGTTTTTACAGCAATCCCCTGATTCTACGCTAAAAACATTGCATTTTATCAGCTTTGAAAAGTATCCACTCAACAAAACCGATTTGATCCAAGCACATCAATCTTGGCCTGAACTGGCCGTATATGCTCAGCAATTACAAAAACATTATCCAATGGCTGTTCCTGAATGCCATCGTATTGTATTCGCTGGCGGGGCAGTGACACTTGATTTGTGGTTCGGGGATATTAAAGATTGCCTTCCTAAGGTTCCTGTTCCACAACAAGGGTTAGTCGATGCTTGGTTTCTTGATGGATTTGCACCCAGTAAAAATCCTGAAATGTGGAATCAAAATCTGTTTAATGGTATGAGCCAATTAGCCAAACAAGGGGCTACGTGTGCCACCTTTACCGCTGCAGGATTTGTTCGGCGCGGGCTTATCGAAGCGGGCTTTGAAATGAAAAAGGTTAAGGGTTTTGGTACAAAACGAGAAATGATTGTAGGTCATCTGGCATCGAAAAAACCATACACCAATATCCATCCTTGCTATCACAGAGAAAAAGTCACCGATCTGAAAGAAGTTGCCATCATTGGTGGTGGTATTGCCAGTGCGACACTGGCTTACACACTTTCTCAACGAGGCGTTCCTGTAACCTTATATTGCGCAGACACAGCGCCCGCAGACGGAGCATCCGGTAACCGACAAGGAGCTGTCTACCCTTTATTAAATAGTGAACACAGCGGTGTATCCCGTGTCTTTGCCCCTGCATTTCTCTTTGCTCGCCAATCTATTGAACAGATAGCACAGCGCTGCCTATTTGAGCATGACTGGTGTGGGGTGACTCAGTTAATGTGGGATGAAAAATCAACCGACAAGCTCACTCGCATGCTGCAAGGCCACTTTCCGGCGGCACTGGTTCAGTCTCTCACCAAAGAACAAACTCAAGAAAAAATAGGGTTACCGATTGATATACCTAGCCTTTATTACTCACTCGGTGGCTGGTTATCCCCTGCAGAATTCACCAAAGCCTTGTTGATGTTATTACAAGAGGAAGGGGCATTAACCGCCTATTTCGAACAACCAATTCATAAATTAACTTGGTTGGAAAACCAACAATGCTGGCAATTAGACAGTGATGGCCAATCATTTCAACATCAATGTGTGGTCATTGCCAATGGTCACCAGTTTGATCAATTCGAGCAGACCCGATTCATTCCTTTAGGTAAGGTGAAAGGCCAAGTAAGCCACGTGCCTACAAATTCAACCTTAAACTCACTGCATTCTGTGCTTTGTTACGACGGTTATATGACACCCAACAGCCCTAATCACAGCACTCATTGTCTTGGCGCAAGTTATGACCGACAACCGTTAGACCACCTTTTTGACCCTCAAGCACAAGAAGAGAATGCTCAACGCTTAACTCGCTGTATTCCCAACCAGCCTTGGCCTAAACTGGTTGATGTGTCAGGTAATCAATCACGGCAAGGTATTCGCTGTGTTAGCCGAGATCACTTACCTTTTGTTGGCAATATTGGTCACCGTGACAAAATTATTGAGCAGTACTCAGATTTACCTCAACAGTCCCCAGAACAAATCTCTCCCGTTTCAAATTATCCGCATTTATATGGGTTACTGGGCTTGGGCTCTCGGGGATTAAGTTCAGCCCCTTTGATGGCCGAAGTTCTAGCATCGCAGATCTGTGGTGATCCGATCCCCCTTGCTGTTGATGTTCTTGAAACGCTGCATCCGAGTCGAATGTGGATTCGAAAACTCAAGAAGGGCAAATCTCTCAGCGAATAAAACATCCCTATACTACGCCTTCTGTACTGACGTAAAAACGCCTCGCAATTGCGAGGCGTTTTCGATAACTCAATGCATCAGTCATTTATTCTGCTAATTTAGCGACCGCTTCTTGAACTTGAGCCGCCAGTTCTGAGTTAGTAACCTTACCCTGTTCTTGGTCAAAATTATCATAAAAGCTAGCAATAGAAAGCGAGGCTTTAACATTACCACCAAAGAATGGCGCAGAACCTATTGCTGCTGCTAAGACTGATTTCGCTCCGCCCGGGCCTGGTGAAGTAGCTAAATAAACCGCAGGTTTATCTTTAAAGACATTGCGATCGATTCGTGTTGCCCAGTCAAATAAGTTTTTATACGCCGCAGGGTGGTGACCATTATGCTCAGCAAATGAAATAACAAAGGCATCTGCTTGAGCTAAATCATTCAAGAAAGCTTGAGCGCCTTCAGCCTGACCGATTTCTTTTTCTACATCTTCACTAAACATAGGCACTGAATACTGGCTAATATCCAGCACTTGAACCTCGGCACCGTCAATCAAACCAGCTGCGTAAGTGGCCAACGCTTTATTGATAGATGTTGAACTAGTACTTGCGCCAAATGCGATAACTTTCATTGTGATAACCTCACTGTTCATAAGATGACAATTAGAGTAAACATTCATCATGCAAGCTGCAAGTCGTAAAATCAAATAGAGTTATTCAAATATTTCGAACAAGTCGCAATGATTGACGGTCTCCCTTGAGTTATTTTTCTTTAGCCGCTGACAAAACCGTTTTAAACTTGCGCAACTAGTTGTTGCCAAAGTTCACTGACAATCGCTCGATCCGCAGGTGATAGCTCTGAACGAGCCGCCGTTAAGCTCTGTTCGATTCGCGCTTTAAATTCGGTCAAGTCATCAATTCCCTCTTCCTCACAAGCTGCAGCAGAGAGTGAAATATGACCACGCAAATACCCACCAGCAAAAAGCTCGTCATCAGAGGCGGACTCAATACGCGTATCAATCAAATTCAGCAGTTGTTCTTCAAATTCAATAATCATCTTTTACTCATTATTTCACTATAAATTGGCTGGGGCTTAAAGGTGGCCTAACATAATGCTGGCGCAAAGCATCCGATAACCGTTTAACTCTCAAAGGCAATCCTTGTTTTAACAGTACTAGCACCTGTTGATGTACTTTATGCATAAAGGCCAATCGATCTGGCTCAATATCACCATTTAGGTTGTCACAACTAACGGTAAATGGAAAACCCGCACTTTGCGCAAAAATCCATTCATAAGCTTGAGGCCGAATTTCGACGCGTTCAAACTCCGCCTGAACTTTAGCCGACCGCCCATCAGGCTCATACCAATAACCAAAATCTTCCAGTAACCGCCGCTGAGGCCCAGCAACACACCAGTGCGCAATTTCATGCAAAGCCGAGGCATAAAAGCCCCGAGCAAAAATAATTCGGTGATAAGGCGTTTGCTCATCCGCTGGTAAATAAATCGGTTCCTCGCCACCTAATTCTAACTTGGTCTGATAATCAGCAAAAAAAGTCTGGTTGAAAATGGTGATCAGATCTTGATATTGATGCGTCATGGGTATTTTTGCCTCTCCCCTATCATTAACGAGGGGCATTCTCTCGGTTTTTTATCACGGGGTAAAGAGCCATCCGTACAATCTGCCAGCAAATAAATGAACGCTTGCAACAATCGTTGTAATCAGTCTCTCTCCCCCGCTCAGCCGAACAATTAGTTTAAGTAATCTATCCGCGACTTCATCTATATAAAAACTCATTCGCCAACCTCTAAAATTCCTCTTACACTCTCGCTTTCTCAAGCTTCAGATGAATTGATAAGGTACTCCGACATGTTGTTGAGCGTTCTGTATATTATTGGTATTACTGCGGAAGCGATGACTGGAGCACTCAGTGCGGGACGCCGAAAAATGGACTGGTTTGGCGTTATGTTGGTTGCCAGTGCCACCGCGATTGGTGGTGGTACTGTTCGTGATATTTTACTTGGTCACTACCCGTTAGGCTGGGTAAAAAATCCAGAATTTCTTGCGATTACCTGCCTAGCTGGCGTATTAACCACGGGGGTTTATCGCTGGGTCATTAAGCTAAAAGGGTTATTTATTCGCTTAGACGCACTAGGGTTGATTGTGTTTAGCATCATTGGTACAAAAGTGGCGTTAGGTATGGGACATCATGTGATGATCTGTATGGTGGCCGCATTAGTCACAGGCGTATTTGGCGGCTTATTACGAGATTTAATCTGTCGTCAGCCCCCTTTAGTTTTGCATGATGAGCTGTACGCTTCGGTCACACTAGTCGCATCAGGGCTCTATCTCACATTACTTGAGTTAGGAGTCAGTGAAATAACCAATACCATTATCACCTTAACCGTCGGCTATCTTTTACGTATGGCTGCGGTTCGCTTTAAGTGGCGCTTACCTTCTTTCCACTTGGTTGAAACAGATAATCCACTACATTAATTCGCTCTGTCTAACAAAAAAAACTCACATCCTATACAAGATGTGAGGTTTCACTGAATAGACAACATTAGAGTATCGGTGTTTCCGTATAAACGCCGTGGTTCTGGCCTCGATGACGTAGCAAATGGTCCATCAGTACAATCGCTAACATCGCTTCTGCAATCGGTACCGCACGAATCCCCACGCAAGGATCATGACGACCTTTGGTAATCAGTTGAGTCGCTTCCCCCTCTCGAGTAATGGTTTCACCGGGAACGGTAATACTTGAAGTCGGCTTTAGAGCAATGTTTGCCACTATGTCTTGCCCAGATGAAATACCCCCTAAAATGCCCCCAGCATGATTACTAGCAAAGCCTTTAGGAGTAAGCGGATCACGGTGCTCGCTGCCTTTTTGACGCACAACCTCAAAGCCATCGCCAATTTCAACCCCTTTTACGGCATTGATACTCATAAGAGCGTGTGCAATATCCGCATCTAAGCGGTCAAACACGGGCTCACCTAAACCAACCGGAACCTGAGTGGCTACCACTTGAATTTTAGCCCCGATGGAGTCGCCCTCTTTTTTCAACTCACGAATCAGTTGATCAAACGCGTCCACCTTATCAACATCAGGGCAAAAAAAGGCATTGTTCTCAATTTCGCTCCAATCCACTTTTTCTATCGATACATCGCCCATTTGCGACAAATATGCTCGGATTTCAATGCCAAATTCTTGTTTGAGGTATTTCTTAGCGATCCCCCCTGCGGCCACACGCATCGCGGTTTCCCGAGCGGAAGAGCGACCACCACCACGGTAATCGCGCAAACCATACTTTTGGTGATAAGTATAATCTGCATGACCTGGACGGAATTTATCTTTAATTTCCGAATAGTCTTTTGAACGTTGGTCTGTATTTTCAATGAGCAAACCAATAGAAGTGCCCGTTGTTTTCCCCTCAAACACGCCTGATAAAATTTTCACTTCATCAGGCTCACGTCGTTGGGTGGTATAGCGCGAGGTTCCGGGACGGCGACGATCTAAATCAACTTGTAGATCGGCGGCGCTAATTTCCAATCCTGGAGGGCATCCGTCAACGATACATCCTAGTGCGATACCGTGACTTTCTCCGAATGTAGTCACTCGAAAATGTTGTCCGATACTGTTTCCTGCCATTGTTTCCTCAAACTCGCTTACTTTGAGCGTGTGGTTTCGCCCATCGTATTCATTACTATTATTCGTAGAATCATACTCGCTTGATTAACGAATGATGTAAAGCCCCTATCGCGCACTAATTTATAGCGAATAGCAAAGCGCCGGCACAAGGCCGGCGCTTGATGACAATTCAACGATTAATCGCGGTACAGTACAAACTCATCCGCACACGCCACTAACTGCTCGCGTGTTAATAAAAAGACACCATGCCCACCATTTTCAAATTCCAGCCACGTAAATGGAATATCCGGGTATTGCTCCATCAAATGGACCATCGAATTACCAACTTCACACACCAAAATGCCTTGGTCGGTCAAGTAACGAGGCGCATTAGCCAAAATACGGCGGACCAATTTAAGCCCATCGGTTCCTGCGGCTAACCCAAGCTCTGGCTCATGCTTAAACTCATCCGGCAAACTATTCATATCTTCTTGATCCACATAAGGTGGATTGGTCACGATGATATGGTATTGCTCTTGAGGTAAATCTCGGAACAGATCGGAACGAATAGGGAAGACTTGCTGCTCTAAACCGTGATCTTGAATATTTTGCTCTGCCACTTGCAACGCATCTGTCGAAATATCGATCGCATCCACTTCTGCATCTGGAAAAGCATAAGCACAAGCAATCGCAATACAGCCACTTCCAGTACATAGATCCATAATTCGAGTCGGTTCTTCCACTAACCAAGGCGAAAATTCGGCTTGAATTAACTCACCAATTGGAGAACGAGGCACTAATACACGCTCATCAACAAAAAACTCCAACCCACAAAACCACGCTTTATTGGTTAAATAAGAGACCGGAGTTCGCTCATTAATGCGTTTAACTACTCGCTCAACCACGCGTAAACGCTCGCTGCCCGTTAGGCGTGAATTCAGGACATGGGGAGGCACATCAATCGGTAAGTAGAGCGTAGGTAAAATGAGCTGAACCGCTTCATCCCAGGCATTATCTGTGCCGTGGCCATAAAATAGTTTCGCGGCGTTAAAGCGACTCACCGTCCAACGAATCATATCTTGAAGCGTATGCAGTTCAGAAACCGCTTCATCTACAAAAATCTTATCCAAAATTGCCTCCGAAAAGCGCTACAATACTGCCAATTCCGATTCATAACCGATGATTTACCCAAAATGAACAAAAAACACACCGATTTCAATCCAAACGCTGATCTCGATGCTGATGATTTTGCTCTGTTTCAGGATGCAGTAAAAGGCGTAAAAAAGTTTGCGCAGGATACCATAATCCGGCCACCAAACAGAAACCCCAAACAAAAAGAAATCCGCCGAACATCACGCGAAGCCAGTGACAACGATTTTTATTTTTCTGATGAATTTGTACCAATGCTGAGTGAAGAAGGCCCAACCCGTTACGCTCGTAGTGACGTGTCAAAGTATGAAGTCAAGAAGCTACGCCGTGGCGTTTATGTGCCCGATGTTTTTCTTGATATGCATGGCATGACTCAGGTCGAAGCCAAGCGAGAACTAGGAGCCATGATAGCTTACTGCCTAAAAGAAAATGTGCACTGTGCTTGTGTTCAACATGGCATAGGTAAGCATATTCTTAAACAAAAGGTACCATTGTGGTTAGCTCAGCATCCTGATGTGTTGGCTTTTCACCAAGCACCATTAGAGTTTGGTGGCAATGGGTCATTATTGATTCTCTTGTCTATTCCGGAAAAATAGCTCCAATCTCATCAATAACGCATATCCGGTGGAATAGGCAGTTTATCTTCTTTAAGCACCGGACGCTCTCCCCCTTTACGCCGATATTGCTTAAGCTGAAAAACATACGCCAGCACTTGTGCCACTGCCATAAACAAGCCATCAGGGATCTCTTGCTCTAACTCCGTCGTGTGATAAAGCGCACGAGCGAGTGGAGGAGCGGGAACAATCATGATGTCGTGCTCACGTGCCACCTCTCGAATTTTTAAAGCCAGAAAATCGCCGCCTTTTGCCACCACGACGGGTGCACGGTCAGTATCTTGCTTATAGCGTAAAGCGACCGAAAAGTGTTCTGGGTTGGTGATAATAACGTCTGCTTGAGGAATATCAGCCATCATACGCCGTTGAGCCGCTTCCCGCTGCAACATCCGAATCCGCCCTTTCACCTCAGGTTTCCCTTCGGTATCTTTATATTCATCTTTGATTTCTTGCTTAGTCATTTTGAGCTTTTCAGCGTGTTGCCAAATTTGAAAAGGCACATCAATCGCCACAACCACCAATAAAGAGCAGCTAATGAGCAAAACGAAGTTCAGCAAAATATCTAAAGCGTGAAATAGATTTTGAGGAAACACATCCAAACTTAACTGAAAGAGATCGCTCTTTGAAGCGTCAACTAAATAAAAGGCCACCCCTGCCACCAGCAGCACTTTTAACATTGACTTCACCAATTCCACCCAACTTTGTAGGCCAAACATCCGTTTAATACCACTCAACGGATTCAGTTTAGAAAACTTAGGCATGGCAGCTTCAACCGAAAAGTTCACCCCGCCAACCCCTGCCGCTCCAATCATGGCAGCAACAAAAAGGGTGCTCAAAATCAGTAATAATGGCAGCAATAAATCGGCGAGGGTTCCCGCTATAATTTCAAACAGTTTACTGCTATCAAAAATTTCTTCGCGGCTGAGTGAAAATAAGCGCTCCATCATGCTATATAAGCCTCGCGCTAATCGATCACCAAACCACATCAGTGATACCGCCCCTACCACCAAAACAGAAACGGAAGCCAACTCTTTCGATCGCGCAACCTGGCCCTTTTCTTTTGCCTGTTGCAACCGTCGGGGAGTGGCTTCTTCGGTCCTTTCTTGTCCGTCAGAATCTGCCATCGTCGCCTCCTAACAATTTAAGCGAATCAAACGGCAAAGCTGCTGTTCACCGTCTGACCAGAATAATTCATAATGGGTAAATAAACCGCCCACGATATACCAACAAAGCAATAAGCCGACCAGTAATGCAAAAGCAAAGCCGAGTGAAAAAATGTTCAGCTGAGGGGCGGCCCGTGTCATCACCCCAAAAGAAAGGTTTACGGTAAGCAGGGCGATAATGCCAGACAAGGCCATATTCAACGCGACCTTAAACATGATACCGAGCCAAAGAGCCAACTCCCGAAAATCCACACTTGTCAGTGAACCACTGCCGATAGGTAAACTCTTAAAACTCATCACCACTAATTGGATCATCTGTAAATGACCATCGGTAGCCAAAAAAAACATGGTGGCCAAAAACATAAAGAGTTGACCCAATAAGGGCGTATTTTGACCATTAGCCGGATCAACCATCGAGGCAAAGCCTAAACTGGCTTGCATACCTAAAATTTGCCCTAAAATAACAAAAGCTTGAATCAAAAATTGCGTTACCATTCCCATAGCAACACCAATGATTAATTGCTCCAACGTGGTTAAAAAGCCTTGAAATGAAAGCAGTGGAACTTCATCTGAAATTTCAGGAATAGCTGGCATCACAGCAAAGGTAATCGCCAAACCGAGATAAAGACGAATTCGGGGAGAAACGAACCGAGCCCCAGTGACAGACATCACCATCAACATGGCTGAAATACGGGTAAAGGGCCAAAAATAGTGAGCAATAAAATCCAACACCACACTTGTCGGGTATTCCATTTATACTCCTAATAGAGAACCTGTGGTAAACGCTCAACCATGGCTAAAAAGAACTCCATTAACATCTGAGTCATCCAATGAGCAAACACCATTAATGCCAGTAGAGTCACAATAAGACGCGGCAAGAAGCTCAGGGTTTGTTCGTTAATCGATGTCGCAGCTTGAAAAATCGCTACCACTAAACCAATCAGTAAGCTTGGGACTATGATGGCACACACCATAATGAGCACCATCCACAACGACTCACGAAATAACTCAACAAACAGTTCTGGTGTCATCGTCTTCTCCCGCTACAAGGCAAAACTGCCTGCCAAGGTGGATAAAATGAGGTTCCAACCATCAACCAAGACAAAAAGCATCAATTTGAAAGGTAACGAAACAATCATTGGTGATAGCATCATCATCCCCATCGCCATCAAAACTGAAGCGACGACCAAGTCAATAATTAAAAATGGCAAAAAAAGCATAAAGCCAATTTGAAAAGCGGTTTTTAATTCTGAGGTAATAAAAGCAGGAATGAGCACCGCCATCGATACTTCTTCAGGGCTTTGTACTTCTGAGCCTGAAATATTAACGAAGGTTTCTAAATCTTTCAGTCGCGTTTGTTTCAGCATAAAAGCCTTCATTGGCTCTTGGGCCAAATCAAATGCTTGGCGCGCCGACATCTGTTCATTGAGATAGGGTTGAACCGCTTGATCGTTAATCTGATTCAGTACTGGGGACATAATGAAGAAGGTAAGAAATATCGCAATCCCAATAATAACCTGATTTGATGGCGTTTGTTGTAATCCCATAGCCTGACGCAAAATCGACATGACGACCACAATTCGGGTGAAGGAAGTCATCAAGATAACCATTGCCGGTAAAAAACCGAGCATGGTCATTAGGGCTAAAATTTGTAAATTAACCGAGTAATCTTCGCTTCCATCAGGATTCGTCGTCATGGTAAAGGCCGGAATACCACCGCCACCACTGCTACTCGTTAAGGCCAACGATTTTGTCGCGCCTTGCTCTTTCTCCATGGTACTAACCGTCACGCCTCCATCAGCAAGCGTATTAGCCGGAATCGGAGTTTCCAACTCTTGCTGTGCACTCGCCAAAGGAGCCCAGAGAAAAATGATGGAACAAATGAGGGTCATCATCCAAGATAACGACACCGAACAGAAAGTATATCGACGGTTATTTATCATGTTTTTTCAGTAACTGAGTCAGTTGAGTAGCGAATGAAGGTGCATCGTAAGTTTCTTGTGTCAGTGGCGTTTCCAACTTCGAAATTAACTGGATAGATTGCGCCGTCACACCAATAAGAAACTGTTCCTCCCCCACTTGCACAATCATCAATCGTTCTTTCGTGCCGATAGGCAATTGACGCATGACTTGAAAGCCTTTGTGCTGCCCAAAGGTTGGAACACGCATACGTTTGAGTAACCAAGCTAAGCATAAAATCAGTACAACAACGAATAAAAGCGACCCGAAAGTGGTCGCTATATCCAGTGAAGCCGTCTCCGCTGCCCAAGTTGGGAACGAAACAAAAAATAAACTTATGAGCTTTTTCATAAGTTATCTCAGTTTCTTAATTCGTTCCGTTTGGCTGATCACATCCGTCAGGCGAATACCAAACTTATCGTTGACCACCACAACTTCTCCATGAGCAATCAAAGTACCATTAACCATCACATCTAATGACTCACCTGCAATACGATCCAACTCAACCACTGAACCTTGGTTTAATTGCAGTAAGTTACGAATACTGATTTTTGAACGCCCAACTTCCATTGAAATGGTAACAGGAATATCCATAATGGTGTCGAGTTTACGACGTTCATCATCAGTAATGGGTGGCGCAGTATCTTTTAACTCATCCAATGGCGCGGCTAACACCTCATCGACATCGATTTCTGGGGCATTAGGATCTTCCCCAAGCGCTGCAGCCCACTCATCTGCCAGCTTTTGATCATCTGATTTTGACATCTTCGCTACCTATTTTTACTCATGTATATGTTCGTCATCTTCCAGCTCATCATTCTCTAGTTCTGCAATAATGTCTTTGCCTAAGAACGCGAGGTCGGTTTTCACCACATCTGGACGGCGGATTTTTTCTGAAATTTGTACCGCCAGTTTTTCACCTGAGCGGCCCATTTTTACTCGATAAGTGGGTAAGTCTTCCACAAACATCACTGCATGCTCTGGCATATCAATTGGGATAATGTCGCCCGTTTGCAGTTCCATTAGATCACGCAGTGCAATATCTTGTTCTAATAAATTAACTCGAAAGTTAATGGGCACATCCATGATCTCTTCCCGAAGAGCTGAACTCCAGCGTACATCGGTTTCCATTTTATCCGACTGAACACCGGCATCGAGTAATTCTCGAATAGGCTCAACCATCGAATACGGCATAACCATATGAAAATCACCGCCCCCTCCATCCACTTCAATATGAAATGAACAGACAACGATCACTTCCGTTGGGCTAACAATGTTAGCCATACTTGGGTTAACTTCAGAATCAAGGTATTCAAACTCAACGCCCATCACAGGAGACCAAGCTTCTTTATAGTCAGTAAAGACGATTTTTAGTAATAATTGAATCACTCGACGTTCAGTCGGCGTAAATTCACGACCTTCGATTCGAGCATGGTAGCGTCCATCTCCACCAAAGAAGTTTTCTACCAGAATAAACACCAAACGCGCTTCCATTGTGACAAGCGCCGTTCCTTTAAGAGGACGAAAACGAACCATGTTTAAACTGGTCGGTACGTACAAAGTATTTTGGTATTCACCAAACTTCATCATTTGTACGCCATTGATCGATACTTCTGCAGTTTTGCGAAGCATATTAAATAAACTGATGCGCATGTGCCGAGCAAAACGTTCATTAATCAGTTCTAAGGTCGGCATCCGACCACGAACAATGCGATCTTGTGATGAAAAATCAAACGAGACAGCCCCCGCATCTGCGGAATCTAATTCGTCTTCTCCTTCATCAACACTGTCTACGCCATGCAACAGTGCATCAATTTCGTCTTGGCTTAATAAATCGGTCACGTACTCACCTATTGCATTACAAAGTCAGTAAAGAGCACTCGTTCAATCACTGGCTCTCCAACCACTTGTGTCATCGCCGCTTTAATATCGTCTGTCGCCTTATCTCGTAACTCAATACGTCCAGAAGTGGTTCGTAGTTGCTCAACCGAAGCAGAGGCAAAGGTTGCTAATAGTGTACTTTCCACCAAGGGGGAGTGATAGCGAGCTAAATTATCGTTTTTGCTACCTCGCACCATAAGTTGTACTTTTATTTGTACCATTCGACCACGATTCTCACCACTCACATTGAATACAAAGGGTTGAGAAATATTGACGTAAGAGACAGGATCAACCGTCACAGTATCTTGAGCTCTTACCGTTTCTTTGGGTTCAGAACTATCCGATCCAAGAAAGAAAAAAGCGCCCCCAGCAATCAGTAATAAGGCGACGACTGCCCCAACAATGATTAATAGTTTATTTTTACTTTTTGGTGCATTTTCATCAACAGCCATAACTTACTCTATGCGGTTATTTTTCTATTAGTTTAAGCGTAATAGCTGATTCCATCACGCTTTGTTGTTACATTCAAATCCAGTTTAATGTCAGACTCAATATTTTCATCGCCCGCCAAAACCTCTCGCCCCGCCGATGATCCCGATTCGCCACCATTTGCTGAATAACGTTGCTGTTGGCCAGCATTTTGTTGCTGAACAGAAGTATCGGCTAACTGAACGCCTTGCTGAGCCAACATTTCTCTCAAACGCGGCATGGATTGCTCTAAAGCATCACGAGCTTGGCTATTCGCCACCGTAAATTGCACACTAGCGCCATCACCATGCATATTCATTCTAATATGCATTCGACCAAGTTCTGGTGGATCAAGGCGAATATCAATATTTTTTAGATTTTTCGACATCATCATTTGTACCCGTTCAGCCATTTCATCGGCCACCATTCCTTTATTTAGAGCTAAAGGTAACGGTTGCCCTTGAATGGGGGCGGGTTCATTGCGCAACCCCGAGGGTTGTGCCGTTGTCGATTGTCCAGCCGCAGAAGCTAATTGCTGAGCAAAGAGAGAATTGCTCTCAGGCTCTGAACCAAGCGACTCTTTTTCTTTTCCAAATAAAGCGGCCCCATTCAACGATGCTTTTAATACATTCGGATCCATTCCCGGTGTCGATTGGACGAACTCAGGCATTGAGATCGCCGCCGCACTTCCTGCTTGAGTTGCTGTAAAAGGAGCCTCATTCACCATCGCGGAGACACCTGCCGGGTGCGTAGGTGGTTGAGATGAAGCGGCCATGGCTGAAAACGAGAACGAACCACTTGGCGCACTAGGTTTGCTCGGTTCATGACGAACCTGAGCCTCACCTTGAGTGAGTGGGAGGGCCTGTTCGGCCAGCTCCGATACCTCAACCTCGCTACTCGCCGTTTTCGCCACTAAAGGCTCTTCCTCCTCTTCGGTAAGAGGGGTATTTTGTGCGGGCTGCTGAATTTGTGAGTGAACGATCGATGCCTCGTCAACTAACTGAACAATGGCCTCTCCTGATTCGTCGAGAGGTCGGTCGGAAAATTCCACATCCGTACGAGTGGCATCCGCTTTATTGACGGCGACTTCTTGGTTATCCCAAACGGGGAGCTCCACAGCCTCTAACGATACAGCATCTTGTTTTTGTGCAGCCGAAAAATCCGCCCATTCACTGTCTTCATTGGGCAAGTTCTTGCCGCTTGTCTTAACTAATGTTTGATTGGCTTGCTGTAATCGACCAAGCAGTTCATCGCCCTGATTCATCACCTGTGCGGTTGTGATAGAGGGTTCCAGACTCTCTTCATGTTCCAGAGTAGAAAGACTCTCTATGTCAGCCTGCTTAGAATGAGCCACCGGTTGATTCGTAGACGCTTCATCTTGAGAGTCTGCCACCGCTTGCTCGGACTCTTCCCCACTGAGCTCAATCAACTCGGACGAGATCTCTTCCGACTGTATGGGTAAAGCCGCCAAATCCGTATTTTCTGACTCAACTTCGGATTGAGAATGAAACAAAAGTGCGGTTAATTTATCTAGAAACCCGGTTACCTCTCCAGCTTCGCCCTCTTTTGATGAGATGTTTTTTGAGTTTGCATTGGTTGCACTCACGCTGGAAATAGGCTTGCTATCAACTGAAGAGATTGGATTAATATTCATATTCACATCGCTCACATTGTATATAACACCTAAAAGCTCTGCTTGGTATTGACTGCAGCTCGCATCAGAGACTACAACCCATGCAATAAATGAGCCAAAGCTAGCTTTTAAACGGTATTAGCGAGAGGTTGAACGAAGGCGTTGACGATTAAAGCTGAGAGTCGAAAATTCATCCATCTGTTTTTGCTCTCGCCGCGCTTGTAAGCGCTCTCTTTCACTCTGTTTTTTCTCAATCAACCACTCATAAGAACGACGCTGCTTACGCACATTCATCCAATGTTGTTGGCAATTTTCCACTTGCTGAGTGAAATGCTGCTCGGCGCTGCGCTGCTTCGCTAAAGTTTCATCCAACTGAGTTAGGAAACGGTTTAAGTGACCATATTGGCTAGCGGTTAATCCTGCCTGCCCACGTTGAACCAGTTGCTGGCAGTATTCCAAGCGATACTGTTCAATCTGTTTCAATTGTTGATAGTAACCGTCCAGTTCATTTCTGGCTTTACTCAAAGCCATCACGGCCTGATCTTCCGACTCTTTGGCTTGCCCTAACAAAAACTCTAACGCATTGTCCATCGCTTACCTACTCCATACTCAGTACATTTTTCAGCATACCGATACACATGTCGTAAGGAACCGATTCTTTCATTTCTTGTTGCAAATAATTGTCTAACCGTGGTTTCAGGGTAAAGGCGCTATCAATCGCTTTATCAGTTCCCGGTTTATAAGCACCAATCGAGACCAAATCTTGGTTTTTACGACAAATCGACAGAATTTGCCGTACCGCTTTTGACATCAGCATATGTTCATCGGTTGTAATTTGTGGCATAACACGGCTGACCGATTTCTCGACATCAATGGCAGGATAATGCCCCGCATCGGCCATCTCCCGAGAAAGCACAATATGCCCATCAAGAATTGCACGAGAAGCATCGGCAATCGGATCCTGTAGATCATCCCCTTCGGTTAATACCGTGAAAAAGGCTGTGATAGAGCCTTGTTCGGGACCACCATTGCCCGCTCTCTCAACTAATGCGGGTAATTTAGCAAAAACCGAAGGTGGATAGCCTTTGGTTGCCGGTGGTTCGCCCACTGATAACGCAATTTCCCGCTGAGCTTGTGCAAAACGGGTTAATGAGTCCATCAATAGCAAAACATCCAACCCTTGATCACGAAAATATTCAGCAATCGCCAATGCCGTCTGACAACCTTTCAAACGCATGAGTGGAGAGGCATCGGCTGGAGCGGCCACAACCACCGCACGTTGACGGCCATCAATACCCAAAATTTCTTCAATAAATTCTTTAACTTCTCGACCACGCTCACCAATTAAGCCCACCACAACGACTTGTGCCGTGGTTCCGCGAGTCATCATACCTAAGGTGACCGATTTACCAACCCCTGAACCAGCAAACAGACCAATTCGTTGTCCTTTACCTACCGTCAATAAACCGTTGATGGCTTTAATTCCCACATCCAAGGGTTCACTGATCGGCTTGCGTGATAATGGGTTAATCGGTTGGGCGTTGAACGTTGCGTATTGATCGGTGTATATGGGACCCAGCCCATCTAATGGGTTACCCACCCCATCAATGACTCGCCCTAGTAATTCCATTCCAACCGCCAAGCCCGCTTCTTCTGTTAATGGGGTCACTTTTGCACCGGGCAACACCCCATTAATTTGCTCACTAGGCATTAAGAATAAGCTGTCGCCAGAAAAACCAACCACTTCCGCTTCCATTTCACCAGACATGGTTTCCACTAGACACAAACTTCCAATGGGGGCTCGGCATCCTGTCGCTTCAAGGGTTAACCCTACGACTCGAACCAACTTACCAGAGGCGACTGGACGACTTGTTAAGCCTTGGGTTTTATATTGTGCTAATCGGTCTGCCAGCGCTTGCATTAGTCTTGCCCTTGCTGATGACGATTCGTTCCACAAAAACGTTGTAACACGCTACGAATACGTTCTTCCATACGGTAGTTAACACTCGATTCACCCGCTTCAATTTGAACATCACCTCGATTCAGGGCTGGCTCACTGTTCAATGTCCATTGACGAAGTTCAAGCGCTTCCTCACCATAAGCATGTTTGATGATTTCACAATCTTCGGGATGAAGTTTGACATGAATAGTATGTCCCGCGATGGGTAGAGCCTCTACCGATTCTTTGACCGTATCCAAAATAACTTGAGGGTTCATTTGTACTTCCACACGGACGACTTCTTTTACGAGCGTCAGTACCATATCAACCAACTGTTTTTCCACCTGAGCATTCATTAACTCCAGCGGTTGGGCGAATTGGTTCGCAAGGTTTAGGAAGTGTTCCACTTGTTGTTGGATCTGTGCTTGGCCTGCAGCTAACCCTTCCGTTTCCCCAGCCTGAATCCCTTCTTGATGGCCGATATCAAAACCAGCTTGCTTACCTTGTTCAAAACCTTGCTGATACCCTTCCGCTTGCCCTTGCTCTAACCCTTCCTGATAAGCGGCCTGTTTAATCAGCTCTATTTCTTCATCACTGAGAGTAAGAGGTAAGTCTGCTTCCTCTTCATCAAAACTAGGTACCCAAGCAGGGTCATAATTTAATGCGGTTTCTTTGGCTTTTTTATTCTGTTCGTTAGCATAATCGGGTAACCCCCACTTTTTAGGCGATTCTACGGTGGCATCAGAGCCTAAACGGATAAAACCACGCTTTCTTTCTCCAGTCATGAGACACCTTATCCAACGATAAAAAAGGCCGGCTGAGTCAGCAGGCCTTGTTCATTATAAAAATTCATCCGCCCCGCCAGACAACATGAGATCCCCGTTGTCTGCCATTCGTCGGGCAATGGCCAAGATTTCTTTTTGCGCCGCTTCCACATCTGAAACTTTAATCGGTGGCATCGCTTCCAAGTCATCTTTCATCAACTCAGCAGCACGCTTCGACATATTTTTGAAGATTTTCTCGCGTAAGGTTTCGTCGGCCCCTTTGAGTGCTTTTTGCAGCACATCTTGAGGAACATCCCGCAGCAATTTCTGAATACCTTGGTCGTCGACTTCCACCAAGTTTTCAAAGACAAACATGAGGTCTTCGATCTGAGTTGCGAGGTCTTCATCTTGCTCACGCATCTGATCCATAAGTAGACCTTCAATGTTGTTATCCAGATAGTTCATAATATCGGCAGCCGCTTTCAGGCCACCAATTTTCGCAGCTTGAGCCCCAGCTTGACCAGCAAACTGTTTCTCCATAATTTCATTCAGTTCTGCCAAGGCCGAAGGTTGTACTTCTTCAAGGTTAGCAATACGCATCATGAGATCCAGACGATCTCGCTCTGAGAACTGGGCGAGGATTTCAGCAGACTGGTCAGGATCAAGGTAAGACAATACAATGGTCTGAATTTGCGGGTGCTCATTCACAATGATACTGGCCACTTGTCTTGGATCCATCCATTTCAATGAATCCAATCCTTTCGAGCCGGTGCCAAGTAGAATTTGATCCACCAAGTTATTCGCTTTATCTTCACCTAAGGCAGCAATTAATGCATTACGCATAAAGTCTTCACTTCCCATCCCAATATTGGTGTATTTTTGGATATCTTCCAAAAAGGAGCGGTGAACGGCGGTCACTTTATCTTGGCTCAAATCCTTTGCTTTCGCCATTGCACTCCCTACTCGCTGAACTTGTTTGGGTTCTAAATAGCGAATAATCCCAGCAGCGTCTTCTTCATTAAGACTCAGCAATAAGATAGCAGCACGTTCCTCACCGGGAATATTGGCAATATCGATGCCATTTTCTGCATCTTTACTTATGATTTCATTAGGCATTTTGCATCCAATTCTTCACAACTTGAGCCGCAAGTTCTGGCTCGTTGGCGACCAGAGCACGTACTGCTTTCAGTACATCCTCGTCTTTATGTAAATTAGGCAAATCAATACCAGAGCCGAATTCAAACAATTCACCTCCTTCAATATCACTGCCAATCAGGCTGGTTTCGCCATCAATACCAATCGGTAGGCCATCAGGGCCATACAACTGTTCGTCATCATCCGCAGTCGGGTTGAGCAATTTCTTCATCGCTGGACGAACCAGTACTAATACAATAACAATAATCACCAGTGCACTGGCTAACCAACGAACCCAATCGTTAAAGTGCGGGTTTTCCCAAATAGGTACATCGGCCAATTGTTCAAGCTCTGGCTCAGCAAACTGCATACTTAATACGTTTAAGAGGTCACCTCGGTTTTCATTAAACCCAACGGTCCCAATCAGTAACTGTCGAATCGAACCTAGTTCACTCTCTGTTAGAGGCTGGTAAGTGACCTGACCATTTTCAGGATTCACCACCGGACGATTTTTGACAGCAACCGCTACGGTTTGGCGGTTCACCACCCCGGTTTGCTTTCTTTCATGGCTGATGGTGGTATCCAGTTCAAAGTTACGCGTTGCTTCACGATGAACAGAACCTTGGCCGAGTACAGAACCGTCTTTCATCTGAGCAACATCTTGCGGAATCGATGCATCCGCAGGGGGTTGGTTACTCAATGCTCCGGGAACGCCGGCCACTACGTTACCGTTGTTATAGTCTTCTAGGGTGTATTCACTCCGAGTCGCTGGGGTATTTGGATCAAACACTTTACGAGTTTGCTCAACAGCACTGAAATCCAGCTCAATATCAACCTGTGCGGTGTAGTTACCCAGTCCTAAAATAGGAATGAGAACAGAGTCAATTTTGCTACGCAGATTTTCTTCTTGGCGACGTTCAAGCTCTTGTTCTTTACGACGAGCGGAAGAAATCGGGTCTTGTGAACCCGAACTGAGTAAGCGCCCGTGTTGATCCGTTACGGTCACGCGAGTCGGTTTCATCCCCGGCACCGCACTCGCCACCATATCCACCACGGAATCGACTTCTTCCTGCTTCAGGTTGGCTCCGGTACGCAGGGTTAAAAATACGGAAGCTGACGCTTCTTGGTTATGGCGAACAAATACACTCTGCTTGGGAAGGGCAAGTAAAATACGCGCTTTATTCACTTGACGCATTTCTTCGATCGCTTTTGCTAGCTGACGTTCACGGCTAAGTTTTAAACGTTCTTGTTCCAAACGTTGAGAAACCCCAAACCCCATATCTTGCAGCAAAATATCATCACCCGCATTACGCGACTGATTTAACCCAGAGCGGACCATATTCAGTTTGATGCTATTGTAATCACTGCTCGGAACTAAAATCGTATTACCATCTAAACGATAAGCTTGTTTTTGTTGATCAAGATGATCCAATACTGGAATGAGCTCTTCTGTATCATAAGCGCCAAGTGGACGCATTTCTGGTTCTTTTACCCAGAAAAATAGCATGACAATGAGTGCCACACAGATAGAGATCGAGAGTACCAGAACGATCTGCCGTAATAGGTCAAGATCGCCCATGGCAAAGTCCAATTTAGAAGAACTTTTTTCTTCTAAATCTGGATTTTGTGCACCACCATCAAGATCAACGCTGGTTGATAGAGCCTGTTCTCCACCAGAAGTTAATGCCAGATCGGTTGTTTGTTTATCTTCAGCCACAGTTCATACCCTATGTGGTTATACTGGCATATTCATTAATTCTTTGTACGCTTCAACAAGTTTATTGCGTACTTGAATGGTCGCTTCAAATGCAACGCTAGATTTATTACGTGCGATCATCACATCCGATAAGGAAATACCTTCATCTCCTCGGTCAAAGCGAGTTTGTAAATCACTTGAGGTTTTTTGTAGCCCATTCACATTATTGATAGCCTCAGTCAGCATATTGCCAAAATCAGCGCCAACTTTTTGTCCTGTTGCTGCAGGGCGGTTGTTACCCGCTTCAACCATCATGGCCTGCATTTCACTGTGTAAGCTATCTAATTTCATTGTGACCTCGGGTGCCAATTCTTTGACTCTAATAGAATGATTTTATAAAGGAGCAATTAATATGCCACTTGAAACATGATCTAAATCGATGCCTATCCAGGAATATCAATTCCAGCATCTCGCATCTTTGCTAACTTATAACGTAATGTTCGGGGACTGATGCCTAATTTCTCAGCCATCTCTTTACGCCGCCCGTTACACTCCACTAATGTTTCCATAATAATAGTAAACTCTTGATCTCGGAGTTCATCACCTAGCCCAGCGGTACTGGTGTAGTTTTTGGACGCTAGAGTACTCTCCGTCAGAGGTTTTATTTCTGGACACGCTCGCTCTTCCCCTTGCTCAACAAGCGCTTGCAGACCAGACGCATCTTGCCAATCTAACCCTTCGAGCAAAATATGCTGCTGATCAATATCCGCCTGCTCGCTTAAGATTAATGCCCGTTGAATCACATTGTCTAGTTCTCGCACATTACCAGGCCAAGGATAACTCTCTAATTTGGCGATAGCTGCGGCAGAAACACTAGGAACAGGCAATCCCAATTTTTTACAATGCCGTTCAACCAAATGACGCGCTAAAGGTGCAATATCCTTTTTTCGCTCACAAAGTGCAGGCCAAGTGATTGGAAAAACATTGAGCCGATAGTACAAATCTTCTCTGAATTTATGCTCTTGAACGTAAGCTTTTAAATCACGGTTACTGGTTGCAAGAACTCGCACATCCAGTTTAATACTTTTACGACTACCCAGTCGTTCGACTTCTCGTTCTTGTAAAACACGTAATAATTTTGCCTGTAAGCTTAAATCCATTTCACTGATTTCATCGAGTAAAATGGTACCACCTTGCGCTTGCTCAAATTTCCCAGGGCACGCTTGTACCGCTCCTGTAAACGCCCCTTTTTCATAACCAAATAGGGTCGCTTCTAACATATTATCAGGAATAGCCGCACAGTTAATGGCAATAAAAGGGCCGTCTTTACGCGGAGAAGCATTATGAATGTAACGCGACATTACCTCTTTACCAGAACCGCTCGGGCCTAAAATCATAACGTTCGCATCCGTTTTGGCCACTTTTTCCGCTAAAGATAATAATTTCAGGCTTTTTTCATCGGCCACAACAGCATCACCGTTATCGTCAGATTTGACTGGTGCATAGCGGCTAACCATATTCAGTAATACTTCTGGTGCAAAAGGCTTAGCCATATAGTCAATGGCACCATCTTTCATCGCGGCAACCGCATCTTCAATATTGGCGTACGCGGTCATTAATAAAACAGGTAAATTAGGCCAATGTTGCTTGATATTGCGCAGTAATGCTAACCCACCCATTCCTGCCATTTGAACATCAGAAACAACAATATCAACAGAATGATTTTTTAATTTAACTAATGCATCTTCAGCACAATCGGCTTCAAGCCACTCATAACCGGCTAACGCCAGTGTATCGACCAACGCTTCGCGTAGCCCCTCATCATCTTCAACGACTAAGACTTTATTTTGAGCCATGATCATTCTCCACTATCTGATTGAGATGGTTGGGATTGACGTTCAAGAGGAAGACACATCGTAAAACACGCACCTTCACCAGATTGTGACATCAACTCTAATCGGCCATCGTGCGCACGACAAACCATTTGTACTACCGCAAGCCCTAACCCTGTTCCTTGAGAACGAGTGGTAAAAAAGGGTTCCATAATTTTATGCTGCAACTCTTCGGGTACACCGGGGCCATTATCCTGCACTGAAATTTTCAACTCACCATTTACAGGACGAAAAAACACATCTATCTGAGCTTGTTTACCTACAATTTGAATCGCATTCATCACCAAGTTACTGAGTGCAGATGCCACCGCGTTAGCATTCCCCAATAGCTTTGTCTCTTCTTGCTCAACTTGCAAGTCATAGTCTATCTGATTATTTTTCAATGCCGTTTCAACCATTGGCGAAAACTCAGCGACTAAATCAGCGATAGAGAAAGGCTGAATAACTTTATTATCTCCCCCTTTCGCAAACAGCAGCATATCATTTACCTGTTTTTCCAAGTCATGCAGCCTATCAAGCAACTTATTTTGAAACCGTTCACGTGTCGGTGTTGATAAATTAGGGGCAGACAAGTTCGATGCGTATAACATGGCACTGGATAAAGGTGTTCGCACCTGATGGGCTAAAGACGCTACCATCCGACCAAGCGAAGACAAACGTTGCAAATCGCTAATGCGTGATTGTAGCAAACGTGTTTCCGTTAAATCGGTGATCAGAATCAATTGCCCAGTTGTCGACGCTGAAATAGCTAACCGTACCTTACGACCGTTGCGCAATGATATTTCATGCCCATCATCTTCACGTGGTGCAAATGCAACTTGAATAACCGAGTACCACTTTTCCCCCAATAAGGGAATTTGTAAAAGCCGCTGAGCTTCTGGGTTTGCTTCACGCACAATGCCCTGAGTATCAAGTAAGATAACCCCTGCGGGCATAACATCCAGCACCTGTTTATAACGCTCGACTTGATCTTCTAAAGAGTCTAAATGCGAATGCTGCTTTTGCATTGAGTTATCCATCGCTAATCTTTGACCTTGAAAAACAACAATAGCCTAACATGCAATATGCAAGCCAGGCTATTTTTCTTTTATTTCATGCAATTACATAAAAGTCAATAAATTGACTCACCAAAAAAATGGCTACCGCTGCATATTATACTTCCGCATTTTCTCAACTAGGGTTGTTCGACGCATGCCGAGCATATCCGCCGCTCGAGCAACAATTCCCCCTTGAGCATCCAGCGCTTGATTAATCAAATTGACTTCTAAATCAGCCAGTAATTCTTTGAGATTAATCCCCTCAGGAGGAAGCGCCTGTGGTGTGTCTAAATTCCCATTTAGCGTCAATTCATCACCTTGTTCAAAGCTGAAATTTTCCGAGAAAATATCAGCTAACACATCCCGTTCTTGCTCTTCAACCGAACTAAAGCGACTGGGTTCTGGTTGAAATTCAGGTATATCACTATAACGATACTTGGTGGGTAAATGATTAACGTCGACTAAACTATTGGGGTAAAGGATCACCATCCGCTCAACAAGGTTCGCTAACTCACGTACATTTCCCGGCCAATCATGCTCCATGAGAGAATTAATGGCTCTTGGCGTAAAGCAGATCGGTGAAGCTCCCTCTACTTCCATTCGTGTCATTAACTCTTGTAATAGCAAAGGAATATCTTCTTTGCGATCTTTCAACGCTGGCATTTCTATCGGAAAAACATTCAATCGATAGTACAGATCTTCCCGAAAACGTTGCTCACTAATCATGCTATCGAGATCTCGGTGAGTCGCAGCCACGACTCGAACATCCGCTTTGATAGTTGTATTTCCTCCAACCCGTTCAAAACAGCGTTCTTGTAAGACACGTAAGAGTTTTACCTGCATATTGGTGGGCATATCACCAATTTCATCTAAAAAAAGTGTCCCCCCTTCAGCCAATTCAAAGCGTCCTTTACGGGCTGTAATCGCTCCAGTAAAAGCTCCTTTTTCATGACCAAATAGTTCACTTTCCAGTAATTCAGCGGGAATTGCACCACAGTTAATTGGAACAAAGGGCCCTCGACGACGAGTAGAATGGTAGTGGATATTACGAGCGACCACTTCTTTTCCCGTCCCAGATTCACCAAGAATAAGAACATTCGCTTCCGTACTCGCCACTTGCTCAATGAGATGGCGAACTTCTTGAATACCAAGACTTTGCCCGACCAAACTACGAAAGAGCGTATTATTACGTGAAGAGGATTGCAATTGAATGCCTTTACGGCCTAAAAACTCTTTACAATGACGCAGAGCCTCACTGAGTTGAGGATAGTTAAGTGGGAACTCTAATTCGCCGACAAACTGAGGAAAAGATTCAAAAGAAAAAAAATGTTTGTTTGCCACAAGTAAAGGGATATGGTTCGCATGAAAAAGCGTATTTTTCAGCGATTCAGGCAAACACGGTGCGTCAACTGAACCCAAGATACATCCTGCCCAAGTGCCGGACCAATCAATAAGATCAATTTGTGAAGAGTCAATAACTTCACACTGCTCCCCCACGAATTCTAGGATTGTGCTGAAACTTTGACGAACGGAAACGTCGTCTTCAATGACAAGTAGTTTTGCTAAACCTTGCATAGGTGAGAATATTTGCCTTAATTTTGAGATTGTTGTGTTTTCACCGTTGCAAATCACTGACTTGACCATATGCTGTGTTAAGCGGTCAAAACAAGGATCAACAACGAGTGAGATGCAGCAACAAAAAAGCCACTCGGCTAGTTAGTGGCTTCTATTCTATTTAATTAAAAAAATAAGGCAACCAAGCAATTATCAGGTGTGATGTCGGTTAAAAGATTAGGATAAATCCTACATCCCAATTTCTGAAGCCGTTAAATTGTGATATTCCGCCGGGATTTGATCCCAAGCTGACTTTATCTCGCGGATAATATCGATGACATCATCAATGGGTTGTGGGTCATTTTTATGGTTAGCCGTAGAAATTTGAGTAATCATAAATTCATAAAGCATATCTAAATTTTGCGCAATTTCACCGCCATCTTTCATCGATAAACTGCTGCGTAAACTGATGATAATATCTAGCGCTTTCCCTAAACGTTCACCTTTTACAGGGATGTTACCTTGCTGCATGGCGGCCTTGCCTTGAATCAAGCGCTCAATCGCACCAGCCATCAACATCTGCACAATTTTATGTGGTGAGGCTGCCGTGAGCTGGCTATCCACTGATACTTTTTTGTACGCCTGTAAAGAACCACGCATAGTCTTCCTCTTATAAAAACTTTTTGTATTGCTGAACGGATTTATTGCCATATCGATATTTATGAAGCACTTGACCTATCGATTGCGTTTTTCGTTGCATCAGTTCAACAAGGTGTTGTGTCTCTAGAATGGCACTCTGCCACTCGGCAGACTGCGCAAACTGTGGGTTGCTTGCAATATAACTCAGCAGTTCCCCTAATAGTGTTTCTCTTTTATCGACCAACACTATAATTTCTTCAGTATTTATATCATCTACCATCAATTTTTCTTTGATTTGACGATTGATATCACATAAAACTTGAAGGGTCATTTGCATATTACTGACCTAAGGCATTCATCATGCCAGCTAGTTGGGACTGCATTTTCCCTGTTGCATCTTGCATTGCTGAAAATTTTGCATGGGTACGTTTTTCCAAACCATCCATACGACGATCTAAAGCATCTTGATCTTTAGATAAACGACGAGTTTGTTCCGATAAACTATTTTCTCGGGTACGGATAGACCCAGTTGCGCCAGTCAAGCCTTGAATGGCATCTTCAACACGCTTAGCAAAGCCTTGATTACCACCAAAAAACTCGCCAAGCTGAGTAAAGTTCGTGTTTAGCTGACGGTTAAGCATATCATAATTGATTTCTAACGTCCCTTGGCGAGTCGTGGTGATACCAAACTCTGTCAAGCTTTTTAAATTCTCAGGAGCCTGATCTATCGGCGAGGAAAAGACTGATTTCAGTCGAGAGTCCGCACTACGGACAATGCTATCCCCGGCTAATGGCCCAGCTCGCCCTGTGTTTGGATCAACGCCAGAAAGCTCTTTGGTTACCTGATAAAATTGGTTATAAGAAGCGACAAATTGTTCAATATCCTGCCGAACACTATCACGATCATACTCAATGCCAATTTCAGCTGGAGTCTGCCCAGGATCCGTTTTTCCTTTTAAGGTTAAGTTAACCCCTTCAATAGCATTTTCAATCACATTGTTATCACTAGAAAGTGTAGCAATGCCATCAAGCAAGACTCGTGAATCTTGCCCAGCTTGAACTTGAATCATGCCTTGATATTCATCGAAAGATTGCTGAGCGGCTTTCAGTTCCGTTTGAACTTTTTCCATAGCTTCCAGCGCTTCACGTTCCTCCGTTGAGAGCGATGCTCGCTGTGCAACTTTGGCTTCTTCCGGCGTCATTTTGCCGCTTTTTACGGCCTCATCGATCGCCGCTTGTTCTTTAGCCAGCTTAGCATCTAGCTTAGCTTGCGCTTCTTTCGGCGTAACATAGGAATCCGTTAAAGTACCAGAGGCGGTATTACTCCAACCAGGCACATCAGGTGCTTTCGCTAATGCTTCACCATCAAGCTCAGGTTCTGGTTCAGAATAAGAGTCTAACAAGGTGCCAGAAGCCGTTTCTGTCCAGCCGGGAATTCGCTCTTCAGGTTTGAGGTAACGATTGACCTGTTCTGCCGCTTTTATTTCTGAACCAGAAAGCCCATCTAAATCACTGGCCTTACCTGACAGTAACTCAGTTTGGGCCGCCACTTCTTCATCAAGTTCTCGGGCGGCATCGCCAATTTTATCAGCGACTTTGGCGGCGATCTCTTGCTGCTCTGGCGTCAGAGGCGCGAGTAGCTGCTGAGCTTGTGCTCGCGCAGCTTCTAAATCTTTTATGCGATCTTCAAGCGTCTTATATTCTAAACGTTTGAGTGCATTCCCAGATTCAGCATCCGCTTGAATAGAAAGGCGATTCTTCTCACCAGAAAGGTTAGAAGCAATCACTAACCGCGGGCCCTCCATATCATTAATGATAGAAGCGCGTACACCGGGGTTATTTTTTTGATTATTAATACCACGGACAACATCATTGAGCTTAGAATTGCCAGCAACATCGACCGTGAATTTTTTAGAACCTAAGGAAACTTGCAGCTTACCCGGACCAAATTTAGTCTCGCTTGGAATGACTTCCGAAGCAATTTTATGGCTTTGGGCAAGCTGCAGCACATCGACAGCGTATTTACCCGCCATGGCTTCCGTATTTGCTGTTGCGGATATTACGTTATCGTTCGAAGTGTCAACTTTGCGCACAGCGAACGCTTTCTCTTGACGAAAGTTCGCCATGAGATATTTCATCGTATCCAGCGACTCTCTCAGTCGCCCATAGGCACTAATACTGGTATCAATATCATTGCGCTTATTGTCAATGCTCTGCTGTTTGGGTACACGTTCTGCATTAACAATGGTACTGACAACATTATTGATATCAAAACCAGTGTTCATCCCCATTGGGCCTAAACTCATCCAATCACCTCAACAATACGATTACGCCTTAATCACTAGCAACCCAGATTTTGGGGTTTGCTCACGAGCAAGGCGTCGCAAAACTTCAAGCATTTCTTCTTCAGGAATTTGACGAATAACGTCGCCAGTCGCGGCTTCATATATCGTCACCACATCCCGTCCGGATTCTTCATCGACTCTGAACGACAATCCTTTATTGATCGAATTGACAAATTCATCCATTCGTTCAAGGATTTTTATTCGTTGCTCTTCATTTAAACGTTCCCGTTCATGGGTCTGTTTAATGGCTGTCTCCAACGCGAGCTTCTGACTGCGTTTAAGCTGTTCAGAAACATGTTCGTTGTTTTTTTCAGACTGTCGGACTGAACGATAGCCATCTTTTGAAGAAGCACTTTTTACGCTCTCGTTTTCTGAAGCAAATTTAATGCCACTTTGCGAGCCGTAAGGCTGGATGTTCGATGTGTAGGATGGAACTTCCATAACAATCTCCCTTCCACCTTCTTACAGGCAACTCAACTTGCATTAAGCTACCCATGTTACTCATTCAACCTGAAATTAACCTAACAGGCTAAGAGCTGCAGATGGTGACTGCTTCGCTTGAGCCAAGACTGACGTACTGGCTTGTTGCAATATTTGTGACTTAGTCATTGCCGTAGTTTCCTTCGCATAGTCGGTATCTTTGATCCGGCTACGAGAAGCATTCACATTTTCGTTAATGTTATCTAAGTTACTAATTGCATGGCCAAAACGGTTTTGGAATGCCCCCAATTGTGCACGTTGGCTATCCACCGCTTTTAAAGCACCATCAAGCAAGGCTATGGCTTCTTGTGAACCGGAAACAGTCGTGACATCAATATCTTTGACTGTCACATCTTCCCCTGCTCCAAAACCAATTTCTGTCGCTAGAGTCCCATCAATGGTTACATCACCCGTCACTTTTTGTGACGATGCGAAAAGTTGCAATTTACCGCCTTCACCAACAGAGGCTTGAATATCATCATTTTGACCGTTGATGTAAGTCGCGACTTCTTCAAGATCATCACCGGCTCTCGCATTGATGGTGACATTTTGAGCATCCCCTTGTTTATCAGTATAACTCAAGGTGAGCTCTGTCTCGGTTGAGACTTTCCAATCCGCAGCTTGTCCCGCTGTTGCACGATAAGCTTTTCCGCCCATTTCAGCCGTATCAGAACGCAAACTTCCCATGGTTAATGTGACCGCTTCACCTGAATCCGCCCCAATTTGGAAAGATTTACTTCCAAAAGTGCCGTTAAGTAAGCGGTTACCACCAAAAGAGGTACTTTCAGCAATTCGGTTGAGTTCGTCATTTAACGCACCCACTTCTTCTTGAATGGCTAAACGCTCTGAACGGGTGTTCGAACCGTTAGATGATTGTAAAGCCAGATCTCGCATACGTTGCAAGATATTGGTACTTTCATTCATCGCCCCTTCGGCGGTTTGCGCTATCGAAATACCATCATTCGCATTTCGTACCGCAACATCCAAACCCCGACTTTGCGAAGTTAAACGGTTAGAAATTTGTAAACCGGCTGCATCATCTCGCGCACTGTTTATTCGATACCCGGATGACAAACGCTCCATTGATTTCTGCACTCCCGCAGCCCCATTATTGAGGTGACGTTGTGCAGTCATCGCCGAAACGTTGGTGTTAACGTTAATTGCCATAGTGTTGATCTCCTTAGGCGATTGTTAGTGAACCTTCGAGTCTCTCACCTCTCGTCGGTACACCTCATTTCTCTCGTATCCTTTAACGGCCTAGATTAGACATCCTTTAGAAAAAAATGAGACATTTTTTTGCTTTTTTTCACTTAAGTTGAAAAAAGTGATCAACATCAACAAATAACGATGCTATACCGTCAAGCCTTTCGTGTTGTAGAAAGCAAGCGTCTCCGAATAAAACTCCAATTTCGGGCATAAAAAAATCCAGCCGAAGCTGGATTTTTTTCGTTTCATTCGATTAACCAAGTAGGCTTAATGCCGCATTGGGTGCTTGTTTCGCTTGAGCAAGCACAGAGCTTGATGCTTGACCCAGGATTTGTGCTTTCGTTAATGCTGTTGTCTCTTTCGCAAAATCGGTATCTTTAATACGGCTCTTAGACGCATTCACGTTTTCATTGATGTTGTCTAGGTTATTGATAGCATGACCAAAACGGTTTTGGAATGCGCCCAGTTCAGCACGGTGGCTATCCACATACTTAAGGGCTGCATCCACAACAGCTACCGCTTCTTGTGCACCGCCAACGGTGGTTACATCAATGCTATCAACGGTGACATCGGTAGGGGCTTGCATATCCAGTTCAGTGGCTAACCCACCCTCAAAAACGATACTTTCAACATTATCAGTATTGCTAGCAAACACTTGTAGTTGGCCATCTTCATTCACCGATGCGCGAATCGCATCCGTTTGACCATTGATATAAGTAGCAAGCTCTTCAATATCGTCGCCTTCTTTCGCTTCGATAGAGATAGGCTCAAGAGTGTTACCATCTTTATCGGTAATCGTGATGGTAAGATCAGTACTTCCCGCAGTTACCCCCCAGTCTTTATCTGTGGTTGTGCCGGCAACGTAGCTCTTACCACCCATCATTTCATTATCACTGCGCATGTCTTTCATGGTCAGCATTACGGCTTCACCGCTTTGTGAACCAATTTGGAACGCTTTAGTTTGGAACGTACC
>NZ_SGOM01000011.1 GCF_022113815.1 Vibrio cincinnatiensis
AAACCACGGCTTTGAACATTCAAACGGTTAGAAATTTGTAGGCCGGCTGCATCATCTTTTGCACTGTTAATTTTAAATCCAGAAGACAAACGTTCCATTGAAGTTTGCTGTGCGCTGGTCGCGCTGTTTAGGTAACGTTGTGCTGTCATTGCTGACACGTTGGTATTTACATTGACCGCCATAGTGGTGTCTCCTATTTATTTTTAGACGTAGCGGAACTGCCCGAACGGTTTCCGACGTCTCGGAATACCACGTAGTTCTCTCAAAGTTACTTCTATTAGCGACCCATGGAGAGATTTCTTTAGTAAAATCCTGCTTTATTAATGAAAAATTTTTGAAACAGGAAAAAACTGAGCTTTTCAACACAAACGCTGAAGAAAAAGTAAAATAGTGCTAAAGGTTTACGGGAAATAGCCGGGAGGAGGATGAGGTGAAATTCGCAGTCAAAATAGCAAAGAAAAAGCCCCTTTTCCTTTGAGAGAACCGGGGCTATGGTAGGTAGCCATTACCAATGTGGAGATCAAGAGAAATGAACACACTTAGGCTAGCCTGAGTGTATGATTATTTTAAGCTAACAAGCAGGTATATCTGAGAGAGCTTGTTGACCGCCAATAATCATACCTTGCCAAGGCATCTTCATTACATACTCACGTCTGAGCTTATTAATGAAGAACCAAGGGACTACTGCAATAATGAAATTGCAGAGTTTGGCAACTGTTTTGCTTGAGCTAGAATCGAGGTTCCAGCCTGTTGCAGAATTTGTGATTTCGTCAATTGCGTTGTTTCTTTCGCAAAATCGGTATCTTTAATACGGCTCTTCGAGGCTTCAACGTTTTCTTGAATATTCGCCAAGTTATTAATACTGTGATTCAAGCGGTTTTGCTTCGCCCCTAAATCTGCACGTTGTGAATCAATATACTTAAGAGCAGCATCAAGAATGCCGACCGCATTTTGTGACCCACCCACGGTCGTAATATCGATATCTTGAACCGTATTTTTCTGTCCGACACCACTTGCAGCGGCAAGACCTAAATCATCGGCTAAACTTCCACTGAACGTGATCCCCGCAGAAGTAACATCAGCAAAATCAGGCTCAGCCATGAAAATTTGTAAACGACCTTCTTCGTCGACAGATGCTTTAAGCAAATCGGTTTGACCGTTGATGTAAGTCGCCACTTCTTCGATATCATCACCAATATTAGCCACAAGATCGATACTGACCTCTTCACCATCTTTCTTGGTAAACTCTAACTTAAGCGCATTATTGTTAGCATCCACGCTCCAGTCTTGCGTTTTACCACTATCAGCAATAAACGATTGACCACCCATACGAAAATCATCAGCACGGATACTGGTCAAGCCCATGATGATTGCCTCACCCGAGTTTGAACCGATCTGGAATGACGCTTCACCAAATGAACCATTCAGCAATCGACGTCCACCAAATGAGGTTGTTTCCGCAATACGGTTCAACTCATCTTGTAGAGCTGTCGTTTCTTCATTCAGTGCCTGACGCTCTGACAAAGAGTTGGTGCCGTTAGCTGATTGCAGAGCCAAGTCACGCATACGCTGTAAGATACTGGTGGATTCATTCATCGCCCCTTCAGCCGTCTGCGCAATCGAAATGCCATCATTAGCGTTACGCATAGCGACATCAAGACCACGAGATTGTGCGGTTAAACGGTTTGAAATTTGTAAACCAGCAGCATCATCTTTGGCACTATTAATACGGTTACCAGAAGAAAGGCGCTCCATCGAGGTATTTAACTCATTGCTCGATTTGTTTAGGTAACGTTGGGCTGTCATTGCCGATACGTTGGTATTTACGTTAATGGTCATACTTTGCTCTCCTATCGAGTTCGCAAGCCTTTGCGAAGCGGTCAGCTTTACTCTCTTGGAAGCACTGACCGTAAATCACTTGCCAAATACGCCTTCAGGCATATTTAAGAACGGGTTGTATCAACTCTGGTTTATATAATTCAATTTATGTGCCAACTTTTTCAACCCCAAAATAAAACCATTAAGTCATTGTTTTTTATTGTTATTTTAATTTTTTCATTGTTAATCAATCTTAAAAAAAACCAATAACAACAGAATTTACCTACGCCGTTGCCGCTCTTTTGCCGCTTTTTCTCGTTGTTCCATCACTCTCTTGAATAGGCCGCGAGGTTAATCTTGTACTCCCCTGACGGCCTATACCACTGCTGTTCTTTCGCACATATGGCATAGCACATATGGCATGAATAAAAGTTACAGGTAGTTAAATAGAGTCAAATCTTTTGTTTTACCAAAAGCCAACTGTGACGCTTGCAACGCTCGTGAGTTTTCATTGAACTCAATAACCGCTTGAGAATAATCTAAGTCTTCAAACTGACTTTTCGAACTCGCCAAGCTAATCTTGAAATCTTCATGTTGGTCTTCCTGAATATCTAATGTACTCAGGCGAGCCCCCACTTCCGTTCTTGCTTTATTCAGATGAATGAAAGCCGTATGAAACTCTTCCGTAACTTGGTGCAATTTAGCGGTATTGGAAGCATCGGAAACAGAGCCTTTTGATAGATCAATGGCTTGTTTAAAGCTATCGAAGACACTGAATGTTTTGCGTGGTGTCAATGAAATTGAGTCACCGGCAGTGATCTGCCCTTTGAGCTGAATGGTGACCCCTTGGTACTGGATGCCATCACGAGGGTTAAGGTCATCAACCGCAACTACTTCACCATCTCGTTCTAGCTGATAGGCAAAATTTCCATTTTGCATATCAACAAAAGTTACTTTATAGCTGGCGGAATCATCAGGGTTCGTATTGGTTGCACGCTCAAGTAACAACTCAGATCCATCACGAAGATCATAATTTGGTTCAAAGTCACCAAATGGGTTATCAATATTCATAAAAATATGACTCCCCGGTGTATTGAACGGAACCTCTAAGCTACTGGAAATTTTCATTTTCCGCTGATAGTCATCGCCGTAATAGCTGACATTTCCTGAGTTATCACGGAAAAATGGCTGATTCTTGGGTTTCGTTCCGGCAAAAATATAGTTGCCGGATTCATCTTGCACATTCGCTAAGTTGAAAAAGTTATTGGAGATTTCTTCAATTTCACGTGCTTTTGCCGCTCTATCTTCTGGTGATAATGAACCGTTGATCATTTCCATGACCATGCGTTTCGTTTTATCTGCAAAATCTTCTGTGTTAGAAATAATCACTTCTTGATGCTCTAATCGGTTACGCACCAATACAATGGCATCTAGGTACTGACGTAATTGCTCTTCTTGCTGTGTTACGTTTTGAATGTAATGCGTAGCCAGCGGGTTATCTCCTGCTGAAAGCAATTTTTTACCTGAAGCTAACTGTGCTTGATTATGATGCACCTTGTTTTCTTGACGACGAAGATCATTTTGCACCGATTGATAATTATGGAAGCTAGAAATACGATTGAGCATTTATCTCTCCCCTTATCTTAACTGTAAAATCGTATTGAAGGTGTCATTAGCCGCTTGCATGATGCGAGACGAGGCCATATAAGCATGTTGAAACTTCATCATGTTGGCCGCTTCTTCATCTAGGTTGACCCCAGATACCGACGCAATTCTTGACTGTGCGGCATCTTGTTCGAGACGAGCTACATCCGTCAAACGGGAAGCGGTTGACACTTTGAGTCCAAAGTCGGTATTTAAATTGTGATATAGGCTAATAATAGTCGACTCATGATCGTTCATTTTCTTGCTAGTTTGCAGATAAAGCATTTTACGCAAGTTGCCGTTATCCCCTTCTGCAGGGTTTAAGTTGGCCGTGAACTTATCATTAACAATCGCGCCCCTTGTTAAATTAAACTCCGTCGCCTTTCCTCCTGGGACTTGGGCCGGAATCACCACATTTAACGTTTGTTCACCCTCAGCAAATTGATAAGGTTGTGTCGCTAACAGTTGACCATTTTTATCGACTATACGTACTTCCATATCATTGCCGGCCCCTGTAGAACTTGGTTCTACATAAGCTTCAAATTCTTTAACATCACCCACTTGGGCAATAGTAAATTTGGCATTTCCCTGTGCAAATGACGTTGAAGCTTGGTAACTTTGTGCGGCAATTTTTGTCGCATCATTCGTTGCCATTTTTATCTCTGCCGCCCCATCACGCGTTGGACGAATAATCACTCGTTCACCAATATCCGGCGGAGTATTTACCTGTATTTTCAATCCATTCAGATAAAGGTTACCTTGATTAAGCGTTAGCGGTGTTTGCTGCCCATCTGGTAAGGTGGCAACATAACCACTGCCGTTATACGACAATGAAAATTCACCCCCTTTCAATTGACTCAGATCGTCAATATACACCGCCATATCCGCATTAGAATTGCTGGAAGTCACCACACGAGAACGAGCAATAGCGTCTGAATTCATGTCAGTAAATAGGTTTTCTCCGACATTACCGCGTAAATCTAACCCTTGGTTTTGTAGTTGATTCACTTCATGAGAAAAGGAAACAGCAAGTCGACCAATTTCATCCATTAAATAAGGAATATGTTCATCCCGCATTTCAAATTGAGCCGCCAATTTTCCACCAATTTCTTTTTCTGAAATCGGTTTAAGGGTATTTCCCTCAACAATGGCTAAGCGGCGTTGTTTCACATCCGGGTAACCATCAATCATTTTTAGTTGGCTAGCTTCTGTACCTGATACTAGTGTATGACCACTACCGATATGAATATTAAACCCTTCTGCATTTTTCCGAGGCGTAACGGTCACTTTGGTATATTGAGATAACTCTGACACTAATTTTTCGTGTTGATCCATTAAGTCATTATGTGGCCCCGGCGTTTTCATCATAAGTCGTTGTACATCACGAATTTCTAATGCCAACTGATTAATACGCTCAATACCAACATCTAACCCTTTATTCGTGATATCAAATTGACGACGTACCGTTTCATGGAAATCATTTAAATTTTGACTAATTAACCCAGCCTTCTCTAGCACAACTTTACGAGCCCCCACATCATTAGGGGTATCGGCTAGGGATTTCACAGAATCAAACCACTCATTTAAGTTTTCAGGTATTTTCTTTGATGCAACGGAAGACAGAAGCTTGGACAACATATCCAAGTTTTCTTCTGTATCATGTTTGAAGGAATAATCCGTGGTGGCAAGATTTAACTCTTTAACGGCAAATTGATCCCAAGAGCGGCGAACATTTTCCACATGCACGCCCATTCCATAGGTTTGACCACCATACTGGCGAGGTGCATTCGTGCCTTGAATCACCGATTGTCGACTGTATCCCTCGGTATTCGCATTAGCAATGTTATGACCTGTAGTGTTGAGTTGTCTCTGAGCGGTTAATACGCTTTGCGCACCCATGTTCAGAAGATCAGACGCCATATTGCCCCCAAAAAAGCCGTAAAATGCCAGTATTAACTGGCTTGTTACTACATGAAATGCAATATACGTGCCAGATAAAAACAAAGCTAACTAAAGGAAAATAAAGGATAAAATAATTATGACAGTGGGATATTTACCTCAAGATGAGGAAACATCCCACTATAGAAAGAGGGGGAATTAGAGGGTATCCATTTGATCGATTTGGGCTTTAACCCGCAGCACTTTATCTGCATATTGAGGGTCGGTCGCATAACCGGCTTGATGAATTCCTCGAATAAAGGCTTCATTATCACCGCCATGTTGCAATGCCGTCTGATAGCGAGGGTTGCTAGCCAAAAAGTGAGCATAATCGGCAAAACTCTCTTGAAAGGTAGGATAAGAGCGAAATGCAGCTTTCTCCATTACCGGTGTTTGATCGTGGTATTCGAGTGTTTGCGTAGCGACACGTTCGCCTTGCCAGCTTCGATCAGCCTTAATATTGAATAAGTTGTTACTGCTGCCTCGAGCGTTAGAAACCAATTTCTGTCCCCATCCCGTCTCTAAGGCTGCTTGCGCCAACAGCAATGAACCATCAATGCCCAATGTCTTCGCTACTTTATCAGCATAAGGTTTTAATGAAGAGACAAACGATTGAGGTGAATCAAAGGCATGGTCACGAGGAGCCAATGGTACTTCACTCTCGATGACATTGCTTGATGGACGGTTAGCCGCAGCTTCTCTAGCCATCTGTACACGCTGCATTGCATCTTGAAAACGGTCATCACTCTCAGGGCTTGCTCCACCTTCAGCAGCAGAAAGCTGTGCGACAATCATATCCGCTAGGCCAAGCGATCCTGATGCACTAAGCTGACTTATCATCTGTTCATCTTGCATTTGCCTATAAAACTCTTCATTCTGACTGCTAAAAAGCTCAGATTTAAATGATGAGTTCGCTTCACGCATGGACTTAAGCATCATGGAAGTAAAGATGGATTCAAATTGTCTTGCCGCCGCCGTTAACGCATCTTTTTCTGCGCCATCATCACCACTAACGGCTTTTTGACGCAGTTTATCTAAGCTGGCAAGATCATGAATAAAGCCAATATCATTCGAGTTATTAATCATAGTCAGCCTCTTAGATAATGATCAGTTGACCTTGAATAGCCCCAGCATTTTTCAATGCTTGTAAAATCGCCATCAGATCGGAAGGCGCAGCCCCCACTTCGTTGACGGCACGAACCAAGTCATCAAGTGTGACCCCGGGTTCCAATTTAAACATTTTCCCTTGTTTCTCGCTAACTTCAATTTCGGTATCAGGAACAATGGCTGTATTACCGCCAGCTAAAGGGTTGGGTTGGGAGACATTCCAATTTTCTTTGATCGCAACGGTCATTCCACCATGAGTGACCGCAGCCGGTTTTAAACGTACATGCTGCCCAACCACGATGGTTCCTGTTCGAGAGTTAACAATAATTTTCGCAGCCATATCGGCGGGATCAAATTCGAGGTTTTCAATGGCAGATAAAAAGGCCACTCGCTGGCTAACATCACGAGGAGCGCGAACACGAACAGAGGTAGCATCAATGGCAGAAGCCATTTCTGGGCCAAGAAATTGGTTCACCGCATCCGCCATTCGTTGTGCAGTAGTAAAATCGGATTGGAATAAATTAAAGGTAATAAAATCCCCCCGGCTGAAAGGGGTAGGAATTTCTCGTTCAACCATTGCTCCACTAGAGATGATCCCAACAGTTGGGTTATTCCCTACCAAGCTTGAACCATCAGCGCCTGTAGCACTAAAGCCACTCACGACTAAGTTTCCTTGCGCGACAGCATAAACTTGACCGTCCAACCCTTTCAGAAAAGTTTGCGTCAATGTACCACCACGTAAGCTCTTCGCTGAACCAATAGAAGAAACGGTCACATCAATGGTTTGCCCTTGTTTCGAAAACGGTGGCAATTCTGCTGTCACAATAACGGCGGCAACGTTCTTTGTTTTTGGTTTTGTTCCCTGCGGCAATTGAATGCCGAAATTCTGTAACATGGCATTAAAACTTTGATCCGTAAACGGTGTCGATTCTCCTGTTCCGGGTAACCCAGTAACGAGGCCATATCCCACCAATTGGTTACTACGAACACCCGCAACCTGAGCCACATCCTTAATACGAACAGCATGGGCACTGGTCGCTACCAGCATCATTAATAACACAGTGAATTTTTTCATGGTGAGTAACCCTTTCTCTCTATGAGATACCGCGTTTGACTAATCGCTTTATCATGCTTTACACAGTCAAAATATCGACTAAGAAGTAACCTTTACAAAGAGACATTAAAAAATCGTGCCAAGAATCCTGGTTCTTGCATATCTTGGTTACTCCCCGTTCCTGAATACTGAATGCGAGCATTCGAAATCCGGTTGGAAGCAATGGTGTTTTCCTCATCAATATCATCGGGACGAATCGTTCCGCTCAGGCGAATGTATTCATCTCCCGTATTCAGCATTAACCACTTTTCGCCACGAATCACTAAGTTACCATTGGCGAGAACATCAATGACTTCGACCGTAATAGAGCCTTTAATACTGTTACTCTGATTCGCTTCTGCACTGCCAGAAAATTTATTATTGTTCTTTAAAGCATAGGAGAAGTTATAGTTACCAATATTAAGCTCTTGTCCCCCTACATTTAATGGGTCCATCGTTGCATCATTGTTTTTGGATAAATCTGCATCGGCACTTTTTGCCGCTTTGGTATTTTCATTCAAATTCACTGTAATGATGTCACCAATGCCTCGTGGTTTCGTGTCATCATACAGGCTGCTAGCACGGTTCAGGTTGAAAAGAGAACCTGTTTCAGCAGCATAGTGCTCCGGTTTTGCTTTAGGGTAAATCGGAGCCCACGCAGGATCCCCTTGAACAGGATCCACCCGATTACGAAGTGCATCCATAAGCCCAGAACTGGTGTCAGACGCTTTATCGCCTTCTACCGCATCCACAACCGTGGTTCCTTGAATAACTTCGGCCGTCTCAACCGGTGGCTGTAATAGCGTGCATCCAGAAAGAAAGGCGATAAAAAGTAAACTGAATAGATGTTTCATAATGATATTCTCTTAGTCAGCCATTACAGTTGTTGGTTAACAAAACTCATCATTTTATCGACGGCAGAAATCACTTTTGAGTTCATTTCATAAACACGTTGAGCTTCAATCATATTGACCAATTCTTCAGTCACATTCACGTTAGAGCTTTCTAACATCGATTGGCGAATATTCCCCAGCCCATCCAACCCAGGAACCCCTTCTTGTGGGTCACCACTGGCTCCGGTTGGTAAATATAAGTTTTGCCCAACAGGCTCTAGACCACCAGGGTTAATAAAATCAACGGTTGTGATTTGACCCAAAACTTGGTTTTCTTGCTGGCCGCGTAAACGAACAGAAACTTCACCATCATTGCCGACCGTAACGGAAATGGCATCTTCAGGAACCACAATTTCAGGCTGAAGTAGGTAACCAGATCCTGAAGTCACAATCGCGCCTTCTGCATTCAGCGTGAACTGGCCGTTACGGCTATAGCCAATATTGCCATCAGGCATCAGGATTTGAAAAAAACCATCGCCTTCAATCATCATATCTAAACTATTATTCGTGGTTTGTGCATTGCCATTAGTATGTACTTTTTGCGTCGCAACCACTTTTGAACCTGCACCTAGCATCAAACCACTCGGTAGCTCGGTGTTTTGTGACGATTGACCACCCGGTTGATTAATATTTTGATAGAACAAATCTTCAAAAACGGCACGGCTCTTTTTGAACCCTACCGTGGAGGCGTTCGCTAAGTTATTCGAGATAGTCGCAATGTTGGTTTGCTGTGCATCAAGACCGGTTTTACTTACCCATAATGCTGGTTGCATATTGAATTCCTCTCACTTAGCTCATACGAAGCAGAGAGTCAGATGACTTATCCATCTCTTCTGCGGTACTCATCATTTTGACTTGCATTTCAAACTGACGCTGTAAATCAATCAAACTGGTCATTTCACCGACGGCATTAACGTTACTGCCTTCAAGCGCACCCGTAAGAATTTTGACGTTAGCATCTGCTTCATATTCGGTTGTCGGTTCTTTCGACCGGAATAACCCATTGATATCTTTAAAGAGTGATTGATTGTTTGGACGAACGAGTTTTATACGATCTACAATTTCCATCGCATCAGCCGGAGCACCTTGAGGGCGAACAGAAATCGTACCATCATTACCAATTTCAACCTTATTCAAGGGAATGGGTAAGGTAATAGGAGCCCCCGCTTCGCCAAGCACTAAATGACCATTACCATTAAGTAATAAACCATTCTCATCAATGCGTAAGTTACCGTTACGAGTTAAACCTTCTTTACCGGTTTTATCCAAAACAGAAATCCAACCATCCCCTTGGATGGTGACATCAAGATCTCGGCCTGTCGTGATCACACTGCCTTGGTCAAAGCGGTTTCCCGGACGCTCAGTCATACTGAACACTCGGCTAGGAAGCCCTTCACCATAAGCCTGCATTGAGCGAGCTTGCTCTAAATCAGCACGAAACCCTGTCGTACTCACGTTAGCAAGGTTGTTTGCTCTTAGCTGCATCGCCTGCATATTTTGTTTGGCGCCACTCATGGCCAGAAACAGTGCGCGATCCATTTAGTGTTCTCCACAATCATCAATGACTAACAGATAAGCAATTGACGTGCCAACAAAAATTCAACTATAAAATCAATGAGTTAATAAAAAACAAGACAAGATAAAAGAAAGAAGCGGCAATCCGGCAATACCGAGGAGGTAGGAAAGTAAAAATACAGGTAGGTTAAAAGGTAAACTCGAACCAGTACCAGACCAGTTCGAGCTTAACTTCTCATCCACTAATGCGTTAAACAACAATTAGCGAATTTGTAGGATATTTTGTTGTAGCTGGCTATGAACTTCTAGCGCACGTGAGTTCGCTTGGAAGTTACGTTGAGCAGAAATCAGATCAACCAATTCTTGAGTCATGTCAATATTCGATTGTTCCAGCACGCCATTGCTGATCGTACCAAATGACCCTTTACTTGACTCACCCCAAATTTTCACACCTGACTGCTGAGTGGCATCCCACTGAGTGCCACCTTTTTTCTCTAGCCCTTGTTCATTTGCTACGCGAACCATAGCGACACGGCCTAAGGTAACATTTTGCCCATTAGAATACGTAGCTAATACGCTACCATATTCATCAAAATCAATTTTAGTGAGGAAACCCGTCGTTGCGCCATCCTGATCAAACTTGGTCAACTCAAAAGGTGCAGCAAATTGTGTTGCGCCATTTAAGTCAAACGATAGGGTTTGACTACCATCCGCACCATTCAAATCAATAGGATTATCCCCTTCACCCAATGGGGCAGAAACAATCGGCTGGCCATTATTTAAGCTCGCTAGCGTACCATCATTATTAAAACGTAGCGTATGCCCTACATGGCCTGAAGGTGAAGTTGCATCACCATTTGCGATATTGATTGGTTTCTCACCGGTTTTATCCGTTACCGTGTAGTAGGTATTCCACTTATTATTTTCGTTTTGATCTTTCAAATAATAGGTCGTTAACTTATACGGCTGCCCCATCGAGTCATAGATAGTCGATGAGGTTGTTCGGTTATAAGTATCAGGATCACTAAAATCAAATAAATTCGGATCTTTTAACTCCCCATTAGCGGGTAAGTTTGCCGAAATTTCAATGTTAGAAGTCTGTTTAGGCTTCCCAAACTGAGCCGGAATATTAAGAGGTTTGGGCTCATAAGAGAGCACTTCACCATTATCGGGATTCACTTCATAACCTAATAAGAATTGATCGTTAGAAGTCACCATGTAGTTGTTTTTATCTAGATGGAACGCCCCGTTACGCGTTAACTCGTTTTGTTGAGGAATCAAACGATCTTTGGCTACAGCAAAAAAACCCGTGCCGCCAATTCGTAAATCCATTGGGTTATTCGTATAGATACTAGAACCTTCATGAAACTGCTGAGCAACTTTATTCGCTTGCACACCTTGCCCTGGCGTTGTCTTCGAGTTTGTAAACAAGGACGTGGAATAAACATCCCCAAACTCAGCTCTAGACTCTTTAAAGCCATAAGTATTGGCGTTCGCAATGTTATTACTGGTGGTATTAAGATCTAACTGAGCGGCAGATAAACCACTAAGAGATATATATGACATGACAAATTCTCCTATCTAGCTAGCATGGTTATGCTTTGCCAACTTCTAGTACTTCAGCAAGTCGCACTGGTGATTCAAAACCAGCCAGATTGAGCAGTACGTTACCATCGCCTTTACCAAGGAGAACACTGTTTACATTGGCATACGTTGATACGCCAAATTCGGTGTTCTCTCCATCAAGTAAACCCGATGCTTTAACTCTATATCTTCCATCCGGCAAAGGATTACCGTTTTCATCATTGCCGTCCCACTCAACACGGTTATCACCACCGAGTTTAGCGCCGGCATCAAAGGTACGAACCAATTGACCCGCTTCATTCTCAATTCGAATGAATAGGTTCTCTACCGATTGAGGGAGTTTCACCATTGCCGCCATTGCGCCATCTGTTTTTATCCCAGCTGCACCAGGCACTAATACATCTCGACCCACTAATGAAGAAGCTTGTAAAGCTTGGTTTGAAGTCATCGATGAGTTCAAACTTTCAAACTGCTCATTCATTTTGCCAATGCCATCAACAGTGGCAAACGAAGCCATCTGAGCGATCATTTGGTCGTTACTAACGGGTTTGAATGGGTCCTGTTGCGCCAACTGTTTGGTCAGCAAGGAAAGGAAATCTTCTTGTTTAAGATCTTGCTTTCCGGTTGTTTCAGTCGGCTTTTTCTGTTCTTGAAGCGCTTTTAGCTGGTCGACATAGGACAATCCGCTTTGACCAATATTATTGATTCCGGCCATCTGCTACCTCCTACCCTTATTGACCCATCTGCAGCGTACGCAGCAGCATTTGTTTACTTGCATCTGCTACTTGCACATTCGTTTGGTATGAACGAGAAGCAGAAATCATATTGGCCATTTCTTCCATGACGTTGACATTCGGTTTATAAATATACCCTTCATCATTTGCCAAAGGATGGTCTGGATTAAATTCCGCAGTGAGTGGTTTATCACTCTCCACGATACCTAATACTTTTACAGGAATATTAGGATCACTGTGATAACGGGCCTTATTCAGTTCAGCACCAAATACCGCGTGGCGCGCTTTATACGTTTCTTTCGCTGAACTACTGATGCTGTCTGCATTGGCCAAGTTACTTGAGGTCGTATTTAGACGAACAGATTCAGCACTCATAGCAGAACCGGTTACATTGAATACATTAAATAAGCTCATCTAGTTGCCTCCAGTGATTGCTTTCGTTAAGTTCTTAAACTTACTTCCTAAGAAGTCTAGAGAAGCTTGGTGACGTAGTTGGTTTTGCATAAACAGGTTACGCTCCAAATCAACATCTACTGTATTGCCATCTCCGGTATCCGGTTGGGTGGGAGTGCGGTAAAGCATTTCCCCTTCGACCGTCTTTGAGGCAGGAATATGCCGACCATCAGTACGACTAAGACTAATGCTTGCCCCTGAACTTGCCGCTTGCAATGCCCGTTTAAAATCCATTCCTTTTGCTTTAAAGCCTGGTGTATTGGCTTGAGCAATGTTGGTCGAAATGACCTCAGCATTACGCTCACGCACGCCAACAGTGTGTTGGTGTATACCGAGTGCTTTATCAAAAGAAATAGCCATGTTTGCCTCTTTGCTAAGAACTGACCGTTACTGAATAGATAAAAGCAATTAACGTACCAACTTTGGAAGTTATCGCCTCACGAATACTCATATCGACCATAAGAACCAAATATGCGTTTCTGTAATGAAAATCTTAAGGCAAAATTTAGACCAGATGATCGAGAAAGGAAGGGGCAGAAAAAGGAAAACCCGGAACTCGTCCGGGTTTTCCTTATTTAAGTTTATAAATAATGCCAGGGTTACAACGCACCATATCAAATTTATCCGTCAGGCCCGTCAATGATTCCGATGCACCAAGCAATAAATATCCACCTGGATTTAAGCTGCTTGCCATCTGATTAAGCACTCGAGCTTTCATATCCGGAGAGAAATAAATCAGCACATTACGGCAAAAGATGATGTCAAATTTACCCAGTAGCGCATAACTTTCCATCAAATTCTGTGGGCGGAAATTAACCAGACGCTTAACGTTATCTTTAATGCGCATACGCCCATCCCCCACTTCCTCAAAGAAAGATCGGCGACGCTCTGGAGATAACCCTCGTCCCAGTGCTAAATTATCATAAATCCCCGCTCGGCACATATCCAACATACTATTAGAAATATCCGTAGCCGTGATAGAAACGCTTGGCAGCATACCTGGGCGTTTTTGCTGCTGTTCCAGCACCGTCATCGCCATAGAATACGGTTCTTGGCCAGATGAGCTGGCAGCTGACCATATTTTAATCGGCCGCTTATTCTTCGCCATTTCAGGTAATAAGCGATCGGCTAATACCGTAAAAGGATACGAATCACGAAACCACAGCGTTTCATTCGTTGTCATTGCATCTACTGCTGCAACGCGTAACTCTCGGTTTCGCCCTGTTACAACATCACGCAGCAGATCAGAAAGAGAGCTTAACTTAAATTTGGTTACCAGCGGGCTTAGGCGACTTCTCACCAAATATTGCTTACTGTCTCCCAGTACGATACCGCACTGGGATTCTAGAAACCGACAAAAATCACGATACTCTTGATCGCTGATAGTAATAGCAGTCATTCAGTTCTCTTTATTCTACTAGTGCAGCTTTCACCGCATTGCCAAGTTCATCAGGATTGAATTTAGCAATAAAGTTATTTGCTCCGACTCTTTCGACCATCGCTTGGTTAAAGACTCCACTCAAAGATGAATGAAGAATTACGTAAAGGTTTTTTAAATCATTATGACGGCGAATTTCTGCAGTTAATGTATAGCCATCCATTTCAGGCATTTCAATATCAGAAATCACTAAACAAATCTGCTCATAAATACTGCCTTCTTTAGCCATACTTAGCAGTTTTTCGTATGCATCCTTACCATCTTTAGTCAAGATGCATTCAAAGCCAATCGACTCAATCGCTCTTTGTACTTGCTTACGTGCCACACTTGAATCATCTGCAATCAAAATTCGACGGACAATAGGTTTTTCTTGCTCAGCTTGTGCGATCTCTTCCCCAATGCTCGCATCCATCGTTTCATTAACTGGCGCGATTTCTGCTAGAATTTTTTCAACATCGAGTATTTCGACTAATTCATTATCAATATTTGTCACCGCAGTCAGGTAGCTACCTTTTCCGGCCGCATCAGGTGGCGGCAAGACAGACTCCCAGTGCATATTCACGATACGTTCGACGGAGCTGACTAAAAAAGCCTGGATGGTTCGGTTGAATTCAGCAATAACGACAAAGCTTTTATCAACATCAACCGTCGGGCGGCCACCTACCGCTAGGCTGAGGTCAATCACTGAAACCGTTTGACCTCGAATATGAGCGACGCCCTTAACCAAGCGGTGTAAGTTAGGCATGGCAGTAAGCTTAGGGCATTGGAGAACCTCTTTAACCTTAAAGACGTTAATACCATAACGTTGACGCCCGTTAAGACGGAAAGTCAGTAGTTCCATTCGGTTTTGACCGACAAGTTGCGTACGTTGATTCACAGAATCAAGAATACCCGTCATAAGCTCATCTCCATCTCAAACTTTTTACAAGGAAAAGTGATAGTCTAAATCAGGCAACAAAGAAACCAGAGAAACGAACTATGTTTTCGAAAACCCGTTTATTTTTACATATCACTACTAAGTGTAGAGCTTTCTACCACTTTTTTTATAGCTCTATCGGCTTTTTATTGTTTTTCTTTAGCCTTTCTGCGTACTCCGCCACTTTAGAGCAGATCGAGCAGATTCAACAAGCTGCTCAAGATCATGTTCTCAACACGGTAGATAAACCGATAGGTGGAGAACTGGTTGTTAATGCTGCCAACATAGATGAACGTATTCTTGCTACTGACTGTCCTGAGGAATTATACACCTCTTCGTCGTCTTATAATGGTTCTGCCAGTAACATTACGGTTCTTGTCGAATGTCCAACCGATGCGTGGCGAGTGTATGTTCCCGTAAAACTGACCATGACAGTTCCAATGGTTACCGCTCTTAACGCTCTTTCTCGTGGACAAATGATAACAGAACATGATGTTACTATTAGTATGGTAGATCTGCTACGCTTTAGACGGCAAGGATTTTCCTCACAAGATATGGTTATTGGAGCAAAAACAAAAAAAAACCTACAACTTGGTGATGTGATTAACCACAATGACATCTGTGTGGTTTGTCGCAATGAAAATGTGTTGATCAGAGCCATCAGTAATGGGATGAACATCACAACTAAAGGAACCGCACTCTCTGACGGAAATTTAGGCGAACAGATAAAAGTGAAAAATGATCGCTCAAACCGTATAATAGACGCACAAGTCAGTGACATGGGTGAAGTCACGGTCCGGTTTTAGTTTAACGCTAACGAGTAAGTTAGTAAATTATTTGCCCGATGTTGAAATAAAGTACTAAAGTTTCCTCTCGATTCGTCGATATTGACGGTATAAGTTGATCATTTTAAAGGCTCTTTTATGGCAGGTATTGATAACATACGTTCAGGTCAATCGTTAACGACAACAAGTCGTGCACCTGCTCGTTCAGAAACAAACTCAACATCTTCAAGTTCGGCGAATACTGCGCGAACAAGTATGGCGCCTCAGCAAGATGCCGTTTCACTGAGTACCCAAAGCAAAGCGATTGGTGAAATGCATAATGAAATGGCCGCAACCCCAAGCTTTGACAGTGCAAAGGTTGCAGCAATTAAAGAGGCAATAGCCAACGGATCATATGTAGTCGACTCTGAAAAACTGGCAGACAATATGATTAAGTTTGAACAAGAGCTAGGTGGTTTTTAAACCGATAAAAACCACCTGCTAAAGGTGATTGACTAATGGCAGCATTAAAAGACTTAGTCGAATTCCAATTGAAAAGTGCCGAAGAACTCTCTGCGCTGTTGGATCAAGAAAAAGTGGCAATCACTCGCCGTATTTCTACGGATATTGAGGCGATTGCCAAACAAAAAATCACCTTAGTTAATCAGTTACAACAAACTGACCATAGAATCTCTCGTCATCCTGATGTTAAGAGCCTAACAGAAGATGACCACTTGCATACCCTGATGAATCAAGTTCGCTCTATTATTCATGACTGCCAACAATCCAACAATGTTAATGGAGAAGCTTTAGCTAGAGCCCAGCTTAGCTTTAATAAACTCAATAACTTGATGCAACAAAGCCATGGAAAAATAGGCATGACCTATAATGCAACTGGGCAAACTCATACCATTTCAACGTTAGGGACCAACCTTAAAGCTTAGCATTCCCCATTTCGTTAGAGAGCAAATCTTTAAAATAAAACAAGCGGCAATCAAATGGCCGCTTGTTTTATATCTGGAGAGAAGGAAAAGTTAGAATAACGTTTGTTGGCGCTTTTCGGGTACTTGTTGTACTTCACCATAACCGCGCAATCGATCCATTTTTCGTATATCTAGTCGCAGTTCTGTCACGTAACTATCTCCGACTTTATAACTGCGCACGACTTCTGCACCTCGAATTACGCCATCAACAGCACCAGACGTTAGCTCTGTACCAAGGCGCTGATCTTGCAGATCTGCTCGTCCTGTGACGCGCATACCATAAATTTGCTCGGCAAGTTCACGGTAAGCATCGATTTTAGAGGCTCTCATCGCTCTAACTTGTTTTTCTTCCTCATCTCGCCCTCTTTGCTCACTAATGCTGGCATAACCCACCGCAGTTAACCAGTCATCACTACGCATTGATTGCAAAGGCTGACAACCAGACATTAATAGTGTAAGCAAAAGAAACAAGAATCCCGCTTTCATTATTCTCTCCTAAGGTCGTAAGATGACATTGTAAGGGCGAGTAATCGTTGGGTCTGAACGAATCAAGACACCATCTTGAGTACGAATTGTATTTAACGTATCTAAATCACGTCCAATACGGTCTTCAGGTAAGAAGCCTTGTGCTGTTGCAACTACGATGCGTGACTGCATACCCACCACACGAGCATTCACCAATACGCCCCCTTCTTGACGTAGCATTGTCCCAGTCAACACATATTGTATCTCCTGTTCTTGTGCTAAATCTTTCCAGTCTCGGCTAAAAGCAAAATCGCCTTGATGTGTCACTTGTATCGATCCTGTGGTTTTAAAATCCACCACTTTAAAGCCGCGCCGTTGGAATTGGTAAATTAGCCCTTCAGAGACGGAATTACCTAACCAATTGGTTGTATCCATATTTTGTAAATCAACGAATGATGTTACAGCAATAGGTGTCCGAGCAGTAACACTGGTGTTGGACTGAACGAGATCTTCTGTCAAACTGTCGATAAAGAAATCCAACGTATGGCGAGGACTCTCCATTAACATAAATTGTGAACCATTGTATGGCTCTTTACCGTTATAAATCGGGGCATAAGCACAGGCAGTTAAAAAAACTGCAGGCACTAAGGTAAGCCATTTTTTCATTCTCTTCATCTCCAGATATACTAAGGCTAACGTCCCTTTGATTGATTTTGACAAAACTGGAACGCTCTTTGCTTTTCTTTATCAGCCTTCGCTTTAGAATCGCATACCTACATCGGCTAATATCTGTAAAGCAAATTTTGTACCTAACTGGTAACTTACCATGAAAAAAAATGTTTATTCTTTAATTTCAATACTTTTTATGTACCTTTGGGTACCAAGCAGTTACGCAGCCTGGTATGAAGTTACCGGAACGGCCACTGTTGTCTCCTCTGAGGAGGTGGCACGACTGCATGCTCTCGAAGATGCCATCTATAAAGCGGTAAACTTTGCCGGAGCCGACATTGGTAGCATTAGCACATTAATGCCACTACTGGAAACGGACCGCCAAGAATATTTATTTGATAATCATGAAATTCGCTATATCTCAGTAGAAAGTCGTAAAGTTCGCCGTAATGTGATGCAAATTGTCGCCAGAATAGACATCTACCCATCGGCAACGGCTTGCCACATTAACCAATATAAAAAAACCGTATTGATTGGGAATATTGATCTTGCCTCTCCACAACAAGCGGTTATGGGACAAATTTATCAGTTGGGAGACGATTTTGCCGATGTTCTTGATAGACAAATCGCTCAAGAAGCCCACAGTTTTGTCTCCGTTGGAACCACAGACTATGACATTGATCGTCGTAACCCAACACGAATAAAAATGATCGCTCAAGACCTTGGTGCTCACTACATCATAGGGGGATCCATTACGGATCTAACCTCAACCATTGAACAAAAGTTATTGCGTGATGATGTCATCAACCGACAGTTTGCTTTAGAACTACAAGTATTTGATGGCAAAACCGGGCATGAAATTGCCAAAAATAACTATAGAGAAGTGTCCAGTTGGCCATTTGCAAAAACCAGTAACACTGACACCCGAAGTGCTCGCTTTTGGGCATCCACCTACGGACAAATGTTGCTACGTGTTAGCCGCAATATTATGTTGGATTTAGAAGCCGATCTTTCGTGTAAAATTACCCTACCTGAAGTAGTCGCTAAATACGGCAATACCATCAGTATGGATTTAGGACGAATTCACGGTGTTCAAGAAGGTGATAAGTTACAACTCTGGCACACTGGTGCTTTTATCGATCAAAATGGCTTGCCACGTAATAAAGTGTCACAAAGTGATATCACTTTAACCGTCACCCGAGTTTACGAAAAAGAAGCCGAACTGTCGGTCGATCAACCAGAGCTGGCTTCTAGCATTCAAATTGGCGATGTAATGCACAAACAGTTATAAACTCTGTTAGAAAGCATGATCTCATGACAATAATTCAGTAAGATACGAATCTTCGCTCCCGTGGCACAGCAGGATAGCGCGGCCCCCTCCTAAGGGGCAGGTCACAGGTTCGAATCCTGTCGGGAGCGCCACTTTACTCATGGGTTAACTCATTAATAGAGTTAACCCATGTTCCCCCCCCCCTAAACCGTTACTGCCAAAGTAGTCCAACACCAAACATGACAAGTATGGCCCCGGCAATTTTTTCAATTGTTGGAATACTTTTTTCCAAACATTTTTGGATCTTTGGCTGCGCAATCACACTCGCAATCAAAAAATCCCACAGCAGTACCACCAGGACCATCCAAATACCACACGTTACCTGCTGTAGTAACGTTACATTATTTCCTAGAATGGCGGACATCAAGCTCATATAAAACAAAGCATTTTTAGGATTTAATAGCGCAGAATTGATACCGAGCACAAACTGTTTTAGACGTGAAGGCATCATCTCTTTCGTATTGTGGACAAGTGAGGGCTTAGCATGGTTTTTGAGCAACTGGTAGCCAATCCACATGAGATAGAACGCACCACACACTTCTATTGTAGAAAAAACCTGCTGATTATCTCGAATATGAGTCCAGCCAATAATCGCAATCAGAATGTAAAGCGCATTCCCTAGAGCAATCCCCAGACAAATATAAGCACTGCCTTTAAGCTTATGCCTAATTGCATGCCCTACGATCAGAAAAAAATCTTGCCCGGGACTCAGTAGCGCCACAAAGTGAGCGAGGGCAAGAGCGGGAAAAGCGATGGGGAAAAATAGAGTAAAAGACATGGATGATTAACCTATAGCACTGTTTTTCTCGCACTATAAAGCCTTTCTTACTCTAGTTATTGTCTAAAATTGACGCGGTGTGCTTATATTGTTTCGGTGTTGAAGCCGTATAGTTAACAAACGCTCGATGCAGTTGGCTTTGATCAGAAAAACCCACTTCATAAGCAACATCAACGATATTCATACCTGAGCGTAGCAATAATTTAGCTTGCTCAATTCGGCGGTTATTTAAAAAAGCTTTCGGGGTTATTCCAAAATGCCGTTTAAAAGTACGAATAACGGATTCTTGTGAATAGCCCAATTCTTGAGCGAGAGCCTCAAGCAATGGTGGTTGAGTAAGATCCTGTAATAGCCGTTGCTGAATTTCACAAGCCAATCCATGCTCACTCCTTGTGGAAAATACTGGTGAGCAATGGCTCATCAGTAAAGATTGTAATTCTTCTTCCAGTTTTTCGGCATTTTTGAGGCTATCGTGGGTAATGAATAATTCAACATATCGCATTATTTTTTCAAAAAGAACATGATCTTTCATGACCCGATGATGACAAGTAAATTTTTCCACAGAAACACCATACATACGAGATAATTGCTCAAGGCACCAACGATTATCGATGTATAACATATAATAGCTACGCGCTTCCCCAGAAATAGGATTACAGGCGTGAACCTCTTCTGGTTCGATGAATACAACCTCTCCTTGAGACAATACTATATTTTCATTTTTGATGGTTAAACATGTTCTACCCGCTGTGATCATCCCAATTGAAAACTCCGCATGACTATGTGCTTTATAAGCGTTGAAACTCTGTTGAGTCGAACGGATGACCAGTTGTGGAAAATGCTTTCCTCTCCAAAAATGTTGATGAATATGGCGAACTCGATTTTCCATTATCTATCCCTAAAATAGCCAATTAAAACTCAATGGTTAGCCACCCCATTCTATGTACATTTAAAAATCATGTACAAGTATGGAATCTAACTATTATTAACACTGATCCCCTTGCTTTCCAACATGGTTCCATTTGATAGATAAGGTGAACAAATCAATCATCATACAATTCTGACACGTTTCTGATGTACTATACTTTTATTGTTTTAGACTAATCTAGTTATCCCGATTACTATTGCCACCCCCGTTATTAACAAAATAATCTATAGCGATAGGTATGAAAAAAAGTAACCTAGAAACGAATACTGGCCATCGCTTTATCTCAAAAGCGAAAACCGCCTATAAAATTCATATTCACACGCCCGATGATACCGTTTTGCATCGGTCAGTCGGTTATATTCGTATCGGAGAAAAAAAAGGCTTAAAGAAAGCCATTAAGCTGCGTAATGAGCTTGGTCGTGAAATGTGGGGAAAGTTTTGGAGAAAAATTCTTAAAGATCCCTATTTAATGACTCGACTGCCTCATAGCTTGGAACCCAAAATCATTTACAAGCCTCGCCCAACCAAAGAAAACCCAGACTATCGTGATGCTTGCTATATTGCCGCTTGGCGTAGTTATGACACAAGAGGCCACTGCTCCTTTAACAGTGTCGTTTGCTCAATTAAAAGACACGGCAAGCTGGCTGCTTATACTAAAACGAAAAAAGCGTTACTGGATGCCCACAAAGAGTACCTTGATATTCTTATCTATATGGGCCGTTTAAACAGCATTGACTTAAAATAGATGCAGTAGTAATCACGGTAATGAATACACTCAAAGCCCACTATGGTGGGCTTTATTGCATTATCGATACAGCACTGGGCTTATTATTGTTTAACTGAGTATTCAAACTCAGGTATAACGATATCCACTCGACGGTTAAGCTCTCGCCCATTAGCTGTGGCATTAGAGGCAACGGGCTTGTTCTCACCTTCTCCTTGCCAAGAAACACGTGATGGCTCAATACCACGTTCAACGATAGCATCAGCAACAGCTTTGGCTCGTTTCTCTGATAGAGTTTGGTTATACGCCGCCGACCCAGATGAGTCTGTGTGTCCTGTCACCACAACATTTGCTTGAGGATATTCATTTAAAAAGAGAACTAAATCATTAAGTTGCTCTTTACTCTCTTCATTAAGTTTAGCGCTATTGAGTGCAAAATTGTTGCTGTCTAACTTCTGGAACTCAAATGTTTTATGCACGATTTTCGGTTCTGCTTCAACAATCGGCTCTTCTTCGATCATCGCAACTTCCTCAACCGGTCGGCTTTCACTTTCTGTGGCCGGTTGTGTATTTCCGCCAAAACGATAGCTCACACCTAATGAAACGGTATTCGCTTCTGCTCTTACCTGATCATTATTAATATCCGTTAACAATTGATATTCGGTGCGTAGCGATACATTCGAACTAACGGCAAACTCCGCCCCCGCAGCACCGAGGAAGGAATAATCATTTTCACTACCATAATCAACATACGCTCCACCAAGCTTGGCATAAAGACCAACATGTTGAGAGATTGGCAAAGTAAATTTGGGCGCTAATGTAATCGCTTTAACCCTTTCATCATTAAGCCCAACCCCAGTAAATTTCCCTAGCATGTCATACCCTGCTTCAACGGCTAACCAATCATTCATGTTATAGCCGAGGTAAGCCCCTAGCGTTGTATCTCTATCGTCACATGCTTCTCCAGAGCGGCATGAATCATCAAACCATGTCTGCCCAATTTTACCCCCAAGGTAAACATCGGCTATCGCTGATGATGAGGCGGCCATTAAAGATGCCGAGATCATTGCAACTAACTTTTTCATAACCCTTCCTTTTGACTCTTTATTATCATTATTTCAGCCTTGACGTTTCACTCGAGGCAAAACATCAAGCCCACCGTAATACAACGGACCACATTAATAACTATAATAAATATATCCAAAAGAAACAGGTTGCCATGTTAATTTTTTGTCACCTTAACGTAATAAGAAAGAGTAAAAGCAATTACCCTGTGACCTATCCATATAAAAATAAGAATTGCCATAAGGGTGGCGAAGATGAATAACGTAATCCATTCAATAAGTTATGAATTAATTTCGTTAGGTACAAAAAAACCGTAGCAAGCGCTACGGTTTAAATAATAAAAAGGAGATTATGCGTTCGCTTCACGCTCTGCAATAAAATCCAATGCCATTTGAATACGTTTCATCACTCGCTCTTTACCGATCAAGTGCATGACAGCATCAACAGAGGGGGATTGACCACCACCGGTGACAGCAACTCGCAGCGGCATCCCAATTTTGCCCATACCAATCTCTAACTCTTCACAAACCTCTGCAATCACTTGATGGAGCATTTCAACACTCCACTCCGTTAAGGCTTCAATTTTATTTAAAGCTAAAGCAAGAGGCTCTTTAGCAACGCCGCGTAAATGTTTTTTCGCTGCATTGGCTTCAAATTCACTAAAGTCTTGGTAGAAATAGCGAGACTGTTCAGCCAGCTCAACCAAGGTATGGCAACGCTCACCCACTAAGCGAACGATGTCTGCCATAGCTGGGCCTTGGTTTTTATCAATCCCTTGCTGAGCAAAGTGCCACTCAAGGTGTTTTGCCACATATTCAGGATCAGAGGTTTTGATGTAATGGTTGTTTAACCATAACAACTTATCGGTATTAAAGGCGGATGCCGATTTAGAAATCGCATTTAAGCTAAAGAGGTTAATCATCTCTTCACGAGTAAAGATCTCTTGATCACCATGACCCCAGCCTAAACGCACTAAGTAGTTGATCAAGGCTTCAGGCAGATACCCTTCATCACGATACTGCATCACAGAAACCGCACCATGACGCTTAGAGAGTTTTGCGCCATCATCACCTAAAATCATCGCACAGTGAGCAAAGGTTGGAATGGTTGCGCCCATCGCTTTATAGATATTGATCTGGCGAGGAGTATTATTGATATGATCTTCACCACGAATAACGTGAGTAATTCCCATATCGACATCATCGACCACGACACAAAAGTTATAGGTCGGCGAACCGTCTGTACGGCGAATGATCAAGTCATCTAACTGATCATTACGAATTTCAATTCGGCCACGAATTTGGTCATCAAAAACCACACTGCCGTCTTTCGGGTTACGGAAACGAATAACGCAAGGATCGCCCTCTTTCGCTGCAGCATTCACGGCTTGAATTTTAGGATGATCGGCATCGTAGCGTGGCATCTCTTTATTGGCTTCTTGCTCTGCGCGAATTTCATCCAGCAGCTCTTTCGAGGCATAACATTTATAGGCTTTATCTTCCGCTAACAGTTGGTCAACCACTTCGTTATAACGATCAAAGCGCTTAGTTTGGTAGTAAGGACCTTCATCCCACTCCAGACCAAGCCACGTCATTCCCTCAAGAATGGCATCAACCGCCGCCTGAGTTGATCGCTCTAAGTCGGTATCTTCAATACGTAGCACAAATTCCCCGCCTTGGCTTTTGGCATATAACCAAGAATAAAGAGCTGTACGAGCTCCCCCTACGTGTAGATAGCCAGTTGGGCTAGGAGCAAAACGAGTTTTAACCGTCATTATTTATTACCTTTTTCTGAAACTTCAGCCGGATGTTGGCATAAGCGAAATTTTGCGCGTCATTCTATCACTCCCATTGCACAGACCCAAGAAACTTCAAGAAACCCCCTTGACCTTACCTTTAGGTCAAGGTTTATCCTTAACTCAATATCTCGGAGGGATCATCATGAACCATTATGCTTTACCGTTATCTGGGTTGAATTGTATGGGTTGCGCCCGTAAGCTTGAGCGCCAACTAGAGAGTGACTTTACGGTGCATATCCATTCGCTATCGCCAACGTTTATTGAATTGGACACAGAGGTTCCACTCGATAATGTTATGGATAGTATTGAATCGCTGGGTTATCAAACCGCCCAGCCTATGAACTTTTTCTTAGCTGGTCTTAACTGTGGTAAGTGCGTCAATAAACTCACCACAGCGCTGAACCAAGAGCCGCGTATTGCTCGATTGGATGTCACAAAAACAACTCTCAGCTTAGTCACAACACTCTCTGACGCAGAGATTATCGATAAGGTGCAGCAAGTTGGCTATCAGGCAAGCTTGCAACCCGTGGATAAGCTCGAGGTTGAAGCCAACCCCAACTCGGCACAACAGGTATCACCACTCACCACACCGCATATTGAGAGTCAATCAGACATCAGCAAGGTAAATACCCACTTACTGATTCAGGGAATGACCTGTGCCAGTTGTGTCTCTTCCGTGGAAAAGGCATTAACTTCCGTTTCCGGTGTCCAGAAAGCTCAAGTGAATTTAGCTGAGCAAAGCGCATTAGTTATGAGTGAGCACCCGCTTACCAAGCAGCTGTTAGCCGCAGTGAAACAAGCGGGTTATCAGGCGGAAGCCATTGACGATCCCAATCAACAACAAGAAAAACAGCAGTTGCAATTAGCTGCTTCGCAACGTGAGCATAAACGCAGCGCTATTCTGGGTTTACTGCTGGGTGGTCCACTGATGGCTTGGGGAGTCTTCGGCGGCAGCATGATGATTGCAAGCAGCAAAGACCAACTTGGCTGGGGTATCGTTGGGCTTACCTGTCTCGCTCTGCTCGCCAGTGCCGGACGTAGCTTTTATGTCAATGCTTGGCAAGCCTTAACTCACCGCCGAGCCACCATGGATACTTTAGTTGCCTTAGGTACCGGTTCCGCTTGGTTTTACTCCATGTTAGTGGTGAGCTTTCCTCATTGGTTCCCGATGGCGGCGCGTCATGTTTACTTTGAAGCTTCTGCCATGATTATTGGGCTTATCTCCCTAGGCCACTATATTGAAGCCAAAGCAAAAGCCAGAACCACGCAATCACTGCAAGCATTAATCAATTTACAGCCACAACAAGCCACTCAAGTGACAGAAGAGGGTGAGCGGATCATTGCGGTAGCAGACATTACCCAAGGGATGAATTTACGTGTCAAACCGGGAGAAAAAACCCCAGTTGATGGCACAGTGTTAGAAGGTGACTCTTACGTAGATGAAGCGATGCTGACCGGAGAACCGCTACCAGTTCATAAGCAGGTTGGAGACTCGGTATCCGCAGGCACCATCAACCAAGACGGCAGCTTATTGATCCAAGCCACCGGAATTGGTTCGCAAACCATGCTGGCTCGTATTATTCAAATGGTTCGTCAAGCACAAAGCAGTAAACCAGCCATTGCCAAATTAGCCGACCAAATTTCCGCGGTCTTTGTGCCGGTGGTTGTCGCCATTGCGCTCTTTTCTGCCGCCATGTGGTTTTGGTTTGGCCCGGACCCTAAAGCCAGTTATATGCTAGTGGTTGCCACCACCGTACTGATTATTGCTTGCCCTTGTGCGCTTGGCTTAGCCACCCCGCTGTCGGTTACCGTTGGTGTGGGTAAAGCCGCAGAAATGGGCATTTTGATTCGTGATGCTAACGTTTTACAATCAGCCAGTAACATTGATACGGTCGTCTTTGATAAAACGGGCACATTGACCCAAGGTAAACCGAGCGTACAACAGGTGGTCTGCCTTGAAGGAGATGAATCCACCTTACTGAGCCTCGCTTTTGGGCTAGAGCAACACTCCGAACATCCATTAGCCAAAGCGATTTGTGCTTATGCCCAGCAGCAACAAGTGAGTGCAATCGCAATTGAACAATTTGAAAATCAACGTGGTAAAGGGATAAAAGCGCAGTATCAAGGTGATGAGATAGTTATTGGCTCTTTACCGCATATGCACACTCTCACGGTTGATCTCACCATCGCGCAACAGACAATCGACACCTTTGCTAAACAGGCATGGACACCAGTAGCCATTGCTCGCAATAACCACTTAATCGGGTTAATTGCGATTGCCGATCCCATTAAAGAAAGCGCCGTAAAAGCCGTTCGAGCACTCAACGAAATGGGCATTCATAGCGTTATGTTAACGGGTGACCAGCAAAGTGTTGCCGATGCGATAGCCAAACAGTTAGGCATTGCTCAAGTCATCGCTCAGGTGTTACCCGATCAAAAAGCGCAACATATTCAAGCGCTGCAACAGCAAGGGCGACATGTTGCAATGGTGGGAGATGGCATCAATGATGCGCCAGCGCTAGCACAAGCAGACATTGGCATAGCCATGGGTAGCGGCAGTGATGTCGCCATTGAAAGTGCGCAAATGACACTCTTGAATTCATCACCACTGGCCGTGGTCAATGCCATTGAACTCTCTAAAGCTACGTTGAAAAATATGCGTCAAAACCTCTTTGGTGCCTTTATTTACAATACGCTTGGCATTCCGATTGCCGCTGGGGTGCTTTATCCCACATTCGGTTTTTTACTTAGCCCAGTGGTTGCTGGGGCGGCAATGGCACTTTCCTCTATTACCGTGGTGAGCAATGCTAATCGACTACGCTTAGTCAAAACCCGTTTTCATGATTAAAGGAAAGGTATCAAAATGATGTTACGAATATTGACCGCAAGCCTAGTTAGCCTGCTATCGACCCAGGCATTAGCCTATCAAGTGGTTAACCATAAATCTCCCACTTGTGGTTGCTGCAGTGAGTGGAGCCAACATTTGCAACAAAATGGATTTACAGTAACGGATGTCCCTCATCAGGATATGGCAAAAATCAAGCAGCAGTTAGGCATTGCTCCCAAGTTAGCCTCTTGCCACACAGCTGAAATCAATGGATATTTATTTGAAGGGCATATTCCCGCCAAAGATATTCAAGATTTTTTAGCCAACCCTCCAGAGGATGCAAAAGGTTTAGCAGTTCCGGGAATGCCACTAGGCTCTCCCGGTATGGAGTATGGTGACCATAAAGATAGCTATCGAGTCTATGTCTTTAATGCCCAAGGAGAAGTGGCGACTTTTCGTGAGCATTGATAAATACCAACCGACTCTCTAAATGGTTAAAAGTCGGCTCATCATGAAAAAAAGCCTCTCACACGTGAGAGGCTTAATCGATTGTGAAATGAATTCAATGTATCAAGTGATTATTCAATCATCGTAACACGGCTTGCTCGTTGCCCACTGGCAGATAGCGAGCGAATCCACACTTTACCATTCACTTTAGGAGCATTCGCCGCATCAAAGTTCTGCCATTGCTCACCATCTAATGAATATTGCAACGTCACACCGGGGAACTGAACGTTCATGGCCAAATGTCCGTTCTTGATCGTCGCACCAGGAACTGGGAGACGATAATCAATGCCCGCTTTTTCCAATTTTGCTAGCTCACGTTGCCCAACGACGTTGGCAAAACGATTCCAGTCCGCCGTTAACGCTTTTTGATTAACACGAGTGGTTTGCTGTGAGTATTCAACGCCCACTTGGTAGCGATTCTCCCAACTGGCTCGGTGCCAAGCTCGCTCAGCAGCAGCCAAGACTCTAGGGAATACCATATACTCATATTGCTCATCACTACGTACCGTTTCAGACCATAGCTGGGCAGAGAGACCATAGAATGGCTTCGCTTTCACTTCCCCTTTGCCACTAAATCCATTGCCATCACGATCCAGTGAGGTTTCAGCATTCTGTGGCAAGTTCTCTGGTGCAAAACCAAACATCTTACGTGTATCGGTGGCACGTGTTGCCCAATAATAACCTCGCTCTTTAGGATCCGCTTCATAAGGCATATCCATATATACATAGTCAGGGTTAGAAATGATCACATCATAACCTTTCTCTGCCCATTCATAAGCGGATGACGTTCCGCCCCAATACAAGACATCCCAGAAGTTAACTCGGGTAGTCTGAGTCGCAAATGACTCAGCATCATCGCTGTATTTCAACCCATCCTGCCAAGCTTGGAAGTGAGGAATCCCTTGTTTGCTCACAAGCTTTGAAACTTGTTCTGCAAAGTGACTAGGTAAATGATCAAAGTCGCTGACCTCACCACGAGAGATCATAGCTTGACACTGCGGTGATTGAGCAAAAGGCTGATCTTGCTCTGAAAGATCAATATTACCTTTCCAACTCACTTTATCGGTAGCATTAAGATCTTGGAAACCCGCCCCAAGTTTAATGTTCTTAGCTTCATCGCCACCAAAATGCCATGTGGTTAATGGCATCCCCGCTTGTTGGTGCATGGCAGCAATTTCACTGACTACTTTATCGACAAAACGTGTCGATGAATCAAGGCAAGGGTTAATGAAACTTAAACGGTCATAGAATTGCACCGTGGTCACCGTTGAGCTGTCTTGTGGATCTAACAAACGAAATTCATTAGCCGCTGCTTCTTTCCCTTCCTGCATTAAGCGCTGGTAACGCGCTTCCATTGAGACCACCGCTGCACGGGCGTGAGCAGGCATATCCACTTCAGGAATCACTTCAATATGACGAGCTTTGGCGTATTGAAGAATTTCAATGTAGTCATCCTTACTAAAATAACCGGATCCAAAGTTATCACTACCAGGGCCTGAGCCTAGCTGAGGTAGAACACATTCTGTTTCGGTTAAGTCAAAGCAGCGCTGGCTACCAATATCCGTTAACTCAGGTAACCCAGGGATCTCAATTCTCCACCCCTCGTCATCAGTAAGGTGTAGGTGCAGCTTGTTCATTTTATAAGCCGCCATTTGATCGAGTGTCGCTAAAATGGCCGATTTACTATGGAAGTTACGGGCAACGTCAACCATGATGCCGCGATAAGCAAAACGAGGAGCATCTTTAATAACCAATTGAGGCAATACATCTGATTGCTGACTATCGATCAATCCAAAAATTGATTGTACCGCGTAAAAAGCTCCCGCTTGGTCAAACGCATGAATCACAATGCCTTTATCATGAATACGAAGCTGATAGGCTCCTGATTTCGCTAGCTCTCCGCTAAATGGTTTTGGTGTTACAGTAATAGAAACCGGAACAGAACCACTAACACTGGTACCAACAATAGAAGCCCGTGTTTGAATTGCAGTCAGTTGATCCTCATCAAAAACTGCTTTCGGCAATGCGAAACCCGCCGAAATATTTAAGCTTCCATTACCTTTTTCCACGGTCATTGGCGTTGGCAACAATGTGCTTGAGACATCTTGCAAAGCCACATCAGAATTTTTCTCAAAGCGGGTCAGTGCATTAGCAAAGACATTATTATCGCTAGGGGTACGTTTTAAATTATTTCCATCGAGCCCACTCACAAAGCTATCGACCTCTTCAGTATTGAGCGATGCAATAACTTTAGGTTCTGCATTCGGTGCGGTAACAAAAGCACGAGGCATAAAGTCTGTTTCAAATAACTGCCAATATTCACCAATCAAAGGAAGAGTTATGCTTTCTCCCTCAGCAAATCCAGTAAATGATTCGGTGGGTTCCAGTTTATGTAAATCTCCAGTAACACGGGTCACTTTAAATTGATCGCTGTCTACATCCAAAATCAAACGAATACTATGGAAGTAAATTGCCCAATCTTTTGAATCAATTGTATTTCCTTGGTTTACCAAGGTCATATTCACTTTATTACAAGAAGCCCACTCTGCGCCCAATGCTTGGCATTCAAGCCCTTCATCAGCACCATGGTTGGTTAAAACGGTATAATGAATATCTAGGTTATCCGCGAGTGAATTAACTACAGACTGGTTTGATGAATTCATCATCGAGCAACCGGCTAAAGTTGCTATCACTGAAACGGCAATCACACTCTTGTTCAACATAAGAAATACCTTACTTTTAGGTTGAAAACGGATGGAACGGTAATGCATCCCTTCACATCTCACGACGACGTCAGCCACTGGCTACACTTAATGACACTCACCATAACGCGAGTTATTTCTAGCCGTAAAATTAATCCAGTCATGAGGTGATCAAGTTCAAAATTTAGCTTTTAAAATAAACAAAAAAGCTTTTATATCAATAAATTAAAATCAACGTCAAAATCGACACTTCTATTTTGACGAGATTTACTCGATCAAAGTCACACAAATAGATTCAGACTTCATCATTAATGTGATCTGATTCATTCTGAGAAATTTTCCCTTTAACGATATAGAGAAAGATAAAAACCAATTTGTGACTAGTGTCGAACATATTCAATCGTCAAATTCGTTTAAACTTCGTTAAAGTAACGTTTTTAGCTCAAATAGATATAAGGATACTCTCTTGCAAACGACTCGATTTATGCTTGGGTTACTGTTGCTCTTTCCCTTCTCAAGCCAAGCCGAACCACTTTATTGGCAAGCACAAAAAGATAACTTAGTACTAATGGTGATAGGCTCTATCCACGTAGGCACTCCAGCGATGTATCCATTACCGACTCCAGTTTATGATGCGTTGGGGAAAAGCCATGGTTTGATCATTGAAGCCGACACTCAAGCCTCACCCGATATCACGCCGCCGCCCATCTATCTAACCAGTGGGCAAACCTTAACACAGCCACAACAAAAGCAACTGGCGCTCTTAGCCAAGCAATTAAACCAAGATGCCGATACTTTATTACAGCAGCCTCCGTGGCGTAGTGCTCTCGTGCTGCAATTTCTTCAATTTCAACAACTTGGCTACTCAGCTTATAAAGGGGTTGATGCCCACTTAATTCGAAAAGCTAAACAAGCGGGTGTGCCATTAATCAGTCTCGAAAGCTTGCAATATCAGGTCGACTTATTAGCCAGTTTGCCTAACAGTGGTCAAGAGATGCTCGTTACATTACTGGATGAATGGGACACCAATCAAAGCATGACTGAATGTTTAATTGAAAGCTGGCAGAAAGGTGATAAAGAAAAGTTAGAAGCCATGATGCATCACAGCGGGATGTCTGAAAGTATGGAGAAAGCCTTTATAACCCAACGTAACCATGAATGGGCCAAAAAGCTCAGCTCTCAGACTTTTTACCCCAAATCGGATGGGTATTATGTCATGGTGGTTGGTGCTCTTCATTTAGTGGGTAAAAACAATGTACTGGATTTACTAAAAGAACAAGGATTTATGGTTAAACCATTAAGCCAAAGCCAAAGCCAACCGGCCACTTGCTCCTTCGCGCGATAAAAGACGGATACTAAAAAGCCCCAGACTTTTAACTGAGGCTTACAATCATGATCAGTGAAGAGCCGAATTTGAAATATCAGGCGAACCCCCGACTCTCTTTAAATAAACTCTAGAAAGTACAAAGCCCCAGCATTAATGCTAGGGCTCTAGAATAAGTGGTCGGTGAAGAGGGATTCGAACCCCCGACCCTCTGGTCCCAAACCAGATACGCTACCAAACTGCGCTATTCACCGACGAAGTTTTGTTTAAGAATATCTAACGAGAGGGTCGCCCTCTGCTCCGCTATTCCTAAAACCGGAGATACGCTACCAAACTGCGCTATTCACCGACGAAGTTTTGTTTAAGAATATCTAACGAGAGGGTCGCCCTCTGCTCCGCTATTCCTAAAACCGGAGATACGCGACTAAACTGCGCTATTCACCGACAACGGAGCGTATGTTACCCATTCTGTTTCGTTAAGCAAGTGCTTTTCTCTGCTTTTCTCTTTTTCCGTTCTTGTCCGAACAAAAGACAGACAAACACCATAAAAATGTGATTAATTGCACAGTGAAAGAAACATAACCGCAACCTTAGCTATACAATTGATCCAGATCAGTGTTGAAGTTTTAGCCACATCTTAACGTAAACCTGTCTTCGAACACTTTGGAGGTAACGTGGACTTTTGACTCGATCTCCTATTTGGTAATGCAATGGGACTATCAACAATGATAGTGATTATCGAGGCAATTTGTCTGATGCTGTTCTATGCAGCTTTCTTCATCTACAAAGTCATGAACGACAAATCTCCTCACTAGATCGCTTAGCACCTATTTATAATAGTGACATGCTATGCACCGGAGTAGATAACTTGTCTACTCCGGTTTTTTATTCTTTCTCTGATCATCTTCTTACCTGAATCGGTATAATCGAGCTATCGAATGACTCTTTTCAGGCACCACTATGTCTCACGATGATGATTTAGCTCTATTTCAGCAAATGATGGGAGATGTTAAACCGCTCACCCATGACGTGGCTGAACTCAAAAAAGGGCACACCGTTACTGATGCACAATTAGCAAAACGTCAATCCGCCATCACCCTTTCAGAACAAGATCCCGATTATCTTTCGATCGACTCTGCTCCGATGCTAAAGCCCGATGATGTGGTGGAATATAAGAAAGATGGCGTACAAGATGGTGTGTATAAGAAATTACGGTTAGGCAAATACCCGATTCAGGCTAGGCTTGACTTACACCGTAAAACGCTCAAACAAGCACGAGAGGAAGTCACCCGTTTCTTAACTCACTGCATGAAATTAGATATGCGAACTCTATTAATCATACATGGGCGGGGCGAACGATCTACCCCACCTGCGATGATGAAAAGCTTTGTCACCCATTGGTTAACTCAAATTGATGAAGTGCAATGTGTCCATAGCGCACAACGTTTCCATGGAGGAACGGGAGCCCTCTACCTTTTACTTCGGAAAAGCCGTAACCAAAAAAATGATAACCGAGAACGACACCAAAAACGGCTTGGTTAACCCACAATAGCTGGTAAAATACTCGCGCTATATTCGCATTATACAGATAGCATTATCATTTTGATTTACCACTCCGTTGAGAAACGTCAGGAGCAACCATGTCAACCAATGAAAAACGTTTAAATAAATACATCAGTGAAACAGGATTTTGCTCTCGTCGAGAAGCCGATAAATTGATCGAACAAGGCCGAGTCACCATTAATGGTCAAATTCCCCAAATGGGCAGTAAAGTCACAGAGCAAGATACCGTCTGTATTGATGGCACCCCGGTTGGCTATAAAGAAAAAACTATCTATATCGCATTAAATAAACCTACTGGGATTACCTGTACGACGGAACGAGATGTCCCTGGAAACATTGTTGATTTCATTGGCCATAGCAAACGTATTTTTCCTATCGGCCGCTTAGATAAACCCTCAGATGGATTAATCTTTTTAACTAATGATGGGGATATTGTGAATAAAATTCTCCGCGCAGGGAATAATCACGAAAAAGAGTATGTGGTACGGGTAAATAAACCGATCACTGATGAATTTATTCGCCAGATGGCCAATGGTGTAAATATTCTTGATACGGTGACGCTTCCTTGCAAAATAACTCAAGAAACAAAATATGCATTTCGCATTGTTCTCACTCAAGGCTTAAACCGACAAATTCGCCGTATGTGTGAAGCACTAGGTTATGAAGTGTTTAAATTACGCCGAGTAAGGATCATGAACATCACCTTAGATGGTATTCCTAACGGTCAATGGCGTTATTTAACGGAAGCTGAGGTCAGCGAAATCTTAGCCATGTGTGAAGGGTCAATTAGTACCGAAGAAGCATCCCGTACGGACAGTAAAGGCCAAACTATCCAAAAAGCAACCGATGCGAAATTATTCGATAGTCGAGCCTCAAAACCGGTCACGCATCGAACCTTTAAAGGCCGAGAGGCACATGAATACCGCCATGCACCTAATTCTAAAAAAGGGCGTATACATCATGATTCATCAACAGCAAGCAATAAAAACACATCAAAAAACACAACAAGAAAAAGCGGAACGCTACGTCTAAGTAAATAACCGAAATAAAGAAGAGGAGCCATTGGCTCCTCTTCTTTACAAAATAACTGAACTATTTCGTCCCGAAGATCTTATCCCCGGCATCTCCTAAACCAGGAACGATATAGCCTTTATCATTCAACTTTTCATCAATGGCAGCCGTGTACAACTCAACATCTGGGTGTGCTTTTGCCAACGCTTCAATACCTTCAGGCGCAGAAACTAAAACCAAGACTTTAATTTGGTTACATCCTTTCTCTTTAAGTAGATCAATGGTGGCAATCATCGACCCCCCAGTAGCCAGCATTGGGTCGACCACCATCGCAATGCGCTCTTCAATATTGGAAGCCAGTTTGTTGAAGTAAGGAACGGGTTCTAATGTTTCTTCATCTCGATAAACGCCCACAACACTAATACGAGCACTTGGAATATGTTCCAATACCCCATCCATCATACCCAACCCAGCCCGTAAAATGGGAACGACCGTTACCTTCTTACCTTTAATTTGATCAACTTCAACGGGGCCGTTCCAGCCTTCAATGGTTACTTTTTCTGTTTCAAAGTCAGCAGTTGCTTCATAAGTTAACAAGCTACCGACTTCGGTTGCTAACTCACGAAAACGTTTCGTGCTGATATCACCTTCTCGCATCAGGCCAATTTTATGTTTTACTAGAGGGTGTTTTACTTCAACAACTTTCATTTCCATCTCCGGCATAATTTAAATAAACTTTCCGATTATACACTCATTTCTTGCGATTTTCCGACCTAAAATCTCGATAAAAATCTGACGCAAACGTTTTCCTTTTTGTTTTAAGCCCTGTAGAATAGCCTCGTTTTCATATCCAACTATATCGAGGACTTTCCCCGTGAGCGGTAACAACACTTCTCTTAGCTACAAAGATGCTGGCGTAGATATCGATGCAGGCAATGCGCTTGTTGAACGAATTAAAGGTGCAGTAAAGCGTACTCGTCGCCCTGAAGTCATGGGTGGTATTGGTGGCTTTGGTGCCTTATGTGAACTCCCAACTAAATATAAACAGCCCGTTCTCGTATCAGGAACCGACGGTGTCGGAACTAAACTACGACTGGCTTTGGATATGAAAAAGCATGACACCATTGGAATTGATTTAGTCGCCATGTGCGTAAACGACTTAATTGTGCAAGGTGCAGAACCGCTCTTTTTCCTTGATTATTATGCCACTGGTAAACTGGATGTAGAGACAGCAGCAGATGTAGTCTCTGGTATTGCTGACGGCTGCGTTCAAGCAGGCTGTGCTCTGATTGGTGGCGAAACCGCAGAAATGCCCGGAATGTATGAAGGCGAAGACTATGATGTCGCGGGTTTTTGTGTCGGTGTGGTAGAAAAAGAAGACATCATCGACGGTAGCAAAGTGGCAGCGGGAGATGCTCTGATCGCTGTCGGTTCTAGCGGTCCGCACTCAAATGGTTATTCTCTGGTTCGTAAGATTCTGGAAGTGTCCGGTGCTGATAAAAACGAAATGCTGGAAGGTAAAACCATTGGCGAACATCTATTGGAGCCAACCAAAATCTATATCAAATCAGGATTAAAACTGATTGCTGAACACGATATTCACGCCATTTCGCATATTACTGGCGGTGGTTTCTGGGAAAACATCCCTCGCGTGTTACCAGAAGGAACGAAAGCCGTGATTGATGGCAACAGTTGGCAGTGGCCAGCCATTTTCACGTGGTTACAACAGAAAGGGAATGTGACGACACACGAAATGTATCGCACCTTCAACTGTGGTGTCGGGCTGATTATTGCCCTACCGAAAAATCAAGCACAAGCCGCCGTGGAGCTGTTACAACAAGAAGGCGAAAATGCGTGGGTTATCGGTGAAATAGCATCGGCACAAGCCAATGAAGAGCAAGTAGAGATTAAATAATTCATGAAAAGTATTGTTGTTTTAGTTTCAGGGAATGGTTCCAATTTACAAGCGATCATTGATGCTTGTGAGACAAGTAGACATGGTGGCAAAGTAACGGCTGTTTTTTCAAACAAAGCAACAGCGTATGCTTTAGAACGGGCCAAAAAAGCGGGAGCAGCGGCACACTTTGTTGATCCTAAGGCTTATGAGACTCGTGATGCTTTTGATGAAGCATTAATGCTGCATATTGATGAATACAAACCGGATTTGATCGTTCTTGCTGGCTATATGCGTATTCTCAGTAGTGATTTTGTTCGGCACTACTTAGGGCGCATGATTAATATTCACCCTTCACTATTACCTAAGTATCCTGGCCTTAACACCTATCAAAGAGCCATTCATGCTGGGGATGAAGAACATGGTACAAGCGTCCATTTTGTGACAGAACAATTGGATGGTGGCCCTGTCATTCTTCAAGCAAAAGTGCCCATTTTTGATGAAGATACGGTTGAGACACTGACAGCGAGAGTGCAAACTCAAGAGTATCGCATCTATCCGCTAGTGGTGCAGTGGTTTGTGGAAGAGCGTTTATCCATGAAGCAAGGTAAAGCCTTTTTAGATGGTGAACCTCTGGGGATCCATGGTTATGCCGACCAATAACAGGCCGTAGTATTAATCAAATGAAAAAGGGTAGCTCTGCTACCCTTTTTTATTTGATTGATTAAAGCTTAGCTTGAGGAGCTTGATTACCCGGCTTCGGCGCAGCAAAAGCCACCGCTTTCAATTGCTCAACATTCGTTGCAATTCGTTCACCTAAATAAAATAAATTAAACTCTCCCGGCTTCATTCGTTGCCAAGTTTCATTGCCTGTTAATGGCTGAGTCGCAATCACTGACACCACATCATTAGGGGTGGTTTCTTCTTGAAAGTTCACTTCCACATCCTCATCAATCAACGTAGCATGACCAAATGGGGCACGACGAGTAATCCAATAAAGATGATTCGTGCAGTAGCTCATCACGTAGTCTCCATCGGAAAGCAGCATATTGAATACACCTTTATCACGGAGCTCATCGCAAAGCTGGCTTACATAGTGAAAAACATCCCGCATATTATGAGGAATCTCAGGATAACGCTGCTCTAGTTTATCCAGTAACCAACAAAAAGCCGCTTCACTGTCCGTTTCCCCGACCGGACGATGACGACCTTGCGTGAGATGTTGGTAATCCACGAGTTGACCATTATGGGCAAAGGTCCAGTAACGCCCCCATAATTCACGAGTAAAGGGGTGCGTATTTTCTAAACTCACGCCACCACGATTCGCTTGACGAATATGACTGATCACCGCACAGCTTTTGATAGGATAATTTTGCACGAGTTGAGCAATTTGTGACTGACAACTCGGCGCAGGGTCTTTAAACGTTCGAAAGCCACGCCCTTCATAAAAGGTAATCCCCCAACCGTCTCTGTGAGGGCCTGTTTTTCCGCCGCGCTGCATCAACCCCGTAAAACTAAAACAGATATCGGTTGGCACATTGGCACTCATACCGAGTAATTCACACATGGTTTAAACAACTCCTTCTTTAAACCATCTCACTCACCGTGGGCCAACTCAAACCGTTAGCCCACCCTGTTTATGCCATCTCTTTTTCAATTAATTGGATAATAATGTGGATGATTTTAATGTGTACTTCTTGAATACGGTCGGCATAGCCAAAATGAGGAACGCGAATCTCGACATCCGCTAACCCCGCCATTTTTCCACCATCTTTGCCGGTCAATGCAATGGTTTTCATCCCTTTTGCCTGAGCGGCTTCAATCGCTTTTAAAATATTCCCTGAGTTGCCTGAAGTCGAAAGACCAAAGAGGACATCACCTTGGCTACCAACAGCTTCAACATAACGCGAAAAAACGTAATCGTAACCAAAATCGTTACTGACACAAGAAAGATGGCTTGGATCAGAAATCGCAATTCCCGGATAACCCGGACGATTTTCACGGTAGCGCCCCGTTAACTCTTCTGCAAAATGCATGGCGTCACAATGTGAACCACCATTCCCACAAGAAAGAACTTTGCCCCCTTGTTTAAAAGAATCGGCAATCATTTTAGCCGCAGCCTCAATATTGGCAATATTCTGCTCATCTGCTAAAAATGCATTCAGTACTTCAGCCGCTTCCGTCAGTTCACGTTTAATCAAATCCTGGTACATAGGTCTCGTCTCTTAATTATTCTGCTGGCAGAAAAGCTTTCTCAAAAGAAAACTTACACGCTCTTGAGTTTACCCAAACGATTCTCTCTGTCGATAGCATCCCCCCCACAAATTGGTCAATTAACCTGATTTTTTCTCGATAAAATTGGCGTATACAGCACATTTTTGTGTTTTCTTTTCATCCAGAACACTTTTTAAACAATATTGCATTTTACATTTTATTAGCACAATGATTACAATCACACTAGTTAGACCACTTTTACATCAGAGAACCCAGTTGTCCGGATAAGGAAAAATAGTTATGGAAATCTTGCTCTCAATATTGATTTTTTTTGTGGTGCTAAGCGCATGCTTATACCATCGAACCTCTCTTTTTACCGCTTTAGTTTTCTTGACGTTAACGATGTTAACGCTATCAATAACGGGGCAGGCCGGATTCTTTGCTTGGGCTTTATACCTTGCCGCCATCGTTGTATTTATCGTTCCATCAGTACGACAAAACCTTATCAGTAGTAAAGCACTAACGATGTTTAAAAAAGTGCTTCCCGCTATGTCACAAACGGAAAAAGAGGCTTTGGATGCAGGCACCGTCTGGTGGGAAGCTGAACTCTTTAAAGGTAAGCCCGATTGGCAACAACTAAAAACAATAAAAGCACCAACCTTAAGTGCAGAAGAACAGGCTTTTTTAGATGGGCCTGTAAATGAAGTCTGCGCTATGGTCAATGATTATCAAGTCACTCATGAGTTGGCCGATTTACCTCCAGAAGTATGGCAATATCTTAAAGAGCATAAATTCTTTGCCATGATTATTAAGAAAAAATACGGTGGCTTAGAATTTTCAGCCTATGCCCAGTCTTTGGTATTACAGAAACTAACTGGGGTTTCAGGTGTTCTTTCATCCACCGTTGGAGTACCAAATTCATTGGGGCCGGGAGAATTACTACAGCATTATGGAACTGAAGCGCAGCAAAATTACTATTTACCTCGTTTAGCTGAAGGAAAAGAAATACCTTGTTTTGCCTTAACTAGCCCAGAAGCGGGTTCAGATGCCGGGTCTATCCCTGATTTTGGGATTGTCTGCAAAGGGAAATGGGAAGGAAAAGAAGTGCTGGGAATGCGCCTAACGTGGAACAAACGTTATATCACCCTCGCCCCTGTTGCCACAGTATTAGGGCTGGCCTTTAAACTGCAAGATCCCGACGGCTTATTAGGTGATACCCCCGACATAGGTATCACTTGTGCTTTAATTCCAACCGATTTAGCAGGGGTTGAAATCGGTAACCGTCACTTTCCGCTGAATGTTCCTTTTCAAAATGGCCCAACCCGAGCTCACGATCTTTTTGTTCCCTTAGATTTCATTATCGGCGGCCCTAAAATGGCCGGACAAGGCTGGCGCATGTTGGTGGAGTGCCTTTCAGTTGGCAGAGGAATCACTTTACCATCGAACTCGACTGGCGGTATTAAAACCGCAGCTTTAGCTACAGGGGCTTATGCTCGTATTCGCCGTCAATTTAAGCAACCGATCGGGCAAATGGAAGGCATTGAAGAGCCACTAGCCCGTTTAGCGGGTAATGCTTATGTGATGGATGCAGCAAGCAATTTAACAGTCGCCGCGATTGACTTAGGAGAAAAACCATCGGTTATCTCTGCCATTGTTAAGTATCACTGTACCCACCGTGGACAACGCGCCATTATTGATGCAATGGACATCGTAGGTGGTAAAGGTATCTGCTTAGGCCCTGCTAACTTCCTAGCCAGAGGCTATCAAGGTTCTCCGATTGCCATCACCGTAGAAGGTGCCAACATCCTCACTCGCTCAATGATCATCTTCGGGCAAGGTGCCATTCGCTGTCACCCTTATGTCCTCGATGAAATGGCTGCAGCTCACTCTGAGCAATCGGGGGCACTGGCGCAGTTTGACCAAGCTTTGGCCGGCCATATTAGCTTTACCTTGAGTAATCTTGTCCGTAGCATTTGGCTTGGTCTCACCGATGGTTATGGCTCTTTTTCTCCCACTCAAGATGCCACCAAACGCTACTACCAAAAACTTAACCGTTACAGTGCAAACTTAGCCTTACTGGCCGATATTTCTATGGCCGTACTGGGCGGCTCCCTTAAACGAAAAGAACGTTTATCCGCACGATTGGGCGATATTCTCAGTCAACTTTACCTAAGTTCAGCAACACTGAAACGCTTTGAAAATGACGGCTGCCCAGCGGAAGATTTACCATTAGTTCATTGGGGGCTGCAAGACAGCTTAAAACAGACAGAGGTGGCGATTGATGAATTCCTTGCTAACTTCCCCACCCCTGTACTTGGACAACTATTACGAATTCTACTCATGCCATTTGGCCGAGTACGTAAAGTGCCTAACGATAAGCTCGACAGCCAAGTTGCCCAAATTCTTCAAACACCGAATGCGACCCGAACTCGCTTAGGACGCTACCAATATTTAGCCGCAACAGAGCACAACCCAGCAGGCAAAATAGAACAGGCGCTCAGTGTGATTCTACAAGCAGAGCCTATTTTCACTAAACTGTGTCAGGCACTAGGACAGCGTCACCCTTTCACTCGATTGGATGAGTTAGCAAAAATTGGCCTTGAGAAGAAAATGATTACCGAGCAGGAAGCGAAACGACTCGAGGAGGCAGAAGTTCATCGTCTATACACCATCAGTGTGGATGATTTTTCTCCACAAGCACTCGCGGCGAAAAAGCCACGTCCAAAGCTAGAGGAAGTTGCCTAAGGTTTTGAAGCCGATATTCTGTCAAATTGGGTAGCAAAAATAAAAAGGAGGCCAAGCCTCCTTTTTATTTTTTGTCATAGAGCCCTTTTCAAACGAAAGCTACTTTTTCGGGACATTAAGCTGTAGTTCTGGCGTAGCCGCTGCTTTGGCTTTAAATTTACGGCGAATAAACCACCCCATCAAAACGAAAAGAATGACAGCAACATTTCCTAGCACAATGTAAATCAAGGCTTTTTTCCTTGATTCCTCACGCATTTGGATAATTAACTGCTCTTGCTGCAATCGTCGTAAATTCTCCAACTCAGCCTCTTGCATACGACGCGTCGTAGCGAGATCGATTTCACTCACCACACTATAACTGTGCTCTTTAATTGGAAAAACCAGTGGTCTTTGTGTCGCTAAATCGGTGGCATACAATAATCCATGCCAAGCATAATGACCGAATTCACCACTGTTAGGGATTGAGAAAGTGAGATTCAGCGCTTTTTCATTAGCTTGAGCTTGCGTTAAAAATGGCTCTTGATTCGCACCTTTATGCTCCACTTGCCCCGCCAAAGACCCCGGTTGAATCATGCCGCTTTCACCACTCAATACCACTTGATGTGGCTGATTTTCCGAGCGAGATTGAATGAATGTCGTCGTGATAGGCGAAGGATAGACTAAGACGTCTTGCTCTTGAGCACGCAGGAATACACCATTTCCTGAAGTAATACGTACCCGATATTTATCCGGTTCTAATGTGATAGGTAGAGCAACCGTGAAAACTCCATCTCCCGGTTTTTCATCCAGCCCTCGTCCATCATCAGCAAAAACCCCCACCTCAATCGATAAAGGACGAGCTTCTTTAGCTAACTCTTGCTCATTTTCAATGTATTTTGTAAAGGTGACCGTTAAATTCACTCTGTCCAGAAAATCTCTGAGCAACAAAGGTTTACCATCAGAGAGCAAGCGAGCCGTAAATTTAATCTCCTCACCTTGATATAGGCGAGAAGGTAAAACATCACTCACCATCTGTAAGTGAGAAATAAGCCGTATATTATTTTTAGGTGATACCTTGCCTACAGCCTGCCAAGGACCAGGCATCGGATGTTCAATCGACACAATATCCATCGATGGCTCTTCATACCAACGAACATGATCCGGATGGCGCCCTGCATAATATTTTGTGCCATCCGGCCTGACTAATACGACGGACTGAGAATTCTTTTCTCGATAAATAACAAACGTAATTTGTGAAATGGTAGAATCGACACGAAAGCGATTATCCAGCAATGACATCACAGACTCATTACTTGCCAGCACATTAACACTCAATAGCCACCCTAATATCGCTATTCCTATCCGCCACATAATTTCTCCTACTGACGCCAGAGGCAAACACCATTTTTTTCAACCACATCCAAACGATCTTGGTGTGCCTGTAGTTCATCGGCCGATGCACGTAAAACTTTGAGTTTTTTACGTTCACCCGTCACTCGTTTAATGGTATTGCTTCCTTGCTCACCATTTTGATTGCCTGCTGAAAACTGTAAGGAGGTCTGCCCCCCTGTCATTAACAGGTAAACATCAGCCAAGATCTCCGCATCGAGCAATGCGCCATGCAATGTTCGATGAGAGTTATCTATGCCATATCGTTCACACAATATATCTAAGTTGTTACGTTTGCCTGGGAAGATTTTCTTCGCCATCGCCAGCGTATCGGTGATTTTACAATACTGCTCTGTTTTACCGATTGCGGCGTCTAATTTACCAAATTCATAGTCCATAAACCCCACGTCGAAGGGGGCGTTATGAGCCACCAACTCAGCGCCTTTAATGAAGTCCAGAAATTCCTGATGAACGTCTTTATATTCAGGCTTATCAACCAGAAATTCATCGGTAATCCCATGGACTTCGATGGCTTGGGGCTGAATTTCTCGATCGGGTTTTAAATAAACATGAAAGTGCCGCCCTGTCAGTTTGCGGTTGATGATCTCCACCGCACCGATTTCAATAATTCGATGCCCTTCATAATGAGGGCCTCCTTCAAAGTTCATACCGGTGGTTTCGGTATCGAGAACCACAATACGATCGTAGTTAGAATTGTTGCTAGTATTCATAAGGATATCTATGTCAGACTATGCCAATTGTGTGCGTAACCCAATAGTATCAAATCATGAAGAAACAAGTGGAAATTTTCACTGACGGTTCTTGTTTAGGCAATCCTGGTCCGGGTGGCTATGGCGTTGTTCTACGTTATAAACAAGTAGAAAAAACCTTATCAAAAGGCTATCGACTAACCACCAATAATCGAATGGAGATGCTGGCCGCTGTCGTTGCCCTACAAATACTAAAAGAACCTTGCGAGGTCATTTTAACCACAGATAGTCAATATGTCCGCCAAGGTATTACTCAATGGATTCATAATTGGAAACAACGAGGCTGGAAAACCGCAGATAAAAAACCGGTAAAAAATGCCGATCTCTGGCAGAAATTAGATAAAGAAACCGCCCGACATCATGTTGAATGGCGGTGGGTTAAAGGCCATGCTGGTCATCGGGAAAATGAAATGTGTGATGAACTGGCTCGAACAGCCGCCGAGAACCCTACCGAAGAGGATCATGGTTACCAACCTTAACAGATTCGATTCCGTCAACGGCTATTCTGATGATTTAATACGGTAATTAAACCCAACGGGAGAAAAACGCCGTTTAAGATTCCAATGGGGTTTAATCGGTTTTAAAGGATAAGTCCGCTTACGCGCCACGATAAAATAGAGGCTTCCGGCAGGGCTTGCCCAAGCACCTAACGCATTTTCTAACCATGTCCACCACGTGCGGTACTTTTGCATAGGAAAGAGCGCATATTGATCGCACTCAATCACTTGGTAATTCAGTACACTCAGCCAGTCTTTGATACGGTTGGGAGTATACATGCGCCCACTCCAAGGGAGATTATGCTTGCGCCAAGGCATTAAACTCGCAAAGCCAGTCAAGCTAATGGGGTTAAAGCCAGTAATAATTACGTAACCGTCATCAATCAATACTCGGTCTACTTCACGTAAAATACGGTGCGGATCGTCACAATAATCCAGTTGGTGGGCAAGAATCGTGACATCAATACTTTTTTCAAGAAAGGGTAAATCATAAGCATCCGCGATCAAACTATGCAAAGGATTCTGGATATCGAGATGAACTTGGTGTTGAATATTGCAATTGCCACTCGATAATTCACAGCTCAAGCCACCCAGTTTTAGCATGTGGTAACCGAAAAGTTTAGGGCACCACTCATCTATTCGGGTTTGAATCGATTCACAAACCCATTGGCCGTTTTTCAATTGCGACCAAGAGTGAGGGCTTTCTATTTTTATTTGACTGCGTGCTGGTTTCATAGCTAAATCGCTTTACCCAAGTGACCGGAGACAACTCATGTTACACATCAAAAGCATACCCGCATTTAACGATAATTACATCTGGCTGATTGAAAATAGCGATCGTCGTTGTGCAGTAGTCGATCCCGGTGATGCGGCTCCCGTATTGAGTTATCTCACCCAACATGAGCTCACTCTAGAAGCCATTCTCATTACCCACCATCATCATGATCATATCGGTGGTGTTGCAGAGCTGGTTCATCAATATCCAAATGTTGATGTTGTTGGCCCAGCCCAAGAACCGATACCAACCGTCACTCACCCCGTTCAAGGCGGTGATCAAATCGAATTGTTTGATGAACGGTTTATGATTTTAGATCTTCCTGGTCATACTCTTGGCCACATTGGATATATTGGTGATAGCAAGCTCTTTTGTGGTGATGTCCTTTTTTCCGCAGGTTGTGGTCGGGTATTTGAAGGGACTATGGAGCAAATGTTTACCTCACTCAGTAAATTACAAGCACTGCCGGGAGAAACTGAGGTTTATTGCGCCCATGAATACACGGCAAGCAATGTCGCTTTTGCCATGGCCGTTGAACCGGATAATGAACAGTTACAAATTTATCGAGATGAGGTGATCCGACTGAGAGCACAAGGACAAGCAACCTTACCGACCACCTTACGACGAGAAAAATGGATCAATCCCTTCCTACGAACCGATGCCCCCAGTGTGATGAAATCGGTGGCCACTCGTACACCGCAAAGTGATCCATTAGCTATTTTTACCGCATTACGTGAGTGGAAAAACGAATTTTAATAAATTGCTGCTTGTCATCAGATTCATACGACAAGTATTATCAGCAGCCAATTGATAAAAAGGCTGTTTTACATGCGAGTAGAATTTTGCTGGCTAATAGCTCTGCTATTAGCCGGATGCCAGGTTACCCAGCCTGATCATAACCTTAGTACTGAATCTCATCCGGCCTCAGCACCAAGTACTAAGGTAATCACCGAGGCAATGTCATCTCCCCCTGTGGAGGACAAACCCTTGGTGGTATCACCTAAAGTTCTGACACCTCAAGAGCAAGAAGATGTGTGGCAACGTATTGCGATGCAGCTCAGCTTACCTATCGCCGATGATCCAAGTGTGGATTACTATCGCACTTGGTATCTCAAACATCCCCACCATTTAGCGACAGTAGCCAAACGAGCAGAACCTTTTCTCTATTTAATTACCGAAAAAATCGAACAACGGAATCTACCTTTAGAACTGACTCTATTGCCTATCGTCGAAAGCGCTTTTGACCCATTTGCCTATTCTCATGGCAGTGCTGCCGGATTATGGCAATTTGTCCCTGCTACAGGGAAAATGTTCGGCCTAGAACAGAATTTTTGGTATGACGGCCGACGTGACGTCGTCGCTGCAACAGATGCAGCTTTAGATTATTTAACTCGCCTCAATACCCGTTTTGATGGTGACTGGTATTTAGCGATTGCCGCTTACAACAGTGGAGGGGGACGCGTATCGAGTGCGATTCGTAAAAATACTCGATTAGGTAAGGATACGGATTTCTTCTCACTGGATCTTCCAAAAGAAACCAGCGGTTATGTTCCAAAATTATTAGCCCTCGCCGATATCATTGCCAATCAAGAACGTTATGGTATTAGTATCCCGATGATCGTCAATCAACCGGTCTTGGCTTTAGTTGATCCGAAAGAACAACTAGATTTAGCCATCGCAGCCAACTATGCAGGTATTACGGTTAAGGAATTACAAAGTTATAACCCTGCCTATAATCAGTGGGCAACAGCACCTGAAGGGCCTCACCAATTTTTAATTCCCATAGAACGAGTAGAATCCTTTACTCAGCAAGTAGAGATCAACCGCGGCAAAGGAATGAAATTAGTTCGCTACCAAGTCAAAAGTGGCGATAGCCTCAGCGTTATTGCGGAGCAGCACCACACCACAACTCAGGTTATCCAAACGGCCAATAACCTCACCGGTCACACTATACGAGTGGGGCAATATTTGATGATTCCCACCTCGGTTACCGACGATAAAGCTTATACACTCAGTGCAAACAACCGGTTAAAAAAGACCCAATCATTAGCACGTGGACAATATAAGCTTAAGCACACGGTGAAAAGAGGTGAAAGTTTATGGACGATTGCCAAAGCTCACAATGTCTCTTACCAATCCTTGGCAAAATGGAATGGAATGGGGCCAAGAGATACATTACGTATCGGCCAAGAATTGGTCATTTGGAAAAAAAGCACCGATGGTGCCATTATTCGTACCGTTTTTTACCAAGTCCGTAATGGGGATACATTGAGCGATATCGCTTCACGCTTTAAAGTGAAAACGAATGACATCGTAAAGTGGAATGATCTGTCCAACCAGAAATATTTAAAACCGGGCCAGCAGATCAAACTGTATGTCGATGTCACAAAAGTCAGTGTTTAACCCTTTATTGAGCCTGTAAGCGAAACGTTACCAACAACGGATTATGATCAGAAGCGCTCGACTCGGGCGCTTTTGCTGTTTCTAACTCCAGCCCTTTATAAAAAACATGATCAAGTGGTAATCCATTAATAAATGTCACTCTATGATCTTCTGAGAAAACCACCTCTTGCAATGATATTGCCAACAACGCCGATTTTAGTACAGCCAATCGTTGTTGACTCCAACTATTAAAATCTCCCGCGACAATAATAGGCCCGTGATGTTGCCGTAAAGCATTGAGTAAGGCTTCAAGTTGTTCTCGATATGCCTTTGCCCCATAAGTAAAATTAACGGCATGTAGATTGATAACGGCTAGCTGTTGCCCATTACTTAATGGGTAACGAGCATAAATCCCAGATTTAGGTAATCTAAGTAGCGGCTCCAACTGAGTATATGCACAAGCAAGGCTAGGCATTACATGTGCTAAATTCAGCACACCGGAAGACTCCCCAAAGAGACGAAAAGCATCCACATAAGCCCCATCCCACACTTGCTTTGCAATCCATGCTCTCAGAGCCTCAGTCATGTTCGCTTCTTGCAATAACAGCAATTGCGCTTGCTGACTATAACGCGTTAACTCGCTAGCCCAATTATGCCGATTTTGTTTGTAAATATTCCAGACCAGAACATTCAATTGGCCATTCTTATCAAGCGCAGAAGTATGTGGATCTTGGTAACAGACCAAGTCTCGTCCATGGATATCTTGTCCGACGGTTAATAGTTGAGGCTGAGTCGGTACACTAAAAATTACATGAAACGCTGAGATAACAGCGATAATGACAAGGAGAGGAAATAAGAGTAAGTAGTGTTTTTTCATCAGAGAAGCCAGCGACAATAGCAACGAGAAGATAAGGGACTAGCTGGCCGCCTTATCTTCTTAAATCAATCATTAGATCGCGTCTTCATCTTCCTCACCAGTTCGAATTCGAACAACCCGTTCAATCTCACTAATAAAGATTTTTCCGTCGCCAATTTTTCCCGTTTGTGCGGTTTCAATAATCGTATCCACACATTGGTCAGCCACCTCTTCGGTCACGACAATTTCCAGTTTCACTTTTGGTAAGAAATCCACCATATATTCCGCGCCACGGTACAGTTCCGTATGACCCTTTTGCCGACCAAATCCTTTGACTTCAGAAACCGTCATACCGGTAATTCCCACTTCAGCCAGCGCTTCACGGACATCATCGAGTTTAAATGGTTTAATAATGGCCTCGATCTTTTTCATGTTCATCCCTTAAACGTTTTTTGTTACTGGTTTCGTTGCTGGTCGAATCAAAGTTTTCTGAACCGAGCAGATGATTGCCCGTATTATCGGTCAGCCGTGATAAACAATCAATAAAAAGCCCAAGTGATACTCGGGCCAAATGGCTGTTCAACCACTATTTTAAGCTGGAATAGTAAGCGGCAAGATCGGCGATATCTTGATCACTCAGCATCATTGATTGTGCTTGCATGACAACCGCCAATCCACCAGTGCGCTGCTTGTTTTTGTATGCATTGACGGAGCTGATGAAATATTGTTCATTTTGTCCTTTCAGATTGGGATAGCCAGGAATAACGGCCATTCCATCGGCACCATGACAGGTTGCACAAATGGCAGACTTCGCCTTTCCTGCCGCTGCGTCACCAGCCGCAAATACGTGTCCGGTAAATAAACTGCTAATTACCCATAACCCCATTAGTATCTTATTCATCCTTCAACCTTACCCATTACATTCACGACACCAATCTATCATAACCATCGTCGTATGAGAAAAGCTTATTTATCCCAGATGAGTTCACAATCTTGACCAGAAAAATCACGATCCACAAATAGACTGGCTATCGCAACGACTCTTTCTTTATACATTAAAATAGGTAATCGACGACGCTGCCAACTCGGAATCCGATATTCTTGAAATAGCTTTTTTAATTTTCGAGATCCGGCACGTCCAACCGGACAAGCTGATAATCCTTCAGGATTAAAGGAGACCCAAAGCATATCCCGCTCTTTTGGTAACGCAATATGACCATGCTGAGAGTCTGATAGGGTTAATATACCAAGTTGATCCGGTAAAATAAGCGGCATATTAAGTTGAATCGATTGCTGCCAGTCAATAAGATCGCCCATTGACATGACACAGAAAAGCTCTCCATCAAATCGGCGTATTTGATACTCTTTCAATTGAAGTTTTGGATTTGCAGATAATTCAGCCAGTGCCACTTGCTGCCAAATCATCTCTGTATGGAGCCGACTAGGCATCACAACCCCTTGCTGAGCTAACCATTGACGAATTAATTGCCGCCTGACCACTTCACTGCACGGTTGTAGCTGGGAAATGGATAATCCCCCTTGTTCGCTTATTGCAGATGCAAGCAAGTTTGCAAGTAACTCATGAATGACCGCTTCTTGCTCTGCACACAGCTCGGCACTACGTTGCACGGCTTGGTGAATCGTCGGCCAACGTTCGCAAAGAATGGGGGTCACTCGATGGCGCAAAAAATTACGTTCATAACGCACATCCTGATTACTTTCATCATTCACCCATTGTAGCTGCTGCTGGCTAGCAAAAGATTCAATCACTGACCGTGGTACATGTAAAAGTGGACGCAACAAGTGCCCGTGACCAAAAGCCCCCCAAGCCGCCATCGCGGATAACCCTTTGGGACCACTTCCTCGCCTTAACGCAAGTAGAAAGGTTTCTAATTGATCGTCGGCATGATGCCCCAGCAGTAAGGTCTCTTGTGTTTGAATATGTTTAGAAAGCACCGTATAACGCGCGTCTCGGGCTAATTGTTCAATGCTCTCGCCACATTGTGTGTCAAGAGAGACATATTCAACCGACAAAGGGATTTGATATTCATCACACCAGTATTGACACTGTTCTACCCAGTGATTGGCATTCACACTCAAACCATGATGAACATGTACCGCTCGGACGGGTACTGAGTAATGCTGATGATATTGGGCAAGTAAATGCAATAATACACGAGAGTCCACCCCTCCACTTAAGGCTAAAACCGGAGACTGAACCGCTTTTTCACGCAACTGCTGGCAGAAGTGATTGTACAAATCCATGATAATTTTTGAGCTGATTTGATAAATAAAGGCCAGTGTACCGCTTGGGCCTAAAAACCAAAAGGGGCTGGATTATCTCCAGCCCCTTTTTATCATGTGCTCAGTTAGCAATAACCATAATTCATCAAACGCTGATAGCGGCGCTCCAACAACGATTCTTGATCTAAGGCTTCTAATTCAGAAAGCTGACGTAATAACATTGCTTTAAGATTTTTTGCCATTTGGACGTGATCACGATGAGCCCCACCCAGTGGTTCTTCAATGACTTCATCAATCAAAGAAAGCTCTTTTAGACGAGGAGCCACTAGCCCCATCGCTTCAGCCGCTTGTGGAGCTTTATCCGCATCACGCCATAAGATAGAGGCACACCCTTCAGGAGAGATAACCGCATAAGTTGAATATTGCAGCATATTGACGTAATCCCCCACCCCAATCGCTAGCGCACCACCAGAACCACCTTCACCAACCACATTACAGATCACGGGAACGGTTAAGCCCGACATCACTTTTAGGTTTTTGGCGATGGCTTCTGATTGTCCACGCTCTTCAGCACCCACACCAGGATAAGCCCCTGCCGTATCAATAAAAGTGATGATAGGCATATTAAAACGTTCAGCCATTTGCATTAAACGCAATGCTTTACGGTAGCCTTCAGGTTTAGGCATACCGAAATTGCGTCTCACTTTTTCTCTCGTTTCACGACCTTTTTGATGACCAATAACCATAACAGGGCGATCATCTAAGCGGGCAATACCACCGACTATTGCTTTATCATCCGCATAGGCGCGATCTCCGGCTAGTTCATCAAACTCGGTAAACATATTATTAATGTAATCCAGAGTATAAGGACGCTGTGGGTGACGGGCCATCTGCGCCACTTGCCATGCACCAAGATCACTAAAAATTTTCTTTTTCAGCTCCAAGCTTTTCTTTTCTAGCTGTTCAATCTCTTTTTCAAGATCTACGGACGAACTGCCACCGTGACGAGAGACATCACGTAGTGCCTGAATTTTTGCTTCAAGTTCTACAATAGGTTTTTCAAAATCTAGAAAATTTAGGCTCATCTACCGATCCTTTTTTACTCAGCTCGTCAATTGCGCAGCTGAATTTTAGTTAAATTCGAGTTCTACTTGGTCTTTGCCAAGCAACTGTTGTAATTCATCTAGTAATGCATCGCTGGGCGTTACTCGCCACTCTGTACCTAACGTCAAACACACCCTAGCATCTGGCCGCTGGTAGTATACCTTGACCGGCACCGTACCTGCTCGGTGAGGCTCTAAGATTTGACTAAAGCGCTCAAAAAATCGCTCATCGATTTGAGATTGTTCAATCACAATCGATAAGCCACGGGCATATTTTTCACGCGCGCTCCCCAAGTCCATGACTTCGCGCGCCGACATTTTAAGGCCACCATTGAAGTCATCAAAGCTGACCTGTCCAGAAACCACCAGAATTTTATCTTTTTCTAGCAATTCTGCATACCGATCTAATGCATCAGAGTAGAGCATGACCTCCATTCGTCCAGAACGGTCATCTAAAGTCATAAGCCCTATCCGACTACCGCGTTTGGTCGTCATCACCCGCGCTGCAATCACAAGGCCTGCAACTGTCAACGATTGATCGCGTCGCGTTGGCGTCGCATCATTTAATCGGCAGCTTGTGTACTTATTCAGTTCTTTAAGGCATTGATTAATAGGGTGACCGGTTAAGTATAGACCAAGGGTTTCCCTTTCTCCCTCCAGCCAGACTTTCTCTGGCCAAGGCGGCACTTGGATATATTTCCTTTCGACTTCTTCCGGTGCATCCGTTAATACACCAAACATATCGGCTTGGCCAAAGGCTTCTGCTTGATGATGCTGGCTAGCGGCTTTCACTGCATCATCCACTGAAGCCATTAAGGCGGCGCGGTGCGGCCCTAAATGATCCAAAGCGCCCGCTAAAATCAACTTTTCAATGACTCGCTTATTGACCTTTTTTAAATCAATTCGCGCACAAAAATCAAATAAGTCTTTAAAATATCCGTCTTGATTCCGTGATTCTAAAATGGCTTCAATCGGACCTTCACCCACACCTTTTATGGCACCGATGCCATAAACTATCGCCCCAGAATCATCCACATTAAAACGGTATAGCCCTGAGTTAATATCTGGAGGAAGCACTTTTAACCCCATTCGATGGCATTCATCCACCAGACCCACCACTTTTTCGGTATTATCCATATCTGCAGTCATGACCGCAGCCATGAATTCAGCCGGATAGTGCGTTTTTAGCCATAAGGTCTGATAGGAAACTAAAGCATAAGCCGCTGAGTGCGATTTGTTAAATCCATACCCGGCAAATTTCTCTACCAAGTCAAAGATTTTCATTGCCAGTTCGCCATCAACGCCATTTTTTTCCGCACCTTCTTTAAATACGGCGCGTTGCTTGGCCATTTCTTCTGGCTTTTTCTTACCCATGGCTCGGCGAAGCATATCTGCACCACCCAGAGTATAACCTGCCAACACCTGAGCAATCTGCATCACTTGTTCTTGATAGAGAATGATGCCGTAAGTTGGCTCTAATATCTCTTTTAATGACTCGTGTTGCCACTTCTCATCTGGGTAGGAAATGGCTTCTCGACCATGTTTACGGTCAATAAAGTTATCCACCATCCCCGACTGTAGAGGTCCTGGGCGGAAAAGCGCCACCAATGCGATGATATCTTCAAAACAGTCAGGTTGCAGACGTTTAATCAGATCTTTCATCCCACGAGATTCAAGCTGGAACACAGCCGTGGTTTCGGAGTTTTGTAAGATACGAAAAGAAGCAGGATCCGCCAGCGGAATTGCTTCTATTCGAACGGGTGGCTCACCTTTTTTCTCACGACGAGGATTAATCAACCCTAAAGCCCAATCAATAATGGTTAAGGTTCGTAGCCCCAAAAAATCAAACTTGACGAGCCCAGCATACTCCACGTCATTTTTATCAAATTGAGTAACCGGATGTAGCCCTTCAGCATCACAGTAGAGCGGAGCAAAATCAGTAATGGAGGTAGGAGAAATGACGACCCCACCCGCATGTTTACCTGCATTTCGGGTACATCCCTCTAAAATGCGGCACATATCAATCAGCTCTTTAACCTCTTCATCCGCATCATAGAGCTCTTGCAGTGCGGGCTCAGCTTTAAAGGCTTTTTCCAGTGTCATTCCCGGATCCGGTGGCACCAGCTTAGAGATACGATCAACAAAACCAAAAGGATGGCCCAGTACTCGACCAACATCCCGAATCACCGCTTTTGCCGCCATCGTACCGAATGTAATGATCTGAGAAACCGCATCACGGCCATACATATCTGCCACATGGTCAATGACTCGATCTCGTTTATCCATACAGAAGTCAACGTCAAAGTCGGGCATCGAAACACGTTCGGGGTTTAAGAAACGTTCAAAAAGCAGATCATATTCTAATGGATCAAGATCAGTGATTTTTAATGCATAAGCCACTAACGAGCCAGCACCCGATCCTCGCCCCGGACCAACTGGAATATCGTTATCCTTCGACCACTGAATAAACTCCATGACGATCAAGAAATAGCCAGGAAACCCCATCTGGTTGATAACCTGAAGTTCAATATCCAGCCGTTCATCGTATTCAGGCCGTCGTTTCGCTCGTTCCATAGGATCGGGAAAGAGAAATTCAAGACGATCTTCTAACCCTTCTTTGGACTTTTTAACCAAAAACTCTTCAATAGGTAAGCCATCGGTTGGGAAATTCGGCAGAAAATATTCCCCCAAACGCACAGTAACATTGCAGCGCTTGGCAATTTCTACGGTATTGTCTAGGGCTTCAGGAATATCACTAAATAGCTCACACATCTCTTGCTCTGTTCGCAAGTATTGCTGTGGGCTGTAGTTTTTAGGCCGTCGAGGATCTTCAAGGGTATAGCCATCATGTATCGCAACACGAATTTCATGGGCATCAAATTGTTCTGGCTTTAAAAAAACCACTTCATTGGTGGCCACAACGGGCAACTGAGTTTGTTCGGCTAATTCTAAAGCGAAATGAAGATAACTTTCTTCATCAGAACGCCCCGTTCGGATCAGCTCTAAATAAAAGTTATCGGCAAAATGCGTCTGATAAAATTCAACGCATTTATCCACTAAAGCTTGGTTACCTTTCAATAAAGCTCGGCCTATTTCTCCGTTTTTCCCGCCTGAAAGGATGATAAGCCCTTGACCATATTTCACTAACCACGCTTTATCAATAACGGGCTGATGCTGAATATGCCCCCGAAGATAAGCTTCTGATATAAGCAGGGTTAAATTTTTATAGCCAAGATTATCTTTAGCAAGAATAGTGAGTTTGGTTAGCTCATCACCAAACTCGTCGGAGCGTAAGGTAAAGTCCGCTCCGACTATCGGCTTTACGCCACAACTGTGCGCTGTACCGTAATATTTGACTAAACCACAGAGGTTAGTGAAATCAGTCAGTGCCATGGCTGGCATTCCCATTGCTGCCACTTGTTTAACCAAAGGTGGAACCTTGGATAAACCATCCATCATGGAAAAATCACTATGAATACGTAAGTGGATAAACTTTGGGTCAGACATTCAATTGAATCCTAGATGCTAGGGTTAGGTCGTGCAATGGCGCTATTCTACGTTAAAGCGGATCGACGTTAAACCATCATAGACGGCATTAGGGTTACTGTAAGCCTAATGCCCGTTTCACGGGTGCAAAGCTGCGGCGATGTTGATCTATCACCCCATATTGTTCAATGGCAGCAAAATGTGCTTTGGTGGGATAGCCTTTGTGTTGTGCAAAACCAAATTGGGGATAAATTTTATCGAGCATTTCCATTTCTTGGTCACGCACCACTTTAGCAAGAATTGATGCCGCACTGATTTGTGCAACACGCAAATCGCCTTTGACCACAGCTTGAGCATTCATAGGTAATGTGGGGGTTTTATTACCATCAATCAAAACCAAATCAGGCTGAATAGCTAACCCCGCTACCGCTCTTTGCATGGCAAGCATGGTGGCTTGGAAAATGTTCAGTTGATCAATTTCTTGTGCCGAACACCGTCCGATAGACCAAGCCAGCGCTTTTTGCTGGATTTCTGGGAACAGAGCTAAACGCTTTTTCTCTGAGAGTTTTTTAGAGTCCGTTAAGCCCGCGATAGGTTGATTCGGGTCAAGGATAACTGCCGCGGTCACGACATCCCCAACCAAAGGCCCACGTCCAACTTCATCCACTCCGGCAATCAAGGAATATCCGGCTGGTATCTCAAAAGACTCCAGCACCTTATCTTTTTTCTCTGTCATAATTTTTTATTTACCTATCAGTGAAAGCACCGCCTGAGCAGCCTGTTCATCCGCTCCTTTTCGAATCCAGTGATGCATCTCGGTAAACTTATCAATTAACGCTTGATTGTCACTAGTTAATAATCGATGAACGGCTTGGTATAAGTTATCAACCGTACACTCTTCTTGTAATAACTCTTTAACCAGTTCTTCTCCGGCTAAAATATTTGGCAATGAGACATAAGGTGTTTTTAATAAGCGTCTGGCTAGAAATGCCGTAATGGCATTAACTTTATAACCCACGACCATCGGGCGCTTGAGCAGCATGCATTCTAATGCAACGGTTCCAGAAGCAAGTAGGACAACATCAGCGGCAGTAATGACATTTCGAGCCGTATCATCCACTAAAACAAAGTTCAGTTCAGGAGCGACTTTCTGCCACACAGCTTCAAACTGTTCACGGCGATGTGAATTAACGAGAGCAACAACAAATCCAAGCTCAGGATCATCTTGTTGTAAACGCTGGCACGTTCTAATGAAGGGTTCTGCTAATAACTTCATTTCACCGCCACGGCTGCCCGGTAACACAGCCAACCAGCGTTTATCTTGGCTTAATCCTAATAATTGTTGCGCGGCCTGCTTATCCGGCTGCATAGGGAGGCTATCTGCCAATGTATGGCCGATAAACTCACACGGCACATTAAATTTATCGTAAAACGCTTTTTCAAAAGGAAGAAATGCCAACACTAAATGGGTTGCAGCCTCAATATTAAAAATACGCTTTTGCCGCCAAGCCCACACAGAAGGGCTCACGTAATGGACTGTTTTTATCCCTGATTTTTTTAAATCCAATTCAAGGCGTAAATTAAAATCTGGTGCATCAATACCCACGAAAACGTCGGGAGGATTGTCGATAAAAAAACGGACCAACTCAGCTTTAACTTTCAATAGCCGAGGTAACCGACCTAATACTTCCACTAGCCCCATCACCGCTAATTCTTCCATGTCAAACAGTGATTGACAGCCCTGTGCGATCATTTTGGGGCCACCGATACCAACAAACTCAGCCTCAGGATAACGAGCTTTAATAGCTTTAATGAAGCCTTCCCCCAAGGTATCCCCAGAGAGCTCACCTGCGACAATACCGATACGTAATGGCTGTTGTTTCACACCTCACTCCTCTTGCAAGATTTGCTGTGCCTTAAAATACAAAAGATCGCCGAATAGAGGCGACCTTTTCAGCTAACTGATTAGCAAAAACTCGTCAGTACAAACTAGCGAATGATCCCACGAGTGGAGTTTTCCAAGAAATGAAGAAACAGCTTCACCGCAGGGAAATCATCGATTTCTTTGCCAATTTCCACCTTGGCTTCTTCCAAAGTCAACCCACTACGATACAGCGCTTTATACGCTCGGCGAATCGCATGGATCTCCGCTTTTTCAAAACCTCGGCGTTTCAACCCTTCAACATTAATGCCAAATGGTGCGCAGTGGTTACCTTGTGCCATGACATAAGGAGGTACGTCTTGCACAACGATAGACCCCCCCCCCAACATGCAATGATCCCCGACTTGGCAAAACTGATGAATTGCCGACATGCCCCCGATGATGGCTTGATTGCCCACCTTAACATGTCCTGCGAGTGTGGCGTTGTTAGCAAAAATACAGCGATCTCCCACTACACAGTCATGGGCAACGTGCGCATTGATCATAAACAAGTTATCACTACCCACAGTAGTAATACCCTGATCTTGTATGGTTCCACGGTGCATGGTGACACTTTCACGAATGGTATTACGATCACCAATCACTAATTGCGTGTCTTCACCTGCATATTTCAAGTCCTGACATGCTTCACCGATCGAAGCGAACTGAAAGATACGGTTATCTTGACCAATTTTAGTTGGGCCTTTAACCACAACATGAGACAGCAGCTCCGTTCCTTCGCCAATTTCCACCTTACTGTCAACATAGCAAAATGGGCCAATTTTTACCTTAGCGCCAATAATCGCGCCATCTTCCACCACCGAGGTTGGGTGGATTTGTGCCGTTGGATGAATCATATTAAAACTCTCTGCGTGCACATTTCAATTCTGCGGAACAAACAATGCCACCATCCACTTTCGCCACACCATTGAATAGGGCTATTCCACGACGTTCTTTTAGAAATTCAACTTCAATTACTAGTTGATCACCAGGGCCGACAGGTTTACGGAATTTAGCATTATCGATACTGGCAAAATAATACAGTTCGTTTTCTTTAGGCGCACCGAACGTTTTAAAGGCTAAAAGCCCGGTTGCTTGAGCCATAGCTTCTAAAATCAGTACGCCAGGGAAAACGGGGAACTTAGGGAAATGACCAGTAAACTGAGGTTCATTCACTGACACATTCTTGAGCCCTACAAGATACTTTCCTTCTTCATAATCTGTGACTCGATCGATCAATAAAAAAGGGTAACGGTGCGGAAGAAGCTCCTGAATTTCAGTGATATCCATCATTTTCTTTTCAGTAGTCAAAGTCATATTCCTATTTAAAATAGATTAAATGGTTAAGCTCCAAACCTGTGTAGGCGGAGCAAATTAGTCTTGGCGCATTATAGACGAAAAAGACTCGCGCATTGCGAGCCTTTTTAGCAAAACAACAAAAAATTAACTGTCTGCTTTTTGCTCAAGTTGTTTTTCCACAGCTTTTAAACGCTTATTCATATCATCAATTCGATGAACGCGAGTCGCTGTTTTACGCCACTCTTTATTCGTTTGCAGTGGAATGCCGGAAGAATACATTCCTTTCTCTTCAATACTGCGCATCACCATTCCCATTCCAGTAATGGTCACACCATCAGCGATCTGGATGTGGCCATTAAGGACAGAAGCGCCGCCAATAATGCAGTACTTACCAATCTGAGTACTGCCAGCAACGACTGTACCACCCGCCATCGCGGTACCATATCCGATGTGTACATTATGCGCGATTTGTAGCTGGTTATCGATGATCACATTATCTTCAATCACGGTATCATCAAGCGCACCACGGTCAATCGTGGTACAGGCTCCAATTTCCACTCGATTGCCGATACGAACAGAACCAAGTTGTGGAATTTTTATCCATTCACCACGTTCATTCGCATAACCGAATCCATCCGCACCAATCACGGTACCTGACTGAATTAAACAATGACTACCAATTTGAACACCATGGTAAATCGTTACATTCGCCCACAGTTTAGTCTGTTCGCCTAATTGAGCATTCTTACCCACAAAACAGCCTGCACCAATGACCACGTGATCACCCAGCACAACACCAGACTCAATCACCGCATTCGCACCAATAGAAACATGTTGGCCGAGCGTCACATCATCCGCCACAACAGCACTCGCAGCAATGCCTTCGGTTGCTGGTAACGGTGTACTATCCAATGCTTGAGCAACCTTAGCAAAAGCCACATAAGGGTCAGCAACGACAAGTACATTGGATGGACATAATTCACGTTCAGACTCTTTCACCATAATAACGGTTGCTTGGCACTGAGCGAGATGTTTGCTGTATTTAGAATTCGAAAGAAAGGTGACATCCCCTTCTTGTGCTCGATCCATAGGGGTAACAGCGCTCACTGTTGCATGGGCATCACCATGTAAAGTGCCCCCAGTAATGGTTGCCAAATCGGCTAAAGTCAGTGTTTTCATAGTCTTAAAAATTATTGTTATTTGATTGCTTGAATTACTTTTTCTGAAATATTGTATTCGGCTTTACCATATTGCATAGCACTGACATCCACAACGATGTCGTAGCCTTCTTTTTCAGCCACTTTTTGTACTGCATCTTGAATAATTTTAAACAGTTTTTGTTTCTCTTCGCCTTCACGACGAGCAGAAGCTTGTTCTAATGCCTGCGCTTTGATTTTGTATTTGCTATCGAGTTGACCAATTTCAATCCGCAGTTTTTCTACATCATCTTGGCTCATTAACTCAGCATCACGTCTTAATTTTTCAATTTTGGTTTTAGCTTGAGCTTGTAGACTTTGCAGTTCCGCCGCTTTATCTTTGAATTCATCCTGCATTTGCTGAAGAACCACTTCACGCTGAGGTAAAGCTTGGAACACTTGCGCTGTGTTAATAAAACCGATTTTTTGCGCCGCATCCGCAGCCTGAGCAAAAAACGCTGAGCTAAGAACAATAAGGCTAACGCTGGCTGCTTTGATAGTATTTTTCAACATATTTTCCTCAAGTTAGAAGGTTCGTCCGATAGTAAAAGTGAAGAATTCTTCATCATCACCATCGTATTTTTTAATGGGTTTAGCAAGGGAGAAGACCAGTGGTCCCATTGGAGACATCCACTGTAAGGCTACTCCATACGAAGAGCGATATTTACTTGGATCTGAATAATCATAGTAATAACGGTCACCATAGCTGGCACCACCAGAACGATAATCAAACTCAGTATCCCACACACTGGCCATATCAATAAAGAGGCTGGTGCGAACTTGGCTACGCGCTTCATCAGAAGCAAAAGGCGTTGGAACGATCAGCTCCATACTCGCTAGTGCGATAGCGTTGCCGCCCACCGAATCATCGGTGGCACTGTCTTTGCCATTATTTGAGCCAGAGTAATCACGGTATACGGCTTTAGGACCGGCAGAGTTAGAACCAAAGCCTCGCAAGGTAGTAAAGCCCCCTGCATAGAAGTTCTCATAAAATGGGTAAAGGTTATCTTTGCCATCGGTTTGACCATAACCATTACCATACCCTAAACGCCCACGAAGCAGCAGAGTAAATTCATGTTTTTTCGTCAATGGAATATATTGGCGAACATCGTATTGCAACTTAAAATATTGTGCATCAGAGCCTGGAACCGTCATTTTAGCAAAAGCACGTTGGTGATTACCCGCAGTTGGGAAATATCCTTTATTCAGGTTATTACGCGTCCAAGCCACGTTGATATCAAAATCATCGGTAATCAAATTATTAGGATTACAATCCCCGAGGTTACAGAGAAATTGTTCCACTTGTAGGTAAGGGGTAAGGTTACCAATTTTGTTATGCGTGTAACCGACACCAAATTCAAAGCGGTTCAGCTCATCAAAAGGAAACCCCCACGTTAAACTGGTTCCATAGCTTTGGTTGGTATAATCAACAATCCCCGCCTCTGAGGCTTCAAATTTGTTATAAAATACACGCCCACCTAAACTGACACCATCAATATTCCAATAAGGATCTCGATACTCTAGGGTGACATTTTGTTGGTAATCATTGGTTGTCGCGCTGACGCTGACCCGATTTCCTGTCCCCATAAAGTTGTCTTGTGTTAACCCGACCGTAAAACTTACACCAGATTCAGTACCATAACCGACCCCGAAGTTAATACTACCTGAGTTCGCTTCTTTAACACTGTAGACAAGGTCAACTTGATCCTCTGAACCGGGAACACGCACAGTTTGTACGTCGACCGTTTCAAAGAAACCTAAGCGGTTCAAACGAGCTTTACCTGTATCAATCGCTTTGGAGTTAAGCCAACTACCTTCCATTTGACGCATTTCTCGTCGTAGCACTTCATCACGAGTCGTATTATTTCCGACAAAGCGGATGTCTCGAACATACATTCGTTTGCCCGCTTCAACATGTACGACTAATGAAACTTCTTGAGTCTCATCATCAAATTCAGGAATCGTTTGTACCTGTGGGTAAGCATAACCCGCCTCACCCAAAACGCGCTTAACACTCTCTTCCAATTGTGTCACCGCAGAGCCTTGGTAAGTTTCTCCCAATTCGAAGGGAATCAACGAACGGAACTCTTCTTCTTTTCCAATCAGCTCACCACGAAATTGAACATCTTTAACGGTGTAAGGTAAGCCCTCATCAAGGTTCAGAGTGATATAGACCCCTTTTTTATCTGGCGAAATAGATACTTGAGTCGAATCGACTTTAAATTTGAGATATCCCCGATCCAGATAAAAAGTACGCAACCCCTCAATATCTGCAGCAAGGACTTGCTTTTGATATTTGTCATCAGAAAGGAAGTTCCACCAAGAGAGGTCAACATTAAGGTCAAACCGTGATAATAATTCTTCATTGCTAAAGACTTCATTACCAATAAAGTTTATCTGTTGAATTTTAGCCGAAACGCCTTCGGTAAAAACAAATTTCAAATCAGCACGGTTACGGGGTAAAGGGGTTACGACGGCTTTTACATTCGCATTGTATTTACCAACACTGTAATAAAAGTCTTCTAGCCCTTTTTCAATATTACTTAAGGTGGTTCGGTCTAAGGCTTCCCCAACTCGAATCCCCGAAGCATCTAAGTTTTGCTGAAGTTGCTCTTGCTTAATAGCTTTGTTACCAGAAAAAGAAACACTAGCAATGGTTGGGCGCTCCTGCACTTGTACCACTAAAACGGAGCCGTCACGTAAAACTTTAACATCTTCAAAATTTCCAGAAGCGTACAAAGCTTGAATGATTTGGGCAACATCTTGAGAATCGACCGTATCACCAATACGTACTGGCATTTTTAACAATGCCGCCCCAAGAGCGACACGTTGTAAGCCCTGAATCTGAATGTCCTGAACAACAAATTTTTCGGCACCATTGACTGATACACTCGTTGCGAGCAGTGTCGCTAACAGGATTTTTTTTATCGCCATATATGTTTTAGTTATTCCTTACTACAAACCATTGCCTAATGCTTATCTATCACAGGCGAGTAAAATCGTTAAATATTGCCAAAGCCATCAAGGAGAAAATGATGATTCCCCCTAATCGATAGCCCATTTCTTGGACTTTTTCTGGCACAGGACGTCGAATCACAGCTTCGATGGCAAAGAAAAGCAGATGGCCACCATCAAGCATAGGAAGTGGTACCAAGTTAATAATGCCAAGGTTAATACTGATCAACGCTAAGAAACCTAAGAAGTAGACCAATCCATAATCCGCGGTGGTTCCGGCCCCTTTAGCGATTGAAATTGGACCACTAAGGTTATTTAAGCCGACATCACCAACCAGCAACTTCTTCAGCATACTCAGCGTTAACTCAATAACTTGTCCTGTTTTGTCAATGGCCTTGCCAATTGACTCAAAAGGACCAAATTGCAACTCAAAACGATACCCTTCAGGCCACGAAGCCACTTGAGGAGCAATGCCAGCAAAACCTATCACATCACCATTTTTTAATGCTCGGCTATCGGGCGTCAGTGATACAACAATCACTTCATGATTACGCTCAACGTCTAGTCGTAATGTTTGCTCTGGGTTGGCTTGAATTTCCGCGACCGCTTGCTGCCAGTTGGAAATTGGTTGGCCATTTACCCCCATTATTACATCACCGACTTGCAAACCAGCACGTTCCCCAGCACTGCTCGATGAAACACTGGCTAACTCAGTCGAAACGGCGGGCACAAAAGGTTTAAATCCTAACGCTCCCATAGCAGACTCTGTTTCAGGGTCAAAGTTCCATGACCGTAAGTCAAAAGTCTTGATTTCATCGATTCCAATTCCATCTGGCGAAGAAACCGTCAATGTTAAACGCTCGTTACCAATATGGCGGATAAGTCCCATATTGACCGATTCCCAATCAACGGTTTTCATACCAGAAACCGCTTTAATTTCCATACCTGGTTCAACGCCAGCTTGTGCGGCAATCGAATAAGGGGTAACTTCACCAATCACGGGTTTAACGGCTGGCACCCCAATAAAAAACACCAACCAATAGGCAACCAAAGCAAAAAGAAAATTAAAGGCAGGCCCCGCACTCACAATCGCAGAACGCTGCCATAAAGATTTTTTATCAAAGGCAAATTGCTGCTGTTCAATAGGTACTTCAGCAACGCGGCTGTCGAGCATTTTGACATAACCGCCTAAGGGGATAATCGAAAGACTGTATTCGGTTCCATCTTTCCCCATTCGTTTCCAGATCGCTCGTCCAAAGCCGATCGAAAACTTTTCAACCTTAACGCCACACCTTCTCGCTACCCAAAAGTGACCATACTCATGTACCGCCACTAAAATACCTAGGGCAACAACAAAGGCGATAAAGTTCCACAAAATACCACTCATAACATGTGCTCTTTTAAGGTTTGGTTAGCAAAACTGCGCGCTATTGTATCTAGCTCAAGTAGGCTTTCCAAGTTATAGGAATGTAACGGACTGTGAGTTCCACAAACTTTAGACAATACCTTATCATTGATGGTTGCGATATCGGTAAAACGAATTTGACCTCGCAAAAAGGCATCAACCGCCACTTCATTGGCAGCATTCAATGATGTCGTTGCATGCTGCCCTAAGTAACAAGCATCGATAGCCAGTTGCAAACACGGATAACGTTGATAATCGACATCCATAAAGGTCAGCTCACTTAGTCGAGTAAAATCCAATGGGGGAACCCCTGCTGGAATTCGCTGAGGGTAAGCCAAAGACTGTGCTATCGGCGTCGCCATATCTGGCTCACCTAATTGTGCAATGACTGACCCATCTTGATACTGAACCATAGAATGAATTACAGATTGAGGATGAATAAGGACATTTAACTGTTCACGAGAAGCATTAAAGAGCCATTTGGCTTCAATATACTCTAAGCCTTTGTTCATCATCGTTGCCGAATCAACGGAAATTTTTGGCCCCATAGACCAATTCGGATGTGCAATTGCCTGCTCTGGAGTCACACCGCTCAGTGAAGCAACATCACTGTAACGAAAAGGGCCGCCAGAACCGGTAAGAAGAATATGGGAAATACCACTGGCAGGGAGATCACAACGTCCTAAACGAAATTGAGCCTCTGCAGGTAAACATTGGAAAATTGCATTATGTTCACTATCGACAGGCAACAGTGTCGCACCATACGTGTCTACGGCATCAATAAATAGCTGACCAGACATGACAAGGGCTTCTTTATTCGCCAGTAAAACTCGTTTGCCGGCTTTAATGGCCGCCATTGTTGGAATAAGCCCCGCAGCTCCAACAATAGCAGCCATCACGGTATCGACCTCTTCATGGGCCGCGACATAGCACATCGCCTCTTCCCCATACAACACTTCGGTGTTCAGGTGTAAAGCGGTTAACTGTTCCATCAACCGTCGAGCAGCTTTGGCATCCGCCATCACGGCATACTTAGGCTGCCAGATTTGGCAAAGCTCACGCATCTTGGTCACATTTTGTCCAGCCGCTAAAGCGACGATGGTGAACTGCTCAGGATTCTCGGCGACAACTTTAAGTGTACTGGCTCCGATAGACCCCGTTGCTCCCAGAATCGTTAATTTACGCATATCCAAAAACGCCATGGTTTAAGTCGAATAATGCTAGATTACTCGACATTAGAACAAGAAATAGAGAAGTGTGAACACAGGAAAAGCAGCCGTTAAGCTATCAATACGGTCTAAAATACCACCATGTCCGGGAATGATATTACTGCTATCTTTGATACCAGAGACTCGCTTGAACATACTTTCCACTAAGTCACCTAAAACAGAAATCACCACGGTCAACAAGATGGTCAGTACCATAACAAAAGGGGAGGAAAACTGGATTAAAAAAGCGTCAGCAAAGAACCACCCCACCACCATAGCGGCCACAATCCCTCCAATTAAACCTTCAATGGTTTTATTGGGACTAACAGCTGGTGCCATTTTATGTTTACCAAAACTTTTACCCGCAAAGTATGCTCCACTATCAGCAGCCCAAACAATCAGGCAAACAAATAAGACGAGTTTTGCACCATGAAAGCTATCGACGGAAAAGTCTTCTGCTCGTAAAAAAATCACGCTCCAGAAAAAAGGCAATAAGGTCAGCAAACCAAACAGATGACGAATGCTATTTGATGATTCCCAACAACAACGAGATTTTGGATAGGTGATAGCAAGGCCACTGGAAAAAATCCACCAAGCCGCCCCTATGATTACCACCCCGATCTGTATTGATGATAGTTCACTCGATAACGTCAGTTGAGGTGCAATAAAGAAATAGCTAGCCCCCCCAACAATGAGGCTCGGTAATAATGCTAAATAACGAGAAGAAGAGGAAACGAACTGAGTCCATTCCCAAAAGCCCAGAAAAGTGACCACGGCTAAGGCCAAAATAAATCCGGTTAGAGGTAGAAAAAAGATCCCAGCAATAACCAAGGGGGCAAGTAAGAGCGCTGTAATAATTCTTTGCTTCAAACTTAGACGTCCTATTTTATGATGTCATCAATGCCTTAATTTGCTCACCAGTACAACCAAACCGTCGCTCCCGATTCACAAACCAAGTCACCGCTTCAATTAAACTCTCTTCACCAAACTCAGGCCAAAAAACCGGGGTAAAGTACATTTCTGCGTAGGCTAACTGCCAAAGCATAAAATTACTGATTCGACACTCACCACTGGTGCGAATGAGTAAGTCCACCTCAGGAAGGTCAGCCATGGTCAAATGATTCGCAACGACGGCTTCATCAATCTCTTCCAACAAAAGCTCACCACGGCTCACTTGAGCGGCAATATCACGTACCGCCTGAGTAATGTCCCATTTGCCACCATAATTGGCCGCAATATTAATCACCATCCCTGTATTATTTTGGGTTAAGGCTTCAGCTTGAGCTATTTTACTTTGTAACCGCTCACTAAAACGACTTTTATCCCCAATAATGCGAAGGCGTAGATTATTCTTGTGTAACTTTTTAACTTCTGTAGACAGAACACTGATAAAAAGCTCCATCAACACGCCGACTTCCTCTTCAGGACGACGCCAATTTTCACTGCTAAAAGCGAATAAAGTGATGGCTTTTATGCCTAACTTAGCTGCCGTTGAGATCGTTTTGCGTACCGCCGAAACCCCATTTTTATGGCCAAAAACCCTAGGTTTACCCTGTGCTTTTGCCCAACGACCATTGCCGTCCATAATGATTGCAATATGCTTGGGAAGTACATCTGAAGAGAGTGGCGAATTTTGCATAGAAACGTAATGATGACAAAAAGATGATGAAGGGTAGCATAAAAAAACGCTGAGCTGTGAGCACAGCGTTCTTTTACATAGTTTTTGTGAAATTAAACTTCCATAAGCTCTTTTTCTTTTGCCGCTAATACATCATCAATTTTCTTGACTGCGACATCTGTTAGCTTTTGAATTTCATCTTGTGCTTTACGCTCTTCATCTTCTGAAATTTCTTTGTCTTTCAGAAGAGCTTTAAGATCGTTGTTAGCGTCACGGCGAATATTACGAACAGCAACACGCCCGCCTTCCGCTTCTCCACGTACGATCTTAACAAGATCTCGGCGGCGTTCTTCTGTCAATGGCGGCAGTGGAACACGAATTACAGTACCAGCAGACATAGGGTTAAGACCAAGATCAGACATTAAAATCGCTTTCTCGACTTTTGGTGTCAACTCTTTATCAAAGACCGTAATCGCTAATGTACGAGCATCTTCTGCTACAACGTTGGCAATTTGATTCAACGGTGTGGCTGCACCATAGTATTCGACAGATAGACCAGAAAGTAAGCTTGGGTGAGCACGACCAGTACGAATCTTAGAAAGGTTGTTCTTTAGTGCTTCTACACTTTTTTCCATACGCCCTTGAGCGTCTTTTTTGATCTCATTAATCACAATATCACCTTAATTCTTATTTCATCTTGAGAGTGATTATACTGCGGCACTGATTAACGTGCCTTCCGCTTCACCCATCACCACACGGCGTAACGCCCCAGGTTTATTCATATTAAAGACACGGATTGGCATCTTGTGATCACGTGCCAAGGTAAAGGCCGCAAGATCCATCACTTTGAGTTCTTTGTCCAGTACATCGCTGTAATCGAGTTTATCATACAGTTGAGCATCTGGGTTAGCCACAGGGTCAGCACTGTAGACTCCGTCTACTTTTGTCGCTTTCAACACAACATCCGCTTCAATTTCAATTCCTCGTAAGCAAGCCGCGGAATCCGTCGTGAAGAATGGGTTACCCGTTCCTGCAGAAAAAATAACGACACGACCTTGGCGCAGTTGGCTGATCGCATCAGCCCAATTATAATCGTCACAAACGCCTTTTAGCGGAATCGCTGACATGACACGGGCGTTCACATACGCACGGTGTAGGGCATCGCGCATCGCCAAGCCATTCATCACTGTTGCCAACATCCCCATATGGTCACCCACAACACGGTTCATGCCAGCAGAAGCAAGGCCTGCACCTCGGAATAAGTTGCCGCCACCGATCACGACACCAACTTGAACCCCCAATTCCACTAGTTCTTTCACTTCCTGTGCCATACGATCAAGTACAGCTGGGTCGATACCAAAACCTTCATCGCCTTGTAATGCTTCGCCGCTCAGTTTTAACAATATACGTTGATACGCGGGTTTAGGGTTCGTTGTCATGGACTTTACCTTCCAAAGAGTGTTGTTAATTAACAGTCATGAATAGACTTGCCGTGTAAATATATTCATCACAATTAATCTCACCGTATTCGTAAAAAGACCGCAGCCTTGGCTACGGTCTTGATAGCGTAATCGAACAGCGATTAACCTTTTTGAGCCATTGCTACTTCTTCAGCAAAGCTTAGGCCTTCTTGTTTTTCGATACCTTCACCCACTTCTAGGCGAACGAAAGAAGAAACAGAAGCACCTTTTTCTTTTAGAATTTCACCAACAGTTTTCTTTGGTTCCATTACAAAAGGTTGACCAGTCAGAGAAACTTCACCGGTGAATTTCTTCATACGGCCTTCAACCATTTTCTCTGCGATTTCTTTTGGCTTGCCTTCGTTCATTGCGATTTCAACTTGAACTTCACGTTCTTTCGCAACAACATCAGCAGGCACATCTTCAGGATTAACGTATTCTGGGCGAGAAGCCGCTACGTGCATTGCGATGTGTTTTAGCGTTTCTGCATCAGCAGCACCAGCAACAACAACACCGATACGAGCACCATGGCTGTATGAAGCCAAATCTTGACCTTCGATGTACTGTACGCGACGGATATTGATGTTTTCACCAATTTTAGCCACAAGAGCAATACGAGTTTCTTCAAACTGAGCTTGCAGCGCTTCTACGTCAGATTTAGACGCTAGAGCCGCTTCTGCAACTTCATTAGCAAACGCTAGGAAGTTACCATCTTTTGCAACGAAGTCAGTTTGGCAGTTGATTTCAACCAGAGCAGCAACACCTTCACCTTCTTTGATGATGATTGTGCCTTCAGCAGCAATGTTGCCTGCTTTTTTCGCCGCTTTAGCAGCGCCGCTTTTACGCATGTTTTCAATAGCAAGTTCGATATCGCCATTGGTTTCAACAAGCGCTTTCTTACATTCCATCATACCTGCGCCAGTACGTTCACGCAGTTCTTTAACTAGAGCAGCAGTAACAGCCATTCTCTATTCCTCAGTTGATTCAGGATATGGTAAAAATTAGGGGCCTATCTATGCGGCCCCCAATGCTAACGATAACTTAGCCTATGCATTCATATGACACATAAGGCTAAGTGTGACTCAGAGCCGCAAATTATTCCGCTTCTACAAAGCCGTCTTTTTCAGCAACTGCCGCGACATCTTTGTTGCGACCTTCGTTAACTGATTCAGCAGCCGCGTTCAAGTATAGTTGAACAGCACGGATTGCATCATCGTTACCTGGGATAACGTAATCAACACCATCTGGGTTAGAGTTAGTATCAACAACCGCAAATACTGGAATACCTAGGTTGTTTGCTTCTTTAACTGCGATGTGCTCGTGATCAGCGTCGATAACGAATAGAGCGTCTGGTAGACCACCCATATCTTTGATACCACCAAGAGATTTCTCTAATTTCTCCATTTCACGAGTACGCATTAGAGCTTCTTTCTTAGTCAGTTTGTCAAAAGTACCGTCTGTTGACTGAACTTCAAGATCTTTTAGACGCTTGATTGACTGACGAACTGTTTTCCAGTTAGTTAGCATACCGCCTAACCAGCGGTTGTTTACGTAGTATTGGTTACTTGCAATTGCAGCTTCTTTAACAGCTTCAGAGGCAGCGCGCTTAGTACCTACGAAAAGAACTTTCCCTTTTTTCTCACCGATTTTTGTCATTTCAGCAAGCGCTTCATTGAACATTGGTACGGTTTTTTCTAGGTTGATGATATGAACTTTGTTACGAGCACCAAAGATGAATGGCTTCATTTTTGGGTTCCAGTAACGAGTTTGGTGACCGAAGTGAACACCAGCTTTTAGCATATCGCGCATTGATACAGTTGCCATTATATAATCCTCTATGGGGTTAGGCCTCCACATCCCCCATGTCTCCGACTTCTCAGTGAAAACTGGAAGCACCCCGGAACACGTGTCGGAATGTGTGTGATTTAAAATTAAATGTGTGTGGAGCCGATCCGCTTCGCCAAAATGAAGAAAACAGACCGAGATTCCGGCGCGCTTTATATCATATTTGGCCCTAATATGGCTAGTAAAAATTACCGTAACGTCGGCGGATACACAGCGAGAAATCTATCATTACCACGAGTTGAACTTCACTTTCACCTAAGCGGCATAACGTTACCACTCAACAGTTAGCCCGCCAACAACCCATAATATGGACTTATTCGCTGTCATTCTCATTCTTCTTCCACCCTGTTCTTGCGCTTCCTTTTCGCACTGTTACAATATTACGATTAGCACGGGTGTGCATAAAAATTAGTAGAGAAAGCCGATGTCTGTAAAAATTAAAAATGCTGAAGAAATTGAAAAAATGCGAGTCGCAGGTCGACTTGCTGCGCAAGTTCTGGAAATGATTGAACCTCATGTCAAGCCAGGGGTCACCACCGAAGAACTGGATAAAATTTGCCACCAATATATCACTGAAGTGCAAGGTGCAATTCCAGCCCCTCTTAATTATCATGGCTTTCCAAAGTCAATTTGCACCTCGATTAACCACATCGTATGTCACGGTATCCCAGCCACACAAGACAGTCATTTTGGTCAAATCCTGCGCCCCGCCGTGCTAAAAGATGGCGATATTATGAATATTGATATCACCGTTATTAAAGACGGCTACCATGGCGATACCTCCAAAATGTTTCTTGTCGGTGATGTTTCTCCTGCCGATAAACGTCTGTGTTTCGTCGCACAAGAGTGCCTCTATCTATCACTGAAAAAAGTTAAACCAGGTGTACAGCTAGGTGAAATTGGTACCGCGATTGAAAAACACATCAAAACCAACAATAAAAATAATCCGCGCTTGAAATTCTCTATTGTGCGTGATTACTGTGGGCACGGCATAGGGGCTGAATTCCATGAAGAACCTCAAGTGGTGCACTACCGCAATAACGATCGTACGGTATTGCGTGAAGGGATGATTTTCACCATTGAACCCATGATCAACGCGGGTAAATTTGGTTGCCGTCTTGATGATGAAGACAATTGGACAGTTTATACCGCCGATAACAAAAATTCAGCGCAATGGGAGCACACCTTATTGGTCACTGCCGATGGTTGTGAAATTTTAACCTTACGTGAAGAAGAAAGCATCCCACGTATTTTCCACAACGCCTAATAGCAAAAAGCTTGTCGGTCCTATCGATACGATATAAAGGAGAGCTTGAGCTCGGGGATTGATCTCTGTTAGATTCAGTAACAGACCTGAGTTCACTCTCTTGCACGGACCGCATGCTATGCCTTATTTATCCCCTCTCCGCTTTACCGATGCTCAACTGAATGTCGATGAACTAAAACAACAACTCGATGGTTTCTCTCTTTATCAACGCCAAGAATTTTTAGCACGTCATCCAGTGACCGATCTCGTACTTGGACGAGCAGAATACATGGATTTGTTATTGCACCGACTATGGCAATACTTAGGCTTTCAGCATCATCCTGAAATCGCTCTTGCAGCTGTCGGAGGATATGGTCGAGGTGAACTTCACCCTCTCTCTGACATTGATATTTTGGTGGTATCAGAACATAAACTGGCCGATGAACTAGGCCGTAAGATCAGCGAATTTATTACCCTATTATGGGATTTACGCCTAGAAGTTGGCCATGCAGTCCGCACATTATCAGAATGCGCTGAAATTGGCCGAGAAGATTTAACCGTTGCAACCAACTTACAAGAAGCCCGATTACTGTGCGGAAGTGAAGCCGTCTTTTTACAGCTAAAGTCTATCGTCGATTCTGACTCTTTTTGGCCAAGCGAAACATTCTACCAAGCCAAAATTCAAGAGCAGCGTAAACGCCATGCTCGCTACCATGACACGACCTATAATCTTGAACCAGATATAAAATCAACTCCTGGCGGGTTAAGAGATATTCATACCTTGAGCTGGGTAGCTCGCCGCCACTTTGGTGCAAAATCTCTGTATGAAATGAGCCGCTTTGGCTTTCTTACCGATGCTGAATATCGAGAGTTAGTTGAATGCCAAGACTTTTTATGGCGCATCCGTTTTGCCTTACACCTTGAACTTAAACGCTACGACAACCGACTCACCTTCGCCCATCAAGCGCAAGTCGCTGAACATCTCGGTTTTACTGGTGAAGGTAACCGCCCCGTAGAAATGATGATGAAAGAGTTCTATCGAACCCTACGCCGTGTCGCTGAACTGAACAAAATGCTCCTTAAGTTGTTTGATCAAGCGATCTTAAATCATGGTGAAGAGAGTAAGCCGGAAATCATTGATGATGATTTTCAACGTCGTGGTGCATTGATTGAAGCTCGTAAGCCCGCTCTGTTTCAAGCTCGACCTGAAACCATCTTAGATATGTTCTTACATATGGCGAGTGATTCCACGATTCAGGGGGTTGCCCCCTCAACGATGCGTCAACTACGCACTGCCCGCCGTCGTTTAAATAAGTTTTTACACACAATTCCAGCGGCCCGAGAAAAATTTATGGCATTAACTCGCCATCCCAATGCCTTACTCAAAGCATTCGGCCAGATGCATAAATTAGGTGTTTTGGCGGCTTATCTTCCTCAATGGAGCCAAATTGTCGGGCAGATGCAATTTGATCTGTTTCACGCTTATACCGTTGATGAACACAGCATTCGACTACTTAAACACATCAACTTGTTTAATGACCCTAAAAATCACCAACATCACCCTATTTGCTGTGAAATTTACCCTAAAATACAGAAAAAAGAGTTACTGATTATCGCCGCTATATTCCATGATATAGGAAAAGGGCGCGGCGGTGATCACTCAGAAATCGGTGCGACAGAGGCTTACGACTTCTGTATTGAGCATGGATTGTCCAAACCAGAAGGAAAGCTGGTCGCTTGGTTGGTACAAAACCATCTCTTAATGTCAGTCACAGCCCAAAGGCGCGATATTTACGATCCTGATGTGATCATTGAATTTGCCAAAAAAGTCCGCGATGAAGAACATCTCGAATATCTGGTGTGCTTAACGGTTGCTGATATTTGCGCGACTAACCCCGAACTTTGGAACAGTTGGAAGCGAACCTTACTTGCAGAACTGTTCTATTCTACCCAACGAGCACTCCGGCGTGGATTGGAGTATCCAGTCGATATCCGAGAACGAATTCGCCACAATCAACAGATGGCTTCTGCTTTACTGCGTAAAGAAGGGTTTGCAAGCCGTGACATTGAGCTACTTTGGCAGCGTTTCAAAGCCGATTATTTCTTACGTCATACTCATAAGCAAATCGCTTGGCATGGCAGTCACCTACTGACACATAATGAGCCAAGCCAGCCGTTGGTTTTGATCAGCAAGAAGGCCACTCGAGGCGGGACAGAGGTCTTTGTTTACACCAAAGACCAACCCGCATTATTTGCTACCGTGGTGGCAGAACTGGATAGGCGTAACCTTAACGTTCATGACGCGCAGATCATGACCAGTAAAGATGGCTATGTACTCGATACTTTTATGGTCTTAGATCACAACGGGCAAGCGATTGAAGAATTACGTCATAAGCCATTGATAAAGCATTTAGTACATGTGTTGCACGACGGTCGCCCGACAAAAATCAAAACTCGACGTATACCACGCAATTTACAGCACTTTAAAGTACGCACTCAGGTTGATTTTCTCCCCACCAAAAGTAAGAAACGTACCTTAATGGAGTTTGTGGCATTAGATACACCAGGGCTACTTGCTACGGTTGGGGCAACTTTTTCTGAACTGAATATCAATCTGCATGCTGCAAAGATCACGACGATCGGCGAACGAGCAGAAGACTTATTTATTCTCACGAGCAATGATGGTGGAAAATTAACGGAAGAGGAAGAAATCGTGCTGCGGGAGCAGTTAATGGAAAAGGTCACCAAACTGGCCCCTTAGCTAATGAAATGCGCATCTATTCCTGGGAGAAAAGCTTACTTCCAAATAGATGCGCATAAAAAAGCCAAGTCATTGAGTTAATTTAGCCAGCCAGCCCAAAAACCAACCATAACGAGCACTATCGCCGACATAATACCAGCGACAATATCATCAAGCATAATCCCAAGCCCGCCTTCAACTCGTTTATCTAACCAACCAATCGGCCACGGCTTAACCATGTCAAAGAAACGAAATAGGATAAAGCCCGTTACTGGCCAGCGCCAATCCCAAACCGATAGTTGTAGAAAAGGCACAATAAGCATCGTGATCCAAAAACCAGCGAACTCATCCCACACGATCGAACCATGATCATGGACCTTCATATCCGTTGATGTCACTTGACAAATTTTCACCCCAATCAAACAAGCAAGCAGAACCCATAGTACATAAGGCCAAAAAGAAAGATGTGCCAATAGCAGATAAAAAGGAACCGAGGCTAATGTTCCCATCGTTCCCGGGACAACGGGAGATAACCCACTCCCGAATCCAGTTGCCAGTAAATGCCAAGGGTTGCGCATAGAAAGGCGTGAAATCGGATTGCTCATACGGACTCCTTGAAGTGATCATAACCTGTCAAAGACCAGTCAAGCTTTTCACCTTGACGCGTAAGCTCAACAATCCCTTGGGGGCGAATTTGACCGATGCAGGTCACTTTGCTGGCGGTATGAGCCAAGGCGCTTTCTAACGAACCTTTATTTTCTTCTGGGACAGTAAAGCAAAGCTCATATTCTTCACCACTGGTCAATGCATATTGTTGGGCAAGCATATCATCACCAATAAACTGTCTCAGAGCTTTAGAAATAGGTAAGGCATTGACATCAATGCTCGCTCCCACTTGGGAGCAATGCAAAATATGCCCTAAATCAGCCATTAAACCATCGGAGATATCAATAGCCGAAGAAGCAAGATTCAGCAACGCTTGACCAACCAACACTCGTGGAGTGGAGAGATAATGACGCTGTTCTAACTCTGCTGCAAAGGGAAGTGATCGTTTCGTTGAGTCAAGGATAACGTCTAACCCCGCTTTGCTATCGCCCAGTTCACCTGTGACATAAATCCAGTCTCCCACCTTTGCCTGATTACGTCGTAATGCTTGATCGCGGGGAACAAATCCTTGTACCGTCAAAGTGATGGCTAGTGGCCCTTTAGTGGTATCACCCCCAATCAACTGAACATTATAGTAATTCGCTAAATCAAAAAAAGCCGAACAAAAAGGGGCTAACCAAGTTTCATCAATACTCGGCAAAGTCAGCGCCATCGACACCCAAGCTGGCGTTGCTCCCATTGCTGCTAAGTCGCTGATATTAGAGGCGAGAGCTTTATGGGCAACCCAAGCCGGGTTAGCGTCAGCCAAAAAGTGAGTACCCGCTACTAACGTATCAGTACTGATCGCAACTCGAACATTATCGGGAACATTGACGATCGCGCAATCATCCCCAAGTGCTAAATGAACATCTTTACGCTGAGGTTGGCGATCAGAGAAGTATTTTTCAATTAAGTTAAATTCACCAAACATCGGAATAATCCCTAGGCTTGCGAACAGAATTTACGAATACAGGGAATGGTGAATGAGCGTTCACTTATCCATACTCATGCTATAGAAAAAAGGCCAGCAGATGCTGACCTTTCATTAGTAATCTTACGCTTTTTTTCGTACATGAGGTGCGGCTTTATCCAGCACTCCATTTACAAATTTGTGACTATCTTCAGCGGCAAAAATTTTTGCCAATTCAATAGCTTCATTAATCACAACTTTATAGGGAACATCATCACGTCGAGTCATCTCGTACATCGCTAGGCGAAGCAACGCAAGTTCCATCATATCAAGATCTTGCATTGGACGAGAAACAAAAGGACGCAATTTACTATCCAATTCAGTATGGTTAAGAACAACACCGGCTAGAAGGTCACGAAAATAGGTGACGTCGGTTTCTGGAGCCGCAAGAGCAGGCTCAGCAGCATGATGTTCTTCTTCATCGTACTTACCACTGGATAAGAACTGCTCTTCAATAGTCGCCACATTCTCTTTAGTAATTTGCCATGAATAAATCGCTTGTAGTGCAAATTGGCGTGCATTACGACGTGCGGCTGGTTTCACGCTGGCCCCCATTAGGAATCAATTTCAGAAAGAACGTTAATCATCTCAAGTGCGCTTAGTGCGGCTTCGGCACCTTTATTACCAGCCTTGGTTCCTGCGCGTTCAATAGCTTGATCGATAGTATCTACAGTCAAAACACCAAAGGCGACTGGAATGCTAAATTCCATCGAAACTTGGGCAAGACCTTTATTCATTTCACTACAAACATAGTCAAAGTGTGGTGTACCACCACGAATTACAGAACCGAGTGAGACAATTGCATCAAATTTACCCGTTTTTGCTACACGCTGTGCAACAAGGGGAAGTTCAACGGCTCCGGGACAACGAACAACGGTAATATTATCGTCGCTCACTTGGCCATGACGCTTCAAAGTATCGATGGCACCAGACAATAGACTTTCGTTAATAAAACTGTTGAAACGAGAAATCACAATCGCAACTTTAGCATTGGGTGCTGGGAAACCACCTTCGATCACTTTCATAAGCTTTCCTTTAACTCTGTTCATCAAGTGAGAATCGCCGGATTCTAGCACAAATTTGTGAGCGATATCTAATGGAAATTGACACGCATCCGAACACCGCCGAAAGTCTCCTCCTTGTGAGCATGACTCGATCTGAATGATTACTCACATTGAAACCTAGCCACCGTCAAACAATGGCTAGGTTTCACCTTATTCACATACGTATTCAACCACATTAAGGCCAAAGCCACCTAATGCGTGGTACTTCTTATTGGCTGAAGAAAGTAAACGCATTTCACTAACCCCTAAATCAGCCAGAATCTGTGAACCGACCCCGACTCGGCGAGAAGTGCCTTGTTTTTTGGCTAAAGCAGGCGCATCGCCTTTATCTTGCTGTTCAAACATTTTCACTCGGTGCAGCAAAAGTTCGGTAGACTCTTCATTCCCCAAAATCACTAGAACGCCCCCTTCTTGCCCGATACGCTTCATGGCTTTATCTAAACTCCAGCTACGTTCAGCACTGCGATCACTCCGTAATAAATCAGTAAAGGTATCTTGCAAATGAACACGAACTAAAGGAGCTTGAGCAGAAGCTATTTCTTTTTTCAAAGCAAAATGAATTTGGTTATCAATTACATCACGATAAGTGACAAGTTCAAACTCACCAAACTCTGTAGGAAGTAAACACTGTGCGACACGCTCAATGGTGGTTTCCGTATGGTTACGGTATTCAATAAGATCTGCAATTGTCCCTAATTTGATGCCATGCTTTTCAGCAAAAATTTCCAGATCAGGGCGACGAGCCATTGTGCCATCTTCATTAAGAATTTCGACAATGACAGAAGCGGGCTCTAACCCCGCTAATCGCGCTAAATCACACCCCGCTTCTGTATGTCCAGCGCGGGTTAAAACACCACCATCTTGCGCCGCTAACGGAAAAATATGTCCAGGTTGCACCAAGTCTGAAGCTTTCGCATCTTGAGCGACAGCCGCTTGAACAGTACGGGCACGATCAGCGGCTGAAATTCCGGTGGTAACGCCTTCAGCCGCCTCAATGGAGACAGTAAAATTCGTTGTATATTGAGCATTATTGTCTTGTACCATCGGGGCTAGACCTAGATGCTGACAACGGGTTTTGGTCATCGTTAAACAGATAAGACCACGACCATGCGTCGCCATGAAGTTAATCGCTTCAGGGGTTATATGTTCGGCGGCCATGATCAGATCGCCTTCATTTTCGCGGTCTTCATCATCCATCAGGATAACCATTTTACCCAAACGGATATCTTCAATAATTTCTTTAGGGGTACTAATTGCCATCATTCCTTTCCTATAAATAGGCCTTTTCTTACATCAATGCATAAATCAACATCGATATTAAGCAAAACCATTTTGTTGTAAGAATTCCATCGTTAAGCGAGATTGAGGAGCCACTTCATGGCTATCTCCTCGAAGTAATCGTTCCAGATAACGAGCCAAGACATCAATTTCTAGATTCACTTTATGACCGAGTTTCAATGCCTCGATCGTGGTTTCTTGTGAAGTATGAGGGACAATGGTTAACTTAAACGCCCCTTTACGTAAGGCATTAACGGTTAAACTGATACCATCCACCGTAATTGAACCTTTTTCTGCGACATATTTATTCAGCGCAGAAGGTAAACTGACCCAAAGTTCTATCGCTCGTCCTACTCGGTGTAGTTCCAGTATTTCACCGACACCATCTACATGCCCAGATACGATATGCCCGCCAAACCGGGTGGTTGGCAACATGGCTTTTTCTAAATTGACCTTATCACCCACTTGATAATCAGCAAATGCCGATTTATTGAGAGTTTCCAGAGAAAGATCCGCGCTATAACTGTGTGATGTCATCGCAACTACCGTCAAACAAACGCCATTCGTTGCAATACTGTCTCCAAGCTTGACATCATCCATTGCTAATTTTCCAGTATTGACGGTGATAGAAATATCTTCGCCTTGCTGAGTCATCGCGGTTAACGTCCCCACCGCTTCAATAATTCCAGTAAACATAATGTCGTATCTTATTGTTTTAAGGTTGCAGTTATACGAAGGTCTGGACCAATCATTCGACAATCTGTGATGTCCAAATCCAACACTTGTGCCATTTCCGTTAAGCCTAATGCGCCAAACAGTCCTCGTCCATCACTGCCCATAATCTTAGGGGCTAAATAGATAATTAACTCATCCACAAGCTTTTCTTCTAGAAGCGCTTTGGCTAGGGTTGACCCAGCTTCCACCCAGAGATGGTTGATATTTTCTTGCTGTGCTAACGTTGCCAAGGTTTGGCGAAGATCTAATCGACCTTGTGGATCCAACGCGACACACACCTCCGCTTGCTGATGAGCTACACGCAACACGGGGGCTTCGGTTTGATACAGGCGTAAAGATGAGTGCAGTTGATGCTGGCGGTCTAAAATCACACGTACGGGTTGGCGAAGTTCGTGCTGGGAATAGTCTGACTGTATATAAGCGGGTAATTCTGACCAGCGAACAGCTAAAGAGGCATTATCGTTCACCACAGTTTGGCTGGTCGATAAAATGGCACCAGCCTGAGCACGGTAAGCTTGAACATCTTGCCGCGCTTGAGGTGAGGTTATCCATTGGCTATGACCATTGGCAAGGGCTGTTTGTCCATCAAGGCTAGCCGCTAATTTTAGTTGAACAAAAGGCATCCCCGTTTTCATTCGTTTAATGAACCCTAGGTTTAAGGCATTAGCATCACTTTCAAGCAACCCTACAGCAACGTCAATACCCGCCTCCCGTAACATAGCGATGCCACGACCAGAAACTTGTGGATTCGGATCTTGCATTGCACAAATGACTTTACTCACTCCCGCATCAATTAATCCTTTGGCACAAGGTGGAGTCCTTCCGTAATGAGAACAAGGTTCTAGCGTGACATAAGCCGTTGCCCCTTGCGCAAGTTCTCCCGCCATTCGTAGCGCATGCACTTCCGCATGTGGTTGCCCCGCTCGATAGTGAAACCCTTCGCCCACGATTTTGTCATGTTGTGTTATCACACAACCAACATTGGGATTAGGCGACGTTGTGAAGCGGCCACGCTCAGCCAGTTTTAGTGCATGGGCCATCATTTGGTAATCAAAACGAGTAAAGCTGGACATATTATGACTCAAGTTCAATTTTCCAGTTTGGCAATCTCTTCACCAAACTCTCGGATATCTTCAAAACTACGATAAACGGAAGCAAAACGGATGTAAGCAACTTTATCTAACTCTTTAAGTTGTTCCATCACTAAATTGCCAATCAGTTGGCTGGGAACTTCACGTTCCCCAGTGGCACGCAATTTGGATTTAATATTGCTGATCGCCAACTCTATCGCATCGGCACTTACCGGACGTTTTTCTAACGCACGCTGCATACCGCCCACCATTTTTTCTTCATCGAACGGCTCTCGATTACCATTGGATTTAATCACTCTAGGCATCACGAGTTCAGCTGTTTCAAAGGTTGTAAAACGCTCACTACACGCCAAACATTGCCGACGACGGCGCACTTGATGACCATCAGCGACCAAGCGAGAGTCGATCACTTTCGTGTCGTTTTCAGAACAAAAAGGACAATGCATATTACCTCCATAACAAGGTACTCAGTGTACCGAAATGCGGATATGAACAAAAGAAAAAGGGGCTTATTTGCCCCTTTTCTCAATCTGTTAACCCTGACGCCGCGTCACATTACTTGGTTTACGGCCGTGATAGATAATTCGCTTTACCAACCCATTTGTAACTGGTCAGTTCTTCTAATCCCATTGGGCCGCGTGCATGCAGTTTTTGAGTCGATACCGCCACTTCAGCCCCTAAGCCAAATTGGGCTCCATCAGTAAAGCGCGTTGATGCATTGACATAAACGGCGGCTGAACCTGCCGAGTTGATGAATAATTCTGCATTAAAGAGGTCATTAGTCATAATGGCATCAGAGTGACTGGCATTATGCGTACGCATATGCTCAATCGCTTCATGCACATCTTTGACCACTTTCACCCCTAAAGTATAACTTAACCATTCGGTATCAAAGTCACCCGGCTCTGCTGAGCGAATATCGTGCGCTTCGCCCATCAAGACTTTGGCCTGATTTTCTGCTACAAAAGTGACCTTATCATTGAGTTTCACCACCAGTTTTTTGAGTAACGGCTGCGCAATCGCCTCATGAACTAATAAAGTATCCAAGGAGTTACACGCAGAAGGTCGTTGTAGTTTGGCATTTTCAATCACATCAACGGATTTATCGAGATCGGCACTTTCATCAACAAAAATGTGGCTGATCCCAAAACCACCGATGATAACCGGAATCGTACTGTTTTCTTTGCACATCTTATGTAAACCAGCACCACCACGAGGAATAATCATATCCACATAGTCATCCAATTTGAGTAACTGAGAAACCCACTCACGAGACGGGTTTTCAATGTACTGGATGGCAGCAATAGGTAACTGTGTTTTGGCTAATGCCGACTGGATAACTTTGACCAATTCCATATTAGAAAAAAAGGTCTCTTTTCCGCCGCGTAAAATAGCGGCATTACCCGTTTTTAAACATAAAGCAGCAATATCAATGGTGACATTAGGACGGGCTTCATAAATCACACCAACCACGCCAAGAGGGACGCGACGACGAGCAAGAGACATCCCATTTTCTAGCACTTTACTGTCAATTTCACTACCCACAGGATCATGCAAACTGATCACATTACGCACATCACTGGCAATAGCGTCTAAGCGAGATTTATTCAGGAGTAGGCGATCCAGTAATGCGTCACTCAACCCCGCCTCTTTACCCAATGCTATGTCTTTTGCATTTGCGGCTAAAATAATGGCGGCATTGGCTTCAAGTTCATCCGCAATCATGGCTAATGCACGGTTTTTCTGTGAGGTTGATGCAGTTGCGAGTTGAAAAGAGGCCGCTTTTGCCGCTTGACCCATTTGGATTAAATCCACGCTATTTCTCCCTATTCTTGAATAACGACCATATTATCACGATGAATGACTTCTGCTCCGTAATCATAACCGAGAATTTCAATGATCATCTTACTGTGTTTACCCGCAATTCTCGCTAGATCACGACTTGAATAAGCACTGATACCTCGGGCGATTAAATGATGATGTTGATCTTTTACCCGAATCACTTCCCCACGAGCAAATTTTCCCTCAACTTGCACCACGCCTTTGGCGAGTAGGCTACTGCCTTTCTCTAGTAATGCCTTAGCTGCGCCTAAATCGATAATAATATCTCCTGAAGCAGCGGGGCCGGCTAATATCCACCGTTTACGGTTTTCCAAAGCCTCTTCTAATGCTAAGAATCGTGTGCCTTGTGGCTGATCGCTTAGCGAATCAAAAATCACATTCTGAGCTCGGCCAGCAGCAATGATGACTTCAATTCCCGCTCGACGAGCGATATCAGCGGCTTGCAGTTTGGTCGCCATGCCACCAGTACCGAGTGTGGTGCCACTTCCGCCTGCAATTTTCCGCAGCGTATCATCAATGGTTTTTACTTCTTTGATCAATTCAGCATTTGGATCTTTACGAGGGTCTGCAGTAAACAAACCTTTTTGGTCGGTCAACAGTAACAATTTATCCGCGCCGCACAAAATGCCAACCAAAGCCGAGAGGTTATCATTATCACCCACTTTAATTTCATTGGTGGCCACCGCATCATTTTCATTGACGATAGGAATAATATCGTTATCAACTAATGCATTGATGGTGTCACGAGCATTCAGAAAACGCTCTCGATCTTCTAAATCTGCTCGGGTCAGTAGCATTTGCCCTATTTTTATTCCATACAGAGCAAATAGAGATTCCCATGCTTGAATCAACTGACTTTGACCTACCGCCGCCAAGAGCTGCTTGCTGGAAATGGCATGGGGCAACGCTGGATAACCCAGATGCTCTCGCCCCGCAGCAATTGCACCCGATGAAACAATCACTACTTTGTGCCCTTGTTTTTTAAGTTCAGCGCATTGGCGAACTAACTCCACCATATGTGCTCGGTCAAGCGCCAAAGTACCACCGGTTAAAACACTGGTTCCTAACTTTACCACAACCGTCTGTGGCGTAATTTGGCATGGTTGATTCGTTGTCATGATTTCTTCTGCAATGAAAAACATTAAGAGGTGATGTTTTAGCAATCAAGCGCAGGTTGTACAAGAGGAAAAAGAGGCGAATTCGCCTCTTTTTTGACTCTTTCACCTATCTTGGTATGAATCTAGGCAAATTCGGCAGATTGTTGATGCAAAGCAAGGGCTAATAAGAAACGTTCTTGTAACGTTTGGGCGAGTTTTTGGTGGAATTCTTGTTGAGTTCTCACCACCTCACCCATTGCTTGCTCTGGAGGAGAAGACACTTCCCAGTGACCAGCTACATTATATCGACCAATATGGTAGTTGGCTTCAAAGCCATCATCGGTTTCGGTTAATTCCATCCACCAGCCCCAAAACTCGCGTTTTTCTGGGGATTTTTTATCATTGATGCAAACCGCCAAACAGTCAAACAGGTATTCCCCTTCTTGACATTGTCCTTCACGTAAATAAGGACCGATCGCTTTCAACACTGACAACAAACGATGATGGGTTGGGGTTTTCGCCAATTCTGACATTTTGTCTCTCCATAGTTAGAATGCCTATTCATTATAATAATCATACGCTTAAAAAACGTACGGCACTCACTCTTAACTAATTAAAGCTAAAAGTCATCCACAGAGTTGCTCTTCTAGCCATTTTATTGCTAAATCGAGGGATTGCTCATATCCTCGCGTAATACTTTCACTTTTTACTAGCTTGGATTGCCCACCTTGACTAAATGTTGCTATCAAGTGGTTATCACTAGGAGGAGAAACAGGATCGCCTTCCATCGATAATGCTAAAATTGGGACTTTAATACGTCGGGTGCCCAGTATTCCTTGTACTTTCAGCGACCATGCCATTAATTGGGTCGATAAGCTGTTAATGTCTACCGCACTTTTCCCCAGTCTCGAAGCTAATACATCCAAATACATTTTTGACATTAACTTCATTTTTGTTTGAGAAACAAGTACATCATGCACTGGCGCACCGATCGAAACACATGCCTTAATTTTATCTTGCTCTAAAAATGACAAACGGACCATCGCATTTCCTCCAAATCGGAAACCCACCAGCCCGACTCGATGATGATCAACCCAAGGGAGTGAGGCTAATTGGTTCAATACGGCTTGGTGTAGACATGAGGAATCTTGTGTCAGTGACCAATGTGCACTGTAGCCCAGTGAAGGCATATCAATGGTTAACATGGCAATATTACGTTTAGCTAAATAGTCTCGAAAGAGTCGCCACATATCGGTTTGTAAACTATCTAACCCAGCGCTCACCATCACCACCGGTTGCGGTTCATCCGTGTTTGATAGATGAAGATGGCCAACGATTTTTTTACCTTGGTAATCAAATTCTAACTGTTTGATGATGTATTTAGTCCGTTCAGCCGCTTGCTTGTAAGCTTCATTTGCTAATACTCGAGCTTGTATTGCCAAGGTGTCATTTTTTATATGAGGATAACCGGCAATACCATAACAAAGAGCAGCACTGAACATCCGTTCAGCCGCTTCATCACCGGATAATGCTTCCCCCTGCTTATGATAACGAGCCCCTAAACGGATCCATTCATAAGTCCAGTTACCACTATGATAGCCAATCACCGTATCGAGCCATTTATCATGCGTTCTTGAATGTTGCGAAGAGGCGATATGCGCTAGAACTTCTTCTTGATCAATAGGATCCACACCAAGCCAAGCCCACTGTAAGCGGCGTAGATTTCGATACCAAGCAAAGGGATCTTTTTCCATTTTTTGTTCAAGAAATGCATGACTGCTCGGCATGTATTGTGTCAAGGAGGACGTTTCTTTGGCTTGTTTATGTTTTTGGAATAGCGTCTCAGAAAGGTTGATACTACTTGATTCAGACATAATACATCTCATTGGTAGGGTATTAGCTTTTATAGTAATCAAAAAAATGGCCCTTTGCAGGACCATTTTCTCATTCTTTATGAAAAGTAGTGACGATTAAAAAGTTCTATTACTTTTGCTTACGATTTACTGGCTCAACATAAGAGAGAACCATATCCCAAGGTTGCTCAATCCAAGTATCTTGCTCGATATCAACAATATATTCATCGACTAAATCTTTACCCGCCGGTTTTGCACACACCGTGACGAATTTCGCTTTAGGGTACATTTGACGAATCTGACGAGCGGTATCACCACTGTCCACCAAATCATCAACAATGAGGAACCCTTCGCCATCATGTTCTGGGGCTTTTAAGATACTCATGTCGCGTTGGTGATCATGATCGTAACTGGAGATACATACTGTATCGACATAACGAATTCCTAATTCACGGGCTAAAATTGCAGCCGGAACTAGACCACCTCGGCTTACACCTAGGATACCTTTCCATTGTTCTGCAGGCATTTGGCGTTGTGCAAGTTCACGACAAAATTTCTGCATATTGTCCCAAGTGATAACGAATTTTTTACTCATTGTAATTAAACCTAATTGTTTGGAAATTGGGTATGTTTACGCCTCAAGGATAAACTTAATAATAAAGACAGCGGCCATCACCCATACACTGAGTGAAACATGACGCCCCTTACCACTAAGTAGTTTGATCAGAGCGTAAGAGATAAAGCCAAGCGCAATGCCTTCTGCAATAGAGAACGTCAGCGGCATCAATAAACAAGTAACCACTGTAGGAGCGGCTTCTGTCAGATCTCGCCAATCAATGCTCACTAAACCAGAAAGCATTAAGATGGCGACATAAAACAGCGCACCTGCTGTTGCATAAGCCGGAATCATTCCCGCTAATGGCGAAAAGAATAATGCAAGAAGAAATAAAATGCCAACCACAACCGCTGTCAACCCAGTGCGCCCACCCGCAGCAACACCGGAAACACTTTCAACAAAAGACGTGGTATTTGATGTACCCAGTAAAGCCCCAACGGAAGTCGCTGTAGAGTCAGCGAGTAATGCACGATTTAAGCGAGGAATTTTGCCATCTTTACCAATAAAGCCAGCTTTGCTTGCCACTCCAACTAACGTGCCCGCTGTATCAAACAAATCAACAAACAAGAAAGCAAAGACAACGGAGATCATTCCCACTTCAAAAATGGCTGAAAAATCCAATTGCATAAACGTCGGTGCCAAACTCGGTGGCGTAGACATAATTCCGCCCCATGTCACATCACCAAAAATAAGCCCAACTGCAGTCACGACTAAAATGGCGATCATCACCGCGCCTTGAACACCGCGATGCACTAAAGCGATGGTTAAAAAGAAGCCCAGTGCTCCTAATACCGCGGGTAATGAAGTAATCGCCCCCATAGAGACTAACGTTGCTGGATTATCCACAACAATGCCGGCATTTTTTAAAGCAATAAACGCCAGAAAGAGACCAATCCCCGCAGAAATCCCCGTTCGTAATGACATTGGAATCGAGTTAATGATCCACTCACGGATCTTAAACAAACTTAATAAGACAAACAGGATCCCCGAACAGAATACAGCCGCCAGTGCGACTTGCCAGGTATAACCCATGCCCAATACCACCACATAGGTGAAGAAGGCATTCAACCCCATACCCGGAGCCTGTGCAATAGGGTAATTGGCAACAAACCCCATGATAAAACAGCCAATCGCGGCCGCTAAACACGTTGCGACAAATACCGCTCCACGATCCATCCCTGCATCTGAAAGAATCGCCGGGTTGACAAAAATAATGTAGGCCATTGTCAGGAAGGTCGTTACCCCTGCAATGATCTCAGTGCGCACATTCGTGCCATGTTCACTGAGTTTAAATAGTCTTTCCAGCATGTTCGAGTCCTAATAACGTAAAAAGTAAACGGTTGCGTAATCGATTGGTCGCCGATTATAAAGTTATCAACCGATAAATTCCACACGGAATTGGAGGTAACAGGAAGGAATTCGCCCACTTTTAGGATAAAAAAACGCCACCTAACAGTAGGTGGCGGTGAATTATACTAATCAAACGTGATTAAAAATAAATTCCAATATAGGGGTGAACAAAACCGTTCAAGATGCAAGCTTAAGTTCAGTAACCAAAGCTTGAGGGGTATGTAAAGTTGCCAGTAAATACAGTGTTATTTTTCCAGAACATTACAGACGATAAACCTTTATTCATAACTATCACCATTAAAATCAAACATTGTTTATTGATTTCTCGGTTCCTTGGAGGCGATAAATCGGACTCATCCTTTGAGCATTTTCTCTTCACTTGTGAAGTTGGTTATAAATATACCACCAAGAAATTTTATTACAACAATATTGGTGATGAAAATCACACAAAAAGGCAAAAATGATCTTGATCATATTTATTTGGTAATTAAATTACAAAACAATCAGTACTTTTAAAAGATACCTGTGCTTTACTTCGCCTTTCCCTTACTGAAAAGTGAAATAAATAGCACAATCAAAAACAGAATTGATCCACAAAGGCGCTACTCCCACTTAGGACATAGTGGTATGCTGTTTCCAGTCACTATGTCATAGCCCGATTGCAGTCTATTTCTCTAAAATAGAACAAAAAACCTAACAATAATCGGGGAAAATCACATAAAAGGAGTCACCTGTGTCTGAGTTCCATTCTGAAATCAGTAAATTATCACCAAGCCCTGTATGGCAGTTTTTCGATAAAATCTGTTCTATTCCTCACCCTTCAAAACATGAACAAGCTCTGGCTCAATTCATCATTGACTGGGCAACCAGCCAAGGGTTAAACGTGCGCCGAGATCCTACTGGCAACGTATTTATTAAGAAACCAGCCACACCAGGCATGGAGCATAAAAAAGGGGTGGTACTCCAAGCTCATATCGATATGGTGCCACAGAAGAACGAAGAAACAGACCATGACTTCACTCAAGATCCTATCCAACCCTACATTGACGGTGAATGGGTGACAGCAAAAGGCACAACACTCGGTGCAGATAATGGTATCGGTATGGCGACTTGTTTGGCGGTTCTTGCCTCAAAGGATATTAAGCATGGCCCCCTTGAAGTGTTATTAACCATCGATGAAGAAGCCGGTATGACAGGGGCATTCGGCCTACAAGCCGGCTGGCTGGATGGAGATATTCTGCTAAATACCGATTCCGAACAAGAAGGTGAAGTCTATATGGGTTGCGCTGGCGGTGTTGATGCAGCCCTAAGTTTTGATATTCAGCGAGAAGAACAACCGGTCGATTTTATTACCCGTCAATTGACGCTCAAAGGTCTAAAAGGTGGCCACTCTGGTTGTGATATTCATACCGGCCGTGGTAATGCCAATAAATTGCTGACCCGCTTCCTTGCTGATTATGCACAAGAACTGGATCTTCGCTTGATCGAGTTTCGTGGAGGAAGCCTACGTAATGCCATTCCTCGTGAAGCGTTTGTGACAGTGGCACTACCAGCTGAAAAGATTAGCCAATTAGATAAACAATTCACCGCCTATAGTGAGTTATTAAAAACAGAATTAGGTAAAGTTGAAACGGATATCATCACGTTCAACGAAACCGTTGAAACGGATCATCAAGTCTTTACTCTCAATAGCCAGCAACGTTTCATTGCGGCACTCAATGCTTGCCCGAATGGGGTTATTCGTATGAGTGATGATATTGAAGGTGTGGTAGAAACATCATTAAATGTGGGTGTCATTACCACAGAAGAAAACCAAGTGAAGGTGCTTTGCTTGATTCGTTCGCTGATTGATTCTGGTCGCAGCCAAGTACAAAGCATACTCTCTTCAATCGCTGAACTTGCTGCAGCAAACATTACCTTCTCTGGTGCCTACCCAGGTTGGAAACCGGATGCGGATTCAGAAATCATGCACATTTTCCGTGATATGTACCAAGATCTCTACGGGCATAAACCCAACATCATGGTGATTCATGCGGGGCTTGAGTGTGGATTGTTCAAAAAACCTTATCCAGAAATGGATATGCTCTCTTTTGGCCCAACCATTAAGTTCCCTCACTCACCGGATGAAAAAGTAAAAATTGATACAGTAGCCCTATTCTGGCAACAAATGATCGCCTTATTGGAAAATATCCCTGCCAAAGCCTAAAGTTAAGGGCTAGACTAGATAGGCTTGAGAAAAATCCCTCAAGCCTATCACCGTTTTTTATCGATACGAAAAATTTTATTCATTAGCGATACCTACGGTCTACTGCTAGAGTTCGCGTCCTTGAATTTCCCCTGAGTTATTCACCCGACTCGATTCAAGCGATGACCGAATAAAGAATGTATCGAGAGATCACGTATCACCTCCTGATCCTGATATAGGCTGATTCCAGAGTCGTATCTACTATGCTCAACACAAATGAAATTACCATGAATAAAAAAATGATTGTCGGATGGCGTGAAACCTTAAGCCTTCCCGGATTAGGTATTGAGAAAATAAAAGCCAAAATTGATACCGGAGCCCGGACATCTTGTCTCCACGCATTTAAAGTGGAAAGTTTTAATAAAGACAATGAGCCTTGGGTGCGCTTTTGGATTCATCCCCTGCAACATAACGCCGAAAAAATAACCGTCTGTGAAGCAAAAGTCGTGGATGAACGTATAGTTCGAGATTCAGGGGGACATGAAGAATCTCGCTACGTGATTGAGTCCAATATTTGCCTTGGTAGACAAACTTGGCCCATAGAGATCACTCTAACCAATCGTGAAAACATGGCATTTCGCATGCTCTTAGGCCGAACGGCTATGCATCATCGAATTATGGTTGACCCAACTCAATCTTTTTTAATCCCTTTCGAGGAGTCGAAATAATGAAAATTGGTATTCTGTCGCGTAACGCTTCATTGTATTCCACTAAACGTTTAATTGAAGCCTGTAAACAACGCGGACATGAAGTCAAAGTCATCGATGCTTTACGCTGTTACATGAATATCAATTCTGAACAACCTGAGATCCACTTTAAAGGTGAGGAGCTTGCAGGTTTTGATGCGGTAATCCCTCGTATAGGTGCCTCTGTAACCTTTTATGGTACGGCTGTTCTGCGTCAGTTTGAAATGATGGGCGTCTATCCCGTTAATGAATCCGTTGCGATCAGCCGTTCTCGGGACAAATTGCGTTCAATGCAGCTATTATCTCGTAAAGGTATTGGTATGCCGATCACTGGTTTTGCAAGTAAACCCGATGATGTCAAAGATTTGCTTGAGATGGTTGGCGGTGCTCCCGTTGTGATCAAATTACTTGAAGGAACGCAAGGCATCGGTGTAGTGTTAGCGGAAACCCGTAAAGCAGCAGAAAGTGTTATCGAAGCCTTTATGGGATTAAAAGCCAATATCATGGTTCAGGAATACATCAAGGAAGCGGGTGGTGCTGACATTCGCTGTTTTGTGATTGGGGATAAAGTGATCGCCGCAATGAAACGCCAAGGTGCAGAAGGTGAGTTTCGCTCAAACTTACACCGTGGTGGTACGGCATCACTAGTAAAAATAACGCCTCAAGAACGCAGAACGGCCATTGATGCCGCCAAAGTAATGGGGCTAAATGTCGCCGGAGTAGATCTACTTCGCTCGGAACGCGGCCCTCTGGTCATGGAAGTGAATTCATCCCCTGGCCTTGAAGGTATTGAAGCAGCCACAGGCAAAGACATCGCAGGAATGATTGTCGAATTTATTGAAAAAAATGCAGCCAGTAGAAGGACAAAAACACGTGGCAAAGGCTAATCGTAATTCCGCTTATTCATTTTTGGGGGAAGCCATTCCCCCTGCGACAAAACGAGTGATTGAACTTGAAGCCGCAAAACTGTACACCCATTCTCCGTTATCCATCCCCATTGAAATTATCAATGGGGCTTTTTCTGGCCCTGTTCTGATGGTGAATGCCGCTATTCATGGTGACGAACTGAACGGTGTCGAAATTGTTCGCCAGTTGATTAATACCATTGACCCCAACAAGCTAAGAGGGACACTCATCACTGTCCCGATCGTTAACGTATTTGGCTTTATCCATAAATCCCGTTATTTACCGGACAGGCGAGATCTTAACCGCTGCTTCCCTGGTAGTGAAAAAGGTTCATTGGCCTCTCGAATGGCCCACACCTTTTTCTCTCAAGTAGCCCTCAATTGTGATTACATTATTGATTTACATACAGGGGCCATTCATCGAACAAACCTGCCACAAATTCGAGCTGATCTCAGCAATCCTGAAACTTTACGTGTTGCTCAAGCCTTTGCGACCCCTGTTATTCTTGATTCACCACTACGCAATGGATCACTGCGCAGCGAAGCAGAAAAAGCAGGAATTACCGTCTTAACATATGAAGCAGGAGAAGCTCTGCGTTTTGAACCCATTGCAATTAATGCGGGTATCGTTGGGGTAAAACGTGTGATGCAAGCCGTAGGAATGCTGCGCCCAAGCCGTAAAAAAACACCGAGTTCTGTAATTGCTAAGTCGACCAGTTGGCAACGAGCTGAAGCCGATGGCATCCTACGGACACTCGTCTCTTTGGGCGACAAAGTCGAGAAAGGACAAATACTTGCTTATATCAATTCTCCACTTGGCAATATTGAAGTAGAAATTACCGCCAATAAAGGTGGAATTGTCATTGGTCAGCAAACCTTACCACTAGTCAATGAAGGGGATGCCATTTTCCATCTTGCTTATTTCAGACAAAGTGATGAAATGGTTGAACAAGTCGTTGGTGATTTTATTGAAGAAGTCATCGAAACCGATTTAGAACCACTAACAACGGGCCAAATCATGCCCCCTTCTCCAGCTTAATCCCAAAGCTCTTGGTTTATGAATCCAAGGGCTTTAGTCAAATATTAAGCAAAAGAAGCCCAAATTACAGTTGCGACCAATACAGGACAAACAAAACGAACATAGCCCGGCCAGATTTTCGCAAATAAGCTTTGAGAAAACTCAGGATAACCTTGTTGCAGCTCTTTAAATTTACCGTTACGGCTCCATACCCAACCACCAAACAGACAGAACATTAATGCCGCTGTTGGTTGTAGATATTGTGTTGCAGCCATAGCAACAAGGCCAAATAAACCCGCAAAATTGTACACGATGACAATACTAAATAACGCAATAATACCGCCGAGAACCCAACTGGTGGCTCCACGTGATGTATTCAAGCGCTCACTCACCAAAGCTACGGGGCATTCAAGCATAGAGATAGATGAAGTTAGCGCCGCAATGGTGAGCAATAAAAAGAAGACCGCAGCAAACAGTTGCCCGAAAATTCCTAAACTATCAAACATCATGGGTAATACGGTAAACACTAAAGTATCTGAGCTGAGTAATGAACCATCCTGCGCATAAATTTCAACGCCTTTATTCATCGCCACAAACATCGCGGGCATAACCACAAGGCCAGCAATAAAAGCCACACTGGTATCCACCAAAGTAACATTCATTGCCATTTTAGGTAAGTTTTCTTTCTTGCTTAAGTAAGAACCATAAATCAGCATGGAACAGCCGCCAATAGTCAAAGAAAAGAAGCCTTGCCCCATAGCCGCTAGAATTAACTTTCTATCTAATACTTTTTCAAAATCAGGGATCAGATAATGCTTTAATCCCTCCACCGCACCTTGCTGCATCATGATGTAAATAAACAAGATACCAAACAGTATAAATAGTGCAGGCATCAAGCGAGTTGACCATTTTTCAATACCCTGCTTTACCCCACCACGAACAATTAAAATCGTCAGAAGGTAGAAGATAAGTGTACCGAATAAATTTCGTTCAACAGAAAAACCTTTCAGCCAGAGGCTTGCCGTTTCAATCCCCAATAAATCGGTGAATGCCGCCAGTAAGAAACAGATGATCCATCCGCCGACAATACTATAAAACGCTAATACAGCACTCGGAACGCTTAATCCAACCCAACCGACCAAGGCCCCTACTCTTTTCCCCAATGAATGAGCGGTTAATGAACGCATACTATCAACGGGGTTTGCTTGTCCTGAGCGACCAATTGCCATTTCAACCACCAGCATAGGAAAAGCAACGATAAAGATCAGGATCAAATAAACCAGCAGAAATGCACCACCACCATTACTGGCCGCTTGAGTAGGAAACCCCCAAATATTGCCAAGGCCAACCGCCGCACCCGCTGCGGCTAGAATAAATCCAAGACGAGAGCCAAACGTTTCACGAGAACTATTTTGTGTCATAACCACTCACACATCATCAAACTAGTAGGCTAGTACAATAATAGAAAAGGATTGATTTAACAATCGTTAATAGAACACTTTGCTAACAGAATCGAAAAAAACCACCGTATTGTCTATTTTTAGTAAAGTAACCCTGTTGAGATGCTGAAAAAACGACCAAAGAGAATAAAGGAGTTGAAGCTTACAATGGTTAAGATGAGAAAGAAGGCAAACAAAGTCGTTTATAGATCAAATGAGAAAAAAGCCCATATCTGTCTTTCGATTGGGCTTTCTTCATCTCTCTTACTTAAGTAGGACGGGGAAATCTTGAAGCTGAGGAATTTTCTGGTGAAGTATCTGCTCTTGCTGCTTTATTTCATCGAATGAGCGGCATAACGCTCTGGCTTCTTGCTCAGCATCTTGTGAATACGATTTTAATCGTTGTTCAAGCTGAGCTTTAAGCTCTGCCATACGATTGCCGAGTTCGGTCAAATTAATGCCTCCTTCATGCTGCATTCCTTGACTCAATGCAGTAAATGCCCCCGTAAAAAACTCTTGGCTGACGAATGCTTTAGCTTGCTCAAACTCTTTTTGCCACTCTTGATGCATGGATGAAAAGCTATGGGCAGGAAATACCCACTCATCATTTTGGTGGTAGCGAGCTTCAATATCCCCCACTAAGGAATGGATAGTCTGTTTAACATTATCAAAGGCTTGTGGCGTATTTAAAGAAAGAGCCACATCATCCAATAACTCATCCACAACTGCCAATTTATCACTAGCTAACTGCTGAAGTTCCGGTAATAACGCTTGAATGTACTCACGATAAGAGGCTAACGCTGCTTGCTGATCGGCTGTTAAAGTTAACGTTTTTCCCGCGATGGAGAGTTGATTTTTCTCATCCAGAATGGCTTGCTTATCCGCAGAAGTATGAATTTCTATCTGTGACGAGTTGATGCGCAGTTCATTTTGAACATCCACTGGACACTGAAAAGCCCACAAAGTAGGGCTAAACAATAAACCGAATATTAACCATGAATTATTCATAATTTATCCAAAAGTGATTTTCGATAACCATACCGAAAAGCTGACATAAATAAGTTAGTCCTTTGTCATTTTACAGCGCTAGCTAAAAAAACTTAATTGCTGAAAAGGTTGAATTGGTTTTAGCATTACATGCAAACCTAATAAGCGGATCTCTCTTCCTTTTTGCCGCTTAAGTACTTCCATTAATAAGGTTTTAAAATCCTCTAATTCGAGCTGAGAATGCCCATGTTCTATAGTCGTTAGTTGAAAATCAGCAAATTTCACTTTAATACCTTGCTTGATAATGGCCCGCTGAGGAGAAGCACGGCTCAGCCTTATATCCAATTCGGGATATAAGCGCTGTTCTATCACCTGCCAACATTCATCATAAGTAGCAATGTTTTCGCTAAAAGTTCGTTCAACCCCCACCGACTTACGTTCACGCTCAGTAATTACCTCCCGATTATCGATACCATGGCTTTTATTCCATAAGGAAGCACCTAAACGGCCAAAGCGGCGCAGTAACTCACGATAATCACTATTTTTAACATCTTCACACAAGAAAAACCCTGCCTGATTAAGCTTTTCTAGGCTAACTTTACCCACTCCAGGAATTTTTCCCAATGGCAGTTTATCCACGACACCCTGCACTTCATCAGGTGTAACGACATACAGACCATTCGGTTTATTTATATCAGAAGCCACCTTAGCTAAAAACTTAATAGGAGCAACGCCGGCCGATGCGGTCAGTTGGAGTTCATTCCAGATATCATGACGAATCGCTTCTGCAATAAGAGTCGCACTCCCATGACATGCGGTTGCCTGTGTGACATCCAAAAAAGCTTCATCAAGCGATAGAGGCTCAATGATCTCGGTATAACGATGAAAAATGGCGTGTATTTGACGAGAAACGGATTTATAGACTGACATACGACCTGGCACTACCAAAAGATGGGGACACCGTTTGATTGCCTGTGCTGTTGGCATTGCCGAGTGAAGGCCAAACTTACGCGCTTCATAGTTACAGGTACTAAGGACGCCACGCTGCTTTTCATTTCCACCGACCGCAATGGGGCGACCGCGATAGTCAGGATTGTCCCTCATTTCAACGGCAGCATAAAAACAGTCCATATCAATATGGATAATCTTTCTGATCAGCTCTGACATTCGCCACTTATATACTGTTTAAAAACACAGTATATAAGTGTTTGACGTTTTTGCAAAGTCAGATAAAAGCACCGCTATTTGCGAAGCATCACATCCAATTGATCAACCAACTCCGCCCAATCAGCATCATCTTCAATCGCCTGACGCAAAAAGCTGGCCTGTGCATCGGTCCAAAAACTCGCTTTGTGCAATCGTGTTGAGTCTCGTTGATGACGGTGAGATTCGATAAAATGTTTGATTTCACTTGATGAACTACCGAGCCCTAACTGCTCAAATAGTTCGCTCATCCTATGTTGGTGAAGTTCCATGGTACCTCCAAAGATAGTGAATACTCTTTGAGTATAGTGCCTGACACCGATAGGTCCGCCTTAATTGATAGAAAAAATAACCCAGCCAAAGCTGGGTTATTTTGATCGGGATGGCCTATTAGGCAATACGATCTTTTTCCCAAGCCGCCATACGCTCGGCACGCGCCGCCTCTCGGGCTTCACGTTTTTTACGTGCATCACAAGGTTCTGGGCAATTACAGACTTTATCAATACCGACAGCCCCCAAACCTCCACAACTGCCTTTCACCACTTTCTTCTGGAAGATATACCCCACCGCCATTGCCGCAATAACGGCCACAAAGATGGTAAAAGTCATTAGAAAAGTATTCATTGTCTTAACTCACTTGTTCAATTGGCGATTGAGGTAAGGTTTAAATGCGCTAGAGGCTATTTCCTCAAACCCTTCCGCCGTTTTTACAATCATAAACACTGGTATTTGGTTTAACTCGGCAATGGCCATTCCTTTTTCTTCCCCCAATACCATTAATCCTGTGGCTAGGCCATCAGCCGTCATACTGGATTTATCCAACACCGTGACCGAAACAACATAGTTACTGATCGGATACCCCGTCTTTGGATCAATGATATGAGAATAGCGTATCCCATCACGCTCAAAATAGTTACGGTAATCCCCTGAAGTAGCAATAGCCATCTCTCCCGGTTCAATAACCTCTTGAACAGCCCGCTCTTCTGTATCCGGCTTTTCAACTGCGATTCGCCAAGGTACAGCGTCTCCATTCAATCCTTTTAAGCGTATTTCTCCACCTATTTCAACCATATAGTTCTCAATGCCTTGGGATGCGATATAATCGGCAACGACATCAACGCCCCAACCTTTCGCAATGGTTGAGAGGTCGACATACAGATCTGGAATATCTTTACGTAACGTATTTCCGTCAACCGATAAATGCGTAATACCCGTTTTAGCTTTACGCTGAGCTAACGCCTCTTCACTCGGCACGACATCCCGACGAGCTTCAGGACCAAACCCCCACAAATTCACTAATGGACCAACGGTAACATCTAGTGCTCCCTGCGTTAATCGATTGAGTCGAATTGCCTCTTTTACAACCGTTGCGGTTTGCTCTGAAACAGAAAAAGGCTCATTACCCGAATAACGATTAAACTGGCTCAGTTCGGAGCTCTCACGATAGGTCGACATTTGATCGTTCACTTCTTCCAGTAAACGATCTATCTCGGTTTGAAGCGTTGATGAATCAGGAATGCCAGCTTGCTGAGTATACTTAATATTGTAAGTTGTCCCCATTGTTGGGCCTGATAAATGCACCAGCTCAACCGATTTTTCACATCCAGAAAATAGTAATAACGCAGCAAATGCGACAAGCCACTTTTTCACGTGTCTATACCTCTTGGAAAGGTGACGAAAACATAGGTGTATTGTGTCAGTATTAACACACCTATTTTCTCTCACTCAAATTCCTTTTGTCTGTTGGAAAAATAATGGCTGACTCATCAGAGCCAGCCATCGACATGATGCTTACAGCAGATTAACCACCAAAGTCATCCAGAAGAATATTTTCATCTTCAACACCGAGATCTTTCAACATGCCAATTACCGCCGCATTCATCATCGGTGGACCACACATGTAGAATTCACAATCCTCGGGTGCTTCATGATCTTTAAGATAGTGTTCATACAAAACATTATGAATAAAGCCTGTATAACCATCCCAATTATCTTCTGGCATCGGATCAGACAGAGCACAATGCCAAACGAAGTTCTCGTTTTCAGCTTGCAGCATGTCGAAATCTTCAACATAGAACATTTCACGTTTAGAACGAGCACCGTACCAGTATGACATCTTACGCTTAGATTTAAGACGCTTAAGTTGGTCAAAAATATGAGAACGCATCGGAGCCATACCTGCACCACCACCGATAAAGACCATTTCTGCATCCGTGTCTTTAGCAAAGAACTCACCAAATGGACCTGAAATTGTACATTTATCACCCGGTTTCAATGACCAAATATAAGAGGACATTTGACCCGGTGGTACATTAGGGTTGTTTGGCGGTGGCGTAGCAATACGCACGTTAAGCATAATGATGCCAAACTCTTCTGGGTAGTTCGCCATTGAGTAGGCACGAATAATATCTTCATCCACCTTAGATTCGTAGCGGAATAGGTTAAACTTATCCCAGTCTCCACGATACTCTTCGGGAACATCGAAATCAGAATACTTAATGTGGTGTGCTGGGGCTTCAATCTGAATATACCCACCCGCACGGAATGGAACCGATTCACCATCAGGAATCTGTAGCTTAAGCTCTTTAATGAACGTTGCTTTGTTATCATTTGAGATAACTTCACATTCCCATTTTTTCACACCAAAAATTTCTTCTGGCAGTTCAAGATCCATATCTGTTTTCACAGCAACCTGACACGCTAAACGTTCGCCTTCACGAGCTTCACCTTTAGTAATGTGATCAAGTTCAGTTGGAAGGATATCACCACCACCTGATTTCACTTTAACTCGGCACTGACCACAAGAGCCACCACCACCACAGGCCGATGATACGAACACGCCAGCACCTGCTAAGGCGCTCAGCAGTTTGCCACCGGGCTGAGTTACGATCGCTTTATCAGGATCGCCATTGATTAAGATTGTAATGTCACCTGTTGGTACTAGTTTTGATTTAGCAAATAAAATCACTAAAACCAAAGCAAGTACGATAATGGTAAACATCACGACACCAAGAATAATACTTAGCATTGACTATTCCTTTATTGTTGCGGTTTACCCGACTTACAGTTGAACACCAGAGAAAGACATAAAGCCTAACGCCATCAAACCTACCGTGATAAAGGTGATACCTAAACCACGCAGACCAGGAGGAACATCGGCATACTTCATTTTTTCACGAATGCCCGCAAGTGCGACAATTGCCAACATCCAGCCTACACCGGAACCAAAACCATATACGACAGATTCAGCAAAGTTATAATCACGCTGAACCATGAAAGACACCCCACCGAAGATGGCACAGTTTACTGTGATCAGCGGTAAGAAGATGCCTAATGCGTTATACAATGGTGGGAAGAAACGATCCAAAATCATTTCTAAGATCTGCACTAACGCCGCAATGACACCGATAAAGGTAATGAAGTTAAGAAAACTAAGATCAATCCCCTCAACTAATGCGTTCTCTTTTAAAATCAGGTTATAAACGAGGTTATTAACGGGTACAGCAATGGTTAATACCACAACAACCGCGACACCTAAACCAAAGGAGGTTTTCACTTTCTTAGAAACGGCAAGGAAAGTACACATACCTAAGAAGAAAGACAGTGCCATGTTCTCGATAAAAATCGATTTAACCAGCAAACTAATATAATGTTCCATTACTATCTTACTCCTTCGCTTCTACTTGCTCTGGTCTGAACGTACGAATCGCCCAAATCAAGAAGCCAATTAGGAAGAATGCTGATGGTGCAAGCAGCATCAAACCATTCGGTTGATACCAACCACCATTACTAATCAGTGGTAATACTTCCAAACCAAATAGCTTGCCTGAACCTAATAGCTCACGGAAGAATCCGACCGTAATCAGTACAAAACCATAACCTAAGCCATTGCCAATACCATCAATCAAAGAAGGAATTGGTGCCGACTTCATCGCAAATGCTTCTGCTCGTCCCATAACAATACAGTTGGTAATAATCAAACCAACGAAGACAGATAACTGTTTAGAAATATCGTACAGATAAGCTTTTAAGAATTGGTCAACCACTATCACTAATGAGGCGATAATCGCCATTTGCACGATAATCCGTACGCTATTAGGAATGTGATGACGAATCAATGAAACGAAAAAGTTAGACAATGCTGTTACAAACATGACAGCTAACGTCATAACAAAGGCAGTTTCTAGCTTGGTGGTCACAGCGAGAGCTGAACAAACCCCCAACACTTGCAAGGCAATAGGGTTATTGTCCAAAACCGGTGCAAGAATGCTCTTTTTAAGATCTTTAGTGCTAGACATTAGTTAAGACCTCCATCACGGACTTTTGTTAGGAAAGGACCAAACCCCATATCCCCCAACCAGAAGTCAAAGGTATTTTGCACACCATTGCTGGTTAACGTCGCACCAGATAAGCCATCGACACCGTGTTGAGAACCTTCTGGAGCTCCACCTTTAACGATTTTAATCGCAGGTTTATGATTCTCATCAAACAGTTGCTTACCCACAAACTGAGCACGCCAAGATGGGTTTTCAATTTCACCACCCAATCCAGGAGTTTCACCTTGATCGTAATAAGTAATACCTGAAACAGTATTACCATCCGTCTCTACCGCGATAAAAGCATACATCATCGACCATAGGCCATTACCATGAATAGGAAGAATCACGCGAGAAACGTGATCACCTTCTTTCACTAAATAAACGATGCCAGTATTCGAACGACGAATAATTTTTGCTACGTCTTTCTCTGCTGGAAGCTTAATGGACTCAGCCGCTGTTTTAGCCGCTTTACGCTGATCAAAATCAGCTGCGCTAGAACCATCTTCGGCTTGTTCAATAAAGTTACCAGTATTGAAGTCGATTAAGCGAGGTTCAATATACTGTGCATATAGCTCAGGTACAGAACCTGATGCATCAATACCAGCAACCTCAATAATTTTGCTTTGCTTATCTAGACGTGCATTTATCTGCTGTTTCTCACGTAAACCTACCGCAGCTGCCGATACAATGATCGAACACACGAGGCTCAGTGCGATAACAACAAACAGGGTCTTTTTAATGCTATCGTTACTACTTGCCATAGCGCGCTAGTCTCCGTTTGATGTTTCTCTCTACAACGAGATGGTCGAAAAGAGGAGCAAATAGGTTAGCGAATAGAATCGCTAGCATCATGCCTTCAGGGTATGCAGGGTTAACAACTCGGATTAGCACACACATCGCGCCGATCAAAATACCGTATGCCCATTTACCTTTATTTGTAAATGAGGCAGACACAGGATCGGTTGCCATAAAGAACATACCAAAAGCAAACCCACCCAGCACTAGGTGCCAATGCCAAGGCATACTAAACATAGTGTTGCTGTCTGAACCCACCACATTAAATAACGTGGAAAGAGCAATCATACCGATCATAACACCAGCAATGATACGCCAAGACGCAATGCCCATATAGACAATGAAGGCAGCACCTACGGCTAATGCTAGTGTCGAAACTTCACCAATTGAACCTGGGATATTACCGATGAAGGCATCCATCCAAGTAATGGCTTGTCCTGTTGCTGCATTAATGAGCTGACCACTCCCCCCTTGTGACCACTGGCTTAGCGCTGTAGCACCAGAAAATCCATCTGCCGCAGTCCAAACTAAATCTCCAGAGATTTGAGCTGGATAAGCAAAGAATAAAAAGGCGCGACCTGCTAATGCTGGGTTTAGGAAGTTACGACCGGTACCACCAAAGACCTCTTTTGCAACGACCACACCAAAGGTTATCCCTAAAGCGGCTTGCCATAAAGGTAAGGTTGGTGGAACGATAAGGGCGAACAGGATAGAAGTAACAAAGAAACCTTCGTTAACCTCATGCTTACGCACCATACAGAAGAGAACTTCCCAGAAACCACCGACAAGAAAGACAATGGCGTAGATCGGAAGGAAGTACGTTGCTCCTAGAAGCATCTTCGTTCCCCAACCCGCTGCAGCTAAGCTGCCGCCTAACATCTCGGTTCCCCAATAATGCCAGTTACCCGCGATGGTAGTAGCAAGGTCAATCTGACCTAACGCGGCCATATGTTGAAGCGCAGCTATTGCTTGCCCCCCCGCGTTATACATTCCCCAAAACATTGCTGGGAATACGGCGAACCAAACCATGATCATGATACGTTTTAAGTCAACACTATCACGTACGTGCGAGCTTTTTTTTGTTACTGTACCCGGAGTATAAAACAGTGTTGCAGCGGCTTCGTATAATGCAAACCACTTCTCATGTTTACCACCCGGCTCAAAATGATGCTCAATGTCTTCAAGAAACTTTTTAAGGCCCATGAAAATTACCCTTCCTTCTCAATCTTGTCTAGGCAATCACGAAGTATTGCTCCGTATTCATATTTGCCAGGACATACAAAGGTACATAGTGCTAGATCCTCTTCATCCAGTTCAAGTGCACCTAAACGTTGAGCATTATCGGTATCACCCGCACAGAGATCGCGGAGTAACAACGTTGGCTCCATATCTAGCGGCATTACTTTTTCATAGTTACCAATCGGAACCATTGCACGATCACTACCATTGGTGGTAGTTGTCATGTTGAACAACTGACCTTTGAATAGGTGGCCAAGGAAAGAGCGGGTAACAGAAAAGCGGTTCTTACCGGGAGTGGCCCAGCCAAGAAACTCTTTCTCGCGTCCTTCACGTAAGACTGAGACTTGAAGATGGTAGCGACCTAAATAAGCATGAGGGCCTGATGCTTGAACGCCAGACAGAACAGAACCGGAAATGATGCGTACTTCACCAGGCATCAATTCATTGTTGGTTAGTTCGTCTAAGCTTGCACCCATTACGGTACGTAGTAATCGGGGATGATTAACTACAGGGCCAGCTAAGGAAACTACTCGCTCATTATACAGCTCGCCAGTCAAAAATAGCTTACCGAAGGCAATCACATCTTGGTAGTTAATACTCCATGCGAAATTTTCAGCATTGACAGGGTAAAGGAAATGCATGTGAGTACCTGCAAGGCCAGCAGGATGAGGCCCATCAAAAACATGTTCTTCAACATTTTTTTGTGATGAGCGAGGTAAGCTAGTCCCTTTTTTGCACACATACACTTTGCCTTCTGTCAAAGCAGAAAGCACATCTAACCCAGCAATAAAGGCTTCAGATTGCTCATTGATGATCACACTAGGATCGGCGGCTAATGGATTGGTATCCATTGCTGTCACGAAAATGGCCTTAGTGTGAGAGTCAATAGCGGGAACCTTGCTAAACGGACGAGTACGCAGTGCTGTCCATAAGCCTGATTCAACCAATTGAGTTTTCACCGCATCACGGTCCAAACTCGCTAGCTGATTAGCTTCAAATTTATTGAATGTAACTTGGTCATCGCCAGAAACTTCAATCACAACGGATTGAAGTACTCGTTTTGCACCACGGTTAACTTCAATAACTTTGCCACAGACAGGAGAAGTAAACAGTACACCAGGATTCTTTTTATCTTCAAAAAGAACTTGAGCTTTCTTTACTTCATCACCTACGCGAACATGCATCGTAGGACGCATACCAACGTACTCTTCGCCAAGCAAGGCGACTTTTGTGACGGCGACGCCGTCATTAATCACCTGGGAAGGAGTTCCAGCAATAGGAAGGTCCAAACCCTTTTTTATTGTAATCATACGCACTTGCACTACTTTTTTATCGGGAAAAAGATTCTTTCATTGCGTAAATTCGAGACATTAAACGACGATTTTGGCTTTAGGATGTAAGCCAAAATACCGTTAACTGTACTCTAGACACGACATTACAGTGTCCGCTTTTGGTTGTTTTAAACACCAAAACCGCAACATCCTTTTTAAAGTCTCATCACATTTTTGCAATGAGACTTATTAGGTGCAGTAGTTTAGCATCTTTTGGGAACGTGATGCCATGACCAATCCCTGCTTCATTCGCTTTATTTACAAAGAAATACTCCACAGAGATTAATTAATAATCATAAATTTGATGTATCGCACAATTAAAATACTTCACAAATTTCACGAATAATTGCGTAGAGTTATCAAATATCACAATCGATATTCACACTATCACTGATAAGTCTTGTTAATATTTTTTAATAACAAATACGCAGTAGCACATTTTCAAACAGTGACATCACACAGAGGGGTAACCTTAGTGATTACTCCCCATGCACATAGGGCTATCTGGTACTCCATCTTGCTGTTCGCGCCATTCTTGTGGTGTATAGGTGTGGATGGCTAATGCGTGAATATGGTTGGATAGCTCTTCCAATAATGCCTGATTAACTTGACGATGACGTGCGATTAATCTTAACCCTTCAAAATCAGAGCTCACCACAATCACTTTAAAATGACTTTCAGAGCCTGCGGGGACATTGTGCATATAACTCTCATTGACCACCTTGAGGTACTGTGGTTGAAATGCATTATGCAATTTCGTTTCGATTACTTCTTGAAGCATAGCGTTTCCTTAATACACAATGTTCATACAAGACAAGTATAAGTCTACTCGCGGGAAACAATAAGGGAAAGGTTTTGGTTTCTTGTTCTGCAACCATTTGCGACAATAGCAGGGTCATTAATTTATGCTGATAACCCAATATGAAAACAGAGCTGACCTTGCATGATCAAACCTTCACCTTACATCGCTTTCCACCACGAAGTAATGAAACACTGCAAGCATGGGATGCCGGAGACGAATACCTAATTACCCATATTGAGTCATTATCACTTACACCTAACAAGCATATTTTGATCCTCAATGACCATTTTGGAGCGCTCAGTTGCTGGTTTTCAAAATCACATAGAGTGACGGTAATGAGCGATTCATTTGTTGCTCACCAAGCCATTCAGCAAAACTTAACTGCTAACGGCTGTCCCTCCGTTACACTAACAAGCACCATGGCGAAAATCCCCGAGGATATTGACTTAGTGTTGATGCAAATACCTCGCAATAATCGTCATTTAGTATGGCAATTAAGCCAATTACGACATACTCTGCCTAACGATTGCCCGGTGATTGCGGTCAATAAAGCCAAAGAAATTCATACCTCAACATTACAACTTTTTGTTAAATATTTAGGGCAAACTCAAACCTCTTTGGCTTGGAAAAAGCACCGCCTTATTTTTAGCCAAGCGAATGCCAAGCCTATCGAACCTGTCTCACCCAACACAGTCTGGAAGGTAGACTCTCATCCGATTGAATTAATAAACTTACCCAATGTCTATGCTGGAGAAAAACTCGACCAAGGAGCTCGTTTCCTTCTTAACTATTTACCGATTGATGACACAATTCAAACGGTCATTGATCTAGGATGTGGCAACGGTGTGCTCTCTGTAAAACTCGGACAGCAGAACCCACAAGCAAAACTGACCTGTGTAGATGAAAGCTTTATGGCCGTGGAGTCAGCAAGACAAAATTTGCTCAATAATCTTATGCCCAATCACCCCGTCGAATGTTTAGTCAACAACTGCTTAGATGGGTTTGAGGATCATTGCACCCAACTTGTCGTCTGTAACCCCCCATTTCATCAGCAACAGGCGATCACCGATCATATTGCATGGCAAATGTTTTGTGATTCAAAACGAGTTCTTATAAAAGAAGGAAAGTTATTGGTGATCGGAAATCGCCATCTCGGCTACGATATAAAGCTCAAAAGATTATTTGGTAAAGCTCAAGTAAAAACTGTCGCCAGTAATACAAAATTTGTTATCTTACAGGCTATTAAACAATAAGACTGACGCTCTTAAACCGATTTACTTAACGAAAGGAATTGACCATGAAAAAACTGGTTATCGCCGCAACACTAGTTCTACTTACTGCATGCGCAGCACCAAAACAAGAACAGATCAACTTTATGCCTGAAGCGGTACTAAGTAATAGCGCCCTTGTCGATGACGCCGCATTTACTTTAGTCAGTAAAGACGTCCGTTCTGCACAATACGTAGCGCTCGTCGACAGTGGACGTAATAATATCGAACCTATCCACCCGAAACAAAATGTCCGAATTGCGCTTGAAAATGCCTTGTCAGAGCAGTTTTCATCACAAGGTTTCCGTTTAACCGTCAACAGTGAAAATACCCTCACTCTAGAAGTTCAAGAACTCCTTGTTAATGTAGCTCACTCTATTACCTCCAATGAAATGGATGCGAAAGTAACGCTTGAAGTGACAGCAGAAACCCCAAGAGGCAAGCTCGTAAAAAGCTATACTGGCACCGCGAAACGCAGTGCTGCATTAAGCGCGTCGAATCAGGACATAGAAAAAGTACTCAATGATGTCATGAACTTAGTTCTTAAAGAAATGGCAAATGATGATGAGCTTAAAGATTATATGAAGGAACGTTTCCATGGCTAAGCAATGGCTACTGATTCTTTTAACTTTAGTAAGTATGAACCTCTGGGCAGGGCAAAAGGTCAAGTTTGAAACGTCCTTAGGCCATTTTGTTGTCGAATTGAATCAAGAAAAAGCGCCTATCACTACGGCCAACTTCCTCAAATACGTTGAGGACGGCAGCTATACAGGGACTCTTTTTCACCGAATCATTCCTGGTTTTATGGTTCAAGGTGGTGGTTTTGATAACACAATGACCCCCAAAGAGAACTATCCATCCATTAAGAATGAAGCCAGTAACGGTTTGAAAAATAATGCAGCGACAATCGCGATGGCAAGAACAGCTAACCCGAACTCAGCCACCCGACAATTTTTTATTAACCTTGTTGATAATGATTTTCTCAATGCAAATACAAAACAAGCCGGGTATGCTGTCTTTGGTGAAGTGATCGAAGGGTTTAGCACAATTCAACATATGGCAACCCAGCCTACTCATACTCAGGGACGCATGAATGATGTTCCTGTCACGCCGATTATTGTTACGAAAGTAACACTCATTGATTAATCTTAGTTGGCCCTAACGCTTGTTAGGGCTAGCTCGATAAGGATTTAGGTTCATGCCGAGCAAAGCTCAGTCTCTCACTTGGTCAGAAACATTTAAAAGTTATCTCGATCGCCGACTTCTGTGGGTCTTTATGCTGGGGTGTTCCAGTGGTTTTCCATGGGTATTAATCGGTTCCAATATGTCTGGATGGCTGAAAGATGCAGGTTTAACTCTTGCGGCTATAGGCTATTTTGGTAGTGTATTTTCTGTGTATGCCATCAACTTTTTGTGGGCGCCATTGGTTGATCGCGTAAAATTACCCTTTTTACATGCTTGGTTAGGACAAAGACGGAGCTGGATTCTCTTTTGCCAATTCTTTGTTTTTATCTGTACCCTATTAATTGCTGGCATAAACCCAGCTGACAACCTTTTTGCTATGTCGATTCTCGCACTTGGCATAGCTGTGGCTTCAGCAACCCAGGACATTGCTATTGATGCCTTTAGGATTGATACCTTTCAAAAATCAGAGCAATCTAAACTACCACAAGCTTCAGCCATGACCGTCATCGGCTGGTGGACGGGATATTCCCTACCTGGTTACTTTGCTTTTATTAACGCTGATCATATTGGTTGGAATCAGGTTTACTACGGAATGACCGCAGTTCTTATCTTACTCATGATTTTTACTTTATTGGTTAGTGAACCCCTAACCTATAGAGAAGAGTTACAAAAACAAGCCGAAGAACGGCATAACCAAGTGGTTCACTCAAAAATCATCAGTTGGTTAAGTGTCACTTTACTTGAACCTTTTATTGATTTTTTTCGTCGCAATGGCTCTCGAGTGGCAATCACATTACTACTTTTTGTCTTTTTGTTTAAAATAGGCGAGGCTTTTCTCGGCAGAATGTCGATCGCTTTTTATAAAGATATTGGCTTTAGTAATGAACAAATCGGCTATTACTCAAAGCTAATTGGCTGGGGAGTGACCATGTTGTTTACGTTTGTAGGTAGTATGTTCAATGTCCGCTTTGGAATTGTACGAGGCTTGATGATTGGCGGTATTGCCATGTCAGCCAGCAATCTGATGTTTGCTTGGATAGCCCAAGCTGGCCCCAATGAGCACCTGCTTCTCGCCACGATCTTTGTTGATAATTTTACAACAGCATTTTCAACCGTTGCATTTGTATCCTTTTTAACAGTCATGACAGGACAAGCTTTTTCAGCGACACAATATGCATTACTCGCCTCGCTAGGGAATTTCAGCAGAACCACTCTCGCCTCCTTCAGTGGTGAACTGGCTGAGTACCTTAATAACTGGTCACTCTTCTTTATTTTAACGGCACTAATGGTTATCCCAAGCTTATTCATGCTGTACTCCTTACGCCATTACTTTAACGATATGCTCAGTAATGCGAGAAAGAACCAGCAAGCCTCTTCAGAACAATATAGTAACTCATAAAAAAATCCCCCTCCTTATTAAAGGTTGGGGAATTTTTCTGCCTGTTATTTTTGGGCTAATCCTTTTTTATTCAAGTAATCAAGAATAAAGGGTCTCGATTCTTGACTCAGCTTGCTACAAATTTGTTCCGACCAACCTTGTTGCTTTGTATTGGTAGAACGAGCTTGATAATAGTCTTTCATCGTTTGATCATATTGTTCAATCTGCTTTAAATCTAACGGCTGATAATAATTTTCATGCAGAATAACCTTCGAACTTAAACGAGGCTTGGATTCAGGGTCTTGATCTGGATAACCTAAACATAATCCAAATAAAACCGCTGAGTATGGAGGTAACTGTAACAGTTGATCCACCTCATTAGGTGAGTTTCTCAAACCACCGATATAGACGCCCCCCAATGCCATCGATTCTGCTGCCAATAAGCAGTTTTGTGCCATAATTCCGGCATCAATCGCACCAATTAAGGCTAGCTCCATATACTCCGGTTTAACATCGTGATCAATCGAATAATGCCTCTGATAGTCAATACAGAACACCAAAAACTCAGCCGCACTCTCAACGTAAGGCTGATGCCCTGCCAGTTCAGCTAATTGAGCACGCTTTTTCTTATCCGTCACTCGAATGATGGAAATAGCTTGAATCAAACTAGAAGATGAAGCAGCGATACCAGAAGCAATAATACTATCCAATTGTTCCTGGCTAATCGGCATATTTTTAAACGCACGAATAGAACGATGTGCTTGGATCGTTTCAATAACCTTATTCATAATTTCTTTCCGACTCCTAGTTATGCTGGAGATGACATCATATTGACTAGGTTTTGCAGTGGTCAATACTCGCGTAATATTCACAATGGCCTAATGGTGGAATAGCACATTATGCCTCGATTTAAACGTTATCATAACAGTGAAAATGTCAATAAACGACTGAACTAACGAGGTTTATTAAACCAACGACAGGATAAAAAATAGAAAATAACTCAATAGGTCAAAAATCGAGTTGATGGGGATAAAAACGAAAAAACCTTAACATTTCTGTTAAGGTTTCAGTGAGATGGCAGGGGTGGAGAGATTCGAACTCCCAACACGCGGATTTGGAATCCGCTGCTCTGCCAATTGGAGCTACACCCCTAAATCTGTTGTTTGCTTATAGCAGAAAATCTTTGCCTCAGCAAAGATTTTAATCAGTGGCGGAGCGGACGGGACTCGAACCCGCGACCCCCGGCGTGACAGGCCGGTATTCTAACCAACTGAACTACCG
>NZ_SGOM01000012.1 GCF_022113815.1 Vibrio cincinnatiensis
GCGTGTTGGGAGTTCGAATCTCTCCACCCCTGCCATCTCACTGAAACCTTAACAGAAATGTTAAGGTTTTTTCGTTTCTATTCCTTCAGAAACATATCTAAATTAAAAATTTTTTACCATTGCTATTAATCGGGTTATTACTTTAATTTGCGACGTTGATCTGAGTTGTTATAACTCGCCAGAGAGCACTGACTAGTGGATTATCAAGTTGTGAACGTTTGCAGCATACGCCTAATTTAAAGGGCCTGATTGCAGGAACATTAATTCGCTGCACTTGATCTCTAAGTGGACTGTTATTGATCACAACATCTGGAGCGATCCCAATTCCACAACCAAGGGCGACCAAGCTAACAATCGCTTCATGACCTGCAATCTGAGCATAAATATTGGGTTTAATTTTCATCTGTTTAAACCACGCATTAGCTCGATCTCGAGCGGTACCAGCTTCAGGAACAATAAACGGTATTTGATTCCAGTCAGGAGACTCTTTTTGAATTTCAGCTAAAAAAAGATGGATACCTGTAGGGGCTATAACCGAAAGAGGAATTTCACTAATAGTTGCAAATTCAATTTTTGATGGGAAGCTAGACGGTATGGCTGAAATGGCAATATCGGCTTGATCATTAAGGACCTGATCAATTGCTTGTGCTGGATCGCCAGTGAGCAATTTAAATTCTATATATGGATGTTGAAGTCGAAAAGCGTTGAGAAGCTCAGGTAAATGGCTATAGCTGGCGGTGACCGAGCAAAATAAGCGAATCTTTCCTTTTAATTCATTATCTTGATACTTGAGTTGAGATTGAATTTGTTGCCAATCATTCACGATTCTTAGTGCAAAGGGAAGTAGTTGACTGCCTGATGGGGTCAGTTCGACGCTGCGGTTATCTCGAATAAATAACCCATGACCAATCTCTTGCTCTAATTTTTGAATTTGCCTGCTGAGTGCAGATGGGCTGACATGCATGGTGTTTGCTGTCTTGCTGAAATTTTTACTCTCACATAGGTGAACAAAGAGCTGTAACGTTTTTATATTCATCAATCATCCATTCTTGCATTTATTGCAATAACTAATTGTGAATATATCACTTTAAGCAATTAAATGTCTGCATTACTATGGAGTTATTCGGTGCAAAGCCACCGGCTAAATGGAAAATTATCAAGGAGCACCCAATGGCTAATTATTTCAATACATTAAATTTACGTGAACAACTTGATCAGCTTGGTCGTTGTCGTTTTATGGCTCGAGATGAGTTTGCAACAGAAGCTGAGTTTCTAAAAGGTAAGAAAGTAGTCATTGTTGGATGTGGGGCTCAGGGTTTAAACCAAGGTTTGAACATGCGCGATTCAGGTTTGGATGTTTCCTATGCATTACGTCAGGCTGCTATTGATGAACAGCGCCAATCTTATAAAAATGCGAAGGATAATGGATTTGCTGTAGGTAGCTATGAAGATCTTATTCCACAAGCTGATCTTGTGATCAACCTAACTCCAGATAAGCAGCATTCCAATGTTGTTGAAACTGTAATGCCTTTGATGAAAGATGGCGCAGCATTGGGTTACTCGCATGGCTTTAATATCGTAGAAGAAGGGATGCAGATCCGTAAAGATTTGACAGTTGTGATGGTTGCGCCTAAGTGTCCAGGTACAGAAGTTCGTGAAGAATATAAACGAGGCTTTGGTGTACCTACCTTAATTGCTGTGCACCCAGAGAATGATCCAAAAGGTGAAGGTTGGGATATTGCAAAAGCGTGGGCTGCGGCGACAGGCGGTCATCGTGCTGGATGTTTGGAATCTTCTTTTGTTGCTGAAGTAAAGTCTGACCTGATGGGTGAACAGACTATTCTATGTGGTATGTTGCAAGCGGGTTCCATCGTATGCTACGAGAAGATGGTTGCTGAAGGTATTGAACCCGGTTACGCCGGTAAATTGCTGCAATTTGGTTGGGAAACAGTGACGGAAGCCCTGAAGTTTGGTGGTATCACTCATATGATGGATCGTCTTTCTAACCCTGCGAAAATTAAAGCATTTGAGTTATCTGAAGAGCTCAAAGAGTTACTACGTCCGCTGTACAACAAACATATGGATGACATCATTTCTGGCCATTTCTCTAGCACCATGATGGCAGACTGGGCGAATGATGATGCTGAGTTATTAGGCTGGCGTGCGGAAACAGCAGAAACTGCTTTTGAAAACTACCCTGAAACTGATGTAAAGATTGCTGAACAAGAGTACTTTGATAACGGCATTTTGATGATTGCCATGGTCCGTGCTGGGGTTGAGCTAGCATTTGAAGCGATGACCGCATCAGGAATTATTGATGAGTCTGCTTACTACGAATCTCTGCATGAACTACCACTGATCGCTAATACCGTTGCACGTAAGCGTCTGTATGAAATGAACGTAGTGATTTCGGATACGGCAGAATATGGTAACTACTTGTTTGCTAACGTTGCGACGCCACTATTGCGTGAAAAGTTCATGCCAAAAGTGAGCACGGATGTCATTGGTAAAGGTTTAGATGCCACTTCAAATCAAGTGGATAACGCGACTCTGATTGAAGTCAACAGCATTATTCGTAATCATCCAGTGGAATATATTGGTGAAGAACTGCGAGGTTACATGAAAGATATGAAGCGTATTGCGGTTGGTGATTAATTAAATAATCTAAATATAAAAATGTAAACACAACACTATAAAAAACCGAAAGGGCTTAGTCAAAGACTAGGCCCTTTTTATATTTAGTGTCGAGAAAGTAGAGTGCTATTGCACGTAACGAGCTTCTACTTGTCTGCTAATTTAGCTTCTAATTCAGAGAGCTTTTGTTCCATTTCTGTTAGCTTTTGGCGAGTTCGCAACAATACCTGAGTTTGTACATCGAACTCTTCACGGCTGACCACATCGAGTTTATTGAGTTGGCCCTGAATGACCTGACGAACTTTTTGTTCAACATCTGCACCGAGCTCTTTAACAGGCTGCGGCATCGATTCGTGAATCTGTTTTGCAATTTGCTCAAGTTTTTTTGGATCAAACATTCGTTATTCACTCCTATATTTATTCCGCTCATTCTATGTAATTCATCATTGAAAGTCGTTAATAAGTGGCATAAAAAAGGCCACCAGTGTGGCCTTTTGTGATGATGAATATTCTTCACCGCTTATTTGTTTTCAGCGAATTGGCGTTGCGCAGCCTTAGCTTCATCAACTCGAGCCAGCTTTTCTAAATCTTTATCTTCAACAAAGATAGGTAGTGGTTTGTGTTTTTCAGCAAGATAACTGTAAATCACAGGTAAAACAAACAGGGTGAATAGCGTACCAATGGATAAACCTGCCACAATAACGATACCAATACTAAAGCGCTGAGCGGCCCCAGCCCCAGTGGCATACATCAGTGGAACTAAGCCGGCAATCATGGCCGCCGTTGTCATGAGAATTGGACGTAAACGAACTTTTGCTGCAGCTGTTACCGCATCAATTCGGCTTAGTTTATTGTGAAGTTGCTCCTCTTTGGCGACCTCACAAATTAAGATTCCGTGTTTGGTGATAAGCCCTACTAAAGTAATCAGCCCAACTTGTGAGTAAATATTCATGGTTGAGACTCCCCAAGCAAGGGCAATCAATGCACCACAGATGGCGAGAGGAACAGAGACCATGATCACTAATGGATCTTTTAGTGATTCAAATTGAATCGCAAGAACCAAGAAAATAATTGCTAGAGCTAAGCCGAAAGTGACATACAGAGCGCTTCCTTCCGTTACATATTGGCGAGCTTCACCCATATAGTCATGGTTATAGCCTTTAGGTAGCTTAGTTGACGCAATATTCTCAAACCAGTCAATAGCATCGCCCATCGCGGTTGTTGGCGAAGGAACCGCCCCAACGGTTGCTGAGTTGAGCTGGTTAAAGTGAGGTAATGCTCTTGGTTCAGCCACCACATCAATGGTAATTAAACTACCGAGAGGAATCATTTTTCCATCCACGGCTCGAACGAAGTAGTTTTTCATTGATTCAGGGTTTAGTCGCCATTTCCGTTCAACTTGCGGAATAACCTCATAAGAGCGGCCATTAAGATCGATACGGTTGACATAACCATCTGCCATCATAGTACCTAGAGTGATACCAATATCTTGCATGGTTACACCATAGGAACCTGCTTTGTCTTTATCGATGTTAATTTTCATCGTTGCAGAGTCATAATTCAGATCCAAGTTTGAATAAACAAACAGTGGACTGGATTGCACTTCGGCAAGCACATCACTTGCAATAGTGAATAAGCTTTCAAAAGCATTTGGCGTGGTCATGACAAACTGGATCGGTAACCCTGAACCTGCTCCTGGTAGCTCTGGCATTTGGAATGTAGTTACAGCCATACCTGGAATGTCTTTAACCAAGTTACCAACACGAGTGGCAAGTTCAGCTTGGCTCGTTTGTCGTTCACTCCAAGGCACCATGGAGGCAATTCCAAAGGCTTGGTTTGATTCAGGTACCCCAGTAAAGACCTGTGCAAATTGGACCTCAGGCTGAGCCGATAAGATTTTATTCACGTCATTCATGGTATTAGAAAGGTAATCCAAGTTCGCATTGGATTGCCCGGTTCCGAGTAACATGATCACCCCTTTATCCTCTGATGGGGCAAGTTCGCTGGGAATAAACTTAAACAACACGGGAAGGCTGGCAAAAACAATGAAAGCAAAGGCAATGACAACAGGTCGATGAGCCATGACCGATTGCAACATATGCTCATAACGGAGCGTCATTTTATCAAGGATATGATGGACTTTTTGCTCAAATTTATTTGGCTTCTCGTTAGCTTTTAACATTTTCGAACACATCATCGGGGAAAGTGTTAAAGCTATAATGCCGGAAACAAAGACAGAGCCTGCCAGAGTCAGTGCAAACTCTTTAAATAGTGCCCCAGTAATTCCTCCCATCAATGCGATGGGGGCATATACTGCACCTAAGGTGAGCGTCATTGAAATAACCGGAACAGCGATTTCTCGTGTACCAATGATAGCGGCTCTGAAGGGAGACTCCCCCTCTTTAATGTGTCGGTCAACGTTTTCTAAGACGACAATCGCATCATCAACCACCAAACCAATCGCCAGTACCATTGCCAGCAAAGTCATCAGATTCCAAGAGAACCCCATGGCTTGCATGACCATCGCAACCCCAATAAGAGACAAAGGAATCGTTACAATTGGAATGATGACTGCACGAAGTGAACCAAGGAAAAGGGTTATCACGATCAATACAATCAATGCGGCTTCAGCAATTGTTTTAATAACTTCATGAATGGACTCATTGATCGCTACTGTCGAATCGTACATCACATTCATTTTGATATTGCTTGGCATATTGCGTTTAAGCTCTGGCAATACATTCCAAACATCTTGGGCAATGTTTATCGGGTTTGCGCTCGGGGCTGCGTTGACGGCCGCAACGACCGCTTCCTGACCATTTGCACTGGCGCGGTAGGTATCATGACTTTTGGCTAGCGTTACTTTGGCGATGTCACCTAAGCGAGTAACACTACCATCTTCAGTTTTTACCACTAGGCTTTGTAGATCTTCCACATTGGAGACTTGTGTGTCAGCACTTCCATTAAACAGCACAAATTCACCGACAGCTTGGCCTGTGGCTGATTGGTAGTTATTGGCGCTTAAGACACTCATGACATCTGTGGCCGTTAAATTAAAGGCGGCCATTTTTGCCGGATCTAACCAGACACGTAGGGCGTATTTCATCCCACCATAAAGGTCAATGCTGGAAATACCATTAATGGCATACAGTTGGGGGTTGATAACCCGTTGTAGATAGTCCGTAATTTGGCTGGAGTTTAACTCATCACTGGTAAAACCAATGTACATGACGGCTGTTGTTGAACCCGTTGACATTGTCACAGTTGGGTCTTCTGCTTCCTTAGGAAGCTGAGAACGAACAGAGTTAGTTTTCGCCAGAATGTCGGATAATGCTGCATTAGGGTCAGTGTTTAGTTTCATACTGACCGTGATTTTTGAGCTACCTAACACAGACTGTGACGTCATATAGTCAATGTTGTCAGCTTGTGCAACTGCTTGTTCCAGAGGCTGAGTGATAAAGCCTTGGATCAAGTCAGCACTAGCACCATAGTAACTAGTTGATACCGTTACTATCGTATTTGTCATTTCAGGGTATTCACTGACCTGCATTTTGAATACGGCTTGCAAACCAAGTAACGCAATCAAAAAGCTGATCGATACCGCTAGAACTGGACGTTTAATAAAAACATCAGTAAAGCGCATAATTCCTCCGGTTACAGCATCGGTGTTTCGGCAGAGAGTGTGGTGGCATCACTTTCAACGATACGAACTTTCACACCATTACTTAAACGTACTTGACCGGATGTGACCACGACATCGCCTGCGTTAATACCTTCAAGGATGTGCGCAATATCTTTGGTGCGTTCACCCACTTTCACAACTCGTTGCTCAACGCGTTTCACGCCATCTTGCTCGGTAACCACAAAGGCGTTATTACCGTAAAGCGTAAAGGTGATCGCGGTTTGAGGAAGGGTGACTTGGTCGGTGAGTTTAGGCAGAATAATATTCGCACGCGCAAACATACCGCTGCGCAATTTGCCTTCACTGTTCGGAATATCTGCTTGAACTTGGATCAAACCACTTTGCACACTGACGGCAGGTTCTATTGCTGTAATGGAGCCTTTGAAAGAGCGGCTTGGGTAGGCATCAACAAAAATATCGACTTCTTGCCCCATTGAAATACGAGAAATATCAGTTTGCGGTACAGTAAAACGTAAACGCATAACAGTGGTATCTTCTAGGCGCACAATATCCGTGCCGGGCTGTAAATATTGGCCAAGGTATACGTTACGAATACCGACCACGCCTGCAAACGGCGCTTTGATTTCCCGGCGATCAATGGTGGCTTTTAAGCTTTCAATATCCGCAGAAAGTGAATAGTAGTTTGCTTCAGCTTCATCAAATGCTTCTTTAGAAATCGATCCTTTGCTAAATAGCCCTTTATAGCGCTCATATTTTGCTTTTGCTGCAGGCAGCCGAGCTTGTGAACTTTTTAAGTTGGCCTTTTCAACTTCAGAATCTAGCAAGACTAAAGGTTGGTTTTCTTCAACTTGGGTGCCAGATTCAAACTGAATGCGGTCAATTACGCCACTGGTTTCGGTTGTGAGTGTTACACCTTGATTTGGCTCGATAAAGCCAATGGCTTCAATCGCTGGAACCCAATCAACGGGGTCGACTGTAGTGACGGTAACTGGAAACTCAGCTTCTGGGCGATTAGCCAAATATTCAGCAATCTTCTGTTGTTTAAATACATTGAAACCTATCACGCTACCAAATAGCAGCACCACGATAAGTAACATAAAAAATGTCCACTTTTTCATTCTGGTGAGAACTCCAAATTAATATTGAATGATTGTGTCCCAACGAGCATCGATTACTACTTTCAGGCTTTCGTCATCCAGTTGAAATGCCCGTACACAAAATAGTGTATAGGCGACGGTTATTCAAAGACTAGGCTGAGTTATCGCACAGACCCTGATATGCATTCAAAAAAGAGAGAATGTCGATAAGAGTCCACATTCTCTGCTTAAGCGACCTTAAATTGCAACCCGTTGTTATCGTTTAGTTTGCATATTATTTATGACGACTTCGTTATATCGCCTATCGGCGGGTCTTAATCATCATGTTTGCATTATAGCCTATAACCCCGATAGTTATGCAATACACTTGTATAGCAAAATAAAAATACTCGGTTCTTTTCTTGGTACTAACCCCTAACCAGCATTATCATGACCAGCCCGAACCCTAGATCAGAAAACACGATGAAGCTGAATTTAAGACAAGACGAAGCGGTCAAATATGTGTCAGGCCCTTGCCTCGTACTCGCTGGTGCAGGTTCGGGAAAAACTCGAGTGATTACCAATAAAATAGCCTACCTCGTTCAGCAGTGTGGTTATAAAGCTCGTAACATTGCAGCGGTTACCTTTACCAATAAAGCGGCCCGTGAAATGAAAGAGCGGGTAGGCCAAACGCTGGGGAAAGCTGAATCTCGAGGTTTAATGGTTTCAACCTTTCACACATTAGGGCTCAATATTATTCGGCGTGAATATAAGTATCTTGGTCTAAAAGCGGGCTTTTCATTATTTGACGATCAAGATCAGTTAGCATTACTTAAAGAGCTCACGGACAAACAGTTAGAGGGTGACAAAGATTTATTACGTCAACTATTGAGTACCATCTCCAACTGGAAAAATGACATGATCTCTCCTGAGCAAGCAAAAATTCTGGCAAAAGGAGAGCAACAGCAACTCTTTGCATTCTGCTTTGAGCTCTACCAAAAGCAGATGCAATCCTATAATGCGCTGGATTTTGATGATCTCATTTTATTACCAGTATTATTGTTACGTAGTCAGCAAGAAGTCCGCGAACGCTGGCAAAGCCGTATTCGTTATTTATTAGTCGATGAATACCAAGACACCAACTCCAGTCAATATGAGCTGGTGAAGCTGCTGGTGGGAGAACGTGGGCGATTAACCGTGGTGGGCGATGATGATCAGTCCATCTACTCTTGGCGAGGTGCGAAACCACAGAACCTCGTTCAACTGGGGCGTGATTTTGTTAATTTAAGGCTGATTAAGTTAGAACAAAATTATCGTTCAACAAGTCGGATTCTGCGAGCGGCGAATATTTTGATCGCCAATAACCCCCATGTGTATGAAAAAACGTTATTTTCTGAAATACCTGAGGGTGAAAAACTCAAAGTGATTATGGCCAATAATGAAGATCATGAAGCTGAACGAGTAACGGCGGAGCTCATTGCTCACAAATTTCTTAACCGTACCGAATATCGTGACTACGCTATCTTATATCGTGGCAACCACCAATCACGATTAATTGAAAAGTCCCTGATGCAAAACCGTGTGCCGTATAAATTATCAGGTGGTACCTCATTTTTTGCTCGGGCAGAAATCAAAGATATCATGGCGTATCTACGTGTATTAGTGAACCCTGATGATGACAACGCATTCTTACGTATTGTGAATACTCCCAAGCGGGAGATAGGCCCCGCAACATTAGAAAAATTGGGTCGTTATGCCAATATGCGCGGGAAAAGCTTATTTTCGGCCAGTTTTGAGTTAGGGCTTGAGCAACATCTTTCCGGTCGAGGTTTAGACAATCTACGCCGTTTTACTCAGTGGTTGGTTGCCATTGCAGATAATGCTGAGCGAGGAAACACCGTTGAAGCGGTACGCTCATTAGTGCGCGATATTCACTATGAAGATTGGTTATATGAGACTTCTCCAAGTGCAAAAGCGGCGGAAATGCGGATGAAGAATGTTTCTGAGCTCTATTCATGGATTGTTGCTGATTTAGAAGGCGATAACCACGATCAACAAGAGAAAACCTTAAAAGAAGTTGTACAACGTTTAACGCTACGCGACATGATGGAGCGTGGAGAACAAGATGATGACAGTGATGCGGTACAACTGATGACGTTACATGCCTCAAAAGGCCTCGAATTTCCGTATGTCTATTTAATTGGCGCGGAAGAAGGCATTTTGCCACATCAAACCAGCATTGATGAAGATAACGTCGAAGAGGAGCGGCGGTTAATGTATGTTGGCATTACTCGTGCCCAAAAAGAGCTCACTTTCACCTTATGTAAAGAACGCCGTCAATTTGGCGAGTTACTCAAACCGACTCAAAGCCGTTTTTTAGATGAATTACCTTATGATGATGTGGAATGGGAAACCAAGAAAAAAGTCCTTTCGCAAGAAGAACGGATGAGTAAAGGGCAAGCCCATATTGCTAATTTAAGGTCGATGTTTAATAAAAAATGACCGACTCGGAGCTTGGTCAGCCAATGCCCCAAGCTCTGAGTGGAGGGTGGATTACAGCCCTGCAATCATATGTTCAATGGCAGCAACAATTTCTTCATCGGAGCAATTCATACACGTACCACGTGCGGGCATCAAGTTAAAACCTTGTATAGCATGTTCTGTTAGCACGTCTTTCCCTTGTGCGATACGGGGTGCCCAATCTTCAGCATTACCAATTTTAGGTGCCCCTGTGACGCCAGTCGCATGGCAAGCCGTACAAAAGGTTTTATACACCGTTTCGCCATCACGTGGGCCAGTTGGTTCTTCGTTGACAGGTTCACTACCAGCAAGATAAACGTTGCCAACGGGTTTGATGCGTTCCGCAATGGCATCATAATCACTTGGGTTTGTCGCAAATGCTGCAACTGAAAAGGTGAACGTAGCGAACCATACGCTTAAGGCTGATCGAGACATATCCATTAACTCACTTTACATTCCGAGGATAAGCGTGGCTTACCCAAATTTTATACTAAGTCTAGAGCGGGATTGATTTAAAGTGATATTTTCTGTTAAATCAATGTAAAAACATGGTGAGTATATCCTGTTCGGATGTTGCAATAAACAACAAGTTGCGATCTTCAAGGCATGAATCACATCCCATTAATCAGCTTTATAGCAGACGGTTGATGAAAAAGCCGTCAAACGAGAAAAAAAGTTGAAAAAGTACTAGACGACCTAGGGGGATATACGTATTATTCCACTCCGCCGATAGGGCATGCGCCCGTAGCTCAGCTGGATAGAGCGTTGGCCTCCGGAGCCAAAGGTCGAAGGTTCGAATCCTTTCGGGCGCGCCATCCGGTTGGTTGATTGGTGCATGTTGGCAACATTGATGGTGGCTATAGCTCAGTTGGTAGAGCCCCGGATTGTGATTCCGGTTGTCGCGAGTTCAAGTCTCGTTAGCCACCCCATTATTTAGGTAACGGATGTTTCCTTTCTTGATTAACTTCGAGATAAAACAAGGATAAAGTGGGGAATAGCGTAACTTAGTCGCGCATCTCCAGTTTTAGGAATAGCAGACCAGAGGGTGACCTTCTCGTCAAATATCCTTAAACAAAATTTCGTCGGTGAATAGCGCAGTTTGGTAGCGCATCTGGTTTGGGACCAGAGGGTCGGGGGTTCGAATCCCTCTTCACCGACCACTTATTCAAAAGCTAGGTAATGACGTAGCTTAAAATAACGGCAGATAAGCGGTTATTGCAAAAATTGATGGTGGCTATAGCTCAGTTGGTAGAGCCCCGGATTGTGATTCCGGTTGTCGCGAGTTCAAGTCTCGTTAGCCACCCCATTATTAAGTTATCGGTGAATAGCGCAGTTTGGTAGCGCATCTGGTTTGGGACCAGAGGGTCGGGGGTTCGAATCCCTCTTCACCGACCACTATATTAAGCTCTAGTCGAAAGACTGGGGCTTTTTGCTACCTGTCTTTCTATTAAGAGAAGAGAGGGGTTCGTCTGATATTCAAATTCGGCTCTTCACCGACCACTACATTAAGCTCTAGTCGAAAGACTGGGGCTTTTTTCTTTCTATGTTTTATTCATCAATGAGTGGGGTTGCCATGATTCAACCTGAGTTTCTCATTCACCACTCTGGTAGTTTTCCCTTATATTCTCAAATGGTGAGAATGATGAATTTTCAAAATCAGAGTTTTTATTTTTGCAATCATGCATAAAACCAGTGAGAAGTGATCAAGACGATGTACAGAGAGCCAGTATGGCAACCCTTGTTTATAAGAGGATGAAGCCTTTTTTTAACCTAGACTTTCGTAGGTTAATATACTGACTTTTGTTTATGTATTGTGTTTTATCACTAGTATTTTTATTAGATTCATTCTTTTGGGCTGTCTTATGGTTATACATCGATATTTGTTTCTATATTGTTAATTTTTAGCTTGGGTCGTGGTTGAGATAATATGCAAGCATGATTTTTATGATCTCTTTCTTGTTTTATAAAAATTAGCGATAAACTCTAACTTGTATCCATGTGTTATCAATATGGTTCGGTGGTTTGACCATTTTTATATCTATTAATTGTGCATGTTTATTCGATTAAGATGCTTTGTTTTACTGTGTTATCGAGTTTTTATCCTTTGATTGTTGCTTTTGTGTGAGATTTTTGCCACAATGATGAACTTGTAAATAGCCAGCAGATTGTACTGTGTTGGTAGAAGGGAATCATAGGTTTTATGCCATCAGCGATGCACATTGCAATGGTGTAAGCCTCAGACAGGGCAGTATTGTGCCAAAGCAGTGAGGTCTGGTTTACATGTCACTTTTAGAGGTTAGTCATCTACGCATTGAATATCCGTCACGTCATGGTGTCCATGCAGCGGTAAAATCGCTCAGCTTTAATATTGAGCGTGGTGAAATTGTTGGCGTCGTGGGTGAGTCTGGCGCAGGTAAGTCTACGGTTGGGAATGCGATCATTGATTTATTAAGCCCTCCCGGAACGATTGCAGGAGGTGAGGTATTCTTAGATGGAGAGAAAATCTCTGGTTTATCTCCTGAAAAAATGCGTCAAGTTCGAGGCTCAAAAATTGGGTTTATCTTTCAAGATCCCATGACATCACTTAACCCCTTGTTTACGGTTGAACACCAATTAACTGAAACTATTCACGCTAATATGAAGGTCAGCCATGAAGAAGCTTATCAACGGGCTTTATCTCTCATGCAGCAGGTGGGGATCCCTCAGCCTGAAAATCGCTTAAAGCAGTACCCCCATCAGTTTTCGGGTGGTATGCGTCAACGGGTCGTGATAGCGATTGCGCTGGCGGGAGAGCCGGATTTAATTATTGCTGATGAACCAACTACAGCGTTGGATGTATCGATTCAAGATCAAATACTGTCGCTGATCCGTGAATTATGCAAAAAGAATAACGTGGGTTGTATGTTGGTGACTCATGATATGGGCGTGGTTTCCAATGTGACCGATCGGGTTGCGGTTATGTATCGTGGCGAGTTAGTCGAATTTGGCCCAACGGCAAAAGTATTAGGTAACCCCGATCATCCTTATACGCGTAGTTTAATTTCAGCCGTTCCTCGCTCAGATATCAAGTTAGAGCGCTTTCCTCTCGTCAGTTACATCGAAGAAGCCAGTGAGCTGGCTCCACTAGATATTAAGCATCATTGGTTAGGTCAGAGCCAAGATCAGCGTGCTTATACTGGTCCACTGTTGAACATTGAGAATGTTAATCTTCGTTTTGTGACTAAAGATTCTCTATTTGAAAGCCGCCGTGAGTATGTGCAAGCGTCCAATAATGTTAGCTTTCAAGTCCATGAAGGGGAAACCTTTGGTCTGGTGGGAGAATCGGGCTCAGGAAAATCGACCATAGCACGAGTGATCGCCGGCCTATATCAACCCAATGAAGGGCGCGTAACTTTTGAAGGGATAGATCTTACCGGGCTCAAGTCAGAAAAACAGCGCCGCCCGATGCGCCGTCAGATGCAAATGGTCTTTCAAAATCCTTATACCTCCATGAACCCTCGAATGAAGGTATTGGATATCATCGCTGAGCCTATTCGTTTTCATAAACTGACCGACAATGAATCGCAAACCCGAAAAATTGTGAATGATTTATTGGACTATGTGGGACTGGGTCGAATGGCGGGGCTTAAATATCCCCATGAATTTTCTGGAGGGCAGCGGCAGAGGATTTCGATTGCTCGCGCTTTGGCAACCCGCCCTCGATTATTGATTTGCGATGAGCCGACCTCGGCGTTAGATGTGTCTGTTCAAGCGCAAATTCTTAACTTGCTGAAAGATTTACAGCAAGAGCTGAATTTAACCATGTTGTTTATCAGTCACGATTTACCCGTGATTCGGCAAATGTGCGATCGAGTGGGGGTGATGCAAATGGGAACCTTATTAGAAGTCGCCCCAACCGAACAGCTTTTTACAACGCCACAGCATGAATACAGCAAACAATTGATTTCCTTGATGCCTGAGTTTACCGGGTTAAGAGAAAAGGCAGAAACCGCTTAGTCGGTTTTCATTCCATATCAAGTGGAAAAAGCACGCATTAACAGCAGTACAATAACATAAGGGATATAAATTCCCGCATAAGGAGTTATGCAATGATAACCTTTAAAAGCAAGCTGACCTTAGCTTTAATGGCGGCAGGATTGAGTTTTTCACTCAGTGCTGCGCAGATTAAAGTTGCCTACGATTCAGATCCTGTCTCCATGGACCCTCATGAGCAGCTTTCGGGGGGAACGCTGCAATTGTCACATATGGTCTTTGATCCATTAATTCGTTTTACGCAGGACATGAAATTTGAACCTCGTCTGGCTCAGTCTTGGCAGCGCTTGGACGATGAAACGATGCGTTTTACCCTGCGCCAAGGTGTAACATTTCATTCAGGCAATCCTTTTACCGCAGATGATGTGGTATGGACCTTTAATCGATTGAAAGATTCGGCGGATTTTAAAGGTATTTTCGAGCCTCTTGCCTCAGTCACCAAAGTGGATGACTACACGGTCGATATTAAAACAAATGGGGTTTATCCGCTGATTGAAAACGTGGCGACTTATATTTTTCCTATGGATAGCAAGTTCTACACTGGGACAACGGCTGAAGGTAAAAATAAAGCAGAAATCGTTAAACACGGATCTTCCTTTGCTTCAACCCATGCCTCTGGGACGGGGCCTTTTATAGTGACCGAGCGTGAGCAGGGAATACGCGTCGAATTTGCTCGCTTTGCCGATTACTGGGATAAAGACAGCAAAGGCAATGTGGATAAGTTGACACTGGTGCCGATTAAAGAAGCCGCAACGCGAGTGGCTGCTTTGTTGTCTGGGGGCGTTGATATGATTGCTCCTGTTTCGCCCAATGATTACCAGCGAATTCGTAACGCTAAAGATATTGAACTGTACACCATGCCGGGTACACGAGTGATCACCTTCCAACTCAACCAAAATAGCCATGAAGCGCTGCGTGATGTACGTGTTCGCCAAGCGATTGTTTATGCGATTAATAACCAAGGTATTGTTGATCGAGTGATGCGTGGTGCAGCAACCGCCGCAGGGCAGCAAAGCCCAGTGGGTTATGCAGGTTATAACGAAAATCTCAAACCACGTTTTGACCTTGAAAAAGCCAAACAATTGATGAAAGAAGCCGGTTATGAGAAAGGCTTTAGCATGAGTATGCTCGCTCCTAATAACCGCTATGTGAATGATGATAAAATTGCGCAAGCCGCATCAGCCATGCTGGCTCGTATCGGTATCAAGGTCGATTTGAAAACCATGCCTAAAGCACAATTTTGGCCAGAGTTTGATAAATGTGCCGCTGATATGTTACTGATTGGCTGGCACCCTGATACGGAAGATTCAGCAAACTTCACTGAGTTCTTAACCATGACCCGTAATGAACAAACGGGTAAAGGTCAGTATAACTGCGGTTACTATTCAAATGCGGAAGTGGATGCTTTAGTTGATGCCTCTAATGTAGAAACCGACTTAGTTAAGCGTGGTGAAATGCTGAGAAAAGTAGAAGAGATTCTCTATAATGAAGCGGCCTTCGTTCCGCTCCACTGGCAAGATCCTTCATGGGCAGCTAAGAAAAACCTAGAGTTGGCTCCGATCATTAACGGTATGGATTTCCCTTACTTTGGTGATTTGGTGGTTAAAGAATAACCCATAAGGAAACTCAACCTGCATTAAGTGGGTTAACGAAAAGCGACAGAAGAGTCTCGTCGCTTTTCGTTTTATCTCTCACAGTGATATGTTTTTACGGGATACTGCGCTTACCTTGTCGAGCTTAATTTTTATTCGGTCGGATTAAGCATGCTATTAAGGTCGAAGAGTTTCGTTGTGCGAGTTCAAGCACAGCAGTTATGGATAGTTTAAGGGGCAGGGAATGTTTTCTTTTCTGGTCAAACGCCTGTATCAGGCAGTGATAGTAATGTTTGTCATCAGTTTGGTGGCATTTGCAATTCAAGATAACCTCGGTGACCCATTGCGTGAGTTGGTGGGGCAATCAGTTTCAGAAGAACAGCGCCAAGCGATGCGTGATGAGTTGGGGCTTAATGACCCGTTTCTCGTCAAATATACCCGTTTCTTAAGTTCTGCCGTTCAGGGAGATTTAGGCACCTCTTACACTTTCAAACGGTCAGCAGTTGAGGTGATATTAGATAAATTAGTCGCCACACTGGAGTTGGTATTTGCCGCAACCCTAATCATTATTAGCCTCTCCATTCCTCTTGGGGTGTATTCTGCCATTCATCCTAAGCGTTGGTTCTCAAAGTTGATCATGGCGGGCAGTAGTGTGGGTATTTCCATTCCGGTCTTTTTAACCGCTATCATGCTGATGTATGTTTTTTCCATTGAATTAGGCTGGCTACCCTCTTATGGACGGGGGCAAACCACCCAGTTATTGGGGTGGGAGTCGGGCTTATTTAACTTGGATGGTTTAAGTCATTTAGTGCTACCTAGTATTGCTTTGGCTTCTATTATGTTGCCGCTCTTTATCCGCTTGGTGCGTTCAGAGATGCTCGAAGTCTTAAGTTCCGAATACATAAAATTTGCTAAAGCCAAAGGCTTAGCCATGAATAAAATTTATTTTCAACACGCGTTAAGAAATACATTACTCCCAGTGCTCACCGTCGGTGGCGTGCAGATAGGGACCATGGTGGCCTACACCATTTTAACGGAAACCGTTTTTCAATGGCCGGGAACGGGCTTGCTCTTTTTAGAGGCGATTAACCGAGTGGATACACCGCTGATCACTGCCTATGTAATTTTTGTCGGGCTGCTTTTTGTGGTGACGAACACCATTGTCGATTTGCTGTATGGGTTGATCAACCCAACTGTTAATTTAACCGGAAAAGGGGCGTAATCATGACTTCGACAACAAGTACGCCTTCACTTTGGCAACGTTTTAAACAATCGGATTTTCTGTATTACTTTCTACGCGATAAAGTGGCGATGATCAGTTTTGCCTGCTTTATGCTGTTTTTGGCAATGGCATTAACCGCTCCGTTATTGGCTCCAACCAACCCTTACGATTTGGCTTCCATTGACATTATGGACTCAGAATTGCCTCCGGTTTGGTTAGAAGGCAGTGATGAACGCTTCCTGTTAGGGACGGATGAACAAGGGCGAGACATTCTATCGACGATTTTGTATGGCTCTCGGTTGTCTTTGACCATTGGTTTTTTGGCGGTGGGGCTGCAACTGCTTCTTGGGATTGTGATCGGACTGTCGGCAGGGTACTTTGGCGGCCGGATTGATAGCTTCTTGATGCGTTTTGCCGATATTCAGCTCTCTTTCTCTACCATGATGGTCGCAATTATTGTCTCGGCTATCTTTAAAGCCAGTTTTGGTGGTGAGTTTTATAGTCAATATGCAGTGGTGATGTTGGTGGTCATTATTGGCATCGCCGAATGGCCTCAGTATGCTCGAACCATTCGAGCGTCGGTATTGGCTGAGAAGAAGAAAGAGTATGTCGAAGCCGCACGAGTGATGGGGTTTAAATCGTTACGTATCATGTTTAGGCATATTTTACCTAATTGCCTGTCACCCATTTTGGTTATCTCAACGGTACAAATTGCCAATGCCATTATGTCTGAAGCGGCACTTTCTTTCCTCGGGTTAGGTTTACCCGTTGATCAACCCTCGTTAGGCGCACTCATTAGTATCGGTTTTAAATATATCTTCTCCGGTGCTTGGTGGATAACGGTCTTTCCTGGTGTGGTATTGATCAGCTTAGTTTTGGTCATTAACTTACTGGGGGACTGGTTACGGGATGTGTTTAACCCCAAAATTTATAAAGGGTAAGACGAGTCGGTTGATTTTATAGTGATAAGCCTCCTAAACTGAGAGTCGTAAGTAATTACGGCTCTTTTTTTGCATCTATTTTCGCACCTGAAGCCATTTACGCTGTCACTATAGTAGGGATAACTATGGATATAAAAGTGGTCGAAATGTCTAAAATCACCCATCGAATGCTATTAAGCTTGTTCTGCTGCGCGGTTTCTCTCTTCTCATTCCCCGTGCTTGCTCAGGATTTTCTCTGTGACGCGACACAAGCGGCCAGTGATCAACTCCCGGTTCTAGAACCGTCCTGTCCACTGGGGCAAGGGTTGTGGGGAAAGGCTTTGCCTAAAGGGCAACATTCCAAATTCTGGATTCAGTGTGGCTTATTAACGTCTCCCTTATCGGTGGAACAGGCGAAAGCACTCTACACAAAAATATCGACCGATGTGTGGATGAAATCAGAAGGCAACGGGACCCGTTGTTTAATTGGGCCTTATAATGATTATGCTCAAGCCCGTAAAGAACTGACGGGAGTACGTACCCTTGCTGGATATCAAGAAGCATTTCTTCGTGAAGTTGGAAAAAGTGCGGAATCTCAGCCCCCAGGCACTCAAACCAAACCGAAGTCCAAACCACGCTCGTCCGCGACAGTAGAAAAGGTCAAATCGGAGACAAAACCCAAGCCGGTGAAAAGTGCGCCACTCAGTAAGCCCCAAAATGGCAAGATTGTGATTCGGCACCAAACTTCTTTAAATGGATTAACTTACGCCATTCCCTATACCTCGTCACAGGCGGTGCAGTTTTATATGGAGCATAATCAGGCTTGGAATCGTTTGAACTATCGTGGCGCTAAAGCGATGTGTGAGAGCCTGAATATGCGTTTGGTAACCGAGGATGAATGGCAACAATTGCTCCGTTCAAAAGTCATGGAGAAAGAGCAATGGCCCATGTATTTGCCTTATTGGGGGACAAATAATAAAGGGTTATTTACCAGTGGGAAAATGACCAACCTTAAAGGAAATTCTCTGCTGAGCGTGTTGTGTGTGAAATAAAGGATAATGAAAAAGCCCGAACCATGCTGGTTCGGGCTGTATTTTAATCGAGCGCCATTCATGGACTAAGCATCTTTAGGGATTTTATGTCTTTGGGTGCGGAAAAGACGCATCACCATCACAAAGAATACCGGAACAAAGAAGATCGCTAGAATAGTGGCAGCGAGCATCCCGCCCACGACCCCCCAGCCAATCGCGTTACGACTCGCAGCTCCCGCCCCGGTACTTAGTGCCAAAGGTAAGACCCCAAGAATAAAGGCGAATGATGTCATCATGATGGGGCGCAAGCGCATACGGCAGGCTTCGACCGTTGCTTTCAGTAAGTCCATACCTTCGTCATAGAGGTCTTTAGCGAATTCGACAATCAATATCGCATTTTTCGCGGATAACCCAATCGTTGTCAGTAGGCCGACTTGGAAATAAATATCGTTGGACAAGGATTTGACGGTTGCCGCGGCAATCGCACCGAATACCCCAAGAGGAACCACGAGAATAATCGAGAAGGGAACGCTCCAGCTCTCATATAACGCCGCCAGACTCAAGAACACGATCAAAATCGACAACGCATAGAGAAGAGGGGCTTGTGAGCCAGATTCAATCTCTTGATAAGAAGAGCCTGTCCATTCCAACCCAATACCTTGTGGTAGCTGGTCAACGATATCCTGAATGGCTTGCATGGCATCTCCCGTACTTTTTCCCGGTGCCGCAGAACCTTGGATATTGAGAGCTGGAACACCATTGAAGCGTTCAAGACGCGGTGAACCATATGACCATTCTGTGGTAGCAAAGGCATCAAAAGGTACCATATTTCCTTCGGCATTGCTGACATGCCATAAACTCAGATCATCAGGGTTCATTCGGTATGGTGCATCCGCTTGTACATACACTTTTTTCACCCGTCCGTTATCAATAAAGTCATTGACATAACTAGAGCCTAGCGCTGTTGACAGTGTGGAGTTAATATCTGAAACAGAAACCCCCATTGCCATGGCTTTTTCATAGTCAATATTGATGCGAAACTGTGGTGTATCCTCCATCCCGTTTGGGCGAACAGAGGTTAGGTTTGGGTTGCTGGCTGCCATTCCCAGTAGTTGGTTGCGAGCGTCGATCAATTTGTCGTGACCCATATTAGTGGTATCTGTCAAATAGGCATCAAAACCACTGGCACTACCAAGCCCCTGAATAGCGGGGACGTTGAAGGAGAAAATTTGCGCTTCTTTAATTGAGGCAAAAGCTGGATAAGAACGCCCAACAACCGCATCGACCGATAAAGCAGGATCTTTTCGTTCATCCCAATCTTTCAAGCGGATAAAGGCCATTCCCATATTCTGTCCTTGACCGGCAAAACTAAAACCTGCAACCGTAAAGACGGATTCCACGGCATCTTTCTCATTGTCTAGAAAGTGGTGGCGTAGTTTGTCCATCACTTCCAGCGTTTGCTCTTGAGTCGCTCCTACAGGCAATTGCACAATGGAGAGGAAAATACCTTGATCTTCTTCTGGTACAAAGGAGGTTGGAAGGCGAACCCAAAGTGTCGCAAGAATGCCGACAATAACCCCATACACCAACAAGTAGCGGAACTGGCGGTTCACGCCGCGATCCACCACATTTTTATAACCGTGTGTTCCTCGATCAAACCATTGGTTGAACCAAACCAGAGGGCCACGGCGAACATGGTGATCTTCCCCTTTTTTTATCGGCTTTAACATGGTGGCACACAAGGCGGGAGTTAGAATCATTGCGACCAGTACAGATAACACCATGGAGGAGACAATGGTTAATGAGAACTGGCGGTAAATCGCCCCAGCAGCACCACCAAAGAAAGCCATCGGAATAAATACAGCACTCAGAACCATTGCTATACCTACGAGCGCACCAGTGATTTGTCCCATGGATTTACGCGTTGCTTCCCGAGGTGATAGCCCCTCTTCACTCATGACCCGCTCAACGTTCTCCACCACGACAATGGCGTCATCCACCAGTAGGCCAATGGCAAGAACCAAACCAAACATGGTGAGCGTGTTAATCGAGAATCCAAAAGCGGCCATAACCCCGAAGGTACCTAATAACACGACTGGTACCGCGATGGTTGGAATCAGTGTGGCACGGAAATTTTGCAAGAATAAGTACATCACAAGGAAGACCAGTACAATGGCTTCCACCAGAGTATGCACAACCTCCTCGATCGAAATTTTTACAAATGGTGTGGTATCGTAAGGATAAACCACCTCAATATTGTCTGGGAAAGTCGGCTCTAACTCAGCTAAGCGTGCTTTCACGGCATTCGCGGTTTCCAGCGCATTAGCGCCCGTGGCAAGCTTGATGGCGATGCCGGATGAATATTTCCCGTTGTACAGTGCAACCGCATCGTAACTTTCGGCACCTAACTCAATTCGTGCCACGTCTTTCAGACGAATCTGTGCGCCATCGGTATCCACTTTGAGTAAGATATTTTGGAATTCTTCGACTGTGGTAAAACGGCTTTGTGCGGTAATCGTGGCGTTCAGTTGTTGTCCTTCTACTGAAGGACTTGCTCCAAGTTGACCAACCGATACCTGAGTATTTTGAGTGCTGATGGCACTTTTGATTTGAGCGGGTGTCAGTTGGTAATTATTGAGTTTGTTGGGATCTAGCCAGATTCGCATCGCGTGTTGCGAGCCAAACACTTGAGCCTCACCCACTCCATGAACACGGCTAAGAGGATCTTTGACTTGCGAAACCATGAAGTCAGCAATTTCGGTGTTATCCATGCTACCGTCAGTCGAAATAAAAGCCGCCACCATCAAAAAAGAGGTGGAGGATTTCGCAACGGTAATCCCCTGCTGGGTGACTTCGGTGGGTAGGGTCGCTTCTGCCAGAGACAGTTTATTTTGTACCTGAACTTGAGCGATATCGGGATCGGTCCCGGATTCAAACGTCAAGGTGATATTAAAATTACCAGCAGAGTCACTGGTGGCAGACATGTACAGTAAGTTATCAATACCGTTCATGTTTTGTTCAATGGTCTGAGTGACGCTATTTTCGACGGTTTTTGCTGATGCGCCAGGGTAAGCCCCAGAAATCGAAACCGCAGGTGGTGCGATATCTGGATACTGCGAAACGGGCAGTGTCATGATGGACAATACCCCCGCCAGCATGATGATGATGGCGATCACCCATGCAAAAATAGGGCGATCTATAAAAAATCGTGCCATGTCTTATTGTTCCTTAACATCGTTGAGGACATTGGTGGTCACTGTGCTTCCTGGCTGGATTTTTTGCAGACCTTTGACGATCACTAACTCGCCAGCTTGCAAGCCAGAGTCAACTAACCATTGGTTGCCGATGGTACGGCTGGTTGTGATGGTACGTTTCTCGACCTGATTTTGTTCGTTAACGATAAATACGGAAGCTTCTCCTCGAGCATTACGGCTCACCGCAGCCTGAGCAATTAAGATACCGTTGGCACGGCGCTCCGTTGGCACGGCGGCCCGAACGTATAAGCCGGGAAGTAAGAACTGATTTGGGTTATCAACCGTCGCCCGGACATTGACGGTGCCGGTGTTTTCATTGACAGACACTTCCGCGAACTGCAATGTAGCTTGCTGTTCAATGGGGGTTCCATCGTCTAAAAATAGTTGAATACCGCTTAGTTCTTGGGTGTCTACTCCCGCTGATTGGCGTAATTTCAGCAGCTCCGTACTTGGCTGAGAAAGGTCAACATAAAGAGGATCCAATTGCTGAATGGTCGCGAGCACATTGGTTTGGTTGGCGGTAACAAGAGCCCCTTCCGTAATTAAGGTTCGGCCGATTCGACCTGAAATCGGTGCTTTAATCTGCGTGTAATCTAGGTTGATTTGTGCTGAATGTACATTGGCTTTGGCGGCGGCAACAGAAGCTAACGCTTCTTTATAGCTTGCTTGCGCATCTTCATAGTCCTGCTGGCTGACCGATTTCTTCGCCACTAATTCACGATAGCGTTTAGCTTGATATTCGGTTTGAGACAACGTTGCTTCTGCTTTAGCCAAGTTGGCTTTGGCGCTGGCGAGTGTGGCTTGATACGTCGCGGGATCGAGCGCGAACAAAATATCCCCTTGTTCAACCTGAGTACCTTCAACAAACAGACGTTTGGTGACAATTCCGCTGACTTGAGGGCGTACTTCCGCAATTCGGTAAGCGCTGGTGCGGCCCGGTAAGGTACTGGTCACTTCTACCGATTGCGTCATGACTTTAACCACATCCACGGCAACCGGTGGAGGCGCTGCATTATTCGTCGCTTGTGGGCTAGCTTCTGGTTGACATCCTGCAAGCGCAACGGTGGCCATGATGCTCATCAGCCAGCGTTTAGAAAAGGCTTTACCTTCGCCCATAATTTTTATCTCCTTTATCACTAGAGCGTATTAAATCCAGTCACTTTTTCAGGTAGACAGCTTCACTATCCCTTAGATTCACCGATTCTAGTGTTTTTTATAAAATGCTTGTTAATGCAAGGCATGGCGACATCCTCGGATCACCCTACTAATTAGGGTTAAGAGTCGTCATGATAAAACTACGATAGAACTCTGTCATTTATTGTACAGATGGACAAGTAATTTTTACTGCACGAATGGATAATTAATAGAATGTGATTTATTGGGCGGCAAATTGAATAAATAATAGTCGTCATCAAAGCCGAACTGTGTACCAAAAAAAACGCCCCGACACGAAAACGTGACGAGGCGTAAGTTTATATTTTTACGCCTCAGCGCATGGTAACAAATTCCTCACTGCCGGTTGGGTGGATGGCGACGACAGAATCGAAATCAGCTTTAGTTGCGCCCATTTTCATTGCCACGGCAAAACCTTGGATCATTTCATCGACGGTATAACCAATACCGTGTAAACCCACGACGGTTTCTTCTGGGCCTGCACATACCAGTTTCATTTTACAAGGCTGGCGATGAGAGGTGACGGCGGTGTACATGGCCGTAAAGCTGGAGGTATAGACTTTGACCTGTTCTGCGCCATATTTAGCAATGGCATCGGGTTCACTTAAACCGATGGTGCCAATCGGCGGGTGACTAAAGACAACGGTAGGGACTAAATCGTAATCCATTTTCGCTTCTGGTTTGTTATTAAACAAGCGCTCAGAGAGTTGTCTCCCCGCTTTGACCGCCACCGGAGTGAGCTCAATGCCGCCCTGCATAATATCGCCCACGCAGTAAATGCCCGGTACGTTGGTATTTTGGTATTGATCAACCTTGATGTAACCTCGTTCTGTGGTTTCAACACCGGTTACCGCTAGGTTAATTTCATCCGTTGCGGGGTGGCGACCAATGGCCCAAATGAGTGTATCGACATTTTGGCTATAACCATTTTCTAAATGAAGCGTGAGGCTGCCATCGGCTTCTTTCACCACTTCTTTCGGAATGGAATGCGTATGCAGGGTTGGGCCTTCGTTTTTCATCACTTCGGTTAAGGTATCGATGATCATCGGGTCAAAGCTGCGCAGAGGGGACTCTTTTCGTACAAAAAGGTGGGTTTCGGTTCCTAATGCATGTAGTACGCCTGCAATCTCGACAGCAATATAACCAGCACCGACGACGGCTACACGTTTAGGTTGTTCCGTTAATTCAAAGAAACCGTTTGAGTCGATACCATACTCGGCACCAGGAATAGTAGGAATGCTCGGGCGACCACCCACGGCAACTAAAATATGATCCGCGCTGTATTGTTTGCCATTCACTTCGACGGTTTTTTCATCAACAAAACGAGCAAAACCACGGATAACGTTTACCTTGTTGTTACCTAATACACGGTCATAGGATTGGTGAATTCGACCAATGTATGCTTGGCGATTTTTGATCAGTGTTGACCAGTCTAAGCCTTTTACATCGACATCAAAGCCGTAATCTTTGGCGTAAAGATGCAATGCTTCTGCGACTTGCGCGCCGTGCCACATGACTTTTTTCGGCACACAACCGACGTTAACACAAGTACCACCGAGATCCTTGGCTTCAATCAGAGCGACTTTGGCTCCGTACATGGCGGCACGGTTTGCTGAGGCGATACCGCCACTACCGCCACCGATACAGAGATAATCAAAATGTGTGGTCATTACTTTCTCCATTATTCTTTTTGAGTGCTTCTTGAATAGATTGGGTCAGTTTATTCTGGAACAACCCATTCGACTTTAAAATGTCCCGTTACGGGGGCGATGGCCTGTTTGAGAAACGGCAGTATTTCTTGCATTTCACTTTCCAACTTCCATGGCGGATTAATCACTATCATTCCAGAGGCCGTCATGCCACGTTCATTGGTATCTGGAGCGACGCCCAATTCAATTTGCAAAATTTTACGGATACCAAGGTTGGCTAAGCCTTCTAACATGTCATCAATATCACAGCGATTAACCACGGGATACCAAATCGCATAAATGCCGGTAGACCAGCGTTTATAGCTTTGAGCAATGGCTTGCACCACATCTCGATACTCTTTCGCCAGTTCATATGGTGGGTCGATCAGCACTAAACCTCGGCGCTCTTTCGGCGGGAGGCTAGCTTTTAAGCGGGTGAAACCATCTTCTTTATAGATGGCAACTTGACGATCACGCTGAAATTCTTGCTCAAGCAGTGGATAGTCACTTGGGTGTAGTTCGGTCAATACCATGCGATCTTGTGGACGGAGGTGTGTCCGAGCCACTCGCGGAGAACCCGGATAATAGCGTAGCGTGTTGCCATTATTGAGTGCTTTGATGGCCGCTAAATAGCTATCGATAGCGCTAGGCGTTACATTTTGTTGCCAAATGCGCGCAATCCCTTGCTTATATTCGCCGGTTTTTTCAGACCATTCGTGGGTCAGGTCATAACGGCCAACTCCAGAGTGGGTATCATGGTAGACAAAAGGCTTGTCTTTTTGTTGCAAGGCATTGAGGATAAGGCTTTGCACAATATGTTTTAATACATCTGCATGGTTGCCAGCATGAAAGCTGTGACGATAACTTAGCAAAATAAGCCCTCAAAACACTCAAATTGAGCGTTGGTTGTGAATCAAAAGTATTGACTGATTATACGCCACTATTGAAATTTGCTGAACCTACCTATATTTACTATTTCATCGCTGCAAAATATCTAGGCACATGTCTTAACCCAAAAGGAATGTTTTATGTCTAATCCACTTCTCACCTTTACGGATTTACCTCCGTTTTCTGCCATTAACCCCGAGCATGTAAAGCCTGCGGTTGAGAAAGCGATTGAAGATTGCCGCACTCAAATTGAACAGGTGCTGCAAGAGAATCGCCAACCCACTTGGGAGAGTGTGATCGCTCCAATTGAAGAAGTGGATGATCGTTTAAGCCGTCTTTGGTCGCCAATCAGCCATATGAACTCAGTGCTCAACAGTGATGAACTGCGTGACGCGTATGAAAGTTGCCTGCCACTGCTGTCAGAATATGGAACTTGGGTTGGACAACACAAAGGGCTATTTGAAGCTTATAAAGCGATCAAAGCCAGCCCAGAGTTCAGTCAGCTGAGCCGCGCGCAGCAAAAAACCATTAATGATGGGCTACGTGATTTTGAGCTATCCGGTATTGGTCTGCCTGCCGCTGAGCAAAAACGCTACGGTGAGATCAGTAAACGTATGTCAGAACTTAGCTCTAAGTTTTCCAATAATGTATTGGATGCGACCATGGGCTGGACGAAACATATTGCTGATGCAGAGCCATTGGCGGGTATGCCTGAGTCGGCGTTAGCGGCGGCGCAAGCGGCCGCACAGGCAAAAGGGCTTGATGGGTATCTCTTAACCTTGGATATGCCGTCTTATCTCCCGGTCATGACGTATTGTGAGAACCAAGCATTGCGTAAAGAGTTGTATGAAGCTTATGTGACTCGAGCTTCTGACCGCGGCCCGAACGCAGGGAAATGGGACAACAGTGAAATCATCGCTGAGAAGCTCAAGCTGCGGCATGAAATCGCTCATATGCTGGGTTTTAGCACTTACAGTGAAAAATCGCTGGCCACCAAAATGGCAGAAACGCCGGATCAAGTGCTCAGTTTCCTCAATGACTTAGCGAGCAAAGCTAAGCCGCAAGGGGAGCGTGAAGTGGAAGAACTGCGTCAGTTTGCCGAGCAAGAGTATGGCGTAACTGAGCTTGAGTTGTGGGACATCGCTTATTACAGCGAGAAACAAAAACAGCATCTGTTTGATATTTCTGATGAAGAGCTGCGTCCTTATTTCCCTGAAGCTAAAGTTGTCAGCGGCCTGTTTGAAGTGTTGCAGCGCGTATTTGGCATGCGTGTGCAAGAGCGTGATGGCGTGGATACTTGGCATCCGTCTGTGCGCTTTTTTGATATTTTTGATGGTCAAGATCGTTTGCGGGGCAGTTTTTATCTCGATTTATACGCTCGTGAGCATAAACGTGGTGGTGCATGGATGGATGATTGTCGAGGTCGCCGTATCACCCTCAATGGTGAGCTGCAAACTCCCGTGGCTTATCTCACCTGTAACTTTAACCGCCCAGTAGGGGATAAACCTGCCCTGTTTACTCATGATGAAGTGGTGACGCTATTCCATGAATTTGGGCATGGTATTCACCATATGTTGACGCAAGTCGATGTGGGCGCGGTTTCGGGGATTAATGGCGTGCCATGGGATGCGGTGGAACTGCCTAGCCAGTTCTTAGAAAACTGGTGTTGGGAAGAAGAGGCGCTGGCCTTTATCTCGGGTCACTATCAAACAGGCGAACCGCTACCTAAAGCGATGTTAGATAAAATGCTGGCAGCGAAAAACTTCCAATCTGCAATGTTTATTTTGCGTCAGTTAGAATTCGGCTTGTTCGATTTTACTCTGCATACCACGTATGACCCTGAAGTTGGTCCGAAAGTGTTAGAAACATTAGCGGAAGTGAAAAAGAAAGTGTCCGTATTGCCGAGCCTAGAGTGGAACCGCTTCTCCCACAGCTTTAGTCATATTTTTGCTGGCGGTTATAGCGCAGGATATTACAGCTATTTATGGGCAGAGGTGTTATCTGCTGATGCTTTCTCTCGTTTTGAAGAAGAAGGTATTTTTAATGCGGAAACTGGGCGGAACTTTTTAAATCACATCCTAGAAATGGGCGGCAGTGAGGAACCGATGGAACTGTTTAAACGCTTCCGTGGTCGTGAACCACAAATTGATGCCATGTTGCGTCACGCCGGAATTGCCGCATAATTCACGCGGAAATACCTTGCAAGGGGAGTCATAGTACTCCCCTTTCTTGTCATTTGGTTATCCCTTCGTTTAAGAGTATAATCGTGCAAAATATGTATAAATAACCAGTAGCCTAGCCATGATGGATCCTTCTCTTTTACTCGACGGCCTCAATGATAAACAGCGTGAAGCGGTCGCCGCGCCACTTGAAAATCTGCTTATTCTCGCGGGGGCGGGAAGTGGTAAAACACGGGTACTGGTCCATCGTATCGCCTGGTTAATGTCGGTGGAGCGCTCTTCCCCTTTTTCCATTATGGCAGTGACTTTTACCAATAAAGCCGCCGCTGAAATGCGCGGGCGAATTGAAGAACTGATGATGGGTAGCGCATCCGGCATGTGGACGGGTACTTTTCATGGCATTTGTCACCGCATTCTCCGCGCTCACTACCTCGATGCTAAGCTACCGGAAGATTTTCAAATCCTCGACTCAGAAGATCAACAGCGTTTGTTGCGCCGCTTGATTAAAGCACAGAATTTGGATGAAAAGCAGTGGCCCGCCAAGCAAGTGTGCTGGTGGATTAACGGCAAAAAAGATGAAGGGCTGCGCCCCCGCCATATTGACGCTTATCGAGATCCCGTTACCCAAACCTATTTACAGCTCTATACCGCGTACCAAGATGCGTGTGATCGGGCGGGGTTGATTGATTTTGCGGAAATATTACTCAGAGCCCATGAACTGCTGCGTGATAAACAGCATATTCGTGAGCATTACCAAGCGCGTTTTAAGCATATTCTGGTGGATGAGTTTCAAGACACCAACAACATTCAGTATGCATGGTTACGGATGATGGCGGGCCCTGACTGTCACGTCATGATCGTTGGGGATGATGATCAATCCATTTATGGTTGGCGCGGAGCAAAAATTGAGAATATCGAAAAATTCACGCTGGAATTTCCGAGTGTGAATACCATTCGCCTTGAGCAAAATTACCGCTCCACCAAAACCATTTTGCAAGCGTCCAACGCATTAATCGCCAATAACACCGAACGTATGGGCAAAGAGTTATGGACCGATGGCAGTGAAGGTGAACCGATTTCTGTCTACTCAGCGTATAACGACTTGGATGAAGCGCGGTTTGTGGTGAGCAAAATCAAAGAGTGGCAGGATAAAGGCGGGGTGCTGAATGATTGTGCGATGCTTTACCGCAATAACGCCCAATCACGGGTGTTGGAAGAAGCGTTGCTGCAAGCAGGATTACCTTATCGTATTTATGGTGGAATGCGCTTCTTCGAACGGCAAGAGATCAAAGATGCACTCAGTTATTTACGCTTAATGGCGAACCGAAATGATGATTCGGCATTTGAGCGAGTGATCAATACCCCCACCCGTGGTTTAGGTGATAAAACCTTGGAAACGGTGCGCTTTGCCGCGCGGGATCGGGGCTGCACGTTATGGGAAGCCTCGCTTGCTCTACTCAATGAACAAGTACTGACGGGGCGTGCAGCGGGAGCTTTGGGCCGCTTTGTCGAACTGATTAATGCATTGGAAGATGACAGTGCGGAAATGCCGCTCCATGTACAAACTGACCATGTGATTAAAACCTCAGGCCTGTACGCCATGTATGAGCAAGAAAAAGGTGAAAAATCCAAAGCCAGAATTGAAAACTTAGAAGAACTCGTTACCGCGACGCGTCAGTTTGAAAAACCGGAAGAAGCGGAAGAAATGAGTCTATTAACCGCTTTCTTAACCCATGCCGCATTAGAAGCAGGGGAAGGGCAAGCGGATGAGTTTGATGATGCGGTGCAATTGATGACCTTGCACAGTGCGAAAGGCTTAGAATTCCCTCTGGTCTTTATGGTAGGGGTTGAAGAGGGCATGTTCCCGAGCCAGATGTCGGTTGAAGAAGCGGGGAGTTTAGAAGAAGAACGCCGTTTGTGCTACGTAGGCATGACCCGTGCAATGCAAAAGCTCTACATGACTTATGCAGAAATTCGTCGTTTATACGGGCAGGATAAATACCATAAACCCTCGCGTTTTATCCGAGAATTGCCTGAGCAATGTTTGGATGAAGTGCGAATGAAAGCGCAGGTAAGCCGTCCGGCAAGCAGTGGACGCTTTAGTGCTACTGCAGTGAAAGACAATTTTAATGAAACGGGCTTTAGTCTCGGGTCTCGGGTGCGCCATCCAAAATTTGGTGAAGGTACCATTATCAACTTTGAAGGTAGTGGCCCGCAGAGCCGAGTTCAAGTTGCGTTTAATGGTGAAGGCATTAAGTGGTTAGTGACTGCTTATGCCAAATTAGAAAAAGTGTAGTCGCTTTCAGCGATACTTCGGTGTATCGCTGATACTGAACGGTCAAGTTTTAGCTCGATAGCAAAAGAAAACCCCGCGGGCAAAGCCCTGCGGGGTTATGGTCTTACTCGCAGCAATCCAGCTACTAAATAGGTGCTCCCTGCATCTATTCCTTGATAGTGTGCTATTCCTTCAGCGTAATCCGTTCATCGCCTTCCTAGCGGTGTCCTCGATCATCCTGATCTGCTAACCATCCTGTTAGCGCACATTACTTGTTCCCTGAGCAGTGTCCTTGACATCATCCTGATGTTTAGTCCTTGCCTCATCCAGAGGGGTCCATTGTCATTCCGTTGTCGCTACCATCCTAGTAACGATCGAGTCCGTTCAATGTCCTTGATGCTATCCTTGCCGATTGTTTATCCTCAACAATCGCGCCTTCATCCTGAAGCTCACTATCCTTAGTGATTCCTTTTCCCTGTCAGCATCCTTCCGACACCCTCCATATTACGGATTTGTCTGAACCTCACAAGAGTAGGAAATTGATGATTTTATCCATACTTTGATGTCTTTTGTCTATATTTCTTACTTATCAATAAGTTAAATTGTTTTCTTCGGTTTTTGTCAGTAAGGAAAGCGAGATTTACTTACTTATTTGTGCGAGATCTCTTACAAGAGCTCAGGGCGATTTACTGCTGTTAAAAAATAGCTTCGTAGGCTTAAACGCTATGTCAGCACGCTAAACAGTGCTTGGCATAGAATGATTGAGCCAATTAAGCTAAAAATTATGCCACAGAGCGCGTCAATATAACGATGGGCTTGCTGCAATCGACGTTGCAAGCTTTCTGTTGAAAGCATCCAAGCCAGTGATGCGAACCATAGCAGCGATAATCCCCATAGAATAATTAAAGCGAATCCTTTTCCTTGTAGCGACATCTCAGTTGGTACTAGGGTCGACATCAAGCTAATGAAAAAGACTAAGGCTTTCGGGTTTAAAATATTGGTGATAAAACCCCGCGAAAAAGCCTGACGTTTGTTACTGAGCAGCAAAACAGGACGTGAAGAGGTTTGGTCAGTGGTTGTTTGCCAATGTTGTACCGTGTGTCGTAAGGCATGAAGGCCGAGATAAAGTAAATAACCCCCTCCTGCGAGCTGTAAAATCGCAAACAAAACGGGGTGCTGATGCACTAAGTAGCTGATGCCCGTCAAGCTCAAGAGTGAATGAAGAAAAATACCACACGATAGTCCAAGTGCGATAAATAGACCGGTTTTTCGTCCGTACCGTGTCGCGTTTTGGATCACTAATGCGACATCCGGCCCCGGACTCATTAAGGCGATGAAATGGACGCTAGCAAGCGTAAGTAGTAGGCTGATTTCGTTCATGGTTAAGTCTTGTGATGAATCATTTGCAATAGCCTGCCAGAAGAATGGGCCAGACGATTGTAAATTTTTGACATGTTAGTTAATCGCTGAGGGGGATACGCCATAGGTGAGTTTAAATGCTTTGGTAAAATGAGCTTGATCGTAAAATCCAACTTGCAGAGCAACGTCAGTACCACACACACCACGTTGCAAGAGTTTCATGGCTTGCTCTAAGCGTAGCCGAGAAAACCAGGCATAAGGGGTGATGCCCATTTGTGCTTTAAAATGTCGTTGAAACTGTGTTGGGCTTAATTGACAAAGTTGCGCGAGTTGCTCTAACCGTATTGGCTGATCTAAATGAGCGAGTAAAAACGCTTTCAATGTCCCGATGGTCTGTTTACCTAAAGGAATAATGGGCTGTGGTTTATGGACACCATAGCGGGAAAGTAGTGAGTTAAAGCCTTCATAAGGTAAGCAATCTTTCGCCAGTTGGCTTAAGTGGGGCTGAGTCAACGCTTTGTGGAAGTGATCTAATTGTGAAAAGATGGCGCTATCACTCACAATCAGATGCTTAAAGCGGATGATGTTTTCTGGCGAAGAAAGCTCAAAATATTCACTAAACCACTCGGGTGTAACGGAAAAAACTCTCACTTGATAACCGGAATCTAACAACGACCGACCATCATGTAATTCATCCGGAGGCATAATGACCACTTCTCCCGGTCCAACCAAATGCTGATCTCCACGGTGAGCAAACTTTTGTTGCCCACCGGTGATGAGTCCAATGTGGAAATCCAAATGGTAATGACGCCGAAAAGCAAACTTTTTATAGTCTGCTTCAATCAAGCTTATCGCTTGGTGCGGTGTTGAATAATAGTGAACTTTGTCCATGTGAAATCAGTGGTGGAATAAACATCATCTTACTAAGTTAGCGGCTGGAAAAACGCTTGTCTTGTAAAAAATGATCAGCGATTGCGACGTCTACGGTTATAGACGGCGGCATCAAAGCTAAATACCAACAATGCTCCCCAAATAAATAGAAAGGTCACGGCTTTATCACTAGAGAAAGCTTCGCCATACACCAACACGGCCAATAGAAACATAAAGCTTGGCCCAATATATTGGAAAAAGCCGAGCGTGGATAATTTTAGCCGAGTGGCTGCCCCAGTAAAACAGAGCAAAGGGAGTGTGGTGATAATGCCCGCACTGACCAGCAAGAGATTCAGGTGCCAGTCATTGCTTGTCAGTGAGCTGGTGGACGAATCTGCCAGAAAAAACAGATACAAAGTAGCCACGGGTAGTAACACTAACGTCTCAATAAATAAACCACTTTGTGCGCCGACGCCCACTTTTTTACGCAGTAAGCCATAGATACCAAAGGTGGAGGCGAGCGCTAAAGCGACAATGGGAATAGAACCAAATAAGATTAACTGAATCCCCACTCCAATGGCGGCTAACAGTACGGCAAACCACTGCAATTTACGTAGTCGCTCACCTAAAAACAGCATCCCGAGAAAGACGTTCAGAAGGGGGTTGATGTAATAGCCTAAGCTGGCATCCAGCATATGGTTGGAGTTAATTGCCCAGATAAAAATCAGCCAGTTTCCCCCGATCAATAGAGAGGTCAGTAGCAGATAGAACAGCTTACTTTTTGACTGAAAAACATTGATTACGGCTTTCCATTGGCGGCCAAAGTGCAACAGCCCAGCCAGTAAAAAAAAGGACCAAATGATTCGGTGGCTGAGAATTTCAAGTGGGGAGACCTGACTAAGCTGTTTGAAATAAATCGGGGCAATACCCCATATGGTATAGGCACAGATGGCGAATATAATGCCTTTCTTGGCTTCTTGTTGTTGTTCCGGTGTCATGCTTTACATCTCGTTGAGTACGCAACCATGAATATTGCGAATAGGCCGCCAGTATAGCGTGTAAATCGGATTCCTCGAACATTTTGCGGTTTTATTCACCGACAAAGGGCACTACAATAGCCGATCTGTTCTGATGCTGAAGTATCAGTCTCCCCACTCATAATAAAGAGCCAGCATGACCGCCACTTTACTCGCTGAACAATCGGATTTCGCCTTGCACCCGCAGCATGTATTGCGTGAGGTTTTTGGCTATCAGACTTTTCGAGTCGGCCAACAAGAGGTGATTGAGGCGGCGGTGGCTGGTCAAGACAGCTTGGTGATCATGCCAACAGGTGGGGGCAAATCGCTCTGTTATCAAATTCCAGCCCTTATCCGCGACGGCGTTACTGTGGTGATTTCTCCGCTGATTTCGCTGATGAAAGATCAGGTTGACCAACTTAAAGCAAACGGTGTGGCGGCTGAATGTGTGAATTCAACCCTGAGTCGAGAAGCGCTACAAAGTATTTATCAACGTATGCATGCGGGCCACCTTAAACTTTTGTATGTGTCACCGGAACGGGTTCTCACCTCCGAATTTATCGAACGGCTCAACCATCTGCCAATCGCTATGATTGCAGTGGATGAAGCGCACTGCATTTCACAATGGGGGCATGATTTTCGCCGCGAATATGCCGCATTAGGTCAGCTTAAACAGCAGTTCCCTCATATTCCGTTTATGGCTTTGACCGCCACCGCCGACGATGCCACTCGCGGCGACATCTTGCACCGCCTGCAACTCAATGAGCCGCATATTTATCTAGGTAGCTTTGATCGCCCCAATATCCGTTACTCATTGGTCGAAAAGCATAAACCCGTGTCGCAAGTGATTCGTTATTTGGAAACCCAAAAAGGGTTATGCGGGATTATCTACTGTGGTAGCCGTAAAAAAGTGGAGATGTTGACGGAAAAATTGTGCAACAACCGTATTCGTGCCGCCAGCTACCATGCAGGAATGGAAGCCGATGAACGCGCTTATGTTCAAGAAGCGTTTCAGCGAGATGATATTCAGATCGTGGTGGCAACGGTTGCCTTTGGGATGGGTATTAATAAACCCAATGTCCGTTTTGTGGTGCATTTTGATATTCCGCGCAATATTGAATCTTATTATCAGGAAACCGGACGAGCCGGGCGCGATGGTTTGCCTGCCGAGGCGATGATGCTGTATGACCCCGCTGATATTATCTGGCTGCGACGTATGCTGGATGAAAAAGAAGAGGGGCCACAAAAACAAGTCGAAAGCCATAAGCTGACCGCTATGAGCCATTTTGCCGAAGCGCAAACCTGTCGTCGCCAAGTGCTGCTCAACTATTTTGGCGAATACCGTGATAAGCCGTGTGGTAACTGTGATATTTGCCTTGATCCGCCTAAGCATTTTGATGCAACCGAACAGGCGCGCAAAGCGCTCTCTTGTGTGTATCGAGTTAACCAAAGTTTTGGCATTGGTTATGTGGTGGAAGTGCTGCGTGGGATGCAAAATATCCGTATTCGTGAAAATGGCCATGACAAGCTCTCCACTTACGGCTTAGGGCGCGATCATAGCCATGATTACTGGGTTAGTATCTTTCGGCAGTTGATTCACAAAGGGTTACTGCACCAAAACATCACTCGCAACTCGACTTTACAGTTGACGGAAGAAGCGCGTCCGGTATTACGTGGTGATAAAGCGATAGAGCTGGCGGTGCCCCGTTTAGATACGGCCGCTCGGACCGTAAAAGCCGATAAACTATCGAGCAAGAACTACGATAAAAAACTGTTTGCGAAATTGCGTAAGTTACGTAAATCCATTGCTGATGAGGAAGGCTTACCGCCTTACGTGGTCTTTAGTGACGCCACCTTAATTGATATGGCGGACATTTTACCCACCTCTTATGGAGAGATGCTGGCAGTCAATGGGGTCGGACAACGCAAACTGGAAAAATATGCCGACCCATTCTTAGATGCGATTCAGGAGCATTTGACCGGACATGGCTGAGTTTGGCTTAAGTGAATATTTAGCCTCGCAAGGGCGCATTATTTTACGTATTCCACCATGGGATTTTGACGCTTTTCCTGAGCTAGCCGAGCGTCTACTCCGGTTACTTTCGGCGACGGTGATCGAAAAACAGTTGGATGCCGATATGCATAGCTGGCTGATCGATTTTGAAGGTTGCCATCTGTTGCTACGAGCGGAACATTACAGCACCAGTGTATGGATTGAAGCCATGAGTGAAGGGCAAAGCCGTGAAGAGCTGGACTTTATCGCTCAGCTTTTGGCTAATCGGGTGCGATAAGTCCGCTCTTGGTGATTTGGCAAAAAGGTCATTTCACCTCAATATCGGTTCGTTGCAAATGAGAGTTATGGTTCGGTGGTTTCCCCAATGAATCCACCAGTTTGATGATCCCACAACTGAGCATAAAGACCATGACGGGCGAGCAGTTCTTGGTGTGAGCCTTGCTCAATGATCTCTCCCTGATCCATTACGATTAAACGGTCCATGGCCGCAATGGTAGAAAGGCGGTGTGCAATCGCAATGACGGTTTTACCTTCCATCAGCCGTTGTAGATTGTCTTGAATCGCAGCTTCCACTTCGGAATCGAGAGCCGATGTCGCTTCATCCATAATTAAAATGGGCGCATTCTTGAGCAAGACCCGAGCAATCGCAATACGCTGACGTTGCCCTCCGGAGAGTTTCACCCCGCGCTCACCCACTTGTACATCGTAGCCACTATTCCCGCTCTCATCTTGTAGAAGATCAATAAAGTCATAGGCTTCTGCTTGGTGGCTGGCATCCATCAGCGCTTGTTCATTGGCATCTGGGTTGCCGTAGAGAATATTGTCACGAATCGAGCGGTGCAGCAGTGAGGTATCTTGAGTGATCATACCGATTTGCTGTCGTAGTGACTGTTGCGTGACTTGGTCGATGGCTTGCCCATCTATCTCTATCTTACCAGATTGAATATCGTAAAAGCGGAGCAGGAGATTCACTAAGGTTGATTTTCCGGATCCAGAACGGCCAACAATGCCCACTTTTTCACCCGCTTTAATATGCAGGTTTAGGGCGTTAAATACAGGTTTCTGCTCGTTATAGCGAAAAGAGACCTGATGAAAACGAATATCGCCCTGGGTCACGGTAAGTGGCTGTGCATTGGCGGCATCTTCAATGTCTACCTCATTGGCAATGGTATTCATGCTATCGATGACCATACCAATACTTTCAAACATGCCGCGAATCTCCCACATGATCCATTTCGACATACCTTGTAAACGCAGGGCAATGCTGATCCCAATCGCAATCACGCCAACAGTGATGGATTCGGCTAACCAGAGTTGAATGGAGAGTGCTGCAATAGAAAATAGCAACAGATAGTTCAGGACATCAACGCTGTACAGTAGGCTGGTTAAGGTTCGCATCTGTTGATATACAGTGGCGAGATAGCCTTTCATGCCTTGTTGGGCATACTCAGTTTCTCGCTGAGAGTGGGAAAATAATTTGACGGTCGTGATATTGGTATAGGTATCGACAATACCACCAGTCATGGTGGACTGCGCATGCGCTTGCGCGGTCGAAATGCGTTTTAAACGGGGGATAAAGTAGCATTGAATCAGAATATAGAGGTAGAGCCAAATCACAATGGGGAGCACCAATATTTGATCAGCACTGGCGATCATGACCAACATCGAAATAAAGTAAACCGAGATATAGACCGATAAATCCACCAGTTTCATCACCACCTCACGTACGGAATGCGCACTTTGCATCACTTTGGTGGCGACGCGCCCCGCAAAATCTCGATGGAAGAAGCCGACACTTTGTTTGAGTAGGTAGCGGTGTACCCGCCAGCGGATCGACATTGGGTAGTTACCCATAATGGTTTGGTGTAGCAAGTTTGAGTGAACCAACGCCAAAATCGGCATGATGACTAACACCAGCGCCGCCATGGTGAGTAGGGAAGTGCCGTTATCTTCCCAGAAGTGGGTACGGTCACTATGACTGAGCATATCCACCAACTCCCCTAAATAGCGCACCAACGTGACTTCAGCGATCGCCACGCAAGCACTGAGTAGAGACATGACCAGCAGTGGTTTTTCAAACCCCCGAGTGTAATAACGGCAAAAGCCAAATAGGGTTTTAGGCGGTTGTTGGGGATCGTGCTCAGGGAACGCGTTGGTAAGATTTTCAAACCATTGAAACATGCAGAAGTTGACCTAGGTTAATGAAAGTAAGAGTGGTTCGCATTTCTTCTTTTAATTGTGAGAATTATTAGTAAAATACCAAAACAATAATAATGATAATTAAAATAGTTCTCAAATACTACCGCAGAGGTTTTTCCTAATATGGTCGACATTCGCCCAACTCGCTTAATTTTGTCTATTCGTCATGCACTTTGTTTAACGATGATCCCGTATCTAGGAGGAATGAGCCCTTCGGTACTGGCGAACGAGCAGGCACCTGCTGCGGAGATAGAAACTATGGTGATCAGTGCTTCTGCCTTAAAAGTGGATACCCCTGCTCAGGAAACACCTAAGTCGGTGTCGGTGGTGACGGAAGAAGATTTACAATATCGCGCTCCCCAGAAACTCGATGAAGCCCTGCGTTATACCGCCGGAGTGATGGCTCAGCCTTATGGCGCAGATAACGATACCGATTGGTTGAAAGTCAGAGGGTTTGATGCCGCCTCTTATCTTGATGGGCATCGCCTATTTCGGGATGGTTATTATACTTGGTTGCTGGAGCCTTACGGGCTAGAGCAAATTGAGGTATTAAAAGGTCCGACGGCGATTTTGTATGGTGAAGCGCCTCCGGGCGGGGTAGTGAATGCGGTGCAGAAAAAGCCCACTGAGGTTCCCCAAGGTGAAATTAAGCTAGAAGTCGGTAATCAAAATCATCGAGGCATTGCCTTTGATTTTTCTGATTATGCGAATGAACAAGGGTCGGTCCGTTATCGGTTAGTGGGGGCGATGAAAAATAGCGATGGCGAGCTCAATGGCTCAGAGAACCATCGTTACTACTTGGCACCCAGTTTAACGATGGATCTTTCAGAGCGAACTCAGTTAACCTTATTAGCCAGTATCTTGGAAGATAAAGGCGTACCCACCAACCCGTTTTTTCCCGCAGCCGGAACCTTAATAGGGAGCGAGCATGGGCATATTGATCCCGCAACGAATTTAGGCGAACCGGATTACGATAAATATGAGCGCACTCAGATCTCGGTAGGTTATCAGTTAGAGCATGAGCTGGATGAGGTTTGGAAGTTATCGCAGCGCTTTAATTATGGTTACAACGAACTTTATCTCCGTAGCTCTTATGCCTTTCCTAATGATGATCCCTCGGCATCTGAAGTGCCTCGCGGTATCGTGTTTCGTGATGGGCGTACCCATAGTTTTAGCTTAGATAATCAAGCGGTAGCGAAGTGGTACTCCACACGGTTAGAACATACGCTCTTGATGGGGCTGGATGTGCAGCAGCATAAAACCAAAGGGATGGAGCAAGACAATTATAACTTTGGTAATATCAACCCGTTTCATCCTGTCTATGGCAAATATAATCCTATTGATGAGGCGCTCTCCGTTGATCGTGACATTGTGAAACGCCAAGCCAGTGGTTATAGCCAGTATCAGCTCAAACTGGATCAACAATGGGTCGCTACACTTGGGGCGCGATATGATTGGGTAAGTACCGAAAATGAAAGCCACAAGCAAGCTGAGAATGAAAGCCGTGATGATAACCAATGGTCATTCAGTACCGGAGTGATGTATCTGGCTGATAATGGCTTGAGCCCTTATGTGAGTTACTCGCAATCTTTTGATGTGTTAAGCACCATCGACTCCAGTACCGGCAAGCTGTACAAACCATTAGAAGGTGAACAGACCGAACTGGGGATAAAGTATACCCCTGCCTTTTTCAATGGCTATATGAACTTAGCTTGGTTCGATATTAAGCAAAAGAATGCGCTAGTGACGGATCCGGCAACCTTTCAAGCAACCCAAACTGGGGAAGTGACGTCACATGGTGTTGAGTTAGAAAGTGTTGGCTATCTGACTAAGCAACTAAAAATGACCGCCAGCTATACTTTCACCGATGCGAAAACGGAGGAAACCAATGGGCAAGGGAAAAAACAAGCAGGTTTAATTCCTCGCCATATGGCTTCGCTTTGGTTGGATTACAATGCAGCACCAATGGGCTTAGATGGATGGAATTTTGGTTCCGGCGTGCGCTATATCGGTGAATCAAAAGATAATCCGAAAAGCAGTGATCGCACTGTACCGAGCGCTACCCTTTGGGATGTAATGGTGTCGTATGACATTACTCCGCAGTGGCAAGCGCAGCTCAACATTAATAATGTGTTGGATAAAGAGTATGTGTCTGCCTGTGATTATTGGTGTTACTACGGTCAATCACGCAGTGCGGTATTAAGTGCAAATTACCGTTGGTAATCCTTATCACATCTTATGCTACAGACCAAAGCGTAAGGCGTGCATGATTCCCGTTGCGACGGGAATTTGATTTTTTTACTCTGGTCGATTTTCAAAGGAAAAGCGATGTTTACCTTATCAGATATTCAGATGGTGCGGGGTGGGCGAACAATTTTAGCGATTGAGTCGCTCTCTATCCCCACCACAGAACTGACTGTGGTGCTTGGGCATAATGGGTCTGGAAAATCGACACTGGTGAGTTTGCTCTCTGGTCAGCAGATGCCTGATACAGGCAATATCTTGTTAAATGGGCAATCCTTAGCGCAACATTCGGCGAAATCATTAGCGAAAGCGGTGGCTTTTTTACCGCAGAAACTGCCGACCTCGGCGGGGTTAACCGTGCGCGAGTTGGTGCGGCTGGGGCGCTTTCCTTGGCGCGGCGCATTAGGTCGTTGGAAGTCTGATGATGAACACGCTATTGACCAAGCGATGGAAAAAACCGGTGTAACGGCTTTTGCCAATACCTTAGCCGATGAACTCTCTGGTGGTGAGCGGCAACGGGCTTGGGTTGCCATGTTGCTGGCTCAGCAATCTCCAGTGCTGATTTTAGATGAACCAACCTCAGCACTGGATGTGCACCACCAATATCAACTGATGTCGTTACTGGCGGAGCTAAACCAGATACAAGGCTGTGGCATTATCGTCATTTTGCACGATCTTAATTTAGCGCTGCGCTATGCTTCGCACATTGTTGCCTTGAAAGGCGGCAAAGTGGCTTTTGATGGTTCAATCGAGTTAATGCTAGATGAGCAGCGTTTAAGTGAATTATACCATTCCCCCATTCAACTGCTTGACCATCCTCACCCTTCTTCAGACTCAAAAACTAACAAGGTGGCTATTGTATGTGCGTAAAGCCGACGACTCTTTTTCTGCGTCTTTTGTTGCTGCTGGTGCTAGGAAGTAGCCACGCCATGGCAGCCATTCAGATTCAAGATGGGCGGAAAACACACAGCTTTGAGCAAGTGCCACAACGTGTGGTGGTGCTGAATTGGGATTTATTAGAGCAAGTATTGGAACTTGAGGTAACACCAGTCGGTGCGCCGAATTTACCGGGTTATCGTGAGTGGGTGGTCTTTCCTGCGGAGCCTGACCAAGTGGTTGATATTGGTACTCGCGCTGAACCGAATCTAGAAACCATTGCCGCGTTAAAACCGGATGTGATTTTAGCGGCTTCTCCTCAGCGGGATCTGATTACGACGCTGGAGCGCATTGCACCGGTTATCTATCTGCCTAACTTTGAGCAGCAGGACAACGCCGCTCAAATTGCTATTCAGCAATTTAAAACCTTAGCGATTCTGTTTGATAAAACCGACTTGGCTGAACAAAAGTTAGCCGATATGGCGCAGCGGTTTGCGGAACTCAACCAGCAATTACAACAAGTGTTGGGTTCCCCTTTGCCCTCTGTGGTGGTGATGCGCTTTTCAAACCCAACCTCGGTTTTTCTCTATGGAGAAAATTCCACCACTCATTATGTTTTAGAGCAATTGGGACTTGCTGAGGCATTGCCTCAACCGGCTCGGCAGTGGGGCATCATCCAAAAACGTTTGAATGTGTTGCAACATGTGAAACAAGGCTATGTGCTGTACATTTTACCGTTCGCGGAAGAAGAGAAGATCAAACAGTCCATATTATGGAAAGCCATGCCTTTTGTGCGCCAAGGTCGGGTTAATTCCGTGCGCTCGGTCTGGAGTTACGGGGGCGCGATGTCATTGCGCTATACCGCCGAGGCAATAACCGAAAGTTTACTTGAGGTGGCGCCTAAGTCATGAGAGTTCGTCATCTTGGTTTTTTATGGATTGGTGTCCTACTGACGGCTGCGCTGAGTTTACAAATGGGTAATGAACTATCGCTCTCGATGCAGTGGCAGCTCGCCTCGCTGCGCTGGGAGGCGGAAGAATTTGCGGAGATTAACTTTCTCTATGCTCAGCTTCCGCGTGCGGTGATCACCCTGTTAGTTGGTGCGATTTTAGGCTTAGTGGGCAGTTTAATGCAGCAACTGACGCAAAATAGTCTCACTTCCCCTTTAACCTTAGGCACCTCTTCTGGCGCTTGGCTTGCGCTGATCATCGTCAATATCTGGTTCCCTCATTGGGTGGCGGATTACAGTGCATTGGCCGCCATGAGTGGCGCATTAATGGCGTTTGCGTTGATCATGTTAATTGCTGGTGTACGCAATATGACTGGGCTGCCGTTGGTTGTCTCAGGGATGGTAGTCAATATTTTATTGGGAGCCATTGCTACCGCCTTGGTGCTGCTTAATGAGCAGTTTGCCCAAAATGTCTTTATGTGGGGAGCGGGGGATCTTGCGCAAAATGGCTGGCAGTGGCTTGCTTGGTTAGCGCCAAGGTTGTTGATTGCGATTCCACTGTTGATGGTTGCTCCGCGGATTTTAACCTTGATGCGCTTAGGGCATCAGGGAGCAGCGGCGCGTGGTTTAGCCGTGGTTCCCGCTTTTCTTATTTTAATGGTGGTGGGGATCTGGCTGGTCTCTGCCTCAATTACCGCCGTCGGAGTGATCAGTTTTATTGGTTTACTCACGCCCTATATAGCACGAGCCATGGGGGCTAGAACGCCAAAAATGGAGCTGTACAGCAGTGCCTTACTCGGTGCTTTACTGTTACTGCTGACCGATATGCTGGCTATGGGGTTAAGCCAATGGACGGCAGAGGTGGTTCCCAGCGGTATTACCACCGCACTGATTGGCGCTCCTGCGTTAATCTGGTTTAGTCGGCGTCAACTTAAAGCGCAAGACTCGTTAGCGATTTCTCTCCCGCATCGGCGGGCGAGTGTGAGTGGCTACACCATTGGGTTACTGATTGTTGCCTTTGTACTGGGGCTGGCACTACATGGGTTGTTGCAGGTCAATAGTGGCAGTTGGCAGTGGGTGGTGCCGAATGAATATCAGTGGCAGCTACGTTGGCCAAGGGCGATCACCGCTTTGTTTGCTGGCATGGGGTTGGCAGTAGCTGGAACCATTTTGCAGCGTTTGATTTATAACCCATTAGCCAGCCCAGATATTCTTGGTGTCTCTTCGGGGGCAACCTTTGCTTTAGTGTTTGCCAGCTTGTTTCTAGGTCAATCCATGCTTGGTGCACAGTGGCTGACGGCATTACTCGGTAGTTCTATCGTATTGATCGTATTATTGCTGCTGGGTAAAAAGCACCACTATGCGCCTTCAAGCTTAATTTTGACGGGGATAGCCATCACCGCATTACTCGAAGCGCTGGTGCAATTTTGTTTAGCCAAAGGCAGTGCCGACAGTTATCAAATCTTATTGTGGCTAGCTGGGTCCACTTATCGCGTTTCTCCCTCACAAGCTGGTTTACTTGCCTTGGGCGTGATATTGCTTTCTGGCGTGGCTTTCGCCACTTCGCGTTGGCTTACCTTAATTTCGATTGGTCGGCAATTTGCTGGTGCAAGAGGGTTAAACCCACAGCAGGCGAGCGTTATTTTACTCAGTGTTGTGGCTTTACTCTGTGCGCTGGTGACGTCAACCATGGGGCCGGTTTCTTTTGTTGGGTTAGTCGCTCCACATATGGCAATGATGTTAGGAGCACAGCAGGTTAAATCCCAGCTTATGATCGGCAGTTTGGTTGGCGCTAGCTTGATGTTATGGGCCGATTGGCTTGGGCAAACGCTGCTCTACCCAATGCAAATTGCTGCCGGTACTTTAGTGGCGATTCTTGGTGGTGGGTATTTCCTCTTATTGCTGGTGACAAGCCGTAACCGCTAGCTTTTTCGCAGCGTCACTCGACAAATATTGCTATAGTTTGCCGGAAAGCGCCGCTTTGGAGCGCTTACTCTGTTTTGATGATAGGTCAGTGATGAAGATGGATTTAACCCAATGGATTACCGAAAGCCGTAATCCTGCCAGTGCGGAAATTGATACCTTATCCACCTTGGATATGTTGCGCGTCATCAACCAAGAAGATCAAAAAGTGGCCCTTGCGGTAGAAAAAACCTTACCGCAAGTGGCTCAAGCGGTTGATGTAATCAGCACTGCTTTTCAGTCGGGTGGACGCTTGATCTATATGGGCGCGGGAACCTCGGGGCGGCTGGGTATTTTAGATGCCAGCGAATGCCCTCCCACTTATGGCTCGTCTCCAGATTTAGTGGTGGGGCTGATTGCGGGAGGGCATCCGGCAATTTTAAAAGCAGTAGAAAATGCAGAAGATAATTCCGCGTTGGGAGAAGCCGATCTTCAATCGTTAAACCTGACCGATAAAGATGTGGTGGTCGGAATTGCGGCCAGTGGGCGAACGCCGTATGTTCTGGGTGGAATGGCGTATGCGAAAGCGCTCGGAGCCACCGTTGTTGCGATTGCCTGCAACCCAAACAGTTTGATGGAACAGGCAGCAGATATTGTGATTACGCCGGTGGTTGGCCCGGAAGTGGTGACTGGTTCATCGAGAATGAAAGCGGGCACGGCGCAAAAATTGATTTTAAATATGCTCACCAGCGGGGCAATGATCCGCAGTGGTAAGGTATTTGGCAATTTAATGGTGGATGTGGAAGCCACCAATGCCAAGCTGATTAAACGGCAAACGCATATTGTGGTGGAAGCCACCGGTTGTGGTGAAGAAGAAGCAGAACAGGCGTTACAGGCATGTCAGCGGCATTGTAAAACCGCCATTTTGATGATTCTCGCTGAGCTAGATGCAAAGCAAGCCCATACGCTATTAACTGAGCATCATGGATTTCTACGGCAAGCTTTGCAAGCGAGTTTATCGTAATCGAAGCCCTGTTGGTTGACCTCAACAGGGCATGAGTTACTGCGCTACTTTTTAGTGATCTTATCGAGATAGCCCATGATAAAGGCGGACAACACAAAGGTAATGTGCAGCAGCAAATACCATTTTATTTTGTCATTGGCGATATTTTCCGTGTTCATAAACACTTTAAGTAAGTGAATGGAGGAAATTGCCACGATAGACGCCGCCACTTTATTTTTGAGTGAACTGGCATCCAGTTTCCCTAGCCAGCCTAATTTGTCATCCTGCTCATCCACATCAAGTCGAGAAACAAAGTTTTCATAACCAGAGAACATCACCATCACGATCAAACCGCCCACCAACGAAATATCAATTAATGATAGGGTGACCAGAATCAAGTCCACTTCTTTGATGGATAGAATATTGGGTAATAGGTGAAAAATTTCTTGAAAGAATTTAATGCCAAGCGCGATCAGAATAAAGCTCAACCCGAGGTAAATTGGGGCCATCAGCCAGCGAGATGAGTAAAGCAGTTTTTCTATAATTCGTTCCATAAACATTCCATTCAACAGGCGGCGAAAAGTAGGCCGATATTACTCTGTTTCTGAGAGGCTTGGCTACGTTGTTTATGGGAAAAATAGAAGAGAGTGAGGAGTGGCCTCCTCACTTTATGGGCTTTATTAGAGCGTATTTTTATACAATTGGCCATCTTTCATGATGGCTTGAATGTTGTTTGTTTGTTCCAAAAGGTGGATGTCTTGCAGTGGGTTTCCATCGATGATTAATACATCGGCCAGCGCCCCTTGTTCTATCACACCTAATTTACCTTTATAAGGTGAACGTTCACCAGACAGCATCAATAATTGGGCATTATCGTGAGTGGCCATTTTTAATACTTCAAATGGAGTGTACCAGTCCGTCATTTTCGTGAGGAGCTTCGTTTGTTCACTGAGGCGTTCTGCACTGAATAAAATATCGGTTCCCCAAGCCACTTTGGCATGGTATTTCTTCGCTAAGCCAAAGACACGTTGTGTGCCTTGTTCAACCAAAATCTGTTTATTACGCTGTGCAGACCCTTCTTTAAAGGCTGAACCTCGCTCTGAAGTAAAGGGTTGCAAGCTCCACCAAACGCCCTCTTTCGCGATACGTTTAGCCGTTTTTTCATCAGCAAGTTGCCCATGTTCAATGGACTTCACACCAGCATCAAGCGCTTGGTTAATGGCTCTAGGTGTATAAGCATGAACGGCGACATAGGTGCCCCAGTTTTCAGCGGCTTCTGTCGCGGCTTTAATTTCTTGGGTGGTGTATTGAGTCACGTCAATGGGGTCATAAAAAGAAGAGACGCCGCCGCCCGCCATGACTTTGATTTGTGATGCCCCTAATGCCAACTGTTCCCGAGTATGTTGACGGACTTCATCTGGGCTATCGGCAAGCGCTGCGGTAGCCGTTTTCACTGAGAAGGTGGTTTTTTTGCTGTCTGGGGTAATGATTTCATTGGGTAAACGGAAATCACCGTGACCTCCGGTTTGGGAGATAAATGCTCCCGCCGGCCAGATACGAGGCCCGGTGGTGATGTGTTTATCAATCGCCATTTTTAACCCAAAAACAGGGCCACCTAAATCGCGCACACTAGTATAGCCACGCTGCAACATATCAGATGCAGTTTTTGCGGCAACGATATTAATAAAGCCTTGATCAGCAAGCATTAATGTTTGCTGCGGCAATGCGGCAAGCATCAAGTGGGTATGTGCATCAATTAACCCAGGCATTAAGGTTTTACCTTGCCCATCAATGACGATGAGATTATCACCCGAAGTGATGCCGTTTGATGAGTAATCTTCTATCTTGCTGATGTATTGATCTTGTATGTAGACATTTTTAGCTGCGCTCAGCTCAGCTTGAGTACCATTGAATATGTGCACATTTTTAAAGACATATTGAGCGGCAAAAGTGGGTGAGGTCAGTAGACTTGAACCTAGCAATAGGAGGAGAGACTTGTTCATCATTAGCTCCAAAAGAAATGATCAGTGACGTTGGCGAGAGCAGCATAAAGAACCCAGTTTGCTGTAACGCTAGGGGTTAAGTGTAGCGAAAAATGAGCTAAAGGTAATGCAACAATATGACTATTTGGCTTTTTATTCTCAATATTTTATTAAAGTAAAAGATTCGACTTTCGTTATCCATTTCTCTGACAATGTATCGAAGTATCATATAATCAGTCGGTTATATTTTGGTGATGAAAAGCTTTCTTAATGAATATCAATAAAAAGTGAAGGTATGGTCTTTAGAGCAAAGAGCAGTGGTACGAAATGATGATTATGCAAAAAATGTCTCAAAATTGGCTGTTAACTGGCTTGTGGTTCGTTTTACTTTCTGTCGGTTTACCGGTGCAAGCCGAAGACGCTCCGTGCTCTGCCACCAAGCAGTTAGTCAACACTTTTCCTCTTTTGGATCATACGTGTCCAATTGGGCAGGGGTTATGGGGGAAGTTGTTGCCGAAAGACGAGCCCTCTTTTTTCTGGATTCAATGTGGCTTATTTAAGAAACCCACGTTTCTAACTCGAGTCACAATGCTCCATTCACACATATCTACTCATATTCAGCTTAAGCAGGAAGACGAAAGCCAAGCTTATCGCTGTTTAATCGGCCCTTATAATGATTATGAGCAAGCTAAAATTGAATTAGCCGCGATACAGAAGCAAGCTGATTTCCGGCAAGCCTTTTTGCGTCAAGTCGCAGTCACTTCATTACCTCAAGCTGAAAAGAACAAGATAACCACTAACGTCAGTGCAACCGTTAATGGGGTTGAATATAAAGTCCCTTATTCATGGGATGAAACGATTCCTTTCTATACTGAATATCATTTAGCATGGAACCGCCTACGCTATGATGAAGCGACGAAAATGTGTCAGACCCTGAACATGCGCCTTGCCAGCGAGCATAAGTGGCAGCAATTCTTAGCGAGTAAAGCGATCCAAAATAACCCATGGCCAGTGGAGCTTCCTTACTGGGGCGATGGGCAAAAAGGATTATTTATTAATGGGAAAGTCAGCACGTTAAAAGCCACGTCCCAATTAAATGTTTTGTGTGTACAAGAAGCTCCAATGGAATAAGACCCCATTGGGTTAGGAGCTTTCCTAACAAGAAAGAGGGTGTGCTTACTAATATGTCGATAGCCTCGACATATTAGCAAAAGACCATGATATCTTTAGGTGGGTAATCGAACTATTCGATGTTTTGGATCTGTTCGTCGAGCAATAAGTTTTATTACTTAAAAATCAGAAACTTAGTGGCTTTGTATTGTCTGATTTAGAATTTTACTACCCAATATACTACCCAGTTGGTTTAAGTTGCTATGTTTCTTACGTTGACAATAGTTCTGTTTTTGATGAAATAATCTTCACTCAGTCACTTTAAGTTGTGACAGTATCCTGTAGTTCAACTATCGATTACTATGTCGCCAGAATATTAATGATAATGATGTTCATTTGCATGTGTTCTGTTTGACTAATCGAAGCACCAAGCTGTCAGAGTGAGTTATATTTGTATACTGAGGTACTACACATAGTGTCATGTAATTCTGCCGTAAACAACTGTGCCTTTGTTTTAGGTGTTGCTACACCAGAGCATCTAGAGCAGAGCTCGATAGGCGTGAGCTTTAACCACCTCCTCCACCTTTGGCTTTCTTACTAAGTTCAAGAGTCTCACTTTAAGAGTGTATATTTTATTTTGATACCAGAAGAAGCCTTCCTTACCATGTAGATAATAATCTGGCTTTTTGGCAGTTAAGTTTTCCTCTGTGTCATCATAGATGCTTTCTTGAGCGGCAATGCTTTTTATGAAGTTGTCATAATCTTGTTCAGGGGCAGTCTGAATCTTAGGTGTACCTGCTTCTGGCTCTTCTTTTGGTATTGTTTTCCCTTTTCTAAATAGAGAAGTAAATTTCAGTACAAATGTGCTGGTAGGTTCAATAAAACAAGGAAGAGTCACCTTGTCGATATCTGCCCGTCTTTGGTGAAAAACGATTAATCCCATTTCTTCGAGTGATTTGATACTGACGGTTATCTTACGGCTGTTAGTTCCAAGTCTAGTGGCCAGCATTTTTATCCCCATTGGGATTCCGCCTAGTTTCTCATCATAATTTTTTGCTAGCAACATACACAAACAAATGAGAGTAGATTTTGGCTGTTGCCTGATGCTCTTTTCTTCGAAATAACGATAGATGTTTTGATACTCAACGAATTCATCAGCTATGGGTTTATTTCGAAATCTTGATTCGCTTAACGGACTGAATGGCATCAGGTAAGCGTCATCAAAAGGGGTGAACCCCGGCCATATTGATTTTAGTTGTTCCCAGTTTTTTATTCCCAAATAACGTGTGGGAGAGTGACGATTTTTATCAATAACTAGCGTCTTTGAATACCCTCCTGAAAGCAAAATATAACTGTCTTGCCTATCAAACGGGTTGATGAAATTGTGGAGCTGGTAGGTTGTATCTGTTATCTGATTTGGGGTCATAGTGATCTACTTATTGGTAGCTGTTTTTAGCTGATTATTTATGTTCATAAAGTGTAGTCCGATTGATCTATCTAAATAAATTATTTTTTGGATTGTCACTTTTTATGTGAGTGAACTCCAGAAGTAAAAATGCATGAGCCGTGATTTTTGATAAAAAATGAAGGTTAGCTGGTTGGATTTAGCCGATGTGAAGACTCAGTAATCACCTAAAAACAGAGTGGGAGTGAATCGAGGGGGATCGGTAATTAATAATATATATACCTCTCCATCTACTCATCTAATCCCACACCTCAACCAACGACCTCATCACTCGATATCTTGGTAGGGGATGGGTTCCCCTACCCAAAGAGAGACTTAGAAAATAACGTCACTATCAGTACCTATGTCATTAACAAAACATAGGTCTCTATCATGTCTAAAAATCTAACCATCACACACGAATCCACTTTCAACGGAAACAAGATATACATCGACAAGGAGGGGTTGGTCATTGAATACCTAGAAGGGATAGAGTCAGTCCTTGAGAAAGCTCTAGAGCAATATGCGAGAGTTTTTATCGTTCGAGTGGATCTTAACTTACCAACAGACTTTAGAGGGGATGATTCAGCAGTGATGACTCGTTTCTTCCGCTCTTTGAAATCTCAGGTAGCGGCATATCGAAGACGTAGTGCTCGCCTAAATCGCAAACTCTATCGAGAGACCACTATTCGTTATGTGTGGGCTAAAGAATGTGATACCTCAACGAGCAGTCATTACCACGTTGCACTTATCTTTGACCGGAACATATTTCGCTCTCTGGGGGATTTTGGAGAGTATCAGCAAAGTTTGGCTAACCGTATTCGTAATGCATGGAAGCGTTCAGTGGAAGCCATGTACTCAGGTAAAGAGAAACCAGCTATCCATTTCTCCAAACAAGGCCAGTATCACTTGCTACGTAACTCTGAGGAGTTTGAGGAGGTGTTTCAATCTGTCTTTTATCGACTGAGCTATCTAGCGAAACGAAGAACGAAGCATTTTGGAAAGCGTATGAATAATTTCGGTCATAGTCATAAGTAGCTTAAAAAGTAACGGTAGTACCAGTTCCTGTGGGAATCACAACAAACCACAGGAACCAATCATGACTCATCAACTTAACGTTACTCATAGTCGTTCAGATGCTCTTAACCACCACACCATCACTTATGACCGAACCTTTAATGGAAAGCCACTCTACTACCACAAGGATGGTCTCGTTCTCGAATACCTAGAGGAGATAGACCGAGCGCTGACTGAAGCACTAAACCAATACCCAAGAATCTTTGCTGTTCACATCAACCTAAACCTACCGAGTGACTTCGGGGAAGATTACCTAGCGGTGTTTGCCCATTTCTTTCGTATTTTAGAATCGGAGACTAATGAGCTCTGTAGAGACAAATACACCGACAGAACTTATCAATACCAGCAAACGGTCATTCGCTATATCTGGGCGAAGGCCAGTGAATCCACCAGCCAGCATCATCATCTTATCTTGCTCTTTGATAGGGATCTCTTTCAAAACTTCGGCACTGGACGAGAGGGTTGGGGGCGTTTTCTCTACAAAAAAGTGAGGAAGACATGGGATAGGGTGGTTGAAGCTTATTACAGCCAACCATGCTCTGGATTAGCTTACTCTCCTACGAATGAAGGTTTTGAGCTGTTGTCTGACGCTGAAGTGTTCCCGTTACAGTTAAACGAGTTCTTCTATCGAATCAGTCGTCTCGCGAAGCCCATTGCCAACCGGAACGATCACTTCAACAAGAGCTTTGGTTGCAGTCACGACTCACCTAAAAAATACAGCGCGAGTAATGCCTATGTCATTCACACACAAAAAGGCATTACTCATGGCGAATAGAACCTACCTCCCAAGCATTACTCTTGATAGAACTTTTGAAGATTACCCGCTGTATTACAGCGACAAGGGGTTATACGAGTCAGCATTGACCTCGATGGTCGATGTCTTTGAGCAGGCACTCAGTCAGTTTGACATCGCTCTCGCCACACGTTTGGACTTGTTTTTGCCAGAAGACCATCAAGATTCCGACCTCAGTATCCTCAACGATTACTTTAATCTGCTTAAAGAAAAGCTTGATACGGATTCTCTGTTCTATGTATGGCGTAAGCGGGAAGACAAGGTGCCATCCCACAACTATCGCGTGATGCTGTTTAGTGACTATAGCCAGCACTTTGGTCCCGCTATTTGTTGGGATAAGCGCAATGAATTGGTCGAGCACCTTAAAACGGCTTGGCAAGAAGCGATAGAAAAGCACTACAGCGGCGAAGCGCGTTCATTGGTGTTTCTCAATGACCGAGGCAATTATGGGGTAGGGACTCGTTGTCGTAGTAAAGACACCAACATAAAGAACACTGTCTTCCACCGTATGAGTAGCCTTGCTGAAGCGTGGGAAGAAAAGCGTTACTGCTTTGGCTTTAGCTTGGAGTAGACCGACTGCATTTTTTTACAATGGCGGCTTATCACATGGGTATATACAAAGCAGGAGACGATTCCCAGTGAAAATGAAATTTCTACGACTTAAAGACGTGATGTCACTAACAGGGCTAGGCCGCTCCACTATCTACAAGTTTATGGACGACGAAGTTTTTCCAAAAACCATTCCACTCGGCGGACGAGCGGTAGCTTGGGTCGAAAGTGAAATCGAAGAATGGATGGAGCAGCGTCTAGCACTGCGAGACAACCAAGAATCCTTTCAGTAACACAAACATCAAATCACATCATCAACGGGGCGCTGGCTAAGCAAAGTCATGCGCCCTTTTTACAATTAGAGAGAGATAAAAAATGAGCTATTCAATTTACGTAGACGGCGCTGCACCAAACAACCAACACGGATGTACACGAGGTGGTATCGGGCTGGTGGTTATGGATGAAGACAATGAGATTGTTCATGAAGAGAGTTTTACCATCAATCGAAAAACCGACAATGCTGAGCTGGAACTACTGGCCTTAATTGAAGCATTGGAATACGCAGAAGATGGGGACGTTATCTATTCGGACAGCGATTATTGTGTGAAAGGTTTCAACATCTGGATGGATGATTGGAAAGACCGAGGCTGGCGTCGAGCGGATAAGAAACCGGTTAAAAACCGCCAGCTTTGGCAACAAGTGGACGAATTGAGTTCTAGGAAGTATGTCGAGGTATTTAAGGTCAAAGCACATTCGGGCATTGAAGGGAATGAAAGAGCTGACCTGTTGGCGGTTGAAGCGGCGGAAGCCGACTAATACAAGAATTCATAGTTTGGGAGGGTAACACCTCTCAAGCTATGCCCTATTTTTTGTTTGGGCTAAGTTGGTTAATGATGAAGTCATTATCAATAGGTTTGGTTCCAGTGGGTGAAAATCACAATGTCTGCAATTGGTAGACCGAACTTATGGTTATCAATCCTGCAACTCCCGCAGCTTAGGTAGAATACACCCATTGAAAGTAGCGGATGGATTTAACTGTGGGTTATCGAGTGGTACGGTTAACCGAACTGATGGCATATGAGTTTGGTCAGGTTGAAGGTGACATTGGTCGGCTGGACGAAAGAGCGTTAGGCTCAGCACTCCCTCAGGGGATGAGCTATTCGAGTTTTATGGAGAAGTTGAAAAGTGGTGAGTTAGCACTATTGACGGACTCCCCTTCTAAGCCTGTGATGCTCCGAGATGGCATGAGCAAATCATGGAGCTTGTCGGCGCAAGGGCAAGAGGCGTTATCGCCAGAAGCGAAGAATGCCTACTTGTCCAGAACGAGAATGTCAGGCGGTGCGGCTGGCAGTGCTGCGCCCACTCAAAGCGCCGCGGGCTATGCGCCAAACATTGAAGAAACCTATGTTCCTGAGCCCGTGAAACCTGATACCTCAGATGCACCACCAAAACTGCAATACGAATATTGCTTTGAAGTGGCTTGCTCGGATGAGGCGTTGAGAAAAAGCGTGGGGTATGCGTTTGAACTGGCGAAAACCAAACAAGAAGCCCTGATTGGCCGCTGGCAGACGGAGGCAACCGAACACGGTACAAAATATACCGCTCATGCCGCCTTTGATGAACCGAAAAAATTAGTCGCTAAAGTGGCTTCCAATGCTTTGGGAATGAGTGTTCCCGACAATGTGCAGGTAAAGCCTATAGGCTCCGGTGTAGTACGAGAGGCCTTTATTCCTGTTGTTCCTTCAGTGCAGCTTGGTGAGCGTTTGGGGCTACCAACAGAAGGCTACTACTACCATTTCTACAATGGCCGTTTAGTTCAAGAATACAAGCTGCTAGGAAATGGCAAGTGGGCCTTCTACGCGACACGTTCCACTCACGAGCAGCTTAATGATGAGCAAGGCTACAACGTCTATCAAAGTGCCATTCTGGTTTACTGGAAGCTCGAAGGTAAAGACGTTGAAAACCAACATCTGATTTATCTTGAACAGCCAATTACCCGAGAGGAGCTCGACGGCCTCAATGATGACTGGTTGGCGCAACATGGTATTAAGCTCGATATCAACGAATTGCTTGCTGCACCCAAACAATCTGTCGCCGAAAGACAAAACACTCAACCAGCGGAAACGGAGAAAGCAGAGAGCAAACCAGAAACGCATACTGTTGGGGCGGATTCTAAAACCAACCAACGAGAATCATGGGGAGCCATTGCAGAGCAATATGGCTTGTCGGCGAAACAATTACTGGATTTGAACACACAGTACAATGCCGATCTGATGTCATTGAAAGTCGGGGATACGCTGACCGTTAAGGCCGTCGAACAAAACCAGAGCACTCCAGAAAAAGCGACCGATTTACCTCCGCTTTCCCCTTGCACCTATAGCTGCTTGGCGAACACGCATTATGATTACTCTGATTCGCTTATCTCAGGAACCCAGTTTAAGGCGATAAACAGCGATAGTCTGTTCGAGAAAGAATTGCCCGTCACGAACTTAACCACCATCACCACGGCTTCTAAAGCCACCGACTATGGAAAAACGGCACTCCTTGCGATCCCCGCAAATGGCGCGGCAACGAACCTTGGTATTCTCAGTAGCAATACGACCAATACGATTGGTACGTGGTCGATTTCAGGAGAAGCGTTAGCAGGCTTTGCTCGAATGGGGGGCTTTCTAGTGGCCGCTTTATGGCCGTCTCAGCTTGCGGATGGTACTTTAGAAGGAAATCCAGATTTTGCGACCGGTGACACCACGACGATGCGTGTACGTTTCAATATGTATACGGATGAGAATGGTAAACAGCAAGTGGTCGGCATCAAAACGGGAGAGGGTAGTGCCTATGGTGAGCGAGTTGCGAAGCGTGAAGCGGTACAGAAAGGACAGCACTTTGTTGCTGAGCTAGAGAATGGGATAACCATTACATGGACACCGGATGGTTCAACGGATGTACTAACACCTGATACTGTATTGCCCGAAAACGATCAACTCGATGTTCACAATATCTGGGTTCGTCCTATTGAAGAGCATGAACAAGAGATTGGCACGGCTCTCTACCCTGAGGACGATCTTGCCGAGTATATTGTGACTTTCCCTGCGGATGCAGGACTCCCTCCTCTATACCTAGTATTCCGAAAAACTGCACGTGATGAATCTGGTGTGGTAACTGGAACTGGCGAAGATATTATGGGGATTTGGTTAGAGAAAGCCAGTGAAGGATTAGGCTCTCCAGTTCCATCACAAATTGCTGATAAGTTGAGAGGTAAAGAGTTCAGTAGCTTTGATGCGTTTAGGGAAGCGTTCTGGACGGCTGTTGCTGAGGAGTCTACACTGCTAAACCAGTTTAGTCGCTCTAATCAAAGACTAATTAAGAGAGGATTAGCACCATTTTCAGTTCCCGAGGGGCAAGTTGGTGGGCGGCAAAGGTATGAGATTCACCATCAACAAGAGATACAGTATGGTGGTAAAGTATACGATGTTGATAATTTACGCGTAATGACTCCTAGAAGGCATATAGATATACACAAAGGTTTATAACATGGAACTGAAAGCTAAATTGAAAGATTACACAGAAGCAGAATTTCGTCGCTTGCTAGAAGATTTTTTTGAGGATACCGAAACAAACGACTTACCAAATGATGAATATGATGAGTATATATCTCAGTTAGCTGAGCATTTTACAAATATTGTTGAGCATCCTGAAGGCAACGGGTTGATATTCCACCCTGCTAATGGGAGAGAAGATTCACCAGAAGGCGTGATAAAAGAATTGAAGCTTTGGTACAAAGAGCAAGGAAGACAGTGCTTTAAAGACTCATGACTGATTCTTAAGAAATTAAATCTTACTTATGTATGAATTGAACTTTTATGGCAAAGAAACCGAAGAGCTTGTAATTGGTATTGAGCTGACAGGTTTATCCGGTGATGATGTATTGAGGATTTTTGGGTTTGCTTTAGAGGGGAATTGTGCAGATGTATCTCCTGCTCAATTATCTGAAATAGAAGCTTGTGTAGGCTATACCTTTCAAAAGGTTGAAAGTGACATCTCAATATGTGAAGTCATTGATTAGATTTGTGTTTTACGCATGAATTGGATATTTTGGATTGCTTGTTTTTAAGAGTTATGCCGCTTTTTAACAGATAACATATACCTTCAAACTGGTGTATTGAGACAAAAAAAGAATGGGGAGCGGATTGCTCCCCATTGTCGTTTTTTATCGTTGCTGGTGGTATTACTTTTCTTTGACTGCTTCACAGCCTTCAGGAACGGTGATGGTCGATACATCCTTGCCTTCCTGCTGTGCCGCTTTCACATCCATTTTGTATTGAGTGCACTTGCCCACACTGACGTTGACGGCTCCCGAATCTGCTAATGGGTTGCCGCCCAGTGTTCCACCAGCAAAGGCGAAAGAGGTAGAGAAAACTAATGCTGCCGCGATGAGTAGAGTTGACTTGTTCATAGTTGATCCTTACGAGTTGGTTGAGTGTGTTATTTGGGAATTGGAAGTTAGAAGGTGTAGACAAAGGTGCCAGCGCTGGAGGTGACTTCGATTTCTTTTACGCTGTCTACGGTGCAGTTGTTGCTGTATCCGGTGTAGGTTTGGCCGAACTGCAATGAAACATTTCTTGATAGCTCAGAGGCTGTGCCCGCAGGTAATCGGCAGTTGCCTCGGTTAATCACCACATTGCTGATTACGGTGTTATCGGTGATAGCTTGCAGGTCAAAAACCAATGTTCCCCAATGCGAGTTAGTCGATATCGACACTTCAATATCTGCTGTTGCTGCTTGAGTCTCTTCTTGGTCGCCACAAGCGGTGAGCCCGATAAACAGGATGGTCATAGCGGCGTATCGGAGTAGGGTGTTGATTAATGTCATAACGGTGCTCTCCTTATCGGTGAGTGAAATTCAGGATGCACTGACTTCATCGTGTTCACGCATGAACTGCTCAAGATTGAAATCAGTCGGATAGGTAAAAGAAAACGTCGATACACTGGCCTCATCAATCAGAGGCAAAGCTAGGGTGCGTATCTTGTTTTGACCGGTTAAACGAAAGAGCAGCAAGAGCGCGTCACACTGAACCGAGAGTCCCAGAGGCTCAATGAGCGCCTTCTCCTGCTGCAATACTTGGCTCGATATCTTGAGCATACGGTTGTGCAGTAATGCTGTATGTACTGCATTCAACACTTGCCGTTGCCCGTCACTCCACTTGCGAATAGTGGGCAAAGCCACATGTACTTTTGCTAACCACGCTTGCTCTTTTGAATGTGCTGAACCCTTATGGGGCAAGGGTTTGTCTCTCTCCGAGGAGCACCCTTGCCCATAATTCAGTGCATCAGGAACCAGCGGTAGTAAGTACTTGTTGGTCAGTTGCCAATAGAGCATTTCCTGCTTGTTGAGCTTCAGTAATTGCTCTGAGGTTTTGCGATAAACATGGGGCATGCTCATCGAATCACACTCCACGTTAAACACCTCCACAATGATGTCATCGAGGTAGCGTTTAATGCTGCGCGTGGTGCGGTGGATATCGAGTAGGGCTAACTGCTGCTGCAACTCCCTAACGGTGATCCATCGATGTTGAGGAATAAGCATCAGCGTGTGCAGCAAAGCGGATAACCCTTCAATGCTGGTTTTATTGCTCATGACTACGCTCTCAATACATCAAAGCTCCACACCGGAGTCGGACATTTAATGTCGGGAGAATAGAGGCGGGTCAGACACATAATGTCCAACGGTGAAAACAGCATCAATCGGCATCACCAAAGCGTGAGCCGATTAACATTAACGAGGCTTATGCTTATCACTGAGCTCGGCAATCGCTACCAATAACCCAATCAACAGCACCACCAGAAACCCTAAAGTAGATAGGGCTCCGATGGCACCGAAGAACGGAGACAGTGAAAACAACGTGATGAGGGCAGTGACAAGTTTGATGATTTGTAGAAGAAGGGAAGTCATGAGTTATTGCGGAGTGACGACTATCTCATCGTAAGCGTCCATATCGACATAGGCCAGAAAGTTATTCTCCCATAGCCGATACAGCTCTTTGGCATCACGGCTACCTTGCATCGGTAGCCAGCCACGATAGGCCACAAAGAACTGCCCTACCCGAAAATCAAAATCTAAGTTGCGCTCTAGCTCTGGGTAGTAGTTACCCATATAAGCAAAGTCGGTGATGTACTCAATGCTCCATTCCCCTGTGGAGGTTTGGCAAATCGCCACCTCAACCGGATGGAAGCCGCCTTCATCCGCGCTGTAACTTTTATCGCGAAAGTTAAACACCAGATAACGGCTGGTGGTCAGTGCTTCATTACTTAGTAAATGAGCGGTGAGTTGCTCACTTAGCAGCTTTTGCAGTTTTTTCGATACAGGTAGTAATGATGCTGTGAAGGTTAATTTGGTCATAGTGAGTCCTCCTTGTTTCAGGATTCAAATAAGAAATGAGAGATTAGGATTTAGTGAAACGTACCGACCATTGTCAGTTGCACGTCATCAAAGACGTTTCTGGAAAGGTGGCGAGCAAAGGCTTTCATCCAGACCGAGAGCAGCTCTTGTATCTCTGGGTGGGATAAATCAGTGCTCCCTACATCGGGTTGATAGCACCAGCGGTTAGCAAGGTGAAAGTACAACTCAGGCTCAACAGTTGTGCTGCTGTCATCGGGATAAGAGAAGCTGGCAAAGAACACCACCAGCCAAGGGCTTGAGGCTGACTCACGTTTAAGCTGTACCTCTATCGGATGCAAACCTTGTCGATGTCGGTAGTAACTCATTTGGCGGCAGTTCAACACGAGTCGTTCAGCGTTCTCTGGGAGAGTGTATCGATTCAAAAGTGATTCCAGTGACGTATGTAAAGCGTCATCAATAGAAAGCTCACCGTAGTGTTGCTCAATCATAACCAACCCCTTTCAGCAAATGAGGTGCAGGTATCGCCTGTCACGATATGGTCGAGAACGCGGACATCCACCAGTGCTAAAGCGTCTTTGAGTCTTTCGGTTATGCGTCTATCAGCTTGAGAAGGCGTTGAGTCTCCAGATGGATGGTTATGGGCAAATATCACCGCTGCGGCATTGACTTCCAACACCGCTTTCACCACTTCACGTGGGTAGACGCTGGCCGCGTCCACCGTTCCATGAAACAGCTCTTTAAATTCAATCAGACGGTTTTGGTTATCCAGTAGCAATAAGGCAAACACTTCACGCTCATGGCTGCCTAGCTTACAGCGCACATACTCTTTGGTGGCATCAGGGTTGATTAGAGCATCACCACGCACGTAGCGTGTTGCCAGTATCTCCGCCGCATGCTCTAGGATTTCATTTTCCTGATAGCGTTGCTGCTTTTGGTAATCGGAAGTTTTGGGATTCATTTCAGGCTCCTGTCGGAATCAATGGTAGGTATTCACATTGATGACATATGCCTGAATATTTTTGGGTTGAGGGTGAAGGGCTATGGTAGGCAAGTAGAAGGAGGTAGTGAGCTCATAATGAGAGCATATGGGTTGTTAGTTTTAAGGAGGAAAGCTGATGGCGTTAGAATGATAGAAAGGGTAGGACAGAAGCGCTTGTGACCACAATTTATTGAGTTGTTACTCTAAATGATTTATGCCCCAAATCTTCTTAGCCCCATTGAGTGGACGGCCTATCCAGTACACTAAGATACCAAACTAATCTAATCCGTACTTTAGTCTAATATTCGGTATTTTTCCGTAATTCACCCTCCGTAACTATATGCAGATTCACACAACGGGTTGATAAGAATTGAGTTTTATAACAAATGGCAGCAACATAGCCGGAATGCAAAGATGGAAAAGTCCCTCTATAAAGCGTTGGCCCTGTGCGCATACTTGGATACAGTTAACACTCAAGGAGATTAAATGATTGGATCAATTTGGAGTAAATGGGATTTACACATTCACTCTCCATATACTCATCAAGCTAATGAGTATGGGACTTCTACTATAGATGAGTTTGTTGACAAAATAATCTCTTCAGAACTTAGCCTAACTGGGGTTACCAATTATTTTTTCTTTAAAGACAACGAATTAGATGAAATCAGAGGAAAGTTTCAAGAGAAAGGCGTTGAACATACCGTCTTAGGAAACCTCGAGTTTCGTATTGATCAGCAAAATAAAGACGGTGAGTGGATTAACGTCCATTGTATTTTTTCGGAAAGTATTAACACTCAGCAGATAAACAGCATTTTATCCACACTTCCCATCTCCAATACAACTTCTGACGGCAAGCATATCTATTGCTCCCAACAGTCTTTTACTGACTCCCAAACTAAAACATCTGAAGCGATTGTAAAATTTGATTCATTGATAGCTCATCTAAATAACAACTTAAAGTTCGGAGTCGATTTTTTAATAGCAGCTTGCCCAAATGGTTATGGTGGCTTTAGACCTGATATGACGGAAGGGAGGTCACGAGCTGTTGCACTAGAAATAGAGAAACGGTGCCAAATTATCTTGGGCCGACCTCAAGACAGGAACTTTTTCCTTAAAGAGGATAGATATCCATCTGCTAAGCAAAAACCGGTTTTTCATGCCTCAGATGCTCATAAGTTGGAAGATATCGGAAAAATGTACTCTTGGGTTAAGGCTAAACCAACCTTTGAAGGCTTAAGGCAATCTATTATTGAGCCAGATCTGAGAGTTCAGCAAACGGACGACTTTGTCGAAAACACATACATAAAGCCGTGGTTTAAATCAGTTAAGTTAGGTGGGAAGGTATTTGCTGGAGAGGATATTAACTTTTTTAGTCAAACTATCCCATTAAATCCAAACCTAGTCACAATAGTGGGCGGGAGAGGGACAGGTAAAAGTCTTTTTCTAGATGCGATGCATTCAAGGTTCAATCACCAATCTGAACACTCAAATGCACGAAGAGTAAGCGGAGAAAGTCTTTGCGTTGAACTAGATCAAGGTGATGGAACAGTATTAAAGTTCGACTCATCGGCAAATAAATATTCCTATTTGCATGTTTCTCAAGGAGATGTTCAACACTTTAGCCAGAAGCCTGATGACCTAAGTGGTGAAATTAAAAGAATGTTAGGAATTCATGGTGCGGAATTTGATTCTGTTACCAGTTCTGAAATATCAAATAACCTGAGTAAATATCGCACGTTCGTTGAATATTGGGAAGATGTTGATTCTCAAAATCAGCGTATTAATACGCCACAATATCAACAAAGCGTTATCGATAATAACACTCAGTTAATTGGGACACTTACTAACCCACAAAATAAGCTGTTAATTGAAAAATACCAAAAGAACTCAAAGAGTATTAACGAAAAAAATAACTTCATTAATGAAGCAAGAAGTACCCTAGCTCTTTTGAATCGTCACGCAATAGAAATAAATCAGAAAATCACACTCTTAAATACCAATCCTTGCTCAAGCAATCAGGCACCATTAATTGATGAGTCTTTGGTTACAACTCCCATTAATAAGAATATTGATATATGCAATAGGGAAATAGAAGCACTAACTGAATCAAATAGTGAAATAGCTAGCCAGTTTAGGCAGCAAGGTATAAATCAAGATATATCATCCTTGTTAAGCAAAGTGACTGAATATCAAAAATCTATTGATCAGGCGTCATCAAAATTAGATGAGATAAACCAAAAGACGATAGAATATCAAGCATTTGTTAAAGAGCGTGGTGAACTTGCATTAAAGTACAAAGAGTACATCGATTGCCAAAAAAACAACATAGATCAATCTTTTAAAAGGCTTAAGATAAAGCATCCCGACTGGAATGATGAGCAAAATGAATTAGTTCAGGAAATTCTTTCAGACATACATATTAATGGTCGTGTTGTATTTAATGTAAATCATTTCTACAGTGGAATTGAAGAATGTCTAAATCGTGGAAAATTCAGAAACACAAGTGAAAAATCTACTTTTGAACGGTTGCAAGAAACATTTTGCGTAAGATCAATTGATGATTTTTTCAAGCTTCTTTCCGGAGAAAAAATCATCAACTGTGATGGAGAACCAACAAGTATTGAGGAGTTCTTTTGGAAGCCTGAGTTCTTTAATAAAGGAGGACGATTTGAGTTGCTAAATTACCTCTACTCACCTTCAAATATTAGAAGATACCTTTATGCAAATGCAGATTTTCAGTACAAAGGTAAAACAGTCAATAAATTATCTGTTGGTCAACGGGGTACATTCTACGTTTGTTTAAAATTAGCAACAGATCCGTTTGGCAGTCCATTTGTATTTGATCAGCCGGAGGATGACTTAGACAATGAATTTATTATGTCACAGCTGGTCCCTCTGTTTAGGAAAATTAAGAAATATCGACAAGTTATCATAGTTACTCACAATGCAAACTTGGTGGTAAATACCGACGCAGAACAAATCATTATTGCTGATAACCAAGGCGAGAGCATCCGCTATACTTCGGGCTCTGTTGAAGACGGTAATGTTAAAGAAAACATAGGGATAAGAGCAGAGGTTTGTAATATTTTAGAAGGTGGGAGTTATGCTTTCGAAAAGAGAGAGCGTAAATATGGTATTCAAGAATTGGCCTAACAAGTCAGTGCACTAGAAAAATTTATTCGCTTCGCTCCCAAAATTCCGGTGAGTGAGGCGTTACTTTTTCTTACTTGAACTAATCCGTTACATCCTAATTTAGTAATATAACTGACTTGTTTTTGTCCAAAAACGTGTTACTGCTCACCAAGCGATTCTGTGATCACCGAGCGATTCTGTCGTACTACTAAATCAAAATTGTCAGATCGTATATGAACAGCACATTTACAAAGAGGATGCCACTGGCATCCTCTTTTTTTGCTTATGTGTATGTCTAAATGACAATGTGATTCTTAACCAGATCGGTGACTTTTTCCAGTGCTTCTTTGCGCTCTTCCAAATAGTCATACCGATCATAGATACCCTCGACTCCTTTCAGCTTATGATTTAGACAGCGCTCTGCGATATGGCTAGGAACTTTTACTGAAGCGAGTAGGCTCCGGCAGGTGCGGCGTAGATCGTGAACCGCAAAGTGTTTGATATCGCCCATTTTATTTGGTGGTTGTACCTTACGACCGGGCTCTCGACCAAATAGCTTTGAAATAGCCCTGTTCAGTGTGTCTTTGCCCATGTGAGGTACTTTGCTTTCCCTTCTGTTTGGGAAGACGTACTCCGAGCGACAAGCTCGCTGATATAGTTCTTTAAACCATTTAATGCACAGCTCCGGAAGCGGAATCGTGAAACCTGTGCCAGATTTGCTTCGCTCCGCTGGTAGGTGCCATAAAGCATTATCTAGATCGAACTCAGCCCACTTTGCTTCTGTTAGCTCTGATTTACGAACGCCAAGACAAAGAAGCAGTGCACAAGCTAGGTAGTTGTCTCGATTGAAACTATAAATGTTTTGGTTGAAAACGGAAAAAACATGTTTAATCTCTTCAAGCTCTAAGACCCGATCTCGGCTCTCTTCAATGCCACCAGCATCATAGTTAGAAAATGCTAGTGCAGGGTTAGACTCAATAACACCTATCTTCATACCGTGTTTAAAAAGCTGCTTACAATACATTAGCGTGTCGTTAGCTGTGGTTGGACGGCCACTGTCAGCGACTATTTGGATGATGTTACGGATATCTAAAGGTGTGACACGTTTCAACGTGTATTGACCAATTTGCGGAGAGATCTCTTTCTGGTAGATACGCTTAGGTATATTGGGGTGCTTGAGCCTTTTGGACAAATCCTTGTACCAGTCTTCGAAGAGATCATCGATTATTTGTATATCGGCTTGCTTACTCCGTTTTCTTTCTGCAATTGGGTTAATCCCTTCGCTTATTTGCTTTCGAAGCTCAGATGCTTTCAACCTTGCATCAGCAAGAGAAAGCTCATCGACCTTGCCAATAGTCACCTCCTTTCTTTTCTTAAAAAGGGTGTACCTTAGCATCCAGTATGGTCGACCTATTCTAGGAATCATTAGATAGAAACCATCACCATCGGCATGACGACCTGTTTTTTGGTCTTTTACTATCGCCTTAACTTGGTTGACAGTGAGATTACCCATCTCTATCTCCTTGAATTTATAGCTCTAATCGAAGTTATCATTACATCACTCTCCAGAAGTGGGGAGTATGTTGTGATATTTATACTACGGTGGGGAGTAAATAGCAAAGTGCTACCCACGATACTCCCAGTTTGTTCGTGGCTGTTGATGAATTTTATGGATGTATATGGATGGTGAAAATAAAAAAACCCTTGTAAACAAGGGTTTTGTGGAAGTAAGTGGAGTATAGGGGAATCTATTCGATATTCTGAATCTGTTCTCTCATCTGCTCAATCAGCACTTTCAGTTCAACGCCAGAGGCGGTGATGTCGGTGCTGATAGATTTTGAGGCAAGGGTATTCGATTCGCGGTTAAACTCTTGCATCATAAAGTCTAACTTGCGGCCACATGCGCCCCCTTTTTTAAGCACATTACGAGTTTCTTTGATATGAGAGTCAAGGCGATCCAGCTCTTCCGCAACGTCTGATTTTTGCGCGAGGAGAATCAGCTCTTGTTCTACGCGAGTGGCATCAAGCTCAACTTTAGCTTCTTCAAACTTGCCAAATAGACGCTCACGTTGCCATTGAAGAATTTCCGGCATACGAGTTCGAACTTTAACCACTTCTTCGCCAATGGCAGTCAGACGCTGCTCGATTAAGGCTTTCATGTTGTCGCCTTCACGGCCACGAGCTTCAATAAAGTCGCTTAGCGCTTCATCGAAACCTTCCAGCAACGTTTTGTTGATGCTGTCCATGTCTTGCTCTGGGGTTTCCATTACGCCCGGCCATTGCATGACTTGGAATGGGTTAATACGGCTGAGTTCCCCCGTCATGTGCATGATTTGATTGGCGGCTTTAATCACTTGCTCAGCAAGAGTTTCATTAATGATCAGCTCATTATGCGCAGCCGCACTGGCTTCATAACGTAAGTGACATTCGACTTTACCGCGAGCTAAACGTTGGCGAAAGCGCTCACGAAGAAGGGGTTCTAGGCTACGAAACTGCTCAGGTAGGCGAAAATAGGTTTCTAAATAACGCTGGTTAACGGAGCGAATTTCCCACACTGCGGTGCCCCATTCGCCTTTCAGTTCTTTGCGTGCATAGGCTGTCATGCTGTAAATCATTACCATATCCTTAAGTTAGTCGGCTTTTTAGTTAGCGCAATGGAATCATGCTATCACAGAATTGGAATTTTAGGATCCTAACGCCATGGGTGCTGACCTAGGATCTTTATCTCGATTCCGTTATAATCCGGTCCCAATTCTATTCACCCTAAAAAGGCATTCATCCATGCGTCCAAATGACCGTGCTGCAGATCAAGTTCGCCCAATTAAAATCACTCGTAATTATACGGCGTATGCTGAAGGTTCAGTACTCGTTGAATTCGGTAATACCAAAGTATTGTGTAATGCGACGGTGGAAGAAAATGTGCCTCGTTGGTTAAAAGGCCAAGGTAAAGGCTGGGTTACTGCGGAATATGGTATGTTACCTCGTGCCACGCATTCTCGTACTCGCCGTGAAGCGGCAAACGGGAAGCAAGGTGGTCGTACCATGGAAATTCAGCGTTTGATTGCGCGTAGCCTGCGTGCCGTTGTGGATTTAGCCGCCATGGGTGAAATTATGATCACGGTCGACTGTGATGTTATTCAAGCCGATGGTGGTACACGTACCGCTTCTATTTCTGGGGCGAGTGTAGCCATGGCCGATGCGTTTGCTCACCTTGTTGCTCAGGGTAAATTGAAGAAGAACCCGATGAAAGGCCATGTTGCGGCAGTGTCGGTTGGAATTTTAGGTGACGAAGTACTTTGTGATTTAGAGTATGTAGAAGATTCGGCAGCCGATACCGACATGAATGTGGTGATGACCGAAGAAGGCAAGATGATTGAAATTCAGGGCACCGCAGAAGGTGAACCGTTCAGTCATGACCAATTGTTGGCATTATTGGCTTCGGCAAAAATTGGCATTAGCGAAATTGTCGCTGCGCAAAAAGCGGCGTTAGAAAATTAAAGATTTCATAGCTTCCTATTAAGGAAGCTATTTTTTTGTAGGTAATTAGGATTTTGTTCTTACTTACTGATATCGACTGACTAAACACTGAGAGAGATCCATGAAAGCGTACCAGCGTGAATTTATTGAGTTTGCATTAGAAAAGGAAGTTTTGAAATTTGGTGAGTTTACTTTGAAATCAGGCCGTAAAAGCCCTTATTTCTTTAACGCTGGCTTGTTTAATACTGGCCGAGATCTGGCTCGATTAGGGCGTTTTTACGCGGCGGCTTTGGTGGATTCTGGTATTCATTATGATGTCTTGTTTGGCCCTGCTTATAAAGGTATTCCCATTGCGACGACAACGGCGGTCGCGTTAGCGGATCACCATGATGTCGATACTCCTTATTGTTTCAATCGCAAAGAAGCGAAAGATCATGGTGAAGGTGGCAACTTAGTGGGCAGCCCATTACAAGGACGTATTATGTTGGTGGATGATGTGATCACTGCGGGGACGGCTATTCGTGAATCGATGGAAATTATCCAAGCGAATGGAGCGGATTTAGCGGGAGTGTTAGTGGCCATTGATCGCCAAGAAAAAGGCAAAGGTGAGTTATCTGCGATTCAGGAAGTTGAGCGAGATTTTGGCTGCTCTATCGTGTCTATCATCAGTTTGACGGATTTAGTGACTTATCTGCAAGAGCAGGGAACCAACTCTGCTCATCTTGACGCGGTGAAAGCGTATCGTGCTCAGTATGGGGTGAATGCTTAAAAACAAGAGAGGCTCGATAGGGAACATCGAGCCTCTTATTTTTGTGTGCAGTTTATTGATAACGTGAGCTCTTTAAATCGGGATCGGGCAAGGTTTTAAAGCGTTTATGTAGCCACATCCATTGCTCGGGTGCCCGTAAGATAATTTGCTCCACATACTTATTCATATAAGCGGCGGCAGCCGTTTCATCTTTCTGGGGGTAGTGTTCCTCCACGGAAAGATCGGCCATGATCTCATATTTACCTTGCAGGTTACGGAACCCTGACCCCATGACAATGGCACATTGGCTGGTGTAAGCCAAAATACTGGTCCCTGTGGTTGTACAGGCATTGTCTACTGCAAAAAAGGGCACAAAGACTGACTTGTTACGCCCATAGTCATGATCGGGAAGGTAGAACAATCGCTCCCCTTTACGCAAAGAACGCAACATGGTTTTTAAATCTTTTCGATCAACCAATTGATTACCATCACGAGTTCGCCCACGATACTGGATAAAATCGTAGGCTGGATTATTATGCGGGCGATAAGCGCCATAGCCTGGCAAGCCTAGAACTGCAAAAGCACGAGCGGTAATTTCTAGATTCAGTGCATGCACACAGCACAGGAGCACCCCTTTACCTTGTGCTGAATGTTGGCGTATTACTGAGGTATCTTTATCTTCTAAGATCCGCTTAAAACGCCAAGTTGGCCAAAACCATGTAATGCCGGTTTCGATTAATGCAGCACCCGTATTTTTAAAATTCTCGATAACAAACTGTTCGATCTCGACTTTGCTCATGTCAGGAAAGGCGAGTTCAAGATTACGCTGCGCTACGTGTACTCGCTTTTTACCAAAACGCATCGCAAATTTGCCTAAACTTCGGCCTATCTTCAATAATACGGGATAAGGAAGAAGGTTGACCACAAGGGCTAAGAAGCCAAAACCTCCCCATACTCCCCAATATTTAGGGTGGAGGAGGGAAAGTGAAAACTCGGGTTTTCCGTATTTCTGTTTACTCATGATAGTTACTTAATTTGTGCACTTAGTAGCGCCCAATATTCGTCAAAATTGGCGGTGGGCAGATATTTAAAATCGGAACGAACAAAACGGTTTAAACTGCCTTCCACTTGGCCAAGTAACTGAGCGGCAAGCGTGCTTTCATCAACCGGAAATGCTTTTCCTTCACGCAGTTTTCGTTCACGTAAAATTTGTCGTAATGACGTTTCGATTCGCTCATACAACTGGTTGATTCGTTCACGCAGCCGTTCATTTTCAAACATTAACGCATGGCCTGATAAAATTCGAGTCAAGCCGGGGTTACGTTCAGAAAAAGCCAGAATTAACTGCATGACGAGGCGAAGACGGTTTAGTGTATCTTTTTCTTCATCCAGAATGCGGTTAATGCGTGACATTAAAGACTCTTCAATAAACTCAATTAACCCCTCAAACATCCGCGCTTTGCTTGGAAAGTGGCGATAGAGCGCCGCTTCCGATACGCCGACTTGTTTTGCCAGCTTGGCGGTAGTAATGCGTGAAGCCCCTTCATGAGACTCAAGCATTTGCGCAAGGGCTTGGAGAATTTCTTCACGTCGATTAGTTTTTTTACTACCGGCCATAACCCGTTTTCCTTTTATTACCACTGATATGGGTGACTCTCAATGAGCGATGATTGCCACGGTGCTTATTGATCGTGGCGTCGCTGAATACTTTAGATAGGCGTTTGGTTAAAGCTGTTGATGGATTAACCGCATTAATGCCTGAGCTAACTCTCGTTTACTGGTGAGAGGAAGAGTCTGTTCTCCACCATGCCAATAAACGGTTAACGCATTGTTATTACTATTAAAACCTTGACCTGAGATGGAGACATCATTTGCACAAATCATATCAAGATTTTTGTTGGTCAGTTTGCTTCGGGCGTACTTTTCAACCTCTTGAGTTTCTGCGGCGAAACCGACTGTAAAAGGGCGTTGTTCGGTTAATGCGGCCACAGACGCCACGATATCGGGGTTTTTCACCATGGTAATGCTAAGCGTGCTGTTTTGATCCGTCTTTTTGATCTTCTGCTCGGCGACTTGTTCCGGACGATAATCCGCAACGGCGGCGCAGCCAATAAAGATATCACAGCTGGTTGCGTGTTCCATGACGTGTTGATGCATTTCTAAGGCACTTTGTACATCAATGCGTGAAACGTGTCCTGGGGTGGGCTGTGAAACTGGGCCACTGATCAGGGTTACTTCAGCGCCTAAATAGGCGGCCGCTTCAGCGATAGCAAACCCCATTTTTCCTGAGCTGTGGTTGGTTATATAACGCACCGGATCTAGCGGCTCTCGGGTTGGCCCTGCCGTTAACAAGACTCGTTTTCCTGCTAGTAATTTAGGTGCAAAAAAAGCCTCACAGCGGGTGACGAGATCCATCGGCTCTAGCATACGACCGGGCCCAATATCGCCACAGGCTTGTTCTCCTGCTGCCGGGCCCCAGATCTCAGCGCCACGCCTTGCTAATGTCGCAATATTCTCTTGCGTTGCAGCATTTCTATACATTTGTTGATTCATGGCAGGAGAAACAACCAAAGGAGCTTTCGTCGCTAACACTAAAGTCGTGAGTAAATCATTTCCCATTCCGGCGGCTAAGCGCGCAATGAGATCGGCGGTAGCTGGAGCCAGCAGTACCATGTCTGCCCATTTGGCGAGTTCGATGTGCCCCATTGAGGATTCAGCAGCAGGATCCAGCAAACTGTCAGCTACGGGGTGGCCGGAGACGGCCTGCATGGTGAGTGGGGTAATAAACTCTTTGGCCGCGTGGGTCATCACCACTCGAACCTCGGCACCTCGCTCAATAAAACGACGTGTTAATTCTGCACATTTATAGGCTGCAATACCGCCACTAATGCCAAGCAGAATTTTCTTTCCTGCTAATGTTTGCATGCTTGGTTTCCTCAAAAATAGTGCTCGTTATGTTAGCACAACTTCCGAGAGATGTTGGAGTTGTGTCAGCGCTTCCTACGCAGTTTTACGAATATTCTGTTGTTATAACAACAAAGTCGACCAGTCTTCACAGATATTTTTTTCTATTTATGGATCATAGGCCTAGAAGCTTTCGCTTTAATTAAAAGCCCAGTGCAAATAATAAAACAACAAGAAGCCCAAAGGATTGTGATGATGACCTCTTTGAAAAGTAGAACCAAACTTTTACTGTTGACGGTAATTCCATTAATACTCATTACAGCATTGATGACCATAGTGAATAACTGGAGTGGCCGCAATGCCTTAGAACAGGAATTAAGTCAGTATCGTGAACAACTGATTGCAAGCCATAAAGCCGAACTTAAAGCCTACCTAATGATGGGGGTAACCACGGTTCAATCGCTCTATGAAAGTGATCGAAATGGAGAAAATAAAGAAGCCGCGAAAACCTTACTGAAAGCGATGCGTTTTGATACGGATGGCTATTTCTTTGCTTATGATTCGCAAGGTATCAATATTTTGCATGCAATTAACCCTTCATTGGAAGGCAAAAACTTATATGGCATGAAAGATGACAATGGCGTTGAGGTGATTGCTGGGTTGATTCGGTCATCAAAATCGGGCGATGGATTTTTGAATTTCTCTTGGCATAAGCCAACGATTGATGCACAAGCTCCCAAATTAGGGTATGCCGAATACTTACCTAAATGGGACTGGGTATTGGGAACGGGAATTTATATTGATGATATCGATACCCAAGTCGCTGAATTTAGAGCGCAGCGCGAAGCTCAGTCGACAGAGCAATTGTGGTCAACCATCGGGTTGTCTGTCACCGGTTTGATTATCACCATTATTGTCGTCAGTATTTTGGTGACTCGAGGAGTGGCTCCTTTGCAGCATGTGGTGGCCTCACTACAAGATGTAGCGGCGGGAGAAGGAGATTTAACAGCCCGATTAAAAGTTGAAAGTAAAGATGAAATTGGGGATGTAGCGAAAGCCTTTAATGCCTTTATGGATAAACTACAGCCACTAATCCAAGATATTCGAGCTTCTGCAGAGGAAGTGCAATCGGCGGCGGGAGCGTTGGATAGTCAGACAACGGAATCGAGCCAACAGATGAATGATCACAGTCTAGAAACCGATAAAGTTGTGACTGCGGTGACCGAAATGAGTGCAACGGCTCGAGAGGTTGCCAACAATACTAATGAAACCTCCCAAGCGATTGAGTCTGCCAATGATCAAATCCAAGAAGCACAACAAGAGGTAAACAGTGCCATCGAAGGCATCAGTGCGCTGGTTAATGAAGTCAATATTACTTCTGAAGCAATACAAGAGCTGAGCCAACAAACGGATCAAATTACCAAAGTGTTGAATGTGATTGGTGAAATTGCGGAACAAACGAACCTACTGGCATTGAATGCGGCCATTGAAGCGGCCCGAGCGGGTGAGCAAGGCCGAGGTTTTGCGGTTGTTGCCGATGAGGTCCGTTCATTAGCCAGCCGTACGCAAAATAGTACCCAAGAGATTAGCGATATGCTCAGCGCGTTACACCAAGGTGTCAGTAAAGCGGTTAGCAGCATGAGCATTAGCCAGCAGCGCGGTGAAAAAACGGTGCAGGAGTCGGTCTTAATTAAAGAGCGTTTAGCGGGTATTTCACAATCAGTCAGCACTATCCAAGATATGGGGATTCAAACCGCTTCTGCCGCAGAACAGCAAAGTGCGGTTGCGGAAGACATTAACCAAAACCTAGTTGCAATTCAGCAAATCGTGAATCAATTGAGTGAAAACTTACAGCTTTCTGAGTCCATCAGTACTCAGCTTGCGCAATCGGGCCAACAAATGGGGAACTTAGTCAGTCACTTTAAGCTTTAATTCACATCTTTATTACACCGTAGATTGATCCCCATCTAACCGTCACTCAGGCCCGTTAGAGCCTGAGTGACAACTCGCTTAGACTATCTTTTTCTATTTAACACAACAGCGTTAACTCCTTTGATAGTAGGCCAATGGATGGGCATCAATCATGAACTTTAAATTACTCCCGAGTGAATCCATGCCACGAGAAAAGCTACTGACTCGGGGACCTCAAGCGTTATCCGATGCGGAATTGCTCGCTATTTTCTTGCGAACTGGAACACAAGGAATGAACGTATTAGAACTATCAGATTTTTTGTTACGAGAATCGGGATCATTACGCGCCCTTTTTTCAGCCAGTAAAGATCAGTTCTGTGCCCATAAGGGATTAGGTGAGGCAAAATATGTTCAGTTGCAAGCAGTGTTAGAAATGACCCAGCGCTATTTGGCTGAAACCTTAAAGCGGGGCGATGCGTTAACTAGCCCTCAGCAAACCAAATTATACCTTTCCAGTGTCTTGCGAGATCGTCAGCGAGAAGCCTTCTATATCCTCTTTCTCGATAATCAGCATCGAGTAATACAAGATGAAGTACTGTTTGAAGGCACGATTGACGCAGCAAGTGTTTATCCGAGGGAAGTCGTAAAACGGGCCTTGTATCATAATGCGGCCGCATTAATTCTAGCGCATAATCATCCGTCTGGTATTGCCGAACCCAGCCAGTCAGATCGACGGATTACTCAACGCCTGATTGACGCGCTGGCACTGGTTGATATTCGGATTCTTGACCACTTCGTGGTGGGAGATGGCGAGGTAATTTCTTTTGCTGAACGGGGATGGATATAACTTAACGGGCACCCCGCATGGTCAAGAACCGTCTGGTTAATTCTTATTCAGTGAGAAGGAAAAACAAGGGGTAAGCGTATATTTGAAAGAATGTACAAAAAATGCTTAGCTTTCTACGGTTTTCTGTTATGATTCGCCCACATTTTTTAACCTCAGTCAGCTCAATAGAGAAAAAAGATCACTGGATCCTGCAAAAAGGATCTGTTCGGGTCTTGAGCAATGCGTGTCAAGTTAGTATAATGCGCGACCTTTGATAGCCTTGTATGGATTTTCCATAACGGTTTTTAACCTCAACTTCTTATTTAGAAAGAGAGAGGTTCGGCCACCAAGGTTGATATCGAGCTGAAACGATTTGGAGAAGACATTCATGTCACGAGTATGCCAAGTAACTGGTAAGCGTCCTGCAGTTGGTAACAACCGCTCACACGCACGAAATGCTACTAAGCGTCGTTTTCTGCCGAACCTACAAACTCATCGTTTCTGGGTAGAGAGCGAAAAACGTTTTGTTAAACTACGTCTAACTGCTAAAGGCATGCGTATTATCGATAAGAAAGGTATTGATACCGTTCTTGCTGATATCCGTGCACGTGGCGAAAACGTTTAAGAGGAATTGAGCAATGGCTAAAGGCATTCGCGAAAAAATCCGCCTAGTATCTTCTGCAGGTACTGGTCACTTCTACACTACTGACAAGAACAAACGTAACATGCCAGGCAAATTTGAGATCAAGAAATTTGATCCAGTTGTTCGCCAGCACGTTGTGTATAAAGAAGGTAAAATCAAGTAATTGATTACCCCTTCTCTTGCAAGTAGCAGAAAACCCAGCCAATTTGGTTGGGTTTTTCTTTATCTAGGGTTTAACTTTTGCCAACCTTCCAGTAAAAGCACATCGCTTATCGTTTTTACCATTTCTCATTCCTATCATTCCGTGTAGGTGGGAACCTAAAGCGGAGTGAAGCCGCTAGGCACTGAGCACACTCTTTGCTACTCTAGGCATTCGCTTAGGTCTCTCAGGAATAGTTACTGTGCGTATTAGCCCTCATCGACGCCGTCGTTGGAACAACATTCTTATTCTTCTCGTGTTAATTTTTATTGGTGTACTTAACCTGCCACCTTTACTGAAGTCGTATCTGATGGAGCCGGAAGTAAGCCCTTATCCCACCTTATTTAACTCACAGGCTCAATTACAAGCGATACATTTCCCTCATTTTTCTCTCGAGCGGAATCAAGGGCGCTGGCGAGCCACACCACCCAATGATATTGATCCTGAAGAATGGGTTAAACGTTGGCAAGATTTGGCCGGGACGGAAGTTAATGATGAAACATTCCGTACATTACAGCCGTTGTTGAGCTTGCCGCAGACCATTGAAGCTTGGTATCAAGATTTAGAAGAGCCACAGAGAATCACCTATTACCATTCGCCGCAGTTTTGGCTATTTAAAAACTGGCAAGATAAGTGGATAGCGATTTCGACCCCTGACGGTTATCTATTTCCCCAGTAATACATTTTATTTTGCTATTTTGAGGCGCACGACTAGGAGCGGTTATGCCTGAACTACCCGAAATTGAAGTTAGCAGGATGGGGATTTCTCCTCATTTAGTGGGCCAGACAGTACAACGGTTGACCTTCCGTTGTCAGAAATTACGCTGGCCAATTCCTACGGAACTTCACCAGATGGAAGGGCAACCGATTGAGCAAATTTCACGTAGAGCGAAATATCTGCTTATTGAAACGCCGATTGGGGCGGCGGTAGTCCATCTAGGCATGTCGGGCTCATTACGAGTTTTGGCAGGGGATTTCCCTGCAGGTAAGCATGATCATGTTGATCTACAGTTAACGAATGGGAAAATTCTTCGTTATCATGACCCACGCCGATTTGGTGCTTGGTTATGGTGTCCGGCCGGAGAAAGTTTACCGATCCTAGATAAATTGGGCCCTGAGCCATTAACGGAAGCTTTTAATGCGCAGTATATGGCTGAAAAAGCGCAGCATAAACGGGTGGTTATTAAAGCCTTTATTATGGATAACGCTATTGTTGTGGGAGTAGGCAATATTTATGCGAATGAATCGCTATTTAGTGCGGGTATTCATCCTCTTCGGCCAACAAAAAGCCTATCGATGGAGGAGTGGCAGCGCTTAGTGAGTGCGATAAAAGCGGTGTTGGAAATATCGATAACTCAAGGCGGAACAACACTGAAAGACTTTTCTCAACCAGATGGTAAGCCGGGTTATTTTGCTCAAGAGTTACAAGTTTACGGAAAAGGCGGGCAACCTTGCCCACAGTGTACTGAGCCATTGAGTGAACAGAAAATTGGCCAGAGGAACAGTATGTTTTGCAATCACTGTCAGAGCTAAGTCTCACTTTATTATTTGTTTCCATGCGCTTGGAATAAGCTTAGAGTAATCTACAGGGTAATTATGTTTCCTTTTGTCGTTTATTAAGCCATGCATTTTCAGATTCACTTTCGTCAATTAGTACAACTGCTCGTTATCTATGTTGTTTTTTCTCTGTTGTTACTGTTCTTTTCTCGTTATGCGCTTTATCTGTATATAGAGCCAGACTTACCCACTGATGGTGTGATGGATGATATTCGCCGAGCCTTTTGGGTGGGAATGCGATTTGATGCTAAAGTCACGGCGATTGCATATTCTCCTCTGCTATTAGCGGGGCTTTTTTGTGCCCCTTTTGATAAAGCTTATCAGCGATGGTGTGGGGTGTCTGTTTACTACCATACCCTTGTTGCATTTCTCTATGTTATTGGTGGAATAGGAAACTACTATTATTACCTGACCTATGGTAGCCATGTTGATCTATTTATTTTCGGATTGGTCGATGATGACTCAGTTGCGGTGCTTAAAAACCTGTGGAGTGATTATCCTATTATTTATGGGACTAGCTTTGCGGTACTAATAGCCTGTATCGGGTACTACTTTGCGAAGTTTTTCACTCATCAATCGCTATGGCAGCCTAAACAGCAATGGCATTGGAGTATAACTAGTATGGCGTTAGTTTTGGTCATATTAGGGGTATTTTTAACGGCAAGAGGTTCTATCGGAAGTTTACCTCTTAAACGTTATCATGCCAGTGTTTCTGCTTATAAGTCATTGAATATGCTTACACCTAATGTTTTTATGGCATTCGATTGGGCTTATAGTGATTATAAAGATCAAACTCGCTTTGAGCCTATTTCACAGCAGGTTTTAGAAGCACAAATGCTTAAAATCTTGGGCCAAACTATCCCAGAGTATCGCACCCCAGCGAATAGCTATCTTGCAGATAACCCTCCGCATGTGATGGTTGCTATGATGGAAAGTATGGGACAGAGTTTACTATTAGAGGATGATCCGGAGAGTAACGACCTGCTAGGCAGTTTTCGGAAACATGTTAAACAAGATTTTCTATTTGAACGTTTTTTAGCCAGCACATCAGCAACCATTGATAGTATTGCGATGATGTTGGTACATAGCCCATTACCGACCATTAGCCATTCTGCATTACAAAAAATTGCCTTACCGAGCTCAGCGGTATTGCCCTATAAGCAAGCGGGCTATGAGATAGTCTTTGTGTATGGGGGAAATGGGATGTGGCGCAATCTCGCTAACTATCTCCCTACACAAGGGTTTGACCGAGTGTACGATGAGAATGATATTATTGAAGCCTTTCCCGAGGCGGAAAAAGATGCGGGAACATGGGGGGTGCCAGATGGCTTTACCTTTAAGTTTGCTCGTCAATTATTAGATAAAGCACAAAAGCCGACCCTCGTGTATGTCATGACGGTGACGAATCATTCCCCTTACCAGTCTCCGGATTATTATCAGCCCGCACCCACTACCTTAAATGAGAGACTTAATGAATTATTAGGTTATAAAGGGGAAGGGGATGCGAAGGAATTATTAGAAACCTTTCAATATGCTAGCAATGCACTGGGTAATTTTATCCAAGGCGTTAAACAGTCGCCGTTAAAAGATAAACTGATTATCGCTGTGACAGGCGATCATCGAGTTCGTTATACCAATACTTCCCGCCCCGGTGAGGCAGGAATGACTCATGCTGTCCCTTTCTATCTCTATGTTCCTCCTGCAATTTTAGCCAATACCGATTATGTTTATGATCCACAGCGTATTGGCTCACATCGAGATATTTTCCCAACGCTTTATCATTTTAGCTTGTCGGATCAGACATATATTTCGCTGGGGGGTGAAAACTTGTTTGCGCCAGAAGGGGTAAGTAATATCGGTTACAATACAGAAATGAGTATAAACCAATATGGCGTGTTCAGTAATCGTCAAGAGGGGTTATTTTATCCATGGCAGAAAGGATCGTGGTTATTGACGGAAAGTATCCCCAGTGATGAGGTTCCCTTTGATAGCCAATGGGGGCAGGAGTATCACCAGTTACAGGATTATTTTCTACGCTCGCAAGTACTACCCATGGAGCCGTAATTCAAATGATGTGCTTTCTATGGCTGGTGAATAAAAAGCACATTATTGACTAGATCTGTTTTTTGTTATGCAGTGCATTTGCAACGACAGGAGGAACAAACTGATCCACATTGCCTCCGTGGATAGCCACTTCACGAACAATCGTTGAGGAGATAAAGGCATGCTCTTCAGCCGGAGTGAGAAAAACACTTTCTAATCCCGGCATTAAACGGCGGTACATATTGGTGAGCCCAAACTCATATTCAAAATCGACCGTGGTTCGTAACCCTCGAATCAATACATTGGCTTGTTCTGCTCGGGCAAAATCCACCATTAAGCCAGCAAAGCCTTTACTGGTGACATTGTCTAAATGTTGAGTGACCGCCTGAGTGAAAGCCACACGTTCATCTAAAGTAAACATGGTATTTTTGCTTGGGCTAGCGGCAACTGCGATGATCACTTCATCAAACATGTTGGCTGCACGTTCGACAATATCTAGATGACCATTGGTAATAGGGTCAAAGGTTCCGGGATAAATCACCCGTGAAATACGCTTTTGGCTCACGTTATTGCTCTCTATTTCTCAAGACAGGTTTATGCCTTATATTATTTCAATAATGACTGAAAAAAAGCCAGATGTTGCTTGGCGCTAGCTTGGCAAGAAAAGTCATTAATCATGCGTTGCTGGGCATGTCTACCCATCTGCAGACGTTGCTCTGGCGATTGATACAGCCAACGAATTTTCTCAGCAATCGCCGTTGGATCTTGAACTGGAACAATAAATCCGCTTTCACCGTCGACGAGCAGCTCCTTTCCTCCACCTGTGGTGGTAACGATGGATGGCACTCCCATCGCCATGGCTTCAATAATCGTTTTTGGGAGCCCCTCACCGCTAATAGAGGGTTGGATCTGCACAGCGCTAGTGGCCAAGAGCTCAGGAACATCTTTGCGATAGCCCAGAAAATGAATACGCTCTTGCATTCCACTTTGTTTGGCTAAATTCAGGTTTTGCTCGGTGTCCATATCGCGTCCAACCAACAGTAAGTGCACATTGCTTAAATCAGCCAGTTGTTTTGCGCTATCGAGTAGGATATGGACGCCTTTACTTGGTCGAGCATTCGCAATACAAATAACGCAAAAGGCATCTAGGGGGAGACCTAATTCACTGATATTAGCGGGTTGAGCTTGATACCAAGCAATATCATGCCCTTTGTAAATGGTGACAACACGCTCTTGGTGTTTCCACACTCGTTTTCTTACATCATCAGTAACGGCTTGTGCCACGCAGCTAATGCCATCTACTCTTGGATGTAAATGGGTTAAATACGCACTAGGATCATGACGATATAATCCACCGACCGTTCCTCGATAAGTGACTAACTTGGTCTTTTTAAAACCGATACAAGCGAAGGCAGCATTGGGGATCGTTTTTGAATTCATTGCATAGACAATATCATAGTGATAAGCGCTCAGCTCTGCACGTAGCGCTTTGATGGCTTTCCAGCAGATTTTCTTACTGGGGTAAGCATCAATCACCTTGATGCCATTGTCTCGAAAACGCGCAGCGTATTCTGCATCCCCTTGCGTCATAATGGTCACACTGTGCCCCAGCTTAACCATTTCAATAAACATTTCGGCTTCTGGGCGAACACTGTTCCAAGCATCTTTGTAAGAGCTAAAAATTAAAATTCTCATATTTTCTTTACCTTTAGGCGATCAGCTTTAACTCTTGCTTTTCTCAACAGTGAGAGTGACTTTCCATAATTTCTGAGTAGAGAGTTTGATAACGTTGTGCGGTTTGTTCAATCTGAAAATCGCGTAATTTGTTCTCTCGCCCAATGGCTAATGTGTCAACGAGATCTGGATCATGGTGAATTTGCAAAATAGCCTGTGCTAACCCTTGTGCATCTCCGGGTTCAATCAACAAACCAGAAGCACCGTGTTCGATAATGTCAGGAATTCCCCCCGCTCGGCTACCTACCACAGGTAAACCGCTGCCCATCGCCTCTAAAATCACTGAGCCTAACCCTTCACTGTAAGAGGGATGAATAAGCATATTGGCGGCAGCAAACCAATCACCCATATTACTTTGTTTGCCCATAAAATGAATATTCGTTAACCCTTGGGCTTGTTGTTCTAAGACTGGACGCTCTTTTCCATCCCCTAATAAAGCAAAATGAACGTCTGGGGCGGCATCCATTAATAGGCGAGCTGCCGCAACCGTAACATCAAAGCCTTTATGGTGAAGCATGTTGGCGGCATGAATCACCAAAAATTGATGAGAAAATAGTTCACGAATCTGGGAGACTTGCTGTTTATTAATGGGATAACAGACTGGTGAGCTTGGAATGATGGCGACGTTTTGCTGCGGATGGCGTAATAAAATTTGCCGATAAATTTCCTGACTTAACCCAACCAAGGCACTGGCTGATCGGTAAGCTTGAGTCGCAAACCAGCGCTCACTGAGAGGGTTATCAATCCGACGCGTGATCACATAAGGGATTTTATGCAATTTATGTTGTAACCAAGCCCAATAAATCGCTCGCCCTTCATGAACATGAATAAGGTCACAGCCTTGTGTAATGGCTTTACTGTGTTGAGTGAGGTAATGCTTACAGGCAATGACTCGGCACGGTAGCGCTTGTACACGAGAGAAAAAAGGGCTTTTAGGGTTAGCCACAACGGTGAGTTGGTAGCCTAATTTGATCTGCTGCTGTATCAACAGCAGAGTTTGGTTTTCACCGCCGTGATAACCTGAAGCAAGATTGACATGGCAAATATTCATGAACGGTCTCTTTGTCCTTTTCGGACATAATCACGCAACCAAAGGTCAGCATAACGAGTAAACGTAGTATTAGCACTGAGTATGGCAAGTAATAAGCCATGGCGACCATCTAAAAAACCACGTTTCACAATATACATTTTGAAAAAGCGAAAAAAACCATGTAATACGGCGCCAGTTAAGGAGGATGACTTTTTGCCCTCCCGTTGATCAACCCAAGCTTTCATATAGTGCTGAGTTTTCGCTGTGTACTGCGGTAGATACTCAAAAGTATAGTGCTGCAAATAGCCGGATAAGGATTGCAGTGTTAGATGTGATGGTATTTCGACACTCTCGTGAACCAGAGCAGTGTTATATTGAGTATCTTGAGTACGATAGAGGCGCGTGACCCAGTCAGGTGACCAGCCGGAGTAACGAATCTGTTTACCAAATGCTGTGGTTAAGCGATCAATTTGATAAACGGTATTGGGTTTATCATTTTGAACAGCTTGTAAAATACTGCTTTTCAACTCAGGCGTGACTCGCTCATCGGCGTCAAGCCACAGAATATAATCCGATTCAACATAGGATTGTGCTAAGCGGCGTTGAGGCCCAAATCCTTGCCAGTCAGTATTAACAAAAAACTTATCAGTGATACGGCGTGCAATCGCTTCTGTTTCATCACTACTCCCTGAATCAAGAATAACAATTTCATCGACCCAACCCGCTACCGTTTCTAGGCAGGCTTGCAAATGTTTCGCTTCATTTTTGACGATTAAGGCAACCGCCAACGTCGGCATTGATTTAGTCATGGGTTGTTGTACCTTTCATCATGCGTATAAATGCGTTAATAACCGAAGAGACAGAAATACCCTGCATCAACGTCTCTCCTTTTGCCCGAGTGCTCCAAGTCAGTTGCTCTAAGGGTTTTCCTTGCTGCTTTGTCACACACGCTTCATAGATACTGACCACATCATTAATATTGAAATAGGGACCGGTACGTTTGGGGTTGCTGTGAGCATATAAACCCAACACGGGGGTACCTTGTGTTGTGGCAATATGTGCTGGGCCTGAATCCGGAGCAAGTACTAACTTCGCTTCGCCAAGCATGGCAGCTAATTGCTTTAAGCTGGTCTGCCCGACTAAATTTACTACAGGTTGAGTCATTAAGTCAGTAATCTGGTTAGCCAACAGCTGCTCACGAGGGGCGGGAGAGCCGCATAATACTACCTGATAACCTTGTGACACGACATAATCAGCAAACTCGGCGTAGCGTGCGGTCGGCCAATTTCGCTCATCTTTACTTGCGGCAGGGCAGATAATCACACTGGGTTTATCTTGCAACTGCTGACGAGCAAAAGCACGGTCTTGCGGAGTAATAGGTAACGACCAAGTGGGCTGGCTACGAGGAACTCCCAAATACTCAATAAAAGAGAAAAAGCTATCTAATACATGGGAAGATTCCGTATCAGTAATTTTGCAGTTAGTAAATAACCACTGACCTTCTTTAGCCCGTTTACGGTGAAAACCCACTTTATATTGAGCACGAATGCCTAGGGTAAGTAGGCTTGCTCTCAGTGCTAACTGCATATGCACTAAAGCATCAAAGCGGCGACCCTTTAGCTGTCTCCATACGGATTTCATCCCTGCCCAGCCAGCTTTTTTATCAAACACAATCAGCTCAACGTTGTCTAGCCCTTGTAATAATTGGGCTTCCACTTTTCCGATAATCCAAGTTACCTTGGTCTCAGGCCAATACTTTTGCAAAGCTTGCACTGCGGCAACCGCATGGCAGACATCCCCGATTGCAGAGAGCCGCAAAAAACAGACAGACTTTGGTGGTGATGAGAACAGAGGCATGGAAAAAGCTCACTAATTAATGAGGCTAAATTATGCAGAGTCTGCAGATAAATGTAAAATAAGCCTTCTAATGCTGTGACCATAAAATAAGAGAAGCCAACTATGCAATCACCATTTAGCGGCAAACCCGGAGCAACGGGATTTCGCCGAGTAATCAATGCCACTGGCTATTCATGGCAAGGTCTAAAAGCGGCTTTTCAACATGAAGCGGCGATTCGCCAAGAGTTGGCATTATTAGCCATAGCGGGTGGAATTTTATGCTTGCTTGATTTACCGCTTCTGGAACGATTACTGATGTTTTCCAGTGTGGTGCTGGTGTTGATTATCGAGCTGGTTAACTCGGCAATAGAGGCGGTGGTAGATAGAGTAGGATCAGAACGGCATGAACTGAGTGGACGAGCAAAAGATATTGGTTCGGCCGCCGTAATGGTCAGCCTTCTGTTAGCGGGATTAATTTGGGGGAGTTTGCTCTATGCTTACTACGGATAACCTTTCGCAGGAATCTTATTATGATTAAGCAGCTTTCTTTGAAGAATCAAACCATTTGGTATGACGAACAGTGGGTTAATGAACCGCTTCATTCACTGTTTGATGCTCAATACTGGCAAGCGGAACAGAAAATTATTGGCAGTGCGATAGGTCGAGGAACAACGTGGTTTATTGCTATGCAGCAGCTTGAGGCGGCGTTACGTCACTATTGTCGAGGGGGATTGTTCGGCAAGTTAGTGAGTGATCACTACTGGTTTCAGAGTTGGGGGAAAACCCGTAGCTACGCTGAATTTCATCTTTTGTATCACTTACGTGAGCAAGGGGTCAATGTCCCACGCCCGATCGCAGCCCGCGCCGTTAAACAAGGATTTTGCTATCAAGCGGACTTATTGAGCGAAAAAATCGCCAATGCACGAGATTTGGTGGCTATCTTGCAAGAAAACGCTCTAGCAGAAAGTCAATATATTGCGATAGGAAAAGAGATTGCTAAGCTGCACCGAGCTCAGGTAAACCATACCGATCTGAATATCCATAATATTTTGATCGATACATCTAATACCGTATGGATTATTGATTTTGATAAATGCTACCAGCAAAAAGGAAATAGTTGGAAAGAGGCAAATTTACAGCGTTTGCTGCGCTCTTTTCGTAAAGAGCAGCAGCGGTTTGGGATTTTTTGGCAAGAGCCACAGTGGCAGCATATAGTGGCTGGTTATCATGCTTAATCTTTTGTTGAAGAAAAAATCGCATGTATGGTCTTTTCTAGTGCACCTCGATTATTTTTAACCACTTGTGCTGCTCTTTGTCCAATCTCTTGTATCATTTTGGGCTGATTAAATCGTTCAACTAGTGAGGCGGCAAGTTCTTGAGAAGAGTGACAAATACTGATGGCATCAGCGGCTAATAACGATTCAGTCACATCAGTAAAATTATAATAACTTGGACCATTAAGTAATGGCTTACCCAGCGCTGCGGGTTCAACTAAATTATGTCCACCCACTTTGTCTCCCAGCAGACTTCCACCCATAAAACAGACATCTGCGGCATACATTAACGTCAGCATCTCGCCCATGGTATCTCCAAGGTAGATCTGAGTTGGTTCTGTGACAGGTTCAGTTCGACGGCTAACGGTAAAACCTTGCGTCCGGCACAGTAAATCTACCGAATTAAAACGCTCTGGATGGCGTGGGACCAAAATTAATAACGCATCAGGATAGTGATTCAGCAATTGACGATGTGCTTCAAGGCACATTTCATCTTCACCTTGATGGGTGCTGGCGGCGATCCAAATTGGACGATCTTGGCCTAATTGTTCACGTAATGCTTGTCCTTGCTGACGGATCTCATCGGTCACGGTGATGTCAAATTTAATCGATCCCGTTACCGATATTTTATGTGGGTCGATACCTAGCCGGAGAAAGCGGTCTGCATCACTCTGATATTGGCAAAGTAACTGACTAATATGACAAGAAAGCAGATGAAAGACTGATTGAAAACGCTGATAACGGTGGCAAGAGCGTTCCGATAAACGGGCATTAATCACGGTGATGGGAATGTTGCGTTTTGCAACGCAATGTAGCGTATTTGGCCACAGTTCCGTTTCCATAATCAGCAACTGGCTAGGCTGAATCGCGTTAAGAAAACCATTAATGCAGAAAGGAAAATCCAGTGGCATATAACGATGCTCAACCAAATTCGATAACTTTTTGATCTGCTGTGCACCCGTACTGGTTGTAGTGGTGACCACAATCGGTAAATCAGGTTGACGTTCTTTTATTGCTTGAATAATGGGGGTAGCTGCAATAGCTTCACCAACAGAAACGGCGTGAATCCATAGTGGCCTACTTGTTGAATCATCTAATTTAGGGGTTACACCGAAATGCTCCTTCCAACGTGCGCCAAAGGCGGGTTTTCCGGCCCGTTTTTTATACAAACTATATAGCATAAAAGGGGCGGCGATCAGCAATAATAAAGTATATAAGCCACGAATCAGCATTGCTCTAAACCTGTGTCAAAAGCCTCAATAGCTTTGATGATCTGTTGCGGGGCAAGCTCAGTTAAACATTTTAGGTGTCCGTAAGGGCATTCACGTTTAAAGCAGGGGCGACAGTCAATATCGGTATGAACAATCGCACTTTTTTCTGCCAGCGGTGGGGTATAGTGAGGAGAGGTTGAACCATAAACACCGACAACCTGACAACCTGCCGCTGCTGCCACATGCATTAATCCTGAGTCATTACTTACCACCGTTTGACAACAAGAGAGTAAGTCTACCGCTTCAATCAGGCTAGTTTGACCTGCTAAATCACGGATGTTCTCTCTTAGATCTTCTGGTATTCGCGCCACAATGGCTTGGGTTGTCACTTGATCTTTCGCTGAGCCAAAGAGCCAGACTTGCTTACCTTGTTGCAGCAAATGTATAGCGACTTGCGCATAGTGAGCGGCCGGCCACTGTTTCGCCGGGCCAAACTCAGCACCTGGACATAGGCCGATGGTGTCAGTCAATGCTAAAGCAAATTTCTTTGCCGTGGCTTGTTGCTGCTCTGTCGAGATGGCTAATTGGGGTTTAGGTAACTGATCGATACCGCCCAACGCTGCTGAACCAGTCATCTTAAGCTTAGGGTGTGCCAACGCGACATAGCGTTCAATCATATATTGAAATGCTTTTTTATTTGGGCGCAAATCATTCAGTAAGCCATAGCGCATCTCACCTTTCCAGCCAGTACGTACTGGAATATTAGCAAACCAAGGAATTAAGGCCGATTTTGCTGAATTGGGTAATACGTAGGCGTGATCATATTGGCCACGTAGTGAGCGGCCTAATGCACGCCTGGCAAAAAATTGGAATTCACCATGTCCAAACGGCAGTGCTAAAGCTTGGTTTACTTCAGGCATCCGCTCTAAGATGGGTTTACACCAAGCCGGTGCCATAACATCAATTTCGGCATTCGGGTGTTGCTGCTTAATGGTGATATATAAGCATTGTGACATCACCATGTCGCCCACCCAAGATGGGCCTATGATCAGAATACGATTCATTTTAATAAGTTAACCTTAAGTTACTGAAGTCTTATTGTTTTTCAATAGTATAGATTTATCATCATAAGCCTTTCTAATTAGAAAGTATGTAGACCATACTTAGTAACTATGTTTATTACTTATAAACATAGTTACTAATATCTATAATAGTAGATTTGGTAAATATAACTCAATAAAGATAGTATTTAAAATACATTATCAACCTTTATTTTAGTTATCTTCTGCTATTTTTCTGATAACTTTTATTGTCCTTGTTGCATAATCTTCATTGTTATAACTTAGTGAGTTAGCAGATAAGAGAGACAGATTATTATATTTTTCATCATCATCTAATAAGGTGACTGTTCTATCAACAAACCAATCAATATCAATGGAATCTGATAACCATTCTTGGTACTCATTAGGCAGTATTTCAGAGGCTCCCACGTTTCTTGTTGTTATCACTGGTATTCCCATTGATAAAGCTTCAGGGATAACCATACCAAATTCTTCAAAATTAGCAGGATAAACGAAAATATCGACAGCACTTAGCCAATACTCAGGTGTGGAATTTTTAGGTTTATAAATAAATTTTTCTGATTGAATAATCGGGTGTTCTAAAAATTTTGATGGTAATTTTTTGGAACCCATTATAAAATATTTAACATTTTCAATATTAGACATTTTTCGCAAATTTTAAAAAAATGAGATAACCCTCTTTTATCAAAATCACCGGAAGTGATAAACCCAATTAACTTTGTCTTATTATTTAAAGATAACTTTTCTCTTGCTTCCTTTCTGTAATTTTTTCTTGTTAACAGATTGAATCTATTATTGTTGTAACCAGGATAGATGACAGTAATATTTTTTTCATTGAATCCTTGATCTAATAGCTTTCTCTTTGTAAAGTAAGAGTTTGAAATAACAGTGCATGAGCTTTTCTTTAACCAGTTAAAATAAGATGTATTGCTTTCATTTTCTACGGGAATGTTATGTATAAAAGTTATGTCTGAATTTCTTAAACTATTATCATGATCTATAATAAAATTATTATTATTTTTTATTTTTAATTGATTTTTATTGATTATTGCTCTTTTTGCTATCACTTTATTTTTTAGTAATAAGCTAAATCTTCCCTTTTGACAATATACTGAAAACTTGGAACCAATATTTTTTAGTTTTTCTATTTGCATACTAATTAATTGGCCCGTTCCACTTTTAAAAGATATATTTTTCCTATATATTATGTAATGTGGTTTCATTCTCACCTCTATAAATATAATATGAGTATATAGTTGAAAATACAATATTATGAATTATCCAGCCGGACCACATAGAATTGTATGATTCAAAGTTATTTGCTACTAGGAGTGTAATAAGAGAAGAAAAGGTAAAATAAGCAAGACTACTTGGTATAATATTGTTCTTCCATAGTAAATAAGTTATTTTAGATAGTTTGAAATAGAATAATATAATTAATGAAATTCCTAAAAACCCGTAGGAAACTAATACTTCAATATAATAGTTGTGTAAATGCCTAAAATCAGATTTTACCCATTGCGGAAAATCTGAGCGTTGTATAATTTCTTTTTTGGCTAGCTCTCCTGACCCCAATATTGGACGTTCTTTTATCCATTTTAACGCTTCATACCAACTGTGCAATCGAATCCCTATACTCGTGAATGGGACAGATTCAATACCATCTTCTAAAGTCGTCGTAATGACACTACTTTCTGCTTTTATGCGTGTTTGTACAATTGAATCAAATGGTAAAAAATACTGTAATGTTAGAAAAGACAATAATAATGTTACTGTTACAGAGACTCTTTTAATTGATATATGATTTATTCTAAATAAATATATAATCCCAATTATAGCAAAGGCAATGATAAGAGCGAGCCATACCCCTCTCGTCTGGGATATTAATACACCAGTAAAGAAAATAATAAAACCTAGTCCAGATAAAACGAAGTAGACTACTTTCTTCCTAAGTGTATAATTTTTCCATTGAGATGTTATTTGGGGAATGACATAAGTAATTATACCTAATAATGCTATAGCCATTAATAAAGTTGTATGCTGTGCATTGATTAGTTTAAAATCGACACGTTGCCCTTTTATTCCATTTATCCACTCTGCTATCCCTTCACCTCTGGTAAAGGTTGCAAGTACAAGAGCTAAAGCTGAAATTATAAGGAATACATGAATATTTTTTTTATTACCTTTTAACCAATAGGCTATTGGAATAAAAACAAATAGTCTAAGGAAAAAACGTAGGTCTGGGTATAAAACCGCTAGTTCTGGTTGTAAGAAGCGAATACTAATCCAAGAAATAATGATAATAATAAAACTAGATAATAAAAGATAAATGGTTTTATCTTTAAATAATTTATACTTTGAATCATTTATAATTAACAGAAAACTAAAAATCAAGATAACTTCAGAAGTTCTCCCCAAAAATGGAACAAGTATAAAGCAACCTGCGTAGAGGAAACACATAGCAAGCATGAATTTTTCAATATTCAATTTCATTTTAATTGTTTTTTATTCTGTATAAGGATTAACATCACTATCCGGGCGAGTTTTTAGTAGACGTAAAATCCACATATATTGCTCAGGATACCGGGTTACATAAGCTTCAATGCATTCATTCATCATCCTTGCATCTTGTTGCTCATTACCTGTAGGAAAAGGGAGCTGTGGATAAAAATCCAGCTCATAGCATCCTGTTTGGGTGTTAAACATGGCAAACAAAGGAACGATTTTCGCTTTACTTAGTGTTGATAACCGTCCTAAGCCAGCAATAGTCGCTTTTTGAGTCGCAAAGAAATCAACAAAAACACTGTGTTCACGGCCCAAATCTTCATCGGGTAAGTAATAGCCCAAGTAGCCATCTTTACGTACGGATTTGATAAAAGGTTTGATGCCAACACTTCGGTCGTACACTCGGCCGCCATATTGTACGCGCTGTCTATGCATCAACCAGTCAGATACTAAGTTCTTTTGGCTTTTGGCCATCGCTGAAACGGGTAAGCCTCTTGATGCTAATAAAATAGCGGGGATATCAATCGCCCATGTATGTGGAACTAAGAGAATAACATTTTCACCGTTATTCAATACTTGTTCGACATGCTCTAACCCTCGTACTGATGTGTGTTTTTCCAGCCATTGATTACTTCTTAATGATGTTGAGGCAAAACCCATTAAGAACATAATGGAAGTCACATACATATTAAAAAGGATATGCTCACGTTCGGAGATGGCCTTATCGGGGAAGCACATAGCTAAATTCACTCTGGCTCGAATATTTGCTTTGCTTTTAACTCTAACGGCGAGAGTGGCTAGCCCCCGAGCAATCACTCGTTTGAGCCTGTTAGGAAAGAAGCTTACTAAGCTGGCGAAAAAAATAGCAAGCCAAGTGCCCCAGTAACGAGGGTGAAGAAAGCGCCATTGAAAATTTGGGTTATAGGCGTATTCATCAAAGTCATTGCGTGGTGGTGACGACATAAATTACTCAGTGAAAATGAGGATATTGTTTGAATTTGCAGCGGAGTATAGCAGCTCTCAACTCTACGGGACAGCAACAATCTGACAAACGATTGTATGATATTTCTTATCTATTTTAGCCGATTTTTCTCACTATTCCTGCTTTATATGCTTAAATATTGGGGAATAGAAAAGCAATTAGCCACCTGGTTTACGGTGGCTAGAAGAATGTTTTTAGTCACTACCAAACAAATCTCTTGTGTAGACTTTATCGGCAACATTGCTCAGGTCTTCTGTCATGCGATTGGAAACAATCACATCGGCTTCTTGTTTGAAGGCTTCTAAGTCTTGAACAACACGCGAATGGAAGAAGTGGCTCTCTTTTAGAACAGGTTCATAAACGATCACTTCGATGCCTTTCGCCTTCAAGCGCTTCATAATGCCTTGAATGCTCGATGCTCGGAAATTATCTGATCCTGCCTTCATGATCAAACGGTAGATCCCAACCACTTTAGGCTGACGTTTGAGAATAGAATCGGCAATAAAATCTTTACGGGTGCGGTTAGCATCCACAATGGCAGAAATAATATTATTCGGCACAGATTGATAGTTGGCTAACAGCTGTTTGGTATCTTTTGGTAGGCAATAGCCACCATATCCAAAAGAAGGGTTGTTATAGTGATGACCAATGCGCGGATCTAACCCCACCCCTTCAATAATTTGTCGGGTATCTAAGCCGTTGACTTCCGCGTAGGAATCCAACTCATTGAAATAAGCCACTCGTAGGGCGAGATAGGTGTTTGAGAAAAGCTTTACTGCTTCCGCTTCGGTTGAATGAGTAAACAGAACGGGAATCTCTTCTTTTATTGCCCCTTCCGCGAGTAAATCCGCGAACACTTTAGCGCGCTCACTCTGTTCACCCACAATAATCCGTGACGGATACAAGTTATCATACAGCGCTTTACCTTCACGCAGAAATTCAGGGGAAAACAGGATATTGTCGCACTGAAACTCTTGTTTGATTCGGGCTGTATAGCCAACAGGAACGGTCGATTTTATGACCATTACTGCATTTGGATTGATCGCCATAACGTCACGAATTACCGCTTCCACGGATGAGGTATTAAAGTAGTTGGTTTGTGGATCGTAGTCAGTTGGGGTCGCAATAATGACGAAATCGGCCTCTAGATAGGCCTGTTCTTTATCGATAGTTGCGACAAAATTGAGCGTTTTATTTTGTAGAAAGTCTTCAATTTCTTTATCCACAATGGGGGATTGACGCTGGTTAAGCATCGTCACTTTTTCTTCAATAATGTCTAACGCCACGACTTGATGGTGCTGCGCCAGCAACATTGCGTTTGATAGGCCGACATAACCCGTTCCTGCTACTGCTATTTTCACTCTTTTTTCCTATCCAACAAATTAATGATTAATGATGGTCATATACTCAGCGACTCCTTCCGCAACGCTTTTAAATTGTACGTCACAACCAGCGGCACGCAGTTTGGTTAAATCTGCTTGAGTATATTCTTGGTATGCCCCTTTTAAATGTTCTGGGAAGGGGATAGTTTCAACTTGACCTTGGCCGTGATGTTGAATGACCGCTTTAGCAACTTCATTGAATGATTCAGCATTACCCGTACCACAGTTAAAGATGCCAGAGACGCCGCTTTCCATAAACCACATATTGACGGCAGCGACATCACCGACATAGACGAAATCCCGTTTAAAGTGCTCACTACCCGCGAACAATTTTGGGTTTTCGCCAGCCTTCATTTGATTATTGAGGTGGAAAGCGACCGAAGCCATGGAGCCTTTATGTTGTTCACGGGGGCCGTACACATTGAAATAACGAAAGCCAGTGATTTGAGAGAGTGTTTCATTATGCTCGGCAGCATCTTGCCACAAGCGGCGAACGTAATTGTCGAACTGCTGTTTTGAATAGCCGTAGACATTAAGGGCCCCTTCATATTGAGGCTCTTCAATAAAAGTATCCGTATCACCATAAGTCGCAGCAGAAGAGGCATACAGGAAGGGGATTTCACGATCCAAACAGAAGTGAAGCAGCTCTTTCGAATATTCATAGTTATTGAGCATGATGTATTTGCCGTCCCATTCTGTCGTGGCCGAGCAAGCCCCTTCATGGAAAACAGCGTCTATTGCACCAAAATCATCACCAGCCATAATCTGGGTTAAGAAATCATCACGGTCCATATAATCAGCGATTTTTAGGTCAACTAAGTTTTTGAATTTATGACCATTTTTTAAATGATCAACGACCAGTATATCCGTAATTCCTCGGTCATTGAGTGCTTTGATTATGTTGCTGCCAATCATGCCAGCACCGCCTGTTACGATGATCATAACTTGTCCTACCTAAAAGCTAAAAACTGCGCAAATAGTAGCAGGAAAAATGTGGATAGGCGAGAAATCTGGCCTTTGTGATTTCTTCTGGTCCTTCATGTGTAAGGGTCTGTTTATCCAGTATCATTCCTGCGAAGGCGGAATCTATGTTTTGTGAATGCTGATTAGTCGTTATTTTCTTCTAGCCACACCCAAGTATAGGGTTGGCGTTTTAGTAAATCGTCATGCTCTAATTGTGCAGAGATATTTTTCAGGAGAGGAATATTATCTACGAGAGGATCTATCAATTCGGAGCTGATAGTTCGGTTATAAAGATTCTGATATTGATACAAAAATGTGTCGATGATCGAACTTGACTCAGTTTTTATCCATGAAATAGAAGATTTTTCAATAGCTTTAATCTGTTGATCTAAGGTGATGTCATCAAACTTCATGACGGGTAATTCCATGTGATATGGAGTATAAAAAGTTTGCTTTATAAATTGAGGTAACCCTGTTGTAACCGTTAGTTCAGCATCAATGGATACTCTTAAAATAGTATCATCAATCTGAGGAGTTGAAGAAATTTGAATACATTGCAACCCACTATGTACATAACAGTCGTCCAAGTTTGGGTATTGGGGGGAGGGGAGTGAATTTAGTACTCCTTCTGCACTTAGGTGGCTGGCGATCTCATTTGTACCTTGAGCAACATGTCGAAATGCCCAATAGTGAGGCTCAGAAATGGTCGACTCCTTCCCCTGTAAATTTAAATAATAATTGCTAGGTTCGATAAGCTCTGAATAACTATACGTACTGTTTACATCGGTGGTTAATGGCTGCCACAAGTAAGCATTAGGGGCATTAAATTTTCGACCATCAACAAATAATTGTGCCAAAGAGATGTCAACATCAATAGGTGGATTCCATGAGTTATCTAAATTTTCTATGTTATGGAGTTTTATTTTTTGACTGGAATTACCTATGGTATTTGTTGCACTGAGATTATTTGTTTGAGCAAATTCGAAAGCAAAGAGATTCTTAACCTCGGATATTTTACGTTTGTAGGCAGTTAGCATTACGGGCTTCTTGGTTGGAGAAATAGCGGTTACTTTTTCTCCACTACAAGAACTGTGATTGTCACTACAACTAGAAAACCCTAGAAAATCTTGGTTTAATTTATTAATGGAATAGAAGAAATTATTATCGGTCAAATCAGGTGATTCAATAAAGGCAGAATATTCTTTTTCTTGTGGATTTAAATGATTTGCAGATGTTACTAAACAGTTAATATTATTGTTTTTATTCTTAGCATAAATAGAAAATGTTTCTAAAATTAACGACTTAGAAAAAGTGCTAATGAAGTGATCTCGACCTTCTGAATAGGAAAAGCTGATATATCCATCAGCAGGAACATCGCTTTGTTTAAAACGGAAAGTAGAGCCTAATCCATTCGTTTCCGTTTGATTCGTATAACGACGAACGAAGTTACCATTTTTATCATGAATAACAATTTTGTAATTATTTTCAGGCACAGACCGATATGCGATAACCTTTCTTGTTTTATCGTCATTATAGCCAAATATTTGGCAGCTATTTTGATCATTTTCAGCAACATTATCTAAATCAAAAAAGCTCACATTATAATATTTCACCGTCGGTGATGGTGTGCTACTCGAACCTCCACTTTCACCACCGCCACAACCGAATAGAGTGAGTGCAATTGCGCTAGAAATCAGATATTTGTGCATAGTCTACAGTCTCAAGTTAGCAAGCGAGATAGGTTACCCATCATCATGGTTGATCAAATATTATCTTCACGTAACCCTAGCAAATAACATGCCTAGTCACGGATGTTATGTCATATTCCGATGTTATATTTTACTTATCCAGCCTAAACTGTCACTTCCACATCGGAATTTGTGTGTAAGTAGGCGTCTAAGTGTTGTGAATTCATATCAATAGGTTCCCCCCCGCCTGCGCGGGGAGAACGAACGACTTAGTATGGAATGATGAACAAATCGATTATGCCTTATTTTATCGGCGCTCTTTCAAACCATGGGCTACGGGCATCCGTCATTTCGAATAAACTATGTTGACGAGACAGCATCTGCCCCCCATCACGCTGGATCGGCATCCAAGAAATAGCGGCTCGGTTAGTATTATGTTTTGCCGTCATCATCTCTAGTGGAATTGAAATATAGAAGCCTTTAGTAAAACTCCCTTCACCGAATTCATCAGCAGATAGATCGGTTTTGGTTGCGAAGGCTCCCACAATCACTCCACTGTTAAATTGTTTTGAAAAATCCACGGTAACACCGACATCTTCCGATAGGTAACGTCCGGCACTCACTTTTAATAAGCTATTATCAAACAGTGACCAAAATTGAGGTTGCCAGTACAGTGTCGCATGGCCAGTGGCTGTGCCAGTTTGTACCCGATAATAGCGGTTAATGGTGTTATCATAGTGGACTTCATCACGATAGATACCAAACACTGAGCCAGCTTCCCGTTGGGCGACATAGTTGAGATCTATACCGACTGCCCAATGTTTATCGAGTGGGCGATAGAGCCATTCACTACCTACCCCAGCAAACATACTCTCAAGGTAACCGCCGTAAAATTGGTTATAAATACCTTGCCCAACATAATCAAGGTAAGTGAGTTGGGCATGATTGAGCCTAATCGTGTCTTCTAAGTATTCACGACTTAGCGTTCGAACACGTTTAAGATCGGTTCCATCGGGGGGAACGGTATAGTTAAATTTATCGTAGTTATCGTAAATATTGCCATAAAGGCTACCCGAAAGAAGCCAGTGATTATTAAGTCTCCAACTTGCATCGGCTCTTGCTCCAATTGCAAATAGATAGAAACTTTCTGCTCCACCAAACGACTGTTGCAGTACAGGAGAAAGCCCCAACTGCCATGGTTTATCCTGTTGGGTATGCTGGTGTCCGATGGCTGGAGAGGGATCACGTATTTCTACAGCATCACTGATTTTTCCATTGATATAAGCTTGATTGAGCACTTGATGTGCTTTATCGCTATCAATGACCACCTCGGTTAACGGCTGTTGGTTACGAGTCTCAATTATTCGGATTTGTTCGGTATCAATGCCACTATTTAGAACGACTCTAGCTAGGCGATCATAACCTTCTTGTCGATCTCGATAACGCTTTTGTTCACCCATAACGGTTACGGCTGTGTCACTTTGATAAACTCGTACTGATTGATACCCTGAAACTCTGGCGATATCTTGTGTCAGCGCTTGCCACTCTTCGTTACTCATTTCCGTACGTGGTGTGGATGGCGCATAAGCGGGTTTAGGTTCATCTAACCAGAGTGGCTTAATGTCGGAGAAATTACTATGCAGGCGCAGACCTAGATTGACGCTATTTCCTCGCTCATAGCTTAAGCGAACACTGGCCCAATCCGTTAAGGCGTAATTCATACCAAAGTTCCAAGGCGTTGACTGTGGTATGGTTATTTTTCCTGCTGTCACAGGGTAGTCACTACGATAGTCGTTACCCTCATACTCTATCTTTAGCGTTAACGGCTTATAGGGTGTTTGGTATTCAATGCCACCAAATAGGGCCATACACCCAGTGAACATTCGATTTACATCAAAACTTCCACCATTACCTTTGTAGTCTGTGTCACGGCCGCAATCGCTGGAGAGGGCTTTGTCGCCGTGTACATTGCCTCGATTGCCTAAATAGCCCCAGCCGATTCCTAATGTAAAATCTAGTGGTCCCCAGCGTTTGCTGGCTGCGAGATATTCCCCATCAAATAATCCTGTCCCACCAATATCTTGAAAACCCAGTGATACTTGTGGAAGCCAATAGCTCTCTTCCCATAAGCGAATCTTGGCATCAAAGGATTTGTCGGTATGCTTCGTATTACCACTAAATGAAGGGTCATTACTGTAGAGCATGTCATGGGTTTGTGCATAACGGACAGTGGTTTCTAGCCACGGAAATAACTGCACGGAAATAGTATAAAAATCATAAATATCATTATGGTTGTAGGCCGCGCTAAATTCCCCTTCTGGCTGCATACGAGCCGTTGGCATTTGCATTAACCCTGTCCCACCAAAATTAGATTGAGTATAGGTTTGAGCGCTTAATGGTAATGAACAGAGTAGCAGCCCTGCATAACTAAAACGTTTTATAGGTGTGCTCAACATCATGGTTATTCTCTCGGCAGTTGATGGCGAAGCAGTTCAACCACCTGCTGATTAATGTGTTTTAGTTCAGTGCGGTTAATCGATGAAAACAGCGTGGTTGTAAAAGGCACATAGATGATAGCCCCAGGTAACACGGTATGCGGATGTGCATTCCAATAGCCAACAGAATGCGTTTGAATCTCACCGTTGGGTTGAATGATGGTGAGTTCACCCAGTGTGGTATTTATCCACTTGGCCTGTTGAGCATAATCACGAGCACTGTAGTGTGCTTTCCATTTTTGTGGTTCGGAATGATGAACCGCCCCCAAAACGGTAACCGTTTGAGAATCACTTAAGTAGGGTAGATAAAGTGCAAATTCTCCGTTTAATAAGGGGTTATGACCGCTTACCGTTCTGATCACGTCTGGGTCTAAAGGAATCAATGCTCGTTTGGCAAACCGACGTTTGCGTAGCTCGTTACGTAACTGCTGCCAGCTCGTTACTTGTGGCTCTTGAACTTTATCTTGTAACTGAGCCAGTCTTTTGAGCAGATCTTTTTGCAACGGAAAAGGTTCATGCAAGGAAAATAATCGACTGTTCTGCCAATCAATCCTTAAGGTACTGATCGCAGGTTGCTGAGAATGTAGAGCTTGCAACACCATTGCATCGAGGCGAACTGGGCCATCTGCCTCTAACTTTATTAAAAGAGGGGGATGGGAAATGGCTACTTTGGCAGAAAAATCGGTATGAGAAATCGGCTCTTTCGCATGTAAAGTTAGACTAACGCCTAGACACCCCAGAAAACTAAGTAAGGAAATAAAACGCATAGCTTATTCTCCTGCAAAGGGCTTAGCGATGGAAAGGGAAAGGCGTGAACCATTCGGTCCCAAATATTGCTCGCTGGCGATGACTCTACCTGTCTTTGGGCTTAACCAATAACGGTTGTGATAGCGTTGTTTGCTGACGGTAAGGGTGACACTTTCTTCAACGAGCACCAAATTTTGTGAGCCCGTCGGTAAGGCTTTTTCTTGTTGACCATAAACCTTAAATTGAGACAGGGCAGGTTCAATATAGTCTTGCTTACCTTGCTGCCAATGCAGTTGATATTGCCAAGTTGTCGGAGTTTGAGCATGAAGTAAGTTTAAGCTGAGTGGATCGGGCGTATTTGCTGATAGAGCCTGAATATTGCCTACCACTAAATTCACCGTTTTGGTGATACGACCTGCTTCAGTAATCAGTAACTCTTCTTGGTTAGATACCCATTTTAGGGCGAATGGGTGAGCTTTCCCTTGTTCAGCCCAAGCTAAAACGAGTAAAGCGTTAGGGGCATCATCTAAACTCACAAAGAGAGAAGCATAGGGGAGGTTTTGTGCATATTCCACTGTGGCTCGTTCATCACTCACGCCAAAGAGAGCGACAGAAAGTGTTTCTGATAGCTGTTGAGTTTGAGGCGCACAGCCAGTCAGCGTAAGCAGAATGATCAGTAATCCGTGATGAGCTAACCGCATCTCACAATCCTTAATGATGGTAAAAATCACACCCTCTTATCCAAATCTACTGGATAAGTCAGAAGGTATGGAATCTAACCACGCAATGTGTGTATTTTTCAAAAATAAAGCCGCCTAAGGCGACTTTATTCATATACAAGATAACAAACAATTATTTTGAAGCAGTAGCTGTTGTCGTGGTTGCTGTATCGTTATCGCTTGCTGCAACAGCGGCAACTGCTACTGCTGCTGCCATTACTGCTGCCGCAGTACTTGCTGCAACGCCACCAGCCGCTGCACCAGCGCCTGCTGCGCCTGCAGAACCAGCACCTGCTGTGGCTGTAGTACTTGTTGTGCTACCCGCTGCACCTACTGATTCAGCGGCAATTGCGCCTTGCGCCATAGCAAACGTTGCCAGCAAAACCATTGCTGTCTTTTTCATAGTAAATCCTTATTCTAACTAGTTTTAAAACATCGATGTTGTGAAATGAAAGCACACTTCACAACTCATTTTAAGGGGAATTATTAACCAATGTAAACATGGGGTGCATAAAGTTGCGTAAATAAACGTGATTCTTCTGTCAGACGCGATTTAAATAACTAATAAGTGTGATGTGTATCATGTTTATTGTTAACTTTAGAATGATATCACGATCATGTTAATTATTGTTGATAGATGGGTTGATTAATTGCAGCACTTCATGCCGCTTTTTGTGGTTGATACCCATACACCATCCGTGCATAATCTCTGCCACATAAAAACAGAATATTAATTCGCTCCGATCATGCGTGTACAACGTAGGGCGGTAGCGTGGCTAAACAGATTCCTCAAGGGATTGTTGTTGACAACGCAGGGAACACGCATGAGATGTAATCAAACATGCCTCTTACTCGGCCTGATTGGCTCAGGTCTACTTCCATTATCGGCCATGGCCGATTCTTATACAGGCTTAAGCCTCGCTTATAGTGATAGCGAATATCGCTCTTCTACGTGGCAAGAAGCTTCCCCCCTTTTAGCTCAAGTTCAATTGGGTTATTTTTTCTCTGACTACTTTGCCCTAGAAGGGCGCTATGCCACCAGTGTGAAGCGGGAAGATGGGTTATCTATCAATGGGTTATCCAGCGTATTATTCAAAGCCAATATGCCTACTTCGGATCGATTGGCTATTTATGCGGTTGCTGGTTATTCACATGTTCGAGCCGATTATTATCACCAAACCAATAATGATAGCGGGATCTCTTTTGGGGTTGGGATGCACTACGCTTTAAGCCGTCAATCTGCCATTACGGCGGAATTTGTGAACTACCTTAACGGTGATGAGGTTCACTTAAATACCTTACAACTGGGTATGCAGTTTAGATTTTAAACGATAGAATTTGAGGGTCCAAGGACCATAGCATAGACTTCTTAACCACAGGAAATACCATGTTTAAAGGACGCTTTACTTTTCTTGCGCCTCTGCTGCTAAGCCTCTTTACCACATTATCATTTGCACAAAGTCCAACTCCTGAGCAGGTGCGAATGTTCCAAAATCTTCCTGCTGATCAACAGCAAGCGTTAGCGCAGCAATATGGTATTAGTTTACCGAGTTCTACGAGTAATCGCAGCCAGCCGCTACCCACGGCAGAGATTAACTCTCCTCGTCCTGAGGTTATAGAGCGTTTACCATCAGAGCAAGACCAGAGAGATACAAATCGTTCAAAGGAAGTGGGCTTAAAACGTTTTGGTCTGGAATTATTTGCCTCTTCCCCTTCTACGTTTGCCCCAGTGAGCGATGTGCCCGTTCCTTCTGATTATCGAGTGGGCCCAGGAGATGAGTTAGTTATCCAATTATTTGGTAAAGAGAATCGGACTCATCGCTTGCGAGTAAATCGTGATGGGGTCGTCAACTTTCCTGCTCTTGGTCCTATTTCTGTTGCCGGATTATCGTTCAGTGAAGTGCGTACAAGCTTAACTCAGCGAGTTCAAGAACAGATGATTGGCGTTCGTAGTGATATTACTCTTGGTGAGCTACGAACCATGCAAATTTTTGTCATGGGTGAAGCCTACAAGCCAGGAGCCTATACGGTTAGTGCTTTAACGACTATCTCACAAGCCATTTATTACAGTGGTGGATTTAGTCAAAGTGGCGCACTGCGTAATATTCAGTTAAAGCGTGATGGTCAGGTTATCCGTCAATTAGATTTATATGATCTTCTGCTAAAAGGCGACACCAGTAATGATGAACGCTTAATGCCGGGAGATGTCGTATGGATTGCACCGGTTCAACACACCATTACGGTTGAAGGTGAAGTACAACGCCCTGCTATTTATGAAGTGAAACCGGGTGAAAATTATCAAGCAATTTTAACGATAGCGGGTGGCCTAACGGCCAATGCTTTGCCAGAGCAAGCTCGGCTCCGACGTTTAGCCTCTCATGGATTACAAAAGGTTATTACTTTAGATTTAACCAAGCCGCAAGAATTGTCGACAAGTGCCGTGAATGGCGATGCATTGACGGTGAGCAAGCGTAGTAATTTAATTCAGCGTTATATCCAATTAGAAGGGGATATTACTCAACCGGGATTTGTTGAATGGAAGCCCAATAAACGTATTAGTGACCTTTTCTACTCACTCGAAACTGCGTTTAACCCAACCGCAGATATGTACTATGCCTTGGTTGTTCGGGAAATTAATCAGCAGCGAGATATTCAAGTACTGCAATTTAGTTTAGCAGATGCAATATTAAATCCTGAAGGTAAAAATAACTTAGTGCTTCATAACCGAGATAAGGTCATTGTTTTTAGCCGTGAGGGTGGTGAGTTAGACGATGGTGCTAAAAGCGATATGGTCAAATCATTTGATCAAGCTAAAAAAGAAGCTCAGCAAGATATACAACACGAAAATCAGTTACTCAGTGAATCCAAAAGTGCTGCTCCATATTCACGTAAATCATTATTGGCCCCTGTTTTATTGCAGCTACGCCAACAAGCAACCTACAATAACCCAGCACCTATTGCGGAACTCATTGGTGAAGTTAAATATCCTGGCCGTTATCCCATTAGCCAAAACGGTCAACTGAGTGATCTTCTTATGGCCGCTGGTGGCTTAACAGCGAACGCTTATGCTGAACATGCGGAGTTAACTCGAGGCCCAACAAGAGAGGCCCCTCAACACTCGATACTAGAAAATATCAATCTACATGATGTGCTTAAGCGCCGTGCGGATACCTTGATTTATCCTCGAGACCGACTGAATGTTTTTGAACAGCCCGGCGTTAATCATGAGCACACGGTAGTATTAAAAGGGGAAGTTAAGTTCCCTGGTATTTATACGCTTCGCAGAGGGGAAACTTTATCTCAATTACTGGATCGTGCGGGAGGGTTAACGGAGTTTGCTCACCCACAAGGCGCGGTATTTACGCGTGAAGCATTGCGCTTGAAAGAGCAGCAGTTACTTGCTCAATACGCGGCGGATATGCGCCGTGAAGTGGCGAAGAAAACCTTCAACGTGGATAGCCGTGTATCTAATGTGATTAATGACCCAGATAAAACCTTAGCATTTATTGAAGAGGCCACCAAATACCGAGCATTAGGGCGCATGGTCGTGCAGCTTGATCAAATCATTGATGGTAATGCGAGCGCTAACTTTATGCTGGAAGATGGCGACTTCCTCTTTGTACCCACCTATAGAAATACCATTTCCATTATGGGGGAAGTGCAAATGGGGATTACCTACTTGCTTGATCCTAGCTTAACTGTCAAAGATTACATTAATAAAGCGGGTGGAATGAAGAAGCAAGCCGACGATGATCGCATCTTTGTTGTTCGTGCCGATGGTTCCGTTTTTAAACCCAGTACGGGTTTTTGGTTTGGTCGGCGTAATGAAGCATTGAAAGCGGGAGATACCATCGTAGTGCCTGTTGATACCGATTACCGCGATGCACTGAATGTATGGACGGCGGCAACGCAAATTCTCTATCAAACGGGTGTCGCGGTGAATGCGTTGAAATAGGGAAGAGCAGACCCTATAAACCTAATTAATTTTATCGATCCTACTCCTAGTGCCTAGTGGTTTCCTAGGACCTAGGATCCTAGGACCTAAAAAACCAATGGAACAACAGAAACTCACACCACCTAATTACTTAACCTACCCGCCACAACCCGTAGCGATGGCTGATGATGAAATCGACCTACGCGAATTATTTAAAGCTTTATGGCAAGGTAAATGGATAATTATTGCAGTCACCTTTGTTTTTGCGGTTGGTTCCGTGCTATTTGCTCTCAGTCAGCCCAATATATATAAAGCCGATACATTATTAGCGCCTGCTGAAAGTAGTGGTAGTGGCGGTTTAGCCAAAATGGCAGGGCAATTAGGTGGGTTAGCAACGTTAGCGGGAGTTAACCTTGGCTCTGGTGAAAGTAGCCAAACCGAGCTGGCTGCGCAAGTGATGAAATCTCGCCAGTTTATACAACACTTTATCGAAAAGTATGAGCTGCTTGTTCCGTTAATGGCCGGTAAAGAGTGGGACCTATCAAGTAATCAACTTATCATTAATAATGAATTATATGATGAACAAACCCGAACCTGGTTACGTGAGCCTCAAGGGCTACGCGGTGCAAAACCGACCGCGCAAGAAGCACATGAAATGTTTGTTAAAAATATACTCACCGTTTCTAGCGATAAAACCAGTGGTTTATATACCGTGAGTGTTTCTCATTATTCCCCTTATATTGCTCAGCAGTGGGCAACCTGGTTAGTTGAAGAAATTAACCAAGTGATGCGCGAACGCACCATTGCCGAAAGTACGCAAAACCTCAATTATTTACAAGAACAACTGCAAAGAACCTCAGTGGCCGATATGCAAGCCACCTTTTACAAACTGATTGAAGAACAAACTAAAAGCCTCATGCTGGCTGAAGTGCAAGATGAGTTTGTGTTTAAAGTGATTGACCCTGCTGTGGTGCCAGAGTTAAAAAATAAGCCCAGACGTGCCTTAATTTGTGTGTTAGGTACCTTACTCGGCGGTATGCTTGGGGTAGCGATTGTTTTAGTGCGGTTTGCGTTTAGGAAGGAAGATATTGAGGAGCTAGGAAATCCGCATGAAGATCGTTGATATATAAGGGCTGCGGAGATGCTAAAAATTAGCTTTGAACCTATCAGTCATCCCAACTATTGAATGTAACGACATGAAATTAAAGATCGTCTTGTAGATCATTTTCGTTGTTTTGTAATAGCTCCTAGACAATATAGGAGCCTAAATATGAGCGAGTTAACCAACCCATTTATGCACTTTCAAATCATTAAAGATTATCGACAGGAAAACAAAATAGCACACAAATTATCAGATATTATTTTGCTGACAATTTGTGGTGTTTTGTCAGGCCATGATGGCTGGGATGGGATTATCGATTTTGGCAATGCTCGCTTAGATTTCCTCAAACGCTACGGTCACTTTGACGCGGGAATTCCTTCTGCAGATACGCTGTCTCGTGTGATGGGCATGATTAATCCGGCAGTGTTACAAAGAAGCTTTATAGCTTGGATGAAGGAGTGCCATACACTGACAGATGGAGAAGTCATCGCTATCGACGGCAAAACATTACGTGGCTCTTATGATCGTTCGAAAGGTAAAGGAACGATCCACATGGTGAACGCTTTTGCTACTGCAAACGGAATGAGTATCGGCCAACAGAAGGTTGATAGTAAAAGTAATGAAATTACCGCGATCCCCAAGCTACTTGACTTGCTAGAGGTAAAAGGCTGCTTGATTACTATTGATGCAATGGGATGCCAAAAGAAAATAGCGCAGAAAATCCTCGATAAAGAAGCGGATTATTTATTAGCCGTTAAAGGGAATCAGGGAATGCTTGAGCAAGCCTTTGATGATTATTTTCGAATGGAGATGCTTCAAGAGTTTGACGGCAGTTCTTACAGTACTCAAGAAAAAAGTCACGGAAGAACGGAAACGAGAGTGGCTTTAGTGAACCGTGATTTGTCGGTTTTAGGTGATATTGAGCATGAATGGCCCGAGCTAAAATCCATGGGTATTGTTGCTTCAATTCGGCAAGAATCGGCGGTCGCCACAGAGCAAGATGTGAGAATTCGATACTACATCAGCTCTAAAGACTTAGAAGCTCAAACATTACTGGAAGCGACGCGTTCTCATTGGGGCGTAGAAGTGATGCATTGGTCGCTTGATACCGCCTTTTGTGAGGACAATTCTCGTATAAGAGCGGACGATCGAGCAGAGGCTTTTGCCAGGATCAGGCAGATGTGTTTGAACCTATTAAAGAGCGAAACCACCTTTAAAGGTGGTATTAAACGCAAACGAATGAACTGCGCTATGGATGAAAACTACTTAAGTAAGGTTCTCGAAAGCCTTACAGGGCGGTGATGTTCATGCGGTTTCCGTGAGTGTGCGATGGATGTAAACTACTTAAGCAAGGTTCTCGGAGCCCTTGAATGACGGGGATGTTCATGCGATTTCCGTGATCTACGATTGCCTTGTATGCTTTATCTTTTTTGATATATGCATTCGTCATTAAAATTCAAATAATGGTATAGCCAGTGACTTTGAAAAAAAATTTAAAATGGAGCAGTATTGGGGTTGTCTTTCGCTACATACTTCAAACAATATCTATAATAATTTTAGCACGTTTACTAACACCTGAAGAATTTGGAATTGTAAGTAGCTCATTAATTGTTGTTAATTTCCTAGTGATTTTATCACAATTGGGTTCGTGTCAGTTAGTAGTTACATCAGACAAAAGACATTATAATAAAATACTTTTTCACGCAATGATGTTTTCTTTGACATTATCCATCTTGTTTTTTTTTACTATATTATTTTATGCAAATAAAATAAGTTATTTTATAACTGACAGTAACATAGGTTTTTATATATCCATAGCATCTTTAATTATAATCCCTAAATCAATTGCCGTCGTTATTGAAGGTGTTTTAATACGAAATTCAGATTTTAAGTACTTAGCTTATCTAAATATATTAACATATGTGTTTGGTTATTTTTTGGTTGCTATTATTCTTTCATTTAATGATTTTGGTGCCATGTCTTTAATAATAGCCTCAATCACCCAGGCGATTATCTTTCTTATTCTTGCTCTCCATAGAGCTTATACAAAGTTTGATTTGTATTTTGAGAAAAACTTCGCATTAATGAAAAATAGTTTCAATGTAGCTTTTTCTGTTTCGAGCACTCAATTGTTGAGTAACACAACTAGTCAGATTGATAACATTATAGTGTCTAAATTCTTAGGTTTAGAAGTGCTTGGTATTTATACACGAGCATATCAATTAACAGTTATACCGTGCAACCTCATTGGTCAGGTAATCAATAGGAGTTTTTTGCATTATTTTTCAAGTGGTTCAGTTCAAGAAAGAAAAAATAATGTAATACAGATAAGCTTGATACTAAGCTTTTTATTTTCAAGTTTCCTTGTAATAACTTTTAATATTTTTGATGATAAAATTGTTTTTTTATTACTTGGTGAAGCATGGGGGGATGTTGTATATCCTTTAACAATACTCTCACTTACCATATTTCCTAGGATGTTATATAAAATAGCTGAACCCATATTGTTTTCCAGTGGTAATGCAAATAGGATGGCCGTATATTCATTAGTATATCTTTTAGTAGTAGCCTTACTTTCGCTATACTTAGTACCTTATGGAATGACTGGTGTTTCCATCGGTGTGCTTGTAGGTACAATTATATACGGAATGCTTGCTTTTCATAAAGTAAGCAAGAGGAATAATCAGATTTTAAAATGCTACGTTATAACTATCGTTTTTCACTTTCTACTTGCATTTTTGGTGTTAGCTTATGTCTAAGGGGCTAATGTTATTTTTCATTATTTTATCTTTAATTTCAATATTGTTACTAGGTGAAATATTTAATAACTATACGATTGTTTTTATTCTAACTATTACACTAAGTATATTTTTAATGTGTTATGGTCATTTCTCTCCGTCTAATCCTCTAGTTTGGTATATTTTTTTTGTTAATATATATCATCTAGGCATTTGTATTTTATATTATATTGGATTTAGAGCTGTGACGAATGTTGATTCAATTATTACTATAAATGTATATGCTTTGATTGGTTTTCTTTTATCGGCATTGTTTTTTATTAAGCCTAAGGAAAATGTAAATGTTTTTAAAAAGCTGGGTTTTAGTCTTGTAAGTATAAAAATTTCACTTGTGTTAATATTATGTTTTTCTCTATTGGTGCCTGTTTTATTTATATTGTCGGGCGCACAAACCAAAGCTGAATTCACAAACAGTTTTGGTAGTTTTTTTGGTATGTTGAATGTTGTATTTTCGATGTTTTTAGTTAAGTTAAATCATAAACCTAAATGGTGGTTGTTTTTCATGACATTGTATATCATATTTGTGTCGCTGTTGTTAGGTGAAAGAAATATATTATTATCATATGCGGTAATGATTATGATAGTAGCCTATCACAGATATGGTATGTCTTTAAAAAAAACAATGGTAATTTCACTTCTTATGATTTTACTCATTCCTATACTAGGTTTATATAAAAATATATTTACTAGAGATAACTTCAATGAGAGTGGGAGTCTTAGTCCACCATTAATAATTGGGCTTTTGAATGGGGAATTTAGAAGTGCGGGCTTTAATATTGAACGCATAGTTGATAATAAAGACCAGTTTGAACTTAAATATGGCGCTAGCTTAGTTAATGATTTAATTCGTTCTGTGATTCCGGGTTTTATTTACAAGGTGGAAAATAGTATTTCTTGGTATAATAATACGTTTCATAAAGATGTTGTAGATGAAGGTCGTGGTTATGGTTTTTCTTTAGCGGCAGAAGGGTACATAAATTTCGGCTATCTAGGCGTTGTAATATGGTTTTTTCTTGTCGGATTAATAATTAATAACTTGTATATAAGGTCGTTATATAGTTCTTTCTTTCTTGTGGTTTATTCTTCTAGTATACCTATATTTATATATTCTCTTAGAGGGGATTTTTCTACAATAATCTCCCCGTTTTTCAAGCAAATATTTTTTACAATTATTTTGGTAATTATTGTAGATAAATATCTTAAAGTTAATACAGGTGTTAATCGGTGAAAAAGTTATTGGTGGTTTGTGAGGTCTTTATATCTGACGATGGTGAAAGTACCGTAAGTCGAAGTTTTAATGCAATACTAAATGAATATAGAAAGCATTTTGACAGAGTTGACGTTATTGGCCCAAGTAAAAATAATACAACGATAGATAACGTGAAAAATGTAAATGGCATCTATTATTGGGGAACTGATTTATATAGCAAGAAAATAAAAGATAGATTTAAATATTTATTGTTTGCTAAACGGAGTAGGCTTTTTTTTAAATCAGTTTTTAATGTGTCCCAACCTGATTTGATTCAATTTCGTGTGCCTTCAATTTTTTCCTTTGTTGCTTTTGATATGTTAAAAAATTCCGAGGCAAGATTGACATCTTATATATCAGGTGAGTGGTATTCTAGTTTTATATCTAACTATAATTTTATTGGGAATAAAATTGTAGCTAAGATCCTTGATTACAAGCAATTAACCATTATTAAAAATACAGTTTCTGTTTCTGCTGGTCCGCAAGTTGCTGAAATATATAAAAAACACAATTCAATATATCCATATTTTTCGACAACTCATACGTGTATTAATCGCTGTCATAAGCCGGATGATTGTTTAAATCTAATATTTCTAGGTCGCTTAGAGGGATTAAAGCGAGTTGAAGATGCAATTAACTCAATTTCAATTTTGATAGATAAATATAATTTATTAAGAATAAAGCTTAATATATACGGAGATGGTAAAGATAGAAAACGACTCGAAAATCTAGTCTTTGATTTAGGCTTAGAAAGCAATATTATCTTTCATGGTTATGTCAATGAAGTAGATGTGTTAGAAAAGGCTTACATTAACTCTCATTTTTTAGTTTTTCCGTCAATATCTGAAGGTACACCGAAAGTTTTGGCTGAGGCTATGTCATTTGGCGTTATTCCTGTAGCTGTTAGAACAACAGGGAGCATTAGATTTATTATAGACCATTTGAGTAATGGTATACTAGTCGATGCTTACTCACCGGCAGCTATAGCAAGGGAAATAAATCATTTGTGTAACAATATTGAAGAAATGAATACTATTAGAAATAATTGTTATAGCTATGCAGAGTCACATACATTAAATAACGAAGTTACGCGAATGTGGGAATATATTTTTCGTCAATATGGAGAGGAAATTAAATGAATGTTGTTTTCGTTTGTCTCACCTTAGGCGGGGGAGGTGCTGAGAGAGTAATTCAGACTCTTTCAAATAAACTTATCAGTTTAGGTGTGAAAGTTACTATAATAGCTTTAGAAGACTCTAATGTGGCCTATGGTTATTCTAAAGATATTAAAATTATTGAGTTAAAAACTGCAAAGCTTATGAAAGGAGTTGGAAAGTTATTTTATATTCCTTTACAGGCAATAGAATTAAATAGAGTTTTAAAAACTATATCCAATTGTTCAGTAATGAGCTTTTTGGTTAGGGCTAATTTTACTTTTATCATATCGTCATTCTTCAGCAAGAGGAAAGTTATAATATCTGAGAGGAATCATTCACAATCACAGTATAAAAGAAAGGGGGTGAAGGGATTTATTTTTCGTTACCTGATTAGTAAGTTATACAATATGGCTGATATAATTGTTCCAATATCAATGGGTATTGAAGATAGTTTAAGAAATGACTTTAATATTCGGAACCCTACCTTTAAAACAATATATAACCCACAAGACATTAAATCTATAAGAAGTGTAAAAATAAGAAATGACTTAGTGAACAACGAATACTTTAATTATATTACAGCTGGTAGACTCATAGAGCAAAAAGATCATATGACTCTTTTGAAATCATTTAGTAAGGTCATTAAGAATGCACCAAAATCTAGGCTCTACATATTGGGTGATGGTCCGTTAAGAGGTCAGCTTGAAAGTTATATTAAAGTAAATGAATTAGAGGGTTACGTTTTTTTACTAGGTTTTAAACAGAATGCTTTTGAATATTTTAAGCAATGTGACTGTTTTGTTTTTAGCTCTATTTTTGAAGGTTTTGGAAATGTTTTAGTTGAAGCAATGGCTTGTGGTTTGCCTATAGTATCAACCAGTTGCCCGAGCGGTCCATCTGAAATTTTAGGAGATGGTCAGTATGGTCTTTTATCTGATATATACGATGTCGACGCGCTTAGTCATAATATGTTAATTATCCAGTCTGATGGTTGCCAATCCAAGTTTAGTGAACTATCAAAAATTAGATGCGAGCACTTTGATATTGATTTAATATCATCTCAATACTTTGAAGTTTTAAGAGTGAGCCTTGACAGGGAAGCCGCATGAATATGCCCATTTTTAAAGGGACTTCCTCAAATTAGAGTCTTCTAATTTACAAGGTATTTCTTTACCATTCATCACAATATTGGAAATTCATTAAGGATCAATTTGTAGATCATTCTGAGTGTTTTTTAATGGTTCTGTACTTAAACGGAGCCAAATTATGACGACAATAACGAACCCATTTATGCATTTCGAAGGGCTTTGTTGCGTAATAGTGATTTCACGCAGAATTGTTACCTACATTTAGAATAAAATTCTTAGGTCACTTCATCTATCTACCAAGTCATAAGGTTTTAGTGGGCTTATCCTCTCTTGAGGAATGACTGGTGAAGTGGATTATTCTTTTACGCAACAAAGCCATTTCGAAGCAGGGAAAAATCATGAACATGCCTATGTTTAAAGGGTTTGTGATATAGATAACTCACAGTTTTCTTGTTTTGATGGA
>NZ_SGOM01000013.1 GCF_022113815.1 Vibrio cincinnatiensis
CGGTGAGCACTGAGGCGCTTTCCCGTGACAGCGAGGCGGCATTATAGAGATCAACATCACATTGGCAAGTGTTTTTTATTGCCTTTTTTCTAACTGCGTGTTTTTCACCCAAAACGCATCTTTTATGGCTTAATTCAGGGTACACTTCTCAATAAGTGATGATATAAAAATAGTTAAGGAGAAAAGAGTGAGCTCGATTCGTTGTTATAAAGGAATTTCCCCCCAGATAGCTTCTAGTGCTTATATTGATCCCACTAGCATTCTTGTCGGTGATATCAGAATTGGTGATGATGCGAGTATTTGGCCTTTAGTCGTCGCTCGTGGCGATGTAAACCACATCTGTATTGGCAGCCGTTCTAATATCCAAGATGGGAGCGTGATCCATGTCACACATAAAAATAATGAGAATCCTGATGGTTACCCACTGCTGATCGGCAATGACGTTACGGTTGGACATAAAGTCATGCTGCATGGTTGCATCATTCAGGATCGAGTATTAGTCGGAATGGGTTCAATTCTATTGGATGGTGCGGTGATTAAAAGTGATGTCATGATTGGTGCGGGCAGTTTAGTTCCACCGGGTAAAGTACTGGAGAGTGGCTATCTCTACGTGGGCAGTCCTGTCAAACAAATTCGTCCATTAACAGATAAGGAACGCGCATTTTTAGTCAAATCTTCAGACAACTATGTACAGACCAAGAATGAGTATCTCAATGACGTAGAGATGATCAACTGATCACCTCTATATTACCGTGCTGATTAAAAGCTTCTTCTTCAATCAAGACTTCAGCAAGCTCTTCGAGATCAAAACGTACTGTATCGAATACCGCAAGAGCTTGTTCTGGGCTATTAATCGCTTTCCCAGAATATTGAATTAATTGTTGAATAGAGATCTGACAAGAAATAAGTGCCCCACCTTGCTGAGCTGGAAACTCTATAACTTGCAGCTTTTCATTCCAATGCTGGATATCTGGAAAAAGAATCGACTGATTCATATCTCTCCCGCTAGATTTTTTCTAAGTTCTCGCAAAATCTGTCTTGTCCCTGGACGTAGCCCTCGCCAGAGCATAAAGCTTTCGGCAGCTTGAGCAACCAACATCCCTAAACCATCATAGGCATAGGCAGCACCGTTCTCTAGCGCCCACTGATTGAAGATGGTTGCCCCCTTACCATACATCATGTCATAAGCAACACTAGTAGGAGAAAAAATGCTTGAGGATAGCTCAGGTAACTTTCCCTCTAAACTTGCTGAGGTGGAATTGATGATAATATCAAAGCTATGGGTTATCTCATTCATAGCTTGCGTATGAATAGAGCCAAATTTGGCAAAATTTTCTGCTAACTGCTCGGCTTTACTTAATGTTCGGTTGGTAATGGTAATATTAGCAGGATGCTGATCTAGAAGAGGTTTAATTACGCCCCGAGCCGCACCTCCCGCCCCAATCAATAAAATATTAGCGCCATCAAGAATAACCTGATGTTGTAATAAATCTTGGACTAGCCCTTCACCATCGGTATTGTCACCAATCACTTCTCCATCATCGAGCTTTTTTAAGGTATTAACCGCTCCGGCAAGTTGAGCTCGCTCGGTAAGACGATCGGCAAACTGATAAGCCGCTTCCTTAAAAGGAACCGTAACATTACATCCCTTTCCACCTTGTGAAAAAAACTGTTGCACAGCCTTTTGAAAACCATCAACCGGAGCTAGTTCGGCAGTATAAGTCATTTTCTGATTGGTTTGACGAGCAAACAGCGTATGAATAAAAGGGGATTTACTGTGCCCGATAGGGTTACCAAACACAGCATAGTGATCGTGATGAAAATCCATATTCTAGCCTATTAGCAAAGGTCTCTGTTGAGACCCTATCATTGGGTCTGTTTTCTGTCACCACTCTTTCGGGACTAAAAACTCACTAAGCTTCGCTTCAGCACTGCCTTTCTCAGGCTGATAGTCATACTCCCAGCGCGCCAATGGTGGCATTGACATCAAGATAGACTCTGTACGCCCACCACTTTGTAGACCAAACAGTGTTCCACGGTCAAAAACCAAATTAAATTCAACATAACGACCACGTCGATAAAGTTGGAATTGTCGTTCACGTTCGCCATATAAGGTCTGTTTTCGACGCTCAACAATGGGTAGGTAGGCTTGAGTATACCCCTCACCCACGGCTTTGATATAGTCAAAGCAGCGCTCAAAGCCCCAGTGATTGAGATCATCAAAAAACAGTCCGCCTACCCCTCGTGTTTCTTCACGATGTGGCAGATAAAAATAATTATCACACCAAGCTTTATGCTCATTATAAACATGAGAGCCAAACGGCTCACAGAGCATTTTTGCCACCTGATGCCACTCTCGACAATCTTCAGCAAATGGATAATACGGAGTAAGGTCAAAACCACCACCAAACCACCATATCGGTGCTTCCCCCTCTTTTTCAGCAATAAAAAAACGCACATTCGCATGAGAGGTAGGAACGTAAGGGTTATGCGGATGCATCACAAGCGATACCCCCATCGCCTCAAACTGACGCCCCGCTAACTCTGGCCGATGAGCGGTTGCAGAAGCGGGCATCTGTTGACCTGTAACATGGGAAAAATTGACACCACCTTGCTCAAATACTTGACCATGGCGCATTACTCGCGTTCGACCACCACCACCTAATCGCTCCCCGGGTTCACGATACCATTCATCTTCAACGAACCTGGCTTTGCCATCCTCTGCTTCTAATTGCTGACAAATCATATCTTGAAGGTGGAGTAAAAAGTCTTTCACCGCTTGCTTATCAATTGTCGACATTATCTTATTCCTTTACTCCAGATCATCCTTGTCTCAGTACTTGCTGAGTTTTGGCATCCCGAATCTCACTTGGCTTATTTCTTCCCCCTGTTTTCCCATGTAACACAGCCGGTAGTTGATCACCGAACTGTTGTATCACCTCTTCAGTCGTCATACAGGAGGGAAGACCAGATAAGTTGGCACTGGTTGAGGTAATAGGCTTCCCATAAGCAAGGCATAGTTTTTGTACTAAGGGATGATCCGAGACTCGTACCGCAATCGTATCAAACTGACCACTTACCCATTTAGAGACTTGTGAACTGGCTGGCACAACCCAAGTCACTGGGCCAGGCCAAGTCGATTTCACCGCCATCAGTTGTTCATACGTGAGTTGGCTTTCATCAATATATGGAAGAAGTTGTTCATAGCTAGCGGCAATTAAAATTAAGCCTTTATCTACCGAACGCTGCTTTAATTGCAGTAATTTCTCAATCGCTTGAGAATTATCAGGATCGCAGCCAACCCCAAATACGCCTTCGGTTGGGTAAGCAATCACTTCACCAGAGTGTAAGGCATGTAAAATCTGTTCAAAATTATCCAACGTATATTCCTAAAAGTCGTATGGAGGATTTCTTGGAAGCTAAGTCTACAAATTATCAGACCAGAGTGCTAAAGCAAATTAAGCATAAATTATGTCTATATCCTCCCCTACCCGCGCAAACGTTTGCTTGCAAAAAAAACTCCTCGTATAATGCGCACAAGCTCACTCACCTAACTACCACGCTTAAAGGAATTTGAGATGAAAGTCGGCATTATCATGGGTTCAAAATCAGACTGGCCAACCATGAAACTGGCAGCAGAGATGCTCGATCAGTTTGGCATCGCTTACGAGACTAAAGTAGTCTCTGCCCATCGAACGCCTCATTTGTTAGCTGATTATGCCTCCAGCGCCAAAGATCGAGGATTAAAAGTGATTATTGCTGGAGCCGGGGGTGCAGCTCACTTACCCGGTATGACTGCAGCCTTTACCGCTCTTCCTGTTCTGGGTGTACCCGTTCAGTCACGCGCACTTTCGGGGTTAGATTCTCTCTATTCAATTGTCCAAATGCCAAAAGGCATTGCGGTCGGTACATTGGCTATTGGTGAAGCTGGAGCCGCTAATGCAGGTCTACTAGCGGCACAAATCATCGGCACTCATGATGAAAGTGTCATGGCAAAGGTAGAAGCCTTTCGTACGGCACAAACCCAAGCGGTACTCGCTAACCCTAACCCAGCCGAGGAATAATTCATGCATGTATTGGTGTTAGGTTCGGGTCAACTCGCCCGCATGATGTCTCTCGCAGGAGCACCACTGAACATCACACTTTCAGCCTTTGATGTAACCAGTAACCATGTTGTCCACCCATTAACGCAAACGATAATCGGACACGGTTTACCACAAGCGATTGAGCAAGCTGACATCATCACCGCTGAGTTTGAACATATTCCTCATGATGTACTCGCCGTCTGTGAGCAGAGTGGTAAATTCCTGCCCACCACTGAAGCGATTAAGGCGGGAGGGGATCGTCGTCTTGAGAAAGCTTTACTGGATCAAGCAGGTGTGCGAAATGCACCTTACGCAGTCATCAATAACCGCCAAGACTTTGCTGCTGCCATTGAAAAAATCGGTCTGCCGATGGTGTTGAAAAGTGCCTTAGGCGGCTACGATGGTAAAGGTCAATGGCGCTTGAAAGCCAGTGATGATGTCGAGCGTATTTGGACTGAAATGGCGGAATGTTTAGTCAGCTCAGAAAATCAAGCCATTGTCGCCGAACAGTTTATTCCCTTTGATCGAGAAGTCTCCTTAGTTGGCGTTCGTGGTCGAGATGGGAATATTGCCGTTTACCCTCTTGCTGAAAATATTCATGTTGATGGGGTGCTGAGCTTATCAACTGCCATTGATGCCCCTCAATTGCAAGCACAAGCACAAGCGATGTTTAAAGCAGTTGCTGAACATCTCGACTATATCGGTGTTCTGGCCTTAGAGTTTTTTGATGTGCAGGGAACCTTACTGGTCAATGAAATTGCGCCACGGGTACATAACTCGGGTCATTGGACTCAACAAGGTGCTGAAGTCTGTCAATTTGAGAATCACCTACGAGCTGTCTGCGGTTTACCTTTAGGGAGCACTAAGTTGGTTCGAGAAACTGCGATGATCAATGTTCTAGGTGAAGATAGTTTGCCGAATGAACTACTGGCGATGGAAGGCTGCCATATTCATTGGTATGGAAAAGAGAAACGCGCAGGAAGAAAAATGGGGCACATTAATGTCACCGCCGATTATACGGGAGAGCTCGATCGTAAACTAAATCAATTAGCAACCATACTCGATCCCGTCCGTTTTCCTGCCCTACAAAAACGTATCTCTTCTGTTTAACACAAATGGATTTTTCGCTATCTAGCGATTACCCTAGAAAAAATTAACGACGCTTTATTGTGTCGTTAATCATTTTGGAGATGAGCACACTTCTTATCTGCACATTGATATTTAGTTCCACTTGCCAATTTTTTTTCCATTAATAATGGAAAACCACACTGCTCGCATACTCCAGCAACAGGGCGCTGATTCAGTGCATACTTACATTTAGGAAAGGCATCGCACGCATAAAAGGTTTTTCCAAAACGGGATTTTCGCTCAACCAAATGCCCTTGATGGCATTCAGGACAAGTAAGTAATGACTCCGTTTTCTGGTTCTGAACATCATTATCTAACGATTCAATATGGCGACAATCTGGGTAAGCACTACAACCAATAAACATGCCAAACCGCCCCTGCCGAAGCACTAACTCGTGTCCACATTCCGGGCAAGGAACCCCTAACTCTTTAATGATATGACCATCATTCTGATGAAGCGGCTTTATATAGTCGCATTGTGGATAATGGCTACAACCTAAAAAAGGGCCATGCTTAGCGCGGCGAAGCTGTAACGCCCCACCGCATAAAGGACAAGGCTCATGAGTTAACGCCTGCTCATGAGCAGAAAATAAAGTAGGATCAATTTTATTGCTCATATCAATTAATGCTAATGCAAAATACCCTGTTCTTTACTGTATAGAAGCTCTTCCATCAAGGTATAAGCATTCTCGTTGCCTGGGACATTAAATAGCACCATCAGAATAATCCACTTTAGATCATCTAATTCAAATTCATTGGTTTCTAATCCCATTACACGATCGATCACCATCTCACGAGTTTCTGACGTTAACACCTGAATTTGTTCAAGAAACAACAAAAAACCACGCGCTTCAAGATCGAGCCGCGCCATCTCTTGAGCCGTATATACCCGCATTGAAGTCGCTGCACAGGTTGCCATCGCTGAATGTGCATCACTTTGTTGCAATGCAGCTAGCTCTTCTAACCAATGGAGGGCTTTATAAATCTCTTTCTGGTGAAACCCTGCTCGAAGTAACTCATCCTCAAGCTCATCTTGATCCACTTGCAACTCAGCATCGCTATGGATATACGTCTCAAACAGATACATCAAAATATCCATCATAGCTTGCCCCTCCCCTTACGAATATAGCCACCGGAAACTGCAACAACTTGCCCTAAAAGCTCAAGCTCTAAGAGCTGCATCATGACTTCTTGTACAGGGATATGGGTCCGCTGTGCAAGAATATCAACGGGTGTCGCTTCTACTCCTACGTTAGCTAACAGCTCGGGAAATGGCAATTCTTCTTGACCATTTGATGGAGAAAAAAGGTCTTCTTGAGGGGAAATAGTGGATTTTTGTGACCAATGGGTCAATGACGTAATTTCAGCAAGGATATCGTCCACCGTTTGAACGAGGCAAGCTCCCTGCTGAATAAGACGATTACTCCCCTGACAATTAGCAATATGTATTGGGCCTGGAACCACAAAAACTTCTCGTCCTTGCTCCAAAGCATAGCGAGCGGTAATCAATGAACCGCTTTTTTCTGCGGCTTCAACCACTAAAACCCCTAATGATAAACCACTGATAATACGGTTACGCCGCGGAAAATGTTCTGGTCTTGGTTTGGTATTAGGGCGAAACTCAGACACTAAAGCTCCACTTACTTTTATTCGCTCGGCTAACGATTGATGCCTCGTCGGATAAATACATTCGAGTCCTGAACCTAGAACCGCAATGGTTGATCCTGATGCTTTTAAAGCCCCATCGTGTGCATAACCGTCAATTCCCAATGCAAGCCCACTGGTGACCGCTAACCCATGCTCCACTAATTGCGAAGCAAAATGTTGTGCTATGTGCTGATTATCTATCGTGGCATCTCGACTACCGACAATCGCAATTTGTGGCTGAACTAGAGTCGAATATTGCCCTTCCACAAACAAAACTTTCGGCGGAGAAGCGACCTCGCGTAATAAAGGGGGATAACGCTGCTCATCATATAAAGCAATAATATGTCGCCCAGCCTCTTTCGATTGCCACTCTAAACAAGCTTCAACTTCTCGCTTAGCCTGATGCATCAAATAATCCACTTGATCTGGCTTCAGTCCTAAAGCTAACCATTGTTGAGAGGAATAATCGAGCATGTTCGCCAGAGAATCTAAGCTCAACAGTCGGGTAATCATCTTCTGCGTTAGCTTTGGCGTAAAGCTTAAAGCGAGCCATGCACAAAGATCTTTGTGTTGCATTGGTTTCGTCAAATTAATTTACTGTATCGAAGCGACCGACGAAGAGACGGCTTCATCAATAGGAGCTAGAGCCAATGTGCTTTGATCAATCGGTGATTCACTGTTCGTCACTAAGGCTAGGCTAAATGCATCATAAGGACGAATCACCATTAATGTACCCACTTTGCGTTGTGGAAGATTAATCGCTTCTCCTCGATTCGACTTGTAGCTATATCCCTCTTTATCTTGATAAACGATTGCTCCCTCTTGATACAACTCAAACATACTGCCTTGTACTAATCCATCATCTTTACCATGGTCGATCACAACAACCTGATTTTTTGCTGCATACTGGCTCCCTTCCAGCGTCCCTAAAATGGCTGCTTGAACCCCCTGTGGGGCTGGGCGAGGGAAAAAAGAGGTGGATAAATTAAGTTGATTCAACCCCACTTCAGCGAGAGCGAGATCATTGACCATGATTTCTTGCGCTAATTGATGAATAGAAAGTGCGGTAGCTTGATCTTGGCTGTCCACTCGCTCAGCCGTCGCTAATAAACGCAGTGCGACCATTTTTTTATCATCACGTACAAATTCCGTCATTGGCCGGTAGATGCCCCATTGAGCATGGCTAGACTCTCCAGAAATATAGACCGTATCTTGCTTAGTTAAATACTGCCTTCCATCGTTCGAACCTAACACTCGTGGATTTTGCGCAATCTCTTCCTCTTCGATCAAACGATCCGACAATAAATAAGGCAACAACAACCCCTCTTCGACCGTTGGCAATGACTGCTTTTCCATTAAGCGCACTTTCGGGCTCAACTTAACCATAGGTTTCAAACTTAACACTGGCTGCCCATCACGCCACACTAGTGTTAGTTTATCTCCCGGATAAATAAGATGAGGGTTGTCTATTTCTGGGTTCACTTGCCAAAGCCTTGGCCATAACCAAGGGCTATCGAGATATAACGCTGAAATATCCCATAAGGTATCGCCTTTCACCACAATGTACGTTTTCGGCGCATCCGCTTTCACAGCCAGAACCGCAGGCTCACTAGCGAACACTGAAAAATGAGAGAAGAGAGTGATAAACAGCATATTGAAGGTAAGTGCTGTAAGACGATAGTAACGAATGAATACGCTCATGACCTTGCTTCCTTGGCCGGTAGATAACAGAAGGTTTGCTATAAATTTTGCTCGATGCTGTCATTTAGGTCATAAAATGTCTAGAATTGAGCCAACAAGCGTTAAGCTGTTTCGGCACAGTTCAATATTTCGAGTGTATATGTCTGTATTACAAGTATTAACATTTCCAGATGATCGTCTTCGCACCGTTGCTAAGCCGGTCGACAAAGTCACGCCTGAAATCCAAAAAATCGTCGATGACATGTTAGACACCATGTATGACGAAGAAGGCATTGGTTTGGCGGCAACACAAGTAGATATCCATCAACGCATCGTGGTGATTGATATTTCAGAAACCCGCGATCAACCTATGGTACTGATCAATCCACAAATTTTAGAAAAGCGTGGTGAAGACGGTATTGAAGAAGGATGTTTGTCTGTCCCTGGCGCGCGGGCTCTTGTGCCTCGTGCAGCAGAGGTCACAGTTAAAGCGCTCAACCGAGAAGGTGAAGAGTTCACCTTTGATGCCGATGATTTGCTGGCCATTTGTGTTCAACATGAGCTTGATCACTTAGAAGGCAAACTGTTTGTCGACTATTTGTCGCCATTAAAGCGCAAACGCATCAAAGAGAAGTTGGAAAAAATTAAGCGTTTCAACGAGAAAAATCAATAACTCGAATAGAGAGGTTACCTTGAGTCAATCATTACGTATTGTCTTTGCAGGTACTCCGGATTTCGCCGCCCGTCATTTGGCGGCGTTGTTGTCTTCGGAGCACGAAGTGATTGCGGTCTATACTCAACCAGATCGTCCTGCAGGGCGAGGAAAGAAGTTGACGGCTAGCCCGGTAAAACATATTGCTATTGAACATAATATTCCAGTCTATCAACCTGAAAATTTTAAGTCTGATGAAGCGAAGCAACAACTTGCTGAACTCAATGCTGACTTAATGGTCGTTGTTGCATATGGGTTATTATTACCAAAGGCAGTACTCGACCTCCCAAAATTGGGGTGTATTAACGTACACGGCTCTATTTTGCCCCGCTGGCGAGGAGCGGCTCCGATTCAACGCTCAATCTGGGCGGGAGACCAAGAAACGGGGGTCACAATTATGCAAATGGATGTCGGCCTTGATACGGGGGATATGTTAAAAATTGCGACCCTGCCTATCTCAGAGACAGACACTAGCGCTTCTATGTACGAAAAATTAGCGGCGCTAGGTCCGGACGCATTGATTGACTGCCTTACTGATATTGCCAACGGTACGACTCAACCAATCAAGCAAGATGATGACAAAGCCAATTACGCTCAGAAACTGAGTAAAGAAGAAGCGAAAATCGATTGGACACAAGAAGCCGCCTTTATCGAACGCTGCGTACGTGCTTTTAACCCTTGGCCCATGAGTCATTTCGGTGTCGCTGACAATACGATAAAAGTATGGCAAAGCCGAGTAGATCCTCGAGCTTGTGATCAAGCACCGGGGACGATTATTCAAGCAGACAAATCCGGCATTTATGTTGCCACAGGCAACGGCTTACTGGTTCTTGAACAGTTGCAAGTACCTGGAAAAAAAGCCATGCCAGTGCAGGATATTCTCAATGCTCGTGCAAGTTGGTTTGAAGTCGGTAGCCAACTCAGTTAAACCTTAACGAGGGCAGAGATGTCCTCATTATTTTTATTTTCAATTCGGTATTGCTCATGAATGTTCGCGCTGCGGCAGCCAATGTATTGTTCCAAGTGGTTGATAAAGGCCACTCTCTTTCGCACGCTCTTCCAGCGGCACAGAAAACGATTCGTCCAAGAGACTATGCGCTTTTACAAGAAATTTGCTATGGCGCATTGCGTTATTTACCACGCTTAGAATCCATTGCCAATGAACTGATGGATAACCCATTAAAAGGTAAGAAACGCGTTTTTCACCATCTCATTTTAGTGGGTATTTACCAACTCAGTTTTATGCGCATTCCTTCCCATGCTGCGGTTGCCGAGACGGTTGAAGGAACAAAAATACTGCGAGGAAGTAACTTAAGCGGCTTAATTAATGCCGTTTTACGCAGCTATTTACGAGATCAGGAAACGTTAGATGCCATCTCCGTTAGTCACAATGCGGGTAAATATGGCCATCCCAGTTGGTTACTCAAGCTATTACAAGAAGCGTATCCACAGCAATGGGAACAGATTATTGAAGCCAATAACAGTAAAGCTCCCATGTGGCTACGTGTTAACCGCCAATATCACACCAGAGATGAATATCTTACACTGCTAGAAAATGAAAACATTGAATTCACCGAGCACACTCAAGCCTCTGACGCCATAAAATTAGCCTCTCCTTGCGATGTCAGCGTATTGCCTGGTTTTGATAAAGGGTGGGTGTCTGTACAAGATGCCGCCGCCCAACTAGCCGTTGACTACTTACAGCCTCAAGAAGGGGAGTTGATTTTAGATTGCTGCGCCGCGCCAGGGGGTAAAACCGCACACATTTTAGAACATACTCACGATACTGAAGTGGTGGCAATCGATAGCGATCCAAAACGTCTTGAAAGAGTCTATGACAATCTAGAGCGGCTGCAATTGCGTGCCGATGTTATTTGTGGTGACGCTCGCTACCCCGAAGAGTGGTGGCAAGGAGAGCAATTTGATCGTATTTTGCTTGATGCTCCTTGTTCAGCAACGGGTGTCATTCGTCGTCATCCTGATATTAAGTGGCTACGTCGTGGGAGCGATATTGAGGCATTGGCTCAATTACAAAGTGAAATTCTGGATGCGATGTGGAAACAGTTAAAAGTCGGTGGCACTATGGTTTATGCCACCTGTTCGATTACACCACAAGAAAACAGCGAGCAGATAAAAGCATTTTTAGCGCGGACCACCAATGCACAATTAGTAGGATCGGATCCCAGCCAACCGGGAAGACAAATATTACCGGGCGAAGAAGATATGGACGGTTTTTACTACGCCGTTCTCCACAAACAAGCATAATAGGGTCTGCACATTATCAACCAGATTTCATTGGCGGTTGATGGGTGAATAATAAGAGTACAAGGTATGAAAATCATCATTCTTGGTGCCGGGCAAGTTGGGGGCACACTCGCTGAGAACTTAGTCGGTGAGAACAACGACATTACCGTTGTCGATAAAAGTTCAGAACGGTTACGTGAGTTACAAGATAAATACGACTTACGAGTGGTTAATGGTCATGCAAGCCATCCCAATGTATTAAGGGAAGCAGGGGCACAAGACGCGGATATGTTGGTTGCAGTAACCAATACCGATGAAACCAATATGGCCGCATGCCAAGTGGCCTTTACCCTTTTTAATACCCCGAACCGAGTGGCTCGTATTCGTTCCCCTGAATATTTGCAAGAAAAAGAAGCCTTATTTCAATCTGGTGCTGTTCCTGTTGATCACCTAATCGCCCCTGAAGAGTTAGTCACTAGCTATATCGAGCGTTTAGTGCAATATCCTGGCGCACTGCAAGTGGTAAGTTTTGCGCAGGAAAAAGTGAGTCTGGTGGCCGTTAAAGCCTACTATGGCGGACCTTTGGTTGGGAATGCGTTATCCGCCCTACGTGAACACATGCCACATATTGATACCCGTGTTGCTGCCATATTCCGCCAAGGTCGCCCCATTCGCCCACAAGGCACCACCATTATTGAAGCCGATGATGAGGTATTTTTTGTTGCTGCTAGTAACCATATTCGCTCAGTCATGAGTGAATTACAGCGGCTAGAAAAACCGTATCGTCGTCTCATGATTGTAGGCGGTGGCAATATTGGCTCCAGTTTAGCGAAACGTTTAGAGCATACCTATAGCGTGAAGCTCATTGAACGTGATTACCAACGAGCCGAACAACTTTCTGAAGAGTTAGAAAACACCATTGTTTTTTGTGGTGATGCTGCCGATCAAGAGCTGCTTTCTGAAGAAAATATTGATCAAGTTGATGTGTTCATTGCACTCACCAATGAAGATGAAACCAATATTATGTCGGCCATGCTTGCTAAACGTATGGGCGCGAAAAAAGTGATGGTACTGATCCAACGCAGTGCCTATGTTGACCTTGTTCAAGGTGGAGTAATTGACGTAGCCATTTCGCCACAACAAGCTACCATTTCGGCATTGCTTACTCATGTTCGTCGTGCTGACATTGTCAACGTGTCATCGCTACGTCGTGGAGCGGCAGAAGCGATCGAAGCCATTGCTCATGGCGATGAAACAACATCCAAAGTGGTAGGACGAACCGTGGGAGAAATCAAACTCCCACCAGGTGCCACCATTGGTGCAATCGTGCGCGGTGAAGAAGTGCTGATTGCTCATGATAGAACCATTATTGAACAAGACGACCACGTTGTGATGTTCTTAGTTGATAAAAAATACGTGCCTGACGTGGAAAGCTTATTCCAGCCAAGCCCCTTTTTCTTATAGGTAACTGGCGTTATGCTGAATATACGCCCAATCTTATTCGTTATCGGGCTAGTGCTGTCTAAACTCGCCCTATTCATGTACATCCCCACCTTGGTTGCCTTTGTCAGCGGCACCGAGGGGTTCATCGAATTCGCCCAAGCCGTTATCATCACACACTTAATGGCCTTTTTCTGTTTAACGCTGGGACGAACCGCAACCTTTCGCCTCAACGTGCGGGATATGTTCCTCATCACCAGTTTGGTCTGGACCATTGCCAGTGCTTTTGCTGCCCTGCCTTTTGTCTTCATCAACCACATCAGTTTTACCGATGCTTATTTTGAAACGATGTCTGGTATCACCACAACAGGTTCAACAGTATTGAGTGGGTTAGATGATATGGCTCCTAGCATTTTACTCTGGCGCTCTATTTTACAATGGTTAGGAGGGGTCGGCTTTATTGTGATGGCCGTCGCTGTCTTGCCCATGTTGAACGTGGGCGGCATGAAACTATTCCAAACTGAATCATCCGATTGGTCTGACAAAAGCAGCCCACGAGCCAAAACGGTCGCCAAAAACATTGTGGCTGTGTATCTCATTTTAACGGGGATGTGTATTGTTGGTTATATGCTCACAGGCATGGGCCTTTTTGATGCCATTAATCACGCTTTTACCACCCTATCCACTGGCGGATACTCAACCTCTGATGGTTCGATGAACCATTTCTCAAACGGTGCCCATTGGGTAGCAACGCTCTTTATGTTTTTAGGTGGGCTGCCTTTTCTACTCTTCGTTTCTGCATTACGAAAACGTCGTATTCAAGAATTATTAACCGATTCGCAAGTGAAAGGGTTTTTCCTACTTTTCATGATTACCAGCGGAGTGGTTGCGGTATGGCTGACGCTTCATAATGATTATTCGGTATTGGATGCACTACGGGTTTCCATGTTTAACATCGTCTCCGTTGTCACCACAACCGGATTCGGCTTAGATGACTTTACCGCATGGGGGGCCCTGCCCACGACATTATTTGCTTTCTTGATGATGTCTGGTGCTTGTTCAGGTTCAACCTCCGGCGGGATTAAAGTCTTTCGCTTCCAAATTGGCTTTGCCTTGCTCAATAAGCAAATGATGAAACTGATTCATCCTTCAGGTGTGTTTGTACAGCGTTATAATCAACGCCCTGTTAATGAAGATATTGTTCGCTCGGTCATCGCTTTTGGATTAACGTTTTTTATTACTATTATTGTGATTGCGGGCTCACTCTCCGCCATGGGGCTTGATCCCATCACCAGTATTTCAGGTGCGATTACCGCAGTGGCAAACGTAGGACCGGGAATTGGCAGCGTGATAGGGCCATCTGGTAATTTTGCTCCCCTACCAGATGCAGCTAAATGGATACTCAGTTTAGGCATGCTGATGGGGCGACTCGAAATTCTTACCATTTTAGTGCTATTTTTCCCCGCTTTTTGGCGACGCTAAGGAGAAACATGAAATACCTACTTTCAATAATTCTGGCCTGCTGGTTTCCTCTCGTCACAGCCGCAGAAGTGGTGACGCTCAAAGATGGTCGCCAAATTCAGCTAAATGATGACTTTACTTGGCATTATTTGGCCTTAAGAACAACCCCAGAGTCAACCTCAATCCAGCCAACTGCGGCACCGCTGATCACCACGAAACGATATAAGGTGGAACTTAATGACCATAAACCTAGCTTACAGATCACTGAGTCCGGAATAGACATCGTATTCGGCAGTGCCCGTTATCGTGATGGAAAACTTATTTTACCCACAGCGATCACGAACCAAAGCACCCAATCGGTAATTAATATTCGCCTAGCGGTAACCATTTGGGACGAACAAGGGGTTGAGCTGACTCAACAAACTGTCACCATCTGGCAATCGATCAAACGCATGGCTGACACCTACCTTCGCCCCAAATCATCGGTAGCAGGTAAAGCGATTGAAGTTGATGTTCCTTTTGCGGAACGTTATCAGCTAATGGTCACCATTTCTCAGCTAGAAACTCGATAAATTACATCGGTTCAACATACCAGTAGATTGCCAGAAAATGACATACGCATCCCGCTAACACGAATCCATGCCAAATCGCATGATTGTAAGGGATGCGTTTTGCAACATAGAAAATCACCCCAAGCGAATACACAATTCCACCGAGCGCTAATAAGGTCACCCCACCCACATCAAGATGAAGAACAAGCTGATAGATCACAATGAGCGATAACCACCCCATCACAAGATAACTCACTAGTGAGAATTTCTTAAAGCGAGACATAAAGGCAACTTTCATAATGATGCCGAACAAAGCGATAGACCAAATCACCATCATCAAACTAATCGCCAGCGGCGTACGTAAGCTGACCAACAAAAATGGCGTATAGCTCCCAGCAATGAGCAAATAAATGGCACAATGATCAAAGACCTTAAGCCAATGTTTAACCCGTTGTTGAGAAATGGAGTGATAAAGTGTCGAAGCCAAAAATAAGAGAATAACACTCCCACCATAAAGGCCCATGCTGGTAATTGTGAGAAGATCGGCTCGGTGATCAACCGCTTTTATTAATAGCAACACTAAGCCGATAATGCCTAATAGCAACCCAATACCATGACTGATGGCATTCGCAATTTCTTCTTTTGTGCTGTATTGACTGGAAGACATAATGGTGCCCATATTGAGTCATCTCGTAGCCCTCAGTATGGCACATCAAACTTACACGTGTAAGCTGAAAAGTGTAAATTCTAATTAAGTGGCTGAATCTAAAAACGCCAATACTTTTTCTCCCGCTTGCTGAGGAGACAAAGTTGAACTTAAGGTCAGTTGCCTAGTAAGCTGTCCCGTTCCCAATAGATTAGCGAGCATTCCTGTTGCGCCACGCTGATAACGGTCAATTTCAAACCACAGTTGTAACGAGTGCCGCTCCCGATAAGCGACGATCTCTAATTCTCGCCAACGTCCATGAAATGGGCCATCGATGGGAACAAATTCAAATTCTTGCACAAAAGGAGATTCAAACCCTTCGGCCGCCTCGCACTCAACCTGACGTAAACGTAAACCTTGCTGCTCTAAAGCGGTAAAAATGCCTTCCATTAAAGGCTCAGGCCTAACTGTTAACGTATCTTTATCACTAGGATCTCGAGCGAGCGCGACCGCCAGCCCCGTATCTAGCCAAACTTGCGAGTCACCAATCGTAACCGGCGTATTCCACGGCACCTGTAGTTCAATGTCAAAATCACGCGTCTCCCCAGTACTAATCGTAAAAGCGTAAGGTAAAGACCAATGAGCCAGAACATGAGTTTGAGGAATACGTCGTAAAGGATGACCAGATGGTTGGCCCCTTTCCTGTGGCGCTTCAGCAATATATCGGCAGCACAACTTCAGTTCGATATTATCAACCCATTGCTCAGAGGAACCACCATAAACATGAATGGTCACCTTGACACTCTGGCCAGGAAAGAGAACCTCTTGATGTAATACAGAATCAACTTTTGCTGAACCAATACCAAAGCTGGCTAAGGTTTTTTTGAGCAATGACATAGATTCCCTCCTACGTTGTTTTCCCGACCCCCATCGTAAAACGTAACCACAACACAAGCGACACTTTCACACACTTTCTTCACTTATTTAACAAAAATACGGTTTGGCTATCGATCAATGACTCGGTTAATGCTAGGCTAACTCTGATATGCAAGCATATCATTATTCCTAAATAACTATTTGGATTGGCATTGCCAGAATGAGCGACTCTTCGCCGCAGAGCGTGTGGAGATTAACTCATAGTTATTTAGGCCATAACATCGGCAATGGATGTGCCTGACCGTTAGGTAAATGAATGCGCCCAACAACTGTCAGGTTTTCGCACACGAACCGTAGTGCAATGCGCCGTCGTAGTGGTTTTACTGCTGCTCCGATTGCAAAAAAAATCGCGTCTGCCTCCACTCTTGTGGAAAAAAATGCGTTAATCGCATCGCCAGAAACAAAAGTGGTTAAAGCCGCTTAAGTTAAAAAGCGCAGTTTAAGCTGCGCTTTTTTCTTCACCACACACCTCTCCACCGAAACCCGTTGATTGAACGAAGGCATACCTCCACTCTCCCAGAAACTTGGGGGTTATTGGTATTCTCGATTCAATTTGCTATCTTTAGCAAAAACCATTACAAAAATAGGGAGAAAGCGATGCAATGTCATCGAATTGAAGAATTACTTGAGCTATTAGAACCAGAATGGCAGAAAGCGTCAGAACTCAATTTAGTCCAATTTATTGCTCAATTGGCTCAAGAGGCTGGCTATAAAGGAGCATTAGAATCACTCACGGATGATGTGCTGATTTATCATCTTAAAATGCGTAATAGCAGTAAAGATGCTGTTATTCCCGGCATCAAAAAAGATTATGAAGACGATTTCAAAAGTGCCATTTTACGAGCACGAGGAATTATTAAGTAATCCTCTTTCTATTTAAGCAGCCACTGGCTGCTTTTTTATTCTCTCCTGCATACCGTTCCCCCTTCAAAAACATCTTTTATTGTTAAATCTTGATTGCATTAAAGAAACAAAAACGTTACCACCGCTATAATTTCACTCAGTCTTTTCATACACTACTCAGTGAAATCGCAATGTTAAAGAGTGTGAACGTAAGAAGTTGCACCACATCACCAAAAAGGATGGGTTATGAGTCAAGATAAAATTGACGTTAAAGAGATAACACCAAAAAGCCAACAAGACGATCGCTTTAACCCCAGTAATCGTATTTATGTGCGGGAAAGTAAAGGAGCCTACCAACAATTACGCCGTTATGGCGGTTGGGTTTTATTGCTGCTTTTTGCACTGATTCCATGGATCTCTTACGGTGAACGCCAAGCCATTCTATTTGATCTTAGCCAGCAACAGTTTAATTTCTTTGGCACAACACTTTATCCACAAGATCTCACACTGCTTGCCCTCTTATTTGTGATCGCCGCTTTTGGATTATTCTTCCTCACGACTTTTTTAGGGAGAGTCTGGTGTGGTTACCTCTGCCCACAAACGGTGTGGACGTTTATGTATATCTGGTTTGAAGAAAAGCTCGAAGGTAGTGCCAATAAACGCCGTAAGCAAGACTCAAACAAACTCACTGCCCATTTAGCATTACGTAAAACCATCAAGCATCTCGCATGGTTTGCCATTGCTCTCGCCACCGGATTAACCTTTGTTGGCTATTTTGTTCCGATCCGAGATCTTGTCATTGATTTTTTCACATTAGAAGCTTCTTTCTGGGCGCTTTTTTGGGTCTGGTTTTTTGCTCTTTGTACTTATGGAAATGCAGGTTGGATGCGCTCGATTATGTGTATTCATATGTGTCCTTACGCCCGTTTTCAGTCTGCTATGTTTGATAAAGACACCTTTATTGTGGGCTATAATTCAAAACGTGGAGAACAACGAGGCCCTCGTTCACGAAAGTCGGATCCAAAAACGTTAGGACTCGGTGACTGTATCGACTGCAATTTATGTGTGCAGGTTTGCCCAACCGGAATTGATATCCGTAATGGCTTACAATATGAATGTATCAACTGTGGGGCTTGTATTGATGCCTGTGACACCACAATGGAAAAAATGGGTTATGAAAAAGGGCTCATTAGTTACACGACTGAACATCGTTTAGCCGGAAATAAAACAAAAGTAGTACGCCCCAAATTGTTGGGTTACGGTGGGGTGCTGATCTTAATGCTTGGGCTGTTCTTTGTACAAGTTGCCAATGTTGACCCCGTAGGACTCACCGTGATTCGAGATAGAAACCAACTGTTTAGAATCAATAGCAACCATGAGATAGAAAATACTTACACCTTAAAGATAATCAATAAAACGCAGCAAACCCAAACTTACCATTTACAAGTAAACGGCGTAGTGGGTGTCTCTTGGTATGGCCGACAGCAGGTTAGCGTCAAACCAGGTGAAGTGCTCAACGTTCCTCTTAGCTTGGGGGTAAATCCTGATAATCTTCCCTCAACGGTCACCACAATTCAGTTTATACTCAGCGACAGTCAATCTTTTTCTACCGAGGTAGAGAGTCGGTTTATAAAACCCCTTTAACCTTCGTACACTATGGCAAAGGGCTTAGCAATGAGCCCTTTTAAAACAATGACTCAAGCAACCTTTCACTTTGATGCTCTGACCCCGGATTTAATCTGGTATGCACTAGAAAGTATCGGTATTCGTGCTGAATCCGGTTTTTTAGCACTCAATAGCTACGAAAATCGTGTCTATCAATTTAGTGATGAACAACGCCGACGATTTGTCGTCAAATTCTACCGGCCACAGCGTTGGAGTAAGGAACAAATCCAAGAAGAACATGACTTTGCACTGGAGCTTGAGGACGCTGAAATTCCACTGGCTCCCCCTCTGGTCATCAATGGATCGAGCTTACATGATTATCAAGGTTACTATTTTGCCCTATTTAATAGCATGGGGGGACGTCAGTTTGAAGTGGATAATGAACAACAACTAGAATGGGTCGGCCGCTTTCTTGGCCGAATTCACAAAGTAGGAGCTATCCAGCCTTTTGTCCACCGTCCGACCCTTGGTTTAGAAGAATACCTCTACCAACCGAGAAAGATTCTCGAACGCGCTTCTTTTATTCCCACGCACTTAGAAAATGCATTTTTTAACGATCTCAACCTGCTGATCTCCCACCTTGAACAGTGCTGGCAACCCACAAATAATCTCATTCGCTTACATGGTGATTGCCATCCAGGTAATATTTTATGGCGAGATGGCCCAATGTTTGTTGACTTAGACGATGCTCGTAATGGCCCAGCCATTCAAGATCTATGGATGTTATTAAGTGGAGATCGACAAGAGAAACTGATCCAATTAGATATTCTGCTTGAAGGTTATCAAGAGTTTTGCGATTTTAACCCCAATCAATTGAAACTAATTGAACCACTGCGTGGTCTACGCATGGTGCATTATATGGCTTGGTTGGCAAAACGTTGGAACGATCCCGCATTTCCACTCGCTTTCCCTTGGTTTAATGATCCAAAATATTGGGAAGGTCAAGTGCTGTCCTTTAAAGAACAGCTTGCCGCATTACAAGAGCCAGCACTATCACTCACGCCCACTTGGTAAACTGCCTCAAAAGAGAATTATGGAGTTAATATGAAAAAGTTGTTTGCACTGGTTGCAACCCTAATGCTAAGCCTTTCTGTACAGGCTGCTCAATTTAAAGAAGGTGTTCACTATAAAGTGCTCGACCTCCCTCATTCAAGCCAACCGAGTGTGAGTGAATACTTCTCTTTTTATTGCCCACACTGCTACTCTTTTGAACCGGTGATTAAACAGTTAAAAACCCAGCTTCCTGAAAATGTTACCCTACAAAAAAACCATGTTTCATTTATGGGTGGCAAAATGGGTAAATCAATGAGTAAAGCTTACGCAACGATGCTCGCACTCAATGTTGAAGAACAAATGGTACCAGTGATGTTTAACCGCATCCATAACCAACGTAAAGCTCCTAAAAATGATCAAGAATTGCGTCAAATTTTTCTTGATGAAGGGATTGATAGTGCCAAGTTTGATGCCGCGTTCAACGGATTTGCGGCCGACTCCATGGTTCGCCGTTTTGATAAACAGTTCCAAGACAGCGGTCTAACAGGGGTTCCGGCGGTTATCGTCAATAACCGTTACTTGGTGCAAGCTCAAGGAATCAAAACCATGGATGAATATTTTGAACTCATCAACCATCTGTTAAGTAAATAATCGATGACGTGAATAGTCGACGAAAAAAGGAGCATGATGCTCCTTTTTTATCGTAGATAGATAACAAAAAATAACTAGAACATTGAAATCACAGCTAGACAGTAAGAAACCTATACCATCAAAACGATAGCTCTAAGCAGAAAGGTTAGAGCACCGCCTGAGCAGATAATTGTTTCAGTAGCCTATCCATAGAACGATAACCTAAAGCTTCAGCCAAATGGGTTCGCTGAATATCCACTTCTCCTTGTAAATCTGCGATAGTCCGAGCCACTTTAATGATGCGATGATAAGCTCGTATTGATAACCCTAAGCGATGTAAGGCACTTTCTAAAAATTCCGCATCCGCCTTATGCAGTCGGCAATACGTCTCTATCTCACGGCTTTGCAATAAAGCATTGACCTTACCGCTTCTCGCGATCATTCGCTCTCTCGCCACTAAAACACGTTGACGGACCGTCATCGTATTCTCACCTCTATCTCCCCCTTGAGATAAGGTTCCCTTCGGCAAAGCAGGGATCTCTATCGACATATCAAATCTATCTAATAGCGGGCCTGACAATCGGCTTAAATAACGCAAAATAACCTGAGGATTCACCCGAGCCTGACTACCCTCATAGTAGCCAGTCGGACTCGGATTAAGCGCACCCACCAATTGAAAGCGAGCCGGAAAACGCGTTTTACCCTGTGCCCGAGAAATAATAATCTCTCCCGATTCAAGAGGCTCTCGCAGCGAATCGAGCACTTTACGCTCAAACTCTGGCATTTTCCTAATATCGAGTTTGAGTAATAATTATTGTCAATTTGAGGCTTTGTATTTTGTGAGTGTTGTCCGAGTTAGGGAGTGGAGCACATCGCTTCAGATGCTAGCGGAACGATAGGTCATTCATTTTTCTATTTAGTCGAGTAAGTAGCTATGTTATCCATTCAATCTAACACCTTCATCTAGCCCCTCCTCATGAATGAATATTCACTTAATCGTTAGATGCAACAACTAATTCAGTCACAGAATTCAGATAGAGAGCGAAACTGCCAGCTAAAACAGTTAGGACCCAAAGTTTGCTAGGACTAACACTTTCGTTCATTCATTCCCTACACTCTTTGACTTAATGGAACTAATACCACCATTATGATTTAGGTTGCTTATCTAAAATACCAAAGAGTGTGCTATCCAATGAAAAGAACAATGTTGTTTATCGCAGTATTACTGTTGTCGCCAGCGGCATCAGCTAAGTGGTTGACGTCTGACAGTACTGATAAAATAACAGGAGAGAGAACAGTCAGTGCGTTCTCATATATTTACAAACAAGATGAAAGCATCGGGATTCGATGTGACGTTACTTCAGATCAACGACAACTTATGCTGACATTTGATTCTGATAGCGCTCTAGGCACGCCAAGAACAGACGTAGATATGTTCGTGAAAGTTGATGATAACCAGCCTATTAGCTTCCGTGGGCGGTTGTATACTAACTCCTATCGTTCTGGCTATGTCAGAGCAGATAACAAGATAGAAGCCGAAGTAAGTAAATTGGTGGCTCAAATGCTCGCTGGCAATAAAGCATATGTAAAGATCCAGAATGACAGACGCTCAGAAGTAGTCAATTTTACAGTAAGTCTTACTGGGTTTACTGCCAGTTCAAAACAAACAATATCAGCATGTGGATTTAACCCGAAAGCTAAAGAAATTACTCCAGAAGATAAAGCTCGTTTGAGTAAGATCGAGTTAGAACTTAAAAAACTTCAGTCAGAGAAAGATTCTATTCTTTCTAAATATTAGTCTTTGAAAAAAGACTGTTAGTACTCTCTTGGGCAAATAGAACATAAGGATGTAAGTAATGAGTTTCGTCGGGGCAAGATGGTGGAAGTTCGATTTTCATACACACACACCAGCTTCTTTTGATTATGGGAAAACAGATAGCAGTTTAAAGGCATCGAAGACCGCTAAAGATTGGCTGTTGGACTATATCGGCAAGGGCATAGAGTGTGTAGCAGTTACAGATCACAATACTGGCGACTGGATTGATAATCTTAAAGATGCGGCAGAAAACTTAAGAGCAGAAGGTTATTCAATTTTCGTCTTTCCTGGTGTTGAGGTTACAGCCAACTCAAACATACATGTTCTGGGTATTTTTGACCCTTGTGCAACTTCAGCAGATATTAGTGCTGTTATCGGAGCATCAAAGTTTCGTGGGACAAAAGGAGATAGTGATTCAGTAGCCGAGGAAAGTGCTGAGAATGTAATAAAAGAAATCATATCAGCTGGCGGCGTTGCCATACCAGCACATATTGATATGAAGGCAGGACTTTGTCAGCAGCATTCTTCTCACACAATAGGGCAAGTCTGCAAACATGCAAATGCCGTTGAAATAATTTTCCCTGATCAAGAGCGAGCTGATGCCCCTTTATCAAGATACACAAATTTAAATGTCGACTTACCATCAATAATTGGCTCTGACGCCCATCACCCTAATGATATAGGGAGAGCTTATACTTGGGTAAAAATGTCTATCCCTTCAATAGAAGGGCTTAAACTGGCTTTGGTTGATGGTTCATCTTCCATAATTCGTTCAGATAACGAAACAACAGATCCAAATAGTTCTTCCAACACACTGTTACGATCTGTGACTATTGAAAATGCTAAATATGCAGGGCGTTCGACTCCTTTGAAAGTGGAATTCAACCCTTGGTTGAATTCCATCATTGGAGGTCGTGGAAGTGGAAAATCGTCCGTCCTTGAATTTATACGATTAGGTATGGACAGAGCGAAAGACTTTGATGTACTGGATCGCGACAATGAAATTCGTAGATCTTTCGAGAGTTTTACTAAAATATCAGCATCTAGAGATTCTGAAGGAGTAATGCTTGAAAATACAAAAATCAGTTGTATCTATACGAGAGATGAAGTTCATTACCTCCTGACGTGGACTAAGGCAAGCAACCACGTTTCAATTTCTCGTTATGATGGTCAGCACTGGATTCCCGAAGAGGGTGAAGCACATTCTCGCTTCCCAATAAAGATTTTTAGTCAGAAGCAGATATTCGACTTAGCTAAAAACCCAAATACGCTTCTTCGTCTTATCGATGAGTCTTCTACTGTTGGTTACCAACAGTGGAAGATGGATTGGTCTGAAAAACACTCCCATTTTCAAACATTGTGCAGTCAAAAAAGGGAGCTTCAATCAAAGTTAGCAAATAAAAGTGTGTTGTTAGGACAGCTTTCTGATGTGGATCAGAAGATAAAAACAATAGAGAACTCTGGTCACACAGACATCCTTAAAAACTATCAAGCATATAGTGGAAAGCGAACGAGTGTTTTGCAATATGAAACTGGAATTGAAGATCTGAAGAACCAAGTTGAGTCCATATCCAACGCTTCTGCTATTCCTGCAATAGATGACATTACATTTGATTCGCAGTCGGCAAATGAATCAAAAGTTCTTACCAAGTTAAAAAACTTGAATGGGGCAGCACAATCTTTTAAAGAGGCTATTGCGCAAGCAGTGGCCTCACTTGGAAATGAATTAACACAGTTTAGAGGCTGGTATAGTGAGTCTGACTTCAATAAGTCTCATCTTGAAGTTATTAGAAAATACGAAGAGTTAATTGAAAGATTGCGTAGCGAAGGAATTGATAACCCCTCTGATTATGCAAGACTAATTGATGAACGGGATACCATTAATAAATCACTAAAAGCAATGGAGCTGGTAGCATCTCAGATAAGCGAGGCGGATTCTTTAATCAATTCTGCATATCATGAAATTATAGAATGCAGGAAAAAATTAACAGTAAATCGTTTAGAATTCTTAAAGCAACACTTGTCTGGAAACTCGTCCATTAAAGTTGATTTAGCTCCTTTTTCAGATATAGACCACATGGAAGAATCATTTAGAGGTGTAATAGGGCGTTCTGATAACGCTTTTGCTGCTGATATTTTTGATTTGGATCGCGAGTGTGGCTTCCTTTACAGTTTAAACAAAGAATTATTGGCCACAACAAGCTCTGGCAATTCAAGTAACCTAGAGCCTTGGCTATCTAAAATTCATGACTTCAAGTCTCAGGTGTTTAACTTTAGGTCTGGTGAAATCCAAGGAGCTAAGATTGGAAAAAGATTTTCTGAATTCATGGCTAACTTGCAGCCTCAAAGCTTTGATCAAATAAATACGTGGTTTCCTGAGGATAAATTGTCCATAAAATTTAATGACGGCAATAGATTTAAGGATGTTTCACAAGGTTCAGCTGGACAAAAGGCCTCGGCTGTTTTGTCATTTTTATTATCTTATGGAACTGAACCGCTCGTTTTAGATCAGCCTGAAGATGACCTTGATAATGGCTTGATTACAAGCTTGATCGTTTCGAAATTACATGAAAACAAAGCAGACAGACAAATAATTGTCGTCACTCACAACCCTAATATCGTAGTAAACGGTGATTCAGAGTATGTTATTGCGCTAGAAGATCGAGGCCAAATAAATCCAGTAGCATCTGGCGCATTGCAAGAAGTAAATGTTAGGAAGAATGTATGTGAAATTATGGAAGGTGGTGAGATAGCACTCCAACAACGCTACAAGAGAATGTTTAATGTTTAACATAAGCAAAGCGCTAACAAGTCAAAACACTCGGACGCAGCAAAGCTGAGCCAGTGTTTGAGATATTATGCAGTCATTAAAGAAAGCATGACGGGCTATGGATTTCAGAGAAAAATATAAAAAATGGCTTAAACCGACTGATGATGCTCCTCCCACATGGTACCGAAAAAGGGGCTATGCATTTGAGGAAATTATTAAAAGTTGTTTAGAGCATGAGCAACTAGATCCTCGCGCAAGTTATAAAGCCGAAGGAGAGCAGATTGATGGATCATTCTTTCTCGATGGCAGTATTTTTCTGCTAGAGGCAAAATGGCATAAAGACGAATTGCCAGCTTCAGCAATTTATCAGTTCAAAGGCAAAGTAGACGGTAAATTAGCTGGAACAATTGGGGTGTTTATCTCCATGTCTGGTTATTCCAAAGACGCAGTTGATGCTTTAACGCTTGGAAAGTCTCTAAATATAATTCTGTTCGGTAAGGAAGATATCGACGCGGCAATCATCGGAGGGAGTAGCTTCAGAAGTGTTCTGAAATCTAAGCTTAGAATTGCAGCTGAAGAGGGTGTTGTCTACCATTCAACTGAAATGGAACAAGTGTCAAAAGATGGACAAACCATCATCGAAGCCTTCACTTACGATAATATGTCATCAATGCTTGTTAAACAGGATTCAAATTTTGACGCAACTTCAGACTTAGTCATTGTCTGTGAAGGAACCACTGACCGAGAACTACTATCACTTTTGGCAACTAAAATTCTCAATAAGTTTGGTCTGACCAAGAAAATCAATATTATTGTCGCCATGGGTAAAATGACTATCCCTCGTGTTGCCAATGCCGCTAGCAATATCATCACAAACTCTCCCGTACTAATCGTTACTGACTCAGATAATGACATTGGAAAAACCCGCGATATGCTTAACCGAGGAGTTGAATTGGCTAGCTGGCGGTGTTCTATTCCAGATCCAGAAATAGAGTCTTGGCTTGGTTTAGACCCTAAGGAATTCCGTCACCGTTATCGAGGAGCAGAGATGCGCAAGATGTTAACCAAGCTTGTTAATGACTTAGATCTTGAAGAGCTATCGGAGCGAGATGAATCCTTCAAAACGTTTTATGACTGGATCAAGAATTCCTAACAAAGAGCTGCTACGGAAAATTTACTCGCTGGCGCTCCCAAATTTCCACAGAGTGCAGCGTTATGTTTTAGAGGAAATGGTTAATGAAACTTTTGAACAAAGGTTTACTAGTTCTTAGCTTTCTTTGTCTCTTTTTAGCGCTGAAAAGTAGTGAAGAAAGGCTCCTTTTTGAAAGTACTGGATTCTTTTTTCAGCAATTTAAGCTGGGGAATGATATTGTCTTTAACTTGTCATGTGGGATGCTCATTAGCATTTGGTTTTACTTTTTGGTTGTTTGGCTCCCAGAGAAAAAGAAAAAAAAGCGGGTAAAAAGTCACTTTATATCGCAATATACCGAGTTTAAACGTCAATTAATTATGCATATTGTTGGCGCATGCCGAGAACCTTACAAGGCTGATTTACTCAGAAATCTGATGGAACCTCAGGCATTTAAAGAGTATTTCAATGAAAAGTTAACAGCAGACCAAGAGCGTTGGCACGTGTTTCTAAATAATCTCGATAAAGCTCTCTTAGCTGACATTCTTAATGAATTTGAGGCGTTTAAAGAAGCTACATCTTATTTGCTCAGTAACGTGCAAGTCGATGATGATGAGGTGTTCTCATTTCTGCATAGGATAAATACTATATCAATTACCCTAAAAGGCGTCAGTGTTGAAAATGATAGTTTGAAGCAACTATCTCGGTTGCTTTGGGAAATATTGGCTGGCTTTAGTTGGATTGATGGCTATCGAGATTATGACTATTTCGACAGTATGTTCCATAAAATTTAGATCAAACATAACAAGGCGTTAAGCATATTATGGAGGCTTAATTGAGCGTTAAAAAAGACAATCACTTTTTGCCTCAGATGTATCTAAAAAATTGGTGCAATGAACAGGGTAAGGTATTTCAGTATAGGAAAGTAGTTCAACACGAAAATGTACCTATCTGGAAAGACTACTATCCATCAGCTATCGGTTACTCTCGGTATTTGTATGTTAATACGCAGAATGGCAACCCAGATGATATCTTGGAAAATTGGTTTGACTCTAATTATGAATCTCCCGCCAAAAATTCGATTGATAGAGCAATTCGTAATGAGAAGCTCACGAGGAATGATTATAAATTGTTAGCTAACTTCGTTGCACTTCAGGATTTACGTACTCCAAAGCGTTACTTTGAGCATTTAGAGCGCTCTGACAAACAGGCTCTGAGTGAAATTGTCGAAGATGTGGTCAATGATATTAAATTAAAAATTCCGCCAGACTTTAAACCTGATGGAAAGGCACGTTACCATGATAGCTTACCAATGAAGGTGGAGATTGAAGAGGATGGTAATGACGCATTTATAGTAAAAGTAACATGGTTGGCGGGCAGAGCTTCTTGGTTATGGTCTATAAAACATGTTCTTACTACTGTAGCTGAACAACTACACCAAAATTCATGGACGATACTTTATCCTGCCAATGGTATGAGTTGGCTTACATCAGACAATCCAGTGGTTCGACTAAATTATGATAATGGTAAAAGCTATGATTTTAATGGTGGCTGGGCAAAACCCAAAAGTGAAATAATTTTGCCATTGGGACCGAGGCATTTGTTGTATACGCAGGTTGGTGTTTCACCTCCCATCTTACGAGGGACTAAACTGACCGTAGACCAAACTCAGAATATTAACCGAATGATCGCTGAGAACTGCCATAACTTCGTTGTATCTCATGAAAAAAGAGATGACGTTGAGTTGTTAATCCCTAGGGTTGTAGATAACGAAAAAGTGGAGACTGAAAAGGAACATTGGAAAAACTGGCATTTACACCACCAAGATGCAGAGTTAGTGTTTTACGGGGATAAATACACTTAACAAACTTTTTGAAGTGATTCGCAACGCATGGCATTTTTACTATGTGTTAGTCGCCGTTGTTCATTACTTAACAACGCGTTTTGCTTGTTCATTATCTCATCCGAATCTAGCATATCAGCTCAACGGCTCTAAACAGTTTTTGTCCAGAAGTTGTTTTAGATTACCTAAACAGCAAACTTTGTTATCACGATGAGATGATGCTTTTATCAATATCTGACTGAAAGGCTTCTAACAATATCTTGATCTCCACGAGCGCTGCGGTAAATGTTAGCTCTTTCCCTGCTATCTGTTCTTCTAAGAACTCGATCTGACGTTTAGCAAGCTCAACACTCGACTTTAGCGAAACTGCATTGTAAACCTCTGTATAGCCATGAATATCAGCAAATGCGAGGTCAATGTAAGTATCTAGCGAACTCAATTGCGTATGACCTGTCCATTGCTGAAGCTGCATTTTAAATGTTTGTGTATGAAGCAAATGTTTTCGGAAATCATCTTTGTCATTAACTTCTTTAGAGGCAAGAATAAGCTCCTTAAGCTTGTCTGTAATAAATGCATGTCTCCACAGATGTGGGTGCAACTCCCCCTTGATACCAAGGTCTTTTTTCCATAGGTTCATGTACGTTGTCCATGAGTCAGCGGATAAGCATTGACCTGTTTTTAAACTGATAAAAAGGTAGTCATGTTGCACTTTTTTTTGCCTCATGACCTTCTTGCGAACTTTGATGTAATCTGCAATCACCGAGAGTAACAGGTGCGGTACGGGAATCTTTCGAGTGGTGTTATCGTCCTTACGCTTTAGAGTGGTAAGAGTGAGCATACCAGTGCGCCTAGCTTCATAATAATCAGTCACTTTAATCGAATGAAGCTCTGATATACGACAACCCAGTTGCTCCATTGCTGTGTATAACGCCATATCCCTTTTGCGTTTATCTTTGTTTTTCTGAGTCTTTATAAACTCCCATACACGCAAAGCATTAGCTTGAGAAACAGGGTGGAGTTTCTTGATTTCATCTTTTGTTGGTACGGCTGCGTGGGTGACTTTGACACCTTCAATGAAGCCCTTGTAACCTTCTTGTTTCCGCTTATAGGGCTTTTCAAGCACCTTAATTGAATTACCTTTATCCTTACCAATAAAAGAGTTCAAATCATGAAACTCTTGGACAAACAGCAAAAAATCAAGGCAGGAATGAGCAATCTTTATCACCGAATTATTACGGCGCTTCAGTTCACCGAGGGGCGTTCTCTCTGCTTGTAACGACTGAACAAAAAGGGTGAACGTTGCATCAGTAAGTTGGCTAAATCGGCTCAACATTGGTTGCTTTTCAATAAAACGAACCAAGTGGATAATATCGTGTGCATACCCTCGAATCGTATCACTTTTTAAGCCTCTGACTACCAAGCTCTGAGTGTAGGCATTGGCCTCATAGCAAGGCACATGATTACTGTAAGTAACGAAAGGGATGTCTAAAGGCTTACGAAATATAAGCTTGCCATCGAACCCTATATGACTCCATTGCTCAAAATCTTTAAGCTTGCGAACCACCATCACACTTCTCCATTCAGAGTGAAGCTCATCTGTGCTTCAATCTTCCGATTATGCTCTCGGTAAAGCTCCTTCCGTTCTTCGATTGTCCCTTCATGCTTTGCAAGTTGCTTTAGCCTAGAACGCAACTCTGAGACCATAACGGTCAATAAAACATTGCTACGCTGCACTGCATCAAGCTCTGCTTCAAGCTCAGCAACTTTTTGTTTTAACCCCACTGCGGTTTGTTTGTTGCCTTTAGAAGCTTTCTCGTGATGAAGTACAGCCTCTATCGCCAGCTTCGCATTAATACGCAATTCATCTAATGATAAGAAACCTCTGTCTAGTAATGCTTCTGAGATGCTTTTGACCGTGTTTAACGAACACGAAGTGATGTGACGCTCTTGATTTTGATATTTAGCTATAGCCGATTGTGACCTCAAAGCCTTTAGTAGTTCTTCATCATTTTTAAACTCAACGGGCGATTTGATGATTTCTCTCAACAGCTTTTCTGTTTCAAGTACCTTAGTTTGATTTTTCTCTAACGCTTTCATTATCTCAATCCTTAATCAAGGTCTTTGATTTTTAAAATTAGATTAAAGGTTTGAGTTGTATTTCCATCAACATCCTCGATGGTAAAAAACTCTGGTTCAAGCGTGATTCGCCCTTCTTCTAAAAGATGGATTACCTCTGTTTCAATATCCTGTTCTTTTTGAAGCTGGCTAATGTGAGGGATAGTTAAATAAGACTCATCCGCGTAATCTTCTACTGCCTCGCTCACCGACTCTATAGTAATCGGCGTTGAGCTATCACCAGTCAGTCGCTCTGCAATAATTTTACGAACCTCTTCCACTCCTTCGAGCTTGGCAAGCTCAGAGGTAGAGTCGACTACACCACGAACAATCACGCTCGCTTTAGCTCCGTTAAGTACCGCTCCTGTCTCTGATTCAGAGATGTAATTATATAAATGCTCCATATCAGAGTGCCCAAGCATCCAGCGTAGGGTATCCATGCCATCAAACCCTTTAGACCAGAAGAATGCCATCGCAAAGAAGCGTCTTAGTTGGTGCTGACGAACGTAATTGCGACGGTATTCACTGTTTTCATACTTCACCAAATCAGTTTCGACGTAATCACATAAAGCATCGAGATGTGCATTATAGGTTGTAGATTGTACTGGATTTAGATGGCTTCGGAGTGAATTTAAGTTGTTAAACAGCGATAACTTTCCATAGACCAAATTCAATTCACTGGCTTTGATATTAAATTGTTCAAGTTGCCAAATGAATCTAGCGATAGATAAAGGTATTGGTCTTTCTATTGTGGCATTTACACCCTTTGAGCCTGTTTTCTTTACCTTAAATATTAAATTGTACTCAGTCTTTGCTCCTTCTTTTGAAAAAGGGTCTACGTTGGGATATAAATTGCCATGTGACTTCAATTTGACTAACTCATCTTGTCGTCGTGCCATAATAGCTCCCACCAAGATCTGTAAAGAGCCTTGCAGCACTGAGAACAACTCAAATAGGCTTTCATTAGCTCTTATCCGTTCAAAGCGATTTTCAGTGCCTGTTACGAACCATTGAACCTGTTTTATACCTTTTCTTCGATATTCGTCACTCAGGCAACTGATAGCCTCCGTTTGAAACCAGTAACCCCGCATCGAGCTAGACATGCCTCGATGCAATTTTTCATCCCAAGCAGAGCTATCTGAGTGTGGACGGTAGGGGTTGGAGTGCTTCTCAGTAGACTTGCTTCTTGCCTTAGCAAGCATGGTGAGCACTTCGTCGAGCAAGGTAACCGAGCTTTCATCTCTAGGTAGGTGCTCTTTGGCAAACTCATAGCATTGACGAATCAAATTAAACACAAACTTAGGCGGCAAGGTGCGTGTTCGCCCCATTTTTTTTAAACGGACTAACTGACTAATGCTGCTAGCACTGACACGCTCGGACAGAATAGAGGGACTTGCAGCATCTTCACGCTCAAGGTTGGTATGAATTAATCTAATATTTTCAATGTATACTGAGATATGTTTCTGATTCGTGCCTGTAGATGAGTCTTTATTCTCAACAGCTCGATACTCTGTGTTTTGTCTTGACTCTTTGAGTCGAAGTTCTGGATAGTTGGGGAAATTGATGTCGTGATAAAGTATCCTACCCTCAAATAACAGCTTACGGAGTACAGCAGAATTGCCATCATAATGAATACCCTCGCTCTTTTGATAATAACCTTGCTTGAAAAGCCAAGTGCACGCCTTATCTCTCGCAGTTAAAAATAAGATAGCCTCATCTTGAACAACATCTTGTGAAATATAGGGGTATTTTTCTTTAATCTTTTGAGCATCTGTATCAGAAACACCATGACAAGCATTGTCCAGTAATGCCTTGGTACGTTTATCAAGCTCGTACACCCCATGAAAACTTCCATGCTCAGCGAGTTGCATCAATATATTCAACCAAAAGTCATCATTCACATTTTGAAGGTGATATTTCGCAAGCTTTAATTCCTTCGAGTGCAGTAAGATAGCATTGATTAGGGAGATAACTCTGTTAGCCTTTTGATTAGCCATTACTGGACCAATCATCTTTCCACCGTTTTCAAGCGGGTTATCTACAGCTGTAATCCAGTATTTAAAACTGTTTAATAACTTCTGATGCTTTGTGTCAGTTAGTTTCTTTCCATCATCCAAGTAAATAGTGTCCCAATGTATCGTTTTTGGGGTTTTGCCAAATCTTAATACCCATTTATTTTCAGGAAAACTGGACTCTAACCACTCAGGTTGTCTTTCATCATAACCATATATACCCGTGTGGATATGGGTAATAATATCTAATGCTCGATAGTCATCATTAGCGACTGAATAATTTACAATATGTTCAAGTGCATCAGAACTTAGGCCATCAAGCATCGAGTTGTCTCGCACAATGCTTTCAATGAGACTAGCAATGGAGGAATTGTCGATAACGACACTTAGCATAGCAGCGCTCCTTTAATTGAATCGGCATCAAGCTTATTACTGGCTGCAATATCGAGCATTTCCATTAGAACAGCATCAGCACTATGGTTACCTGAATTTAAGGTATCTAAGATAAACACCGCAGACTGATACCAGTGGGAAACAACATCTAAAAAAGAACACTCTTCATCACAACTCTCTACAATAAGGCGTATCACCATTAGTAGCTGCAAAAGAGAAGTGGAAATAGTATAGGTCAACTGGTCGAACTCTAAAGAGTCAGGGGGTTCATTATCAGTGGTATTCTGTTGGACAAAACCATGATCAAGATGTTCAGGAATATTACTGATACCATGATTTTTTAGGAATTCATCAATGTCGTCTGCGCTCATGTTAATAGCATCAAATCGATGCACTGACTCTTTCATTGCTTCAAGCAAAATAGCGCTCTGGAACTGACGTACCCAACGCCTATTAAAGAAGTCCATGAGTGGCTTAGGAAGATATGATGTCAGTAAGTTCGTATTTTTCTTTTCATGACCTAACGCTTCGGCAACCGCATCCATTGAGCGTGTTTCCAGATAAATCTGGAAACCACGGTGTCGTCTAATCGATCGCAATGAATGGATGTCAGAAATAGCTTGTGCATCTGCTTGGCTAATATCGCAACTCTTATCAAAGAGCGATTTATCTTGAAGCCAGTCATAGAAATCATCAGCAGTGTGAAGAGTAGTATTAAGATCTTTTAGGCAAGTCGCATTGGAGTGGGTAGCGGTTAAAATCATTTTTCGCCAATCCACATTCCCCTTATTCTTTAGGTATTCACGCGCTATGTGGGTATGTTGTATCAAGAACTCTACTATAGATTTAGAAAACTCGTTGAGCACTACCTCTTGTTGCGCATTGATTACTCCTTTGCGTGATTTGTAACTTACTGCTATATACTGATTGCCAACCTGTTTATAGCCCACCTCATTACCATGCGTATCAAATAGTTCCCACTTTGCTAGCCAAGAAGGTGTGATCAAAGGATGTTCCATCACAAGTAATGTCAAAAGAGCATTCAGCGTTGATTTATTGGGTAGGTTTAACTCTTTGTTAAATTGTTTAGCATTACCGAAAAAACCCAAATATTTCAGATAGTTTTTCTTTGCTCCTATACCGTGTGCGTAAAACGTTGCAACTGTGTTGTTTAGATTATCTTCACCAACAATATTGTAGTACTGACTGAACCCCAAAGTACTTTGCAGCGGTTTAACTGAGCCATTTTTTTTAAAGGCTTTATTCCTAATTTCTCGATCTAAAAGCTCCTTAAACTTCAAAAGGCATACATGCCTGATATGCGCCATGTCTCGATCTACACGTTGCTGAATAACTAAAACAGCTTCTTCATCTTTAATTCTACTTGGGATATTGAAAAACCATCGATTGCTTTCTTTCTGTGTCGCATTGCCACCAACTGAAAAAATAGGTGCTGAACTTTTGGGGTCTTTCCAGTCTGGAACGATAAATGGCTTGTGAGGCTCATCAAAGACACCAGTATTGATAAAGCAGTCTGTATAAAAGTTAATGATATTACGCCACCGACTGTGAAAGTAATTAGGGCAGTTCAGAGCCGCTTGAGAGCGCACAAAAAGCACTTTAAACACTTTATGAAAAAAGGGCTGAACACACTTGCGACTCAGGTAGGTTTCTATTGTAATACCATCCCGCTCGACATAAACGACTGACATACCGACAAAAAGCTGTTTGAAGCCGTTCAAAATATTACTTAGAGATGAAGATTTTTGTTTAGAGGCATAGTTTTTTAGAGCTAGATGAACTTTATTTGTAAAATCCTCGCCAAAATTCACATAGAGTGTATCAAGATGAACCTCAAGGCATTGATTTTCTTTTGATACCACCTGCCACCCTTTCAGGTAATCAGCTTTTGTTTTATCTATATTAAGCTTGCTAAATTGTGCCGTACACTTCAAAACATCTTCTGTAACTTTGACAGATGATAGCTTTATTTCATCCAAGCTTAAGTGCTTATCTTGTGCGATGTGGTTATAAATTTTTTTGAAGTGGTGGCATAGGACGTATTTACGTTTAAGATTGATGCCATCGATGCCATAAACGAACCCAATGAGCGAATAAAAGTGCGCATTGAACAAGTTTGAGTCATTCAAAATTTTAAAAGCCGTGTAGTTGCCTTCTTCAACCAAATAACAGTAAGCAGCATAAACATTCAACACTGGCTGAACGCACCTTATTGAGACTGAGGATTCAGCAGCAGAGACTAGGTAGTTAGAGTATTCCTCGGACAGTGCGGAATTTAACAAAGAAAGCTCATTTAGTGTTTTTATATTCACAACCAAACCCCATAGATTGACAGCTAATATTTAACGTAGATGTCAGTGTGAATATTGTCAAAGTAAAAAAAGAGAATATTAATTGATTAAAATGATTTTATTCAATAAGTTAATGTTGATTTGACTTTTTTTTGTTATTGGGATTTCATGCCTTTCATCTAAAAAAAGCAAACCATTATGTGCTAGAGAAATTTCTCCTGGCCTTGGAATCGTCCCCCCACCCACTAGTGCAGCCATCGAACTAGAATGATGAGGAGAACGAAAAGGTCTCAACTTCCAATTATGCTGGTTAATATATTGCTCCGTGAGCGAAGCAACCGATGCGGTTTCCATCGCCTCTTCATCGCTCATTTCGGGTAATAAATCACACAAGCGCGAAGCTAACATCGTTTTTCCAGTTCCAGGCGGGCCAAGAAACAATAAGTTATGACTCCCTGCCGCCGCAATTTCTAATGCTCGCTTCCCTTGCTGCTGACCAATAATATCTTGTAGATCGCGCTGATGATTCAACGGTTGATGCTGTTTATCACTTTGAAAAAGCGTCAACGTTTTCTGACCACACAGATCCGCACAAACCTCAAGGAGTGTCTGTGCGGATTTATGCTGCCCCTCGCTCACTAGTGCAGCCTGATCCCCATTATCTTGTGGTACCACTAAACTGCGTTTGGCTTTATGAGCGGCCAAAGCGGCGGGTAAAACCCCTTTTATCCGCCGAATTTCACCGGATAAAGCCAGTTCCCCAATAAATTCATAACGTTCAAGATGAAGAAGTGGTAATTGCTCTGAAGCGGCTAAAATACCTAATGCGATCGGCAAATCAAACCGCCCCCCTTCTTTGGGTAGATCCGCAGGTGCTAAATTTACGGTTATGCGTTTGGCGGGAAATTCAAAGCGAGAATTAATGATGGCACTACGCACTCGATCCCGAGACTCTTTCACCGTAGTTTCCGGCAACCCAACCAGATTGAATCCGGGCATGCCGTTACTGATATGAACTTCAACAGTCACCACTGGCGCTTGAACCCCAATACTGGCTCGACTATGGATAATCGCAAGTCCCATCACTTTCCTTAGATATCACAATAAAAAATTCAACAAGCCAGATAAAGAAAACTCAGGCCCTGAAAGATATATAGCGGCTAAGAACCATGCAAGAATGTGAAAAAAGAATGAGTTTTTGCTTGTCATGTAACAGAGATGTGTGATACCACTAGAGACGCAAACAATTTCGTACCATAGTACGACAACAAATAGAACAGATATGATGAATTTAAGCGCTCACTTTAACTCACTGATTAGCCTGCTTATCGTGGTCATTATTCGGACCGCGCGGGGGCTTGTGGGCGCAAAATAACACACAGATTCAAAAAAACCCCCGCACTGAAAAGTCCGGGGGTTTTTTTACAACTATTGTGAATAAAAAAGCCATGTCGTTTTATTTTTGAACATGACATAACAGGAAGAATGGGGAGCCGCACATGACGTGCATAAAAAATATAACCAATGACAGCAACATCGGTTGCCGACAGGGAGGTTTACGATGACAGGAGCACAACTAGTCGTAGCCGCATTAAAACAGCAGGGAATCAAAACCGTTTTTGGTTATCCGGGGGGGGCCATCATGCCTATTTATGATGCGCTATATGATGGGGGGGTCGAGCATATTCTATGCCGCCATGAACAAGGTGCTGCAATGGCGGCCATTGGAATGGCCAGATCAACGCAAGAAGTTGCCGTTTGTATGGCCACCTCCGGCCCAGGAGCCACCAACCTCGTTACCGGACTGGCCGATGCTTTTTTAGATTCCGTTCCGTTGGTGGCCATCACCGGCCAAGTTGCCAGTTCTCATATTGGCACGGATGCTTTCCAAGAAATGGATGTGATTGGTATGTCACTGGCATGTACCAAACACAGCTACCTCGTTACCGATATTAATGAGCTTGCACCCACTTTAGCCGAAGCTTTTGAAGTGGCTAAAACCGGACGACCTGGGCCGGTTATCGTTGATATCGCTAAAGATGTTCAACTTGGTCAAGCGCCAGTTTCTATCCTTCCCGATTTTACTCCTCCCGAAATACCACAGGTCGATCCGGAACAATTGAGCAAAGCTCAGCAGTTACTGGCTCAGTCAAAACGCCCAGTGCTTTATGTTGGGGGAGGCGTCCAACTCGCAAAAGCGACCGAGACCGTACGCGAATTTTTACGCCAAAACCCCATGCCTTCCGTGAGTACTTTAAAAGGACTGGGAACCATTGAACGCCATGATCCACACTATCTGGGCATGCTTGGCATGCATGGCACAAAAGCGGCGAACTTAGTGGTTCAAGAGAGCGATCTTCTGATCGTCGTCGGGGCTAGATTCGATGACCGAGTGACAGGAAAGCTAGACACCTTTGCCCCTCATGCTCAGGTTATCCATATTGATATTGATGCCGCTGAATTTAATAAATTGCGCTGCGCTAATGCGGCCTTACGCGGTGATATTAACGTTATTCTGCCACAGCTAAAAACCAGCCAAGATCTCACGCCTTGGGCGCATCATAGCGAAAGCCTACGTCAAGGGTTTAAGTGGCGGTATGACCATCCCGGAGAAGCCATTTATGCGCCTCTGCTCCTAAAACAGTTATCCGATATGATGCCTGACTCTGCCATCGTGTCGACCGATGTGGGTCAACACCAAATGTGGGCAGCACAACATATTCAACCCAGAGCGCCTCAAAACTTCATCTCATCAGCAGGGTTAGGCACCATGGGATTTGGATTACCCGCAGCCATGGGAGCATCGGTCGCTCGCCCAGACGATCAATCCATCCTTATTTCTGGCGATGGGTCTTTTATGATGAATGTGCAAGAGCTAGGAACCCTCAAACGCCGCCAGATCCCAGTCAAAATGGTGCTGTTGAATAACCAACGATTAGGTATGGTACGTCAATGGCAATCCCTCTTTTTTGATGGTCGACACAGTGAAACGATTTTAGATGACAATCCTGATTTCGTTATGCTGGCTCAAGCGTTCGATATTCCGGGCAAAACTATCACCAAGAAAGAAGAAGTTGAACCCGCACTTAAAGAGATGATCGCAAGCAAAACTGCCTATTTATTACATGTTTTGATTGATGAAGAAGAAAATGTCTGGCCACTGGTTCCACCGGGTGCGTCCAACAACGATATGTTAGAAAACACCTAGGAGACTCACCATGCAAAGATACTTACTGGATATCAAAGCCGATGATAAACCCGTATTGCTAGAGCGAGTACTGCGTGTGGTTCGCCATCGTGGATTTATCATTAAACAAGTGGCCGCAACACAAAACCACGCAAGCCATGTCGCCAGCGTAGAAATCATTGTCGATAGCGATCGGCCAATCACCACGTTGACCAATCAAATTGAAAAATTATGGGATGTTCGTTCTGTTGATGTCACCACCATTAGTAGTAATGAATTGCCCAATAACAATTTACAACAAAAAATTTGTGCTTAAGGAAGGCAAACATGGCAACAAAAACTGCAGATTATATTTGGTTTAATGGTGAAATGATGCCGTGGGAAAATGCGACGGTTCACGTATTAACTCATGCAATGCACTATGGTACCTCTGTTTTTGAAGGAGTACGCTGTTATAACACTCCGAAAGGCCCGATCATTTTCCGTCATCGTGAGCATGCTCAGCGTTTAGCCGATTCTGCAAAAATTTATCGTTTCCCGATTCCTTACTCAATAGAAGAGATCATGGAAGCGACACGTGAAACACTCCGCATGAATAAACTCGATAATGCTTATATTCGCCCATTAGCGTTTGTAGGGAATGTCGGGCTAGGCGTTTGCCCTCCTAACGGTACAGAAATGGATCTGATCATCGCCGCTTTCCCTTGGGGCGCTTATCTCGGTGAAGAAGCGCTAGAAAATGGTGTTGATGCGATGATCTCCAGTTGGCATCGTGCAGCGCCGAATACCATTCCAACGGCCGCAAAAGCCGGAGGGAACTACTTATCCTCTCTACTGGTTGGTGGTGAAGCGCGACGTCATGGCTATGCGGAAGGCATTGCATTAAGTGTGGATGGCTACTTATCAGAAGGGGCCGGCGAAAATATTTTCGTTATCAAAAACGGGGTTATTCTTACTCCGCCAACGACCAGCTCCATTCTCCCCGGCATCACCCGTGATTCCATAATAACGCTCGCTCAAGAACAAGGGTATGAAGTTCGTGAAGTCAACATCGCTCGTGAAGCCCTTTACCTTGCTGACGAGATTTTCATGACTGGTACAGCCGCTGAAATTGTTCCAGTACGCAGTGTAGATAAAATCACGGTAGGTGCGGGTAAACGCGGCCCAATCACTAAAGCAATGCAGGAAGCCTACTTTGGCCTATTCAATGGCACCACGGAAGATAAGTGGGGCTGGTTAGATTATGTATACCCACAAGATAAGTAAAAGGACGACAAACAATGCCAAAATATAGATCCGCCACCACAACTCATGGACGTAATATGGCTGGTGCCCGCGCATTGTGGCGCGCCACAGGAGTGAAAGAAGAAGATTTCGGAAAACCGATCATTGCCGTTGTGAACTCCTTTACTCAATTTGTTCCCGGTCACGTACACCTCAAAGATCTCGGCCAACTGGTTGCTCGGGAAATTGAAGCCGCTGGTGGTATCGCCAAAGAATTCAACACTATTGCTGTCGATGATGGTATCGCTATGGGACATGGCGGTATGCTCTATTCACTGCCTTCACGGGAACTCATTGCAGACTCAGTTGAATACATGGTTAACGCACACTGCGCTGATGCTATGGTGTGCATTTCGAACTGTGACAAAATTACTCCGGGAATGTTGATGGCCTCACTACGCCTGAATATCCCCGTTATTTTTGTCTCTGGCGGCCCAATGGAAGCAGGGAAAACCAAGCTTTCTGATCAAATCATCAAATTGGATCTGGTCGATGCCATGATTCAAGGTGCTGATCCCAAAGTTTCTGATGAACAGAGTGAGCAAATAGAACGCTCCGCTTGCCCGACTTGTGGCTCTTGTTCTGGTATGTTTACCGCCAACTCGATGAACTGCTTAACCGAAGCTCTTGGCCTTTCTCAACCGGGGAATGGTTCGCTCCTCGCGACTCATAAAGATCGCCAAGAACTGTTCTTAAACGCTGGTCGTCGCATTGTAGAACTGACCAAACGTTACTACGAGCAAGATGACTCATCGGCGTTGCCACGTAATATTGCCAACAAAGCTGCATTTGAAAACGCCATGGCGTTAGACATTGCAATGGGCGGTTCAACCAATACCGTTCTACATCTACTGGCTGCCGCTCAAGAAGGTGAAGTCGATTTTGATATGACCGATATCGACCGTATGTCACGTCAAGTCCCTCACTTATGTAAAGTGGCCCCCTCTACTCAAAAATACCATATGGAAGATGTGCATCGCGCTGGCGGTGTGATGGGTATTCTGGGGGAATTAAATCGAGCAGGGCTACTCAATGCGCAGACCAAAACCGTCTTAGGTTTAACGCTCGAAGAGCAATTAGCTCAGTATGACATCATGCAAACTCATTCCGAGCAGATAAAAGAATTCTACCGCGCAGGACCGGCCGGCATTCGTACCACACAAGCCTTTTCCCAAGATTGCCGCTGGGAAAGCTTAGATGATGATCGCACCGAAGGCTGTATTCGCAACCAAGCTCACGCCTTTAGCCAAGATGGTGGCTTAGCAGTACTAAAAGGCAATATCGCCCTTGATGGCTGCATTGTAAAAACCGCTGGAGTGGATGAAAGTATTCTGACCTTTACTGGTCCAGCCGTTGTTTTTGAAAGCCAAGAAACGGCGGTTGAAGGCATTCTCGGTGGTCAAGTTAAAGCTGGCGATGTGGTGGTGATCCGCTACGAAGGCCCCAAAGGAGGCCCTGGTATGCAAGAAATGCTCTATCCAACCACCTATCTAAAATCCATGGGACTGGGCAAAGAGTGTGCGCTGCTCACCGATGGTCGTTTTTCTGGCGGCACATCGGGCCTTTCTATTGGTCACGCCTCTCCAGAAGCCGCCAATGGTGGTACCATCGGTTTAGTCAAAACCGGCGATATTATTGCTATCGATATACCAAATCGAACCATTACCCTAAATGTGTCGGAAGCGGAACTGGCAGAACGGCGCGAGAAGCAAGATCAACAAGGATGGAAACCCGAAAGCCGCCAACGTGAGGTCTCTTTTGCACTGAAAGCTTACGCAAGTATGGCCACCAGCGCAGATAAAGGGGCGGTACGCGATAAATCTAAGCTTGAGGGGTAGCCGGATGAGTTTAACAAGGCAAACGGGCGCAGATTACCTGCGCCAAATCCTCCGAGCTCCGGTTTATGAGGTGGCCATCGTCACACCACTACAAGAGATGCCTCGGTTGTCTGCTCGTATCAAAAACCGAGTACAGTTAAAGCGAGAAGATCGCCAGCCCGTCCACTCGTTTAAACTACGCGGCGCTTATAATATGGTGGCCAACTTAACCGAAGAACAGAAACAAGCAGGAGTGATCACCGCCTCTGCGGGCAATCATGCTCAAGGTATGGCACTTTCTGGCAGCCGGTTGGGAATCAAACCCACTATTGTGATGCCCAAAACAACCCCAGATATCAAAGTTGAAGCCGTTCGCGGGTTTGGTGGTCATGTTGTCTTACATGGCAATAATTTTGATGAAGCCAAAGCGGAAGCTGAGCGATTAACCGAACAACACGGCTATACCTTTGTTCCCCCTTTCGATCACCCACTTGTCATTGCTGGCCAAGGCACCATGGGGATGGAAATGTTGCAACAAAATGGGCACTTAGACTATATCTTTGTTCCAGTGGGTGGAGGCGGTTTAGCGGCAGGCGTTGCCGTGCTAGTCAAACAGTTAATGCCCGAAGTGAAAGTCATTGCGGTTGAACCCGAAGATTCTGCTTGTTTAAAAGCAGCGTTCGATGCTGGAGAACCGGTTGTTCTAGACCAAGTCAGTATGTTTGCTGATGGGGTTGCGGTAAAACGCATTGGTGATGAAACATTCCGTTTATGTCAGCAATATATTGATGATCACATTACCGTATCCAGTGATGAAATCTGTTCGGCTGTAAAAGATATTTTTGAAGATACCCGAGCGATTGCAGAGCCTTCAGGTGCGCTGGCGTTAGCTGGTCTGAAAAAATTTGTTGAAAAACATAATATCGAAGGAAAACAATTAGCGACCGTTCTCTCAGGAGCAAACACGAACTTCCATGGCTTACGCTATGTTTCTGAACGCTGTGAACTCGGAGAAAAACGCGAAGGGCTGCTTGCGGTAACAATTCCCGAGCGTAAAGGGGCTTTTTTTGAATTCTGCCATATTCTTGGTAACCGAGCGGTGACGGAATTTAACTATCGTTATAACGATGATCAACTCGCTAATATTTTTGTTGGGGTTCGATTGCTCGGAGGGCAAGATGAGCTAGACACCATCATCAGTGAATTACGTAGCAGCGGCTATCCAGTGGTTGACTTATCCGATGATGAAATGGCGAAGTTACACGTACGGTACATGATTGGTGGAAAACCATCCAAACCACTCAAAGAAAGGCTTTATAGCTTTGAATTCCCCGAGTATCCGGGAGCATTGCTGAAGTTTTTAAGCACATTGGGCACCCATTGGAATATAAGCCTATTTAATTATCGAAATCATGGTGCAGACTACGGACGAGTCCTGTGCGGTTTTGAGCTGGAAGAACATGATTTGTCCCGTTTTTCTGCCCATCTACGTGAACTGGGCTACCAGTGTAAAGATGAAACGGATAATCCTTCCTATCAATTTTTCTTATCTTAACTCACTCAATGCCAGTCAATGACTGGCATTTTTTCTTCTCTAATGCGCGATGCGCATAGTACCAATGCTAAAGTTTCATTTTAGTCATCCGCTATTCAGTACTACACTTAGCGACAAATTATCGTTGCTATGCAAATTTGGAGATCGGAATGTTTAATGCCTTAGTCCTTACCCAACAAGAAAAACACACCCTTGCCGCTGTTGAACAACTGGATGAATCCCAATTACCAGAAGGAGAGGTGTTAGTCGCGGTTGACTACTCCTCGCTCAACTACAAAGACGGCTTAGCCATTACAGGTAAAGGTAAAATCATTCGTCAATTTCCTATGGTACCGGGAATCGATCTGGCGGGAACCGTGCTTGAATCTCACGATACTCGTTATAAAGCCGGCGATCATGTCGTACTCACAGGGTGGGGCGTGGGTGAAAATCACTGGGGAGGCATGGCACAAAAAGCTCGACTAAAAGCAGACTGGTTGGTTCCATTAACTCAAAACCTGAGTAGCAAACAGGCAATGATGATTGGAACGGCAGGCTTTACGGCTATGCTCTGCGTACAAGCCTTACTCGATGCCGATATCAAGCCAGAACAAGGAGAAATTCTTGTTACAGGTGCTAGTGGTGGTGTTGGTTCTGTGGCTGTCACTCTATTAGCCAATTTAGGCTACCGTGTTGCCGCAGTGACGGGGCGAGTAGCAGAAAATGGACCTCTACTTGAAAAGCTCGGAGCCAAACGCATTATCGATCGTTCAGAATTCGAACAACCTGCTCGCCCATTAGAAAAACAGATCTGGGCAGGCGCAATTGATACCGTTGGTAGTAAAGTCTTGGCAAAAGTCTTAGCGCAAATGGATTACAACAGCACCGTGGCTGCTTGTGGTTTAGCGGGTGGCTTTGATTTACCCACAACCGTCATGCCATTTATCTTACGTAATGTCCGCCTACAAGGGGTTGATTCTGTATCTTGTCCAACAGAAAAAAGAATCGCTGCATGGGAAAGCCTTGCTAAACTTTTACCCTCCAGTTATTTCGAGCAAGCCTGTAATGAAATAACCCTAGAGCAAGCACCACAATACGCAGAAGCCATTACAAACGGACAAATTACCGGCCGCGTTGTGATTAAGCTATAAATGTTCGTTTGAGGCCAACATTGTTGGCCTCCTCTTTATTCATAAATGAAAGATAAAAAAATCCCGCCTTTCAGCGGGGAAGCCCAAGAAAACTAGGGATAGTGTCGGAATAATGCTAAGTGTCGTATAATTACGATGTTGCGTAATTGTTAATTAAATTATACCATTTTGATCTCTTTGCCAAGTGATGATTGAATATTTTTTCTTCAACAGTATTATCTAGCCCTTAATTGTCATATCTATATCTTAGGCTCGACCATGAATTTTGATCCTGAATTAGCTACGCTCACATTAGAAGCGCAAGGATTACGCTGCCCAGAACCCGTGATGATGGTCAGGAAGACAATTCGAAATATGCAAGAAGGGGAAATATTGCTGATCACCGCAGATGATCCTTCGACAACTCGTGATATACCTAGTTTTTGTCGCTTTATGGATCACCAACTGCTCGCAGCACAAACAGAAGCATTGCCGTATCAATATTTGATCAAAAAGGGAATGGATTAACACGAAAAAGGCAGCTTTACGCTGCCTTTATTCTATTCTTGATATTCGATTGAACGAATATCGGCTTGTAATTTTTTTATCTGTTGCTGCAAGGTTCTTAACTCATCATGCAATGGAATAATATAAGTGACACGGATCCACGCTTCGACAGTCAACCCAGCCATCACAATGGCACCAATCACCATCGGCAACCACATATTTGTTAAGGCCATTCCTAATAAAGTTAATACAAAACCAAAAGAGAATAAGTAACTCTGACTTTTGGCGCTCATTCCTATATAACGTGCTAGCATAAATGCGCCCCTCTTTTCGCAATAGATATTAATAACCCTAGCACGACTCGTATGACACGCATATGGCAGACATCACGCTCTCACACGCTTTTGACGTAGAGCGTGATCTAGAACTTAAAATAGAGCCGCTCCAATCGCTAACGCAAAGAATAGCCCCGCTGTTATTTTCCGAATCAAACCTAATGGCATCTTATCGGCCGACAATTTTCCAATCACCACCACAGGCACGTTAGCCAGTAACATCCCAATCGTTGTACCCAGCACAACCCAGGTTAAGGCATCAGCGTATTGAGCCCCTAAAATCGAAGTGGCAATTTGGGTTTTATCACCAATTTCTGCAATAAAAAAAGCAATAAAGCTGGCAATAAATGGGCCTCGATTAGAAATTTTCTCATCATCATCCAATTTATCAGGAATCAATACCCACCCCGCCATGAGCAAGAAGCTCACAACCACTACCCACTTTAAATGTTCAGGAGCAAGATAATCTGCAACCACCACACCCAACCATGCCGCTAAAGCATGGTTAGCAATGGTCGCCAAAAAAATAGCAACAATAATAGGAATCGGTTTTCGGTATCGACTAGCGAGTAACAAAGACAGTAATTGGGTTTTATCCCCAATTTCGGCCAAAGCAACAGTAGTCATTGAAATAGCTAAAACACTCACGACAGGCTCATTGGGGCGGGATTATGATAACCATAGACAAACGCCACGCCCCACCCCGGTTCGTGCTGTTTGTCTAAGGTCTTGCTAAACTCAAATGGATTTTGAGTCTCGAACGCCACGGTGATTGAGCACCAATTATGTTGACGAACGAACCGAATAACACAGATTAGTTAATCGGTAAGCTACTCCCCAAAGACGGAAGAATTCTATCCAGCTTCACTGATAATCTCAATGGATAAATATTAAAAACACCTTCGATGAGCTTGTTTATATACAGCGATAGACTAAAACTTAGCTAAAAGTCATTTCTGGTGATTAATTAGTCAACATTACCTCTACTTTGTCAGGGAATAACTCGGTATACTTGATTGTTATTTTTTATCAATTCAGACAGAAGAATCGCGCGAACCTGACTATGCAAAAATACGATATCAAAACCTTTCAGGGTATGATCCTCGCGCTGCAGGATTATTGGGCCCAACAAGGCTGTACCATTGTTCAACCATTAGATATGGAAGTAGGCGCTGGTACCTCTCATCCGATGACATGCTTACGTGCTCTTGGCCCTGAGCCCATTGCGACAGCCTATGTTCAACCTTCACGTCGCCCCACTGATGGCCGTTATGGTGAGAACCCTAACCGCCTGCAGCACTATTACCAATTTCAGGTGATCATCAAACCCTCGCCAGACAATATTCAAGAGCTGTATTTAGGCTCACTAAAAGTGCTCGGTATTGATCCACAAGTTCACGATATTCGTTTCGTGGAAGATAACTGGGAAAACCCAACTCTCGGCGCTTGGGGGCTAGGCTGGGAAGTTTGGCTAAACGGCATGGAAGTCACTCAATTTACCTACTTCCAACAAGTCGGTGGGCTTGAGTGTAAACCCGTTACTGGTGAAATTACTTACGGGATTGAGCGCTTAGCCATGTACATTCAAGGTGTTGATTCTGTGTATGACTTAGTTTGGACAGATGGTCCACTAGGCAAAGTCAGCTATGGCGATATCTTTCACCAAAATGAAGTCGAGCAGTCAACTTATAACTTTGAACATGCTGATGTTGATTTCCTATTCACGTTCTTTGATCAATGTGAAAAAGAGTGCAAACATCTACTGGAACTCGAGAAACCGCTCTCTTTGCCAGCTTATGAGCGTATCCTAAAGGCTGCTCATGCGTTTAACCTCTTGGATGCACGTAAGGCCATTTCGGTAACGGAACGTCAACGTTACATCCTACGTATTCGCAACCTAACGAAAGCCGTGGCAGAAGCCTATTACGCCTCTCGTGAAGCGTTAGGCTTCCCTATGTGTAAAAAGGGTGAGGATAAATAATATGGCAAAAGAATTTCTTATTGAGCTAGGCACAGAAGAACTGCCACCAAAGCAATTACGTACACTTGCAGAAGCATTTGCCGCGAATTTTTCTGCAGAATTAACCGCTGCGGATTTGGAATACCAAGATCTAAAATGGTTTGCGACTCCTCGTCGTTTAGCGTTAAAAATCACACAACTGGCTGAACAACAAGCAGACAAAGTTGTAGAGAAACGTGGCCCTGCAATTTCTGTTGCCTTTGACGCAGAAGGAAACCCAACCAAAGCAGCACAAGGCTGGGCTAGAGGCAATGGAATTACGGTTGAACAAGCAGATCGATTAAAAACCGAACAAGGCGAATGGCTCCTTTTCAAACAAGAAGTCAAAGGTCAAGCAACCAAACAAATTATTGTCGAATTAGCAGCAAAAGCATTAGCGAATTTACCCATCGCAAAACCGATGCGCTGGGGAGATAAAGAAACTCAATTTATTCGCCCAGTAAAAACACTCACTATCTTACTCGGTGATGAGTTGATTGAAGGCGAAATTTTAGGCGTTCCATCAGCGAGAACCATACGTGGTCACCGCTTTATGGGTGAAGCTGAATTTATGATCGAAAATGCAGCACAATACCCAACCATCCTAGAAGAACGCGGCAAAGTCATTGCTGATTACGATGCTCGTAAAGCAACTATCATTGCTGAAGCACAAAAAGCAGCACAAAAAGTAGGTGGAGCGGCGGATCTAGAAGATGAACTAGTTGAAGAAGTGACCTCTTTAGTTGAGTGGCCCGTAGTACTTACAGCGAAATTTGAAGAAAAGTTCTTAAAAGTACCGTCTGAAGCCTTAGTTTACACCATGAAAGGCGACCAAAAATACTTCCCAGTATACGATGCCAATAAGAACCTACTACCTAACTTTATCTTTGTTTCAAACATTGAATCCAAAGAACCTCGGCACGTCATTGAAGGGAATGAAAAAGTCGTTCGACCTCGCTTAGCGGATGCCGAATTCTTCTTCAATACCGACCTAAAGAGTAAGTTAGTGGATCGCCTTCCTCAACTTGAAACGGCTATATTCCAACAACAACTTGGTACAATCAAAGATAAAACAGACCGTATTACCGAGCTAGCTGGTTATATTGCCGAACAAATCGGTACCGATGTCGAGAAATCTAAACGAGCAGGCCTATTAGCAAAATGTGATCTAATGACCTCTATGGTCTTTGAATTTACCGATACTCAAGGCGTAATGGGTATGCATTATGCTCGGCATGACGGAGAAGCCGAAGAAGTGGCGGTAGCGCTCAACGAACAGTATATGCCTCGTTTTGCAGGAGATGAACTCCCAACAGATGGCGTGTCTGCAGCTGTCGCGATTGCAGATAAGTTGGATACTATTGTTGGTATCTTTGGTATTGGCCAAGCCCCTAAAGGGAGCGATCCTTTCGCGTTGCGCCGAGCCTCATTAGGTGTCTTACGTATCATCGTTGAATATGGCTACCAACTTGATTTAGTTGATCTTGTCGCAAAAGCAAAATCGTTATTTGGTGATCGACTCACCAATGCCCAAGTTGAGCAAGATGTGGTTGAATTTATGCTTGGTCGTTTCCGTGCTTGGTACCAAGATGAAGGATTCAGCGTGGACATCATCCAAGCCGTATTAGCTCGTCACCCAACGAAACCTGCAGATTTCGACCAACGAGTTAAAGCAGTCTCTCATTTCCGTGAACTAGAAGCCGCCGAAGCATTAGCTGCAGCGAACAAACGGGTCGGAAATATACTGGCTAAATTTGATGGTGAACTTGCCACTGAGATTGATCTTGCACTTCTACAAGAAGCGGCAGAAAAAACCTTGGCTGAAAGTGTTGAAGTCATGAGTGAAGCATTAGAGCCTGCATTTGCTACCGGTAATTATCAGCAAGCATTAAGCAAATTAGCCGAGCTACGTGAACCTGTGGATGCTTTCTTTGATAATGTAATGGTCATGGCTGATGATGAAGCTTTGAAGAAAAACCGTTTAACTTTACTGAATAATCTACGCAATCTCTTCTTACAGATTGCTGATATATCATTACTACAAAAGTAAGTTCATCACACCAATAACTCATAAAGGGGCCTAACCGGCCCTTTTTTATACCCATTTTAGGCTTTCGCACTCTCTAGCTCCTATGCATCATTGATGATAACAACATGCTTTCAAGACAATGACTCTTGGAGTAGAGAACTTGCCACAAAACTGTGCCCCAAAAATGAGAATCTGTGAATTTTTCAGATGAGAATAAAAAGACGAAGTTTTATCGTAGGAAAAGAAAAAGCCCTTGATAAATCAAGGGCTTGTGTGTGGCGGAGAGATAGGGATTTGAACCCTATCTCTTTGAAAACCTATATTTATCAAGCTCTTGAGTTTGTTAGCTTTCTTCGATTATCAATCAAATGTCGCGTTGACAGTTGTGAATCACATTTAGTATACAAAAACAGCTTAACTTAGCAAGTGAATCAAGCAGATAACTCGATAAAATTTTATAGGAATTTGCCTACTAAGAGTACCAGGGGAAACCGTATCCACTGTATAAAACAATGCTAATTTTAACCCCTATAGAGGATAAATATGATATTATCCTCTATAGGGGTTAAAATGTTCTGGAGAGTACAATGTTGATTACGGGTCCCAAGCAGTTAGGCATATACCTGAGAGATATCCGTCGAAATCAAAAGCGCAATCAAACCAAAGTCGGCGATATTGTTGGCTTAAAGCAAACAACCGTATCCAAATTGGAACGAGATCCTGCCTCTTCAAGTATTGAGAGCTTAATGCGTCTTTTGTCATCTCTCGACCTTGAGCTACATATTGAAGATAAGTCTGCAAGCAGAGAGAAAGCCAAGTTTCGTGATGCTGACGATTGGTAAATCGTCTTAAACGAAACCAATATCGAAGAAAGCAGCCAGAACCTTGTAATAGTAACATCTACACATAAGCGGGAGATGGATGAGATCGTCGGTGATTACTAGGTTGACCTCAGCGGAAAGTTCTAGTGAATCATGAATCATGATCCATGCTCAATGTTATAGACTAACTTGTAAATCTCAATATGTGTCCAGACGAATCGCTTGGGGATCACAGATGAATTGCAGCTTCTGAAACTCACAATTGGACAAAAGTCACTTAGAGAAGTCACTTAAATTATCAAAATGCGGATAACTTTAGGTATGGGAAAGTTGCTTAATGAAGTGTCCAGTTTTGCAGGCACAGATCACTTCCACCAAGTAATGTGATGTTGACACATGTGATTATCGCTAAAGTCAACATCACAACTATCATCCGACTATAGCATTAGAACTCATTTGACTTACATCAATAAGCAATTAATTGCTATCTATTCGCACGCATAAAAAGTAAGTTATAGTGTCGTGGAGTAGTACATGATAATGATTAGTTGGAGGAATTCGTGTCAGCAAAAAGTTTAGAGGAAATTACAAAAGGTTATTTTTCGGATATCCGAGATGGGTTAGAAAGCAAACGTTCTAAAAGAATTATAGGTAATGAAAATTTCTCAACAGAGTCATTTGATGAGTTGTTTGAATCGGTTGATTTATATAAGAGCGCTAGTGTTTCGCGTCGTTTAAAAGCGGAATCGAGCGGGGAGCTTACGGCTCCAGAAGAGTACACCTATCAGAACGCTTTACGACCATGGTTTAATAAGGTTGGATTAAACCAAAGTAAGGTAGGCCCGCATCCAGATTTCGCTCACTTAAAGGATTCGGGTGAAGTAGAGTTTCATCATATTGTGACAATGTTTGTAGACATAAAAAGAAGCTCTAGACTGTCTTTGTTAATGCCTTTACAAGATGCATATGTGGTAAAAAACCGAATTCTTCAAGCATGCGTTGATGTGATTCGTGCATTAGATGGTTACCCACATCGACTTATGGGAGATGCCGTTATGGCTTTTTTTGGTGGGAAAGGCAATTGTCCTGAAGATGCGATAGCTAATGCTCTTAACGCATCTTCAGCGTTAAAGCTAATTCTTACTGAAACGGTTTTCCCAGAACTAAACAAACTTATAGGCAAAGACGTTAACCTAGGAGTTCGTGTGGGGTTAGATTATGGCTCTCGTAAAGAGGTTGTTTGGGCCAATTATGGTTATGGTGATGCATCGGAAGTTACTGCTCTAGGTATACCAGTAGATCTTGCTTCAAAAGCCCAATCTCAAGCACGAACGAACACAGCTATGTTGGGGCAAGGTATTTTAGATTATGTTGACTTTCCAGATAGATATTCTGAAATTAAGACCGTAGGTAAAGATAAATCTGAGGAACCATATATATTGCCTAATATGAGCGACGAAAATGGCATTCCAATAAATCGTCGATGTCGTTTATTAAAAATGGAAATGTATCAAGATTTGTTACCAGTTCCATTAAATTGGAAAACTCTTGGAAGTAGTCGATTAACCTATCGAGATAATATTAAATTCAAATGCTACTACAGGAAGAGTGATTCAGATGGATGGGAAGAATATAAATCAGTTTCTTATTTTTTAGAAAAAGATATGCAATTAAAGTTTGAGTTGGAGATATTAAATCCAAATGAGCTTTCATCTCTATATCCTCTTAATGCAAAGTTTATAAAGAACAACCATGGTAAAGAAGCGCTTCAAAACGAAGAAAATGGCCTTACAGATACCAAAGTCCGTCAGATAGATAAACCTACCGACATGTATCAAAGTTCAATTGTACTTGATTTTCCAGAAGGTACTGCATATCGGGGACTGCATACTATGAAGGTTTCATTATCACCAAAATCGAATTTAAACGTTGTTATATATAGCGATATAATTGGTGTCTTCATTAAGTAATTAAATGAGGGGGGATGTTCCCCTCATATTTCATTTGCAGATTGATAAGAACTTAGTAAATTCATGATGCTCAATAAAATAAACCATAGTAGCCAAGCCTATCAATGAAATTGATAGCGCCACCCACAACCAATGTAAACTTTTTTTGAAGTTTTTCATCTTGTTAAAGCATATTTCTGAACAAATCCAATGATTTTCAAGGATGTCTTCATTTATATTCTTTACAAACATATCATTGTTTATATTTATGCTTTCATAATATAGCTTAAACTGCTCTAAACTAGGGGTATTTGAAGCTATTGATGCAAAAGATATGATTGATTCTTTTTCTGATGGCTTAAGGTTTGGTGAAAATATAGTTTTTATAGTATAAAAGAACACAATCCAAGGTAATAACACCAACCCTAGAATTGCAATCGTCAAAGTTGCTGATATTACAGCATTGTCATCAGTTATAACGCTATAAAACAACGTTGAATAAATACCTAAAAATGTAACAGCAGCAGCTAGGCAAAAAGATGCTTTTTGATCAGCGGCCAGAGCGTAGCTATCTGTTCTTCGTAATGACTCAAAGAGTATCTGTGTTTTGTCTACCATGTTACTATCCCTGAATGATTTATCTGATGTATATATCAGACGCCTGACATAAATAATGTATGATTACGTTTCGATGACGATCATAACAGATTCATGTCTGTTGTTATATTCGAATGACACAGAAGCTAGAGCGCAGTTCTCTCAGGCATCCTCTCTCATTAATCTTAACCCTCCGCAACAAACAGTCTTTTACATTATATTTTGGGGGCTGATTTATTTTTGTCCAGTTACGAGCAGAGCCGTTCAACATCCAGACATAACTATAAGTATCTTAAACTCAGTAGCGCAATCCGTTGCTGAGTAATCGCACTAAAACACAAAGGGGCATTTCTGAGCTAGAAGTGCTCACCGTGAACTCTGATCACCGTGAACAAAAAACTATTAGCAAATAAGCAGGTAAGTGCCTCTTCTCATACTGATGATGTTCCCCCTCTGTCCAAAACGCGACGATTTTCGTCAACTTCTATTCAGATATCATTCACATAGTCTTCTAGCATGAACTTTTCTCAGCAAAGAAAGGACAAATTAATAATGTTAGAAATGCCATCAGAAAAATACCGAGCAGATCCTGTTATCAGCTTTCCACAAAGAACATGGCCTTCGAAGATATTAGACAAAGCCCCTCGCTGGTGCTCAACCGATTTACGAGATGGTAATCAGTCTTTATCTAACCCAATGAATATTGATAAAAAACTGAAGTTCTTTCACCACTTAGTTGAATGCGGATTCAAGGAGATTGAGGTTGCATTCCCATCAGCATCGCAAACGGATTTTGACTTTGTTCGATGTCTGATCGAGAACGAGTTAATTCCAGGTGATGTTACTATTCAGGTGATTACGCAATCCAGATCGGACTTGATTGGGCGAACAATTGATTCTCTAACAGGGGCGTCTAAGGCCATCGTCCATTTGTACAATGCTACAGCTCCATCTTTTAGAGATATTGTTTTTTCTCAGGATAAAATGTCTACTCTAGAACTTGCTGTAAATGGGGCTAAACAGATTAAAGCCTTATGTGAAAAACGACCTGAAACTGAATGGACTCTTGAGTATTCACCAGAGACATTCAATTTTACGGAATCCGAGTTTGCACTGGAAATCTGTGAAGCAGTAGCGTCAGTATGGCAGCCAAGTAAGACACGGCAGCTTATCATTAACCTGCCAACAACCGTTGAATGTAACACTCCTAACGTTTTTGCAGACCAGATTGAACACTTCATAAATACATTTAGTTCATTAGAGCACGTGACAATCAGTGTTCATCCTCATAATGATCGAGGTACAGGTGTTGCTAGTACCGAACTCGCCATGCTAGCAGGAGCGACTCGGGTCGAAGGTTGTTTATTCGGGAACGGTGAACGTACAGGCAATGTTGACTTGGTCACACTCGCGCTAAACCTTTATTCACAAGGCATTGATCCTAAATTGCGCTTTCATGACATTCGGCATACGGTTGAACTCGTCGAGCAGTGTAACGAAATCCCTGTTCACCCTCGTCACCCTTATGCTGGAAGGCTCGTTTTCACCGCCTTTTCGGGCTCTCATCAAGATGCCATTAAAAAAGGATTTTCTTCGTATAGCTCTAAGTTGAAGACCTTCTGGGATATCCCTTATTTGCCGATAGACCCTATGGATTTGGGGTGTAACTATGAAGAAGTGATTCGTGTAAACAGTCAATCAGGTAAGAGTGGTGCCGCATGGTTACTACAAGAAAACCACGGATTGTTACTGCCTAAAATGCTCCAAGCCGATTTGAGTAAAAAAGTGAAAAGTCATACCGATAGATCGGGATGTGAAATTAATCTTTCGGAATTATGGCAACTATTCAGACAGTCTTATGGTCTAGTGAGTAACCCGACCATAAGCTTGCAGAGCTATCACAGTCAAACAACAGAGATTGGCCAAAAAATTGAAGCCAAAATTCATCACAACAACAAAATGATAGGATGTGTTGGTTCTGGGAATGGTCTAATGTCTGCGTTGCTAAAAGGGTTAATGGAACAATATGGTCTACAGGTAAATATCGTTGACTATCACGAGCATACTCTCGGTTCACGAACCCAAAGTAAAGCGGCCTGTTATGTGCAGCTACAGTCTGCGATTTCTAACGTGAGCTTTTTTGGCGTCGCAATTGAAGAAGATGCAACAAAAGCATCTCTACAAGCATTGTTGAATGCCTACTCTAATTTACTACAGACTAACTTAGCGCTTTAATCTTGTTCTAATGGATTAACCATCGGACAATATTCCCTCGGAGACAGCCCCGTTCGACTTTTAAACATCGCGCTAAATGCGCTAGGGCTGTCATATCCAATCGCTAATGCAGTGTCTAACACACTGCACCCGCTGGCTAAAAGTTCAGACGCATGTAGTAATCGTTTCTGACGCAGCCATTCTGTGAACGTTAGACCTAGCTCTTGCTGAAACCGACGAGAAACAGTTCTTTCACTTTGGCCCAAATACTTGGCAGCATCTGAAGCCGTCCATGGGTGTGAAAGACGCTCAGATACGTTTTTACAGAGCATGACCAATGCTTCGGTTCTTGGGTTGAGGAGATAAAAATCAATGGGGTTTAGCAAACGTAATTCATCAAGCATAAGTTCAAATATTCGTTCTTCTCGCGTTCCTGCTATCCGAATATCAGGTAGAGATACAGCCTCAACAATTAAACTGGTCAGCAACGACGAAACTTTCGATAGCACACAAGTATTGGGAAGGTCTGCCCTAGCCATAGGATCAACAAAAAGCGTACGAACTTGAACGTCCCCCGTAATTCTGAGGCTGTGTGAGATACCAGCAGGTACCCATAGCCCTTGATTCGTTGTCACAACCCACGACTCTGATTGTGTATCCACTCGAATAACACCGTTTAAAGCATGTAAAAACTGAGCGCACTGATGAGTATGGAGTGGTTCTACATCCCCATGAGAATAATTGTGTGCATATGCCAGTATTGGAGGGGCCAACGTTTCGTCACAAAACTTCATAAATACTCGAGTAAATCCTTATACCGAATGAAAAAATAATGTAACGAACTTATCCAGAATTCTCCAGAAGAAAGATAATCTCTGTTTCTCTACTGAATTGTCCTTTAGACATTTAGCCAGTCAGATACAACTAAACTGGTATTAATTCGTTAGGCAAATTAGGGCAAACGTCGATACTCAGGAACGTCGTGAGTGAGGGGGCTGAATTGAAATGGGGCAAAGGTGATTAGGCAACCAAGAAGGGTTTCTTCCTAGTTGCCAGCACAGAAAGGAGCAGAAATAATTCACTAAACAGGTTGTTTCGTAATTGTCCGACAGCTTGTTGCCCAAATAAACCTCATGATGGTTTCATACGTCCTAAACACGTCTTGGGGCATATGTGATTTAAGGCAACTAAGAAGGTTCCCTTCCGAGTTATCAGTATGATTTGAGGCACCCAAAGATTAACATTTGCATAGGTGCTGAAAACCCCATATGTTGCTGATACTTATTACTATAATTCATACACGAAGGGAAACGAATGAAAGCTCGAATCGGAATTGTATCAGAAGACACCATTCGTAAATATATGATTAATGTCGTTACTGGATCAGTTCAGTCGAGCGAAGATATCCCCAAACTCTGGTTCACATCATTGGATGAAGTTTCAAAGGTTCTCAGCAGGAAAAACATTGAACTGATGCTTCTAATAGCAAAGGAACAGCCACACAATCTTACGGAACTAGCTAACATAAGTAAAATTGATATCTGTGAGCTATCAAATACAATCAACGTCCTTTCATCTAAAGGCTTTGTACGCATCGAAAAGCAAGGAACAGCTTCGCGACCAATTGCTCTATTCTTCGATTTTGAGATTGTCTTCGGACAAGAACTAGAGAATGAACTGCAAGGTAATCGATAGATAACTCCATTCAATCAAACTCATTGCAAAGCATATGAGTATTCCTGCCTATGCGCTTCAAATCTCGAATCGCCGCAGACTCCGTGGCGATTCTCAGTGGTCTATCATAAAGAATCGTGTTGTTCAAAATATTGATGCCACTACGTTCAGTATGGGTAAATTCAATCACACCATATGCCGTTTTAAAAGTCCCTTTTCTTCCTGTTGTCATCACTGTTAAGCGATCAATGGGGATCTGAGAAATGGCACCATACTCCGAAAGAGCGGATTCAAGTGAGATGTAGTTATATTCACCACGTCTAAGGCTTTTCGCAACATATTCAATGGTATAGCTGCCTTTATGACGACTTAAAGCAAAAACATAAACCCCTCTGCATGCTCGCTCTAGCACGCCAAACTTGATCAAACGCGGTAAGCTCTGCTTAAAAGCTTCGGCACTGTCATCAAAAAACACTCGCCGTAGATTACCTTTGGTATAGACATAAATTCCCTGCCTATCGAACTTGTACAATCTTTGTAAGGCGGTCTTAATGTCCATGCTAGTGATCCAATTAAATCAACATTAAAGATAACAATAGCATACCTTATTGTTCACTTAATGGCTTATTGAGAGAATCACTTTTCTCTCCCCTTTGTGAAAGCTGCTGCTCAAGCTTTTGGTTTCTGGTGTTCAGATCGGTTATCGTCTCTTGAGACTGACCTAAACTGTTTTCCAATAATTTATTGTTAACTGAAAGCTCTTGATGTTCAGATTGCAGCTTTTGAAGAAATACATCCGATTTCTCTAGTGCTGATTGTGTTGATTTGAGTTCAGCCAATACTTCGTTCATCTTCTGAACAGTTTGTTCATGGCATTCTATCTGTTCGGATAGTTTCAACTCATAGCTCTTTGCTTCATTGCGTGAGTAGTCAAGCTGTACCGCTTGGGCAGCAAAACCTTTCTCAATTTTTGCCAGGTTAGCCCTCAGATCATTGATGATTTCTTGATTCTCTTCTAGCTTAACTGTTGCATGATTGAGAGAGTTTGTGAGCTGGTTGTTCGTCTTGATTAGATCAGATTGCTGATGCCTAGACTCCATAAGCAATTCGTCTATGTGTTCAATTTTTTCTTCGAGTGATTCATTCAGTTCGATTTGCTTTAATAGTCGAACTTCCATTTCAGCACATGTATTTTCTGCCATAGCTTGAGCTTTGATTGCTAAGTCAGTTTTTGTATCGAATTCGTGAATACGAGCATTCATCAAGTTTTCATAATGTTGATGAATTTGGCAATTTAAGGATGTGGTAATGCGCTGAATTATCTTGCAAATTTCTTGCTCAGACTGGGCTAGTAGATTTTGAACCTCAATGGGTAATCCATAAGAAGCAATTACAGGATTTTCTGTAGCAGCAGTATTTTGCTCTTTACGCGTCGTATCAATTTCACCAGAGTCGATTAGTCGTTCCAAATCTCTCTTGATAGTTGATAATTTTCCGCGCCCCAACTGTTCTTTGATACGCCAAGTGGATACTTCATCTCCTTGACTTAAAATTTCTTGCACTATTTGAATAAGATCTTGATCTGTATAAGATTTAGGCCTAGCCATTATCATCACCATTATTATTGTTATTATCAAGGTTTGTTAAGTAACTAACTTACTAACTAACTTACTAACTTTACTTATCGAGCTGCTGTGTTTCACGATCAGGCATTTTGTTTGGTTCCAAATCGATGGATTTCAACAGTATTTTGGCTCTTGTTTGCATGTGTGGCGGGAGCATGAGCATTTCTTTCATTGTCGTATCTAAAAAGGATTCCACCATCTTTTGTTGCCCTGATTGCTGGGCTTTTAACCCGAGGAATACCTGCTGACAGAATCGACTAAGAGATTCAATAATCCCATCCTTCAACGAGTCTAAAACTTGTTCAAGTTTGCGTTTCTCAGTTCGAAGTTCAGTTATTGTTTGATGTTGAATCGTTAACTCGTGGTCATTTTGCTCTTTTTGATCTTCCTGCATTATCAATTCACCGTGCACGATGCTTTGCTGCATGACGGTTTCGTCTAATAACTGTTTTTGTATTTGTGTCTGCTGCTCAAGCTCAGCCAGTTTGGCTTGTTGAGCTTCAATTAAGCGGTTCTGAAAATTGTAGGTTCTTTCTTCTTTTGGGAGTTTCGACTCTCTGTTCATTTGCTTCCTCTGCTGAGAGCGGCGCTCACTTTCAGGAGCCAGTTCTGCGTGAAGGCCTTTACAATGAAATAAATGCTTGTTAGCAAAATCAAAAACTAGTCGTTGGAAGTATTCGCCAAACTGCTTGTTTTGAGTTCTGTTTAGTTTTCCGCCTTTAGGAAGCAATTCGATTTTTGGATGTCGGTCTTGGATATAGCTGTTCACCACAGCAATCTGTGCTTTCAGTAGATCAAACTCGCCAGTCACTGAGTTTTGCGCTGAAAGAAAGTAGTGTGTATGTGCTCCCGTATCTTCATCTACTAATCTTTCATCGTCGTGGGCGACAACAAAAAAAATCGGATACTCTGGAAAGTGATGCTTCAAGAAAAACTCAGTAAAGTGAATATACTCTTCCGTGGTGATTAATTTATTGCTCACCCCCCATTTTGCTGGAATTTTAAAAATTCCTTCTTGTACATACAGGTTATTGGCATTTGGAAAGGAAACCAGCTGATTGTGTGCGTCTAGGTACTTTTCCAGCATCTTGATACGCTGCGCTTTATATGTCATCGGAAGCAGCTTAAATCGCGAAATTTTTCTGTATGAACAGCGACCTTCTGTATTTAAAATGCCATTAAGAAACTCAGCAGCTTTATCATTCCCAGCTTTTAACAAGGACGCAATAGCCTTCTTGATTTTGTGTTTATGGCTGGTGCGCTGACTTTGTAACTTCTTATGCATATGAAGTTTTGGAGCGGGTGCCACTTGATATAGTAAGCTCCACTTTTCTTCATGCCTCCACTGGTCTAAACGGGTGATGTTCCCGTTTACATATATTTTGTTGCAAGGCAATAACTCAGGTAACCATTGTATTGAAGTTTTTGTTTCAAATGGTTCGAAATTTCCATCTTCAGTTATGCGATGAGTGATACGAAGCGAATGCCTTAATGATGCCTCACAAGCTCTTCGGTCATATTGTCTTGATGTATAGTTTACTCTGCTATGATAATGATGAATTGTCTTCATACCCGACCTCCGCAAGGTCGAGTAAACAACTGTAATAGAAAGCCAACTGGTCGTTGTATTTGTATTGCACTTTTGCAATACGTGCTATTAAGAGTGCTCATCGCGCACTCTCCATAACGCTTTCTTGTTGCTGAGATGCTTGAAATTTTTGCGATGCATCCAATGCAAGCTTAGTTGCAGAAGGCAGCTTTATGTCACTGTCTGGTATGAGTAACCCAAAAGAGTCTTGTAAATGCCGAGCAGCTTGTAATGAACAATCAAAAGAGTCTTCACGGATCCACTTTCCGTAGTGACGGTCAATCATTTTGGTGTCACTATGCCCCATCTGCTGGGCTAACCACTCCTTGTTGATGCCAGCTGTTAGGCATTGAGATGCAAATGTGTGACGTAGTTGGCCGACTCCGCGATGTCTCACACCAGCAGCAATGAGATAGTTTTTGAAAAAACGCTCAGTGAACTCTTTAGCATCTGTGAACGGTTGATTCGTTTTGGTATTCACGAAGATGAAGTTAAGAGATTCTTGTTTTAATGTTTTATTATCGCGTTGCAAAACATTCACGGTTTTACTTCGACGTTTTCCCGTCAGTTTTAGCAGGGTTTTCAAAATAGAAATAGCAAGCGGGTTTAGATCGACATCGCGTACCGAATCTGTTGTTTTCGGGCATTTATAAACATCAAGTACACAAGCACGACGAACATAAAGCTTTTTGTTTTTCCAATCGACATCGTCCCAGCACAAGGCGATAAGTTCGCTAATACGAAGACCAGTTAGGATATCCAATGCTGTTGCATTTTTTATCTGTGGGCACACATCGTTACAATTCGATAGACGAGCGATTTCTGTCTTAGTAAATGGATCGGGTTCTGTTTTTTCTACCAGTAAGTTCTTTATGTTTTCCATGGGATTATGATCAATGAGTTGATCCGCTAAACCTGTAGAAAAAACAAAGCGTAGGATAGTTAAGTGCTCATTAATGGTTTTATTTTTTAAGTGTGAATGCCAACCTGCAATCGTCATTCGAAGAGTACTATGCTTGATTGAACGTAAGTCATCTTTACCAAAAATTTTACGTAATCTGTTGATCCGAGGTTGTTCTCCATTTTTTGTGGATTTAACTTTGCGATATTCACCGTCTGCAATAAAAATATCTAAATAGTGACCGAAGCTTTGACTGTTGCTCATTGTTTTTGCTGTCATAATTATTTCTCTTTTTTCGATTTTTTGATTGATTCGAAATGGAAATTACGACCAAGATAATAACTTGTCAATCACGCAACTAACTGAAAAATAACAATAAATTATTTACTCTGACCTTATTTATATATAATAAAAAACAAGCGATGTTAAATTTAAGATAATTTATCAAGCGGATAAGGATAGGGAGTTTCTGGATTCTCGAAGGAGAAAATTTTTTTGTAAAAATGAATCGTTCGAACAAGTTTTAACCAATTTGACTAAGGTAGTTCACTGGGGATTGATAGTTCAGAGATGTTAAAAGTTAATTTTATCAGCTGATGCCATCGAAAAAAACATTGACGTTAACATCAAGAACGATAGACAGATTAAAAAGAATTTCATCTGTTACACGTATCATACCTGTTTCAATTTTTGCCAATTTACTACGAGTCATATCCATACCGCGTAAAGTTGCAATACGCTCAACATCCTGCTGAGACAAGCCTTTGTCTAAACGGGCTTTTTTTATCTTTTCGCCAGTGATGTTCTTTGATTTTGTGATCGAGTTCATAATATTCAATGCACCTAAATGGGTGCATTGAACTATCTCAGATAGTACTATACCTATGTGCACCCATATGGGTGCAATTTGCATTTGTAAGAGGAATAGTGCTAATGAATAATAAAAAGACCTTACTAGCAGTGAGTTTGGCGGGGATCATCACAGGATGTGGTGGAAGTGGCGGAGATAGTGGTAGTGATACTTCAGCACTAAAGGCTCAAATCATTGATGGTTACTTGGTTAATGCAGAAGTGTATGTTGACCGCAATGGTAATAAGGTCGCTGATGAAGATGAGAAACTGGAGGGTACAACGAATGCTGAAGGCTACATTAGTTTGGCTGAAAGCGATAAAGATTATGTGCTCATTGCCCGTGCTGTAGCAGGTCAAACGTTTGATACTGATAAAGGTGGCACCATTACAGCAAGCTTTGAATTAGCGGCACCAGCAGGTGCTATGGTACTCAACCCTTACACTACACTTGCTGTTATTGAAGATAAAACCATTGATGAAGTTGCTACTGAGCTTAATATCAATTCAGCTTTGATATCTGGCGACTATGTAAAGGCGAAAAGTGGTAATGAAGCCGATGAAGCGAAAAAGGCCCATCTCGTGGCTCGCTCTTTAGCCCTTAAGTTGGAAGATAATATTACTCAATCTGCTTCTAATATCAGCACTATCAAGACGGAGTTAGCTGATATTCAACATCATGTTGACTCAGAGGTGAACAAAGGAACAGATCTTGACGGGATTGTCATCAAAGACGGGAATGTGGCTGATGCACCTAAAACCATTCAAGAATTACTCGTGGGAAATACTTATGACGCGATTCCAACCAATTCCTTCTACTTTACAGATGAAGGTGTGTTACAGGTAACCTTCACATCTGATAACGTATCGTGGCTAGATGATAATGGTGTTCCTGCTGGAAGCATGCCAATTAAATACGCCTACAGTGGATACCAAACCGATGATGGGCATGAAGAAATTCTCTTTGTCGGTGATGACTTCTATCTTTCTGTCACCCCACAAAATGACATGACTTTAATGGCAATTAGTACGCTTGGTATCAATGAAGGCAGTTATCCTCAAGATACCCGTATTGTTAACGCTGATTTTGCGGGTAAAACGCTTTATCACTTCTGGGATGATTCGAGAACATCATCGGCACAGCCTAGTTTATCTAAATTTGCCTTTCATAACGATGGTACAGTTACTGTTTCGGAAAGAAATGCCCAAGGGAGTTGGGTTGAACATGCAGCGGTTAACTGGGAAGTCGCTAATGCTCAACTGATTATGGATGTGCCAGAAGAGGCAGGTAAACAATTTACTTGGTCGTTTAGTACTCTACAGCACGATGGTTTACGTATTGCGTATGATGATCGTTGGATCCCTCTCTTCTTTACAGAAAATGAAGATCTTGCTACTAGCCTATATCTGAAGTGGGCCGCTTTATCAAAATAATTTAATGCCATCTCCTCAAGCTGTCTTGGGGAGATATCTCTGTCAACCAGTGTAATTAAACAACAGTAAGATAATGATAAAGCGAGACTTTAAATGGAACTAGCCATCAATCATTCAAAGGTAAGAGCAGGTAATGAAAAAGCGAAATACTTTGTCTGTACAGGTGAAGTCATCTCGTCTAATCTTGAATCAACAACACATACCTATTCTGATACAACCGTAACAGGTAGGTCGTACATAACCAGTAGAACTAAAAAGAAAACGGTATTTTGGCTGAGATTTGATAACGGACAGGAAAGAAAGTATGTACTCAATAGTGATGTAGATATTCTGTCAGGTCAAAAAATAAGCTTACTGTATTTGGAAGGGAAGAAATCAACTTGCTTGGTTGGTATCGCGAACCATACCGCAGGTGAATACATTCCATACTTTAGTAGAACAGAGTTCCGTAAAGTGTTTAAACCAAACAGAGAAAATATGACTGTGCTCGCTAGCGTTGGTTTAGTGGGTAGTGCCGCCCTTTATCACTCTGAGGTTTGGAAGCATGATCTAAACATCGCCGAATGGCTGGTCGGCGGATTCTTCTATGCAATGGGTATCTTTTTTGTGTCGGGTTTGGTGTTTCTATTTATTGCATTAATTCAAACTATTTTAGACTTTGATTATTATTTATTTAAGAAAGAAGTCACAAGTAACCTAAACACAATTATTTAATAATTTAATTAAAAGGTATCGCTATTAATAGCGTGCCTTTTAGTTTTTAAGTTTTAATTATTTAGTTTTCTCATTAAATAAAACTTAAATAATGTCTTTACAAATTAATCATTACTTGGTAAATATAGATTTAAGCCAATAGGGCTAAGCTTATTTAAAGGAAATGTAATATGAAAAATGTAATGATTAAATTTAAGAATAGTCGTAAATCAAGTTATGTTATTGAAAAAGATATCTTAAAAGATAAATCCGAACAATTTCAACTTAAGCACAGCAATATTTCTGATGAAGAAGCGCTGCGTAGAGCCAATGGGCTGCACTCTGAACATAATGAAAAACCAGTATATCGTGTAACGGACAACTACTCAGAAAGTCCAAAGGTTAAGAAAGAGAATCGTGTTCCAGGCTTGTATGGTTGTAATCGCTATAAGTCAAAGAAACCAGAAGTATTTAATATTTTATGATTTAACGTTTCACCACCATAGTTAATTCATTATTTAAGTCTCTGGTTTATGGGGAAACTATAAGAAAAAATAAAACCCCAGCTTTAAACTAGGGTTATATTAAGATGATCAACAACTAATAACGATAGATAATCGTTAAATATTCTTCTGAAGAAATTAACATAGATAAATTATAAAGATTATTTATAATTTTATCACCGAAGTTTTATTAAATGGCTTAATTTCTAGGTTAATGTTATGAAGTTCAAAACTAAAAGTAGTACACCCTGAAAAACAAAGTGATTTCAGGGTGTACTACTTGTTACATATAACTAGTTAACAATTTAGCCACGGCACTAAATACAGGCACAACAACAGAGTTACCAAACTGCTTGTATGCAGGCGCATCGGCACAAACAATACGGAACTCACTGTAAGGATCATTCACATCTTCAAAACCCATTAGCCTTGCACATTCTCTTGGCGTTAAACGTCTTGGGGTTTTATACAGAGGATCAAACTCAGGCGCATACCGACCGTGTTCTTGGTCATATTTAGCTTCGCCTTCCTTAATCATCTCTTTGTACTGTTTTTCCGTACACTCTGGGTTTTCTTTTGCGTATCGGTCAGCAAAATTAGTAGAGAATTCAAGACGCTCTTTGTTCTTTCTAAAGCCATGTTCACGGTTATCAGCAAGGTACTGTTCAGAGAGTCCTTGATGATTAATTAGTATCTCAGAGCCATCTTTGTAGTACCTCGCTGAAAGAGTTCTCGTCACAGCATTAGGATTTGAAGGGTCAACTAGTCCAAACCCAAACCCATTACCTTTACTTTGATGCTTCAGGGCATAGTGATACAGATAGTTCCACAAGTTTGGTGTTAACGTGTATTTCTTTGTATCTTCTTCAGAAAGATTGGTCAGAATGTCACTAACGCGTAAACGCTTTTGCGGAATTTCAATGTTTTTGAGAGACAGTTTTTTATACTCTGGATTTTTTTCTACGAGATCCTTACGCACTCCGACGAGGACAATACGCTCACGATGCTGTGGGGTAAAGTTCATACCGTCAATGATGGTTGGCTCTGGTTTACGTTTACGTACAACCTTGATGGCTTCTTCAATATCAGAATCAACATCGGTGATATCAGCCACCCAATAACCTACTTGGTCAAGCGTGCGTATGATTGTCGCGAACGTTTTGCCTTTATCGTGACTCTTGAGGTTCTTAACATTCTCTAGGACAAAGTATCTTGGCTGTCGTGCTTCTAGTACTTTCTGTACATCAAAAAACAGAGTCCCTTGAGTATCACACTCAAAACCGTGCGCTCTACCTAATGAGTTCTTTTTCGAAACACCCGCGAGTGAAAAAGGTTGACACGGAAAGCCAGCAAGAAGTACGTCATGCTTAGGAATATGTTTCAGAATGCTAGCCTGTTGTTGTAGCTCTGTTGCTTCAGGATCACCACTGAGAGTGATTTGAGTGATATCCATGAAGCTAGTATTTTTCGCACCATCTTCTTGCTCACTATTCAGGAAATATGGCAGTTCTGACTCATCTACATAATGATTTGCTAAATAAGTTCGTCTGGCTTTTTCATCCCATTCACTAGTAAAAACACATTTTCCACCAACGTTTTCGAATCCCTTGCGTAAGCCTCCAATACCAGCAAATAAGTCAATAAAGGTAAAGTTTGGCTTGTCCCAATGAGCAGGTTTTTTAGGGAGTAAAGTTGATCTCAATTTCTTTAGAGAACTATCACCAAGTGAAATAGGATTAGCTACAGGATCGGCTTTCCAACGATTCAGTTTCTCTCGGCTGATCTCGCAGAACTCTCCACCTAATTCTTGAAACTTAATGGCTAAGTTCTTTTGATCATATATTGTAATCAATAGCTTAAGTAGCTTATTTGTTTCTTGATGGCAATGCTCGATATAGCTCTCAAACTCTTGATCGCCTTTTAACGTTGTATACTGATTCATATAGGTGACAAAAAGGGAATATTGTGTGCAAAAGTAACACACATTAATCCCTTTTTATAGACTTGAGTGACATTTTATTTAGGATTGAGCGAAATAAAATGAACCTCTTCATAGAGTTCACTGGACGCCTTGTATATGTCATTGATACGCCACTGTGAGCGTCGCTTATTTTGCTTAGCATCAGTTGGATGAAATTTCGGTGCAGGGTCAAGATACACAGTACCGCTATGAATAGCTTGGAAAAGCCTCTCAGCATTAGTATTAAGACACCAAAGAACTTCATCTGGAAACTCTATCTTAAACGTATACCCAGCAGCTAAACTGTTGGGTTCATCATTTGGTAGTTTGGTTGCAGGTATATAGACGACCTCGTTGTGTTTAGCACCCCAGCAGTTTAAGAGGCGCTCGATGGACCAACTAGCTGCGATTTTTCCTTGTCTATCTTCTAATACAACTTCCATTCCCGTCATTTGCTTAGTAATGGGTTTCTTTGGGTTATATAGACCATGCTCAAAATGAGTAGTTTTTTTGCCGTTTTCATCTTTAGTTACAATGGGGTGAAAACACTGGATTTTTAACGTGAGCTGCGTTTTTTCATTTTCTTGATATGCTCTATGTAACCCTGTCAATCGATACACATCATTCTTCTTGTAACCATAAGTCGTCATAAAATCAGGAAAACTCTCCTTATACAGTCCTCCATCAGGCTCAGGAGTGAATAAGGTAAGCTTCTTGCGAGTAAAACATTTCAACTCAATACCGAAAATATCACCTTCTTTGTCAGCATTTGGCTCTATTCCCAGAGCATGCTCAAGTGTATAACCATGCACCTGCGTGCCAGTGAATGGTACTGTTTCACCTAGCTTGAGTCGGCAACCAAGCAAGGTTTTACCTGCTACATTAGCTTTCAGTAATTCTTTGAGCTTTTCTGTGCCGCTATCTTCACCGAGATCTATGGTGAACGCCTTGCAAACTTTTGAGCCGAAGTAGTTTTCAAGCTGATTAAATTGTTCAATGAATAGTTGGTTGGGATCCACAACTAAAACGGCAAAAGCATGACCTGAACGATTCGCACCTAAAACTAAGTAACGAGGTAAATAATCAGCCCGTTTAGTATATTCAATTGACATACAGCGAGGCATTTCTCGATTCACTGTTTGGAAGCCAGAGAGCCTAGCCTCTGGATACTGAGCATATACGATAGCTTTACACTGCTTAGCTCTTACCGCGTTACCATCTGTATCTAGCCATGAAAAATGGTGGAATTCAGCCTGTGGAATTAGCTTGCCAGGGTCTGAGGATCGCTTTGTTTCACTTGAACTTTCACCTCTATCACTAAATCTCAAATCAAAGATAGAGTTAAGTAGACTCGCATCTGAATGAAAATATACTTGGTTTTTATCGTTGGCATTCTTGGGTAATGATTTAATCAGTGCAATACTACATTCATGCTTCTTTAATAGGCCTCGCACATCATCTAAGTCATTGATGTTTAGGTGGTCATATTGGTTTAATTCGTACACTATGATGTCTCGGTAACCTTATCGTTGGCTACGAAAGTACTCAGATTTATTCTTATATTCAATGAGATAGATCGAGTATTAGAAAGGTTGTGATATTAACTACGCAGATAATTGATCCATTTCCTATCCGCTATTAGCTAAACTGCTGATAAAATTCCAACTATTTGTACAACAACAAGCTTTAAATTATGAAGGATAAATTATCACTATATCCAACTTAAAGAGTCAAAGCATCGGAAACCTCTAAGAATTCTTGTTTTAGTTTTTTCATCGTCAATTTTGTGGGTTAAGCACTCTGTTACCTACGACTAATTTGCGATTAAATTGCTTTGGGTTCCATGAGTACTGGACGGATGAAGGGATTTGAGTACTCTGACCTGAAAGGCTTTGCCAAGAGAGGCTATCCATTTCAAAATCGACGCCTTTCATCTTCAAAATTTCACGCATCAGAGCATCAGTACCGCCAGGGTGTGTGGGCATAGGTTTACCCGTTAGGCTGTTGAGTTTGGCTTTGGTATACAGACCGTAGCCAATCTTAATCAAATCACCTTGTTTAACTAGTTGTCTTAGCGCTCGTCCAACCTGGTCGTAGCTTGCTACATCATCAAAGTCTTTACGTTCAAAGACATAACGTCTAGAGCGTTTTATCTTTTGATAAATACATTCAACGGCTGTCATTTGAACCTCCTTCGCTTACATATTGGCTTAAGTATAACTTACCATGTTGCCAATAGGAATAAATACGGCATTCCAACAAGACGAAATGCGGCATAAAGATAAAGGAGATAGTTTTTAACTATTTGTATTTTAATTATTTATTGTAATATCGTAAATTATCATCTTACTCGAAATAGTTTATGCCACCTTATTTAGGTTCTGAACGGCTAGATTCTGTATTATTTTTAAATAGGCGGCAGAAGCCGCCATGTCTCGATATTACTACTCTTGTCTATTCAGCTCTTTTGCAATGACTTTAAGTACTTCCGCCGTGATATTTGCTGCTGTCGCTCTGGTAACGATTTTAATATTGTCACCATATTGAACCCAAGCATCCCCATCGTTCACAATTCTAACCATGGCAAAAGTATCTAAAGTCAGAGCATTGTCTATTAGTTTATTATCATCCATAACAACTCTCTACATCAAATTGACAAAAACTGAGAATGGTACTTGGATTCCATTCGTTTGAAGTCGCATTCCATGTTGATCTAGAAAGTGCATTAGAAACAGAAGCTTATCCTCACGTTCTTGTTCATCTTCTTGCAGTTCATAACCCAGTATTAGTTTTAGCTGGCTAAATGACTCTATAGTGGAATAAATTGAATAGACACTGTCTAGCTCATCGAAAATTGTTCGGGTTGGGTTACGTCTCAAAGACAACTTAAGTCGATAAACTCGGCGGATATGTTCGATGTTTATTCCACAACTGACTAGATGCGTAAAATCATATTCTTGAGTGAAATCTGCATGTTCCAACGCTTCTGTCACGGCTTGAAGCTCAAAATTCGCTAGTTTACGCATCGATTACCTCCAGACATGGGAATTTGTTAACAGCATCATGTAGTTGTTGAATTTGAGCTTGTTTTCCATAGCGACCATACGTGATGTTGGGGTGAGCATGACCAACGATCTCCGCAACGACATGCTCAGGTATATCAGCAATCTTTAACTCATCGATAAAAGTGTGTCGGAACGAGTAGGCAGTTGGCCGTGCATTGGGTTTCATTCCAATGGCTGTTTGTAATTTTCCTAAGTTAGTGCGGTATCGAAATGACCAATCTTTATTCTCGCCATGTGGTTTATAGTTAAACAACTGTTTCTGCTTTTGCTCTCGGCGCTCTTGCACATACTCAAGAAACCCTTCTTTTCTCAATTGATTGTGCAAGGGGACAATGCGGAAAGCATTGGTCGTTTTTAGCCTCTGATCCGCTTCGGAATCAGAAATCGAGATGCATGGGACACCATCAATTGTTTGAATGTCATTAGTCGTTAACTGGCAAACCTCTGAAGGGCGGCATCCTTGGTAGATTTGCAGTTTAGTTGTCCACTGAAACTGAACGTCTTTTTTACGAAATTCAGAGCTGGAGAATAGCCTTTTGATCTCTTTCAACTGCCAGCGGTCACGTTGCTGTGATGCTTTTGTACCACGACTCTTCGGTGCTTTTATGGCTTTGAAGACATTTTTATCAATGAGTTCGATCTGTTCGCAGTAATCAAAGAACTGTTTGTTAGCTGAAATGTATTCTTTTACCGTTTTGCAGCTTAATCCTTTTTCAATCAAGTGATCTCTGTAGGTGGTGGCAGCTTTGGCAGATAAGCTGACGTTTTGCTTGGTCAGATAATCCAAGAAATTGGTACAACGCTGATTCAACTGCGTCAGAGTCAGTGGTGTCACTTTTTCCAAGCGTTTACTATGGATAAAGTTGCCTAACTCGGTGATGAGTACTTGTCTGTCAGCCAGATTACGGTTTACGCTTACTTCAGGAGCAGGAGCAGGAGCAGGAGCAGGAGCAGGAGCAGGAGCAGGAGCAGGAGCAGGTTGAACCTTTATCCTTGCCTCATTATTAATGCTAACTACTGTACATTTTGATTGTGGGTTATCCACACTGAGAAGGTTGGAGGCAAACTGCTGGCGAACCTTTGCTACTTGAGCATCAAGGTCCATTTTAAAACTGGTGTAAGGAATCCTCTCAGTGAGTGCTTGCTCGTATAAAGTATGGATTACACCAGAAAGCTGAGAATTACGCTTAGAAGCAAGCCTACGTTGCTTAGTCAGAAGTGAAAGTCGAATTTCTCTCGGATAGCCAAGAGAAGTCTGTAATGCAACAGGAGTGGAAATACGTGTATAAAACACGTTATTGCTCAGTTTAATCAAATACATATGTATCACCTATTTGTATTAGGTGACATTTGATCGTCTTAAAACGAGAAAAGCCCTTGATAAATCAAGGGCTTGAATGTGGCGGAGAGATAGGGATTTGAACCCTAGGTACGCTATTAACGTACGCCGGTTTTCAAGACCGGTGCTTTCAACCACTCAGCCATCTCTCCACAAATTGTCACTAAAAACCAAGTCTTATACATATGATGCTGGGTATCTAGCTGTGCTTCCAGATAAAATCTGAAAACGATATTAAAGCCTGGCGATGTTCTACTCTCACATGGGGAGACCCCACACTACCATCGACGCTGTTTCGTTTCACTTCTGAGTT
>NZ_SGOM01000014.1 GCF_022113815.1 Vibrio cincinnatiensis
GTGCGCGATGGATCCAGAGTATCTTTTGAAGGTATTGGGAAGCCTTTATTTACGGGAATGTTCATGATTTTTCCGTGGCCTTACAGGGCGGTGATGTTCATGCGGTTTCCGTGCGCTCAGTGCTAAAGAATTGTTAAATGCTTCACGCTCGCACTGGTTAGTTGAGTCGATGCATTGGATGTTGGATACAGAATTTGGTGAAGATGCTTACCGTAAACGAGCGGAAGAACGAGCAGAGAATTTCGCAAGGATCAGACAGATGTGCTTAAACATGCTAAAAAGTGAAACGACGCTGAAAGCGAGCATTAAACACAAAAGAGCGATGTGCGCGATGGATCCAGAGTACCTTTTGAAGGTTCTGGGAAGCCTTTATTTACGGGAATGTTCATGATTTTTCCGTGTGCTAACTAGTTAGCATCAGGTTTGGTTTGATAAATATCTACAATAGTTTTATTAATTTAAAATATAAATTTTGGAGTAAAAATGGATAACTTTAAACTTGCCATTATTGGTCTAGGTTATGTGGGGCTACCTCTAGCCGTTGAATTTGGCAAAACATATCCAGTAGTCGGGTTTGATATTAACTCTGCTCGTTTGGCTGAGTTGGAAAATGGCCATGATAGTACTTTAGAAGTCGATGATAATGAATTAGCCTCGGCTGAATATTTAACTTACAGTAATTCATTAGACGAGTTAAAAACCTGCAATGTATTTATTGTTACTGTGCCAACTCCAATCAATGAGCATAAGCAGCCAGATCTAACTCCGTTGATTAAAGCTAGTGAAACGATTGGGAGCGTGCTTAAACAGGGCGATATCGTAATATATGAATCTACAGTGTACCCCGGTGCGACCGAAGAAGACTGTGTGCCTGTTTTGGAGCGTGTATCTGGTTTATCTTTTAACAAAGACTTTTTCTGTGGTTATAGCCCTGAACGCATTAACCCCGGTGATAAAGAGCATCGTGTAACAACGATCTTAAAAGTGACATCAGGTTCTACCCCTGAGATAGCGGAAACTGTTGATCAATTATACCGTTCTATTATTACCGCTGGAACACATAAAGCTTCTTCTATTAAGGTGGCGGAGGCGGCAAAAGTCATAGAAAACACCCAGCGTGATGTCAATATCGGCCTTATTAATGAACTGTCGTTAATTTTTAACAAGTTAGGTATAGATACCGAAGAAGTACTGAAAGCCGCGGGTACTAAGTGGAATTTCTTACCTTTTCGTCCTGGTTTAGTGGGTGGCCATTGTATCGGTGTTGACCCTTATTATCTTACCCATAAAGCTCAGACCGTTGGCTATCATCCTGAAATTATCTTAGCTGGGCGTCGTTTAAATGATGGCATGGGGGCTTATGTCGCTAGCCAACTAGTGAAAGCGATGTTGAAAAAACGTATCCATGTTGATGGTGCGCGAGTATTAGTATTGGGTTTAACCTTTAAAGAAAATTGTCCAGATCTACGCAATACTAAGGTTGTTGATATTATTCATGAGTTACAAGGTTACGGTGTGCAAGTCGATTGTTATGATCCTTGGATTAATGCCAAAGAAGCGGAACATGAATACGCGATTTCACCGATTAGTGTGCCTATTGCTGGACAATATGACGGTATCATTCTAGCCGTTGCTCATGATGAATTCGCGCAGATGGGCGCAGCTAAAATTCGCTCATTGGGTAAGAGTGAACATGTATTATATGATCTGAAATACGTATTGCCACGCGAGCAAGCAGATTTACGTTTGTAAGCAAGAAAGGACTGAGAATAGTATGACAGCGTATCAAACATTAACTGAAACATTAAAAACACAGTCTAAAACATGGCTCGTAACTGGCGTTGCTGGGTTTATTGGTTCCAATTTATTGGAGCACTTGTTAAAGCTGAACCAAAAGGTTATTGGTTTAGATAACTTTGCAACGGGGCATAAGCACAACTTAGATGAAGTTAAAGGATTGGTTAGTTCTGAACAGTGGGCAGGATTTACCTTTATCGAAGGTGATATTCGTAACCTAGTAGATTGCCAAAAAGCATGTGACGGCGTTGATTATGTACTACATCAGGCAGCTCTGGGCTCGGTCCCTCGTTCGATTAATGATCCGATCGCCACTAATGCGACTAATATTGGTGGCTTTTTAAATATGCTAGTGGCAGCTCGTGATGCTGAAGTAAAAAGCTTTACTTATGCTGCTAGCAGCTCTACGTACGGCGATCATCCAGCGTTACCAAAAGTAGAAGAAAATATTGGAAAGCCCTTATCACCGTATGCGGTGACTAAGTATGTGAACGAATTGTATGCGGATGTATTCGCTAAAACGTATGGTTTTAAAGCAATCGGTTTGCGCTACTTTAATGTATTTGGTAAACGGCAAGACCCAAATGGCGCGTATGCTGCAGTAATACCCAAGTGGACAGCAGCTATGTTACTTAATGAAGATGTTGTTATAAATGGCGATGGTGAAACTAGCCGTGATTTTTGTTTTATCGAAAATACGGTGCAAATGAACTTACTTGCGGCTACAGCATCTGATGAGGCAAAAAATGAAGTGTATAACGTGGCTGTTGGCGACCGTACTACGCTTAATGATTTGTTTCACGCATTACAAACGGCGTTAGGTAAAAATGATAAGCCCTATGGCAAGGCCCCTCTATATCGTGATTTTCGAGCTGGAGATGTACGCCATTCTCAGGCGGATATTAACAAGGCCATCGGTAAATTAGGTTACGCGCCTGAATACCATATTATGGATGGAATAGTTAAGGCTATGCCTTGGTATATACAGAATGTGGGTTAATGGACTTTGACTAACGAAACACAACGTATACTTTTTGTGGTTAATGCGCCCGAGTTTTTTTTATCTCACAGATTACCTCTTGCTATCGCTGCTCAAAAAGCGGGGTATGATGTTCATGTAGCTACTGCTGAGGGGCCGGATGTTCAATCTATCCAGTCTATTGGTTTTACTCATCATGTTGTACCTTTTGCTAGAAGCGGTCAAAATCCGCTGAATGAGTTAAAAACGCTAATTAGCTTAATTAAATTATTTAAGGTGATAAAACCGTCACTGGTTCATCTTATTACTATTAAGCCAGTACTATATGGTGGTATCGCGGCGCGGCTGACAGGGGTTGAAGCTGTTGTGAGTGCTGTTTCTGGTTTGGGTACCGTTTTTTTAGCTGAATCTGCTATTGCGCGTTTACGTCGCTGGTTAGTCATATTGATGTACCGCTTTGCATTTAATCAGAAGCGTTTGTCTGTGATTTTTCAAAACCCTGACGATCGAGATATTCTTCTATCTTTGAAAACGTTAAACACACATCAGGTAAGAATGATCCGAGGGTCTGGTGTTGACCTTTTGGATTACCCTTTTCTACCTGAACCTGAAGGGACTCCGGTTGTCGCTATGGCTGCACGCTTACTTAAGGACAAAGGAGTGATTGAGTTTATTGAAGCCGCTAAAATATTGAACGAGCGTAACATCGCGGTTGAAATGAAATTAATCGGTGCACCTGATCTAGGTAATCCTACCAGTGTGTCTCAAACTGAATTAGATCAATGGGCTGCTTCTGGCTTTGTACAACTACTTGGTTATCAAGAAAACATTGGCAAACATTATAGTGAGGCCAACATAATTTGTTTGCCTTCTTACCGTGAGGGGTTGCCAAAAAGTTTGGTTGAAGCAGCAGCTTGTGGTCGTCCGGTTGTGACGACTGATGTACCGGGGTGCAGAGACGCGATAATACCTGAAAAAACTGGCCTTCTTGTGCCTGTAAAAAATGCCATCGCTCTCGCTGATGCAATTGAGGTTTTGGTTCAAGATGCTGGTTTACGAAAAACAATGGGCGAGGCGGGCAGGGTATTGGCAGAAGAGGCCTTTGCAATCGAAAAAATTGTTGAACAACATATGATCATTTATAGAGAGCTTTTGGAAAAATGAAAATGGCATCAAAAGTTTTGTTAACAGGTGCTAATGGCTTTGTTGGAAAAGTACTCAATGCAGCAATGATCAATCATTATCAAGTTTTGTCTGCTGTGCGAAATAAGAACTCAGAGACTTTTGGCAAATGCGTTAAGATCCCTGATATTGATAAAAATACACAATGGGATAATGCTTTATCTGGTGTGCATTGTGTTATTCATTGCGCGGCTCGCGTCCACATAATGAATGACTCCTCTCTTGATCCTTTATCTGAGTTTCGCGCTGTCAATACTGAAGGTACTGTAAAATTAGCTCATCAGGCTGCAGAAAGCGGTGTAAAACGCTTCATCTTTTTAAGTTCTATTAAGGTCAACGGTGAATCCACTTCAAATGGTGGGCCGTTTACCGTTTTTGATCAGTGTTTACCTGAAGACCCTTATGGTAGGTCCAAATCTGAAGCAGAAGAACAGTTGTTGGTATTAGGTAAAGAAACAGGTATGGAGATAGTGATAATCCGCCCGACGCTTGTCTATGGCCCAGGTGTAAAAGCCAATTTTGCTTCACTTATGGGATTAGTTGCAAAGGGGATTCCACTACCATTTGGTTGTATCATCAAGAACAAGCGCAGTTTGGTTTCTGTAGATAATTTGGTTGATCTCATTATTACTTGTATTGACCACCCTAAAGCGGCAAATCAAGTTTTCTTAGTTTCAGATGATCACGATGTGTCTACTTCTGAAATGGTTCGTGAAATGGCTATTGCTTTAGGTAAACCCACTTGGCAACTGCCCGTTCCAATTTGGTGTTACAAACTAGCAGGAAAACTATTCAATAAATCTGATGTGGTAGATAGGTTGATTGGCTCGTTACAGGTTGATATTTCTCATACTAAAGAGACACTTGATTGGGCTCCTCCTCAAACATTACAAGAAGGTTTCAAGAAAACAGCTGAGGCCTTTCTATCTTCAAAAAAAAATAGTGGTAAATCATGATTCGTTTATTAGATTTTCTTGCAGCCTTCTTTGGTTTGTTGTTCTTGTGGCCTATATTACTTATCGTAACTATCATCGGCCTATTCGATACTGGCTCGCCGATTTTTGTCCAAGAGCGTGTTGGTCGAAATAAAAAACCATTTAAACTGATCAAGTTTCGCACTATGTCAGTAGATACTCAGTCAGTGGCTTCACACCTAGCCAGTAATGCTTCAATCACTAAATTAGGATCATTTTTGCGTAAAACTAAGATTGATGAGTTGCCACAGTTGATTAATGTTCTGAAAGGTGAAATGAGCTTAGTGGGTCCACGTCCCAATCTTTTTAACCAACAAGAGCTGATTAAAGAGCGTGATGCTTTAGGCGTGTATGACGTACTGCCCGGTATTACAGGCTTAGCACAAGTACAAAATATCGATATGTCTACCCCTGAATTGTTAGCGAAAACGGATAAGCAGATGATTGATTCGCTAACAGTGAAAGACTACTTTAAGTATATCTTAATGACGGCTACGGGTAGTGGTGCTGGTGATGCGGTCAAATAAGAGCGTATTTGTTTTAGGATATATGCTTAGTATGCTACCTTGAGTGCTAGTTTTATTTGGTGTTTTAGGAAATTGCTGACTTGAAAAAGCTGTTCTTCTTATATCGCAGGGCGGCTCAACATGTTTTTATATAAAAAGAAGAAGTGCATTCAGCGCTGTTATAGTGATAGTCAGTCAGGACTATATAAAAGTATTCGCAAAATAGAGATACATTATGGATAAGTTGGCTTATATTTGGTCATTATCGAGGGGGCACAAGCGTTTGATTAGCTTGGCAATCGATACGATTTTAATCATTTTTTCTTTTTTTGCTGCATTGTGGGTAAGGTTGGGGGAAATTGTGCTTCCTTCTTCTGGTGTCGAAGTCGGGGTTTTAGTTGGAACCTTATTCATCACATTGATAGCTTTTGCACGTTTAGGCCTTTACCGTGCGGTATTACGCTATTTAACTTTTCATGCCTTGATGGTTATTACCATGGGGGCGGCCATTTCTGCGGTTACCTTAACCTCTTTCGCTTATTATCTAAATGCTGCTATCCCAAGAACAGTCCCGTTAATTTATTTAACGTTTTTGGTGCTGTTTTGTGGTGGGGCGAGAATGTTAGTTCGTTCTCTGATTGTTCAGTCGCAATGTAAAAATATTCGGGAACAAGTACTTATTTACGGCGCAGGTAGTACGGGGAGGCAGTTAGCGATAGCCTTGCGTAACTCTCCTCAGTATCAAATAAAAGCTTTCTTGGATAATGATCCTTCACTGGCTCATACCATTATTCAAGGGGTTACGGTTTACCCCTCTGCTTTAGTGCAGGATCTGGTTGCAAAGTATCAAATTGATAAAATTTTATTGGCGATGCCAAGAACGAGCCGCTCAGAAAGAAAGCAAATCATTGATAAATTGCTTCACTTACCGGTTGAAGTGCTAACCGTGCCAGATTTTACCGATATTGTTGAAGGGAATGCGACGGTTGATGAATTAAAAGATGTCGCAATAGAAGATCTGCTCGGGCGTGATCCTGTTGCACCTGATTCTTGTTTAATGAAGTCGAATATTCATGGCAAAGTGGTCATGGTAACGGGAGCGGGGGGATCGATTGGTTCTGAATTATGCCGACAAATTGTGATGCAAAAACCGAGTTCTCTGATTTTGTTTGAGCTTTCCGAGTTTGCTTTGTACCAAATTGATAAAGAGCTGAGCCAGTGGGTTGAGGCAGAACAATTGCAGATAGAGATAATTCCTCTATTGGGCTCTGTTCAGCGAGTCAATCGATTGTGTGCCACGATGAAAGCGTTTGGCGTTCAAACGGTTTATCATGCCGCGGCTTATAAACACGTTCCTCTTGTTGAGTACAATGTGGTCGAAGGGGTTCGTAATAACGTATTTGGTACTTATTATTGTGCTAAAGCGGCAATTGAATCAGGTGTTGAGTCTTTTGTTTTAATATCCACTGACAAAGCGGTGCGCCCAACGAATGTGATGGGAACCACGAAGCGTATGGCTGAGTTAGCATTACAAGCTTTAGCCGAGAAAGAAAATCAGAAATCGAAAGGTACGCGTTTCTGTATGGTTCGATTTGGTAATGTTCTTGGTTCTTCAGGTTCTGTTATCCCCTTATTTAAACGTCAAATTGCGGAAGGCAAACCTATTACGGTCACTCACCCAGAAATTATTCGCTACTTTATGACCATTCCTGAAGCGGCTCAGTTAGTGATCCAAGCGGGAGCCATGGGGAAAGGGGGCGATGTGTTTGTATTAGACATGGGTGAGCCTGTTAAAATTGTCGATTTAGCTAAAAACTTAATTCGTTTATCTGGCTTAGAAGTGAAATCCGCAGAGAATCCTGGTGGAGATATTGAAATCAAGTTTACGGGGTTACGCCCGGGAGAGAAACTCTATGAGGAGTTGCTGATTGGCGATAATGTTCAAGGAACAGAGCATGAGCGAATTATGACAGCTAATGAACGTTTTTTACCGTTAAATGAGTTTTCTGGGATTTTGGACCATTTAGATAAAGCCTGTCATGAATTTGATCATGAAGCGATTCGGAAAATTTTACTAGAAACACCAACAGGGTTTAATCCCACCGATGGTATTGGTGATTTAGTTTGGAATGCGAAACAGAAGCGATATAACGCGGATTCAAAGATTGTTAAGTTGAAAACATCACAAACGGCATAAAATGATCTTGAAGAGCTAATAAGGCCCACATTGTTGGGCCTTTTTTTATTTTTAGGGGTTTATCAATGATATTTCATTCATATTTTTATGATAACAGTATGTCGTTCAAGAAAGGTAAAACATGAAATCGCTTGAACGAATCAGTGACGTCGAATCTATAATGATATGCCTATGTTATGTTTGATTATTCATAATACATAGCGTAAGGCAAAGGACATGCAACTGATTCATCATGGTGGAAAGCATACAGTTACGGGCTCTTGTCATGAGCTGCGATCTCATAACATGGCGGTGTTAATCGACTGTGGCTTGTTTCAAGGTAAAGATGCGGTGACGGCGGATCTTGATTTTCCGGTTGAGCATATTGATGCTCTGATTTTAACTCACGCACATATTGACCATATTGGTCGCCTCCCTTGGTTATTGGCGGCGGGTTTTCAGGGCCCGATTTATTGTACGCCGGCTACGGCAGAATTAGTCCCTTTGATGTTAGAAGACGGTTTAAAATTGCAATTAGGGTTAAGCCGCCGACAAATTCAGCAAATATTAGACCTCATCCAACAGCGTATTCACGCGGTAGATTATGGCCAGTGGATAACGCTTAACTCCGCTAACGATACAGTTCCTAACACTCCTCCTTCTTCTCTTTCTCAATCCTCACTGTCTGTTCGATTTAATCCCGCGGGCCATATCCTTGGCTCAGCCTATGTTGAAGTTATGCTACCAACTCAAGAGGTGGTGGTGTTTTCGGGTGATTTAGGGCCCAGTAATACACCACTTTTACCGGATCCTAAACCACCGAAACGTGCCGATTACTTAGTGATTGAAACCACTTATGGTCATCGTGAGCATGAGGGGGTCGAGCATCGCGCTCAACAACTGCGGGCTATTATTGAACGCTCACTGGCTGATGGTGGCACAATTTTGATTCCCGCGTTTAGTGTGGGGCGTACTCAAGAGCTGCTGTTTGATATTGAGCGTTTAGTTTACGAGAAGCAGATTGATGCTGATTTACCGATCATCCTTGATTCGCCAATGGCGCAGAAAGTGACCCAATCTTATCGACGGTTTAAAGCGCTTTGGGGGCAAGAAGCGAAAGAGCGATTAGAGAAGCATCGACACCCATTGGCGTTTGAACAATGTATTCAAATTACGGATTATCGAAGCCATCAAGCTTTAGTCAATCGTTTAGCTTCAACCGGAGAGCCTGCTATTGTGGTCGCAGCATCGGGAATGTGCCAAGGTGGGCGAATCGTCGATTATTTAAAAGCGTTGTTGAGTGATTCTCGAACCGATGTGATTTTTGCTGGCTTTCAAGCCGAAGGAACGCTAGGCAGAGCCATTCAGCAAGGGGAACCTGTGGTCTGTATGGATGGTGAAGAAATAGAGATCAATGCCAATATTCATGTGATGTCGGGGTATTCGGCACATGCCGATCAATCAGAGCTATTGCATTTTATTGAAGGTATTGAGGAAAAGCCGCAGCAGATCCATCTTATCCACGGTGAACGGGAAGCCCAACGTGCTTTTGCTGCTCTGTTAAGAGAAAAAGGCTATTCGGTTGTGGAGTAGCGAGTCATTCTATTGATTCATTGAACGTGTACCATTCCCGCGCTAGCGGGAATCTATGTATGGGTGGGCGTGTAAGGTGCTATAAAGGTGTAAACATCCTTTTCGTATCATGATAAAATTTTGTGCAATAAGCATTCAGGCCGAATAGTGGCCTGTTCGACTTTCTAAAGGAATATAACCACATGAAATATCTAGTCACAGGGGCTGCGGGTTTTATCGGTAGTGCTGTTGTGGAAAAATTGACTGCTCAGGGTCATCAAGTCATTGGTATTGATAACCTTAACGATTATTACGATGTCTCATTAAAACAGGCTCGTTTAGCACGGATTACTCACCCTCTATTCCAATTTATTGAACTGGATATTGCTGATCGCACCAAAATGGCCGAGCTTTTTCACCAACAGCAGTTTGAACGCGTGATTCATCTGGCGGCGCAGGCAGGGGTTCGTTATTCATTAGAAAACCCGCACGCTTATGCCGATTCTAACCTTGTCGGGCATTTGAATGTTTTAGAAGGTTGCCGCCAAGAGAAAGTCGGGCATTTGGTTTATGCCTCTTCCAGTTCGGTGTATGGGTTGAATGCCAAAGTTCCATTTGCAACATCAGATTCGGTGGATCACCCTGTTTCTCTGTATGCTGCAACCAAAAAATCGAATGAGCTTATGGCGCACAGTTATGCCCATTTATATGATATCCCCACGACGGGCTTACGCTTTTTTACCGTGTATGGTTCATGGGGGCGACCTGATATGGCTCCGTTTATCTTCACTAAGAAAATTTTAGAAGGTCAAACCATCGATATTAATAACAATGGTGATATGTGGCGCGACTTTACCCATATTGACGATATTGTCGAAGGGGTGGTGCGTATTGCTGATGTCATTCCTACTCGTAACCCTGAATGGACAGTAGAAAAAGGAACGCCTGCCAGCAGTTCTGCGCCTTATGCTATCTATAATATTGGTCATGGTAGCCCAATTAACTTGATGGAATTTGTTAAAGCCATTGAAGAGGAATTGGGTATGGAAGCGAAGAAAAATTTCCGGGGGATGCAGCCGGGGGATGTTTATCAAACCTATGCTGACACGGAAGATTTGTTTACTGCAACCGGTTATCGCCCAAGTGTTGGTGTGAAAGAAGGCGTTGCAGAGTTTGTTGCTTGGTATCGTGAGTTTTACCCTCGGTAATCCCAGCATTTCTTAATATTTTAGGGTGTGAGTTTGAGTCACTCTGTTTGAAAGAGGTCAGTTGAATCAATGGTTGTTCTACTGGCCTTTTTTAATGCACTGATGTGTTAATGCTCTTAATTGTTTTAAGTAGCAATATCATCACTGTGATTAATATCACTGTTGATTATTTTTTGATAGAAAAGAACATGCTGTTTTTATCGATCTCAATCACTATTTTGAGGCTGAGACATTCTCATCCCCCCCTCATCCCCCCTTTCTCCTCCTAGTGATATTAACATCGTAAAGATGTGCTGAATGTCTCTATTACTATCTATTTTTTTATTCAATATGTGAACAAGTTCAATTGTGATAGAAAATTTGCATTTGTAAAAAACTTAACCGTCTGCTCTCACATTTTGTTGATGATTGTGTGCACTAGTATCTAGCGGAACATTTCCTTTTCGGCAATTTTGCCCCAATCGGTCGTGTAGTGATACGAGTTTAAATGCCTCGGGATATCGACACGTCCGTCATATCAATTTAATAACAATGGATTTGTAAACGTGGACAATAAAACATTCAATTTATCAACGATTGCCAAAATCGTATTGCCTTTGATTTCCATTGCGGTAATCAGTGGTTGTGGCAGTGATAGCAGTAACGATGACACGAACTCAAGTGTTGACTTATACCAAGCGGGAGAGAACGAAGTCGTCATTTACTATAAACGTGATGTCGCTTCCGTTGCGAAAGCCAGCGCGAACGCAAGTGATTATGATGGCTGGGGATTACATTTATGGAATGGTGAAGGTTGTACCAGTACAGACCTAGCTGCGATGGGAATTCCTGACGGTGGTACCGATTGGGGGGCACCTTATCCCTTTACAGGAATCAGTGAAACGTATGGCGCTTATTATGTGTTGAAAGTTAATCCTGATGCTTCTGATCCTCATCAATGTATGAACTTTGTTTTGCATAAAGGTGATGATAAAGCTTTTGGTAGTGCAAACTCTAAAATTGATCTCACCCAAATCGGCGAGTCAAAAGGTTTGTTTGGTTTCCATGGTAGTAGCGAATTATACTATCAGCCAATCGCAGAGCGTCCAGTGGGGATTGATGGCCAAAAAGCACATTGGTTAGATGCCGATACAATTGCTTGGGAAGCCGTTGCAAATGCCGAATATATCAAGCTTTTTTATAGCTTAATCAACGATATTGAGATGGATGATGATCAGGTGATCACGGGGGGGGCGGCGGTTGAACTGACAAAATCGGGTGAACTGTCTTCTGAACTGAAGGCGCGTTTTCGCCACCTTGCGAGTTTACAAGCGGCAAGCCTTGATGTAGATGATGAGACATTACGTACCATTTTAAAATCACAGATTGTCATGGTGGCGTATAACGCGAATGACGAAGCGATAGCGGCAACGGAAGTACAAAAAGCCGGTGTATTAGATGCCGTATTTGCTGATTCCAAGACGGGTGACGCGATTAGCCAAAAACTGGGTGCGATTGTGGAAGGCAGCGCTACGACCTTCAAAGTATGGGCACCGACCGCACAAGATGTTGATCTTATCATCTACGATGAAAACTTAGCAGAAGAAGCGACCGTTGTAATGACAGAGGATCCAGAAACGGGGATCTGGGCTTCTGAGGCACAAAGCAACGTTGTCAACAAATACTATCGCTATCAAGTGAAGGTGTATCACCCAACAACGGGTGTTATCGAAACGCGTTTGGTCACAGACCCATATTCATTAAGCTTGTCGAAAAACTCACGCTATTCTCAAGTGGTTGATCTTGAAAATGATTCTAGCCTGAAACCTCAAGGTTGGGACACCTACGCACGACCAACCGTGGAAAAAGATGAAGATCACGTCCTTTACGAGTCTCACCTTCGTGACTTTAGCTTTAGCGACACTCAAGGTACCAAAGCATACAACGGTAAGTACTTAGCACTCACCGAAGCAAACCGCGAATCGGTTTCACATCTGCAAGCTTTAAAAGATGCAGGTTTGACAACCCTTCACATTTTGCCCGCTTTCGACATTGCGACGGTGGATGAAGATGCGGAAAACCGTGTTGATATTACCGATACGGTTGGCAAGCTATGTGGCATTAAACCTGAAGCTTCTGTTTGTGAAACCGAATCTGAGACAAAAGTCATTGAAGAGGTATTAAACAGCTACGACCCTGCGACAGGCAAAGCACAAGCGTTAATGAATGACCTTCGCATGTTAGATAGTTTCAACTGGGGTTACGACCCATACCATTACACCGTACCAGAAGGCAGTTATGCGACCGATCCTAACGGAGCTAAACGTATTCTTGAGTTCCGTAAAATGGTGCAAGCGACCCATAAAATGGGGCTGAAATTAGTGATGGATGTGGTGTACAACCACACCAATGCCTCTGGTGTGAATGATAAATCGGTGCTCGATAAAATTGTTCCTGGGTACTACCACCGTCTAAACGTCAACACGGGTGGCGTAGAAAACTCAACCTGCTGTGATAACACCGCAACCGAAAACCTAATGATGGGTAAACTGATGGTTGACTCATTACTAGTTTGGGCAGATGACTACAAAGTCGATGGTTTCCGTTTTGACCTTATGGGTCACCAGCCGAAAGATGTGATGGTGTATGCGTTGGAACAAGTGCGTAAGATCGATCCAAATACCTTGTTCTACGGCGAAGGTTGGGACTTTGGTGAGGTCGCTCAAAACGCACGTTTTGATCAAGCAACACAAGTCAACATGGCGGGCACAGAAATTGGTACTTTCTCGGATCGTCTGCGTGACGCCGTGCGTGGCGGAAGCCCGTTTGATGGCGGTGTTGATTCTGAGGGGCTGCACCCACTTCGCTTTAACCAAGGTTTCGGTAATGCCGCTTATCCTAACGAAGAAACCAAAGATGACAAAGAATCTGAGAATGGTCGTCTACACAACCAAGATCTGGTTCGTCTAGGTATGGCGGGTAACTTAGCTGACTACGTCCTTCTGGATTACAAAGGCGAAACCAAACTTGGTAAGAACGTTGATTACAATGGTGCACCTGCGGGCTACACCAAAGCACCATCAGAGAATATCTCGTACGTTTCTAAGCATGATAACCAAACGCTATGGGACAACAACGCCTATAAGATCGCGACCGGTACTTCGTCAGCTGAGCGTGCGCGCATGCAGTCTGTATCTCTATCAACGGTAATGCTAGGCCAAGGTATTCCGTTCATCCACATGGGTTCTGAGCTATTGCGCTCGAAATCCATGCAGCGTGACTCGTACGATTCGGGTGACTGGTTCAACCGTGTATTCTTCGACGGAAGCGACAATCACTGGAACGTTGGCTTGCCGCGTGAAGATAAAGACGGTGCCAACTGGGAGCTGATCAAAACCATCGTTGGTGACAGCACGGCGAAACCAGACTCAACCGACATCGAGCTGACTAAGCAACAATTCCTAGAGCTACTAAAAATCCGTAGCACCAGTGAACTGTTCCGCCTAGATACCGCGCAAGAAGTGATGAATCGGGTTGACTTCCGCAATGTGGGAGAAGAGCAAGTGGAAGGCTTGATTGTGATGTCTATCGATGATGGTACATCAGCAGGTGCCGATTTGGATTCGAACTACGATGCGATCGTGGCCGTTGTGAACTCAACATCAACGGAGCAATCTTTCAAAGTTACAGGGGCAATGGGTTTTGAGCTGCATGAAGTTCAACAAAAGTCTGCGGATAACATCGTGAAAGGTGCAAGCTTTTCAGATGAAACCTTTACCGTTCCTGCGCTGACTACGGCGGTATTCGTACAGCCACAAGACGGCGCGCAAGGTGCAGGTCTGCCTGTCAATAAAGACAATAAAGATGTCTCTAGCATTCCTCCCTATGGTGATGCTGTGGTGTATGTCAAAGGCTCAATGAACGAATGGTCTGATAACAGTGACTGGGCGATGACCTTCATTGGTAACGGCCTGTACTCTGTTACTGGCGTTCTTGAAGCCGGTGAGCATGAGTTTAAGTTTGCGGATTCAGGCTGGGCAAATCCCAATATCGGTTGTGCTGATGTGGATTTAGCCAATGACTCTCTTGAGTTAGGTACAGAAGCGAATTGTAAACTTACGGTTGCTGAAACAGGTAAATACAATTTCATCTTAAACGCAGTGAACGAGCAAGATGAAAGCGTAGCCAAACCGGTGGTCTCTGTCACCAAAGCTGCCGATGCGCCTACATTTGGTGATACTGCTCTTTATTTACGAGGGGATGTGACAGACGCTAATTGGGCTGCAATCGAAACTGCAAAATTTAGCTATGTAGCAAACGAAGTGTATGCTCTAGATATTAACCTCAAAGCCGGTAAATTTGATATGAAAGTAGCCAGTGCCGACTGGGCTGATGCAACTAACTTTGGTGCTCAAGGTGCGTTGGTACTTGGTACACCTTTGACGATGGAAGCTGGCGGTGCCAGTGGCAATATCAGTATCACAATACCAGACGCGGGAAGCTACCATTTCGACTTCAATGCGGCGGATAAAAGTGCACCTGTCATCACGGTAACGAAAAACTAAGCTGATCCGCTATTAAAATATCCGTAATGAAGAGAAAGCCATGCGTTTCTCTCTGAGGTATCAATCCTCGATCTGAAAAGTTCGAGGATTTTTTACTTCCAACGTCCTTATTTATTTGTCTATGGCTATGTTCACTCGATAGAATTCTTACTTTTTCTCATATTGAACTGTGATTTTGATCACGTTTTTATCTCATATCTATACGCATTTGTTTCCTAATATTAAAAAACAAATCCATTCATCATGTGAATGATTCATGGTGAATAAGTGATGCTAGCGAACAAACATAGGAATGTGATTATGAAAAAAAGCTTACTAGCAACCGCAGTCTTGGCTTCTATCGCTTTAGCGGGGTGTGGCGGAGGAAGTAGTAGTTCAGAGACGACACCAGAAAGTCAATCTGATGTTTCTGGTGTCGGAAATAAAGGATTAATAAGAAATGCTTTGGTCAATGTTTGTATAGCGACCGGGGCCAATATTAATGAGGAGACTTGCCCTGAAGAGGACATTTTAGCCAGTACGGTGACCGATGACAGCGGGCAATATTCTTTGTCTGGGCTACCACAAAATCGAGCACTACTTTTTGTGCTGACCTCTCATCCAGATGATGCCATCGAAACAGAAATGAAGTGTGATTTTCAGGCTTGTCTTGATGATAATCATTCATTGGGTGACTGGATTTCAGTTGATAGTTATCCGAATACAGAAAGTGGTTTTAAACTCATTTCAATTTTAGCACCAGATGCAGACACCATTACCTCTCATATAACGAGTGTCACGGATACGATAGCGAAGCATACCATTCGAGCCTCTCGTGGGAGTGATGAAGTCGATACGGATGTAATCAAGAATAGCCGTAGTATGGTAGCGAAGTTATTTGGTATCGATGGACAAAAAGTCATGTCACTGGGGGCGCTTGACTTAACTGATGCAACGGCGATAAAAGCAGCGGTTGAGGGGGGTGATGTTCACTCCGTACAAGTGGCGGCATTATCAGCGGCTTTTGCAGATCAAAAGCCAAATTTAGAAGCCTTATTTACTCAGATTGATGATTTAGTCAGTGCGGGTGAAAATCCAGTTGAGGCACAAAACTCCGTACGAAGAAATCTATTGGGGGGTTCATCTGAGCTTTTAGCTGTGGTCAAAACCAAGCTGGAAGAGAAGGATGAATCGCTTGAACTGGATTTTAGTGCGGTAGATCAAAATATTGAGGAAGCAAAAACCGACACGCCAGATATTGACCCTGAACCACCAACGACAGAGGTTCAAGCTGCGAAAGAGTTAGTGACACAAGTTCGCACCATCTATGATGCAACGCAAGAGCAAGGAGCCTTACGTCAAGGGTTTGTACAACTTGGAGAGAGCCTTGAACCTATTCCTGATTTGTTACAAGACGATGTCAATATCGCTTTTGAAATGCTCTCGTCTGCACTGATGTCAATTGCTCACCATGTGAATGAGGAAATGGTGGAAGAGGCGGGGGAATGGGAAGTCGTGAAAACGGGAAATACTTACACGATTAATACAGACACCGTTAAGTTAACCGTGGTGGGATCGGCGACCATTCAAGCAGTAGAAGAAGAGACAGAAAACTCTTGGTCGTTAGATGAACAAGCAGAGATTGATCTGACTATCTCTCAGTTATGGGTTAAGCAGGGTGCGGTAGAGTTAAGCGCGGAAAGTGGACAAGCACAAGTGCTGACTTTTGTGGCCGATGAAAACTGGCAAAGCTCTTCTCTTGAGGGGGAAAACTCGGGTTATGAAGAAAGCGAAGAGTGGCATCTAAAAGCGGATAAACTGCACTTTTCTCTGACTGATTTAACCATTGATGCCAATGACAGTAGTGATGAGCCTTTTATGTTGCAAGGCAGTGTGGCCTTGACCGTTAATCACCCAGTGATTCAGGGGACATACACCTCATCGTCTCAATATACTGAGCAGCAAAATCAGTCAGAGGAATTTGAAGAAGAAACCTTTAGCGCTCGTGACTTAAGCTTCAATATCAATGCAAATTTAGAGTATCAAGATCAAAAAGCGGGTGTTTCCTTCAGAGTGACGCTCGATAACCCGAATGGTTTAGTCTACTTCAGTAGTATGCGCCAGGCTTGGCAGTGGGGAGAAAGTTTTAATTATGAATTCACGCAAGAAGACGATATTGCCCAACCTGGATCTAGCCTTGATGATATTAAACCAGAAACGGCCGATAAATTCTTGCGGGGTTCTGTGTTAGTGAGCTTGGAAACAGAGGTGAATCCAGATAATCCACAGATTGCAAAAGTGAGCCTACAAGCTGCTCGACCAGCGTTTGATACCGTGAATCTTAATGGTTTAATTACCTATAATGGTAAAGATCTTACTCTAAAAACTGAGGTCAATACCGAACAAGATAACCCACTGGCTGTTGAGTTATCGAATGGTTCTGCGATCGCGATTTTACGTGAAAGTGAGCAAGGAGAGGTTTCCGGTCATATCAAGGTGGGCAACAAACAAGTAGCCAGTATTGATGAACCTCGCAAGGGGGTTGTTGTTGTGCGCTATACCAATGGCGAGTTTGAGTCTCTCTTTTAGGTATTGGTTGTGGTTACAAGAGCCTCTTAGGAGGCTCTTTATTTATTGAGATCTCATCATGTCGAGTGCTTTTTTATTACTGCCCAGTTTGAGTCTTTTTCCATTATCTGAGCCTAGCACAGATTGGCAATTGTTTAGCCACAACCAAGCGTTTGGTTACTCGCAAGATAATGCTATCTATCCTTTAGTAAAGGGCGAGAAAATGATGTATACACCAGCCAAGCATGCCATTACTTTTAACCAGGCTGAATTGGGGATTCGTTATCAACATTTTTCGTTTTCTTTATTGAGTCGTTATGAATGGTATTTACGTTTTAGCCCTGACACCATGCGGCTTTATGGTGAGTCGGTGAATCGTCAAGATATGCAAACAGGTAAAATTTACGATATTGATCTACGTGCCGAGCACTTAATTAGCCGAGGGATCAAACTGGCATGGACCTCTGATGCCTCTCAGCCATTGATTTGGCATTTTTCTGCGAGTTACTTGCAAGCGAGTGAAATGATGAGTGGTCGATTACGGGGGCAGGCAGGAGAAAATGGGCAAGATGAATATAATGGCCTGCTTGAATTGGATTATACCTATACTGAAGATGCTTTACTTAAAAGAGAGGTAGAGGCTCCTTCTAGTTATTTGGGTTATACCACGGATGTCGGGGTGAGCTGGCAGTTTCATGAGCATGCATTTGCTTCTTTATTGGTACAAGATGCCTACAGTGCAATTTATTGGCAGGATATGCCCTATACCTCTGCTACAGCCAATACGGCGACGGCTGAAACCGATGAGAATGGCTTTGTCTCTATTAAGCCATTAGTGAATGGGGTAGAAGGGTTTCGAGATGAAACTCAGCGCCTTCCTGTAAAGTATCACGCCCGAGTGGGATTGATTAATGGACAACAAGCCTACGGTATTAAAAGTTTATATGTCGATAAACTCTGGCTTACCGATCTGGAATGGACTTCTCAATGGCGTAATAATCTACATTCTCGGTTAAGCTACAATTGGCAAACGGGAGCGATAGGGGTTGAAGGCCGATGGAGATGGTTTACACTTGGTATTCAAAGTGATCATATTAACTATCAGCAGGCCACTTTCTTAGCCTTGAATCTCGGTATTGTTGTGGATTTCTAAAACGACCGTACATTGAAAGATTGATCAGTATTGAGGTTTTTGCTGCATTCCGATTTCATTCTATAAAAAATGCCCTTGAACGAAAAAATCCCTCCTCAAATAGAGGAGGGATGGCTTAATCAGGAGGGGGAGGCTAGTTCAGTTCAGTCCAATAATCTTTATTGGCCTCCATTAAATCGTCCAGAATGGCTTTGGCGACAGAGGCACTAGGAATTGTTGCTGATAGGGTTAGCGCTTGCCATAGTTTTTGGTATGAGCCTTCGATATGTGCTTGTACCGCCAGTTTTTCTACCGATACTTGTTGGTTCATCATACCTTTCTGAAATTCAGGTATCGCGCCAATTTGTAGTGGTTTTGCACCACTACTATCGACAATACAAGGAATTTCAACCATCGCAGTGGGGTCAAAGTTACTGATTGCTCCATTGTTAGGGACGATAAGCAACATACGTTCTTTGGTATTAAAGGCAATCGCTGTGGCGAGATCGACAATATAAGATGCGTGTTCTTCTACTTCGATGCTGGTATCGACAGCGGTGCCATTATCAATAATGCGACGGCATTCAGTAAAGACCTCTTTCTCACGCCCATCCATGACTTCATTAGCGCGGGTATACTCTTTAATGCGGGGTAGTAAGTCTTCTCCAGTATTCCCATCTTTAAACTCTTTCCACCAACCAAAGTGGTTGAGCCCATAATACATAACATCGAATTGTTTTCTATCTTGATAGCCTAGAATTTCTGCAATGCGTGTTTCAATGCCAATGGGCATATCACAGATGTTTAAGACTTTTGAATATACGGAAATCATCAGCAAGCCTAATACGTATTCGTATAAACATTACCTGAAGCGTTAATATTGGCTACATATGGTGTATCTTCCTTCTACCTTAACTGCTGATGTACATACTCACGGATAAACGGGATCACTTCTTGTTCAAACCAAGGGTTGTTTTTGAGCCAAAATTGGTTGCGTGGTGAGGGGTGAGGCAGCGGCAAATAGCATGGGGCCCAGCGTTGCCACTGTTTGACCGTTGCCGTTAAGGTTTTGGGTTTATCGGGCAAATAGGCGTTTTGTGCATACTGCCCAATCAGCAGTGTCATTCCCACATTGGGCAGTTGTGCTAATACTTTTTGATGCCATCGTGGCGCGCACTCTTTACGTGGTGGTAAGTCACCGCTGCTTCCTTTCCCCGGATAACAGAGCCCCATTGGCATAATGGCGATTTGGTGTGGGTTATAAAACTGGGTTTTATCCAAATCTAACCATTGACGTAAGCGATCACCGCTTGGGTCATTCCACGCAATAGAAGTCTGGTGAACTCGAAGCCCTGGGGCTTGGCCGATGATCAGGAGTTTGGCGTCTGAGTGGGCTTGAATAATGGGATTCGCCCCTAAAGGCAATTCGGGTTCACAGGCGGTGCAATGACGAATTTCTGTCAATAACGAGGCTAACATCTCACTTCCTTTATCATAAAATTGGCCTTTGGCCATCGCTGTTGAACATTATCACTAAGCATCCTTTTCCCTCCACTCGTTATCCAGTACACTTTCGCTGTATTTTTCCTCAATCATCAGAGTGACTATGTTACAGAACCCATTACAGCTTCGTCTGGAGAAGTTTGAACCTTGGCAACAGATTACCTTTATGGCATGCCTATGTGAACGTATGTTTCCCAATTACGCCTTGTTCTGCGAACAGACGGAGTTTGCCCAAGCGCGTGGTTATCGGGATATTTTAGATAGTGTCTGGGAGTTACTGACGGTTAAAAATGCGAAGATCAACTTCGAACGTCAGTTAGAAAAGTTAGAAGACTTAATTCCAACCACGGATGAGTTTGAGCTTTATTTGGTGTATCCCGCTATTGATGCTTGTGAGGCATTGTCTACCTTATTACATGGTTTGTTGGATCGCGATGATCTGTACGAATCAATGCAAAAAATCAGTCAGATTTCAGTGCGAACGGTGGCGCAGTTGGAAGAAGCTCAAACCGGTGATGTGATTACCAATGATAATCAGAAAGAGAATGAAGCGGTATGTGCGGAGTGGGATGTGCAATGGGCGATTTTCCGACCATTACGTGAAGCGACAGAACGTGATATTGATTTAATTAAAGATTTACGCCAAGAATTGCGTGACGAGTGCATGAGTAATATTGGTTTAACCCTAGATTAAGAAAAAGGAGTAAAGCATGCTGGAATCCATGGCTCAGTGGTTGAGTCAGTATGATATTGAAATATCCCAAGTGATTCATGTTGCTGAAGCGCTGGGCTTAATCATGCTGATTGCCATTGCTATCCATGTCCTGTTACATCGGGGAGTGGTTGCTTGGTTAAAAAGGCATGCTGAGCAATCTCACGCGTCTTGGCGTCATGTGCTCTTTGCTGGCAACTTGTTTAGCCGTATTGCATTGTTGATACAGGGCATCGTGATCGGCATTCAAGCCAAATGGTGGCTTTCTCCTGACAGTGCTATTCGGGAGGGAATCTTAACGTTTGTGGCGCTATGGATAGTGGTTTATGCCTTGCTAACCTTATATTCGCTATTGAATGTTTTGGAAATGTTGCTTGCTCGGACTCCCGTTGGGCGAAATATGCCCCTAAAAGGCATTGCCCAAAGTCTCAAAATTATCTTATTTATTATTGCGGCTCTGCTTGTCACCTCTGTTTTAATTGGGAAATCGCCATTGATTCTGCTCAGTGGTGTTGGTGCGATGACCGCAGTGATCATGTTGGTATTTAAAGACCCCATTTTGGGCTTAGTGGCTGGTGTTCAGCTCTCAGCGAATAAAATGCTCAGTGTGGGGGATTGGCTAGAAATGCCTAAATATGGTGCTGACGGTGATGTTATTGATATCAGCTTAACCACCGTTAAAGTTCAAAATTGGGACAAAACCATCACCACGATTCCCACGTATGCACTGATTTCCGATTCTTTTAAAAACTGGAAAGGCATGCGGGAATCTGGGGGGCGGCGGATTAAACGCAGCGTACTGATTGATGCATCCAGCGTTCATTTTTTATCTGAGCGCGAAATCGAGTGTTTAACCCATGCTCAGTTACTTGAACCTTATATAAAACAGAAGGTTGAGGAAATTACGGCTTATAATCGAGCCCACAACGTGGATGAGAGTTACCTGATCAATGGTCGCCGCCTGACGAACTTAGGCAGTTTTCGAGCATATTTAGAGCGTTATCTACGAGCTCATCCTGATGTTCATCAACAGATGACGTTGATGGTGCGACAGCTGGCCCCTACCCATGAAGGGATTGCTTTAGAGCTATATTGTTTTACTGCTACCACAGTTTGGGTGGAATACGAGCGTATTCAGTCTGATATTTTTGACCATCTTTATGCGGTGTTGCCAGAGTTTGGTTTACGGGTCTCTCAAGCTCCTACTGGCAGTGATATCCGTCAGTGGCAGAAGCATTGATATTCAAAGAAAAGCGTTTTCGATATCGATTTTTTCAGCCTGAAGAGCATCATCCCCGCGTAGGCGCAATGCTGATCGTTTAAGGAGAATGAATAACTTGAACGATCCTTAAATTCAAGCAAACTACAGGCTTGACTGAAAGGAGCCCGTATGTTTGCTGCTGAATTAGAAGACTTTTCTTCAAGCTACCCACTGCAGAGCGATTACTTACATGTCTTGAATGCTCACCTGCTTATTGAGTGGGTAAACAACGCATTGAGTATGACATCCCATGCGACGGTCCGACGTTGAAAAATTCAGCCACAAGATGTTCTCAGACTCGTGATTGGCATGTCTTTGCTGAGACAGGAATCTATCTAGCGGCTAAGGAAGCGAAAGTCAGCCCCCTGAGAATTAGCTTTAAACTCGGTTTTAAGGTGGTTTTGTATGACTATACAGCGATATGTCAGACGAGCAACTTACAGTCGATACCAGCACGACTCAAAGATTTAACTGATGACCTGAAAGATTTAATTCTCCCCAAACCAGACCGCCCAAATTATGAACGGCCGGTCAAGATAAGGCCCAATAAATATCCTTTAAAGAGTAGCCGAAAGAAGAAGTATTCTTAATCGAACAGCATTGCGCGTAGGCGGGGAGCTCATATTATTTAGGGGAGAATACGTTTATTGTGGTTCTTCTTCATCTCGGCTTTCAATCACACCATGCTCTTTTTTCCATAACTCCCAACGTTCGGTAGCAAGTTGCTGCATGTCCGTAATTTTATCCGCCTCATCAATAATTTCTTCGCCCAATAAATGCTCAAAAATATCTTCCAAGGTGAGCAAGCCTTGTACCGTGCCGTATTCATCCACGACCAAAGCCAATTGCAAGCGCATTTTCATCATTTGATCAAAGGCGACCGGTAAAGTTTGTGTATTAAGCAAAACATGAATAGGACGCATGATGGCCCCAAGCTGCTTATTGCCCAGCCCATTTTGATGCAACTTAAATAGCTCTAGCCGATGGACAAAACCGAGAATGTTATCGGTCTCTTCACTGTAGACCAACGGCCTTGAAAATGGGGTGTCTTGGTGCGTTTGAAGAAATTGATTCACCGACATTTCTGCAGGCACACGAAACAGTACCGGGCGAGGCGTCATCACCTGAGTTACCGGTACGGCACGAATATTGAGTAGGTTATTGAGAATTTTAGACTCGCCAGCATCAAACTCATCACTGTCACTGGCCATTAATGCCATGGCTGAGAGTTCATCACGCAACCTTGGGGTATCGTTTCCTCTTGCTAACCGTTTGGTGATTTGTTGAGAGAACCAAATAAAAGGCGTTAGCCACCAGATCATCACCCGCAAAACGTTGGCACTGAGGGGGGCTAATTGACGCCAATAGGTTGCCCCGATCGTTTTCGGAATGATTTCTGAAAAGACCAAAATAGCGAGCGTTAATAGTGCAGAGAACAGCCCCAACCATTGGTTGCCAAATACCAGTGTCGCTTGTGCGCCAGCGACAGCGGCCCCAACTGTATGGGCGATGGTATTTAACGTTAAAATAGAGGCCAGCGGGCGATCAATATCCGCTTTCATATCAATCAGTTTTTGAGCCGCAGGGTGGGCATGTTGCCGCAATTGGGCAATGTAACTGGGTGTCACGCTCAGTAATACCGCTTCAAGAACGGAACAGATAAATGACACACCAATAGCAATAGTGATGTATAGCGTAAGCAGTAGCATAAAGTCCTTAGCATTAAGCAAGTCACGATCAAAAAATGGAGGGGTTAAGAAGCCTATCGCGGACCTGATTAATGTCCTGTGTTTTTATCTTTATTTTCCCCCCATAGCAAGAAAAATAACTGGGTGAAACTTGGAATTGGTGAGTGTGTAAAATTGTCATTATTCTCATTTTTATGATGTTTTTTTGAATATCGTCCTTCAATTTATTTGCGTGTTTGGCTTATAGATAAAGGCGTAAAACCATAAAAATAAGGCTGGTGAGCATACTGAAGCCCGGTAAATTGTGAGTTAAGACTCATATTATGGTTAAAAGTACGTCAGAGAAGCAGAAGTTACGCGACAAACCTTTGCCAGACAGGGGCTTTATGTTTTAGAGTGGGCTGAATTTGATAACCTATAAGAAGGGAAACCTAATGAACAAGACCCAATTAATCGACTTTATCGCAGAGAAAGCAGACCTTTCTAAAGCACAGGCTAAGGCTGCTCTTGAAGCTACTCTTGGTGCGGTTGAAGGCGCACTCAAAGAGGGAGACCAGGTTCAACTAATTGGTTTTGGTACATTCAAAGTAAATCATCGTGCGGCTCGTACTGGTCGTAACCCTAAAACGGGCGATGAAATCCAAATCGCAGCTGCAAACGTTCCTGCATTTGTTGCTGGTAAAGCACTGAAAGATTCAGTGAAGTAATTTATACTACGCCGAGATATTCTGTCTCGGCGTCTTTTTTATGAATAAGTGGCTTCTTCTATTGTGTACAACTGGCTTATTAGCGGGTTGTTCTTCTTCTCTCCCTCATCCTAATCTTGAATTTCTAAATGATTACTCTGGCGGTCAAAGCACAGGGGATGTCACTCGTCTCTATTGGTATACCGAATATCAAAATCGTCCTGTAAAAGGTTCCGAGTATGTTCTGCAAGGAGAGCATGGTCATTATCAGACCAGTTATCGCTGGGAGGAGGGACAGGTACGGGAAGTGGTCCGTGAGGGAATGCAGTTAAAAGGCAACGCTTTGGTGCCTTACCGTGTGCAATTACGCTTTAACCCACAGGGGGAAGCGGTTTATCAACAGTTTCGAGTGGAAGGAAAAGTACTGCCACTCAACCAACAGCAACGGGAAGAGTATCTGGATCAGGCCCAGAGTTTGTCTGTACTCAGTAAAACGCAAGCAAGCCAAGATGTCATGCTGTATCAAGGGGTTTGGGATGGTCAAGTTTTTACCAGTTGTGCTCAAGAATCGTTTTCTCAAGTTTCCTTTGCCTCTTCGGTCCCCGATGTTATCACGCAGCGGTTAGCGACGGATCATTACCTTGTGGTATTGGCTAAAAAGAGTAAAGCTCGGTTGGATGTTCAGCAAGTACTGGTGATCGCAGAGAGTGGGCATGCCTGTATTGAACGGCCTGCGTTGATTGAAGCGGAGTGAGCTTTGGCTTCACAGAGATAGGGATATAAAATGAAAAAAGCTGGTTTCCCAGCTTTTTTCTTTGAGGTTAATCGTGATGCTTATTTTTCTGCTTGTTCACGGGCAATAGCGCGATAGCCGATATCGTTACGATAAAACATATCTTGCCAATGAATTTGTTTGGCTAACTGATAAGCTCGTTGCTGGGCTTGAGAGACACTCTCTCCTAGCGCTGTTGCACACAAAACACGCCCACCACTGGTGACTACTTCACCTTGTTGTTCCATTGTTCCCGCATGAAAGACTTTTTGATCTTCCGCTTCCGTGGTTGGTAAACCATGGATTACATCACCTTTGCGGTACTTATCTGGGTATCCGCCAGCGGCTAACACAATGCCGATAGAGGCGCGAGGATCCCAATGGGATTCCACTTGGTCCAGTTTGCCATCCAGTGCGGCTAAGCATAATTCAACCAGATCTGACTGCATACGCATCATGATGGGTTGTGTTTCTGGATCGCCAAATCGGCAGTTGTATTCAATCACTTTTGGTGTACCTGAACGATCAATCATGAGGCCGGCATACAAAAAGCCGGTATAAGGATGACCTTCTTCTGCCATACCGCGTACCGTTGGATAAATGACTTCCTGCATGACTCGATCATGAATCTCTTGAGTGACGACAGGAGCGGGTGAGTAAGCACCCATTCCACCCGTATTTGGTCCCGTGTCTTTGTCGCCGACGCGCTTATGATCTTGGCTGGTTGCCATGGGGAGTACGTGCTCACCATCAACCATGACAATGAAGCTGGCTTCTTCACCATCCAAAAACTCTTCAATCACGACTCGACTACCTGCATCACCAAAGGCGTTACCTGCCAGCATGTCTTTGATGGCGTCTTCCGCTTCTGACAGCGTCATTGCCACAATAACGCCTTTCCCTGCGGCAAGACCATCGGCTTTCACCACAATCGGTGCCCCTTGCGCTCGGACATAAGCTAAAGCAGGTTCAATTTCGGTGAAATTAGCATAAGCGGCCGTTGGGATATTATGACGCGCTAAGAAATCTTTGGTGAAGGCTTTTGAACCTTCGAGCTGAGCGGCTGCCTGAGTTGGACCAAAAATCGGTAAATCAGCGGCACGAAACGCATCAACCACACCGAGCACTAGGGGAACTTCTGGCCCAACGATGGTTAGTTCAATAGTGTTCTGCTTGGCAAATTCAACTAAGCCGTCAATATCTTCCACTTGGATATTCACGTTCTTAAGTTTTGCTTCTAATGCCGTTCCTGCATTACCCGGAGCCACGAATACGGTGTCGACTTGAGGGTTTTGTGCCACTTTCCAGCCCAGTGCATGTTCACGACCGCCAGACCCAATGATTAATACTTGCATGGTTTAATCCTTATTGTCAGATCCTAGGGTGTTGAGCTATGCACCTAGGATCTTCGTTGTTTGTATGAGGCTTTAAAAATCTCTCCAATGAAGAGGAGTAGTTTGGTTTCTACCGCTACTTATTTGGATGGATGGTCAACCCATGATATTAATGACGGAAATGGCGCATCCCCGTAAAGATCATTGCCATGCCGTGTTCATCCGCAGCGGCGATGACTTCCTCATCACGCATAGAGCCCCCAGGCTGAATGACGCATTTAATCCCCGCTTGGGCCGCGGCATCAATACCATCACGGAAAGGGAAGAAAGCATCCGAAGCCATCACACACCCTTCCACTTGTAAGCCTTCATCGGCCGCTTTAATTCCCGCAATTTTTGCTGAGTAAACACGGCTCATCTGCCCTGCACCCACGCCAATCGTCATATCACCTTTGGCATAAACAATCGCATTGGATTTTACATATTTAGCCACTTTCCAGCAGAACAATGCATCTTTGAGTTCTTCTTCCGTTGGTTGACGCTTGGAAACCACTTTAAGGTCATCGGCTGATACCATACCGTGATCGCGTTCTTGCACCAGTAATCCGCCATTGACGCGTTTCATATCAAAACCAGTGGTTTTGCTTGACCATTCACCACATTCCAATAGACGAACATTTTTCTTCGCTGCAACCACTTCGATAGCTTGCGCTGAGACTTTCGGTGCAATGATGACTTCCACAAACTGACGTTCAACAATGGCGCTTGCCGTGGCTGCGTCAAGTTCTTGGTTGAAAGCGATGATGCCGCCAAAGGCCGAGGTTGGGTCGGTTTGGTAAGCGCGGTTATAGGCTTCAAGAATATCGCTACCCAGTGCCACACCACATGGGTTGGCATGTTTGACAATCACACAAGCGGGCTCAGCAAACTCTTTGACACACTCAAGTGCAGCATCGGTATCGGCAATGTTGTTGTAAGAAAGAGCTTTACCTTGGATTTGGCGAGCGGTTGCCACAGACGCTTCTTGAGGGGTTTCTTCTACGTAGAAAGCCGCAGATTGGTGGCTATTTTCACCGTAACGCATATCTTGCTTTTTGATAAATTGTTGGTTGAAAGTGCGGGGGAAGGTGGATTCTTCATCCCCTTCTGTATTGTCACCATAAGACGGAACCATAGTGCCGAAGTAGTTGGCAATCATACCGTCATAGGCGGCGGTATGTTCAAATGCGGCAATGGCTAAATCAAAACGAGTTTCCAGTGTGAGTGAGCGCTCATTCGCATCCATTTCAGCAATCACTCGTGAATAGTCTTTAGCATTCACCACAATGGTCACATCTTTGTGGTTTTTCGCGGCTGAACGCACCATGGTTGGTCCGCCAATGTCGATATTTTCTACGGCATCCGCCAAAGTACAATCGGTTTTTGCTACGGTTTGAGCAAAAGGATAAAGGTTAACCACCACCATATCGATAGGCTGGATGCCGTGTTCCGCCATGATCGCATCATCTTGACCACGACGACCTAACACGCCACCGTGAACTTTAGGGTGAAGGGTTTTCACTCGCCCATCCATCATCTCTGGGAAACCGGTGTAGTCAGAGACTTCAGTAACGGCTAAGCCTTGTTCTGCTAGCAGACGAGCGGTACCGCCAGTGGAGAGAATATCGACACCTCGTTCCGCGAGTGCTTGAGCAAACTCAACAATACCAGTTTTATCGGATACGCTGATCAGAGCGCGACGAATAGGGCGAGCGTTGTTCATGCTTCCATTTTCCTTCAATTTGTACGACGTTAAATCGTGGACTATCACCAAAGAGCTTTACCACAACGGAATATGGAATAAGGTTATGTGTTAAAATTGTCACATTTCCCGTTGGGGTAAAGGTCTTTTCTCGGTGATTAAGATGACGCGTATTCTAGCCAAATTATCGCTAAAGATCTCGCGCAATCGTTTGGCATGGGAAAAATAATCGTTAAAAAAGGCTTTTTCAAGTAAAAAAAGCACGGTGGAGTCTTTTTCGTTAATGCATTTTTGATGAGCCTAAAGAGAGAAAAGGAGAGTGAGATGTTTCAGATCGGTGAACTGGCTAAACGCTGTGGCGTGTCGAGTGATACGCTGCGCTTTTACGAAAAAAATGCGCTGATTAAACCTGCTGGGCGCAGTGAATCTGGATATCGTTTATATGATGAGGCCAATCAACAGCAAGTCAGTTTTATTTTAAAAGCCAAAGCATTGGGGCTGAGCCTTGATGAGATAAAAGAGTTACTCGATATTAAGTTGGAAGCGACAGAGCACAGCTGTGCTGAAGTGAAGTCGATTACTAGTGCTAAGCTCAAACTGATTGATGAGAAAATTGCGGAGCTGACTCGGATTCGTGCTGCGCTCAAGAAAATCAACGATGCGTGCTGTGGAGATAGTGATGATGATGCCAGCCATTGCTCCATTTTAGCTGCCTTAGAGTAGCCCAACCTTAGTTTTCATTTTTGACACCTTGGAGTGTTGGTGTTCTTGAGTAAAAAGTCAGTATAATCTTACACTTTTGTTACTGGATGATTATGGATCGATCGGTCTCGGTGATGTGAATCACTGACTTTTACTGTTACTTCATGGTGCACACATGGTTGGAAGATGCTTTCAAATCAACGACTGGATGCTGAGTGTTGATGAAAATAAATTGTATCGCCAAAATAGGGAAGTTTCGGTTGAGCCAAGATTGATTAATCTATTGTATTTTTTAGCAAAAAATGCAGGCGAGGTCTTCTGTCGAGAAGAATTAATCGAGCATGTCTGGGGTGGAGCCGTCGTTACCGATCAAGTAGTTACGCAGTCTATTTTTGAGTTGAGAAAGCTGCTTCGTGATGGACGTGAAGAAAATATCCCTTATTTAACCACGGTTCCTAAACGGGGTTATAAGCTGGTCGCGACGGTAACCGAAATCTTTTCTGTGCCTGTTCATGGATGGCAAGACGGTGATATTAGCCCACCCTCGGCAGATACTTCAGATGCCGAATTGGAGGCGTCGTCAACATCTTACTCTGAGGTTACCTTTCCTGCCGCCCCTTTAACTCGGGCTTTTCAGTCTCGATCCTCCTTTTCAAAACATGCTCATTTTCCCGTGAAACGCTGGCGAACTGTACTGTTTGATGTGGTGTGGATCTGCGTGCTGATTATTGGCTTTGGGTTATTTACGTATCATCAATCTGATATCACGATTACCCAAGCGGTGGATGCTCGTCTCATTGAATTTAAATTTGATGACAGCTTTGCACAAAATGAAAACGATGCAGATCTGGCCGATGGTATTATTCAAAAGTTAGCGGCCGATGTGGATCAAGTCACGGATTACCGTATTCGTTTGAGTAAAACACGTTTTGCTTCCGGCATCCTGCCGGGGAAAACCGTGACGGTATTAGTGAAAGATCACGAAGGGAAATCGTATCTTGATCTGGAATACCGTAATAATGCCTCTGGAACTATCTTATTTAGCCGCCAATACATGTTAGTTCCTCCTCATTTAAACCGGGTAGTCAAGCAAATTTCACTCGATTTAATGCAAGCGTTACATGTCTCGGATGCGCAAAGCCAATCTGAGCGATTGATGGCTGGAATGCCTGTTAATCAACAAGCTCTCTCGAAGCTGATTCTTGCTCATCATTATTTAAATGTCTCACAGCCTGAATCGTTTAAAGAGGGGATTCAACTCTTAGAGCAAGTGCTGCGTTCTGAACCTGAGAATAGCTATATTCAGGCTGAATTATTAGTGGCCTACTATGTGCAAGTTGCATTAGATCCTGATCAAGCTTTAGCTCAAGATAGAGTGAATCAGCTGACTTATCAGTTGGTGGGCGGAATCAAATCGGCCAGCCTTGCGACTCAAGCTCGGGTGTTTGAAGCGTTGGCGTTGCATGAAATATTAACTAACCATCCTGAGCAGGCGGAAGTCTATCTACAAAAAGTGTTTGCTCAACGAGAATCCGTATTAGCGTATGTGCTACAAGGTAAGCTTTTTGAATTAAAAGGGGATACCGAAGCGGCCAGTGAAGCCTACAGTGAGGCTTTTTATATCGATACTTCGATAGAAACTTATTTATTGTGTGAAAACTTGGCGTTTTATAGCAACTTAAAATCGATTGATTATGCGCTCTATCGCTCAGTTCATCCTTCTGTGACGACCGTATTATAAGCGGTCACTACCGACCTCAATGACTTTGATGGGGCGCTTTGGGTTATCTTTGATGATCGAAAAGCGTCATGTCATTCTCTCTCTTTCTTTCCTTCTATGACTCTTCCTCCCTTTTTTCTTGATTGAATATTATCTTCGATTCCTTGCCCATTTGGATTGGATGCCCATTGATTAAGAGTGAGTCTTCTTCGTTATTAGTGATAACGATCACTTTTCAATATCTTGAGCAAATCTTGATAATTTTATTGAGGAGAAAAATTGAAGCTATATGCAGTTTTATTTCTTTATCTTTTATCAGGTTTCCAATGAAGGACTTTATTAATATTTTGTTTTTAAAGAATTTTATGTTTTTATTTTTTATTGGTTGGCGCTCAATATAAAGATTTAGTCATTTTTTTATTGATAATCGCATCTTGATTTTTTCTGTCTTTTTTCCGCGTAACCTTCGCTTTGTTCGGTGAAGGGCTCAGCTCGTGTTGGGTCTTTTACTTCTGAGGGTCTGAGCGAATCGCTCGTGGAAAAATCGGGAGACATTATGTCATCGAGTACCAAAAAAATTGGCGTTATCGCCTGTACCGGGGTTGTCGCGGGTAACATGATGGGGAGTGGTATTGCCTTGTTACCGTCCAGTTTAGCAACCGTGGGCTCTATTTCTTTATTTAGTTGGATTATCTGCATTGTTGGTGCATTGAGTCTAGCTTTTGTCTTTGCACGCTTAGCCACCAAAAACCCACAAGAGGGTGGTCCGATTGCTTATGCTGGAGAGGTCTCTCCTGTTTTTGGTTTTCAGGCAGGCGTACTTTATTACCATGCAAACTGGATCGGTAACCTAGCGATTGCGATTACGGGTGTTTCTTATCTTTCTGTTTTCTTCCCTGTGTTGAATAACCCTGTCCCTGCTGGCTTAGCAACCATTGCTTCTGTTTGGCTTTTCACACTGGTTAACTTACTCGGTGGTAGCTGGGTAAGTCGCTTATGTACGATTGGTTTGGTTCTGATTTTGATTCCTGTCCTTGGTACAGCGTTGTTTGGTTGGACCCATTTTGATATGGCGATTTACCAACATAACTGGAATGTGTCTGCGGGTAGCGATAGCCATGCGATCGTTAGCGCAGTACTTATCTGCTTGTGGTCATTTGTTGGGGTTGAGTCTGCGGCCGTTTCTTCTGGTATGGTGCGTAATCCAAAACGAACTGTGCCATTGGCAACCATGCTGGGCACTGCGCTGGCCGGTATTATCTATGTGGTTTCGACACAAATGATCAGTGGCCTTTTCCCAGCGGGTGACATTGCCGCTTCAGGCGCACCGTTTGCGATGGCGACGACAAACCTATTTGGTAGCTGGTCTGCACCGTTCGTTTCTGCCTTTACGGCACTCGCCTGTTTTACTTCATTAGGCTCTTGGATGATGTTAGTGGGTGAAGCCGGTAAACGTGCCGCTGCGGATGGTAACTTCCCTAAAGTGTATGGTGAAACGGATAAAAATGGTGTACCGAAAAAAGGTTTAATTCTCGCTTCCCTAAAAATGACAGCGTTAATGATTGTGTTGATGCTCTTTAGCTCACAAACCGCTCATGCGGCGGACATCTTTAATCAGCTCACCACTGATGCAGTATTGTTGACTATGCTGCCTTACTTCTACTCCAGCATTAACTTGATCCGCTTTGAAGGTATGACGACTCGCAATAGCTTTGTCATGCTTTTCTCTGGGGTAGCGTGTGCGTTTTGTATGATTGCTCTTGCCGGAGCAGAAGGAACCACACTAACGGCTACCTTCATCATTTCATTAGTAATTTTGATGTTCTACAGCAAAAAAGCGGGCTTTGCTCAATACCGTGAATCTCATAAGCACAGCGCTTCTGCGTCGATGGCTTAATCCTCCGATGCTAGCGCTGGTGATCGAAAGCTGACGTTAGCTCGTTAATTTCTTTGGCGTTCCTGATACTCACTATCACGTTAGATAGGGAGCGCCTCCTTTCGTCTTGGAGATGTCCAAATGAATATTTTTGCTATCCTGAACCACATGGGTGTGTTCTTTAAAGAAGAGCCAGTGCGTCAACTGCATGCGGCTTTAGAAAAAGCCGGTTATGAAGTGGTTTACCCGGTTGATGATAAAGATCTGATTAAACTGATTGAAATGAACCCACGCATTTGCGGCGTTCTGTTTGACTGGGATAAATACTCACTTGAATTGTGTGAACGCATTAGCCAAGTGAATGAGAAATTACCCGTACACGCCTTTGCCAATGAGCAATCAACCTTAGATATTTCTTTAACTGATCTGCGTTTGAACGTGAGCTTTTTTGAATATGCCTTAGGTATGGCAGATGATATTGCTATCAAAATCAATCAAGCGACACAAGAGTATAAAGAGGCGATCATGCCTCCGTTTACCAAAGCACTGTTTAAATATGTGGATGAAGGGAAATATACTTTCTGCACGCCAGGACACATGGGGGGAACAGCCTTCCAAAAAAGCCCCGCGGGTAGCATCTTCTATGATTTCTACGGTCCAAATACTTTTAAAGCTGACGTTTCTATCTCTATGCCAGAGTTGGGTTCATTGCTTGACCACTCGGGTCCACATAAAGAAGCGGAAGAGTATATTGCTCGTACTTTTAATGCGGACAGTTCTTACATTGTGACTAACGGAACATCGACCTCAAACAAGATTGTCGGTATGTTCTCTGCTCCGGCAGGCAGCACCGTATTAGTGGATCGTAACTGTCATAAATCCCTCACCCATCTCATGATGATGACGGATGTGACACCAATTTATTTCCGCCCAACTCGTAATGCTTATGGGATTTTAGGCGGGATTCCACAAAGTGAATTTAGCCGTGAAGTGATTGCGGAAAAAGTAGCGAATACACCGGGAGCCACTGCGCCAACCTATGCGGTTGTGACTAATTCTACTTACGATGGTCTGCTTTACAATACTCAGTTCATCAAAGAGTCTTTAGATTGTAAACATATCCACTTTGATAGTGCTTGGGTGCCTTACACTAACTTTAATCCTATTTACCAAGGTAAATGCGGCATGAGTGGTGAAGCCATTCCGGGTAAAGTGTTCTATGAAACCCAATCCACCCATAAACTGCTGGCGGCTTTCTCACAATCTTCCATGATTCATATTAAAGGGGAGTTTGATAAAGAGTCTTTCAATGAAGCCTTTATGATGCATACCTCTACCTCACCACAGTACGGTATCGTGGCTTCCACTGAAACCGCCGCGGCGATGATGCGAGGTAATACCGGTCGTAAACTGATGCAAGACTCGATTGATCGCGCTATCCGTTTCCGGAAAGAGATCAAACGCCTGAAAGGGGAAAGCGAAAGTTGGTTCTTTGACGTTTGGCAGCCTGAAAACATTGATACCACAGAATGTTGGAAGCTAGAACCTAGTGATAACTGGCACGGTTTCAAGGATTTAGATGACAATCATATGTACCTTGACCCAATCAAAATCACTCTGCTGACTCCGGGGATGAGTCAAGAGGGTGAGCTTGAAACATCGGGTATTCCAGCTTCATTGGTGGCGAAATTCTTAGATGAACGTGGCATTGTGGTTGAAAAAACCGGTCCTTATAACTTGCTGTTCCTATTCTCGATTGGGATTGATAAGTCAAAAGCGATGCAATTGCTGCGTGGTTTAACTGAATTTAAACGCGGTTATGATTTGAACTTGACGATCCGTACTATGCTGCCAGCACTGTATAAAGAAGATCCAAGCTTCTATGAAGGCATGCGCATTCAAGAGTTGGCGCAAGGTATTCACGACTTGATCAAAAAATATCAATTGCCTGAACTGATGTATAAAGCATTTGATGTTTTACCTGAAATGAAAGTGACGCCTCATGCGGCTTGGCAGCAAGAACTGCGTGGTCAAACTGAAGAAGTGCAACTGAATGAGATGGTGAACCGAATCAGTGCCAATATGATTCTGCCTTATCCTCCTGGTGTTCCTTTGGTTCTGCCTGGTGAGGTGGTGACAGAAGATTCACGCCCAGTGTTAGAGTTTTTGGAAATGCTGTGTGAAATTGGCGCTCATTACCCTGGCTTTGAAACCGATATTCACGGTTTATATCGCCAAAATGATGGCAGCTACACCGTAAAAGTGTTGAAAGCTTAACGACGAATACGGTGAGTGGAGATTCGGGAAAAGGATTCATTGCAGATCTTTCTACTCTCCGCTTACCGTTAACCATTCGACTATAAGCACCCTCAAGAACGCTTGTCGAACCCAGAGCCCATTCGGGCTCTTTTTTATTCTGTCGGAACAAGTTTGAAGCACTTTATACTTTAAAGTGCCCAATGCTCTGTTTCAGTTGTTGACCGCTATCTGAAAGCTGCTGGCTGGCAGTGGCCACTTGCTCTGCTTGGGTGGCGGCTTGGGTACTGTGTTCTGCTATCTGACTCAGGTTACGATTGATTTCATCCGTTGCTGTGGTTTGTTGGGCACTGGCCTCGGCAATGTGTTGGTTGAGGTTAACAATCACTTTAACTTGCTGATCAATCTCATTCAGCATTTGCTGAGCCAGAGAAGCTTGTTCTTGGGTGGCTTGTGATTGCTGTTGAGTTTGAGTCATGGAGTGGCTCAACACTTTGGCTCGATCTTGTAGGCTACCCACAATCTGTTCGATTTCATCGGTGCTGGTTTGAGTTCGAGTGGCAAGGGTGCGAACTTCATCAGCAACAACCGCAAAGCCTCGCCCTTGCTCCCCGGCTCTTGCGGCTTCTATCGCTGCATTGAGAGCCAATAGGTTAGTTTGATCAGCAATGGCTCGAATCACATCTAAGATTTTCCCGACTTCTTCCGTTTCTTTGGTGAGTATTTGGGTATTTTGCTCTGTTTCCGTTAAGCGCTGTGATAACTCACTCATATAACCAGACGCTTTGCTAATGACTTGACTACCTTCTTGCCCTTTATGGCTGGCGGTTTGTGCAGCAGAGGCGGCATCATGGGCTGCATTAGCCACTTCTTGATTGCTGGCGTGCAGTTCATTCATCGCAGAAGCAACCGTATCCACCGATTGCTGCTGTTGCAGTGCTTTTTGTGAAGAACTTTGCGCAACTTGGGTCAACGCTTGTGCATGTCCGGTAACATTGCTGGTAATGGGAGTGACCTCTTGGACTATTTGCCGGATTTTGCCGGTAAATTGATTAAAGGCGCGTGCAATACGAGAAAGTTCGTCATTACCTTGTGTATCAAGTTGTTGGGTGAGATCGCCTTCGCCTTTCGCAATATCTTCCATGGCGGCTAAGGTGGCTAAGCAAGGTTTCGTAATACTGCGTCCAATCAGATAAGCGAGAGCGGCCATCACGATAATGGCGATCGACAACTGCATGAGAACGGTTTTGCTCCGCTCTGCGAAGAGTGCCTGCACATCATCAAGATACACACCTGTGCCCACAATCCAACCCCAAGGTTTAAATAATTTTACGTAGGAAAGTTTATCGATGGGTAGCTCTGCGCCGGGTTTTTCCCATTGGTAATAAACAAAACCAGCCCCTTGTTGGCGAGCTGTTTGGGCCATATCCACAAACAGTTTTTTCCCATTAGGATCCATAAACTGGCTAAGATCTTTGCCATTGAGATGGGGGCTGAAAGGATGCATAACCATATTGGGTTTCAGATCGTTGATCCAAAAATAATCTTTATTTCCGTAACGTAAATGGGCTATGGCTTCTTTGGCGTGTTGCTGGGCTTGGGGTTCTGTGAGTTCTCCGGCCAGTTGCTTTTTATGATAGTGGTGTAAAATTTCAAGGCTACTTTCGACCAAATACTGTGTTTGTAGCTGTTTCGCACTCATGAGGTCGGCTTGATAATCTTTGATTAATAATCCAAAAGGCACTAAGAGCAGGCCGACAATCACCGCACTGAGTAAATATAACCGAGCTCGAATAGTGATTTGACGCAAGCGTGAAAAATGCATAAGCATCACTCCTTGTAATGCTGGTGGCTTAAGATATTTGTTTATTCTATTGTTTTTTTACTTTAGCAGTTAAAGCTAGGCTGGGTAAATGAGACTTAGGAAGAAGGTGTGAGCCGGTCGAGTTTCTCTCATCATAAAATTGTATAAAAAGAGAACTTGGATAGGGGGAAATAAAAAGCCATTAACCGGTGAGTTAATGGCTTGATGTTAATTCATGGAGAACAGCGTGATTAGTTCATGCCGTATTATTAAATTTTTTATTTCATTCTCGTTCATTTAAACTCATATTTTATATTTAAATCTTTTATAACAATAATTTAATTGTTGATTGTGGTTCGTTATTGTTCAAATTGATTCAGCTTCGTTTACTTGTTATATTTAAAAATGCGGGTGTTTTTTGAGGGGGTTTTATGGCTCTTACGGATTCAAAGTTAAAGTCAATGTTAGGTACCAAGTTTGATTCCAAGAGACCAAGACGTCTCGCTGATCGAGATGGTTTGAATATTCTGTGGCGACCAACAGGTAAGTTGAGCTGGATTTACCGTTATAGATATGGCGGTAGAGAACAAGAACTAACAATAGGAAGTTACTCAAATAGCATAAATGGTCTTGGATTAAAGGAAGCTAGAAACAAGGCATCCTTATGCAGAAAGCTTCTGGATGAGGGGAAAGATCCTAAAGTTGAACTAAAACGGCAGGTATTAAATGAAAAGAAGCAAGGTGTCACAGTAAAGGACGCTTTAGAGTATTGGCTGAATGAATATGCCGTAAATAATAGGGCTAACATTGAAAAACATCGCTCCCAATTTGCGAAACACATTTACCCTTATTTGGGGAACGAAAAAGCCCAAGATTGCTCTACGGAGCAATGGATTGAGTGTTTTGATCGGATTCGAAAGGGGGCGAAAGAGCTTAGGCAGCGTCCTGCTCCTGTGGCGTCTGGATATATTTTGCAAAATGTAAAACAGGCTTTGCGATTCTGTCGTGTGAGACGCTTTGTTGTCAGCAATGCTCTTGATGATCTAATGGTTAATGATGTTGGTTCAAGGCAGGGGAAGAAAGACAGGTATCTATCAGAGGAGGAATTTGCTACCTATTTGAACTGGTTAGCTCAAGGAAAAATTCCTGCATATTATAGGAAGTTGTTTTTTATAGTTACTTTTTTTGGCTGTAGAACTATAGAAGCACGGCTTTCTACGTGTTCAGAATGGGATTTGGAAAACTGGACTTGGACTGTGCCAAAAGAGCACAGTAAGACAAAAGAAAAAATTGTTAGACCTATTCCAGAGGCACATAGAGATTATATTTCGAGTATTTTGAAATCGCTCCAATCCTCACCGCATAGCTTATTGCTTGGTGAGGAGAAAAGCTCAGAAGCTGTTTCCGTATATGGATCTGGGATATGGAAAAAAATTGGTCACTCTGAAGCTTGGACTTTGCATGATCTTAGAAGAACATTCTCTACACACTTAAATGAGCTAGGTGTAGAGCCGTACGTTGTTGAGAAGTTATTAGGTCACTCGTTGGGTGGTGTTTTGTCCATCTACAATAGGAGTCAATACTTAGATAAAAAGCTTGATGCACTTACGCTTTGGAGTACTTACTGCATGTCACTTATGAAACACAATGAGATTTGAAATGAACTTATTTGATATTGATATCGCTAAAATGATCCCATTTAGTGCTAAAGAACTATATGACTTGCCGCCGAAAGAAATAAGTCGTCTAGCGAAAAATGTTTCAGATCTTAATAACCATATGGGGCAGGTAAAGCTTGAGCATAAGAACTTTGAGGCTATGGTTCGAAGATATACAGAGGGGACTTCAGATGCCCGTTATATGCTCGCTCTTGCGGAAGGTATAAGAAGTGACTCACTTTCCTCTCATGGTAGAGAGTTTCTTTCTAGCCTCTTTGAAGAAGGGGCTGAGTTATTGTTTAACTTGCCTTTAGAAAAGGATGGAGACTACAGATCTAAGAAGCTTGGTGGGTTGTTTGGTTCGAAGCTTGGAGCGTCCAATACGGATGGAAAATTACCTAGTTATTATATCTACTGGATTTTTGAACAGATAAAATGTCGGGAAATCAATGTCTTTTATCATACTGTAGAAGTAAACGACAGAGCTACAAATGAAGATTCACGATCATACGTTTCAGGAATTGATATTTGTGATTTTCTAGATATCGATGCAACCGAAAGCATTACTTTTGTTGCCAAAGCTATGGGTGAAAGACTGGGAATTGCAGGTCGCACGATTCAAAACTTGGTAACGAAGTTCAGAGTATTAACCATAGTGCGCTATCTAACTGCATTATATTCATTATGTGAAAGAGAGGTGTTGGAATACCTTCGCTCTAAAAAAGATGAGGTAACTTTGAGTGAGGTTAGCCGATTAGTTCTCAAACTAGACAATGAATATATGAAAAAATTTCACTGGTGTATCACTGAACGAACAAAGCCTACTTTTGAACATTATGTCATTAAGTATCTAGTAAAAGAAGGAAAAATCAAAATAGAAGGCAATCGTGTTTTTTCATCATCTTAATGCCTCTTCATCTAAATCTCTCTGATCCTTGTGTCCCTACCAGATGCGGGACATACACATCTGTACAGTTAAGCATATGAACACGAATGAAATTCGGTGAAGTATGCTTAACATTGGTATCCCGTTAGTCATCCCAATTCTGGGGATTCTAATCTGAAATGTTGAGCGTATGAGCACCATTAAATAAATGAGGTGAATATGCTTAATCCTGATCTACAAATAGTTTCTACAAAAACAGTTACTCAATCTTTTAACCGTAGCCTTTTGACTTTAAAGCGATGGTCTGAACAAGGTCACTTTCCTAAAAGTGTGAAAGTGAACGGACGCGTCATAGGTTGGTGGAGGAGAGATATTGAACTTTGGTTAAAGAACTCTACTGAACCTAAAAATGAAGAGGTATCAGAGCATGAGTAACTTCATAATTTTTCCTTTCTCGAAAGTCCATGTGACAACTAATCAACTGTGTGTCTCTTTATGGCAGCGTGATTTTGTTGATAGCCCCCTTGCTGGTTATGAATTAGTAATTTATGACACGGCGTTAGAAGCTGTGGGATCTCCAAAGCTTGTTACAAGGGAGCTTTTTGATGTACTGCAAAAAGCGGCTGCGATACGGATAGCTGAACAAAATGGGTGTGATTGTTCACAAATAAAGTTCTTGTTTTTGCGTTGGAAATACGGAAGAGACCATTGGGTAAATGAGATTGTGAACAAAGCTATCGAGCAAAGATAGAGTCCATAGCTATTAATACATACAACCACGCATCTACTCTGCAAACCTTACAAGCAGAAATGTTATGTAAGGTCATGATTGTAAAGTTAAAAGTTGACATTTCGGCTTTGAAATCATTGAGCGGGGTAGTGATGGTTAAGTTATTGTTTATGCAGAAGATTACATTGAAATTATAAAAAACAGGTAAAGAAATGGCAAAAAAGAAAAACAATATTGCTCAACATGCTGTTACGACACGATTGACTGTGGGTTGATTATGCCGCACTGCGAGCAGAGGCGGAAGCAAGAGGCTCAAATCCAGCACAAGTGCTTCGCTTGGCTTGGAGTTTGTATTTGGAGAACAAGAGTATAGAAAGTCGAATTGATCGATTGGAAAGCAGAATGACTCGCAGAACATTTGAGATCGTATCTGTGGTTGCTGGACTTTCTCAAGTAGAGCGTCAGGACGCTCTATCTCAAGTTAAAAAATATCTGGAGGCTACAAAATGATTAACTCTACTCAACGTTACCAGTTATGGCCTCAGATGGGGATGGTATTTTTGGTCAGCTCGTCAGGGCTGACATATCTAAAGCTTTGGCTCCTGTATGGAGGGGATATTAGTTTTGCTTTAGTAGCTTTAACCGAGGGAAAGCCTTTGTGTTATATAGCGATTACTACATCCATCATATTAGGTGCTTTCATTGCGTATAAACTCCTTTACGTAGCAGGAGGCAGGGAGACTGTAGTTCACCTGTCTGGGCCTGTCAGGTTGAAAGGAAGGCTTGCTAAACAGCACGCAAAGAAGAAGTTCAAAAGCAAGGTTACAAGCGATTCTATGGGGAGGGGAATTTACCTCCACCCTGACATACAGATTCTCATGAGGCAAGAGCTAGCAAATCTCCTTCTTTTTGGGCAGCAGGGAAGTGGTAAGAGTGCAATTTTCAAACCTAGGATCCATTTTAGTCGTCAAAGAGGTGACCAAGTCTTTATATACGATAGGAAAAACGAATATACACCGCTTTTTTTTGATAAGGACTCTGTACTTATAAGTCCATTTGACTGCCGTAGCGCTATGTGGGACTTAAGTAAAGATGTTCAAACAGAGCAAGACGCATTACTCATTGCGCAATGCTTGATTGAAGAAACTGATGACCCGTTATGGAGCACTGGAGCAAGATTGCTTCTGACTGGCTACATGATGATCCTGTTGAATGTTAGAGGCAAGTGTTCATGGTATTCGCTAGCGGGTTTACTCAGTAAACCCGAGAACGAACTATTACCTATGCTAAGAACACACTACCCTCAAGCTGCTGTGTTTATTGGTCAGAACTCTAAAACAACCCAAGGCTTTTTGGTCACATTGATGAAAGAGTTGCACTGGCTTCGGCAGCTTCGTGCTGTATGGAGACCGAGAGCTACCAACAGCTTTTCTATAAATGATTGGGTTGAGAATAAATCGACCACACCTGGCACATTAATAATTGCACATGATGAAAGCTCGCCAGAGTTGTCTAGCAAAATTTGTAATGCAATGTTTTCACTTATGGTTAGTCGCGTTTTAGTACTTGATGATAGTGATGAAAGGCGTATTTGGTTTTGTCTTGATGAGCTTTCTAGCCTTACAAAGAATGATTCGTTGGAAAAGTGGTTGCGACTGGGCCGCTCAAAGGGTGCTAGAACAATTGCTGGTGTTCAATCTATATCGCAGATTCGGTCAATTTATGGGGCTGATGTAACGGAGACACTTCTAAACTTATTTGGGAATGTTATCGCTTTAAGAATGGGGGCTTCTGGTGAATCAGCAAAATACGCCAGCGCAGCATTTGGAGAACATCAAGTAGAGCGCCAATTATTAAGTCGTGATGATACTGGTCGCCGCTCAGTTAGCACTCAAGTTAGTTATGAACCTTTGGTGAGGCCAGAAGACTTGGTTAGCTTAGAATATTCTTCAAGCGGCGTATCTGGGTTTATGTCTATCCAAGGCTGGGGTGCAGTATATGAGATGCAGTGGCCGTTTGTTGATATTCCTGTTGTGGCTGATGCTGTTGTTAAGCAAAAAAGTCTTGAAGGTAAAAAACCTACTAGAAATAAAAAAATAGGAAAGAATAGGCTGAGGAGATCAAAAACATGATGTCGATGTGTCCCATTAAGAATCTAGATTATTATGAGGAGCTTGCCGAGGAAGATTACTACACTAAAGGAGGAGAGCCTGCTGGTGTGTGGTATGGCAAAGGGGCTATCTTGCTGGATCTATCAGGCTATGTGGAAAAGGAAGATTATAAAAGAATCATGAGTGGCTTCTCTCCCAGTGGGGAAGCCTTGTGCCAAAAGCCTGGCCTTGAACATCGTGCTGGATTTGACCTTTGCTTTAGTCCTCCTAAATCAGTATCAGTACTATGGGCAAGAGCTGATACATCATTAAAACAAAAGATTCAGGCAGCACAGTTTAAGGCTATCTGCTCTGCTATTGACCATTTAGAGAGACACGCAGCTATTACACGTAGGTTGCACAATGGAACTAGTCGGGAGGAAGTCATTGGGCTAGTTGCCGCAACTTATGAACACAGTACATCTAGAGCTTTGGATCCCCAGCTACACACTCACTGCCTTATTGCTAACATCGCACCTCGGTATGATGGCACGTGGGGAACATTAGAGAGTCGAGACCTGTTTCTTTGGCAAGCTAGCGCAGGGGCTGTATATAAAGCCGAACTGGCATTTCAGTTACGTGAGCTAGGTGCTTCAATTGAAAGGTATCAAGATACCTTTCAAATCAGTGGCGTGCCTGCAAGTTTATGTGAGTATTTCTCTAAGCGTTCTAAGGATATCAGGGCAAAGTTGGATTCTGTCGGCATTACTTCTGGAAAAACTTCTTTTGGAGATATTGCTGTGCTTGATACTAGAGCAAAGAAGCAAGAAGTTAACCGAGCTACTCTTTTTCATGAATGGAATAGGCAAATGGATGAGAGGGGGTTTGGGCTTAATGCACTAGAAAGTATCTTGTCTAGGGAGCAGAGTATAGAGTTTCCTGATGTGTTATTTGATGAAATAGAAATCTTAGAAAAGGTTAGTGAGAAAAAAGCGGTTTTCCGCAAGCAGGATATTTATAAAGCTGCTGCTGAGGTCGCTCAGATTTCTGGGGAATCATCTAAGAGGATTGAGAATACAGTAAAGAGGTTGATACTTGATAAAGATGTCATCTTTATTAAGAGGGATAGCAAGCACAATGAGCTATTCACTTCTCGACATATTGTTGAAGCAGAACGTCGTCTTATCGACCACGCTCAGCAGTTAAAGGAAAAGCAGAGCTTACCTATTAACCCAAATAGTGTGGAAATTGCGTTCAATAAACTCACAGTAGCAGGTATTTCCTTGTCAGATGAGCAACGAGAGGCGGTATGGGAGGCTTGTTCATCATCAAAGATTTCTATATTACAAGGAGCCGCAGGGAGCGGAAAAACGGCTTCTCTGGAGGCTGTTCGTATAGCTCATGAGAGTGAAGGTTATAAGGTGATTGGTGCCTCAGTAGCCAAACTGGCAGCAGACAATTTAAGTAGAGAAGCAGGGATAAACACTTATACTTTGGCAAGACTCCTTATTGATATTGAGCAGGACAGGCTAAATATTGATGATAAGACCTTGGTTTTGATAGATGAAGCTGGACAACTTGGAACTATTGATTTGTCGGCTTTGTTGGAAAATATTGTCGAGTATGGTTCGAAAGTTGTGTTGGTTGGTGAGGACAAGCAATTAGATGCGATTTCGCATGGTGGTGCATTGCGTTATTTGTCAAAGCCTGATGTGGCTGGAACATCTAGGATTGAAACAATACGTAGGCAAAGAGAGCAATGGTCTCGTAACGCGGTGATGTACTTGAGAAACGGACAAGCTAAAAACTCATTATCGTTAAGCCAGAAGAAAGGTTATGTGCAAATTGGCAATGATAGTCCAGACACGCGTGCTCTATTGGTTGATTCATGGAACCGATATAGAAAAGACCATCCTGAAAAAAATTCTATCGTGCTTGCACAGACTTGGAAAGATGTTCAATCCATCTCGGAGCAGATTAGGAGTATTTATCAGTCAGAAGGTATCGTGGGAAATGAAAATCTTAAGTTTACATGCAGCGTTTCGGACAAGAGCCTAAGGTTTGAGTTTTCAACTGGTGATCGAGTCAGGTTAACCCAAAATGACTATCGTCGTGATTTCAGTAACGGAACTTTAGCTACTATAACCAATTTGACTCAGTTAGCTGATGGCAGTGTAGAGTTCAAGTTAGTTAGTGATGAAGGCAAGCCTTTATGCTTTAGCAGCAATGATTATTGTGATGAGTTAGGTCAGCTATATCTGGCTCATGCATATGCAATCACAATATATTCAAGTCAAGGTATTACTGTCGATGGCGATTCATTTGTTTTATATAGCTCAGGTATGGATCGCTCATACGCATATGTAGCAGGCTCAAGACATAAAGACAATTGTCGTTGCTTTATCAATAAAAGCAACATTGAAGAAAGCTTTAATGATGGTAAATGCCTGACAAATAATCAGATTTTAGGGCTTACAGCACAAGCTATGAGCCATGACAACTACAAGTGTTTAGCTATTGAGTATTTTTCAGAGCATCAAGAGGTACTACTCGAGCTACCTCAAATGGTGTCAGAGATAGATCTATCTCTATAGATTTTATGTAGACCAAGGGCTTTGCCCTTGAAATTATCGACTTTCGATAGTTTCAAGGGGGCTAGTGTAGAAAAAATGGATACAATAGAATTTATATGTCTATGTTCAAGCTACCTTAGCTTAGCAGATAGACACTATACTGGAGCTGGCCCCGTATCTTCATCGCCTTGGGATAAAGACTGATGATCGAGATTTAGCCTAACTAATCGAGTCAAATATGACACGTAAGTAGTATTCTCTCTTCCCGCATAGATTTCACTCACATCTTTATAGCCAGCTTCTTCTTCAAAAGCTTCCGCCATATTTTCTATAGCAGTTTGAATTCTTGAAGCTTGCTCATCATTTACTTCGTCCCTGAGGAGAGCAAAAAATTCGAAAGAATAGCTATCCAGTTCTTCTGTAGAGTTAACCCAAACGTAAAAAGCTCTTATGTAACTAGAAAATTTAGTTTGCTTTACGTCTTGGGGGGTTGCTGCGGATTCGATATCTGATAAATGAGAACCTATTATAGGGTCTAGTTGCGCGTTGAAGTTATCAGGTAGCGCACTTCGCATATAACGGTTAGAACGCCATACAGGAACTGAAATTGCGTATTCGTTGGCTAGAGTTATAGGTTCAAAGTTCTCTGTCCTGTCCAGCAAATTGAGTAACTCGGCTTTATCTACATGTAAGATATAGTCTACATTTGCCTCGTACCAAAACTCTCCCGCTTTAAAATGAAGCTTGCGAACACTTTTTACAAAGGAGTTCCCAGAGAAAACGTCTTTTTCTCTAATCTTTTTGCAAACGGCAATTTCTATAGTGCTTTCTATGCCATCGTTTCTACAAGCAATATCACAATTCTGAGAGAGAACAAGAAAAACTGATGAGTCTTTAAACTTTTTCTTATCTGCACGCAGTGCTGGTTTTGAGAAAGATTCAGACCATTGAAGTCTTATCTCTTCGGGGACGATTTTTACAAAAAAACAAGAAGCTTGGGTAAGCTTCTTGCCATGTAACAGTTTCTGACCGTTGGAAAGCTCTTCTGTCACTTAAACCACCTATGCAACAGATGTTAACTGATGAAGTGAGATTTCGTTTACAGGAGTTTCTTTCGCTGTATTAGGCGATAACTTATCAGAGAGGCCATTAGAGATTTTCACAATACGTGGAATATCTAGTTCTGTTTCTGATAATAAGTCTAATAGTGATTTACCATCCATCACGTAGTTTTTAGCCATTGCGCCAGGACTACGATTAAATTTAGGGCTGATCTCTGCCATGATGCTAGATAGCAGTAATGCTCGTTCTTTCGTTGAAGAGTTTACAGCGTGTTGATCATTAGAGCTTTTATATGAGTGCAGAGTTTGTCTCGAAACTTTAAAAATGCTAGCAATATCTTTGTTAGGCAAGCCTAAGGTCACCTTCACTGAATTTACGATATCCGCAATACTGAGGATGTCAGTATTTTTTGCACAATCAGTTTGCTCGGACACACCTACAGATGACCAGTGATGACCTAGCATGTTAGAGCTATATAAGACATCACGTTGGGGTAATACAGCCGTTTCAATGTCATCTATATTAGCATGTGTATTGAATGCCATGCTCAGTGCTATTACAGAGGCAGTAGTTTTTACATTGTTAGATGCTGTTGTTTTCCACATTACTCAGTCTCCTTATATCCCCATGCACGTTTAGCTTCATTGGTTATGACGCTCCAAAAGATATCACTGGCCCTTTGATAAAGCTTACTAGTTGCATTTTCAATTTGCTCTGAACTAAATATAGGGCTTTGAGCAAATTGATATGTATGGTCAATATCCAATATTCCATACGTTGCAGATTCTACATTAAACCAATCTTGTTGACCATTGATTACCAGTCCACACTTATCATCTGGTTCTATTAGGTTGTCAGGCAACACTTTTTGTACTGTTTTGTTGATGGTAGCCAGTTCTTCAAAGTTAATCACAAGAACTTGGTTTTCTGCTACCTTAACAGCTTTAAGTGAATGGCCTTGTAGATGAGTACCAATATCACCAACAGAAGGTGGCTGTAAGCCTCCTTGGACGAAGTCACTCAGTGTAGATTGACCAGTAGGCGCAATTACATCAACGTATCTTAACCCTACGCTTTTAAGGAGTGTTTTTTCGAGGTTAGGGATAGTTTCTTCACATACGAGCAGTAATCTATGGAATTTGTCATAGAACTCACTGAATGTTCGGTACGTTGTTGACTTGAGAATAAGAGAAGATTCCGAGATTTCAACAATCTCTTGTTCTCCTGCCGCACGGAATAATAGACGAGTATTTGAAAGCTTTCTCTGTCTCATTTGTTGAGAAGCTGGGTCAAAGTTCCATTCCAAAATTTCAGCTTTACTTTCAATTTTCTCAGGAAAGCCTTCATCGATCATCCTAACGTGGAGAGCATTAATAAGTTCAGGTGCGATAGCCTTTAGACTTGGAACTTCAGCAAATCTTAGGTGAATCAAAGCATGTACCAAAGGTGCCTTTTCTAGAGTTTTTTTCATACTATCTGCCATTGTTATGAATGAGAGGATATATCTCGAGCTGTGATTTTACACTTTTTTTGACACTTAAAAAGTAATAATAGTTCAAACTTTACACTTTTTTTTACACTAGAGTGGAAATGTAATACTTATAAGAAGGTAGAAATTAAGGTGTGGGGGTATATGTGGGGGTTTTTAGGTTTAAAAAAAGCCATGTTATGAAAATAACATGGCTTTTCAATGTGTTGGATGATATTGATTAGTTCATGCCGTATTTTTTCAGTTTTTTACGAAGCGTACCGCGGTTAATCCCCATCATAGTCGCTGCGCGAGTTTGGTTTCCGCGAGTGTACTGCATGATGGTGTCGAGCAGTGGCTGCTCAACTTCAGCTAGAACTAATTCGTAGAGTTCAGTGACTTCCTGACCATTTAACTGGGCAAGGTAGTTTTTAAGAGATGCTTTAACGGAATCGCGCAGGGGTTTTTGCGTGATTTGATCTTGTGAAGTTACAGTAGTGACGGTTAAAGCTTCTGAAGTCAGATTTTGTTCGAACATATTCGGTCTAGCTCTTCTCTTAATTATGATGCAACGTTATCAAAATAACCTTCAAGGGCTTCCAGTTGCAGCGATGCTGCTTCTATCGCGTTGAAGGTACGGCGAAACTCACTCGCTTGTTCATGCTCTTTTAGGTACCAGCCTACATGCTTACGCACGATTCTAGGCCCTAAATACTCGCCATAAAACTGATGGAGAGCGTCTACATGACCAAGCAAAATGTCCTTTACTTCCATAACCGGAAGTTCAGGCATGGTGGTACCGCTTTCCAAATAGTGTTGGATTTCCTGAAAAATCCATGGGCGACCTTGGGCAGGGCGTCCAATCATTAAAGCGTCGGCACCGGTATATTCCAGTACCTGTTTGGCTTTTTGTGGAGAATCAATATCTCCATTAGCGATGACAGGAATACTGATGGCCTGTTTAACGGCTTTAATGCTGTCGTATTCCGCCTCTCCTTTGTACATACAAGCACGAGTGCGCCCATGCAGAGCAAGAGCTTGTATGCCGCAGTCTTCGGCTAACTTAGCGATATAGACACAGTTTTTATGGTCTGTATCCCAGCCAGTTCGGGTTTTGAGTGTTACAGGAACATTCACTGCATTGACGACGGCTTTGAGGATATCTTCAATGATATCCGGATAGCGTAACAGTGCAGAGCCGGCTAGCTTTTTATTCACTTTTTTGGCTGGGCAGCCCATGTTGATGTCGATGATTTGTGCACCATTTTCAACACTAAACTGCGCAGCTTCGGCCATCAGCTGTGGATCGCTACCTGCAATTTGTACAGAACGAATGCCCGATTCGCCTTCATGTACCATGCGGTTTTTCGATTTGTCTGTTTTCCATAGTGCCGGATTGGATGACATCATTTCACTGACCGCCATTCCTGCACCATAACGGAGACACAACTCTCGAAACGGTCTATCGGTGACTCCTGCCATAGGGGCAACGATGAGATTGTTGTTAAGTTGATGATTTCCGATTTTCAAAACGTCTTCACAGCTTCGTACCAGCAAGGGCGCGCATTTTACGCATTTTTTTACTGTGTGAAAAGACTAATATTTGAGCATTCGCAAATTGTTTTTGCAAATAGTCTATTTTTCAATCAATTAACACATAAACTTATCGTTAGCCTTGCTTGCGCCCCGTAATGCGGCACCATTCTTCTTGTTCAACAATGGGATCAATACCCAATTCATCGCGGTAGTAATTAGCGACATCTTCTGCTTGTGTATTGAGTACGCCAGACATTGCGAGCTGGCCACCGGGTTTAATCAAACTTTTAATGACGGGAGAAAGTTCACGCAGTGGGCCGGCTAAAATATTGGCCACCACGACATCCGCCACTAAATTATCTGGCTGATTTTGTGGAAGATAAACCTCAATTTTGTCGGCGACGCCATTACGAGCGGCGTTATCTTTAGAGGCGAGCAGGGCTTGTGGATCAATATCGATACCGATCACTTTTGCTGCGCCCAGCTTAATGGCGGCAATGGCCAGAATACCGGAGCCACAACCGAAATCGATGACTGTTTTACCAGATAGATCGAGTGAATCTAGCCATTGTAGGCACAATGCTGTCGTTGGGTGTGTTCCGGTTCCAAAAGCCAAACCAGGGTCGAGAAGAACATTGACGGCATTCGGTTCAGGAATCTCGCGCCAGCTTGGACAGATCCATAGCCGTTCACCAAATTTCATTGGGTGGAAGTTATCCATCCATTCCCGTTCCCAGTCTTTGTCTTCAATTTGCTCAATTTTATAAGCAAAGTCGTCAGCCAGAAGTTGGCTTGCTTGAATCTGCTGAATGACGAGGTGCGTGTCGATTTCCGCATCATAAAGGGCCAAAACATCCGTATCGCCCCATAAGCGGGTTTCACCCGGAAGAGGCTCAAAGACAGGAGTATCTTTTGCATCCAGAAAGGTGACAGATAACGCACCTGTCTTCTCCATTAACATATCGCTAATAGGTTCTGCATTTTGGTTGGTGGCGTTAAGTTTAATTTGAATCCAAGGCATGACGCTTGATCTCTTCATTCACTTTAATTTGGCGCAGAGTTTAGCAGATTTGCGCGCTATTTAGCAGCAGAGGATATTCTCTTCGCTTTAGATAAGGTTAATTATTATTTTCGGTAAAAATGCACAATGCCCACCGAAGTGGGCATTGTGATAAGGCAAAGGGATTATTGCATGCCAAGTTTCTTCTCAAGATAGTGGATGTTGGTGCCACCATTTTGGAAGTTTTCATCTTTCATGATGATGTCTTGCAAAGGAATATTGGTTTTAATTCCTTCAATAATCATTTCGTCTAACGCGTTACGCATACGAGCAATGGCAACATTACGGTTCTCACCATAAGTGATAAGTTTGCCGATCATTGAATCGTAGAATGGCGGTACGGTATAACCTGAATAGATATGTGATTCCCAACGGACACCCATGCCTCCCGGTGTGTGGAGGCGAGTAATTTTACCTGGGCTAGGAAGGAAACGTTCAGGATCTTCTGCGTTGATACGACATTCCATCGCATGGCCACGGATTTTGATATCATCTTGAGTAAATGACAGCGGCTGACCAGCAGCAATTCGTAACTGTTCTTTAATCAAATCTACGCCCGTTACCATTTCGGTTACTGGGTGCTCAACCTGAATTCGTGTGTTCATTTCGATGAAATAAAACTCACCGTTCTCATACAAGAATTCAAAAGTACCAGCGCCACGGTAGCCGATTTCAATACAAGCTCGAGTACAGCGTTCACCGATGTATTTACGAACTTCTTCAGTAATTCCTGGGGCAGGAGCCTCTTCTACCACTTTCTGGTGGCGACGTTGCATTGAACAGTCACGTTCACCGAGGTGGATCGCATTACCTTGACCATCTGCTAAAACTTGCACTTCAACGTGACGAGGATTTTCTAGGTATTTCTCCATGTAAACCATGTCATTGTTGAAAGCGCCTTTGGCTTCTGCACGGGTCATATTGATGGCTGTGATCAGCTCGGCTTCACTACGAACTACGCGCATACCACGACCGCCGCCGCCGCCAGAGGCTTTGATGATGACTGGGTAGCCAATGCGTTTAGCATGGGCTTTATTTTTTGCATCATCGCTATCTAGCGGGCCGTCTGAACCGGGTACACAAGGCACCCCCGCTTTTTTCATGGCGGTAATGGCTGAAACTTTATCCCCCATCAAACGGATGGTATCGGCTTTCGGGCCAACAAAAATGAAGCCACTACGCTCAACTTGCTCTGCAAAATCGGCATTTTCAGAGAGAAAGCCATAACCTGGGTGGATAGCGACGGCTCCGGTCACTTCAGCCGCGGAAATGATGCGAGGAATATTTAGGTAGCTATCGATACCTTTTGCAGGGCCGATACATACGGTTTCATCTGCCAACAAAACGTGTTTTAGATCACGATCTGCGGTGGAGTGAACGGCAACGGTTTTGATGCCTAATTCTTTACATGCGCGAAGAATACGAAGCGCAATTTCGCCTCGGTTCGCGATGACTAATTTATCTAGCATAACAACACGCCTCGATTATTCGATGACCACAAGAGGTTGGTCGAATTCTACTGGCTGACCATCTTCCACAAGAATTTCTGTTACGACACCAGATTTGTCTGCTTCAATTTGGTTCATCATTTTCATGGCTTCAACAATACACAACGTGTCGCCTGCTGAAACGGTTTGACCCACTTCAATGAATGATTTTGAGTCTGGACTTGGTGAACGGTAGAAAGTACCGACCATTGGAGAAAGAACCATATGACCCGTTTGTACTTTTGCCGCTGGTGCGGCGGGTACTTCTGCCGCTACTGGTGCTGGCGCGGTGGCTGGAGCCGGTGCCGGTGCTGCAGCATAATGAACCTGAGCGGGGGCTGGATTATGGCGACTGATGCGTACCGATTCTTCACCTTCTGAAATTTCTAGCTCAGAAATGCCAGATTCTTCAACCAATTCGATCAGTTTCTTGATTTTACGAATATCCATTGTTTCTTTCTCTTTTATCTTGTGAGTAAGACAACCCTATTCGGGTTGTAGAGTGTTGGGGATTACTTTGTTTGCAACGTATGGATCGCTGCTGCCAAAGCAAATTCATAACCTTGTGCGCCTAAACCACATATCACTCCTTGAGCCTTATCAGACAGATAGGAGTGATGACGAAAAGCTTCTCGTGCATGTACATTGGATAGATGCACTTCAATAAAAGGGATTGCCACGCCAAGCAAAGCATCACGCAAAGCGACACTGGTATGAGTGAACGCTGCGGGATTTATGATAATGAAGTCCACATGCTGATACGCTTGGTGGATAGCTTCGATCAATTCATATTCACGATTAGACTGAAGATGCTCTAATTCCACATTCGCTTGTGCGGCTTGTTCTTTTAACTTTTCGACGATTTGCGTTAAGTTTTGCGAACCGTAGTGTTCTGGCTCTCGTAAACCTAAGAGGTTTAAGTTTGGACCATTAAGAACAAGAATGCGTAATTTTGCGGTCATTGTGTGGCTATCTTCCTCTATTGTGAGACGTAATCTAATAATCCCATATTATGACGTTTTCGACACAATTTTTTTGTCAAAAGTTCACTGTTTTTATCAAATTGACCATGATTATAGCTAATTCATCGCAAATGGCAGCAATTTACTGGTCTAATGACTAGGGTGGATGTTTTTTGAAGGGAAGTAATTCGGCAGAATTTAGATTTGAGAGAGGAGGTTCTAGGTCTTAGAACCTAGAACCTAGCTTGCGCTTCTTTTACAACTGCGCTTTTTCAGCAATCAACTTATCCACGACGCTCGGATCAGCAAGAGTTGATGTGTCACCTAGGTTACTGGTATCACCTGTGGCGATTTTACGTAAAATACGGCGCATGATTTTGCCTGAACGGGTTTTCGGGAGTGCGTCTGTCCAGTGCAGAACATCTGGCGTGGCAATGGGGCCTATCTCTTTTCGTACCCAATCTTTGACTTCTTTATGTAATTCAGCGCTTGGGTAGACGCCATCATTGAGGGTGATATACGCATAAATCGCTTGCCCTTTAATGTCATGTGGCACGCCAACAATGGCGGCTTCGGCAATTTTGTCGAATGCTACCAATGCAGATTCAATTTCAGCCGTGCCCATTCGATGCCCAGAGACGTTGAGCACATCATCTACGCGCCCAGTTATCCAGTAATAGCCATCTTCATCTCGACGAGCACCATCGCCAGTAAAATACATGCCTTTAAACGTTGAAAAGTAAGTTTGCTCGAAACGGTCGTGATCCCCATAGACGCTACGCATCTGGCCCGGCCAAGAGTCGAGAATCACCAAGTTACCTTCGGCGGCTCCTTCAATAATATTTCCCATGTTATCAACCAAGGCTGGCTGAACACCAAAGAAAGGACGAGTTGCTGAACCGGGTTTTAAGTCTGTTGCGCCGGGTAACGGGCTGATTAATATGCCGCCGGTTTCTGTTTGCCACCATGTATCCACAATCGGGGATTTTTCCTCTCCAATGGTTTTGTAATACCACTCCCACGCTTCCGGGTTTATCGGCTCGCCGACGGATCCCATAATCCGTAAGCTGTTGCGATGAGTTCCTTTGATGGCCTCATCACCTTTCGCCATCAAGGCACGAATCGCCGTTGGTGCGGTATAAAGGATATTAACGTGGTGTTTATCGACCACTTGGCTCATGCGGTTGGTATCTGGGTAGTTCGGCACGCCTTCAAACAAAACGGTTTTTGCGCCATTGGAAAGTGGGCCATAAATTAGGTAGGTATGTCCGGTTATCCAACCAACATCTGCTGTACACCAGAAAACCTCTTGAGGTTGATAATCAAAGACATATTTAAAGGTCATGGTCGCATAGACTAAATAACCGCCCGTGGTATGCAATACCCCCTTAGGTTTGCCTGTGGAACCTGAGGTATAAAGAATGAAGAGAGGATCTTCGGCGTTCATTTCTTCTGCAGGGCAGTGGTCGGAGACATGGGCAATCGCATCGTGCCACCATACATCTCGATGGTCATGCCATTCGACATGACCACCTGTTCGTTGGAACACGATGACTTTGTTGATGCTTTTGACCTCAGGATTGGTTAAGGCTTCATCGACGTTCTTTTTGAGAGGAACGGGGCGACCAGCTCGGATACCTTCATCGGCGGTGATCACTAATTTCGCATCAGAATCAATGAGACGTCCTGATAAGGCTTCTGGTGAGAACCCACCAAATACCACCGTATGGACTGCGCCAATACGAGTACATGCCAACATGGCGACCGCCGCCTCTGGTACCATTGGCATATAGAGGCAGACTACATCACCTTTACGGACGCCTTGTGCTTTTAAGGCATTCGAAAAACGGCAGACTTGCTGGTGCAATTCACGATAGGTCAGACTTTTATCATCCGCGGGATCATCCCCTTCCCAAATAATAGCAATTTGATCGCCCTTTTCTGCTAAATGACGATCCAGACAATTGGCGGAAATGTTCAGTGTTCCATCTTCAAACCAGCGGATATCCACATGGCCAGTATCAAATGAGGTGTGCTTGACTTGGCTGAAGGGCTTAATCCAGTCAACAATTTTGCCATGCTCACTCCAAAAACTTTCTGGGTTGTTGATCGATTGCTGGTACATAGTTAGATAAGTTTCATTATCCGCATGGGTGTGGGCTTTGATGTTGTCTTTGACCGGATAAATATGGGCATCACTCATTGTTATTCTCCTTGTGAATACGGCAAATTTCCTTTTCAGCAAGTGTTTTAAACATAACCGCGGAAATTCGTTCTCCCATTTTTACTGGAAGCGGTAACTTCGAGTTGTTTGGGTATATGCTTATAACTGTTAGCCAGGGGCACAATTTCTACAATTAGACTTTAGGATGAAGCGAAAGAAGTTTTGTTTTGTGTCGCATTAACTGGAGGGTTGATAAGGGGAACTTAAACAGGGGAGATCCCCTTTGGTTAAACGAACAAACACCAGTGCGGCGGCAATGGCATCTTGCAGGGCATCGTGTTTGTTATGTAAAGGGAGATCGAGATGATGGCAGATGGCAGCTAAGCTAAGATCAAAATAGGCATTGGGGAGTTGTTGTTCTAATTTATCGTGATAAAGCTGACTGACTTCGATTAATCGGTTGGGTAATGGGAAACCGAGTTGTTTACGGCATGCCAGATCAAGAATGGTTTTATCATAGCGGATGTGATAACCCACCAACGGGCGATTACCAATAAATTCAATCAGTTTGATCAGCGCTTCTCGTTCTGTGATGCCATAAGCCAGATCTTGATGGCGTAAGCGATGAATACGGACCGATTGAGAATCTAAAGATTGGGGAGCTTGCAGACGAACTTCAAAAGGTTGGCTGGTTAAAATTCGGTTCCCGATAATTTTGGTGGCAGCAATGGTGACGAGCTCTGCGCGTTTCGGGTCTAAGCTAGTGGTTTCACAATCCAGAGAGATGAGCTCTGGCTGTTGGCAAGCCGAAAAGAGGGGCTGATATGGCGATCCCTTCAGCTTGTGAAACCAGTAATAGCGCATTAGCCAATTCATCGTTGCTTAATCCCTAATTTGATAATGGTAGCCTAACCATTGCTTGAATTTTTTAACCACGTGTAAGCTGTGTCGGAGCAGATCTCGTTCGGCTCGTTCTAGCTGTTTTAAGTCAAGATGACTATGACTGTGTTGGTTATTGAGCTGCTGAGCGAGGCGGATCTTGAAAAAGAGTTTAAGCGCTTCACTGAGATTATCTCCCGTCTCTTTTTCTAATACTCGTTGTTTAACCAAGGCTTCAATGCGCTGGAATGTGTTGTTCGGGGTAATGCCATACTCTAAACTCAGAGCTCGAATACCATGGACGAGCGGAAAAATCCCCCCTTGCTTAATATCTAGCCCTGATTTGCTGCTTTTGACATGACCAAATAATGTCAGTGGCACTGAGAAGTTAAGCGCAGGGCGAGTAAACACCGCTAAAATGAGTTCTTGATGGGCCATGAGTTGACTAAGGTGTTGTTTTATTGGAAGTAATAGCTGTTTATTTCCAGCAATAGCATGTGCATCGGCCATAATCGCGAGCTTCATGATTTGTTCGGGGTGAGCGTTTTTCGCCCAATGCGTTAAACTTTGTTTCCACGCTGATTGCGATTTTACCCACTCGGGGTTATTTACCATCACTTTTCCGGGGCAAAGCGGATAACCAAGTTGCAATAATGTATGGGTTAAGTTCTCCATAATGAGCGTACATTGATGCCATTCCAAACCATCTTTAATGATTAAGGCATTATCTTGATCGGTTTTGAGTACTTGTTCTCCTCGTCCTTCAGAGCCAAGAACGACAAAGCAGCAGTGATCGTGTAGCGCGGGAGGAACCACCAGCTCAAAGGCTTTTTCAATAATTTGTTCGTTAACCGCTGCAATCAATTCCATCACAAAACGAGTGCGAACCCCTCGACTAAGTAGGTTGTCCACTAACTGTCGTTGTTTATTGGCGGCAAGGGATAGTTCGTCAATGGTGCTGGCTCGGGCAATGGCAAGAGTTAAGACATGAGAGTGAGTAGAAAAGGTACTTAAGATCTGTAGCATAGATAACAGTCCCACCGCACGGTGACCGTCACAAACCATCAGCCGTTTGACTTTATGGCGCGTCATCATCACCATAGCATTAAAGAGAAAATCACCTTGATCAATGTGTAACACGGGAAAGGTTGCTATCTGTGCAATGGGTGTATCAAGTGGATAGTTCCCGAGCATGACAGCGTGGAGTAAATTGGTTCTGGTAACAATGGCATAAGGATGAGCCGTTTGTTGAGTTAGTCGAATGTCATCTTCAGCCAGCGCAACGAATGCAGCATCAACGCCCTGATCTTTCATTAATTGGGTGGCCGCCTGCAAAGAGTGCTCGGGTTTTAACCACGTTGGTGCTAAGTAGAGAGAGGGTTCTATCTTGGTGAGAATAAATTCGGCAATATTTTTTTGTTGCTGTGCAGCTTCAATCAAGGCTTGTCGTCTAGCGAGATTATTATCGAAGTAGGCGGCAAATTGGCCATTTTCTTGATACAAGCTTAAAAATACCTTTTTGGGAAGTAGGTAACTCAAGGTGTCTTCTAGGGCGACGTAATGATGTTTTGCCTGTGTTTCAAAAAGAGCACGGACATCGAACATGTCATCATTGGCATAATGTGCATAAATTTCTTTACCGTTAGCAGAACGTTCTTCCACTGTGCCTTTAATTAAAATCCAAAGTTGATCACAAGCTTGGCCGCTTTGAATCAAAATGTCTCGCTCGCGGTAATAAGCGACATCCAATGAGGTGCGAAGTTGCTGTTGCTGAGGTTCCGTGAGTCGATCAAACGGAGGCGAATGCATATTGAATTTTTCTGGCATGGGGTTCACCTCAACGAGGACACTTCGCTAAGTGTGGCAAATTTCTCTTCACTCACCAGACGACTTTGGTCTAATCCTGCTTGGTAAGAGATAAGATCAGGGAAATATAGCTTTAAGTGAAAGATCCCTTTTTAGTTAAAGGGAGTCATTGCATAATAGCGGCCTTTGTAAGTGTCGCTGAGCATTCAGTGGTTATTGATTTTCTAGGATGTTGTATGTTTAACCCCTCTCCGTTTGGGTGGATATCCCAATATTTTGTCGGTTTCTTTTTTGCTTACGGGGTGTATCTACCGTTTTGGGCGTTATGGTTTGCTGATCAAGGTGTTTCGGCGACGGATATTGGTGTACTAGTCGGTATTGGTTTTGCCACGCGTTGTGTTGCTAATTTAGTGATTACCCCTCGAGTGCACAAAGTGGAGCATTTGCTACCGGCTTTACGTTGGTTAAGCCTGGCTGCATTACTGTTTATCGCTTTCCACTTTTTTACTGGAGGCAGTTTTTGGTTGATGGCGTTAGCCACAGTCTTGTTTAACCTCTGCTGCGGTCCGGTTGTGCCATTGTCCGATGCGATGGCTAACTACTATGCTAAACACAATCTACTGGATTATGGTCGGACTCGTTTATGGGGGTCGGTGGCCTTTATTGCTGGTTCAACGGTGGTGGGGTATCTGGTTGCACTTTATGGCACCAGCATGATTTTATATACCGCCCTATTTGGAATATTGGTGGCACTGCTCATCAGTTTGCGTAATCCCACTCCTCTTCCTGTCACTGATTGTGAAGATCATGCCGTTAGGCCCAAACTGTCTCAGCTTTTACGCGAAGGGCCAGTAATTAAGTTTTTGGTGCTGGTGGCTTTGATCCAAGGTAGTCACGCGGCTTATTACAGTTTTAGTGCGATCCACTGGAAAGATGCGGGACATTCTGAGGCAGTCATCGGCTATTTGTGGAGCCTAGGCGTTGTTGCTGAAGTGTTAGTGTTTGCATTAAGTAAACGTATGTTTGCGGGGTGGAGTTTACGAGCCTTATTTATTGTTGCTTCCCTCGGGGTAATGATTCGTTGGGGGTTGACGGCCTCGACAACGATGATCGTCGCTTTAGTCGCCATTCAATTGTTGCATGGCGTGACGTTTGCTATGGCACATATTGCAGCGATTCAATATATTCAACATGCGCCACAAAATAAGATGGTGGCGTTGCAGGCGTTATACAATGCGATTCCTCTTGGTGCTGTGATTGCGGCTATGACCACTCTCAGCGGTTGGGGATATGAACACTGGGGCGCTGCTGTATTTTGGGCGATGGCCTTGATGGGCGTCTTGGCTCTATTTATTAAAGTCGAGTTACCACAAGCGCAAACTCAACCGATTTCCAACCAGAAAGCCGAGCCTGAAGCACAGAATTGATCCTGTCTGATTGAGTTGTCTGTTGATCCTTTGTTAAATAAAGCCTCTCATTGCCGAGAGGCTTTTTTATTGCCGTAGCCGCAATCTTAAGGATAAAGAATGCAAGGATGGTTAGTGATTCCCGTTTCGCTGGTTTATTTAGGCGTGCTGTTTTTGATCGCCTGGTATGGCGATAGACAGACCCAGTGGTTGGCTAAGTGGCGGCCTTGGATTTATAGCTTATCAATTGCGGTTTATTGTACCTCTTGGACGTTCTACGGCACTGTAGGGCAAGCGAGTGAGAACCCTTGGTCCTTTCTACCGATTTATATAGCGCCCATGCTGGTTTTTTTGTTTGGTTGGCGAATGTTAGCTCGCTTGATTTTAATCGCAAAACGAGAGCACATTACCTCCATCGCTGATTTTATCGGAGCTCGCTATGGAAAATCGCAAGGTTTAGCCGTGGCGGTTACCTTGATCGCGGTGGCTGGGATTTTACCTTATATCGCGCTGCAACTGCGTGGGATCACCATGGGGCTTCATATGGTTGCTCCTGATTTGTATGCTGAATTCGGTTATCAAGACAACCACGTTTCTTGGTTTGTTGTGTTGGCTTTGGCGCTATTTACCATGCTGTTTGGTACGCGTCACATTGACAATACAGAGCATCACCGTGGCATGATGATGGCCATTGCCTTTGAGTCGATTGTAAAACTGGTCGCATTTTTAGTGGTCGGGCTGTTTATTGTATTTCTGGCTTTTGGAAATCAAGAAATAGATCTCCTAACTCGCGCTCAACAAACCTATCAACCCCCAAACTGGCCAACATTATTTGTTCATACCATACTCGCGATGCTGGCGATTGTCTGTTTGCCTCGACAGTTTCATACCATGATTGTGGAAAATGAACGAGCACAAGATCTGCATACCGCCCGATGGTTGTTTCCCCTCTACCTTTTATTGATGGGAGTGTTTATTCTGCCGATTGCTTGGGTTGGACAAACGTTGCTGCCGAATGCCTCGGCAGATACATTGGTTTTGAGCATTCCTATGCAGGTTGGAGCAGAGCAAATTGCGTTACTGGCTTTTTTAGGGGGAACATCAGCGGCTTCTGGCATGGTAATCGTTTCAACCATTGCTCTGGCCATTATGGTGTCCAACGATTTGGTGATGCCGTTGTTACTGCGCCGGATGCGGTTAACGCATCGAAATCATCGTCATTTCTCGGGTTTGTTGGTCATTATTCGACGCACTTTGATCCTGTTACTGTTGATGGGAGCATGGGGTTTTTATCTCGCGCTAGATACGATTCCCTCACTCTCTGCCATCGGCTTTCTCTCTTTTTCTGCTATCACTCAATTTGCTCCAGCCTTGCTGGGAGGTATGTATTGGCGGGAAGGGAATCGCAAAGGGGTTTATGTCGGCCTAGCGGTAGGATTTATGTTGTGGCTGGTCACTTTGATGAGTGCGACGCAGATGTTAGCAGGCGATGCCGACAGTAATCTCTTGCTCTGGATAATTACTCCGCCTCAGGCATTCATCGATTTAGGTATGGGACGAGTCGATTGGGGAATGTTGCTCAGTGTCAGCCTAAATGCACTTTGCTATGTGGTGGTTTCTCTTTTCACTCGCTCTAGTTTGAGTGAGCGTTTGCAATCGGCTTCCTTTATTGGTACGCCGTTGCCTGAAAATGAAAACATGAGCTTGTATCAAAGCCGAGTGACGGTTGCAGAATTAGAGATGTTGGCCTCACGTTTTGTGGGGCGTCCAAGAGTGCGAAGTGCGTTTGGGCAATATTGGTATCAGCAGCAAGAGACATTGATGCCAAACCAACAAGCGCCTTCGGGGTTGATTCGTCATACCGAACGCGTACTGGCGGGGGTTTTTGGTGCTTCGTCAGCAAAACTCGTTCTCACATCAGCCCTGCAAGGTCGGAAAATGCAGCTTGAAGAGGTCGCGACCATTGTGGATGAAGCCTCCGAGCTGTATGACTTTAGCCGTGGGTTATTGCAAGGTGCGATTGAGCATATTGGGCAGGGAATTGCGGTAGTTGATAAGCAACTGAGGTTAGTGGCATGGAATCAGCGCTATTTAGAACTGTTTGATTTCCCTGCCGGGCTTATCCAAGTGGGGCGGCCTATTGCTGATATTATTCGCCATAATGCGCAAAAAGGGTTGTGTGGCCCGGGCGATCCGGAAGAACATGTCCGTAAGCGAGTTTACTATTTAGAGCAAGGTTCACGACATACCTCATCACGGATGCGCCCCGACGGTCGGGTGATTGAAGTGCAAGGCAACCCCATGCCTGGAGGCGGGTTTGTGATGAGCTTTACCGATATTACGGTGTTTCGTAATGCAGAACGTAGCTTACAAGAAGCCAATGAGCACTTGGAAGAGCGAGTATTGGAACGAACGCGTGAGCTAGAAAAACTCAATAAACAATTGGTGTTAGCAACGCAACGATCCGAACGAGAGTCTCAATCTAAATCTCGTTTTTTAGCCGCAGTTAGTCATGATCTCATGCAGCCTTTGAATGCAGCGCGTCTTTTTGCCTCGTCTTTGTCTGAGGTGGCTAAGGAAGAAGAGTCTAAGCGGCTTGCTCATCATATTGAAAGTGCATTAAGTGCTGCTGAAGATTTGATTGGTGATTTATTGGATATTTCTCGTTTGGAATCGGGAAAATTAGACATTCATCAGCAAAGTTTAGCGATTAAGGATGTATTAACGAATTTGGATGCAGAATTTAGTGCGTTAGCGAAGCAGCAAAATATTCAATTTCATATGGTGCCGTCATCACTTTATGTTCGTTCCGACCCCAAATTGTTGCGTCGAGTCGTACAGAATTTTTTAACGAATGCATTTCGCTATACGCCAAAAGGCAGAGTAGTACTCGGCGTGAGGCGCTGGCAAGGAAAAGTACGTATTGATGTTTGGGACAATGGGATCGGGATAGAAGAAGATAAACAGCAAGAAATTTTTGAAGAATTCAATCGTGGCGGACAAGTTCGCTCGGATCAAGGGTTAGGGTTGGGATTGGCGATATCGAAAGGGATAGCCCAAGCGTTGGGACATGAAATTTCCATGCGTTCTTGGCCAGGGCAAGGAAGTGTCTTTTCCATCACCTTAGCGCGGGCGAGCGGAGCGGAGCGGGTGGCCCCTTCTTCGCTGGTGGTTAGCCCCGTCTCTGAGCTGAGTTATTTACGGGTTTTGTGTGTGGATAATGAGGTCGATATTTTGACTGGGATGCGGGATCTTCTTGAGCGGTGGGGGTGTGAGGTAAAAACCTCCACGGATCTATTATCTAGTTTGAAAGCTCTTGAAAATCAATGGGTTCCTGATTTGATTTTGTCAGATTATCGCTTAGATCATGGTCGAACGGGGTTAGAAGTGTTACAGCAATGCCGTTTGAGATTAGGCGATGGCTTTCTTGGTGTCATTATCAGTGCGGATCGTAATCCTGATATTTTGGAAGGCATTGAATCTAATGGGTTTAGTTTTATAGCCAAACCAGTTAAGCCACTGAAACTACGGGCTTTACTTAATCAATTAGGGTAAAAAAAGCCCTTGGTAAGGCAAGGGCGTGAAGTCTATTTCGTTACAAGAATGAGAGGCCAGCCAATGTCTGTTTGTCGGTTTGCTTCCAGATCAAGTTCTGCATGAGTGAGCGGGTTGTCGAGTAACCATTGTCCGTTGAGTGTCAGCGTGAGCTTCTCTTCATCCGCACATAAGGTAAATTCAGGCTCTAAAGCAGGGTTTCGTCGATGGCTTAACAAAACAGCAAGACGCAATAAACGTAAGACACGTTTCCCACTGGTGGTCGACAGCGCGTGTTGCTCGGGCAGCGAAGAAAGCGTATCTCGATAGCGACGGGTTAACTCCGCTAAATAGTATTTTTGAGCGCGTGTATAGCCGGGCAAGTCTAAATTCTTCAATAGATAAGCGCTATGTTCGCCACCTTTTTTGAAATCAATCGACAGGCCAATTTCGTGTAGCTGAGCGGCAGAACGCAGCAAGATCTCGGCTTGAGGTTCTGGAATCCATTGGTCAGAACCACATTGTTGGTAAAGACGGCTCGCCAGTGAAGCAACTTGCTCTGCATAATGCTGATCAATTTGATAGCGGCTTTGCACACTGGTAATGGTTCTTGCTCGAATATCATCTTGGCGCAGATCCTCTACCATTTCGTAGACAAGTCCTTCACGTAAGGCACCGCCAGCCAGCGTCATTGCTTCTATGTCTAATGACTCAAAAATAGCAATTAAAATAGACAAACCACTGGGGAAGACTAAAGCACGTTCAAGGGTTAACCCTTCTATTTCAAGTTCTTCAAGATGATCAGCTAGCATGGCTTGTTTCTGCAAACGCTTGAGTTTAGCTAACGTAATGACTTCATCCATGCCTTGAGCCAGCATGATTTCTTGTAGAGCTTGTACCGTGCCGCTAGCGCCGACACATACATTCCAACCTAATTGACGGTATGATGCTAAGATTGGAGCCATCATTTGTTTGGCCGCTTGAATGGCATGCTCAAAGTTCATCGCTGTCAGTTGCCTATCTTTAAAATGGCGCTCTAACCAAGTGACACAGCCCATTTTTAAACTGGTCAGTGCTTTAGCTTCAAACCCTTCACCGATAATCAATTCAGTGCTGGCACCACCAATATCAACCACCAAGCGACGGCCCATCCCGCCAGAGGTATGTGCGACGCCTTTGTATATTGTTGCCGCTTCTTCTTCACCAGAAATTACTTCGATTGGATAACCTAAAATGGTATTCGCCTTGACTAAGAACTGTTCTGCATTGGTTGCGGTACGTAACGTTGCCGTACCGACAATACGAATATGTGGTGCAGGAATGTCTTGTAGCCGTTCAGCAAATAGACTCAGGCAATCCCAGCCGCGTTGCATGGCTTCTTGGCTGAGTACATTGTGTTCGTCCAAACCGGCGGCTAAACGTACTTTACGTTTGATTTTTGCCATGGTTTGTACGCTGCCATCAATATGGCGCACAACCAACATATGAAAGCTGTTTGATCCGAGATCGATAGCCGCATACAGCGGTGAAGAAGTGCTTTGACTCATCAGTTAATTACGAATCCTTTTTCTGACGCGGAGCGCGAGGACGACGTTGAGGTTTTCTATTCCCTGAACGTGAACCTGCGGTATTGGTACGACGTTGTTGTGAAGAGCGCAGCGTTAATGGCTTTGGTAAGTCCGTCAACAGGGCAGTAGCGTCGTACTCAGACATAGGAATACTGTGTTCAATGTATTCTTCAATCGCAGGGAGGTTAACGGCATATTCTTCACATGCAAAGCTGATGGAGTTACCACTTTCACCCGCTCGACCGGTACGGCCAATACGGTGTACATAATCTTCACTATCGTCGGGAAGATCATAGTTAAAGACGTGAGTTACAAGGGGAATGTGTAATCCTCGTGCTGCAACATCGGTTGCGACAAGAATGTCTAATTCGCCTTTAGTAAATTGTTCAAGGATACGTTCACGTTTTTTCTGTGGAACATCCCCGGTGAGTAAGCCAACGCGATGGCCATCGGCGGCTAATGCCCCCCACACCTGCTCGCAGCGATGTTTAGTATTCGCAAAAATGATCGCTTTATCTGGCCACTCTTCTTCAATAAGTGTTTGCAGTAACGCCAGCTTGTGTTCATTGGATGGGTAGAACAATTCTTCTTTAATGCGATGACCGGTCTTTTGTGTCGCTTCTACAACCACGTGTTGTGGGTTGTGCATATGTTCAAAAGCCAATTCTTGGACACGATAGGAGAGCGTGGCAGAAAAGAGCATGTTGAGGCGATCTTTCGGCTCAGGCATACGACGGAACAAGAAACGGATGTCTTTGATAAAACCAAGATCAAACATACGATCCGCTTCATCGAGCACAACCGCCTGAATATGGTTAAGGTTAAATACTTTTTGTTTATAGAAATCGATGATGCGCCCTGTAGTACCAATCAGGACATCGACACCTTCTTGTAATTTTGTGAGCTGCTTATCATAACTTTCGCCCCCGTAGGCAAGGCCCGCTTTGATGCCTGTAGTGGCAATCAGTGATTCAGCATCATTGTAAATTTGAATCGCTAACTCACGAGTGGGAGCCATGATGATAGCTCGCGGCTGAGACGGTTTACGTCCTTCAACTTCTGGAGTCGTCAGCAAATGGTTAAAAGTCGCAGTAAGAAACGCAAGGGTTTTACCAGTACCCGTTTGGGCCTGGCCTGCAATGTCTTGGCCGGTGAGCAGGACCGGCAACGCCAAGGCTTGGATAGGGGTACAAAATTCAAACCCTTTTTTATCCAATCCTTCAACAACTTGCGGGTGTAACCCGAAGTCGGCGAACTTTTGCTCTGTGATATGTGTCTTTTTCATCGCTATAGAATATCAGCTTACACTTGCAATACGGAAGTAAATACATTCCAATAGAGCATCTATTTACTGGTTAGTATGCAACCAGTTCAGAAAAAACACATTGGAGTGGAAGATGAGTGATAAAATTTTGCAGCTTTCTGATGAAAGTTTTGAGAACGATGTGATCAAAGCTGCAGGCCCTGTTCTGGTCGATTTTTGGGCAGAATGGTGTGGTCCTTGCAAAATGATCGCGCCAATTCTTGATGAAATCGCAGAGGAATACGAAGGCAAGCTCACTATCGGTAAATTAAATATCGACCACAATGCGGGAACACCACCGAAATTTGGTATCCGCGGCATCCCTACATTACTTTTATTTAAAGATGGTAGTGTGGCGGCGACAAAAGTCGGTGCGTTATCAAAAACTCAACTAAAAGAGTTTTTAGACGCAAACGTATAGCGCAATTTATAAAACCGCACATGACGTGCGGTTTTATTTTGCAAAAAACATTTTCTAGACTAGTCTTTTATTTAGTGCTAGTTTATCGCACGTTAATTAAACAAGTGTTCACTTCTTGGTCAATCCTGAGACCAAATCCATCTTAACTAGAAAATAGATCCTATTTTGACTAAACAAGTATCCACCACAATGAATCTAACAGAACTGAAGAACAGACCTGTGTCTGATCTTGTGAAACTTGGTGAGAGCCTAGGCCTTGAAAACCTCGCGCGTCTACGCAAGCAAGACATCATCTTCGCTATCCTTAAAGCTCATGCTAAAGGCGGTGAAGACATTTTTGGCGACGGGGTCTTGGAAATCCTTCAAGACGGTTTTGGTTTCTTACGCAGTGCAGACAGCTCATATTTAGCTGGCCCTGACGACATCTACGTGTCACCAAGCCAAATTCGCCGCTTCAACTTGCGAACGGGTGACTCAATCGCTGGGAAAATCCGTCCGCCTAAAGAAGGTGAACGTTACTTTGCTCTGCTTAAAGTGAACACGGTTAACGACGACAAGCCTGATAACGCCCGCAATAAAATTCTTTTTGAAAACTTAACGCCTTTACATGCTAATGAACGTATGGTGATGGAACGTGGTAATGGTTCAACAGAAGACATTACTGCTCGTGTTCTTGACCTAGCTGCCCCCATTGGTAAAGGGCAGCGTGGCTTGATTGTCGCTCCGCCAAAAGCGGGTAAAACCATGTTGCTACAGAACATCGCACAAAGTATTGCCAATAATCACCCGGAATGTGTGCTGATGGTACTGTTGATCGATGAACGCCCAGAAGAAGTGACCGAAATGCAACGTTTGGTGAAAGGCGAAGTGGTTGCTTCTACCTTTGATGAACCAGCGTCACGTCACGTTCAAGTGGCTGATATGGTTATTGAAAAAGCGAAACGTTTAGTTGAACACAAAAAAGATGTCGTCATCTTGTTGGATTCGATTACCCGTTTGGCCCGTGCTTATAACACGGTTGTTCCTTCATCCGGTAAAGTGTTGACTGGTGGTGTGGATGCGAACGCTTTGCATCGTCCTAAACGTTTCTTTGGTGCCGCCCGTAATGTAGAGGAAGGGGGGAGTTTAACGATCATCGCAACGGCATTGGTTGATACTGGCTCTAAAATGGATGAAGTTATCTATGAAGAGTTCAAAGGTACCGGCAACATGGAACTGCATCTTAACCGCAAGATTGCTGAAAAACGTGTTTTCCCAGCGATTGACTTTAATCGTTCGGGTACTCGTCGTGAAGAGTTATTGACTAAACCTGATGAACTGCAAAAAATGTGGATTCTGCGTAAGATCGTTCACCCAATGGGTGAGACGGATGCCATGGAGTTCCTCATCGATAAGTTGGCAATGACCAAAACAAACGATGAGTTTTTTGATGCGATGCGCCGTCAATAAACCTCATTCTTAATACAAAAAGCGTCACGATTGATCGTGGCGCTTTTTATTTATCTGAGCAATGGAGAAATAAAGAGAAGGCTCATTGTGCTCAGCAATAACTTACCTAACCTCCATAACCGGTGGTGTGTGCAACATTTGAGTAGACCTTTACCTCATCAATGATGGGGATCGAACCTAGTTTTGAAGCAGCACGTTCAGAATCACTAATCGTACAGATGCGAGTTAATAACGACAGTTTGCTCAATAATTCTAGGAAAAGGTCAGTCTAAGGTTCTTGCTTTTTGTTATACTATTCGCAGTATGAATAACGACAATAAAGCCTATGAATTTTAAGGATTTACGTAATTTTCTTGACTATCTTGAGCAGCATGGTCAGTTAAAGCGCATTACCCACCCGGTTGATCCTCATTATGAAATGACGGAAATCAGTGATCGAACCTTGCGTGCAGGAGGGCCAGCATTATTATTTGAACATCCTATCGGGCATGATATTCCTGTCTTAACTAATTTGTTTGGGACACCTGAACGTGTTGCTATGGGAATGGGAAGGGCACAGGTTCAGGATTTACGAGAGGTTGGTAAACTCTTGGCCTATCTGAAAGAGCCTGAACCTCCACGTGGTTTTAAAGATGCATTAGAAAAACTGCCTGTTTTTCGACAAGTATTAAATATGCCTGTCAAACGTTTACGTAAGGCTGCTTGCCAACAAGTCGTCTGGCAAGGTGATGAGGTTGATCTCGATAAGATTCCGGTGATGAGTTGTTGGTCTGATGATGTGGCTCCGCTCTTCACTTGGGGGCTAACCATTACTCGTGGCCCTAATAAGAAGCGCCAGAACTTAGGCATCTACCGTCAGCAAAAAATCAGCAAAAATAAAATTATCATGCGTTGGCTCGCTCATCGTGGGGGCGCATTAGATTTTCGTGACTGGATGGAAGCTCACCCGGGTGAACCTTTCCCTGTATCCGTGGCATTTGGCGCAGATCCAGCTACCATTCTGGGGGCGGTTACTCCGGTACCGGACACGTTATCGGAATACGCATTTGCCGGGTTACTGCGTGGCAGCAAAACCGAAGTGGTGAAGTCTATCAGTAATGATTTGGAAGTGCCTGCCAGTGCGGAAATTGTATTGGAAGGATATATCGATCCTACAGAATTTGCAGACGAAGGGCCTTATGGCGATCATACCGGCTACTATAATGAAGTTGAACGCCACCATGTATTGACGGTGACTCATATCACGATGCGCGAGCAACCTATCTACCATAGTACTTATACTGGTCGACCACCTGATGAGCCTGCCGTTCTTGGGGTGGCGCTGAACGAAGTATTTGTTCCTATCTTACAAAAACAGTTTCCTGAAATTACAGATTTTTATCTTCCTCCAGAAGGGTGTTCCTACCGTGTGGCAGTGGTGACAATGAAAAAGCAATATCCAGGTCATGCCAAGCGAGTCATGATGGGGGTTTGGTCTTTTTTACGTCAATTCATGTACACAAAATTTGTGATTGTTTGTGATGAAAGTGTCAACGCTCGTGATTGGGCATCGGTCACTCAAGCTCTGTGTGAGCATATGGATCCTGTTCGAGATTCATTATTGGTAGAAAATACCCCGATCGATTCTTTGGATTTTGCTTCCCCAGTCGCTGGGCTAGGTTCAAAGATGGGGATGGACGCCACGGTCAAATGGCCTGCTGAAACGCAAGTTGAGATAGATAAAACTACGACGATGTTTAACGAAGTGACAGAGGGGGATATCCGTAACTTTAAAAGTCAGTATCCTCAAGTGTTAGATATCTATTTACCGCCAAGCACTAACCAACAATTAGCGATTGTGTCGATGAATAAAACGCAGGTGGGAGAGTCAAAGCAAATTTTAGACGCCGTCTGGCAGTTTTTATCTCAGTTCTCTACGAGTAAGTTTGTGATTCTTTGCGATGAAGATGTCAATGTCCGAGATTGGAATGACGTTATCTGGGCGATAAGCACACGTATGGATCCTGCCAGAGATATCTTGCAAGTTTCTCAAGAGGCGATGGCTTCATCGATGCTTGGCTTTGATGCGACCAATAAATTCCAAGGTGAAGTCACGCGAGATTGGGGGACACCAATCAAGAAAGATCCTAAATTGGTCGAGAAAATTGATCAAATGTGGGGTAAGTTAGGCATTATGTAACTGAGACTATCTTTATGTTAAGTCATAGTACAGTTGCTGATTCGGTCTGGGTCGTTGTGTTGAATGCGGTGCTCAACCCGTAGATTTCATTCAACACAACAATCTCAGTGGTATATGAGTGCCTGTCTTTGTCGAAACGAAGAGGAGGAGGAGGGAACATAAGAGCCCATGTTCTCGGAGAAAGAGCATGTTAAAAAGTGGCTACCCTATCCCTCTTCTCTTAAAGCCAGTGAATACTTATTTTATGGAATAAGAAGGAAGTCCATGATTATTGAATGTAAAGTCAAATCGATTCAGCCCTTAGCCAGCCATACTTATCAAATATTGCTTCATCCTGAGCATCCCATTTCTTTCAAAGCCGGGCAGTATTTAATGGTTGTGATGGGCGAAAAAGATAAACGTCCATTTTCTATCGCAAGCAGCCCGTGTCGACATATGGGGGAGTTAGAGCTGCATATCGGTGCTGCCGACCATAATGTTTATGCACAAGAAGTGGTTCAGGCTATGCAATTAGCCTTAGAGCAAGGGGGGGGGATTATGATTGATGCACCGCATGGGGAGGCTGGGTTCCAAGAAGAAAGCTCTCATCCATTGTTGCTTATCGCGGGGGGAACTGGGTTTAGTTATGTGCGGTCCATCTTGGATTACTGTGTGGCTCAAAATAAAACGATACCAATTTATGTGTATTGGGGAGCTCGTGATGAAGGCCAATTGTACGCAAAAACTGAGCTAGAAACACTTGCTGGGAAATATAAAAATATCCACTTTGTCCCTGTTGTTGAACAGGCAAACTCAAATTGGCAAGGAAAAGTAGGTAATGTTTTACAAGCCATTGATCAAGATTTTGAATCATTAGCCGATTTTGATATCTATATTGCTGGTCGCTTCGATATGGCTGGTGCTGCGAGAGAGCAATTTACTCAGTACAAACATGCCATTCGTGATCAGATGTTTGCTGACGCTTATGCCTTTATTTAAAATCAACACCCAACCAGAGTTATAAAAAAGCCTATTTTATATAATTCTGGTTGTTATTTGATCGAAAGTGTACTTTTTTGAAGTTTTATCAAAAAATCCCTTGCACCATTTATTTTCCTCCCTATAATGCGCCCTCACTGACACGGCAGATGCCACAAGGCTTCAAGCAGTGTTAGGCGAGGAAAAGCTTCTAAAAAAAGAAAATTGAAAAAGTGTTTGACACGCTCAGTTATCTCGCTAGAATGCACCTCCGCTTCGAAGCT
>NZ_SGOM01000015.1 GCF_022113815.1 Vibrio cincinnatiensis
GCGTCCTTAGCTCAGCTGGATAGAGTACCTGGCTACGAACCAGGCGGTCGGAGGTTCGAATCCTCCAGGACGCGCCACCTTTAAGGTAAGTGATTACCCTGATGATTTAAGACTTTGTATTAAAGTTTAGAATGATCAAAACCCTGCGCGCTCATAGCTCAGCTGGATAGAGTACCTGGCTACGAACCAGGCGGTCGGAGGTTCGAATCCTCCTGAGCGCGCCATTTTATAAAACCTCGCAATTTAGCGAGGTTTTTTTATTTACAAATGCGTAGCATTTTTCCCATTTTAAATTTACAACTTATTGTTTTTATTCGTCAGTTCTCCTTTTATTAGCTTCATCTCAAATTTCATATCAAATTCCGATTAATCTATTCATATTCACTAAAAACGTATGAGTTTTTTAACTCAATTACATGACATTTTGTGATTTGTATGACGGTTCTTTCACTTGATTGCTCTGATTTGTCTAAAGACTCTTAAACAAAATTGACAATTTTTCACAAGTCGAGATAATCCTCTTGGCTTTGTCTAGATCGTAATTTTTTATCTCAGACAATTGCTGTCAGGATGACACAGAAAGGAAGCAACATGACAAATATTGGAAGCCTGCTTGTAGATGCGGCAACCCTGATGATTACAGGGATGGTCGTCGTATTTCTATTTTTAACCATTTTGGTTTATCTCGTTCGGTTAATGTCTAAATTGGTGCCGCAAGAAGTACCTCAACCGATAGCCAGTCCTAAAAAATCGATTCAACCCACCTCTGCTGCAGTTCACCCACGGGTAGTGGCAGCTATTTCTGCAGCTGTACATCAATACCGACATTCAGCTGCTAAGTCGTAAGAATTAAAAGGAGTTAATGAGCATGTCTAAAGCACTTGCTATTACCGATGTGGTGTTAAGAGACGCCCATCAGTCATTGTTTGCGACGCGTATGCGTCTTGAAGATATGTTGCCTATTGCGGCAGAGTTGGACAAAATCGGCTATTGGTCGCTAGAAACATGGGGTGGTGCAACCTTTGATGCGTGTATTCGATATTTAGGTGAAGATCCATGGGAGCGTTTACGTGCACTGAAAAAAGCAATGCCAAATACCCCGATGCAGATGTTATTGCGAGGGCAGAATCTGCTGGGATATCGTCATTATGCCGACGATGTGGTTGAGAAATTTGTTGAACGTGCGCACGCTAATGGTATGGATGTCTTTCGTATTTTTGATGCAATGAATGATGTGCGTAACTTTGAGCAAGCGATCAAAGCCACGGTCAATGTTGGTGCGCATGCACAAGGAACGCTCTCTTATACGACGAGCCCTGTTCATAATACTGAAACTTGGGTTGATTTAGCAAAACGACTAGAAGATCTCGGTTGCCATTCTCTTTGTATTAAGGACATGTCTGGGCTTCTGAAACCTTATGAAGCAGAAGAGTTGGTGTCACGCATCAAAGCATCGTGTGATGTTCCTTTGGCTCTGCACTGCCATGCAACAACCGGATTATCAACAGCAACGGCAATAAAAGCGGTAGAAGCTGGGGTTGATATTCTGGATACGGCTATTTCGTCCATGAGTCAAACCTATGGCCATACTCCTACGGAAACCGTGGTTGCTATGTTGCAGGGAACAGAGCAGGATACGCAACTTAACCTTGAACAACTTGCTCCTATCGCGGCTTATTTCCGTGAAGTTCGTAAGAAATATGCCAAGTTTGAAGGTCAACTGAAAGGTGTCGACTCACGAATCTTGATCGCTCAAGTGCCAGGTGGAATGTTGACGAATATGGAAAGTCAGCTGAAAGAACAAGGTGCTGCCGATCGTCTTGATGATGTATTGCAAGAAATTCCTCGAGTACGTCAAGATCTTGGTTATATCCCACTGGTGACACCTACTTCACAAATCGTCGGTACTCAAGCGGTCATTAATGTTTTAACTGGCGAGCGTTATAAAAGTATCACGAAAGAAACGGCAGGTGTTCTTAAAGGGGAATATGGTGCAACTCCAGCGGAAGTCAATCCAGCATTACAGGCTCAAGTTTTAGATGGTAGTGAGCCCATTATTTGCCGTCCGGCTGATTTGCTGCAAGCGGAAATGAATCATTTAACCGCGGAATTGTTAGAAAAAGCCAAGGCTGAAGGGATTTCATTAGCGGAAGATACGGTGGATGATGTCCTGACTTATGCTCTTTTCCCTCAAGTCGGACTTAAATTTCTGAAAAACCGTCATAACCCCAATGCATTTGAACCCGCACCGGGATCTGAAACGGTCGAATCTGCCGAAGCTCCAGTAGTAAAAGGTTCTGTACCGAGTATCGAAACCTACAGTGTCAAAGTTGACGGACAAGTTTATCAAGTAGAAGTGGGTCCCCAAGGCCAAATTAGCTCGGTGACCGCTAGTCAGTCTACAGCGACAACCTCTGCTCCTGTTCCGGCCTCAGCAGCTGAAGCTGTGCCCGCTCCTCTTGCTGGAAATATTTTTAAGGTTCAAGTTCAACCTGGAACTGAAGTGGTTGAAGGTGATGTGCTGGTTATTTTAGAAGCGATGAAGATGGAAACAGAAGTTCGGGCTGCGCGTAGTGGTGTTGTTCAAGAACTGCATGTTAAGGAAGGGGATGCAGTGACAGTCGGTGCGCCGATCTTAAGTTTGGCATAAGGGTGTAACATGGACGGATTATTGACCCTGTGGCAGGAAACAGGGATTGCTAACTTTGAGCTTGGCCAAATCATTATGATTTTTGTCGGCTGCGTATTGCTATTTTTAGCGATACGCAAAGGTTTTGAGCCTTTATTGTTATTACCGATAGGGTTTGGGGCCATTTTGGCAAATATTCCTAATGCTGGTTTTACTGAACCGGGTGGGTTGTTGTACTACGTGTACTACATTGGTATCGAATCGGGGATTTTTCCTTTGCTGATTTTTATGGGCGTGGGAGCAATGACTGATTTTGGGGCCTTAATTGCCAACCCTAAAACCTTGTGGCTAGGAGCCGCTGCGCAGTTTGGTATTTTTGCCACATTATTTGGTGCAATTATGCTTAACTATGTGCCTGGAATGGAGTTTTCGATGGCTGATGCTTCGTCGATAGCAATTATCGGTGGTGCTGATGGCCCAACTGCAATTTTCTTAGCGAGCCAACTTTCACCGAAGTTGCTGGGAGCGATTGCGGTGGCCGCATATAGTTACATGGCATTGGTTCCTATCATTCAGCCACCGATCATGAAAGCGTTGACGACACCACAAGAGCGACAGATCAAAATGGCGCAATTACGCCATGTTGGCAAAGCAGAGAAAATTATTTTCCCTATGTTGGTATTATTAATGGCGATTTTGTTTTTGCCATCGGCCACTCCACTGGTCGGGATGTTCTGCTTGGGGAATTTGATGCGTGAAGCGGGTGTGGTCGATCGTTTATCAAAAACGGCGCAGAATGAACTGATTAACATCGTGACTATCTTTTTAGGTCTTGGGGTGGGGTCAAAACTTCAAGCGGATCAATTCCTCAATATTTCTACTTTAGGTATTTTATTGCTCGGTGCTGTTGCCTTCAGTATTGGGACTGCTGGTGGTGTCTTAATGGCGAAGGTTCTGAACAAATTTTCTAAAGAAGATATTAACCCATTAATTGGCGCTGCTGGAGTTTCGGCTGTGCCAATGGCTGCGCGTGTTGTCAATAAAGTTGGTTTGGAGGCTAACCCACAAAACTTTCTATTGATGCATGCCATGGGACCAAACGTTGCTGGGGTTTTAGGTTCAGCTGTTGCGGCTGGGGTTTTATTGGCCTTAGTTGGTTAACTGGGCGTTAATTTTAAGGCTTATGGTTAACGACTAGTAATAAAATGGTATATATTCAAGGGGATGCTTCGGCATCCCTTTTTTCATTGCCAGCAATAGGGACCTAGAATATGGACAATAAGCAGATCGTCATTACCCAATTTGGTGGGCCAGAAGTGCTCGCGATTCAGTCATCCGTGATTCCTGAGCCTCTGGAAGGCGAAGTTCTGGTGAAGGTGGCTTTTGCGAGTATTAACCCTATTGATGTGAAGACTCGCGCTGGGCTTGGCTGGGCAGCGGCACAAAATAAAGATAAATTGCCATGGGTGCCAGGGTATGACATTGCTGGACAAGTGATAAAAGTTGGATCAGGTGTGACGACGTTAGCCGAAGGGATGAATGTGGCTGGGTTCATTGGATTTCCGATCCGTGGTGGTGGCTATAGTCAATACCTTTCTCTTCCGGAAAAAGAGCTCAGCATAGTTCCTGATTCCGTCACATTAGAAGCAGCGGCAGCATTACCTCTTGCAGGGCAAACGGCAGCACAAGCACTGAGTAAAGCCCAAATTAAAGAGGGTGAGCGAGTTCTTATTTTAGCTGGAGCTGGCGGTGTTGGGCATATTGCATTACAAATTGCATTGGCAGCGAAAGCGGAAGTATATACAACCTGTAGTGAAGCGAACCTTGATTATCTAGCGACTCTTGGGGCGCATGCGATAAACTACCAATTTGCACCAGTATCACAACGGTTAGAAGCTGTGGATGTCTTGATTGATTTGGTCGGAGGTGAGGCCGCATTAGATGCACTTAAGTGCCTTAATGATCATGCTCGTGTTGTGAGTGTGCCAACACTCAGTGCGGAATTGATCTGTGAAAAAGCGAAGATGTTAGGTTTTGAAGCTACAGGTATGCTGGTTGATCCTAACCCTGAACAACTGGATACCATGCTATATATGGTGAGTGTTGGGTTATTAAAGGTGGAAATTCAGCACATTTATTCTATGGATCACATTTGTCAAGCTCATGAGCAGATGGAAACTGGGCATACACGCGGTAAAATTTTACTTGATATGCAGAATTAGCCTTGTTTGATCTTTATTTTGCCCAAGGGGCTCAGTTTTTTTCAGATTCTGCGCTTTGGGTTTTATTTTCTGTCAGTTTTCTTAGTGCCACTCTTTTACCGGGTGGCTCTGAGGCGGCATTGATCGCCACTTTTGCGATTCAGACATTCTCTCCTATTACTATTATCGCTATTGCTACCTTAGGTAACACACTGGGGGGAATGACGAACTATTGGCTAGGTCGGTTGTTACCTAATCGAACTCAACAAGAAAAACAGGGTCATAAAGCATTACAATGGCTACATAAACATGGCTATTGGGCATTATTATTGAGTTGGTTACCTTTGATTGGGGATCCTCTTTGTTTAGCAGCTGGGTGGTTAAGAATGAAAAGCTTACCGGTATTGAGCATGATTATGCTTGGGAAGGCTTTTCGTTATGCCACGTTGGGTGCCTTTTTTTATGGTTTTTTCTAAGGAGTTGTGATGAAAAAACTTTGGGTAGGTGTGGTTGCACTTCTTACGCTATACGGTTGTTCATCTTCAAGAACATTACCATTTTTCTCATCTTTACCGGCGGGCGTCACGTTAATAGAGCAAGTGGATGCTAAGCCAGATAAGGTGATGATTCCTTATAGTAAATATCAGCTTGAGAATGGCTTGACGGTTATTCTATCACCGGATCATTCCGATCCTCTTGTGCATGTGGATGTGACTTATCATGTCGGTTCGGCAAGGGAAGAAGTGGGTAAATCAGGATTTGCTCATTTTTTTGAACATATGATGTTTCAGGGCTCTAAGCATGTTGCGGATCAAGAACATTTTCGTTTGATCACAGAAGCGGGTGGGGAGTTAAACGGAACCACGAATCGTGATCGAACGAATTATTTTCAAACGGTGCCATCGAACCAGTTAGAAAAAGTATTGTGGCTAGAGTCGGATCGTATGGGCTTTTTACTTGATGCCGTTTCTCAGCGTAAATTTGAAATTCAGCGGGATACGGTTAAAAACGAGCGAGCTCAAAATTATGATAATCGTCCATATGGTTTGATTTGGGAAAAAATGTCAGAAGCTCTTTACCCAGAAGGGCACCCTTATTCTTGGCAAACAATAGGTTATGTTGAAGACTTAGATCGAGTGGATGTAAATGATCTTAAAGCCTTCTTTTTACGTTGGTATGGGCCAAATAATGCGGTATTGACCATCGGTGGTGATATTGATGTCACTCAAACACTGGAGTGGGTGAACCGTTATTTTGGGTCGATACCAAAAGGCCCACAAGTGAAGAGTGCGCCAAAAGATCCTGCTCATTTGAAGCAAGATCGTTTCATTACTCTTGAAGATCGTATTCAACAGCCGATGGTTGTGATTGGCTGGCCAACAGCGTATCAGGGAGCTGAGCAACAAGCTTCTTTAGATACGTTAGCGCAAGTGTTAGGAAGTGGTAGCAACAGTTTACTTTATCAAAACTTAGTGAAAACGCAGCAAGCGGTCGATGCTGGCGCCTTTCAAGATTGTGCAGAGCTGGCGTGTACGTTTTATGTTTATGCTATGGCTCCATCAGGGAAGCCGTCACACTTAGCGCCGTTGTATCAAGCTTTGGTGGATACTTTACAACAGTTCTCCCAGCAAGGGGTGAGTGAGTCACGTTTAGAACAAATCACCGGACAGGCCGAAGCAAATGCGGTTTTTGCCTTGCAAAGTGTACGAGGTAAAGTGAGTCAATTAGCCAGTAATCAAACATTTTATGGTCAACCAGATCGAATAGAACAGCAACTGTATCAACTAAGATTGGTCTCTCCTGATTCCGTTAACCAAGTTTTCCAGCAATATATTGAACATCAACCGAAAGTCACATTAAGTGTGGTGCCAAAAGGGAAAGCGGAGTGGGCGGTTCATCGGGCGACATTTGTTACTCCGAAACGACAACTGCCGGATTACCAGAAAATTACCGAAGATCAGCTCGCGTATCGTCAGGTTAACGATGCATTTGATCGCTCAATAATGCCTGATGTCGCCCAACCGGTTCAGGCGCAGATGCCTCCTCTCTATGATTGGTATTTTGATAATGGGGCTGAGTTATTGGGTACGAAGATGACTGAAACTCCGACGGTGTTGATGGAGATTCGACTTCCTGCGGGAGAGCGCCATGTTGAGCTCGGAAAAGAAGGGCTCGCTAATTTAACGGCCGCTTTGTTAGAGCAAGATTCGGCGAAACGCAGTGTAGAAGAGATTCAGGCTGAACTCGATAAACTGGGATCTGTGATTCGTATCCATGCAGGAGCATATTCTACGAATGTTGTGATTTCTAGTTTGAAAAAGCATCTGCCAGAAACCTTAGCCGTGGTGGATGAGATGTTGTTAACCCCTGGGTTTAGTGAACGAGATTTTACCTTGATTCAACAACAAATGGCACAAGGCATCGTGTACCAACATCAGCAACCTAGTTGGCTGGCCTCCCAAGCCACCCGACAAGTGTTGTTTGGCCACTCAATTTTTGCTCGTTCAAGTGAAGGGACACAAGCTTCTATTGCCTCACTTACCTTAGACGATGTTCAGGCTTTCTATCGTCAACATTACACGCCAAATGGCGCACAGATTGTGGTTGTGGGGGATATTGATCGCCAAGAGGTCATAAAACAACTGTCATTTTTTGCCGCTTGGAAAGGTGAGCCAGCTCCGATGCTTCATCCACAAGTCGTCCCTAGTTTAGCCGAACAAAAAATCTATGTCGTCGATAAACCCGGTGCACCGCAAAGTGTGGTTCGTTTGGTTCGCAAAGGTTTACCTTTTGATGCGACTGGTGAGTTATATCTAAGCCAATTAGCTAACTTTAATTTGGCTGGAAACTTTAATAGTCGAATCAATCAAAATTTGCGTGAAGATAAAGGCTATACCTATGGAGCCAGTGGATATTTTTCTAGTAATAGAGAAGTGGGCGCAGTGATCTTCCATGCGCAAGTAAGGGCCAACGTCACGCTAGAAGCGATTAAGGAAATTAATCAAGAATTGGCGAATTTTAGTCAGCAAGGTTTAACGGAGGATGAGATGGACTTTTTGCGTCTTGCCGTTGGACAGCAAGATGCTTTGAGCTATGAGACTCCCTCTCAAAAGGCTCAACTTATTAGTCAGATTTTAACCTATCATTTGGATCGTGATTATTTACAGCAGCGTAATCAACTGGTTAATCATGTTGATAAAGCAACGTTGAATCAGTTAGCGAAGAAATGGTTTCAACCTCAGGATTACCAAATTATCGTGGTAGGGGATATGAAAAATTTAAAACCACAATTAGAAAAGTTAGCAATTCCTATAGAAGAGCTTGAAATCATCCGTTAGAGTACGCATATACCCAAGTAACTGCACAGGGAAAGGTATTCATTTGGCTGTTTCCTGCTCATAACGAGACACGATTGCACTCGATGAGTTGCACTAGGAAAAGTGAGTGAGTTACTCAACGCTAGGCCATGAAGGAAGCCATGGTCTAGCATTATTGTCTGCGAGTAACGAGTTACGCTCAGCTTCATTTCGAACCTAACCAATATAAGCGAATCTCATTTTGACTAATTTTGCTGCGCGACTTAAACGAGTTGCTAATCAACCTGAAGTATTCCAACAGTTCAGCCGCGGGGTTGAGCGTGAAACCTTACGATACACTCCAGATGGAGCCATTGCTCAAACCCCTCACCCTCAAAGCTTAGGCTCGCCTCTTACACATCGTTGGATCACTACCGATTTTGCTGAATCATTACTGGAATTTATTACGCCCGTTTCCCATGATGTCGATACTTTGATGGCTCAGCTTTCGGATGTACATCATTTTGCTCAAAGTAAGATTGATAATGAAAAATTATGGCCATTATCAATGCCTTGTTATGTGGGGTGTGAAGAGGATATTCAACTGGCTCAGTATGGTTGTTCAAATACTGGACGGATGAAAACGCTTTATCGTACAGGGTTGAAACAGCGTTATGGCAGCCTGATGCAAATTATTTCTGGGGTACATTTTAACTTTTCATTTCCAGAAATATTTTGGGATGCGTTATATGGCGAACAGTCTGAAGCACAACGTCAAGAGACAAAGTCTACGGCGTATTTTTCTGTGATTCGTAACTATTATCGCTTTGGTTGGTTGATCCCTTATTTCTTTGGTGCATCTCCAGCCTTATGTTCTTCATTTATTCAAGATCGTAAAACCGATCTCCCATTTGAGGCTATTGGAAAAACTCTTTATCTTCCTTATGCGACCTCATTACGTTTAAGTGATTTAGGCTACACTAATCATGCGCAAAGCGTATTGAAAATTGGGTTTAACAGTATTGATCAATACTTAACTGGGCTTAATCAAGCGATTCGAACCCCTTCGGAAGCGTTTGCTAAGATTGGCGTGAAAGTGAACGGAGAATACCGCCAACTCAACAGCAATATTCTACAAATTGAAAATGAGTTGTATGCGCCGATTCGTCCTAAACGAGTGGCTCAATCGGGTGAGAAACCATCGGATGCGTTAGCGCGAGCCGGGGTCGAATATATTGAAGTGCGCTCACTGGATGTGAACCCATTTAGCCCGATCGGTATTACTGAACAGCAAGTCCGTTTCTTGGATCTTTTCCTGACATGGACCGCATTATCCGATTCGGATCCGATGGATAATTGTGAATTGGAATGCTGGCGTGATAACTGGCGCAAAGTCGTATTAGAAGGCCGAAAACCAGGGCTTGAGCTACAAATTGGTTGTCATGGTGAAAAATTAACTTTAGCCGTATGGGCAAAACGTGTTTTTGCTGATCTGACGATCATTGCTGAGCAGATGGATAACGCAAATGGTGGCACCGCTTATCAAGAGGTTTGTCAACAATTAGCAGATTGGATTGATCATCCAGAAAAAACACTATCGGCTCAAATTCTTGAACAAACACACCTGCTCGGAGGGTTGGGGAAAGTTGGACGCTATTTGGGGGAGAAATACCAAGAAATAAACCTACAACATGCGTATCAGACTTACTCATCGTTGGTCATGGAGCAAGAGGTAACTCGCTCATTGGCGGCTCAACAGACGATCGAACAGCAGGAAACTCAGAGTTTTGATGACTTTCTGCAAACCTATTTTCGTTATATAGAAGAATAGCAGCACTGGGAATAAGAGAAATATCCAGTCAGATCGCTATTCTAATGTCAGTCGATTGATGTCAGGATAGCGATAGCATTCTCGGTTAGGGATGTATCCAAGGAGAGAAGAACATGCCATTACTAGACAGCTTTACGGTTGACCATACCCGCATGCACGCCCCTGCAGTACGAGTGGCCAAGGCTATGCAAACGCCAAAAGGCGATACCATTACGGTGTTTGATTTGCGTTTTACGTTACCCAATAAAGACATTTTATCTGAAAAAGGGATTCATACGCTGGAGCATTTATATGCTGGATTCATGCGGGATCACCTTAATAGCGATATTGTCGAAATTATTGATATTTCGCCAATGGGGTGCCGAACGGGTTTTTATATGAGCTTAATCGGTACACCGAGTGAAGAGCAGGTAGCCAGCGCATGGTTAGCTGCAATGAATGATGTACTTAAGGTGGAAAGCCAAGATAAGATTCCAGAGTTAAATGAGTATCAATGTGGAACGGCAGCCATGCATTCTTTATCTGAAGCAAAAGCGATCGCCCAGCAAGTTATTCAGGCGGGTATTCAAGTAAATAAAAATGATGAGCTTGCCCTGCCTGAAGTGATGCTTCAGTCATTAAAAGTCGATTGATTGATAAGGATAGAAAAAGGCTTGGTTATTGATAACCAAGCCTTTTTTATGAGAATAGGAAAGGTATTTATTTGCTCTTTTTCACTTTACGTGGGAAAACTCGTACCAGCTTGATTCGATTTTCTTCCAACTCAATAATTTCCATCGGGTGGCTTGCTACTTTCACACTTAAATGGCTTTCCGGGATCTCTTCAAGGTGTTCTAAAATTAAACCATTCAATGTTCTTGGACCATCGGTCGGCAGTTTCCACTTCAAACTCTTGTTGATATCTCGAATATTCGCACTGCCTTCAATTAAGAAACTGCCATCACCTTGTGGTGTGATTTCCTCTGCCAAACTGGGGGACATCGAGGTCGTAAATTCACCGACAATCTCTTCGAGAATATCTTCTAATGTGACCAAACCGATAATGTCGCCATATTCATCAACAATCAGTCCAATACGCTCTTTATTACGTTGAAACTTAAGTAACTGTACATTCAGTGGGGTGCCTTCTGGAATAAAGTAGACTTCATCTGCCGCTCGAAACAACGTCTCTTTATTGAATTCATTTTTTTCTAGCATCAAGCGAGCGGCTTCTCGCAAACGAAGCATGCCAACGGCTTCATCAATATTATCTCGATATAGGACAACTCGGCCATGTGGTGAGTGTGTTAACTGTCGGATGATGGACTTCCAATCATCATTAATATTAATACCGGTGATTTCATTTCGAGGAATCATAATATCGTTCACCGTAACATGCTCAAGATCGAGAATGGAGAGCAACATATCTTGGTGGCGACGAGGAATAAGGCGTCCCGCCTCATTGACTATAGTACGTAATTCATCGGAACTAAGTGGATCTTCTCCCCCGTGTTTTGCTCTTACACCGAGTAGGCGTAAGAAGCCATTCGTGATTAAGTTAACAAAAATCACTAAAGGGGCCATCAGCTTCATTAAGATACTGAGCACAATGCTGCTAGCGTATGAGACGCGTTCTGGATAGAGCGCCGCTAATGTTTTTGGAGTCACTTCTGCAAAGACTAATACCACTAAGGTGAGTGCCCCAGTTGCAATGGCAACCCCAATATTGCCATACAAACGCATTCCAATAATGGTGGCAATGGCTGAAGCAAGAATATTAACCAGATTATTACCGATTAAAATAAGGCCAATTAAGCGGTCTGGGCGGCCGAGTAACCGTTCAACTCGTTTGGCTCCTTTATGTCCGGTACTTGCCAAATGCTTTAAGCGGTAACGGTTAAGAGCCATCATGCCTGTTTCAGAACCTGAAAAGTAAGCTGAAATAACGATAAGACACGCGAGTAGCGCAAATAAGATACCCGTTGAGATGTCGTCCAAAACGCACTGTTTCCTTATATAGAATTAAAATGAGCGATCATGATTGACCTTAATTGAGAATAATTTCTCTGACAAAACGGCTGCCAAAATAGGCCAAGGTTAATAGTGTGGCCCCGGCAATTGCAAACCAAGTCACTTTACGTCCTCGCCAGCCTTTCTGATAATGTCCCCACAATAAAAGGGAATATACAATCCAGGCGATAAAAGACAAGATACCTTTGTGTGCTTTTCCTTGCGCAAACATATCTTGAACAAAGAGCAGGCCCGTCAGGAGAGTGCCAGTTAATAGTAGGTTACCTATCAAAATGATTTTAAAGAGCTGCCGTTCAACCATCATCAGTGGAGGAAGGTTTGGGTTAATGGATAAGCCTTTTTTCTTTTTTAATTTATAATCAAGCCAAGCCAGTTGTAGTGCATAGAGCGCCCCGATTGACAATGTTGAATAGGAAAAGAGAGCAAAAGAAATATGTACCATTAATTTCGGGTCATTTTCTAAATGGGTGATAAAGGTGCTAGGGAGAAAAGCAGCGAGGGATAAGTTGATCGCTGAAAAGCTATATACCACGGGAAGTAAAAACCACAAACGTGCTTTGAACATCGCTAAACTCATGACCAGAGCAATAATAAAGCTGATCAGTGATGCCACATTAAGAATGCTCAGATTTTGGCCTGAACCATGCAAAATTAACCCCACGAGTAACCAGGCGTGAAAAAACAGCCCCAATGTAGCACTAATAAAAACGGTTTTTGCTTTGACGCCAGTTTGATTGACCAGGCCCGGAACAATGGTTGCAATCGATAAAAAATATAAAGTAGCGGCAACAATAGCGATTAGGTTATCCATACTTGTCACAAAATTGGTTGCTCAATTGAAGAATTATACCCTGCTAAGGCTCAATGAGCTACGTTGGATCGTTATCGTTTTTAAGAGTTGAGATATTGAAATATAACCCAATCTTATAAAGAAACCTGCTCGTGACTCTGCAATGGGTATGCCTAGCCATTTGGCTAAGGTATACTCAAGCGTATTGATCGCCTAATCGCGAAGAGAAAAACATGTTTGAGAATTTAACAGATCGATTATCCAAAACGCTGAAAAATATCAGTGGTAAAGGTCGTCTTACTGAAGACAACATTAAAGAAACCTTACGTGAAGTCCGCATGGCCTTGCTCGAGGCTGATGTCGCATTGCCTGTGGTGCGTGAATTCGTTAGTCGAGTGAAAGAGAGTGCGGTTGGTGTTGAGGTTTCTAAATCCCTAACACCGGGGCAAGAATTTATTAAGATTGTCCGTCAAGAGCTAGAAGCCGTGATGGGGGCGGCGAATGAAGCCTTGAATTTAGCCGCCCAACCGCCAGCCGTAATTTTAATGGCGGGTTTGCAAGGCGCCGGTAAAACGACCAGTGTGGGTAAACTTTCTAAATTGCTTAAAGAACGCGATAAGAAAAAAGTGCTGGTGGTGTCTGCGGACGTGTATCGCCCGGCGGCGATTAAACAGTTGGAAACATTAGCCAATGATCTTGAGGTCGACTTCTTCCCCTCATCAGCTGATCAAAACCCTATTGATATAGCCACGGCTGCGGTCGAGCATGCTAAGAAGAAATTTTATGATGTATTGATCGTCGATACCGCAGGGCGCTTAGCGGTTGATGAACAGATGATGGGTGAAATTCAAGCACTGCATCAATCCATCAACCCTGTCGAAACCTTATTTGTGGTTGATGCTATGACTGGGCAAGATGCGGCGAACACCGCGAAAGCCTTTGGCGATGCATTACCATTGACTGGGGTTATTCTTACTAAGGTTGACGGTGATGCCCGTGGTGGTGCGGCGTTATCTGTTCGTCATATCACAGGTAAACCCATTAAATTCTTAGGTGTTGGTGAAAAAACGGATGCCTTGGAACCTTTTCATCCTGATCGTGTTGCTTCTCGTATTTTGGGAATGGGGGATGTGTTATCGCTGATTGAAGATTTGCAGCGTAACGTAGACCATGAAAAGGCTGAAAAGCTGGCGAAAAAATTCAAAGAGAAAAAGGGTTTTGATTTAGAAGATTTTCGTGAACAGCTCGGACAAATGCAAAATATGGGCGGTATGATGGGAATGTTGGACAAGCTTCCTGGTATGTCACAGCTTCCTGCCGGTGTGAAAGATAAAGTGGATGATCGGATGTTCAAACAGATGGAAGCCATCATTAATTCGATGACCATGAAAGAACGTCAGAACCCGGAGTTAATCAAAGGCTCTCGTAAGAAACGGATCGCGGCAGGTTCTGGAACCCAAGTTCAAGATATAAACCGATTGCTTAAACAATTTACCCAAATGCAAAAAATGATGAAAAAAATACAGAAGGGTGGCATGAAAGGCATGATGCGTAATATGCAAGGGATGATGGGCGGTGGTTTTGGTGGAGGTGGCTTCTTTGGCCGCTAAGCTTGGGCAAGAAACTTCAGAGAGACTTTATTTTCAGTATGATTTATCAAACTGCTAGCAAGCTCACAGTAATCACTGATGGGATTTGGTGGTGAAAAAGTAGCTAAACCCCTTGCAAAGCCTCGGAATAAGAGTAAAATTCCGAGGCTTTATTTTGGCACGAGACCCCAAACTGTTTTTAATCGAATAGTTTCTGGGGTTAATTTTATTTTTGAGAAAGCAAAGAGGACGACATGGTAACCATTCGTTTGGCACGTCACGGCGCTAAAAAGCGTCCATTTTATCAAATCGTTGTAGCAGACAGCCGCAACTCTTCAACTGGCCGTTTCATCGAGAAAGTAGGTTTCTTTAACCCTACTGCAACAGGTCAAGAAGAAGGCCTACGTGTAGATCTAGATCGCGTGAACCATTGGGTATCACAAGGCGCATCTTTATCTGATCGCGTAGCTAAACTAGTAAAAGACGCTCAAAAAGCGGCTTAATTCAATAGTGACTAGTTTATGTCGATGGAAGGCAAAAAAATAATGAGCAAGCAAAGCGAAAAGATTGTTGTAGGTAAGTTTGGTGCTTCTTATGGCATTCGTGGCTGGCTTAAAGTTTTGTCCTACACAGACAATGCTGAAAGCATTTTTGATTATAGCCCTTGGTTTGTTAACCAAAAGGGCGAATGGGTGGAATACAAAGTAGAAAGTTGGAAACGCCATAACAAAGGCTTGTTAGCAAAACTTCAAGGGCTTGATGTTCGCGAAGATGCAAACCTACTGACTAACTTTGAAATTTCAATTAACCCAGCGGCATTACCTGAATTGTCAGAAGATGAATTCTACTGGCGGGAATTGTTTGGCATGCGAGTGGTAACAACACAAGGTTATGATCTTGGTGAAGTTATCGATATGTTAGAAACTGGCTCCAACGATGTTTTGGTAGTGAAAGCAAATCTAAAAGATGCTTTTGGACAAAAGGAACGATTAATTCCGTTTCTTGAAGAGCAAGTGATCAAACAGATTGATCGCACCGCTCAACGGATCGAAGTTGACTGGGATCCTGCGTTTTAACTCTAAATCGATAAGGCGAAGAACACATGTGGGTTGGCATTATTAGCCTATTTCCTGAAATGTTCCGTAGCGTGACGGATTTTGGAGTAACAGGCCAAGCGGTAAAAAAAGGCTTATTATCTATTCAAAGTTGGAATCCTCGTGATTTCACCGACGACAAACGTCGAACTGTAGATGATAAACCGTACGGTGGTGGTCCTGGCATGTTAATGATGGTGCAACCTTTGCGTGATGCCATTCATGCCGCGAAAGCAGCCGCCCCGGGTAAGACGAAAGTGATTTATCTCTCTCCTCAAGGTCGAAAACTTGACCAGCAAGGAGTGGAAGAGTTGGCTAACAATGATAATTTATTACTCATTTGTGGCCGCTATGAAGGGATAGATGAACGTATTATAGAATCAGAAGTTGATGAAGAATGGTCAATTGGTGATTTTGTAATGACGGGTGGGGAAATCCCAGCGATGACGTTGATCGACTCTGTTTCTCGGTTTATACCGGGAGTCTTAGGCGATTTTGCGTCAGCAGAAGAAGATTCTTTTGCTAATGGCTTATTAGATTGCCCACACTATACGCGTCCTGAAGTATTGGATGGCAAAACAGTACCTTCGGTACTGATGTCTGGAAATCATCAGGATATTCGTCACTGGCGACAAAAACAGTCGTTAGGCCGAACTTGGCTAAGAAGACCGGAGCTCCTGGAAAACCTAGCTCTGACTGACGAACAGGAACAATTATTGGCAGAGTTTATCAAAGAAACTCATCACCAATAACCTATTAAATTTAGTATCAGTTTATTCTAGGAATTTTAAAAATGAGTAATATCATCAAGGCTCTAGAACAAGAGCAAATGAAACAAGACCTACCTAAGTTCGCACCAGGTGACACTGTTGTTGTTCAAGTTAAGGTAAAAGAAGGTGACCGTGAGCGTCTACAGGCGTATGAAGGCGTTGTAATCGCAATCCGTAACCGTGGTCTACACTCAGCATTTACCGTTCGTAAGATCTCTAACGGTGAAGGTGTTGAGCGTACGTTCCAAACTCACTCTCCAGTTGTTGATAGCATTGAAGTGAAGCGCCGTGGTGCAGTACGTCGTGCCAAATTGTACTACCTACGCGATCGCTCTGGTAAAGCTGCTCGTATCAAAGAGAAGCTTACTAAGAAATAATGTTAGAACTCGCGTTCTCATAGAAAACGGAGCCAGATGGCTCCGTTTTTTTATTCGTCAATTTTGAGGATAGCAGTTTGGTCGATAAAATTGAGAGGGGCTTATTCTCTGATATCTTCTGCGATAGTGACTGGTAGGGTAATTTCTTCACCTTTACGCAATAAGGTGAACTCGACCACACTACCGGGGCGTAAGTCGGTGACGGTATCCATCACGCTTTGTCGGCCATTAATTTTGTGCCCATCAATTTTCAAAATAATATCACGAACCATAAACCCTGCTTTTGCGGCTGGGCCATTGGGATCAACCCCTAAAACTACAATGCCACCAATATGTTCACTACCGAGTAACCGAGATGTGACAGAATTAATGTCCTGCCCATCAACCCCTATATAGCCTCGGATAACACGCCCATCAGCAATGATTTTCCCCATAATTTTATTGGCGAGTTCGAATGGGATCGCAAATGAAATACCATAGGTTTCAAGATCCGTGGCTTGCTGGAAAGACGCCGTATTAATCCCGACTAACTCACCTTGAGTATTGACTAATGCTCCGCCCGAATTTCCTTCATTGATAGCTGCATCGGTTTGGATAAAGGCTTGTCTTCCATCAGCACTGATGGATGAACGACCTGTCGCTGAAATAATACCAAACGTTGTGGTTTGCCCTAAGTTATAAGGGTTACCGATGGCTAAGACGACATCGCCCACTTTGGCTTGGTAGTGTGGGTTTTGTGGGATAACCGGTAAATTGTTACCTTCTATTTGTAATATAGCAATATCTGTGCGGCGATCTTGTCCGACTAATTGAGCGGCTGCCACGCGGCCATCTTGCAGCGCGACAATAATTTGATCTGCTTGAGCAATGACATGATAGTTGGTAATCAGGTAGCCTTTTTCATTTACAATGACTCCTGAACCTAGCCCTTGTGTTGACAGTTTGCTTCGGTCATTTTCGGAGTATTTTCGGCTATAGATATTGACAACAGCAGGAGCTGCTCGTCGCACTGCTTCATTAAAAGAGAGTTGTAATGAGCCTATATTGGTTGGAGCTTCACTGGGTTGGGGGAAAATATGTGAGCGTAAAGAGGGAACAGCAAGAATCACTACGATAGCAGCGAGCAGGCCAAACCCAACAGAGCGAACCAGAAATTTCAACATATTTTTCCCAAAATCGATAAATTAAGTCACAAGACGAGCTTAACCCATTAATGGGTCATGACGTCAATAAACACAGGCTAGTACAACCAATAACCCATCAGGCGTTATGTTATTCTCAACCCTCCTTGCTAGGCAGTCATAACCTAACATTGAGAGTGAAGAATAACATTGCCTTGAAAAATAACAAAAGGGCAGTCTCTCTGCCCTTTATTCGTTTTATTAATTTATAGATCCGTTAGCGAACAACAAGATAAATAGTACGATCACCTCGTTGAATATTAAGCGCTAATATGGAAGGAGACTGGTCCAAAATTTCTCGTAACTCAGCAATATTTCTGATTCGTTTACGGTTAACTCCGATAATAATGTCGTCTTTTTGAATTTGATAAGCCTCTGCCGGTGAACCTTTTTCAACTTGAGTGACTTTGACTCCTTGAATGGTATCACTTGCTGTCGTATTTGTTAGCTCGGCACCCGTTAGCCCTTGGTGTAGGCTTTCTGCTTTAGTTTTACTATTGGCTTGTTCATCTAATGTCACCTTGTAGGTCTTTTCTTTGCCATCTCGGATGACACCCAGTTTGACTTGCTTACCTGCACCTAAGGTTGCAATGGTGGCTCTTAGTTCAGAGAAAGTCTCTACTTTTCTACCATTAATTGAAACGATGATATCACCGGCCTTGAGGCCTGCTTTGTCGGCAGCGCTATCGGGAACCACTTGGCTGACAAAGGCTCCTTTACTGGATTCATACCCTAAGGCATCGGCAAGTTCAGAGGAAACTTCACCACCTTGTACCCCTAGCATACCGCGTTTTACTTCACCGAATTCTAAAATTTGGTCGGTAAGGTTTTTCATCATATTGGCTGGAATGGCAAAACCAATCCCGACATTGCCGCCATTGGGGCCTAGAATGGCGGTGTTGATACCGATCAATTCACCTTTGAGGTTAACTAACGCACCACCAGAGTTACCACTGTTGATCGCAGCATCGGTCTGAATGAAGTTTTCAAAATTCTCAATATTTAATCCACTGCGTCCAAGGGCTGAAATAATACCGGAAGTGACTGTTTGACCAAGCCCAAAAGGGTTACCGATAGCTACAGCAAAATCGCCTACCCGGAGTGTATCTGAGTCTGCAATTGGCATTTGAGTGAGAGACTTGGCTTTACTGAGTTTGAGCAGAGCAATATCAGCCATTTGATCGCCTCCCACCAGTTCGGCATCAAATTCTCGACCATCATGTAGCTGAACTCGAATTTTTTCTGCACCATTAATGACGTGGTAATTGGTGACCACATGACCTTTTTGGGCGTCAATAATAACCCCGGATCCTAATCCCCGAAATGGGCGCTCTTGGAGCTGCTCGGTAGGGAAGTCTGGACCAAAGAAAAAGCGAAACTGATCGGGAAGGCGCTGGCGAGAAACCTGAGTGCCTTCAACGGCAATGCTGACAACTGCTGGCGTGATTTTTTCCAGCATTGGCGCGAGGCTGGGCAACTGTTCACCTTGTACAGAGAGAGGTAACGCGGCACTGACCTGTAATGGGGTGATGAGGGAACTGAAGCTTAATGTTAATGCTGTTAAAACAAGCAAAGGTTTTTTCATCGTAACACTCCTCAATGGATTAAAGCCTGATGTCATTGATATGTGTCTTTCTATAAAAAACTTCAACAGGCTGAATGAGAGTTATGACTTAAAAACCTTTGCAAAGTTCATTGCTTTTGTTGAATCTTTGCGACCCTTTTTTAAAGAAACCTAGTTCGTTTTACTGCTAATAACCTCTGAAGAGTGAAGGATGGCTTTCTCTTCATTTTTTAGTAACCCCGTAGCACCTAAGGCATAATCTTTCGGGGGCTGATCTACATCTTCTTCATTACTTTCTGATGGTGGTGTGTCTTTATTCTGTTGTGCGATTTTTTTCAAGAACGGATTATCTTGCTCTGGCAGATTAGAAAGTAGGTCAGAGGAGGTTTTCGCCATATGCTGATACAGCTTGGTATAGTCTTTTCCTAGAGTATCGAGCATTTCAGCAGTATGAGCGAAGTGATCCGCCAACTCTTGACGTTGCTGCTCCATGGCAAATTTTGCGTTATCTAATTCTTTTTGTAGAGATTTCTGATTCTTATAGTGTGGTGTGGTAAGACGAGCAATGACAACCCCAACCACCATCCCCACTAATAGCCCGACAACGGCATATATCCAAGGCATAACGACTCCTTATTGTTGTTATTTAACATGTTTTTTACTGGCTGGTTACACATGCTTCAGGGACATGTTACTATGAGTGCTCTATTGGATAAAGCAAAATGCATGTGCGCTAGATGGCAGTTTCCACCCTTTATAGATGTAGTAGACAGTCATGACACCGAAACAACAATATGAAGAAGATTTAAAACGCTCAGGTTTTCAACAAGATGATGCACAAGCTCGAGCAGTCGAAGCTTTGGACTTGCTTTATCATCAGTTAATTGAGTTTTTTTCTCAACCAGTGGTAAGACCTTCCCTTTGGTTGCAATGGATCGGAAAAAAAACGCCGCCACTTCAAGTTCCCAAAGGGCTCTATTTTTGGGGGGGCGTTGGGCGAGGGAAAACGTATTTAATGGATACCTTTTTTGATGCGCTCCCCAGTGACAAAAAGATGCGAGTCCATTTTCATCGTTTTATGTACCGAGTGCACGATGAACTAAAATTATTACAAGAGGTGAGCGATCCTCTCGAATTGGTTGCGGATAAATTTAGTCAAGAAGCAACCGTAATTTGCTTTGATGAATTTTTTGTGTCAGACATTACCGATGCGATGATTTTAGCAACATTACTGCAAGCCTTATTTAAACGTGGGGTTGTGTTAGTGGCAACCTCCAATATTCCCCCACAAGATTTGTATCGAAATGGTCTTCAGCGAGCTCGTTTTCTTCCTGCGATTGACTTAATAGAAGCACATTGCCTCATTCTTAATGTTGAGAGTGGCATTGATTATCGTTTAAGAACCTTGACTCAAGCAGAGATTTATCACTATCCCCTTGATCAGAAAGCACAAGACAATCTGAACCATTATTATAACCAGTTGACTGATGCTAATAAGAGCTCACGGACTGAAATCGAGATTAATCACCGTCAGTTACCAGTTATCCATGCTTGTGATGGGGTTCTGTTTGCCTCCTTTGCCCAACTATGCCAAACCGCCCGTAGTCAAAATGATTATATTGAACTATCACGTCTTTATCATACGGTGTTATTGGCTGAGGTGATGCAAATGGGGCCATTATCTGATGATGCTGCCCGACGTTTTATCGCTTTGGTGGATGAGTTTTACGAACGTCACGTTAAATTGATTATCTCAGCACAAGTTCCGCTGGATGAATTGTATACAGAAGGACGACTCGGTTTTGAATTTAAGCGTTGTCAATCACGATTAATTGAAATGCAAAGCCATGATTACTTAGCAAAACCACATTTACCTTAATGGTGACCCCAAAAGGCATATAGGGAGAAATTTTTGTGATTTTACACAAAAAGAGGTGATTTTTTCTGCGCTCTTCTCTATAATCCTGCGACCCACCGTTACTGCAGGTCTTTTTAGGCCGAGAGTGCCATCCACTCGAAGGGGTGATGTCTGGGCTCTTAGACAGTGGGAGCAAATGTGCTCCTTTAAGTGTAAATTTTAATTAACGGGTTATTATTAGCATGAAAACTTTCGTTGCTAAACCAGAAACTGTAAAACGCGACTGGTATATTGTAGACGCTGAAGGTAAAACTCTTGGTCGTCTAGCAAGTGAAATTGCATCTCGTCTACGTGGCAAACACAAAGCTGAATACACTCCACACGTTGACACTGGTGATTACATCATCGTTGTTAATGCGGAGAAAGTTGCTGTAACTGGTAACAAGGCTAAAGACAAAATGTACCACCGTCACTCTGAGTTCCCAGGTGGCCTAAAATCTTTCAGTTTTGAAAAACTGATTGAACGTAAGCCTGAAATGGTACTTGAGCTAGCGGTTAAAGGTATGCTTCCACGTGGTCCTCTAGGCCGAGCTATGTACCGTAAGCTAAAAGTTTACGCTGGCGCTGAGCACAACCATGCTGCTCAACAACCAAAAGTACTAGACATCTAATTGGGGATTTCGGAAATGGCAGAGAATCAATACTACGGCACTGGCCGTCGCAAAAGCTCAGCTGCGCGTGTTTTCATTAAACCAGGCAGCGGCAACATCGTAATCAACAAGCGTAGCCTTGATGAATACTTCGGTCGTCCAACTTCTCGTATGGTTGTTAAACAACCTCTAGAGTTAGTTGAAATGACAGAGAAACTAGATCTATACATCACTGTTAAAGGTGGTGGTATTTCTGGTCAAGCAGGTGCTATCCGTCACGGTATCACTCGCGCTCTTATGGAATACGATGAATCTTTACGTCCTGCTCTACGTGCCGCTGGCTACGTTACTCGTGACGCTCGTTGCGTTGAACGTAAGAAAGTTGGTCTACGTAAAGCACGTCGTCGTCCACAGTTCTCTAAGCGTTAATCTTTTCAAGGTTATTGCTTTCCAACTTCGGTTGGAATTGTGGTTCAAAAGCCCGGTATTATACCGGGCTTTTTTGTTTCTTTTTTTTGAATATCCATTTGCTATCTGCAACATTTTGTTGCCACTCTGTATCGTTATTGAACCCATCTTCAGCATTATTTGTTTTTAGCCCTTCTTAATGGAGGCTTGAGATAAAAAACCTCTTTTGTGACCGCACATACGAATTATTTGATGAATGTTAATAAAAGGTAGCTTTATCTTGTCAAAAAGTGGGGTTTTATTTATCATTTGCTATCAAATAAATACAACTAATTAGTATTTTGTTAGCCATGCTCTTAATCGGAATAACAGCAATCCATAAGGAGCAAGTGGGAGAATGTCTGGATGAGCAATGCGCCTTTGAATAACGGTCGCAGACGGTTCTTAACGGCAACAACAGCAGTTGTCGGTGGTTTAGGAGCTGTTGCAGTGGCTGTGCCTTTTATTAAATCTTGGAACCCAAGTGCAAAAGCAAAAGCGGCAGGAGCCCCTGTCGAAGTTGATGTCGGTAAACTTGAAGAAGGGCAAATGGTTCGTGTGGAATGGCGAGGAAATCCAGTGTGGGTTGTTCGTCGTTCGAAAACGGTCGTTGATGGCCTGAAAAATCATGATAAACAGTTGCGTGACCCAAGCTCTCAAGAAGAGCAGCAACCAGATTATGCCCAAAATACGCATCGTTCAATTAAGCCTGAATATTTTGTTGCAGTAGGTATTTGCACCCATCTTGGGTGTTCACCCACTTATTTACCAGACTCATTTAATGAGCAAGTTAAAGGCGTTAGATCGGGCTTTTTCTGTCCTTGCCATGGCTCTAAGTTTGATATGGCAGGCCGTGTGTTCCAAAGTGTACCAGCGCCACTGAATCTGGTTGTTCCTAAGCATATGTATCTTAGCGAGACCAGAATTATTATCGGCCTAGATGAAACCGGGGAGGCATAATGCAAGCGCTACTTGATTGGGTGGAAAAACGCATACCGGCCATGAATGCGTATAAAAAACACCTTTCTGAATATCCGATGCCAAAGAACTTTAACTTTTGGTATCTATTCGGTTCTTTAGCCATGCTGGTGCTGGTTAACCAACTTTTAACGGGTATCTGGCTTACAATGAACTATGTTCCTTCCGGTGATGGTGCTTTTGCATCGGTTGAATATATTATGCGAGATGTCGAATACGGTTGGTTATTACGCTATATGCATTCTACCGGGGCATCGGCTTTTTTTGTGGTGATCTATCTGCATATGTTCCGCGGTTTGATTTATGGTTCATACCAAAAACCGCGTGAATTATTGTGGATCTTTGGCATGCTTATCTTCCTTGTACTGATGGCTGAAGCTTTTATGGGCTATTTGTTACCTTGGGGGCAAATGTCTTACTGGGGCGCACAGGTCATTATTTCTCTATTTGGTGCAATTCCGGTTATTGGGGATGATCTTACTTTATGGATTCGAGGGGACTATGTGATCTCTGGAGCGACGCTTAACCGTTTCTTTGCTTTACATGTCATCGCATTACCGATCGTATTACTGCTACTGATTGTATTACATATATTGGCTTTGCATGAAGTGGGGTCAAATAATCCAGACGGCATTGAAACCAAATTACCCAAAGGATCGATGGGTGAAGGTTATCAGCCTCAGTTTAAATTTCATGAATACTATACGAAGAAATACGACATTATTGACTCGATTCCTTTTCACCCTTATGGGACGGTGAAAGATCTTATTGGTGTCGCGGGCTTCTTATTCTTATTCTGTTATGTTTTGTTTTTTAATCCAGAGATGGGGGGGTATTTTCTTGAGCCACCTAACTTTGAAGCTGCTAACCCATTAAAAACGCCGGAGCATATTGCACCAGTCTGGTATTTCACACCATTTTACGCCATTTTACGTGCCGTTCCTGATAAGTTACTCGGTGTCATTGCGATGGGAGCATCAATTATCGTTTTGTTCTTATTGCCATGGTTGGATCGATGTAAAGTCCGTTCATATCGCTATCGTAGTAAGTTCCATTTGTTCAATATTATCCAGTTCACCATCAGCTTTATTGCTTTGGGGATGTTAGGGGCTTTACCCGCAACGCCAACATATACATTGCTGGCTCAGCTATTTAGCTTGGGGTATTTCATGTTCTTTGTTTTGCTGTTTTTCTACAGTAAAAATGAAGCAACGAAGCCATTACCAATAAGGGTGACATTCAAATGAAAAAATGGATTGTAATGTTGTTTGCACTGTTACCATCATTAGCGATGGCTGCCGGGGCTATCGTTCCTCTGGATAAAGCGCATAACGATTTACGTGATAAGGCTTCACTGCAAAATGGGGCGAAGCTGTTTATGAACTACTGTTTTGGCTGCCATGCCACACAATATCAACGCTATGAGCGGGTGGCGGATGATCTCGGCATTCCCCATGATTTAATGAGAGAGTATTTGATTTTTGATCCGCAAACCAAGATCGGTGAGCTCATGATCAATGCGATTCCTGAAAAATCAGCAGCACAATGGTTTGGTGCTCCACCACCAGATTTAACCTTGGTGGCTCGGGTTCGTGGTGTGGATTGGTTATATACGTATTTACGCTCTTTTTATGTCGATCCTAGCCGACCTTTTGGTGTCAATAATATCGTCTTTCCCAGTGTAGGTATGCCTCATGTGTTAGAAACACTACAAGGAACACCTGAGCCTATTTTTGAAACCCATATTGTCGATGGAGAAGAAGTTCAAACGGTGGTTGGTGTTAAGTCTAAAGGCAACGGTGAACTGAACCCAGAAGAGTATGATAATGCGGTTCGTGACTTGGTGAATTTCTTAGAATATTCCGGTGAGCCAGTCAAGTTAGAGAGACAAACACTCGGTTGGTGGGTGATGGGCTTTTTAGTCTTATTCGCCATTGTCGTGGTAGCTTTGAAGAAAGAGTATTGGCGTGATGTGCACTAATTATGCTATTATGCCGTGCTAATTCTCGATTCATCGAATCATCAATGGAGGCTTAGCCTCCATTGTTTTTTATATTTGTAAGTGTGTGCTGGAGGGCTCCATGGCTGTAGCTGCCAATAAACGTTCTGTGATGACTCTATTTTCAAGTGCATCTGATATGTATAGCCATCAGGTACGTATTGTGCTGGCTGAAAAAGGTGTCAGTGTTGAAGTTGAGCTGGTTGACGAAGATAACCTACCAGGTGAACTGATTGAACTGAACCCATACAAGTCGGTCCCTACTCTGGTTGACCGTGAGCTTGCGCTTTATGATTCAAAAATCATTATGGAATACTTGGATGAACGTTTTCCTCATCCACCTTTAATGCCGGTTTACCCTGTTGCTCGTGGTAATAGCCGTCTAATGATTTATCGCATTGAAAGAAACTGGTATTCATTGGCTGAAAAAGTAGTCAATGGTAATGCGAGTGAAGCGGAAGCAGCACGTAACAAATTACGTAATGATCTTCTGACTCTTGCTCCTGTATTTGCTGAATATGAATACTTTATGAGTGAAGAGTTTAGCCTGATTGACTGCTACTTAGCGCCTCTACTATGGCGTTTACCGGTTTTAGGTATTGAATTGATTGGCCCTGGCTCAAAAGAGCTTAAAGTCTATATGAATCGCGTATTTGAACGTGACTCATTCCTTGCTTCGCTAACAGAAGCAGAGCGTGAGATGCGCCTGTCTCGTTAATGGGTGTGTGATGAATATTGAACAAATGACACCTCGCCGACCATTTATGCTACGTGCATTTTATGATTGGTTGCTGGAGAATGAATTAACCCCTCATCTTGTCGTTGATGCGACTTTAAATGGTGTTCGTGTTCCGATGGAATATGTGCAAGATGGGCAAATCATTTTAAATGTCGCGCCTCGTGCTGTGGGTAATTTAGAACTGGGTAATGATGAAGTCACGTTCAGTGCTCGGTTTGGCGGTCGTCCCCATTTAGTGATCGTTCCACTGTATGCGGTTCAAGCCATTTATGCGCGTGAAAATGGGGCTGGAACCATGTTTGATCCAGAACCTGCATATCAGCAAGCGCTTGATCAAGTTTATAGTGAGGAATCGTTTGAGGATGTTAGCGGTGAGACCACATCAACAGATGAACCGCCTAAGCCTCAAGGTAGACCAAGTCTGCGTGTCGTTAAATAGAGTTGATTGTTAAATAAAAAAAGCAGCGTAATCGCTGCTTTTTTATTGGTCAGTCAGAGTTGGGTTGACTGGTTTAATCGGCATACTCAAATGCTTTTATCACCTGTCTGACCCCGGAGACATGTCGAGCAACATCAGTAGCAATATCGGCATGTTCGCGGGTGATATAGCCAAATAAAAAGACTTCTCTATCTTCGGTGATAACAGAGACTTTGACTCCGCTCAGCTCTGACTTTGCTAACAATGCCGATTTTACTTTAGTTGTTATCCAGCTATCGTTACTGATTTCACCAAAAGAGAGCGGGGTTTTTATTTTGACTTGGTTGTGTAATTTCTCGACCCCTTTTACCTGTTCTGCTTGTTCAATAAAAGTATCTAATAATTCAGAATTTTGAGACTGTCCGATTAATACGACTGAGCCACGAAATGCATAGGCTGTTATGCGCATTTCACCCCGATACGGCGGTTTGTTACTTAAGCCTGTGATTTCTAAAGCTAGATTTTTATCTTGCCAGATTTCAGATGTGGTACGGGGGTCTGTGGCAATGTTCACGGTTGTCGCAGCGCCTGCCACAAAAAGTCCAGCGCATCCAGACAACATCGGTAGAAGTAGGAGAAGTGGCAGTAGAGAGAAGCGAGAAAACCGCAAGTTTTTCATTATTTACTCTTCGTGGGCTGGGAATAACACTTGGTCAATAAGATCGCATAAACAATGAAGTGTTACCATATGAACTTCATGAATGCGTGCTGTCCGATGTGATGGTATCCGAATTTCCACATCATTTTCGCCTAATAATCCGGCCATTTCGCCCCCATCTTTACCTGTTAAAGCGATGATGGTCATATCTCGTGTCACCGCTGCTTCCATGGCTTTAATGATATTTTTGCTGTTACCACTGGTTGAGAGCACCAGCAAAATATCTCCGGCTTGCCCAAATGCTCTTACTTGTTTGGAGAAAATCTCTTGGTAGTGGTAGTCATTGGCAACTGCGGTTAACGTGGTGTTATCTGCGGTCAAAGCCATCGCTGGGAGGCTTGGGCGTTCTGTTTCAAACCGATTAAGTAGGCAAGAAGCAAATTGTTGAGCGTTTGCTGCTGAGCCACCATTGCCACAGCATAAAATCTTTTGTCCATTGAGTAGGCTGGCAACCATTACTTGTGCGGCATGCATAATGGCATCAGGTAACGCTTCTGCTGCGGCAATTTGAATTTGAATACTTTCAGTAAAACTATCTTTAATGCTGTCAAGCATGGATTATCCTTGGGTAATTGCGTTTTTTATCCACTCGATATGTTGGCCATGTTGATGAATGGCAACTACATCAAAACGAAAGTCAGTGCTCTCGGCATGGTAACCTCGCTTGAGCATCCACCAATTGGCAGCTTTAATCAAGCGAGCTTGTTTGTGGAAGGTGACGGCTTCTGCCGCATGCCCATGGTTTTGATTCTTGCGATATTTGACTTCAACAAATACAAAACAAGATCCATCTTGCATGACCAGATCTAATTCACCTCCACGTGCGTGGAAATTTTTCTCTAAAAAACTTAGCCCTTGGCGACTTAAATAATCGGCCGCCAATTGCTCATAATGTTGTCCGGTTTCTCTATGGCTAAAGAGCCCCATGTTCTGACCAGCTAATTTCACGCTGTACGACACACTGCTCATCGATTCCAAGCAAGCCAGTTTGACCCTGAATCGTATAGCCTTGGACTACTTTCATCTGAGGGAGTTCCACCATCAATTGATAGGCATCCATTCCTAGCGCCTGTAAGCGACGATCGGCATTGGAAGACTTAGGCCATAGCTGTTCAACTTGCTTAGCGATAGTTTGTGTGGGTTGGATAAGTAGCGGAATATCACTATAGGTGATGCCCGAAAGGTCTTCAAACTGGCGCCCCCCCCCATTACTGGTTGAGTTGGAAAATAGCTTAGGTGGCTGTGTATCGGGGTTAATCGCAACTTCGATAAAAGGTTTGATCAAAGTGAGATCAGCACTGCTGGCGGCAATGTAAACGGCATCAATATCTCGACGGCTACGGGGTTGGCTTTCAAAATTCATGCCTAATAACGCATTCATTTGCGCAATGTTTTGTTGGCTTTCTTGCAGCCCCAAGACATCATTAATGTTGCGTTGTAGCTGGCGTTTATCTCCGAAGAGATTGGTAGCAACCGCATTTTTGCTAAATTTATGCCATTCTTGATTAAAGGCATCAACAACCCGTTCACCGTAACTGCCTTGTGGGGCCAATACTAATGGGTACTGATAACCTTGACTAAATAGGTATTTCGCGGCTTGAGCTACTTCTTGTTCTGGTGACAGCGTTAAATAACAAGTATCAGCCTGTTCATCCATATGTTCAGGGATGTTTAAGGCTAAAGTTGGAATACTCTGTCCACGTTGTTGTTGGAATGATTGCAGCTTTTCTATGTTGTCTTTGACTAAGGGACCAACAACAAAGTCAATGTTCTTTTCGTTGAGAATAGCATCAATTGATTCTAATGTTTCTGCATTGGTATCTAAAACTGTTAATGTGGCATCCGGTTGGCGCTGTGAGTCATTCATCATTGCCATAATAAAACCATCACGAATTAACTGAGCTTGCTTAGCAAAGCGGCCAGTTAAAGGCAATAAGAGAGCTGTGTGAGTCGGTTGAACCAGATCAAGTGCTAAAATATCTTGGATAGTCTGAGGTGTGTATAACGCTGCTGGATGTTGAGAGTTTTCCTGCAACCACTTTTCTAAGGTAGTTTTCAGTTGCGGTAAATCTCCGGCCAGTGTTTTGACATAAATCGTCAACTGCAACCAACCATCTAAAATGTCTTCATTAGGTTGTACTGAAAACTTAGTAATGGCGTAGCTAGAATAGCGGTTGAGGTTAATCCAGATTTGGTCTGCAATCGCTTCTTGTTGATCGGGGGAAGTTAGATCATACAGCGCTACGAGTTCCCGGCTTGAATCAAAAGAACGATTAAGGGCGGTAAAAATATCGGCTCTTAATTGGTGGTAGACCTGCCACTGTTGAGGGGCTAACGACCAGTTTGCTTTGAAGTTAAGCTGAGTTAAGGCTTGTTGATACTGCTCATGGTTGGCCAACAATTGTGCTCTGGCAAGTTGCCATTCCGCTTGCTGCGCTACGGTTAAATGTTGTTTCGATAGGCGGCGAATCAGCAGCTCCGCTTGAGTCGTATCGCCCTCTGCAACCGCAGCTTTTAACGCCATGATTAACCAGTCATTTTGCACATTATCTTGGCTGCTATCAGCCCGCATTAAATACGTTTGTGCCGTCAGTTCGGGTTGGCTGGTAATATCGACCGATTCAGGAATCGAAGAGGTCGTTGAACAAGCTGCAAGCATGATTGCTAATGCAACAGGAGTGAGTAAGCGTGTTACACTGCGTCTCTGATGGTTCTTCATAGCCATGAGTTCTTTCATTATTCCGTGTAAAATTGTCTCTATATTAATCGTTGAAGTGATGGTAAACAAATGACAGATAACAAAACCTTACTTGCTGAGGTCCCGACGCTCTATATCGTTCCTACGCCTATTGGCAACTTAGGGGATATTACCCAGCGGGCGCTCGATGTGCTTTCTCGTGTTGATGTTATCGCAGCGGAAGATACACGTCATACTGGCAAATTACTGGCTCACTTCAATATTCAAACGAAGACGTTCGCCTTGCATGATCACAATGAACAACAAAAAGCTCAAGTATTAGTTGATAAATTATTGTCAGGTCTTTCTATTGCTCTTGTTTCCGATGCGGGAACCCCTCTTATTAGTGATCCAGGTTATCATTTAGTGACTCAATGTCGTCAAGCGGGTGTTAAAGTTGTCCCGCTTCCAGGGGCTTGTGCTGTGATTACTGCGCTAAGTGCTTCCGGTTTACCTTCTGACCGGTTCAGTTTTGAAGGATTTCTTCCGGCCAAAAGTAAGGGGCGTAAAGATAAATTTTTAGAAGTAGCGAAAGCAGAACGAACCTGCATTTTTTATGAGTCTCCACATCGTATTACGGAATCTTTGCAAGATATGTTAGAGATTCTTGGTCCAGATCGTCAGGTTGTGCTTGCTCGTGAACTGACCAAAACCTTTGAAACGATCCAAGGGTTACCGCTTGGTGAACTGATTGCATGGATGGAAGAAGATGAAAACCGTAAACGTGGAGAGATGGTACTGCTTGTTCATGGTTATCGAGAAGAAAAAGAGGATGCTCTACCGGATGAAGCATTAAGAACGTTGGCCATTTTAACCAAAGAGTTACCACTAAAAAAAGCGGCCGCGTTATCGGCAGAAATTTATAATTTGAAAAAAAATGCCTTGTATAAATGGGGGCTGGATAATTTAGCTTAGTGGTGCTTTTTTGAGCGGTTAAACTAATATCTGGCAGATGCTTGGATTGTTGCTAGACAGCCCTTCTGGTTATCTATAGAATCCGTGCCCGGAGTTGACTGGGTAGTCGCTGCCTTATTGACGTCCCTTAACCTAGTGTTAGGGAGACTGATAAGGGGGAGGAAAGTCCGGGCTCCATAGAGCAGGGTGCCAGGTAACGCCTGGGGGGCGCAAGCCTACGACAAGTGCAGCAGAGAGAAGACCGCCGATGGCCCCTTTTTGGGGATCAGGTAAGGGTGAAAGGGTGCGGTAAGAGCGCACCGTGCGTCTGGCAACAGTTCGTAGCAAGGTAAACTCCACCCGGAGCAAGACCAAATAGGCTTCCACATAGCGTTGCTCGCGTTAGGAGGCGGGTAGGTTGCTTGAGCCAGTGAGTGATTGCTGGCCTAGAGGAATGGCTACTACCGCGCAAGCGGAACAGAACCCGGCTTATATGTCGACTCCACCTATTCAGACCCATTATAGCCTTCCGGTTATAATGGGTTTTTTGCTTTTTATTGACTTAGCCGATAGTAAAACCATTAAACTTAGCGCAATGTCACGTCCTATCTATGCTTATGGGTAGCAGTGAAGTGGGAAATCGGTACACTAACTTATCATCAAGACCGCTTAATTGAGCGAAACGAGAATATTATGACTGAATCTTTCCAACACATTTCGGTGTTGCTTCATGAATCCATAGCCGGGCTCGCCATTAAACCTGATGGTATTTATATCGATGGGACTTTTGGGCGTGGTGGGCATAGCCGAACCATTTTATCTCAACTTGGAGAGAACGGACGCTTATACAGTATTGATCGAGATCCACAAGCCATCGCGGAAGCGAAAAAAATAGAGGATCCACGTTTTACCATTATTCATGGCCCCTTCTCTGGCATTGCAGAGTATGTGCAGCAATATGGATTGCAAGGCAAAGTGGATGGGGTGCTGTTTGATTTAGGCGTTTCTTCTCCGCAACTTGATGATGCCGAGCGGGGGTTTAGCTTTATGAAAGATGGCCCGTTGGATATGCGAATGGATCCCAGTTCAGGCATTCCGGTTTCTCAATGGTTACTGGAAGCCGATCTTGATGATATCACTTGGGTGATTCGTGAATTCGGTGAAGATAAACATGCTAGGCGTATTGCCAAAGCCATTGTTGCCTATCGAGAGGATGCCGATAACGAACCTCTGACGCGAACCAGCCAATTGGCGAAACTCATTTCAGAAGCGGCTCCAAAAAGTTTTAAAGAGAAAAAACACCCTGCTACGCGAGCATTTCAAGCGTTTCGTATTTACATTAATAGTGAACTTGAAGAGATTGATACCGCTTTACAGGGGGCGGCAAGCATTTTAGCGCCTCAAGGCCGCCTTTCCGTGATCAGTTTTCACTCGCTAGAAGATAGAATGGTAAAACGTTTTATGCGCAAAGAGAGCAAAGGCCCAGAAGTGCCACATGGCATCCCGCTTACAGAGGCCCAAATTCGTGCATTGGGTAGTGCAAAATTGAAAACAGTGGGTAAAGCAATAAAACCGTCGGAACAAGAGGTGGCTTTAAACCCCCGTTCACGAAGTTCGGTTTTACGTATTGCAGAAAAACTGTAAATCTCGTTATGTCTTCATCTAAGCCCAACCTCACCAAATTGATTGTACTCGACCTATTAACGGTAGGCCGAGTCCCCCTCCTGCTTCTTTTTATTATTTTTGCCAGTGCTATGGGGGTGGTTTTTACGACTCACCATACGCGGCAAGCGATCACTGAGAAAAATGTGGCGTTGCAGCAGCGCGATCATCTGGATAACGAATGGCGAAATTTAATTTTGGAAGAGACTGCTTTATCTGAGCATAGCCGGGTGCAGGATTTAGCCAGAAGAGAGCTGGAGATGAAGCGACCGGATGCGGATAAAGAGGTTATGATTGAATTAAAATGACCAGAAAACCCTTAAAGAAAAAAGCACAACCTGCCCAGACGGCGCGGAAGAGCGAACCCTCTTCTCCGGTTTTCATTCGCTGGCGATTCTTCTTAATTATTTTTTTTGTGCTACTGGTATTTGGCGTATTGGTGAGCCGGCTGGCATTTATTCAAATTATTGAGCCAGATAATTTGATTCGTGAAGGTGATTTGCGTTCAATTCGAGCCCAGACCTTACATTCTGCTCGTGGCATTATTTCCGATCGTAACGGTGAAGCACTAGCGGTCAGTGTTCCTGTCGAAGCCGTGTGGGCTGACCCTGTTACCATATTTAAGCAAGGTGGTTTGATTGAGAAAGATCGGTGGCATGCATTAGCCGATGTGCTTGGTCTTGATCGACAAGAGATGCTAAAAAAAATCGAAAGTAATCAAACCCGTCGATTTATTTATTTACAGCGTCAAGTCAGCCCTGCGATGGCCAAATACATCCGGGAACTCAAATTGTCCGGCGTTGGCCTTAAGTCAGAATCTCGCCGTTATTATCCTGCAGGAGAAGTCAGTGCTCACCTTATAGGGGTGACCGGTATTGATGGCCATGGTTTAGAAGGGGTTGAGCGTAGCTATGATAAATGGCTCACTGGCGAGGCAGGAAAGAGCATTATTCGTAAAGACCGCTATGGACGTGTGGTTGAAAATATCGCGTTAGAAGAGCGAGAAGAAGGTAAACCATTACAGCTCACTATTGATCAACGCTTACAAGCGATCGCTTTTCGAGCGGTAAAACAAGCGATGGCGGATTATCGAGCTACGTCTGCGTCGGCGGTTATGTTGGATGTTAAAACCGGAGCGGTGTTAGCGATGGTTAATGCACCGTCATACAACCCCAATAACCGTAGTGATTGGCAAAGTTTTAAGATGCGAAATCGAGTCATTACCGATGCGTTTGAGCCAGGCTCTACCGTGAAGCCTTTTGTGGTTTTGGCTGCTTTGGTTAATGGCATTGCTAATGAGAAAACCATCATTGATACCGGTGATGGCGTGATGCAACTGGGAGGTAGCCGAGTGCGTGATACCTCGAAAGTTGGAAAAGCCAATTTACAAATGATTTTGAAAAAATCCAGTAATATTGGTGTTGCGAAACTGGCATTAGACATGCCACTGGAAGCCCTACTTGGTATGTATGGTTCGGTGGGGTTAGGCGAAATGTCTGGCCTTAATTTAGTCGGTGAAAGTAGTGGTATTTTTCCCAATCGTCGTCGCTGGTCACAGTTTGAAATCGCCACATTGGCCTTTGGCTATGGGATTTCCATTACCCCCATTCAGTTAGCGCATGCTTATGCTACCTTAGGCAATTTAGGGGTTTACCAACCCATTCATATTATTGATAGCAATCAGCAAAATTTATCGCACCGTATTGTTGAAGAGCACTACGCCAAACAAGTATTAGACATGCTAGAAACGGTGACGCAACCGGGGGGGACTGCCGTTAAAGCGGCGGTGCCAGGCTATCGTATCGCCGCTAAATCTGGTACATCACGCAAGGCTATCGCCGGAGGGTATAGTGATGAATATTTTGCTTATACCGCAGGGGTCGCGCCGGTGAGTGACCCTCGTATTTCATTAGTGGTGATGGTGAATGAACCCCAAGGGGATTCTTATTACGGTGGTGCGGTCGCTGGCCCCGTATTTTCTGAAATCATGAAAGGGGCGTTACAGATCTTAAATATTGCTCCTGATGAAAACCGCTTCCAATAACCAGTAAGCCATTTAACGATGATCAGTAATGTGGAATAACCATGAATACTTGCCACTCTTTAGCTCAGTTACTTGCTCCTTGGCTCTTTATCAATGATTCACGTTTAGAATCTTGTTTTGTCCAGCAGTTACAGCTGGATAGCCGCCATGTTCAGCCTGGTGATACATTTATTGCCATTCAAGGGCATACCATTGATGGGCGGAAATTCATCGATAAAGCCATTGAGCAAGGGGCGAATTCGGTATTAGCTCAAGCGAGTGAATCCTTTCCTCATGGCCACCTCGAATTTAGAGGTTTGGTCCCGGTTCTTTTTATTCATGCATTGCCTGAGGTTTTATCTGAACTGGCGGGGCGGGTGTATGGTGGGCATCATAATCAGGTGATCGCGGTTACGGGGACCAATGGTAAAACCACCATTAGCCAGTTAATTGCTCAATGGCTTGAGGCGACAGGGAAACAAGCGGCCGTGATGGGGACAACCGGTAATGGTTTTTTATCGTCATTGCAAGCCACGCATAACACCACGGGAAATGCCGTTGAAGTTCAGGCTATGCTGCGCCAGTTAGCAGAAGATGGAGCTCGCTATACGGCAATGGAAGTCTCATCACATGGCCTAGTTCAGGGACGAGTTAAAGCGGTGCCTTTTGTGGCTGGGATCTTTTCCAATTTAAGCCGTGATCACCTTGATTATCACGGTACGATGGCGGCTTATGCAGAGGCCAAGCTTTCTCTGTTTACTGAACACCGTTGCCAACAAGCCATTATTAATATTGATGATCCGGTGGGAGCCAAGTGGGGAGAGATGCTCCCTCATGCGATTGGTGTTTCACTCTATACCCAACCGACGACAGAGAAAGCATTGTGGGCTACTTCCGTTCATTATGCTGAAAATGGTATTTCGATCGATTTTTCTGGTAGTTGGGGAGAAGGGCATCTGAAGGTGCCGTTAATCGGTGAATTCAATGCGGGAAATGTGTTGCTTGCATTAGCTACCTTACTGAGCTTGGGCATCGATAAACACACCTTACTTGAGACGGCAACTCAACTACGACCAGTCATTGGACGAATGGAACTGTTTCATGCCCCAGGCAAAGCTCAAGTTGTGGTGGATTACGCACATACTCCCGATGCGTTAGAAAAAGCTTTACAGGCATTACGTGTTCATTGCCGCGGAAAATTGTGGGCGATTTTTGGTTGTGGAGGCGATCGAGATAAAGGTAAGCGCCCTATGATGGCTGCGATTGCTGAACAGTTTGCGGATGAAGTGATCTTAACCGATGACAACCCGCGCAGTGAATCTCCGGATGACATTATTCAAGATATGTTGACTGGGTTAACGCGCCAACAGGCTTATGTCGAACACGATCGCTTTAAAGCATTAGAATATGCTCTGCAACAAGCCTTCGACGATGACATTATTTTACTGGCGGGAAAAGGGCATGAAGAATACCAAATTCTCGCTCACCAGACGGTTCACTATTCCGATCGAGAATCGGCACGCATTTTATTGGAGCGTTGATCATGATAGCAACTAATCTTGAGACACTTTGTTCCGTGTTAAAGGCTCAGTTAATTGGAGAAAGTCGTTCCATTGCTTCCGTCTCCACCGATACTCGCCAAATTGGTCAGCAAGCACTCTTCGTGGCATTAGTCGGTGAGCGGTTTGATGCCCACCAGTTTGCTCAACAGGCAGTAGAGGCGGGCGCTTGTGCACTGCTTGTTGAACGTCCGTTGCCGGTCGATGTTCCCCAGCTAGTGGTCAATAATACGAAACAAGCACTCGGACAACTGGCTGCATGGGTGCATCAACAGTGTCAAACATCAACGGTTGCGATTACTGGAAGCTGTGGTAAGACGACAGTAAAAGAGATGACGGCCAGTATTTTATCAGTAAAAGGACAGGTTCTGTTTACCGCTGGTAACTTTAATAATGAGGTGGGAGTGCCATTAACCTTGTTACGCTCCACTCCGCAAGATGATTTTGCTGTGATCGAGTTGGGAGCTAATCATCAAGGTGAAATCGCCTATACAGTAGGGTTGGTCAAACCCGATGTGGCTTTAGTGAATAATGTGGCCGCCGCACATTTGGAAGGCTTTGGTTCACTTGATGGAGTAAAAAAAGCCAAAGGTGAAATTTATCAAGGGTTAGCGGAAGGTAAAACCGCCGTAGTGAACTTAGATAGCCATGGGGAATCGTCTTGGGATGAGGTTTTGGCCAATAAATGTGTAAAAACATTTTCTGTTAGCCAACCGTCAGCTGACTTTTTTGCTCGGGATATTGTATTAAATGATGAGGGTAAAGCGTGTTTCACTTTAGTGACTCCACAGGGGGATACCCCGGTCTCTTTAACCATTATTGGGCAACATAACGTTGCCAATGCATTGGCCGCGAGTGCTTTAGCCATGGAAATGGGGGCGAGCCTTGATGAAGTTAAATATGGGCTTGAACATCTATTAGCCATTAAAGGCAGAGTTGATGTAACCCCTCTGTCTTCGAATATTCGGCTCATTGATGATAGTTACAATGCCAGTGTGCCGGCGATGAAAGCGGCCATTGATTTATTGGGTTCTTTTTCTGGGGTTCGTTGGTTAATTTTGGGCAATATGGCTGAGTTAGGTGAGGAAAGTCTTGCACTTCATCAGCAAGTCGGTGAACATGCTGCCCCGTTCCAATTTGATTATGTTTTGACGTACGGACAAGATGCGCGAGTGATTAGCCAATGCTGTCATGGCCAGCATTTCGATACTCATCAAGATATGTTTATGTTTATTGAGCAGCAACTCGAACAACAATCAGAACGCTCTCATGTTCTGCTCGTCAAAGGGGCGAACAGTTCAGGAATGAGTCATATTGTTGCCGCTCTCAAGGAGAAATACTCATGATTATTTGGCTTGCCGAGTTACTCCAGCCATATTTTTCGTTTTTTCGATTATTCGAATATTTATCATTTCGTGCCATTGTCAGCATTTTGACTGCATTAGGCTTATCGTTGTGGATGGGACCTCGTCTGATCAAACGATTACAGCTATTACAAATTGGTCAAGTGGTCCGTAATGATGGCCCCGAGTCTCATTTTAGTAAGCGGGGAACGCCCACTATGGGGGGCGTGATGATTTTAGCCTCGATCATCACTACTGTATTATTGTGGACGGATTTGGCTAACCCTTATGTTTGGGCCGTATTGGCGGTATTAACGGGTTACGGTGTGGTTGGTTTTGTGGATGATTACCGCAAAGTGGTGCGTAAAAATACTGATGGGCTTATTGCCCGTTGGAAATATTTTTGGCAATCCGCGATTGCATTAGTGGTTGCGTTTGCTTTGTATGCTCATGGGCAAGATACTGCAGCGACCCAACTGGTGGTGCCTTTCTTTAAAGATGTCATGCCTCAACTTGGCGTGCTCTATATTGTGTTGACCTATTTTGTCATCGTCGGGACCAGTAATGCTGTAAACCTGACCGATGGGCTAGATGGGCTAGCCATTATGCCAACTGTTTTGGTGGCCGCCGCTTTTGGTGCGATTGCTTGGGCGACGGGTAATGTTCAGTTTGCCAATTATTTACATATTCCTTATATCCCTTATACCTCTGAGCTCGTTGTCGTTTGTACGGCAATGGTCGGCGCAGGGCTTGGTTTCTTGTGGTTTAATACGTATCCCGCTCAAGTGTTTATGGGAGATGTTGGCTCGTTAGCATTAGGCGGAGCTCTGGGGACTATCGCAGTTTTGGTTCGACAGGAGTTTGTGCTGGTGATCATGGGCGGAGTGTTTGTGATGGAAACGGTATCTGTCATTTTACAGGTTGGTTCTTATAAACTGCGTGGACAACGTATTTTCCGTATGGCCCCGATTCATCACCATTATGAATTGAAAGGATGGCCGGAGCCACGAGTGATCGTACGTTTTTGGATTATTTCTATTGTATTGGTTTTGATCGGTTTAGCGACGTTGAAAGTCCGCTAAGCAAATTTGGGTAGCAAATGAAAATGGATCGTTGGCAAGGCATTCAGCATGTTGTGGTCGTTGGGCTCGGTATTACCGGGCTCTCTGTCGTTAATTATCTACGTCGCCACCACCCCTCTGTTTCAGTAAAAGTGATGGACACTCGAGAGGCGCCACCTGGGCAAGATCAGCTTACCAACGCTATCCCTCTTCACTGTGGAAGCTGGCATTCACAGTGGTTACTTGAAGCGGATTTAATTGTCACTAATCCAGGTATTGCATTGGCAACCCCAGAGATACAGCAGGCTCTTAAGCAAGGTATTCCGGTTGTCGGGGATATTGAACTGTTTGCTTGGCATGTGGATAAGCCTGTGATTGCGATTACGGGCTCTAATGGCAAAAGTACCGTGACCGATTTAACGGGAGTGTTGGCGAAAGCCGCCGGTATTGTAACGGCAGTTGGCGGTAATATTGGCGTTCCCGCCCTAGATTTGTTGGCACAAGACGCGGATCTTTATGTATTGGAACTGTCGAGTTTTCAATTAGAAACAACAGCAAATTTAGCGTTGGTTGCTGGGGCTTTCTTGAATTTATCAGAAGATCATATGGATCGATATGTGGGAATGGAAGCGTACCGACAAGCCAAATTGCGTATTTTCCAGCATGCTAAAACGGCGATTGTGAATGCGGATGATAAACAAACATTTCCTGAACATTGTTCCTCAACTCAGATAACTTTTGGGCTAAATAACTCTTTGGCTGACTACCGGGTGGCTTCTTATCAAGGGCAAGAGTGGTTATTGGCAAAAGGCGAGCCCGTTTTGCCAGTGGCGGAGTTGAGCTTAGTTGGCCGTCATAACGTTGCCAATGTATTAACCGTGCTGGCGTTATTGGATGCCGCTCATGTGGATTATCTGAGCGCATTACCAGCCTTGAAGTCTTACACTGGGTTGACACATCGTTGCCAACTGGTTGTAGATAATGATGGTATTCGCTGGGTTAATGATTCTAAAGCAACCAATGTGGCCAGTACACTGGCGGCCTTATCAGGTTTGGATATTTCTGGACGTTTGTTCCTATTGGTTGGTGGTGTTGGGAAAGGGGCCGATTTTAGTGCTCTTAAACCAGCATTAGCTCAGTTACCGGTAAGATTGTGCTGTTTTGGACGAGATGGTGATCAATTTATGTCTCTGCATCCTTCCGCACAATTCTTTACAACCATGGACGAAGCGATTCAACACATCCATCCAGAGCTGAAATCTGGAGATATGGTGCTGCTTTCTCCTGCTTGTGCAAGCTTTGATCAATTTAAACATTTTATGGCCCGAGGCGATGCTTTTGCTGCATTGGCTAAGCAGTACGCATCTGTGAAAAGGTAATTATTTTGGCTTTCTCAACCTCATATCATGCTGTGATCCGTTGGTTAAAAACACCGTCTCCTCAAGCGTTGTTTGATCGCCAACTGGTCTGGTTAGCTTTGGGGTTGATGTTGATTGGCTTAGTTATGGTGACCTCCGCCTCCTTTCCAATCAGTTCTCGTCTGACTGATCAGCCATTTCACTTTATGTTTCGTCATGGCATTTTTTTGCTGTTGGCGCTATTGACTTCTTCTGTTGTGTTACAGGTCCCAGTTGAACGGTGGATGCGTTATAGCTCTGTGCTGCTTGCAGTATCATTTTTCTTACTCATTATTGTCTTGGTCGCGGGTAAATCGGTAAATGATGCTTCTCGTTGGATACCTCTAGGGTTATTTAACTTACAACCAGCAGAAGTGGCGAAGCTTTCTTTGTTTATTTTTATGGCTGGCTATCTAGTACGTAAGCAAGATGAGGTGCGGGAAACCTTTTTTGGTGGTTTCATGAAACCCATTATGGTGTTTGGTGCACTGGCAGTATTACTGTTAGGACAACCCGATTTAGGTACCGTTATTGTGATGTTAGTCACCTTATTTGGTATGTTGTTTATCGCTGGAGCCAAATTATCGCAATTTCTTGCTTTGATGGTGGCGGGAATTTTAGCCGTTCTCGCTTTGATTGCAGCAGAGCCTTACCGTATTCGTCGTGTGACTTCTTTTCTTGACCCTTGGGATGACCCTTTTGGTAGTGGTTATCAGTTAACTCAGTCATTGATGGCCTTTGGTCGAGGTGAGTGGTTTGGACAAGGCTTAGGGAATTCTATACAAAAGTTAGAGTACTTGCCTGAAGCTCATACCGATTTTGTTTTTGCTGTGATGGCTGAAGAGTTAGGTTTTGTGGGCGTTGTTCTGGTGCTTGCTTTAATTTTTAGCTTGGTACTGAAAGCGTTATTGATTGGTAAAAAAGCCTTTGAACACGATCTGCAATTTGGTGGGTATTTAGCGTTTGGTATTGGTATTTGGTTTGCGTTTCAAACATTAGTCAATGTTGGTGCGGCAGCCGGCATGGTACCGACCAAAGGATTAACCTTACCGCTGATCAGTTACGGTGGGTCTAGCCTGATTATCATGTCTGTTGCTGTTTCCATTTTACTGCGTATCGATCATGAGTGTCGGCTCCTCCATACAAGAAAAGAAAAAAAGAATGATGAAGAAGAATAAACGATTAATGGTGATGGCTGGGGGAACGGGGGGGCATGTTTTTCCCGGGCTTGCCGTTGCCAAGCAGCTACAGCAACAAGGCTGGGAAATTCGTTGGCTAGGAACCGCCGATCGTATGGAAGCAGAGCTAGTGCCTAAGCATGGCATTGAGATTGATTTTATTCGTGTGAAAGGGTTACGTGGACAAGGGGTATTACGCTTACTAACCGCGCCTTGGCAAATTATTAATGCGATTTTTCAGGCTCGCCGCCATTTAAAAGCATGGCAACCTGATGCTGTGCTGGGGATGGGTGGTTATGTGAGTGGGCCTGGTGGCATTGCCGCTTGGTTACAAGGTATTCCGGTTATTCTGCATGAACAAAATGCCGTGGCTGGGCTGACTAATCGTTGGTTAGCTAAAATAGCGACGCAGGTTTTCCAAGCCTTTGAGGGGGCTTTTGTGGGAGTTCCTGTTGTGGGTAACCCTGTACGTACAGATGTTACTCAATTGCTGGAACCTGTACAACGTTTAGCCACAAGACAAGGGCCTATTCGTATTTTAGTCATGGGAGGCAGCCAAGGGGCGCGGATTTTAAACCAAACCATGCCTAGAGCGATGGCTCGTTTAGGTGAGGGGTATCAAATTCGCCATCAGGCCGGCAAGCATAATCAGAAAGAAGTCGAAGAGGCTTATGCTCTAAATGGGGTAGATCAAGTCGATGTTTTTGAATTTATCGATGATGTGGCTCAAGCTTATGCTTGGGCAGATCTCATCGTTTGTCGCTCTGGCGCTTTAACGGTCTCTGAAATATCGGCGGCAGGTGTTGCGGCTATCTTTGTTCCTTTCATGCATAAAGATCGCCAACAAGCTCTCAATGCGGATCATCTTGTTGCTTGTCACGCTGCATTAATGATTGAGCAGCCAGAACTGACGGCCGAAAGCATGGCGAATACGATTAAAGCGCTAGATCATCAGCAGCTATTGATGATGGCACAGAAGGCAAGAGCGGCCGCTAAGTTGAATGCCGATAAAGTTGTGGCTGAGGCTATTATGACCATCACCACTAACAAACAATGAGAAACAATGAATGACAGTTAAACATACCCAAGATCTGGCACAAATTCGTGCTCTGATTCCGGAAATGCGCCGAGTAAAAAGCATCCACTTTATTGGAATTGGTGGTGCTGGTATGAGTGGTATCGCAGAAGTGTTACTCAATGAAGGTTATACCATTACAGGATCAGATTTGGCCGCTAATGCCGTGACAGAGCGTCTGACCAGTAAAGGGGCCATTATCTATATTGGTCATCAAGCGGAGAACGTTCATCATGCGAGTGTGGTGGTGGTATCAACGGCTATCAATGAGCATAATCCTGAAATTATAGCAGCACGTGAAAAGCGAATCCCGATTGTTCGTCGAGCTGAAATGTTGGCTGAATTGATGCGTTTTCGACACGGAATTGCAGTTGCTGGGACGCATGGTAAAACAACGACAACCGCATTAGTCACTCAAATATATTCTGAAGCAGGATTAGATCCTACCTTTGTTAATGGTGGTTTGGTAAAAAGTGCAGGGACCAATGCCCGCTTGGGGTCGAGCCGGATCTTAATCGCTGAAGCTGATGAAAGTGATGCCTCTTTTCTCTATTTGCAGCCGATGGTAACCATCGTCACCAATATTGAAGCTGATCATATGGATACTTATGGCGGAGATTTCGAAACACTTAAACAGACCTTTATTGATTTTCTGCACAACCTTCCATTTTATGGTCAAGCGGTATTGTGCCTAGATGATCCTGTGGTGAGTGAAATTATTCCACGCATCAGCCGCCAGGTAATTACCTATGGTTTTTCAGCTCAAGCGGATGTTCGAATTGAAAACTATCATCAACAGGGACAGCAGGGTAAGTTCACCATCGTCCGTAAAGGAAAAGAAAACTTAGATATTACTCTCAATATTCCGGGACGTCATAATGCACTCAATGCTGCTGCGGCTATTGCTGTTGCGACTGAAGATGAAATTGATGATAACGTCATTTTACGAGCGATGATCAATACTCAAGGAACGGGGCGTCGATTTGATCATCTTGGTGAATTTGAGAGTGGTAAAGGAAACGTTATGTTGGTGGATGATTATGGGCATCATCCAACCGAAGTGGATGTCACCATCAAAGCTGCCCGCAGCGGTTGGGCTGAAAAACGGCTAGTTATGATTTTTCAACCTCATCGTTATACTCGAACTCGGGATCTGTATGATGATTTTGCTAACGTACTAGAACAAGTCGATGTTCTAGTCATGTTGGAGGTTTATTCTGCGGGCGAGAAAGCCATCGCAGGCGCAGATGGACGCTCTCTGTGTCGAGCCATTCGTAGCCGAGGCAAAATTGATCCGATCTTCGTTCCAGAAACGAAAGCTTTACCGTCGGTACTAGCCAATATTCTGCAAGATGGTGACTTAGTATTGACGCAAGGGGCCGGGGATATTGGTAAAATTGCCCGCCAATTAGCTGAGCTAAAATTGGATATTGAACAGATGCAAGAGCATAAATAAGTTGCATAACTGAAGCAATGCAGCAATTTAGTGACTATTTATCGTCAATTTCTGTATTTGAGTATTTGATACTTTCCATCACCTCAGTATAATTCAGAGGTTAAAGCCAATGCTTTTACCTCTATTGTAAAATAAATAGGGAATCACATTGCCAATCAACATCAGGATCATCGGACTTTGATTAACTACATGTTAACCGAAAGTCGCCGCTTTTCCGCTTCATCTAGAGTAAGACAACACACCGCAGGTGGCTGTTTTTTCTTGATGGTGCTGCTGTTGCTTGGCGCTTTGCTGTACTCAACGATCAGTTGGATGTGGGATGAACATCGTCTTCCACTTTCTAAGCTCGTTTTACAAGGGGACTTACAATATGTATCGACCTTTGATGTGCAGCGAGCGTTTGCTCAACTCGAGCATATTGGCACATTTATGTCGCAAGATATTGATGCCTTACAAAGCCGAGCACAAGAGATCCCTTGGGTGGCTCATGCATCAATCAGAAAACAGTGGCCAGATACCATCAAGGTATTCTTAACCGAGCATCAAGTGGCGGCGATTTGGAATGGAAATACACTATTGGATGATAAAGGGGTTATCTTCAATGGTGATATAGGCATGGTCAAACAAGAATACGTCAAGCTCTATGGGCCTGATGACAGTGCGACAGAAGTGCTCGCCGCATGGCGAAAATATAACCCTGATTTTCAAAAAGTTGGGCTAAACATATCCTCATTAGTACTTAATGAGCGTCGAGCTTGGCAGATTATATTGGATAACGGTATCCGATTAGAGATAGGAAAAGAATCCTTAGATGAGCGCATTGCGCGCTTTTTTCTGCTCTATAAGCAGCTGGGTCGTGATACTGAACGAGTGAGTTATATCGATCTTAGATATGACACTGGTGCAGCGGTAGGTTGGTTTTTAGAGCAAGAGTGACAAAGAGAGTACAAATGACGAAAATGGCCAGTGACAGTCTTGTTGTCGGGTTAGATATTGGAACCGCTACCGTATCTGCGTTAGTGGGGGAAATTCTTCCTGATGGTCAAATCAATATTATCGGTGCAGGCAGTAGTCCTTCTCGCGGCATGGATAAAGGTGGCGTCAATGATCTCGAGTCGGTCGTCAAATCGGTTCAACGCGCCATTGACCAAGCTGAGTTGATGGCGGAATGTCAAATTAGCCATGTCTATTTATCCATTTCTGGCAGGCATATTGCTAGCAGAATTGAGAAAGGCATGGGAACTATCTCTGATGAGGAAGTTTCTCAAGAAGATATGGATCGTGCCATTCATACGGCGAAATCGATCAAAATTGGAGATGAGCAGCGCATTTTGCACGTCATTCCCCAAGAATTTACGATTGATTATCAAGAAGGCATAAAAAATCCACTAGGATTATCTGGTGTACGCATGGAAGTGAGCGTTCACCTTATTACTTGTCATAACGATATGGCTCGAAACATTATTAAAGCTGTTGAACGTTGCGGATTGAAAGTTGAGCAGTTAGTGTATTCAGGGTTAGCCGCCAGTCATGCAGTCATCACTGAAGATGAGCGGGAACTCGGTGTCTGTGTCATCGATATCGGTGCAGGAACAATGGATATTGCCATTTGGACCGGCGGCGCACTTCGACACACAGAGGTCCTCTCTTATGCGGGCAATGCCGTAACTAGTGATATAGCATTCGCGTTTGGTACGCCAGTTAGCGATGCAGAAGAAATCAAAGTGAAATACGGTTGTGCGCTAAGTGAGTTGGTCAGCAAGGATGATACGGTTAATGTTCCCAGTGTTGGGGGGCGGCCATCACGGAGTTTACAACGACAAACCTTGTCGGAAGTGATTGAGCCCCGCTACACTGAATTAATGGGGCTGGTTAACCAGACAATTGACACGGTTCAAGAAAAACTGCGCAAAGACGGAATTAAACATCATCTTGCTGCCGGTATCGTTTTAACGGGTGGCGCTGCGCAGATTGAAGGCGTTGTCGATTGTGCGGAACGGGTGTTTCGCAATCAAGTTAGGGTTGGTAAGCCGCTTGAAGTGAGTGGGCTTACTGATTATGTAAAAGAGCCGTATCATTCTACGGCAGTGGGTTTACTTCATTACGCAAGAGACAGTCAAATTAACGACGATACTGAATATCAAGAGCCTAAGCGCCAATCAATGTCGAGCTTATTGAGTCGTTTGCGTAACTGGATACAAAAAGAGTTTTAACCTGACAGCAGGAAAAACGGAGATAACACATGTTTGAACCGATGATGGAAATGTCTGACGATGCGGTAATTAAAGTCGTTGGGGTTGGTGGTGGCGGCGGTAACGCCGTAGAACACATGGTGCGTGAGTCCATCGAAGGCGTGGAATTCATCAGTATCAATACAGATGCACAAGCACTTCGTAAAGCAACCGTGAGTAGCGTTATTCAGATTGGTGGCGATATTACAAAAGGCTTAGGTGCAGGTGCCAATCCACAAGTTGGACGTGACGCAGCTCTCGAAGATCGAGATAGAATTAAAGAAGTTCTGTCAGGTGCCGATATGGTATTTGTCGCCGCTGGTATGGGTGGAGGTACAGGAACCGGTGCTGCTCCAGTGATTGCTGAAGTCGCCAAAGAATTAGGTATCTTAACGGTTGCTGTAGTTACAAAACCATTTAGCTTTGAAGGTAAAAAGCGTCTCGCATTTGCTGAACAAGGTATTGAAGAGTTGTCAAAGCATGTCGACTCCTTGATTACGATTCCAAATGAGAAACTGCTCAAGGTATTAGGTCGTGGAATCACTTTACTTGAAGCCTTTGCTAGCGCGAACGACGTACTAAAGAATGCAGTGCAGGGTATTGCTGAACTCATTACTCGCCCAGGTATGATTAACGTCGACTTTGCGGATGTAAGAACCGTGATGTCTGAAATGGGTCATGCCATGATGGGGAGTGGTGTCGCCAAAGGTGAAGACCGAGCGGAAGAGGCGGCAGAAATGGCCATTTCTAGCCCTCTGTTGGAAGATATCGATTTGGCGGGAGCTCGTGGTGTACTGGTAAATATTACCGCTGGTTTAGATATGCGTCTGGACGAATTTGAAACGGTTGGTAACACCGTAAAAGCGTTTGCTTCAGATAATGCTACGGTAGTTATTGGTACTTCTCTGGACCCAGATATGGCGGATGAGATTCGTGTTACTGTGGTCGCTACCGGTATCGGAAATGAGAAAAAACCCGATATTACTTTGGTGGCAGGCGGAAAAAGCAAAACAGCAGCGGTTGCTCAACCTCAGGCTGTGGCTCCGGCGGCTAAAGTGGAAGAGAGAGTGGCACAACCTTTGCAGGAAAAAGAAGTGAAAGCTCAGCCATCTTCGGCAGCAAGCAGTTCTTCTTCTGCTAGCCAAAGTGCAGCACCTAAGCCAGAGAAGGAAAGTGGGTACTTAGATATTCCGGCTTTTTTACGTCGTCAGGCTGATTAATATAGCGCCACAATTTGACACTGTTCAAAATTCTGGTAAGATTTCGGTCGGTTTTTATCGGTCGAGCTTTGTGGCATCGAAATAGAGGCAAGTAGATGATCAGACAACGTACTCTGAAAGAAATAGTGAAAACAACTGGGGTGGGTCTTCATTCCGGTCGTAAAGTCACGCTCACACTTCGCCCTGCTGCTGCAAATACAGGTATCATTTATCGTCGTACAGATGTGAATCCACCAGTCGATTTCCCGGCTGATCCAGAGTCTGTACGTGATACCATGCTTTGTACTGCATTGGTCAATGATGAAGGTATCCGTATCTCAACAGTTGAGCACTTAAATGCTGCGCTTGCCGGTATGGGTATTGACAACGTTATTATTGAAGTTGATGCTCCTGAAATTCCTATTATGGATGGAAGTGCAAGTCCATTTGTTTATCTGCTGCAACAAGCAGGTGTTGAAAAGCTGAATGCGCCTAAGCGTTTTATTCGCATCAAAAAAACCGTGCGTTTTGAAGATGGTGATAAATGGGCAGAACTTCGCCCACATAACGGCTTTAAAATGGATTTTGAAATTGAATTTAATCACCCCGCTATTGATGGTGATGAGCAACACTTAGTGTTTGATTTTTCATCTCAAGGTTTTGTGAAAGAAATCTCTCGAGCTCGAACTTTTGGGTTTATGCGTGATATTGAGTACTTACAATCACAAAACTTATGTTTGGGTGGGAGTTTTGATTGCGCGATCGTATTAGATGATTACCGTATTCTTAACGAAGAAGGCTTACGATTTGCGAATGAATTTGTCACACACAAAGTTTTGGATGCTATTGGCGATCTTTACATGTGTGGACACGCTATTGTCGGTGAATTCAGAGCGTATAAATCGGGGCATGGCCTAAATAATCAACTGCTTCGAGCCGTATTAGCGGACCAAGAAGCATGGGAATGGGCAACCTTTGAAGAAGAAGTCGGTTCGCCAGTGACTTTTGCTGAGCCTAATATCGTTATCGCCTAGTTTCTAAATACAATAAAAAAGCCAGACTTAGAGTCTGGCTTTTTTATTGCTGAAAGCGGTAATTATTTGCCTCCTTTATCGGCAAATGGGTGGTGAATTGACCTTTTGCATGATATTGGACATACAAAATGTTAAGTTGAGTGCAAACAGGCCTGATTGCAGTTGGTTCTTATGGGTAAAATTTCTTACACTAAGGGCCACATAATTTGTTTAGTGTCTTGAAAATAAAGGCCACTATCACAATATCCAAGGTACATGATTTATCTCAGTATCCTTAGTTGCAGATAGGTAGAGACTAGAGACATTAAAAGTAGATCGGGAAGATCTAAGTAAAGAGAGATTCATAAAAAATGATAACTAAGCTACTGACAAAGGTGGTTGGCAGTCGTAACGACCGCACCTTGCGCCGTTTAAGAAAGATCGTAAAAGAAATCAATAGTTTTGAGCCTGCATTTGAGGCTCTTTCAGATGATGAACTCCAGGCTAAAACGGTAGAGTTTCGTCAACGTATTGAGCAAGGTGAAACATTAGATCAATTATTGCCAGAAGCATTTGCTACTGTGCGTGAGGCGTCCAAACGTGTCTTTGGTATGCGTCATTTTGATGTCCAGCTCATTGGTGGCATGGTATTAAATGCTGGACAAATTGCAGAAATGCGGACCGGTGAAGGTAAAACTTTAACGGCCACACTCCCCGCTTATCTCAATGCTCTAGCGGGGAAAGGGGTTCATATTGTTACCGTCAATGACTATTTAGCTAAACGTGATGCGGAAACCAACCGTCCTTTATTTGAATTTTTAGGTATGACGGTGGGTATAAACGTGCCTAACATGCCTCCTCATGAGAAAAAACAAGCCTATCAAGCAGATGTTCTCTATGGAACAAACAATGAATTTGGTTTTGATTACTTGCGCGACAACATGGCATTTCGGATGGAAGATCGCGTTCAGCGTGAGCGCTTTTTCGCTGTCGTCGATGAGGTGGACTCTATCTTAATTGATGAAGCTCGTACGCCATTGATTATTTCAGGTCCTGCTGAAGACAGTTCAGAACTGTATACACGCATTAACACTCTTATTCCCAATCTCAAACAGCAAGAAAAAGAAGACTCAGAAGAATATCGAGGTGATGGTCACTATACGGTGGACGAAAAATCGAAGCAGGTTTATCTCACCGAAACGGGTCAGGAGTACGTTGAAGAGCTTCTGATCAGTAACGGAATGATGGAAGAAGGCGATACGCTTTATTCTCCTGCCAATATTAGCTTACTTCACCATGTTAATGCGGCGCTGCGTGCCCATGTCCTATTTGAAAAAAATGTCGATTACATTGTTACCGATGACGGTGAAGTGGTCATTGTTGATGAACATACTGGTCGGACTATGCCGGGGCGTCGTTGGTCTGATGGTTTGCACCAAGCGGTAGAAGCAAAAGAAGGGGTGAGTATTCAGAATGAAAACCAAACATTGGCTTCGATCACTTTCCAAAACTATTTCCGCCTTTATGAAAAATTATCGGGAATGACTGGGACTGCCGATACCGAAGCGTTTGAGTTCCAATCTATTTACGGTTTAGAAACGGTGGTAATTCCAACCAATAAACCGATGGTACGTGATGACATGCCAGATGTGGTGTACCGCACTGAAGCTGAAAAATTTGCCGCGATTATTGAAGATATTAAAGAACGTGTTGCTAAGGGGCAGCCTGTCTTGGTTGGTACTATCTCGATTGAAAAATCAGAGCTATTAGCCAATGCTCTTAAGAAAGCGAAGATCAAACATAACGTGCTTAATGCTAAGTTCCATGAAAAAGAAGCCGAAATTGTAGCTGAAGCAGGGACACCAGGCGCTGTCACAATTGCCACAAATATGGCAGGACGTGGTACAGATATTGTGTTGGGTGGTAGTTGGCAAGCAAAAGTGGAAAGTTTAACTAACCCAAGCCAAGAAGAGATCGACCAGATCAAAGCAGAATGGAAAAAAGTGCATGATCAAGTATTAGATGCTGGTGGTTTACATATCATAGGTACTGAACGTCATGAATCTCGCCGAATTGATAACCAGCTACGTGGCCGTTCTGGTCGCCAAGGGGATGCGGGGTCTTCACGCTTCTATTTATCAATGGAAGATAGCCTCCTGCGGATCTTCACTTCAGATCGTATGGCGAGCTTGATTCAAAGCGGTATGGAAGAAGGAGAAGCCATTGAGAGTAAAATGCTTTCTCGCTCTATTGAAAAAGCGCAACGGAAAGTGGAAGGGCGTAACTTTGATATTCGTAAACAATTACTTGAATATGATGATGTCGCGAACGATCAACGTAAAGTCGTGTATGAGCTACGTGATGAGCTGATGCGAGTGGATGATATCAGTGAAATGATCGAGCAAAACCGAGTAGACGTTTTCACTGCCGTAATCGACGAATATATTCCACCTCAATCTTTGGAAGACATGTGGAATATTAGTGGGTTAGAAGAGCGTTTGCGAAATGACTTTGACCTTTCCCTACCGATTCAAACTTGGCTAGATGAAGATGATAAGCTGTATGAAGAAGCGCTGCGTGAGCGAATTCTTGAACAAGCGGTAATCGTTTATCAAGAGAAAGAGCAAGCCGTAGGTGCCTCTGTTATGCGTAATTTTGAGAAATCCGTTATGCTGCAAACGCTTGATACCTTATGGAAAGAGCATTTAGCGGCCATGGATCATCTTCGTCAAGGTATTCATTTACGTGGCTATGCTCAGAAAAACCCGAAACAGGAATATAAGCGTGAATCATTTGAGCTATTTGAAGAGCTCCTTGAATCATTGAAATCTGATGTGATCACCATTTTGTCTAAGGTTCGAGTGCAGCAGCAAGAAGAAGTTGAGCGAATGGAAGCTCAGCGTCAAGCTCAAGCAGAAGAAGCGGCAAAACGTGTTCAAGCACAGCATGCTAACCTTAATGGTGAACAAGATGAAGCCACGCAGCAACCCTTAGTTCGAGACGAGAGAAAAGTTGGTCGTAACGAACCTTGCCCATGTGGCAGTGGTAAAAAATATAAGCAGTGCCACGGTAAAATTGCTTAATCGTTGAGCTGTTTACATAGCCAGTAAAAGAGCCGCATGTCGGCTCTTTTTGCTATTCATAACTAGAGAGTGCTCTCCGCACTCATCGATGCGATGTTTCTATTTACCGTGAATTTTTTTATTGCATTGTATCTGAATTGATAAAAGGAACCGATGATGAAGCGTATTCATATTGTGGCTGGAATTATCCTTAATCCTGAGCGGTCTCAATTATTTATTACTAAACGTCCCGATGATAAACATCAAGGGGGGCTATGGGAATTTCCCGGTGGAAAAGTAGAAACTGGGGAAACGATTGAGCAAGCCATGTATCGAGAATTAGAAGAAGAGGTCGGAATTGAAGTAAGCGAGCAGTCACTCTTTCAGCACCTTGAGTTTGATTATTCTGATAAATCACTCAAGTTTGATTTTATGCTGATTCATGATTTTAATCACCAGCCTTTTGGTAAAGAAGGCCAGCAAGGTAAATGGGTCGCAATTTGTGAACTTGCAGACTATTCCTTTCCAGAGGCAAATATCCCGATTGTTGAACGAGTGATGAAAGAGTTTCGCTAAGTGCTAGCCACCATCAAGGATAGTTGGTAGTTTAGAGCAATAGATTGGATAGAGAGTGTGTATAGTACACATGAAATAGAAATGGAGAAAATGCAATGGTAAGAATTGCGATTGCAGGTGCGGCTGGTCGAATGGGGCGTAATTTGGTCAAAGCCAGCTATTACCACCCAGAGACAACCGTTGGTGCAGGCTCAGAACGTCCAGAGTCTTCATTAGTTGGGGTGGATATTGGTGAGTTGTGTGGTGAAGGACGCTTTGATGTTGCTTTGGTGGATAACCTTGAGCTCGCGATTAATGACTTTGATGTGATCATCGATTTTACTGCTCCTGCCAGTACCTTAGCCAATATCGAATTATGCAAACAATATGGAAAAAAACTGGTTATTGGTACGACGGGATTTAGCGAATCAGAACGAGCAATGATCGATGAAGCAGCTGCTGTAATTCCTATCGTTATGGCCCCTAACTACAGTGTTGGTGTTAATTTGGTATTTAAGTTACTGGAAAAAGCAGCCAAAGTGATGGGAGACTATTGTGACATCGAGATCATTGAAGCTCACCATCGGTATAAAGTGGATGCACCTTCTGGGACCGCGATTGGTATGGGGGAGGCGATTGCTGGAGCGATGGGAAATCAGCTGGGTGATGTGGCAGTTTATGCGCGTGAAGGCATTACAGGTGAGCGACAACGTCATGAAATTGGTTTTGCTACTATTCGTGCCGGAGATATTGTCGGTGAGCATACCGCCATGTTTGCTGATATTGGTGAACGCATTGAAATTACGCATAAAGCCACTGATCGAATGACATTTGCTAATGGTGCAGTGAAAGCCGCAGTTTGGCTAGCGCACAAAAAGGCAGGCCTTTATACAATGACCGATGTGCTTGCTCTAAACGAATTGTAATTACATAATTATGCGCCAGCAAGGTTTGGCGCATCTATTTTTTCACATTCTTTTCTCATTAACTTTTCTTCCCTGTACTGAGCCTTTTTTATTACTATCTTTGTGGTTTATAGGTTTATTTTTCTACTTGATGGTTGAGCTGCTTATTTTTCTATGTTTTTTTTGTGGTTTATCGTTTGCGTTTTCTGTTGCTGTTTTTTTCTCTTTTGATGTTTTTTTCTAAGGTGTTTTTTTATTCACTTTAAGGGTGATAGAGAGAATTCTAGATAAAAAAGTGTTTTTTTACTTGGTTTGAGGAATTTTATGGTTGTAAAGCTCTGAATTGAGATTTTATTTATAAGCGAATATTGACAGGAATCTGGGTGAACTTTAGAATACCGCCAATTTGTCTAAAACACCCTCGAGCAAGGTTTCTAAGCGAAAAGGATGGCAAATTTGCAAATTAATTTATATTTTATGCATTTTTATTCTGGAGGTTGTCTTGAGTAAATCAGCACTGTTAGTCCTGGAAGATGGGACAGTGTTCCACGGAGTGTCCATTGGCGCTGAGGGTATTTCCGTTGGTGAAGTCGTTTTTAATACCTCGATGACGGGGTACCAAGAAATCCTCACTGACCCTTCCTATTCTCAGCAAATTGTAACTCTCACTTATCCCCACATTGGTAATACCGGAACCAATTCCGAAGACGAAGAATCCTCTTCCATTCATGCTCAAGGTTTAGTTATTCGCGATCTCCCACTGGTTGCTTCCAATTTCCGTAACGAACGCTCTCTTTCTGATTACCTCAAGTCACAAAATATTGTCGGTATTGCAGACATTGATACGCGTAAGCTGACGCGTCATTTACGTGCAAATGGAGCGCAAAACGGCTGTCTAATGGCTGGTGATAATCTTGATCAAGCGCTTGCTCTTAGTAAGGCAAAAGAGTTTCCCGGCTTAAAAGGGATGGATCTTGCAAAAGTAGTTTCAACCAAAGAAGCTTACTCTTGGAAGCAAGGCTCATGGACATTAGAAGGCGGTCTACCAGAAGCAAAAGATGACAGTGAATTGCCATATCATGTTGTTGCTTATGACTTTGGGGCGAAACGTAACATCTTACGTATGTTAGTGGATCGTGGCTGTCGTCTCACAGTTGTTCCTGCAGAAACGACGGCGCAAGAGGTGTTGGCACTCAATCCTGATGGTGTTTTTCTGTCTAATGGCCCTGGAGATCCAGAACCTTGTACATATGCCATTGAAGCGACAAAAAGCTTTTTAGATAAAGGGTTACCCATCTTTGGTATTTGTTTAGGCCACCAAATTCTAGCGCTTGCGTCTGGTGCTAAAACGGTAAAAATGAAATTTGGTCACCATGGTGCAAACCATCCTGTCAAAGATTTAACGACCAATGTGGTGATGATTACCTCTCAAAACCACGGTTTTGCGGCTGATGAAGCCACGTTGCCTGACAATGTGCAAGCAACGCATAAATCTTTATTTGATGGGACATTGCAAGGTATTTGTCGTACGGATAAACCGGCGTTTAGTTTCCAAGGTCACCCTGAAGCGAGCCCTGGCCCGCACGATGCAGCCCCGCTTTTTGACCACTTCATCGAATTGATTAAACAATACCGCGCTTAATTTGGAGTAGTAAATAATGCCAAAACGTACTGACATTCAAAGCATTCTTATCTTAGGTGCAGGTCCGATTGTTATTGGTCAGGCTTGTGAGTTTGACTACTCAGGTGCGCAAGCTTGTAAAGCGCTGCGTGAAGAAGGGTATCGAGTTATTTTAGTGAACTCTAACCCTGCGACCATCATGACAGACCCAGAGATGGCGGATGCAACGTATATTGAACCGATCCACTGGGAAGTGGTACGTAAAATTATCGAAAAAGAACGTCCTGATGCGATTTTGCCAACCATGGGGGGGCAAACCGCTCTGAACTGTGCTCTGGCACTGGAACAGCACGGCGTATTGGCCGAGTTCGGTGTTGAAATGATCGGAGCAACAGCGGACGCAATTGATAAAGCGGAAGACCGTTCACGCTTTGATAAAGCAATGAAATCCATTGGTCTTGAATGTCCACGTGCTGATACTGCAAAAACGATGGAAGAAGCTTACCGAGTTTTAGACATGGTCGGTTTTCCTTGCATTATCCGCCCCTCCTTTACGATGGGCGGAACGGGTGGTGGTATCGCTTATAATAAAGAAGAGTTTGATGAAATTTGTCGCCGAGGACTTGACCTTTCTCCGACCAACGAGCTGCTGATTGATGAATCACTGATCGGGTGGAAAGAGTATGAAATGGAAGTTGTGCGAGATAAAAACGACAATTGTATTATCGTCTGTGCGATTGAAAACTTTGATCCGATGGGAATTCACACGGGTGACTCAATCACGGTCGCGCCAGCACAAACCCTTACCGATAAAGAATACCAGCTCATGCGTAATGCATCGCTAGCCGTTTTGCGTGAAATTGGGGTTGAAACGGGTGGTTCGAACGTGCAGTTTGGTATTAACCCGAAAGATGGTCGTATGGTGATCATCGAGATGAACCCTCGGGTATCTCGCTCTTCGGCTTTAGCTTCAAAAGCAACGGGGTTCCCTATTGCTAAAGTGGCTGCGAAGTTAGCGGTTGGATTTACATTAGATGAGTTGATGAATGACATTACGGGTGGTGCGACGCCAGCTTCATTTGAACCCACCATTGACTACGTTGTGACCAAAATCCCACGGTTTAACTTCGAAAAATTTGCAGGGGCTAATAGCCGCTTAACCACTCAGATGAAATCGGTTGGGGAAGTGATGGCAATTGGCCGTAACCAACAAGAGTCACTACAAAAAGCGCTACGTGGCCTTGAAGTGGGTGTTAATGGCTTTGATGAAATGGTAGATCTCGATGCCCCCGATGCGTTGACTAAAATTCGTCAAGAGTTAAAAGAAGCGGGGGCGGAGCGAATTTGGTATATCGCAGATGCTTTCCGTGCTGGTCTTTCTGTTGATGGCATCTTTAACCTGACCAATATTGATCGTTGGTTCTTAGTCCAAATTGAAGAACTGGTCAAAATGGAGCAAGAGATCAAAGCGGGTGGTTTCGCTGGCTTAAATGCTGATGTCTTGCGCAAAATGAAACGCAAAGGTTTCTCTGATGCTCGTCTATCGACTTTGTTAGGGGTGGCTGAAAGTGAAATTCGTCGCTTGCGTGATCAGTTTGATATTCATCCGGTCTACAAGCGAGTGGATACATGCGCGGCTGAATTTTCTTCAGATACGGCTTATATGTATTCAACGTATGATGAAGAGTGTGAAGCGAATCCAACCGATCGTGAAAAAATCATGGTTCTCGGTGGTGGTCCAAACCGTATTGGGCAAGGTATCGAGTTTGACTACTGCTGTGTTCATGCTTCACTTGCACTACGTGAAGACGGTTATGAAACCATCATGGTTAACTGTAACCCTGAAACGGTTTCAACCGATTACGATACATCCGATCGTTTATATTTCGAACCGGTCACTTTGGAAGATGTATTAGCGATTGCTCGCGTTGAAAAACCGAAAGGGGTCATTGTTCAGTATGGTGGACAAACGCCACTGAAACTTGCTCGAGCTTTAGAGGCGGCTGGTGTACCGATTATTGGTACGAGCCCAGATGCGATTGACCGTGCGGAAGACCGTGAACGCTTCCAGCAAGCTGTTGAACGTTTGGGGCTTAAGCAGCCAGAAAATGCTACTGTAACAGCGCTTGATCAAGCAGTGGATAAAGCTAAAGAAATCGGGTTTCCTCTAGTGGTTCGCCCTTCTTATGTTTTAGGTGGGCGGGCGATGGAAATTGTTTATGATGAACAAGATCTGCGTCGCTACTTTAATGAAGCCGTCAGTGTTTCTAACGAGTCTCCGGTTCTGCTTGATCGTTTCCTTGATGATGCAACGGAAGTGGATATCGATGCGATTTGTGATGGTGAACGCGTCGTCATCGGTGGCATCATGGAACATATCGAGCAGGCTGGCGTTCACTCTGGTGACTCGGCTTGTTCATTGCCGGCCTATACACTAAGCCAAGCTATTCAAGATAAAATGCGTGAGCAAGTCGAAAAACTCGCATTTGAGCTTGGTGTGCGAGGTTTGATGAATACTCAGTTTGCTGTAAAAGATAACGAAGTCTATCTGATTGAAGTTAACCCACGTGCTGCGCGTACAGTTCCGTTTGTTTCTAAAGCAACCGGAGCTCCATTAGCGAAAATCGCTGCTCGGGTAATGGCTGGGCAATCTCTTGAACAGCAAGGGTTTACCAAAGAAATTATTCCACCGTATTACTCGGTGAAAGAAGTCGTCCTTCCTTTTAATAAGTTCCCTGGCGTTGACCCATTACTTGGTCCTGAAATGCGTTCAACCGGCGAAGTGATGGGCGTTGGTTCAACCTTCGCAGAAGCTTTTGCTAAAGCTGAGCTTGGTTGTGGCAATGTGTATCCTGAGAGTGGCCGAGCGCTATTGTCGGTTCGTGAAGAAGATAAAGAGCGAGTCGTCGATTTAGCTTCTAAGTTGATTAAGTTAGGTTATAAACTGGATGCGACACATGGTACTGCAGTCATTTTGGGTGAAGCTGGGATTAACCCTCGTCTGGTGAATAAAGTCCATGAAGGGCGTCCACATATTCTTGACCGGATCAAAAACAATGAGTACACCTACATTGTGAATACGGCAGCGGGGCGTCAAGCGATTGAAGACTCGAAAGTGTTACGCCGTGGTGCGTTAGCGGAGAAAGTTAACTATACCACTACACTGAATGCGGCTTTTGCAACCTGTATGTCTCATACTGCGGATCCGAAAGCATCCGTGACTTCTGTACAAGAGTTACATGAAAAAGTAAAAGCCAGCTTAGTGTGATAGCTCTATTGGTAAATAACAATACTGATAGGTGTTAAGCCTGTCTGACAACCTCATTGCCCGCTGAATTAAGCGGGCTTTTTTATGGTTGCTCAAGTATATTTCAACCAGTGACGTTTAATCTTCATCCCTCTGTTTACTTTGACTTACAGCTAAGGATTTTATGGATATCTCAATTGAAGTGTTAGGTTTGCTGTTTCTAGTTGCAAGCCTTGCTGGTTTTATTGATGCGATGGCGGGGGGAGGCGGTTTACTCACATTGCCAGCCTTACTTGCAGCGGGTGTACCACCGACTCAAGCTCTGGCTACGAATAAGCTACAAAGTTCATTTGGCAGCTTTTCGGCAACCCTTTATTTCGTTCGTCAAGGTGTGGTGAACTTGAAAACCATGCGCCTAGCGATTGCCTGTACCTTTGTTGGTGCCGCGTTGGGAGCAGAATTGGTGCAGTATATTGATACCTCTTTGTTGACCAGCTTAATTCCTGCACTTCTGATTGCTATTTCGCTCTATTTTCTACTTGCACCAGCGACGAAAATAGAGACTGGCCCAGCACCTTTATCTGAAAGCACTTTTGCTTTCACGGTTGGTTTTGGTGTCGGATTTTACGATGGCTTTTTTGGCCCTGGCACGGGATCGATCTTTACGGTCTGTTTTGTGGTTTTAGGCCATTTAGGTTTAGTTGAAGCGACCGCTCGCACTAAAGTGTTGAACTTTACCTCTAATATTGCCGCGTTACTCTTTTTCTTACTGGCGGGGTTGCCGATTTGGCAGATAGGTTTAACCATGGCTGTCGGTGGGTTTATTGGTGCCCGTATCGGGGCTAAAGTGGTGGTCACGAAAGGTCAGCGTTGGATCCGCCCTTTGGTGATTACTATGTCGATGTTAATGGCTGCAAAGTTGCTTTGGGAACAGCATTCCTCATGGTTACAATCTATTTTTTAAATATTGAATCATTGTTTTTGAACAGAGTGTTATGCTAGGTCTAGTTAAATCGTGATCCGCTATGCTAGGCGCGTAACAGTTCACCACTCTAAAGTTAGGAACGCTGGAAAAGGCGAAAGTACACCTTTGTTGGTAGTAAACCGGGTTCTTATCGTTCTTTGCAACTGTATTAATAATAATAAATTATGATTATTCCGCATTACATTTAGTGAGCTGTGCGACAATTTCTTTTTTATTATGCAACTTATTGTTGAGCTGGTTTAGCCCGTTATTTAGGATCTCGGCATTTCTTATGGCTAACTGTAGACATCAACAATGCACTCTTATTACCTCCCTCTGTCTGCTCAGAATGCGGACAACTTTTTTGCGGGTCAACCCGATGTACTGGCGAAATTTAGACAGCAACATCCACAACAGTCGATCTTACTTCCCAATCAACCCTATGCTTTAACTTGTGATGTTGAGGCAGAACGGTTACTTATGCAGTTTCGCCGCTTTTCAACAGGAGAGCTAGAGAAACTTAACCAGGCTAATCATTTTCTTGGCGACTATTTATTACCTGTTGCTCAAATTAAACAGGATTTAATTGATCCCGTATTGAATTCGAATGGTTATACGGGGGCGGCCTTAACTGCGGTTGGCTCTCGTTCTAATTTATTTCAAACCCATTTAAAACGCTATGAGCAGGCGTTGATTGATTTACATCAAGCTAAGCAAGCTCGTATGCGTAACTTTCATCATCAGCGTGGTTTGATCGCCGCCAAAGAAATTCACGCTCGGATGGCTTACAGCAACCTTCAGACCAGTTTTTCCACTGAGTTGGAAATTTATCGTACTCGGCTAGGTAAAAATGCGGCTTTCTCTCCACTACATAATGTTGAACGTGGGATCAATGTGGCGAAAGATGGCCGGAATCATCAAGGTAATACACCCGGATCGCGCCGTACTCATCAAACCCTGAATGTATCTAATAGTGGACATATCCAAAGCTTGCACTCGCTAAGTCGCAACATACACGTTGCAGGGCGAGGTCTACTGGTTTTAGATGGGGCGTCTCGACTTAATAAAGTCAACGATGCACGTAAAAATAATGAAGATTACGCTCGGGTTTTGGTTACTGAAAGTGCCGGGTTGGGACTTGGTTCAGCCGCTGGAAGTACTGCAGCTCGTTATACCATGCGTTTTGCCGTGACAGGGGCGGCTCGTGCTACTGCTGCTGGTTTTTTGGGGATTAACCTATTAGCCGGCCCGGTGGGGTGGGTGGTGTTGATTGGCTCGCTCGCAGCTACTGCCTATGTATCTTATCAAACTTCAGAATGGGCGGATAAAACAGCCAAAGATTGGTCAGGTCAAGGATATGACATAATAAAAGGGGCTTTTTAATGAAAGAGCAACCTGCATGGTTTATTTTTTTAGGTCTTTTCTTTG